>NZ_JAHKSI010000001.1:0-1200000 GCF_019720915.1 Alkalihalobacillus sp. TS-13
TCAAACTCCAAAATTGTCCATTAATACAACTTAATCCCATGATTCAAACCACTATTAATAATGAACCACTATAAAAACTTAAGAAATCTAAAGAAATCCAAAGATTACCCTTTCTTTATAGAGGGAGTTTAGTTGAATAAGCATTTCTTATAGCAAATATCTTTTAAGGAGGAGCACAATAATGAAAGCAAGACTTTTACTGGTTCGTGCAAATGTTAAAGATTTAAAAAAGCTGTAAAGTGGTATGAAGAGGTTTTAGGTTTTTCAGTGGCAGCTTCATGGCCTCCAGAAAAACCTAATTATTAGCATTTTGAACACTATGGGGGAGCGATGTTTGGATTAATGGAGCATGAAAATTACCCTTCACCAGGACGTTTTAATTTCTATGTGGATAATGTAGATGAATTGTGTGATGAATTAAAAGACAAAGCTGAAGTATTAGAAGAACTGTCCTCTACACCTTATGGAAGTAGGAAGTTTACTATTCATGATATAGATGGAAACGAATTAGGTTTTGTATTAGATGATATTTCTAAGTGAGTCCATACGGGCCATTTAACGAAATAATTAAGGGAGGATGTATCATGACCAAACATCAGATTTATACAATGAGTGTCGCAAGAGTCTACCCTCATTATATTTCGAAAGCAGAGAAAAAAGGGCGTACAAAATCAGAAGTCGATGAAATCATCCGTTGGTTGACAGGATATAGTCAGGAAGAGTTAGACGTACAACTGGAAAAACAGACAGACTTTGAGACATTCTTTGCGGAAGCTCCCCAAATGAATCCTTCACGGACTTTGATCAAAGGTGTAGTCTGCAGCGTCCGAGTGGAAGATATCGAAGAACCAACGATGCAGGAAATTCGCTATTTGGATAAGCTAATCGATGAGTTAGCAAAGGGAAAAGCGATGGAGAAGATTTTGCGGAAATAATAATTAAATACGAAGAAACACTGATTCCTTTTATATTAAATAATCGGGCGAGCTTCTGGAATAAGGACAGTGCTCATTTTTTATTTAAAGAGTCAGAATGTAGAATATAAGAAGCGAGGGAAAAAGGAGGAATCTAATGGATTATTATCCGATTAACTAAGAGAGAAGTTGTCTAAATTTCGTGAGCAATGGTCTCCCAAAGTCATTGGTGAAATGAATGACTATCAGTTTAAGCTGGTAAAGATTCTAGGGGATTTTGTATGGCACGATCATAAAGAAACTGATGAGGTATTCATAGTACTTGAAGGCGAGATGACCATCGGTTTTCGTGATGGAGAACTCAAACTCTCCAAAGGAGAAATGTATGTTGTACCAAAAGGTGTGGAGCATAAGCCCTATGCTGAAAACGAATGCCATATAATGCTGGTGGAGCCAAAAGGTGTAGTCAACACCGGTGAAACCACAGGCGAATTGACTGCTGAAAACGATGTATGGATTTAAACCAATAAATTGTATGTATTGAACAATCTCTAATTACAGAACACTTTTACCTAATAGGATATGGTCTCCTAAAGTGTTCTTCAAGAAAAGGGCGCAATTCAACCAAGATCGGATGGCGTCCATTGTTCCGTTAAAGGGGGGCTATACTTTAATAGAATAAAGATATAAATTCACTAAGCCGGTTCAATAAACCGGCTAGATTTTTTGGGTTTAACAAATCGTAATTATTACGATTTACAAATCGAAATCATTACGATATAATGTTTTCAAATAAAAGGGGGAGTGAAATTGTTTAAAAAATTTGTAAGCGTACTTAGTTTATTTACTGTCATTTTTACGTTAGCTGCGTGTGGAGGAGAATCAACAAACAGTAGTGAAAGTGAAAAAGACCCACAAGGTAACGAAGAGTTGAAGGTTTTTACAACGGTTTATCCTCTTCAGTTTTTTACTGAACAAATCGCAGGAGAGCAAGCTTCTGTGGAATCTATTCTACCACCCGGATCAGACTCGCATACTTATGAGCCAACCACCAAAAAAATGCGTGAAATCGCTGATTCCGATGCTTTTATCTATAGCGGAGCAGGTTTAGAATCATATGCTACCCAAATCTCCGAATCTATTCAATCTGAAGACGTCAAGATACTAGAAGCATCAAAAGGAATTGACTTGGAAGAGCATGCACATAACCATGAAGGAGATAAAGGCAGCCACGAGGACGAACATGCTGGACATAATCATGGGGATCAGGACCCGCACGTTTGGCTGGATCCTATTCGTTCTATTCAGTTGGCAGAGCATATAAAAGATTTATTAGTTGAATTAAAACCTGAGCAAGAAGAAGTATTTAACAGAAACTTTGAAGAGTTGAAAGGAAAGCTTGAAAACCTAGACCAAGAGTTCCATACAGAGCTTGAAAGTTTACCAGAGAATAAAATTATTGTATCTCATGCAGCTTATGGCTATTGGGAGAAATCCTATGGAATCGAGCAAATCGCAGTGTCTGGCTTGAGCCCTTCTAACGAGCCTTCACAAAAAGAGGTACAAAAGATTATTAAAACTGCTGAAAAGTACGGTTTAAATTATGTGTTTTTTGAACAAAATGTAACTCCTAAAGTGGCGGACTTAGTTAGAAAAGAAATCGATGCAGAGGCTTTACGCATACACAATTTATCCGTATTAACAGAAGAAGATATAAAGAATGATGAGGACTACTTTACACTTATGCAGCACAACTTAGAGGAACTAACAAAAGCTTTATCTGAACCCTCATCAGGGGGATCATCTGAAAAAAAAGAACAGGGTGAACACGATCACGATCATAGTCATGCACATGATGAAGAAACAGAAAAAATTTATGAAGGGTATTTTGAAGACAGTCAAGTGAAGGATCGATCTCTTTCCGATTGGGAAGGAGACTGGCAGTCTGTATATCCATATCTTCAAGATGGTACCCTTGACGAAGTATTTGCTTATAAAGCAGAACACGAAGGTGACAAGACAGCTGAAGAATATAAGGAATATTATAATGAAGGATACCAAACTGATGTCGGGCGTATTACGATACTAGGTGACACGGTAACATTTTTCAAAAATGGAGAAGAATATTCTGGAGAGTATATCTACGATGGGTATGAAATTCTAACATATGATGCGGGAAATAGAGGGGTAAGATATATATTTAAATCAAAAGAAAAAGCTAAAGGACTTCCTCGATATATTCAGTTTAGTGATCATAGTATCTATCCGACTGAATCTGATCACTATCATCTGTATTGGGGTAATGACCGTGAAGCTTTATTGGATGAAGTTACCAACTGGCCTACTTATTACCCATCAGAAATGGATGGCCATGACATTGCCCATGAAATGATGGAGCATTAAATTAAGAGTGCATGGATTATTACTTTGATAAGTAGGTATGAGTCAAAGGTTCACCCATAAATCTCTTCGTCTTTAACAGGCGTACTCATCAAATTTGAGTACGCCTGTTTGTTATAGTGCGCCTGGTATATCTGGGGGCATATCCGGGTAGGATATGTCTCTTTATCTGCAATAAGGGTAAGCTCCTTTTCTTTGAAATAAAAATTGAGTTAGAACTTAAAATTTGAAATAATTGATATTAGGCAAGATAGCAGTATTACTTATATGAGGGGGGACTTTTTTGTTTTTCCGAAGAAAATTTTATATTGTGAAAAATCAATTTGTAGAAGTATTTAATGCCCACTTTAATAACACAAATCTTCCTAATCAACTAAAACATGGTGCGAGATTTATTGGCCGTTGGATGAAGGAGAATGATGATCATACCACCGAAGTTTTTGCAATTTGGGAGTATGATAGTTATGAAGACTATAAAGAGAATCTAATGTAAGAAATGATAAAGCACATGTTAAACGTGTCCAAGACTGGTATCAACTACATGGTGGGAAAAAGAACGTATTTAAAGAATACATATTAGAAGCCAGAAATGAAGAGATAACATCAACAGTAAAGTAAAGGAAAGTAGGATGAAAAGATGGATTATGTTAAAGATCTAAGACGATTAGTGGGCCACAAACCTTTAATTTTAACTGGTTCGGTTGTGTTAGTATTAAATGAAGAAAACGAACTTCTTTTACAACATAGAAGAGACGGTGGTTGGGGATTACCTGGTGGTCTAATGGAGTTGGGAGAAAGTCTAGAGGATACTGCTAGAAGAGAAGTAGAAGAGGAAACAGGACTTATAATTGGTGATCTAGAGCTATTAGGAGTTTTCTCAGGTCCAGAATATTACTTTAAGGTCTCCAATGGTGACGAATTATATTCTGTAACAGCAGTATACGTAACAAAAGATGTTAAAGGTAAATTAAAAGTTGATCAATCGGAGTCCTACGAAGTTAAATACTTTAATTTGGATAGATTACCAGAAGATGTAACCGAAGAATATCGTAGCTACATCACACCATATATTAAAGATTTGGTTGAATAAGTTATTCCGCAAAAGGAGCCTTCCCTCGGGAAAAAATTTGGCGTATTCCAATGAAAATTTGGGTGCTCTATTTATATTTTATGCAATAGTAACAATCTATTAGAAAACAGCTTTTTTTAATATATATAGTTGACTCAGTCAATTAAAAATAGTAAACTGAGTTAAAATTGAAATTTCAGAATACTCGGAGGAATCTCTATGGAATCGACTCAATACGTAGAAAAAATCCGCAAGTTCAATCGATATTATGCAAATGTTCTAGGCAAGATCGATCAGGAAATCTATAATCAACCATTTCCATTGACAGAGGCGAGAGTGATTACTGAAATCAATTACAGGAATGATTGCACAGCAACTGAAGTGAGAGAAAACCTTGGAATTGACCGAGGTTATATGAGCCGGATTGTCCAACGGTTTGAGGATGAAAAGATCATCGAAAAGAAACAATCAACAGTCGATAAGCGTCAGTATTCACTTTATCTTACCGAGTATGGCAAAAAAATTTATGACGAATTGGTTGATCATGCAAATCGTGGTGTATCGAAAATGATCCAACCTTTATCAGACAGTGAACTGTCCAAGCTGGTTGCATCGATGGATACGATCGAATCGATATACACGGAAAGATCTGCACAACCGAAAGTGATCATCCGTCCCTTCAGAGCAGGGGATGTTGGTTATGTGGCACATCTCCATGGCAGGTTGTACGATGAAACCTATAAGTTCGGAAAGATGTTTGAGTACTATGTCATGAAGGGTTTGACAGAATTCATGATTGATACCGATGGAGGAGAATTATGGATAGCAGAAGTGAATGGGGAGACGGTCGGTTCGATCGCCATTACGAAATCCAGTGGTACAGTAGCACAGCTAAGATGGTTCGTCTTAGATGAAAATTATCAAGGAATGGGCATTGGAAAAAAACTCATGGAGACTGCACTCAATTTCTGTCAAGAACAACACTATCAGCACGTATTCCTCTGGACGGTAAGTACGTTGGATACGGCTCGGTACCTTTACCAAAAATATAATTTCAAGCTGACTGAAGAAAAACCGAATGAAGAATGGACTGGGGCAAAGTTGATTGAAGAACGATGGGACCTCGATCTTACTGATGAAACCACAAAATAAATTGAACCGAAACTGGAAAGGAGATGCTAAAGTTGGCAATAAAATATGTTCATACCAATATTGTGGCAAAAGACTGGTCAAGTTTGGCTAGGTTTTATATAGAGGTTTTTGATTGCAAGCCAGTATATCCTGAAAGAGATCTTTCAGGTGGATGGATTGATAAGATAACTAATATTGATGACGTCAGAATAAAAGGTATCCATCTTAGCTTGTCTGGATACGAAGATGGACCTACTTTAGAGATTTTTCAATATGAGCCAGAGAATCTAAGAAATAATACCACTCATATAAATGAACAAGGTTACACGCATATAGCATTTCAAGTTGATGATGTTGAAAAAGTGCTAGCAAAGTTACTAGAACACGGCGGTAAGAAATATGGGGAATTAGTGAGAAAGGAATATGATTCAATCGGTACGTTAACGGTCATTTATGCCGAAGATCCAGAAGGTAACATAATTGAAATCCAGAAATGGGATAAATGATTTTTAAGAATTGTACAGACCATATTTGAACTGCCCCTTGATATCAGCCTCACTTTGGGGTCATGGGAGGAGATACAACATAAAAAGGATTGAGTTGCGCATTTTCCATTTAAGGTCTTTACATAATTGGTGTTCTATGATAGATTTTTAATATCAAAATAATTAGAAAATTTAAAAAGGTCCAGGGAACTGGGTGGTTTGATGACATGGACTGCTGGCCAGTTTAAACAGGAAATCATCAAAGACTATAATAATATCAATCTTCGGATGTTTAATATAGGCGTTAAACGTCAAAAGGTCGATATTATCGGGGAAAAAGTGTTGATTCTTGCGATACATAAGAGAATCCCTTCTCTTAAATATTTAGACGAGATGAATCGCTTTGTTACCCGGATTGCTGATACAGCCATCATTGATGCGTATAAGGAACAGCTGAAAATGACGATTGAAGAAAAATATGAAATGAAGGTCCACTCCGTCTTGAAGGACTATGATCCAGTCACCGAGTGTTCGGGGACGATCATCATCCTAGACAAGGATGCAAGTGCTTATATTTCTGGATTATAGGTCTCTTAAAATTTTATACCATTGACTGGTAGAATGAACTCTATTTGAGTGCAGTAAAACCGTCAGTACAATCTTGCAGATGAATGTCTGCTAGATACGTGCTGGCGTTTTTTTATTGATTTTATAAAGGAGGAACGAAAATGAAAACAGTAGCCGATGTACTTGACGCCTTGGATGTAATGACTGGGGGGAGGGTGGTAAAATCGCCAGGTGATATGACGAAAGGCGATCATCCATTCGTCATGATGAAAACATCCAATCTTCCAGGAAAAGGGGTCATGGAAACGCCTGGCCTCGTCTATGGTGACCTTGAGAAAGAGGTGAAAAAGCTGGCCGTCACGATGACGATGACAGAAGGAAGCATCGAACTAGCCGGAGCAACAGGGGTTGATACGATTGTCGCTCATCACCCGATCGCTGAAGCGGCGAATTCTGGTGGGGTTACCTTGAAAAACTATTTGGACCTCTATGATTTAACTGCATTTGAACTTCATGAGGCCTTTCACGGTCTGCATCCTGGAATCTCTTATTTGCACGGTCATCAAGTCTATCGAACGGAAATTTCTTATGGCGGAATTCACGGAAACATTTTATTCATGGGACAAGTTATAGAAGAGGTGAAGACGCTTGGCGACATTTTAACCCGGTTGAATACGTTCATGGGTGCTTCAATCGAGGAAGAAATGATGCACATGGAAAGGGAAATCAGGAATGTGCCATCATTGATCGAAACAAGCATGAGGACCCGGGGCCGAATTGTGTGCGGTGAGGAACATACACCAGTGAAGAACATCCTACATATCTTCCCGCATACAGGTTTTACACCAAATCATTTAAGGCAGGCTGTTCAGGAAAACCCGGAAATCGATACGGTACTTGTATCAATCAGCCGCGTATTTGACGGGCATTCCCTGATTGAGACAGCAAAAGAACTGGATCTTAACTTTGTCATCGGGAATTGTCATGTTCTCGAGATTCTTGAAAACGGCTTGCCGTTAGCGTATGCCCTTGAGATGTTATTACCTGATGTGGAAATCGTCGTGTTTCAGGAACGGATAACGAGTACTTCTTTACGTGAAGTGGGGACTCCGAAAATCCAGGAATATGGCGAGGCTATGGCCTCCAGGTATCTAACGAACAAAAGAGCAGTTGTACGATCTTAAAAAAAGAAGGGAGAGTTAAACATGAGCGAACCGAAAATTGCAGTGAAGCAAGAAGTGGAAGAAGTCATAGTCCCGAAACAGGATAAAAGGAAATGGACAAGGATCGAAGTGGTCGGACTTTGCCTGGTTATCGCCTCTCTGTTGACCCTTTTGATTTCTCCAGGTGCATTGGCTGGATTATTCAACTCAATCATCGATCAGGTTTTCCCTGTTGTCGTCGAAGTGTTCTTGACAGGAACAGTAGGGGTTGCGATCATCGTCAGTGTCATTATCGGGAGAGGGTTGGAACGACTAGGATTTACGGATGCTTTGATCCGGATTTTCATTCCATTTACAAAATACATGAAAATCAATTCGTCCGTCGTCATTCCGAGCATCTACAATATCCTTGGTGACATCAATGCGGCAGGCAAGATTGCCGGGCCGATCCTCGTGCGTGCAGGGGCAACCAAAGCTGAACAGAAAATAGCTGTTGCAACGATGGTTCAGTCCCAGCAGTCGTTCGCCACCTTTATGTTGGGGATGGTCGCCATGACAGCAGTAGGTGTCAATGCTTTCGTGGTCGTGGTTTTAGCCGTGTTTTTACCCGTGTTGATTGTTCCTTTCCTTCTTTCAAAAACGCTCTTTCGTGATACAAAAGCGGTCCAGTTAGAACAACTGCCTAAATTCACCCCGAATACACGCTTCCTTCCGACATTGTTCAATGCGGCTCGTGAAGGGGCGGAACTGTTATTCCTTCTGATTATTCCGGCAGTCGCAGTCGTCTTCGCGCTCATAGGGGTACTCGACTATATCGGAATCTGGTCGTCGATCGAATCCGGTTTATCAACCGCGCTATTAGCACTTAGCATCGATCCGGAAACAGGGATCCTATCCATTTTAGCAAGCCCAACACTTGCTATGGGTCAGTTAGCGGACGTTGCCAGTAACATGGATCCGCGTTTGGTGATCGGATCGTTCGTCCTTGCATCATCCGGACTCCCATTATCAGCTGTCCTCGGGCAAATTCCAGTCATATGGGCAGCCAACTCTGACCTGAATGAAAAGGAAGCGATGGGAGCAGCGGTACTCGGAATCTCCATGCGTATCGTCACTGCTTTCCTTATCGTCTATTTCGTGACACCGTTATTGGTTTGATCCATGTGCTTAGGAAGAATCAAGGATAGATCAAAGTGAAGGCAACCTGTTTCAACTTCTTGGACAGATTGGTAATCAAGAAAGAGAGGGATCACCTTACGATTCTGACTTTCTTCTATTATAAAATGTAAGCCGATTGAACGGTCTATTGGGAAAAGCGAAACGCCTTTCGGGAGAGTAAGTTGAACCTGGATGGTTTCCGGTTGAGAAGATGGACAAGATCCTAAATGGCTACCGGCAGATTCCATCTGTGCAAAACCTGTTGTGTCAGCTGATTGATGATGGATCCTTCCTGTTGCAGTGATCCGTCTGCCAGGAAGGATCAACCCACCTTGATGGTAAACATCCTTTCCAATCGATGAAGATAGCCGTTGTTCGTCCCACAGGATGCAGATTGAATAGGTATGGCCTGGTAATATCGGGAGAGCCATCATTGCTAACACTTCAAATCCGATATGATTCATATGAACTTCCCCCTCCGTGATGTCATACTAAACACTATGTTCAAAGGAAGGAAGTCATACATGGGGAAGGGTTTTTGTCTGTTTCGCTATATACAAAAAGAGCCTCAACAATAGAGGCTCTTTTCTTTAGTCCAGTGATTCCAGGTTAAGATTATTGTAACCTGATAGCACCAACATAATATTGTTTTGCAACATCGTCGGTCATATTGAATGTTTTGACTGTGCCATAGGTTTTGTAGGAGATGACGTACTGTCCGTCCCCGATATAGATGGCCGCATCAGCCAGGTTGTCACGGCTACCGCCGAAGAGGAGGACATCCCCAGGCTGAAGGTTCGCTTGATCGTTGATCCATTCACCATGATTGCTCATCTCCTGGGCGTTCTCCGGCAGAGTGATCCCTTCTGTAACATATAGCTCCGTAACAAAGGTTTCAGACTGATCGTCCGTGATTTGTTCGCCAAGATGGGATTCTGCTTCAGCAGCGATCCTCTCCCCTAATGGAGGAGTCGTCGGTTCAGATAGCCTGATGGCACCGACATAGTATTGTTTTGCAACATCATCTGTCATATTGAAGGTTTTGACCGTTCCATAAGCTTTATAGGAGATGACGTATTGTCCGTCTCCAATATAAATGGCCGTATCAGCCAGGTTGTCACGGCTACCTCCGAAGAGGAGGACATCACCAGGCTGAAGGTCTGCTTGATCGCTGATCCATTCACCATGATTGCTCATGTCTTGAGCGTTCTCCGGAAGAGTGATCCCTTCTGCGGCATAAAGCTCCGAAACAAAGGTTTCAGACTGATCGTCCGTGATTTGTTCGCCAAGATGGGATTCTGCTTCAGCAGCGATCCTGCCCCCTAATGGAGGAGTCGTCGGTTCAGATAGCCTGATGGCACCGACATAGTATTGTTTTGCAACATCATCGGTCATATTGAAGGTTTTGACCGTTCCATAGGCTTTATAGGAGATGACGTATTGTCCGTCCCCGATATAGATGGCTGCATCAGCCAGGTTGTCACGGCTACCGCCGAAGAGGAGGACATCCCCAGGTCGAAGGTTCGCTTGGTCGCTGATCCATTCACCATGATTGCTCATGTCTTGGGCGTTCTCTGGAAGAGTAATGCCTTCTGCAGCATAAAGCTCCGAAACAAAGGTTTCAGACTGATCGTCTGTGATTTGTTCGCCAAGATGGGATTTTGCTTCTTCCGTGATCCTTTCTCCCAGACTAGGCTCAGTGGGTTCGTTATTTTCATCATCAGAAGCCGTAAGCGAATCCCATAAAGCAGGGTCTTCCTGTCCTAATGCCCAGGCTCCCCAACCTTTCAACCCGAATTCGTCCGCGATTGAAATTTTTTCTTGGAGGCTTCTTGCATCATCAAACCAAATTTCGTAGTTGGTTCCTGAACGTTGGTCCATGAAATTCGTATAGTTGGTTTTCGACTGTTCGTCCCATTTCACTTCAGCATTGTTTTCCTGAATAAGGGCACTTGTCCTTGAGTAAGTAATGCCATATCCTTTCGTTGTATCTGTCCAATAACGACCGTAAAAAGGAACTCCCAAAACCAGTTTTTCATTTGGAATTTTAGTAGTTAAATAGCTGACGGAATTTTTCATCCAGTCATAAGGGGCGACGGGTCCCTCAGGGCCACCAGGATAGCTATAATCATAGGCCATGATGAAAATCGTATCGGCAATGTTTCCAAGTGCCCCATAATCATAGGATCCATACCATCCATAGTATGTATCTTGGACAGCAGGAGCGACAGCCACATCGACCGTTTTACCATGTGGTTGAAGCTGATCAGCTAATAAACGGACGAAATCGGTATGTTGATCTCTTTCTTTCTCTGAGAGATTTTCAATGTCAACAACGACTCCATCCAAGTTATTTTCAAGGACACTTTGGGTCACTTGATCAGCTAGGTTTTCCCTGTTTTCCATCGCTTTGACACCAAGTTGATAATTAAAAGAGTTTCCGAGAAACGGTGTCACTTTGTATCCATTGTTATGGGCATAATCGACCAACTCAGGATCGACTGTTTCAATCAAGTTTGCATCTGCATCCAGATGGAAATACTCTGGTGAGATCGTTCCGACTTGATTGTTCGTTTTAGAAAGCTGTTGTTTATATTCTTCTGTGGTCCCGCCAAACAGGTAGACGATATTATTCCTGTCAGGTGTCCCCTGTGCGGAAGCACTATTTAAAAGAGAGAATGAAAACATAAAAAATAAAGCTAACAACCAGATTATTTTTTTCAAATAGAATCTTCCCTTTCCCTAAATGATGGTTTTTATTTCCCATACGCAGATTACAATCCCCTTAAACTTGTAATCTAGCTGAAAAATAAGTAAAATAAATGACTTTTTAAGAGTAACAACAAGATCACTCGTAATACAATAGCAAATATCTAAGTAAATTATGGAAAATATCTTATTAAAACAAAAAAGAGTTCCGAAAATCGGAACTCTTTGGTAATCAATCTAGCTTTTTTAAGATGGGTTCATATTTTCAGTGGCGTCATCCTTTGATTCTAGGTTCCAATACGCGTTGGACATCTTTTTCACTCATCCCAGGTTTGATATCTTCCCGGTATAGGATTTCGATCAATTTCTTATCGATTTCACTGAGCTTCGTTATCCGATTGTTGTTATAGGGATAGAGAATGCTTTTTTTAGTATCTTCTAAATGACCATAAAGACCGAGTGAGTGGGTGATTTCATGTAAAATAGTGGTTTTACGCAATTGCTGGTCCGTGTCTGTACCAACAAGAATCTTTGACGTTATGATTTTACCGTCCGTTGTGACCTTTTCAGGTATAGCGACACCTACTACCTGCTTATTCCCGACTCTTAAATCCTCTTTAAATCCGTAATCCTTAAATTTATGGGTCGGGACGAAATAGATGTCCAACTGATGGTTTGTATAATTGGATGTTCCGTTTTTTAGTATTTTGAATTCGATGGGAAGCATTTCATTCAATCTATCAAAATAGGATTTGAAAACTTTGGAATCCTGGGTTGTAGGCTTTCCATGGACATAGACACCGACATAATAGGTCCACTTAATTACCTCTGTTAATGACTTTTCTCCGTTATGGAAATATAATTGTTTGAAAGTATCAACCGTATTTCTCGAATATGTACGGTTATCGATTTGGAAATTGACTTTCTTATCCGAAGTCAATCCATTTTCTTTTTCTGCTTGAATATATAAGGTGTGCTCCCCCTCCTTGGTGTACGCTTTTCCAATGTCATTGGGTTTGCCATCCATCGTTACCTTATATTTGACGCCGTCTTCTTTTACCAACCTGAATTTCACTTCTTTGTAATAAATCTTTTTTAATTCATCCTTGAATTCAGGTTTTTTGGGTGGTTGATCATCGATTTCAAAGGTTATTGTTTTCGTATCCTCATTCCACCAACGTTCGGCTGTGACGCTCAACTCGTATTCTCCGTTTCCTGTCACCTCATGACCGTTTTGAATGTCTTTCCCGTTCAATTGCATGGTAAAAGTACCAGCAGTCTCTTCATCAATCTTTATGATACGAGCATCAGGATAGACCTTATTACTTTCAATCCCCGATAGTTGGATTTCCGGCTCAGGTAGACATCCTGACAAGACAAATAAGCTAATAAATATAATAATTGCTCTCAACATATTCCACCCCCATCATCCATTATAAACATAGTCAATGACAGGTTTTAACTGGTAATCCTTTCATATTAGTTTAGTTGATAGATGAAGTGACGTTTTCGTGAGCGTAGAACATAATAAGAAACCAAACCTTTAGGAGGGAAAAGAATACTGAATAAAGATGTTCAAATTATGGATGTATTTAGACAACCAGGGAGTCGAGGGTGAATGACAATCTGAGCATTTATACTGATAAAGGACCTCTAGCAGTTATGAATAAAAAGGAATATACGAACACTTAACGAAACCCTAATTAGGAAAAAGCCGAATAGGGGATGAAAAGAAAATGGAGGTCATCCTACCTACGAATCAATCAAGACTTAATTTGAGGAGGGCTGAATCATGAATGAATATGGAACGTTACATGAAAAAGATGGACGTTATGCGTTGCGGTTTGAGCGTGTCTTTCCTTACACGGCAGAAGAGGTTTTCCGCGTCATTACGGATCCTGATGATTTCGTCAAATGGTATCCGTTCGCAACAGGAAATGTGGATCTCAGCATTGGTGGTAAGATTTACTTTGATGATGGTGAAGGATCCCAATATGAGGCCGTCATCACTGAATTGGAAGCCCCGAAAGCGTTCAGTTTCCGGGAAGTGGATGATTTGATTGAAATTTCGTTAACAGAAGAGGACAACGGTATCCGGATGGTTTATATCCATACGTTTGATGATCCTACCTACGCACATTATATGGCAGCAGGATGGCATAGATGTCTGGACGTTCTAAGCCAGATCATCAACGGTAAACCGATCGAATGGCCAGAAAATGCGGAAGAATTACGTGCGACGTATGCTGAAACATTTGGAAAGGCATAAAGTGAAGGGATAGATTTTCAAAGCGGTCTATCCCTTTTTCCATTAAACGATGGAGATAGGAGGTTCCTTGACTAAATCCTTCAAACAGGCAAGTTCATTCCCGTCCCGTCCGAATATAATTACCACTATTGTCATCTTGAATCGTATTTCCTTTAGTGACTTGATTAACTTTTATCAGGCTTCCATAGGGAAAAACGTTTTTCCACCATTCCTAACAATGTAGTTAGAATGATTCCTGTCAAAGTGATGACTAACACACCTACGAACATTCGATCTGTTTGTAAGTTTTGACCATCGTGAGTCAATTGATAACCAATCCCGGATGAAGAAGCAAACAACTCACCAACTACTACAGCTATTAAGCCCTGTCCAATACCTAATCGAATACCAGTCAATAAAAATGGAACTGTCGATGGAAGGGCAATCGTCTTGAAAATTTGGAGGTCATTAGCTGCGAATGTCCGGGCTGCTTTTATTAAATTCTGATCCAGCGTGTTCATTGCTTTTTGGGCGCTCATGACAATCGGAAAGAAAGCCATCAAAAAAACAATTACGATTTTAGATGCAGGACCAATCCCAAACGCAATAATAATTACTGGTAATAACGTTACTTTAGGTGTTACATACAAACCTGATATAAAAGGGTTTACAATCGCATTTAAAGTTTTATTCCAACCAGAGAATACGCCCAATGGAATCCCGATGGCCATTGCAAACAGAAATCCGACACCAAACTCATATCCACTCACACCCATATTTCGCCAAAATACCGGGTCCTGTACCATGATCACTGCTGCTTGCATAATGGATAAGGGAGAACTGATGAATAACGGGTCAACCCATTCATTTCGGGAGACAACTTCCCACCCGATAATGAATGAAACAACAGATAAAACACTCAGAACAAATTCTCGTTTACCTGATCCTATCTTTTTTAGACTGCCTTTTGATAGGTTAGAGGAAAGCTGGGCAACTTCATTTTTAGGCATCTGCTTTTTCCTTTCTATTATTAGTCTTCTTTTCTATTCGAACCCTTGCTTCGTCGATTCTTTTTCGATGATTGACCATATATGGTCAATGAGCTGTAAAAACGCAGGGTCACGTTTAATGTTCAAATCTCTTGGTCTAGGGATATGAATATCTACTACATCTACCACACGCCCAGGTCTTGCTCCGAATACAAACACACGGTCAGCCAAATAGATGGCTTCATCAATTTGGTGTGTGATGAAAATACTTGTCTTTTTGGTTTCACTCCAAATTCTGAGTAATTCTTTCTGCATAAATTCCCTTGTTTGGGCATCCAAAGCAGAGAAGGGTTCATCCAACAATAATAGAGAAGGATCTACCGTTAACGCCCGAGCGAGATTTACTCTTTGCTGCATTCCACCTGATAATTCGTGGGGGTAGTGATGTTCATAACCATTCAGACCAACCATATTGATATATTCCTGTGCCCGTTTCTTTGTTTCATCAGAAACCCTTTTTTGGATTTCAATACCGTATAGCACATTATCCAAGACTGTCCGCCACGGAAAGAGACTAGGGGTTTGAAAAACGACGGCTCTGTCTTTCCCAGGTCCATCCACATTTTTGTTATCAAGTGAAATAGTCCCCCTGCTTGGCTTGAGTAGACCAGCAACAGTATTTAAAAAGGTGGTCTTCCCACATCCACTTGGTCCTACTATACAAATGAATTCGCCTTCTTTTATATCTAAATTAATATTTTGAAGGGCTACGACTTCAGTACCTGTCTTGTTGTTTACGTAAGTAACATCTAAATATCTGGAGGATAATTTATAATTATTCTCAATTACTGTTCCATCCATTTTCATTCATCCTTTTCCTTATGGATTAGTTGGTTGAAAAGGCTTCTTCTATATAGACGTTTGTCCATATACCACCTGGTTTCGTATCATGCTCCATTTTGACTCCGGACATATCGGCATACTCCACTAATGGGTCTTGTGCATTGTCCCATGCCTTTTGGTTCATTTCTCCATATCCCTTAAAGGTATCTTTTAGTCCGATTAATGATTTTTCTAAAACAATTGCGTCTACTCCATCAAAGTAAGATACAATTGACTCCGCTGCTTCTTTTGGATTTTCTCGAGTGAATTCAATTCCTTTTCCAACCGCCCGTACCACTTTCTCCGCCAAATCTTGATTCTTTTCTAAATATTCTTTTTCTGCAAAAACCACTTCCCATACCATATTTGCATACATCGGTTCTTCGCTTAATTTAATCCATAAATCCCCAACACCCTGTTCCTGGACCTGTAAAGAAAACGGAGGTGAACTTATCCCGCCATCAACGATTCCTTGCTTCATTCCGCCAATCTTTGGACCTCCGCCTGTCAATTTCACCGTTTCAAGTGATGAAGGGTCTTGTCCATGCAGCTTCATTAAATATCGTGTATAGATATCACCAGAATCTCCGACAACATTAGTGCCGATCTTTGCACCATTTAAGGCAGCAATCTGTTCCTTAAGCGATGCGTCATCTGATAATTCATTTTCCTTCAGGTACTCGTTAGATAAAGCTATTTCGTAAGTTAGGGCAGAGTTTAAAGATTGAATGGCTACTAAATCTTCTCCTGCTTCAATGGCTGCAAACATACTTCGAGGGCCGGAGATAGCAAACTGAGCCTGTCCAGATAACAATGACGCAATGACTTGAGAACCCCCTCCTCCTGAAGAAATTTCTGCTTCAATCCCTTCTTCTTTAAAAAAACCTTGCTCGATCGCAACATAAAAAGGAGCTAGCGATAAAATTCGGGCCGGCTCTGTAAACGTAATTTTTGTTGTTTCATTTGTTCCTGAAGCAGATTGATTTTCTGCACCATTACATCCAGTTAATGCTATTACTATAATGCAAATCGAAATCGCGATAAGTTTTTTCTTAAACATATTACTCCCCCTCGTATTTTTTCCAGATACTTTTAAAAACCCAATTTCGTATTAGTACAGCAAAGATAAGCCTTCCCCAAATCAGAGATGGATGAAATAGGCACGTGTTATGATCAATGATCCCTCCTTAACTGATGTTTTACATATAAAACGTCGTTTTCTTTATAAATCAATATTAAGTAAATTACTATATGATGTCAACGACTATTCTGAAAATTTTGTTTTAAATGAAAATACTGATATTAAGTAGGATCTGGCACAAATGTAGGTAAACAGCAAAATAAAACGTTCATTTTTAATTCGAGGGGATCAATTTTTATATAAAAAACAGTGTTTTATTTTTTCGGGAAATGTATTGACAATATTTTCAGACAATTCTATACTCTATTTGTGATAAAAAACGTTGTTTTGTATATGAAACAACAAAACTTTTTAGGAGGAATCATCATGTCTGAAAAACCATTCTCAATTCAAGAATTCAAAAAAAAACATGTAGCACGTCTAAGCGATCGCAGCCCTGACTGGAATGTTCTGTCGTTTCAAGAAGAGGTTGATCCGAAATATCGCAGGGCACAAATGAGGTACATCGGAAGAGGGGCGACTGCCAACAATGACGCCAAGGTCATCGAAGCTGACAATTTTACACTCAGCACCATGGTCCTGCCGGCAGGTTGTGAAGGACCATCGCATCTTCACGAAGATGTTGAGGAAGTCTTTTTCATCT
Source organism: Alkalihalobacillus sp. TS-13 (assembly GCF_019720915.1). Lineage (GTDB taxonomy): Bacteria > Bacillota > Bacilli > Bacillales > Fictibacillaceae > Pseudalkalibacillus. The sequence goes on from NZ_JAHKSI010000001.1 coordinate 17,500, forward strand.
TGAAAGGGAAAATCACCGCAACACTCACAGTAGATGGACAAACCTATGAGGTTCCATTGAATACGAGGGACTGCATCAGTGTACCTCCTGGATATTACCGTGGGATAAGGAATGATACTGATGAAGAAGCGCTTATGCTCGTCATGCTTGGAACGAACAAGCCCCAACTGCCATCTTATCCTGAGGGCAGCGTGCTTGAAAAACTTAGAATTGAACGGAAAAAAGAACGGGAAGCAGCAATGAAGTAAAATCTTACAACCTACAAGGTTCCATACAGGACATTCAATCCTGTATGGAATCGATCATTCACATTCAGGAAGGGTGGATGCAAATGATTAATATTACACATTTAAGGCACATCAGTCTGCTTACCCCGAATATGACCGAACAAGCGGAATTTTATGATGGTATTTGGGGATTGGACAAGGTTTTTGAAGATGTCGAATCGGTTTACTTCCGCGGGGAAGGCCCTGAGCATCATATTTTGAATTTGAAATCCAGTGAAAAAAGAGGCCTGCATCATCTTGCATTCGGTATGGTCGACAAAAATGCAGTCGATCAGGCAGCAGAAACATTAGCTTCTTTGGACATACAGATTATACAGCCTCCTGGATACCTTGATGAGGCTGGAACTGGATACGGCTTACGGTTTTTAGACCCTGAAGGAAGATGCATTGAGCTTTCCGCATGGGTGGAAATCCATACGACTGAATGGTCCAAAAAAAATGTCGATCCGGTGAAACTCAATCATGTTGTTTTAAATACAGTGGATATCGATAAAATGGTCGATTTCTATACAAAGGTTTTAGGGTTCAAGGTTTCCGACTGGAGTGAGCATCAGATGGCGTTTCTCCGGTGTAATAAGAATCATCATTCCATTGCGTTCAATCAGGGTAAGCATGCATCTGTCAATCATATTGCTTATGAAGTCAGTAATGTTGATGAAGTGATGCGTGGGATTGCGAACGTACGAAATGCAGGGCTTGAAGAATTATGGGGGCCAGGTCGCCATGGTCCGGGAAATAATGTGTTCTGTTATTTTCAAGACCCGGCAGGATTCGTCATGGAGTATACGTGCTATCTTGTAACGATCGAGGACGAATCGGAGTGGGAAGCGTTAGTGTGGAAGCGTGTACCTCATTTGATCGATCGGTGGGGCGTCGCTGGTCCGCCTTCTCCGGAAGCTCGTGCTGCGATGGCTGGTGAGCCTGATGAAGGCTGGGCTGTCAGCGCTGGTTGGAATCCAAAAAGTCGGCTAGATGAAGACGGTCTGTAATTGAAAGGAAGAGATCAATGGATTTAGGACTAAAGGACAAGGTTGCAATCGTAATGGGTGGAACTTCGGGTGTCGGTTTGAAAACAGCTGAAATGCTGTTGCAAGAAGGCGCAAAGGTCGCGATTTGTGGAAGGGATCGCAACAGGATGGACAACGCTTTCGACCAGCTTACGAAAATAGCAGAACCAGAACGGATCTTTGCCGGGACTTGTGATGTTACAGATCAAAATGAAGTGAACGATTTTGTAGGTTCAGCTGCAGACGCCCTCGGTGGGGTGGATATCCTCATCAATTCTGCTGGACGCAGTGTAATGGGGCATTTCTTCGATATTACCGATGAACAGTGGACAGAGCAGATCCAGCTTAAATATTTTGCGATCATTTACGCGGTACGTGCTGTCTATCCATACATGTCCAAAAACGGAGGCGGAAGGATCATCAACATCAATGCGACCCTTGCGAAAGAGCCGGAACGGCATATGGTTGCAACGGCAGCTACACGATCTGGCTTGTTGAATCTGAGTAAGACGTTAGCACATGAACTGGCACCAGATAACATTCTCGTCAATTCAGTCAGTCTTGGGTTGATCCGTACCGACCAGTGGGAACGGAGAAGAATGAAGAAGGCACCAGATGCTGATCCGGAAACATGGTATGCGGAGCTAGCTGAAAAGAGGAAGATCCCGCTAGGCAGGGTTGGAGAGACGGAAGAGGTTGCAAGTGTCATCGTTTTCTTAGCTTCAAACAAAGCAAGCTACGTATCAGGCACCACCGTCGAAGTAGCTGGCGGAATCGGGAAAGCTTTGTAAAATCACAAAAGGTTGGATGCAAATGAAAACAGAAATTCAAACAGAATTCACGACTGCAGATACGCTCGTATATGAACTTGTGAACGCAGGCGTCGAGGTTGTCTTCGGCATCGTCAGTATTCATAATATGCCGATCTACGATGCGATTTCACGAGAAGGATCCATCCGTCTTATTACGGCTAGAGGGGAAAGCGGAGCTGTCAATATGGCTGATGGATACGCAAGGTCGACAGGCAAGGTCGGGGTCGTTCTGACAAGTACAGGAACTGGAGCTGGAAATGCTGCTGGATCCCTCGTTGAAGCATGGAGTGCAGGAACTCCTCTTCTTCATATTACAGGTGAAGTCGGTTCATCTTACTTAGGAACTGGAAGAGGCTATATCCATGAATGTAAAGATCAACTGGCCATGATGGAAGGTGCTTGTAAGGAAGCATACCGGTTACGTAAACCGGAGCAAATGGGCCCGATCATACGGAAAGCGATTCATAATGCACTGATAGCACCCGCCGGTCCGATAACGGTAGAGATTCCAATTGATTTCCAATCTACAATCATTCCAGAAGTTGAGATTGTAGATACGAACGATAATGGAACCTATAACTACTCTCAAAAGGAACTGCCTGAACAGATCCTCAGAAAAATAGCTATGGCACGCCGCCCGATCATTTGGGCTGGTGGAGGCGTCATATCTTCCGGGGCATCAGAGGAAGTGAAGCAATTGGCGGAATTGATTGGTGCCGCTGTCATTACAAGCCAATCAGGAAAAGGTTCCATCCCTGAGGACCACCCTCTCTGTATCGGACATTTTGCTTCTTATGATTCAGTAAAAGAACTCTTGGTTAAATCCGATTTGTTAATCAGTATCGGCGTTCGCTTTCGTGGAAATGAAACATCAAACTGGAAGGTAAAGACTCCTGATGAACATATCGCGATTGATGCAGATGTAAATGCGCTGAACCGTAATTATTCGGTGAAACAGGGGCTGGTCGGGGATGCGAAACAGATACTTCAGCAGGTTTTGAAGGCCCTTTCGAACAAGCCTGTTGCTCCTAAGCCTGATTATACGATTGAGGTGGAATCGGTCAGAAATGAGGTCCGTACAGTCTTGAGAAAAACACTCGGTCCATATGAAGACATATTGGACGCCATGAGGGAATCGCTGCCGAAGGAGACTGTTCTCGTCCGTGACGTTACGGTTCCGGCAAATGTTTGGGGTAGCCGGTTATTTGAAATAAACGCACCACGTACCTCGATCCATGCTTCTGGAGGAGGGATAGGGCAAGGATTGCCAACGGCGATAGGAGCACAAATCGGTAGGCCGGATCGCACAGTCGTTTTAATGGCTGGAGATGGTGGTTTCATGGTGAATGTCGGAGAATTGGCCACCGCTGCAGAAGAAAACCTGCCGCTTATCATCGTATTGTTTGATGATAGCGGATATGGCGTACTCCGTAATATTCAAGATGCCGCGTATGGTCGAAGGGTAGCCGTTGATTTATTAAGTCCTGACTTTGTAAAGCTAGCCCATTCAATCGGCTTCAATGCTGAAAAAGTCGACTCACCAGAGCAGTTCAGGTCCGAATTGCAGACTGCAATCTCTGATCGGCAGCCGACTATGATTGTGGTAGATATGGAGGCTGTCGGTCCGATGGCGAAGCCTTTTAGCGGACCACCAGGAGCAGCGGAAGCATTCAAACCAAAAAAGTTATAGAAGTTGTTCAAAAAGTCCGGTAAAAATAGCTGTCGAATTTCTTCGTTACTCGGTCTCTCCGTTCCTCACGTATAACCACATACGTTCCGATCCTCGAGACTGACGTGCCTCGAACTTCTCGGCTCTTTTTATCCTCCTTTTTGAACAGTACTAATAGAGGAGGGACGACGAGATGATAAGTGTATTCCCTGAAACTTCAGGTCAGTTTTTGATAAACGGTGAATGGAAAAAGACGCAAGACGTTGCAAACGTGATCAATCCTGCCAAGGCAACAGAGGTGGTAGGTGAAGTTGCCTTATGTTCTGAAACGGATGTTACGAAGGCAATCGATGCAGCTGAGCAAGCCTATAAGGTATGGTCAAGAACTTCCGTAGAAGAACGTGCGGAACGGATGAAGGAAGCTTCGCAAAAATTGAGCAGGGTGATCGAACAACATGTTTCCTTATTTGTAAGGGAAAATGGAAAAACCATCGTTGAGGCGAAAAAAGACCTTTTGAGATGCGTCGAAGTGATGAGTAAAGGTGCAGATAACCTGATGGAATGGTGGAAGCCTGAACCTGTGGAGGGACAAGCCCAGAAGGTGCAGATCCGGAAGCGTCCCCGAGGAGTTACAGCCGTCATTTCCCCTTGGAATTCACCGATGATCTTGACCTTCAAGCGGGCGATCCCAGCGATTCTTGCAGGAAATTCAGTTGTCATCAAACCTGCAACGTATTGTCCATTGACGGTGATTTCATGCTTGAAAGAAATCGAAGCGTCATTTCCGCCAGGAGTCATCAACGTAGTTACAGGTTCTGGATCTGTAGTAGGTGAAGCGTTATGTAACGATACACGTGTCCGGACCATTGCGTTTACTGGAAGTACAGAAACAGGTAAGCAAATCATGAGTCAATCAGCAAATAGCGTCAAAAAGCTGTATATGGAACTAGGAGGTAATGATCCTGCTCTTATTCTAGACGATGCTGTCTTGGATGAAGATGCGATCAAACGAATCCGGATGGGTATTTTGCGGGCATCTGGTCAGGTATGTTCGGCAATTAAACGGATTTACGTCCACAAAAGCCGATATGACGAGTTGATCGACAAACTGAAGAAAGAGTTTGATCGTGTCGTCGTCGGTAATGGTATCCAGCCTGATGCAACAATGGGGCCGATCAACAACCAGACGCAATATAAATTTGTAACCGAGCTGCTTGAAAGGACGAAGCAATCGGCTGCGAAGGTTGAGACGGCTGGTCGGAAATTGGATGCGGCTTCCTGGGATGAAGGATACTTTATGCTCCCGTCCATTGTGACCAATATAAGTCATGACAGTGAACTCGTGAAGACCGAACAATTCGGACCGATCATTCCGGTCCTTCCGTTTACTGACTTAGACGAAGCGGTTGAAATGGCGAATGATACCGAATTCGGTTTACGAGCTTCGGTCTGGACTGCAAACGAGGATACGGCTATCGCGATTGCAGATCGCCTGGAAGCCGGAGCCGTGTTCCATAACAATCATACTGTCTTCAAAGATCTTCGCTTAGATTTTCCTGGCATTAAAGAAAGCGGGCTTAGCAGGGAAACCCGCTGGGGAAGCTTGGAACTTTTCACAGACAGCTACGGCTTTGCCGATTAAGGAGGACGGCTGATGAGGATTGGATTAATCGGATGCGGGAATATCGGTACATTTCTTCTGGAGACGATCAATAGCAGACGTGCCTTCCCTGAATGCTCCATAGGTGCCGTTTTCGAGGGCCGTAGTAAAGATTTGTCCCCCCTCGCTGAAACGTATGGTGTGGAAATCTATCAAGACTTCCCAGCATTCCTGAACTCTGGCATTGACTTAGTCATCGAGGCAGCGACGGTCCAGGTGGTTGAAGAATATGGACCGACAATCGTTGGAAATGGAAAAGACTTTTTGATTGTAAGCGTAGGTGCGTTAGGAGACAGTGCTCTATATGATCGTCTGAAAACATTGTGTGAAAAACATGGGGCGAAGGTTTTCATACCATCAGGAGCAATCGGCGGTTTGGATATTTTAAAAGCCGCTAATTCGATTAATCAACTGGATTCCGTTTCAATTACGACCAGAAAATCACCGAAATCTCTCGGGGAAGAAACACTGACAGAAGAAAAGGTGATCTTTAAAGGAAGCGCTTCGGAAGCAATCAAATGTTTTCCGAAAAATACCAATGTATCGATCGTTTTATCATTGGCGGGATTAGGGGGACAGGAAACAGAGGTTCAGATCATAGCCGATCCGAAGGTAGAAAAGAACATTCATTTAATTGAAGCGATGGGCGCCTTTGGGAGGGTAGAGGTGATGGTTGAGAACGATCCGATGCCTGATAACCCGAAAACGAGTTACTTAGCGGCTCTGAGTGTGCTGGCAACCTTGAAGAACAGAAAAGAAACGATCCTTTTAGGCTAGAGAAGAGCGAAAGGAAGGATACGATGAATAAACTGAGACCGTTGTTAGGAAACAATGTCATCAATCAAATCGCCTTTGTTGTACATGATATCGAAACTGCTTCAGAGGCGTTCGCGAAATTACTTGGCATGCCAAAACCAGAATGGTTTTTGACCGGGTCGCTGGAAATTTCACAAGTCGTTTATCGTGGTGAGCCTTCCGCGGCACGCAGCAAGCTGATCTTCATGGATACGCCATCTATACAGATTGAATTGATTGAACCGAACGAAGATCCCAGCACGATGCGGGAGTTTTTGGACATTGATGGAGAAGGGATCCATCATGTTGCCTTCGATGTAGATGATATGAAGGATCGGGTCAGTAGATGGAAAATCAAGGATTCCCGGTCTTACAGACAGGTGAGTTCACTTCCAGCAATGGCAGATACGCGTATGTTGATACGTTGGACCAATACAAGACACTTGTCGAGCTGCTGGAGCGGGAAGAGCCGCAGGTAAATACTGATCGTCAGAATGAAAAAAGCGAACAGGAACCGTTGCTTGGGACGGATACCGTAACGCAGATGGCGATCGTCGTCCGCGATATTGAATCAACTGCCGATGCCTATTGTAAGCTTTTAGGGGTAGATAGGTCGTCCATCATTCAATCCGGACCAGGTGAAATGACGAAGATTGAATTCCGAGGTCAACCAACTGAGGCGAAAGCGAAATTCATGTTTATCAAAACTCCGCTCATCGAACTTGAACTGATTGAGCCAGATGATGCTTCTCCAAGTATTTGGAGGGAGCACCTTAATACGAAAGGGGAAGGGATTCATCATATCGCGTTCGTAGTCAAAAACATCAGGGAGAAAATCGGTATGCTGGAGAGAATGGGCTATCCAGTGATCCAAAAAGGATCCTTCTGGAATGGTAGAGGTGAATACGCTTACATAGATACGACTTCAATGTATAAAGTAGTCATCGAACTGCTTGAAAAATATGAGAATTGACCATGTCATGCATTATTCAGCTATGTTAATAGAACCCTAGTCCATAGTTTGATATTTGGAAAGATCTATAGCTTTATAGAATAAATAAAAATCTCTCATATTAAAAAGGAGGTTGTAACGATGGTAAGTACGCAAAAGCGATGGCTTTATATTGCGATGCCGATATTTTTCTTTTGGTTCTTCGGGCAAATTGATAAGCTAGGGATTTCAATCGTACAAACCGATCCAGGATTTTTGAATGACCTTGGTCTCACGGGTTCCAGTGCAAATGCAAAAATCGGCTTTTTAACGTTCATCTTTATGGTAGCTTACGCCGTTTCGAATGTTTTCTGGGGGTTTGTCATCGATAAACTCGGTGCAAGGAAGACAGCACTTTTGGGTGTAACCGTCTGGACAGCTACGATGGTGATGGCAGGAATGGCCAACTCTTATGAGATGTTCATGTGGAGTCGGATCATCCTCGGTATCGGTGAAGGGATGATGATTCCGGTGTCAGGAAAGTTCATCGCAAGCTGGTTTAACAGAAATGAAATTGGACGTGCACAAGCATCCTGGATAACCGGAAACTACCTTGGACCAGCAATCGGTGCTGTATTCCTGACACTTATTATTTCAACATTGACTTGGCACGCATCTTTCTTTTTCCTTGCGCTATGCAACTTGCTTATCAATATCCCGATGTTCTTGTTCCTGACGCGAAACAAGCCGGAAGACCATCCGGGAGTCAGTAAAGAGGAATTAGCCCATATTCGAAAAACCGAGTCTTTTGATAAGAGTGTCACCAAACAGAATTTTGCACAAGATTTCCGTTTCTGGATTGTTTGGTTCGGAATGGTTATGGCTTCATTTCTTTTCTTCGGGATCAGTATATGGCTTCCAACGTATTTAGTACAGGCTAAAAATTTTGATATTGAATCAATGACAGGAATCACATCATTATCATGGATGTTCGCACTAGGTTTTGTTCTGATTTGCGGTTTCTTATCGGATAAAACCAAACGTCCTAGTTTATTGGCCACCATCTTGTTCATATTGTGCGCAACGTTCTTGACAGTAGCGTCTACCACATCGATTCCGATCATAGCGGGCTTATGTTTAGGGCTAGCTATGGGTACGATGGGTGGTGTCTTCCACCTTAGTAACTTATTCATCGTAAAATATTCTACGAAAGAAACAGCAGGTCGTGCAGCAGGACTGATGGGATTCACCAATATATTTGGAGGATTCGCGAGCTATGTCATGGGTTGGATGAGAGATTTATCCGGGGGAGACTTCGGGCCTTCTATCATCTTGATGATTCTAGTCGCAGGGTTAGGTTTCATAGCCTATCTGTTTACATTGAAGAAAGAGGCAGAGGAAGTCAATTTACTGAATAAAGAATTAGAGCGACAGGGACTCACCGATTATAGTGCATAATTCAAAAAGATAGGTTGATAGAAGCGAATGATTTGAACTGCAAGGAGGTAATTCAGATGATCGATACGAAAACAGATGTACACTTGGACGAGATGTCACGTACACAACTGGCCGACTATTTAATGGAGACCGTTCGGCCTGAGGAAGGAATCATCCCTGCTTACATCATGGGAGATGAAAATGTCAACAAGCTAGAGCATGAAAAAATTTTCATGAAAACATGGGTATTCATCGCACACGAATCAGAGGTTCCCAATAAGGGAGACTTCATTACAAGGGATTTGGCTGGATATTCAGTCATTGTTTCAAGAGGGCAGGATGGTATCCTCCGTGCTTTCTACAACATGTGCACACATCGCGGTATGAAGCTTTGCCGTGCAGATAAAGGGAACAAAGGCCAGTTCACATGTCCCTATCACGGCTTTACGTTTAAAAACAACGGTGACTTGATCGGGGTGCCGCTCCAGAAGGACATTTATGGAGGTCAGCTCGATTTGGATCAAATGTCCTTGCATGGTGTGACGTTAGCTACTTACAAAGGATTGGTTTTTGGAACGTGGAATGAGGATCCCGAGCCTTTATCCGATTTTCTCGGTGATTTCAAATGGTATCTTGATATTGTGGTCGGTCGTGCAGAGATGGAGGTCGTAGGACCACCGCAGAAATTCATCGTCCATTCCCAATGGAAGATCGGTTCTGATAATTTTGTCAGTGATTCCTATCATACGATGGTTACGCACGGATCGATTGCAAAATTGGGAATGGTGCCAAATGCGGTTTATTCAAAAAAAGGATACCAGGTTCATGTTGAAAACGGTCATGGCTGTAACATAGGGATGCCGAATCCGGATTTCGCGTTCCCAGAAGGACTCATTCCAGAGTACAAGGAAAATTTATCAGCCGACCAGTTCGAGTTGATGTCAAAGGTTAAAAACATGATCGGCACGGTATTCCCGAATTTATCGTTTCTTATTTCCCATACGAAAATAAAAGGGAAGCTCATTTCCAATACGACACTCCGGTTATGGAAACCAATTGCACACGATAAGATGGAGGTCATGACATGGTTCCTTGTCGATAAAAATGCATCTGAAGATTGGAAGAACCGCTCGCGTGAATCGTACATCCTGACATTCAGTCCATCAGGCATTTTTGAACAAGATGATACAGAAGTGTTTACAGACATTACCCAGGCAGCATCAGGGACAATCCCTGCAGCAAAGAATTTCAATTACAATTATACGATGGGGATGCACAGGGAGCCGGTCGATGACTTTATTGGACCTGGCATTGTGTATCCGGATAAATTCACCGAAGCGGGTTCACGGAACTATTATTCGTACTGGTTAAACTTGATGAAGGCATAAAGGGGGAATCAGATATGGATATCGGGAAGGTACTGACAAAATATGAATTTGAGCAATGGTTATATGAGGAAGCCAAACTTCTTGATGAAATCGACTTTGACGGATGGTTCGATCTGATGCATTCCGATTTGAAATACGAAATGCCTGTCCGCGTGAACAAGGAAGGAATGGAACGTCCGGACTATTCCGTTGACATGTTTGCATTTCAGGATGACATCGAAACGATGAAAATAAGAGTGGATCGACTGAAGACGGAATATGCTTGGGCGGAAATGCCTCCATCACGTACACGGAGATTTGTCAGCAATGTGCGTGTTCTCGACTATGTAGAAAACGAAAAAGCGGTTGTTCGCAGCTACTTGCTCATTTATAGAAGTCGATCGACGGACATACATCACGACTTGATTTCAGGTGAACGCCAAGATGAATTCAAGTTTGCCGACGGCAGATGGAAACTATCAAAACGGTTTTTCCTCGTAGACCAGACGACATTGAATACACGTAATCTAGCAATATTTGTATAAAAGGTACTGGTAGAGCATTGGATGGTTTTCCACTAGTGAATGCCGACCTAGTGAAAAATCTATACGAAAATATCGGAGGGTAGTAGGGTGAAGAAAACAGCGATAACTTCTGTCGTCTTTTTATTGATTTCGTTTACCTTTTTAACATTGTCATCACCGTTACTTGGAAAATCGGATCTTGAATCGAACTTTAAAGTCACCCTTTTAGGAACTGGTTCTCCTCTTTTAAGCATGTCCCGTTTTGGACCAGGAACTCTTGTAGAGGTCGGGGATGAAAAGCTGCTTTTTGATGCAGGACGTGGTACTGCTCTCAGACTGGATCAGGCGAACGTAGCTCCTGGAAAAGTAGATAAGTTGTTTCTGACTCATCTACATTCGGATCATACGGTAGGGATTCCCGATGTTTGGCTGACAGGTGCTTTGCCAACAGCCGGAAAAAGGGAGCTACCGTTTAAAATCTGGGGGCCAAAGGGTACAAAAAAGATGATGTCCCATATGGAAAAAGCTTTTGCTGCTGATATTGATGCTCGGTATGAATCAGGAAATGAAAACACTGAAGGTTTGGGTGTTGAAGCACAAGATATAAAGCAAGGTGTCGTCTATGAACAGGACGGCATTGAAGTGATTGCTTTCTTGGTGGATCACAAATCAATCGAACCAAGTTATGGCTATCGGATCAATTATAATGGACATTCAGTGGTCATCTCAGGAGATACTAGATACAATGAAAATTTAATTCATTTTGCAAAAGGTACTGATGTAATCGTACATGAAGTTGCTGCAGCAAGGCCAGATGATGCAGAAAATTCAGAAGCCATATCAAATATCCTTTCTCTCCATACAACCCCTGAAGAGGCAGGTAAAGTGTTTAGCCAGGTAAAACCCAAGCTTGCTGTTTATACGCATATTGTATTGCTTGGTGGGCTTACTGACGAAGAGGCTGACTTTCTTGGTAGAACTCAAAAGACATATTCCGGTCCAGTTGTCGTAGGAGAGGATCTTATGTTTATTGATGTTGGAGACGAGGTAGACGTTCACATGAAAAATTTTGAATAAGGATCACGGTTACAACGATGCTTAGCATAGAAGGAGTGAGGTAATGAATGGGGTGTTTAGAAGGGAAAGTTGCGCTTATTACTGGTGGAGGTGCCGGGATAGGGGGCTCTATAGTTGAACGTTTCTTAAATGAAAATGCGAAGGTATGTGTATTTGACCTTTCTGAGGAACGGTTGGCATTGCTAGAGCAAAAATACGGGGATCGAATAACGACTTATTGTGGAGACGTAAGAAACTATCAAGATAATGAACAAGCCGTTACATCAGCTGTGAACGCTTTTGGCAAGCTTGATATTTTCGTTGCAAACGCTGGTGTGTTCGACGGTTTTACTAAACTGATTGATTTGAAGCCTGATGTTTTGAGTGAAGCGTACGAGGAACTTTTCTCTATCAATGTGAAAGGTTATTTATTCGGTGCAAGAGCTTCATTGCCTGAGCTAGTGAAGACAAATGGTAACATGATTTTTACGATTTCAGGTGCTTCCTTTTATCCAGATGGAGGAGGGGCACTTTATACAGCAAGTAAACATGCGGGACTCGGTTTGATTCGCCAGCTGGCTTTTGAGGCAGCACCGAATGTCCGGGTCAATGGTGTAGCTCCAGGTGGAACTATTACGGAATTAACGGTTACGCCAACTCTGAAACCATATTATATACCTAAGACTTCCGACGATAGAAAAGAGAGCATTAAAAACAGGAATCCATTAAAGATTGCGATGCAACCAGAAGATCATGTTGCGAGTTATATTCTACTCGCCTCAGACCAATCACGGGCCATTACCGGAGAAGTAATCTCGAGTGATGGAGGTCTCGGTGTACGAGGGCTATGTTAGTTTTTTACAGGAAGGAAAGATTTAACATTGGATGTTTTTCCTATATAATTGGAGGTGACTTAAGTGCCTTATGTACAAGTAGATGATTTAACTATTCATTATGAACGGGAGGGTAAAGGAACCCCGTTAGTATTATTACATGGTATGGGAAATAATTCTCAATCATGGGGAAAACAGATAGAAGTTCTTAAGAAATATTATACAGTTATTGCTTGGGATGCTCCGGGATATGGAAAAAGTTCGGACCCTCCAATAGAACTTACTCAATTTAAAGAGTTTGCAATAATACTTAAAAAGTTCCTGGATAAGTTAAACTTAGAGAAAGTACACCTTCTCGGACATTCTATGGGTGCTGCAACCGCGATCGATTTTGTCAACCTATATCCATGTCTTGTAGAAGCGTTAATTTTAGCGGATACTACAAGAGGTTCAGCTGCTCTGAATGATGAAGAAAATGAAAGAAGATTAAATAGCAGGTTATCTTCTATTGATAGGATGTCTCCTGAGGAGCTAGCAAAACAAAGAGTGCCGAATCTGCTCTCTCCTTATGCTTCAGAGGAGGTACGAAATCAAGCGGCATACATCATGTCACAAGTCAGACCTGCGGGATATAGGTCTGTTGCTTATTCGTTGTACCATGCTGACCAAATGGATCTATATCCGCAAATAAGCGTCCCAACACTCATAATATGTGGTGAAGAAGACAAGGTAACACCTGTTAGTGAATCGAAAATCATTCACAAAAAAATCTCCAATTCCGAACTTGTTACCATTCCAAAGACAGGGCATTTATGTTACCAGGAAGAGCCTGCTTTATTTAATTCATGCGTCATTCAATTCTTGCAGGAATGTCAGTCAGATGGAAAGTATAAAAAGGAGATGAAAACATAAGTGTCAAATGAAGAGAAGGATCGATACCTTTCAAATTCTCTGGTGAGAGGTTTGGAAATATTAAAAATGTTTAATGAAGACAAGCCAACTCTTTCGTTAGCTGAAATCGCAAACAATTTAGGGGTAAGCAGGACCACCCCGTTTCGACTGTTGTATACACTTCAAACGATGGGATACTTGTACCAAGATGAAAATACTAAGCGGTATGAGCTGTCTCCAAAAGTGTTGGAGTTAGGGTTTGCGTATTTGAACGGAATGCAGCTTCCTGAAATTGCGAGGCCCTATCTGGAAGAGCTCAGAGATAAAACGGGTGCTTCAGTCCATATTGGTATTTTAGATGGCAGGGAAGTAGCGTATATTGCGAGAGTACCAGGAAAAGGGGTCACTACGATCAACGTCACAATTGGTTCGAGGCTACCTGCCCATGCCACCTCTATGGGCAAAATATTGCTTGCTTATCAACCAAAGGAAGATCTGAAAAATTTTTTATATGGTACAGAACTACAGCCATTTACTGAGCAAACAAAAACAGAGATCATGGAGCTTCAGAAGGAATTGAAAAATATAAGGCAGAGAGGGTATTCGATAAGTAATGAGGAGTTCGAAAATGGGATCCGTTCTATCGCAGCCCCGATTTTCAACAATAAAGGATCCGTCATTGCTTCTGTAAATGTAGTTGCTCCTGTTACTGTATTAGATGATGATTTAAGTGAAGAAGTTGTTTTGCCAGCTCTTCGTAAAACCGCAAACCAGCTTTCTGCTATTTCGGGTTATCGTCTTACTAAATAGAGGTTTTAAATCCTAGACTTTTAAAGTACCAGTCCGTTAAGGACAGATTGGTACTTTTTTTATTATGTCAATTTAATATTGAATGCCAAACTATGGGTTAAAGCGTATAGAAAGCATTTGAGGAGGGCATGAAAGAAATAGTTGCAAACTATACCGTCTGGATAGTATAGTTGTGGTATTGACTTTAATAGTAGGGGAGATCATACATGGGAAGGTATTCTAAAAAAGTTGAAATTCTTCATGCTGCATCCAAAGTTGTCAGTGAGCAAGGGATTTTTAATTTAACGTTAGAAGCAGCAGCCAAGGAAGCTGGAATCAGCAAAGGCGGATTGCTTTATCATTATCCAAGTAAAGAAGCTTTAGTTCAGGGAATGGTGGAACATTTGGCCCAAAATTATCAAGAAAAAATTCGTCATAACGCAGAAATCGATCAAGAGGCGAAAGGCAGATGGACACGTTCTTTTTTAGATGTAACCTTTAACCAAAGCTATGAAAATAAAGACATGAATGCCGGACTGTTGGCAGCAAAAGCAGTCAATTCGGATTTATTACAACCGATTCGTGAGGCTTATGCCAATTGGCAGCATGAGATTGAGAATGACGGACTGGATCCAGTAAAAGCGACGATCATTCGACTAGCAATCGATGGAATTTGGCTTTCCGAACTCTTTGATATTTATCAAATAGAGGAAGAGAAAAAAGATGAGGTTTACAGAACGTTAAAAGCATGGACTGAGGAATAAGCACTCTCCATCCAATGGGTGGAGTTTTTTACATTTAAAGAAAGTGGTTTTGGCTTGGCTTTGTCAGGTTTTCTTTATGTTCTTCTGAAATCTTTGGTTACTTTGGTTGTGATTTTTCATAAAACTGTTCCCCTTAACGGCGCGTAAGTCTCCAGCCCCAATTTAGCGCAAAAAAATGAGTCATTTTCCTCATTTAAGTAAGTTATTCCCTTGAAACAGAACCGTCTGGATGGTACAGTTTGTATTGGATTAACAAACCGTCCGGATGGTATAGTAAAATTTTGGCGAAGAGAACCCTAAAGGAGGAAATGAAATTGAATCATAAAGTTTTATTAACCGCAGCGGTTACAGGAGCTGGAGACACGACTGATAAGAACCCACATGTTCCAGTGACGCCTAAGGAGATTGCCGAATCAGCAATTGCTTCGGCTAAAGCTGGTGCTACGGTTGCCCATGTCCATGCCCGTGACCCGAAAACAGGCGGGATCAGCCACAATATCGAGCACTACCGTGAAATCGTTGATCGTATCCGTGAATCAGAGACAGATGTGGTCATTAATATTACATCAGGCGGTGGAGGCGATTTTATACCGAGTTTAGCTACGCCTGCAGCTGGTGGAGACGGAACAGATATCCAGACACCAGCCGAACGTCACCAACCAGTAGGTGAACTGCTTCCAGAAATGTGTACACTGGACTGCGGCAGTACAAACTTCGGCAATATGATTTACTTAAGCCCGACAGATTGGTTGCGTGAACAAGCGAAGCTCATCCAGGAAAGCGGCGTGAAGCCAGAGCTTGAATGCTTTGATACGGGTCATATTCGTTTTGCGAAACAATTGATCCAAGAAGGCCTCATCGAGGGAGATCCTATGTTTCAATTTTGCTTAGGTATTCCATGGGGAGCAGAAGCGGACGCAGAGACGATGCTCTATATGAAAAATCGATTGCCGGATAATGCGCATTGGTCAGCGTTTGGAATTGGCCGAATGCAGATGCCGATGGCTGCTCAAGCAGCAATGCTCGGCGGAAATGTCCGAGTAGGTCTGGAAGATAACCTTTATCTGAAAAAAGGGGTTATGGCGAGAAACGACCAGCTTGTAGAAAAAGCAGTCACGCTGTTGCACAATCAAGGGCTAGAACCGATGACACCGCAAGAAGCACGCGAGCAATTCAACCTTCGCTCCCCTCATACAGGAGGTGCGTAACGATGCAAAACATTGCAGTAATTGGAACAGGCGTAATCGGTAACGGCTGGATCGCCCGCTTCTTATCTCAAGGATATGATGTCGTTGCCTTTGACCCGGCAAAAGGAGCGGAACAACGTACACGCCAGGCGGTTTCCCATGCGTGGAAGTCTTTAGAACAGAAAAGCCTTGTCGAAGGAGCTTCCCAGGATCGATTGCACTTCATGCCTTCGATCGAGGAAGCGGTCGCTCATGCCGACTTTATACAAGAAAATGTACCCGAACGTGAAGCATTAAAGAAGTCTGTGCTGGAGGAGATTGATCAGCACGCAAAGCCGGAAGCGATTATTGCTTCTAGTACCTCTGGCATCATCCCGAGCACGTTACAGGCTGGTTTACAGCACCCCGAGCGGTTTATTGTAGCCCACCCGTTCAACCCAGTCTTTTTGCTTCCTCTTGTAGAGGTGGTAGGTGGAAAGGCTACAAAGGAATCTGTCATTGAGAAGGCTTGCGTATTTTTCGAACGTGTATCCATGAAACCACTTGTGATTCATAAAGAAATCGATGGTCACGTAGCGGATCGTTTGATGGAAGCGCTCTGGCGTGAGGCCCTTCACCTGGTGAATGATGGGGTGGCCACCACGGAAGAAGTCGATACAGCGATCATTTACGGTGCTGGATTAAGATGGGCGCAAATGGGACCATTCCTTACCTTTCATTTAGCTGGCGGAGAACAAGGCATGCGCCATATGCTCGAGCAATTTGGCCCGGCACTCAAGCTGCCATGGACAAAATTAGAAGCACCGGAACTGACAGATGAACTGAAGGAACGCGTCATTGAAGGCTGTGAACGTTATGCAGGAGAAGAATCAGTAGCTGATCTTGAGCGTAAACGAAATGAATTTCTTGTAAAGCTGCTTGATTTAGTAGAAGAATATTGGCCTGAATCTAAGAGTCTTGTAAACAAATAAAAAGGAGGGATGAAAATGCTAGAACCCGTTTCGATCTACGAGGATCAGGTGCACAAAGAGTGGGTGGATTACAACGGCCATATGAATGATGCAGCCTATGCGATTGTCTTCAGCCATGCGGTGGATCATTTCATGGCGTACATCGGATTGGATGAACAAGCCCGGGAGATGCATCGAAACACGATCTTCACGCTGGAAACCCATCTTTGTTATTTGAAAGAGGCGCATGAAAATGAGGAAATCTACGTGTCTGTCCAATTACTGGATGCTGACGCCAAGCGTATTCATCCTTTTTTTGTCATGAAAAATCAAAATGATCAAATAGTGGCGACAAGCGAGCAAATGTTGATGGGGATCGATATGGAAGCAGGCAGACCCGCTCCTTTTCCTGAACCGATCGTTCAAAAGGTGGCTGACTTACAGAAAGCCCACCATTCATTAGAAAAGCCAAAACAAGCAGGCCGTCAAATAGGGATCAAACGTTAACCATCACTTATTCGCAACGAGAGAGGAGACTGAGTAGATGAATAAAATTGAAGTCAACAATTTGACGAAGATTTTCGGATCCAAGCCTAAGCAGGGATTGAAGCGTTTAGAAAACGGAGAAAAGAAAGATCAAATTTTAAAGGATACCGGTATGACCGTAGGGGTCAACCAGGCTTCCTTTGCTGTTCAACCTGGTGAATTCTTTGTCATCATGGGGCTTTCAGGAAGCGGGAAATCCACATTGATCCGCTTGGTAAACCGTCTCATCGAACCGACGGCCGGTGAGGTTTACATTGATGGGGATGACATTACAAAAATGTCCCAATCTACCCTGATCGAAACACGCCGTAAGAAGCTGGGAATGGTCTTTCAAAAATTCGGGCTTTTCCCCCATCGTACGGTTCTTGCCAATGTGGGATACGGATTGGAAATTCAAGGCGTAAAGAAAGAAGAACGAGAACAGAAGGCCATGAAGGCCATTGAGGATGTCGGACTGAAAGGGTATGAGAACAGCCGGCCTGATCAGCTAAGTGGCGGTATGCAGCAACGTGTAGGTTTAGCTCGAGCCCTCGCGAATGATACCGACATTTTATTGATGGACGAAGCCTTCAGTGCCCTTGATCCTCTTATCCGTAAAGAGATGCAAGACGAATTGCTGCACCTGCAGAAGAAAATGGGGAAAACCATCCTATTCATCACGCATGACTTAGATGAAGCTTTGAAGTTGGGCGACCGGGTTGCGATCATGAAGGATGGCCGTATTGTCCAGATAGGGACTTCAGAAGAAATATTGGAAAACCCAGCCGATGAGTATGTCTCGAATTTTGTGAAAGACGTCGACCGCTCAAAAGTGCTGGAAGCGCATCAGGTCATGAAAAAGCCAGAAGTGTTGACAACGTATAAAGATGGTCCAAGAATGGCTGTCCGGAAGATGGAAGAAGCCGGGGCATCAAGCATCTTTGTTGTTGATAAAGAGGATAACTTCAAAGGGCTGCTCACGATTGATGATGCGATTGAAGCGTATAAGAACGAAACGCCACTCGATCACGTTTTAGTCGAGGACGTCCATACGACGTCTAAACATACGCCCCTTAATGATTTGCTCGGGATTGCGGCTGAAACGAAGTATCCAATTGTTGTAGAAGAGGAAGGCAAGCTGATCGGTATTATTTCAAGAGTATCGATTTTATCTGGCCTTGTCTTAGGTAAAGAAAAAGAGGAGGTGGAAGTGGTATGAATTATTTCTATCTGCCTTTGGAAGAATGGACCAATGCTTTTGTGAGTGAATGGCTGCTTCCGGTCATGGGTGATTTTTTCAATCAAATCAGTAATGGTTTGGATGCCTTCATTACAGGCGTGACCGACTTACTGTTAATCATCCCTCCAGAAGCCATCACGCTGATCTTCATCCTGCTTTCCTGGAGGTTTGCAGGAAAAGGCATGGCTCTGTTCACCCTGATCGGCTGCATCTATTTAGGGTCTGTCAATCTTTGGGACGGTGCGATGCAAACCATTGCTGTCGTCATTGTATCAACGATTCTGTCCATTGTCGTCGGAGTGCCTGCTGGAATTCTGAGTGCAACGAATGGAATTGTCGAAAAAATTGTTCGTCCTATCCTTGACTTTATGCAAACGTTGCCGAGCTTTGTCTATTTAATACCAGCTATCCTGTTATTTGGTCTTGGCGGCGTACCAGCAGTCATCGCGACCTTTGTCTTCGCTACACCACCTGCTGTTCGTATGACGACTCTAGGGATCAAGCAAGTACCAGCCGATGTGGTCGAAGCTTCAAGAGCGTTTGGCTCAACACCGAGGCAGCTGCTCTTTAAAGTGCAGCTCCCTATGGCTGTCCCAACGATCATGGCCGGAGTCAATCAGACAATCATGTTAGCTCTTTCCATGGCAGTCATCGCCTCGATGATCGGAGCGCCTGGGCTTGGCTCGACGGTGCTGTCAGGCATTTCGACCGTAAATGTCGGTCTTGGCTTGACAGGCGGTTTAGGAATCGTTGTATTAGCAATCGTTCTTGATCGAATCACACAAGGATTAGGTAAAAAAGTATAAAAGGGAGAGGATCAATATGAAAAAAATTATAATTACAGGACTGATGATGATGTCACTGGCAGCCCTGATTATCGGCTGCTCTTCAAACGAAAAAGGCAGCGGTGAAGCGAGTGAAGGTCAAACCATTACATTTGGTGTGACGCCATGGACAAGTACGGTTCCTCCGACGAAAATCGCCGTGCTCATTCTAGAAGACATGGGATATACAGTGAAAGAAACGAAATCTGATGTTGGCGGTGTTTTCATGGGACTATCCCGTGGTGATGTGGATGTATTCATGGACGCATGGCTTCCTATGCACCAGGTTCACCTGGACAAATTTAAAGACAGTGTAGAAGATACAGCAGTAAGTTACCCAGAGGCGAAGACGGGCTGGGTCGTTCCAACCTACATGGAAGATGTTAATAAGATTTCCGACTTGAAAGGGAAAGAGGACGCGTTTAATAACGAAATGCTAGGGATCGAAGAAGGCGCTAGTGCAACAAAAGAATCGGACAAAATCATCAAAGCGTATGATTTGGACATGAAACAAGTCAACTCATCAGAAGGCGGTATGATCGCTGAGGCCACTCGTCTTATGGCTCAAGAAAAACCTGTTGTGTTCTACGGCTGGCGTCCTCATACGATGTTCAACAAGTATGACTTGAAAGTATTAGAGGATGACAAAGGATTCTTCGGGGCATCTTCTGTTCATGTCATTACCAATAAAGATCTAAAAGAAAAAGCACCGGAAGCGTATGAATTCTTAAGCAACTGGAATATCTCGATTGATGAAGTTGAGAAAATGATTGTAGAGATTGAAGAAAACGGGAAGGACCCAGAGAAGGTCGCTCGTGAGTGGATCGAGAACAACCAGGATAAGGTAAAGAAAATGAAGGGTGAAAAATAAAGAGTAACAACAAACCAGCGTCTGGCATTTGCCAGACGCTGGTTTTTAGGTTAATCATCGTGGCTTCACCACTTAACTCACGTCTTTCCAGAGTGGATCGTATTATGAACGTTCACTGCTTTTCATTGGAAATTCATCGACGTTCAATCAAGAGACTTACAAAATGATTATCGTGCAATTTTCCTATTGGAATAGTCCAAACGCTTGTCATTACTGGATTTTCAAATGATTTCTTGACTGGATATATACGCTCATTTTTTCAGAATAGTGCGAAATATGTATTTTCCTGCGATAAAATAAACTCTAAAGAACGGGCACAAAAAGGAGGTAATCTTGAAAACCTGTGCAAATCGAATTTCTAAGGAGGCAAATCAGTGTATTCATTAAGAAAAAAGAGCGTAACCGTTTTGTTAATGGTGGCATTGCTTCTAGGAATCTTACTAGCAGGTGTTCCAGATGTTGAGCAGTCGAGTGCGAAGAGTAAGCAAGATTACGATATCATCCTGAAAAACGGAACCATAATTGACGGTACCGGGAAGGATCGATATGTCGCTGATGTTGGGATAAACGACGGGTATATCACTTCTATTGGTGATTTGGACCGTGATGAAGGGGCCACTGAAATTGATGTAACAGGAAAAATCGTTTCTCCTGGGTTCATCGATATCCACAGCCATGCTGATACACCCGTTTTAAAAACAGCTAAAAGCTCGATTACGCAAGGGGTCACGACTGAACTATTGAGTCCAGATGGCGGTGGGCCAGTTGACCTCGAAGAAAGATATGCGTTGGAGGATGAAGGACTTGCGATCAACATTGGAAGTTACATCGGGTTTAATGCTGTCTGGGAAGAAGTAGTCGGTTTTGACGATCGTCCGGCTACGGAAGAAGAAATCACAGAAATGCAATCACTCATTGAAAATGCTATGGAAGACGGCGCGTGGGGTGTTTCAGCCGGTCTCTTCTATACACCGGGGAACTATGCTAAAACCAAAGAAGTAATCGATGTTGTCAGTGCAGCAGAAAAGTGGCGGACGAATTTCCCGAACCATATCCGAAATGAAAATACCCATGTGGTCGAAGCAACTGAAGAAACGATTGAAATCGGTGAAGGCGCAGGTTTAGTCCCTGTAGTTACTCATATGAAGGTGATGGGACCGAATAACTGGGGGAAATCCGAAGAGACGATCCGATTGATTCAAGAAGCGAACGAAAGGGGGACTTTTGCTGCAGCAGACCAATACCCTTATCTGGCGAGCCAGACGGGGTTGACCGCCATTGTACCGCCATGGGTGCAAAATGGTGGCCGAGAAGCAATGCTTGAAAGATTCGCTGACCCCGAATTACGGCCACAAATTGAAGAAGAAATCCATGAAATCATCGGCAGCCGTGTCCGGGATGCGAATGACGTCTATTTTCCCACCGAACGAAAAACCTTGCAGGACATTGCTGACGAACGAAGTGTTTCCCCTGGAGAGGCAACCATACAAATCCTTGAAGAGGATGGGAATTTAAGGACGATCTATTTCTTCGGGCACCAGGAAGATTTTGAACAGATCTTAGAAAATCCGACGACTGCTATCGCATCTGACGGAGGTGCGACGGAATCAGATAGTACACACCCAAGACGATACGGGACCCAGCCAAGAGTGCTAGGGAAGCTTGTGAGGGAAGACGGTTTATTATCAATGGAGGAAGCGGTCATGAAAATGACAGGTTTGCCAGCCAACATTATCGGAATGGTAGACCGTGGATTTATTGCGGAAGGAATGGTTGCCGACCTTACCGTCTTTGACGACAAGACAGTAATAGACAAAGCGGACTTTGATGATCCAAAGCAATATGCAGAGGGAATCGAACATGTGCTGGTGAATGGCCAGTTTGCGTTGAGAGACGGGGAATTGACAGGGAACCAGGCTGGACAAGCTCTGAAGAGAAACGGAGACATGCCAAGCCGGCCAATGAGTCTGGATGAGGAGCATCACGTGAAAGTAATTGGCAAAATTGATCAGACCGAAGAAAGAAAAGACCCGCTCATTCATATTTCGATTGAACAAGGAAAGCAAGATTCAAAGTCAAAAGGGACTTTCCGTCTGATCGATAAAAAGAATGGACTACACATCAAGAGCAGAGACATCGGATTGCTTCAAACCTATAAAAGCTGGGCAAGTTTTACGGGAACAGCGAAACTGAAAAACTCAGAAACTGTACCAGTACTTATCAAAATAGATGAAGTAAATCCATTCACAGGCATGCAAACGATCGACATTCAGGCAGGTGACCATCACTATGAAGGTAATTTGAAAGGGAAGATGGATATTCAATAGAACTACAGGAAATGAATATCGTACTATGTTCACGTGCATAGCTCTGTAGGCGATTTCTGTTCGATATACTTTGTGACCTTGCAAATAAATAAATGATACAGAACAATAAAGGCTATCCTGCAGGGAAAGCCTTTATTTATATATCGTTAATTGACAAAAAATTTAAAATCTATTGACATCTTTTGCTTATGTGATTATAATGTGAAGAAATTTAAACTTCAATATCATTCGAAAATAAAGTTTGAACTTCATTTGCTACTTCAAAATAGTTTAACACCACGAAATGTACTACTTTCTACTTTTCATCAGTTCATCTACTCACAGTCATTCACTCATCATTTGCCCTGTCTTTTGTAAATCTTATCATCTATGAATCTCTCAAAAATAAATCGCTTCATTTTTGTTGGTATGTTGGAATCTTTCTCAAGAATGGACCAATTCAAAACCTGGAGGGAATTTTTATGAGAATTTTAACCGGACAAGTTTCACATGAGACCAATACCTTTTCGAATGTCCAAACGACGGAAGAGCTTTTCAAACTATGGGAATGGGATCATAAGGAAAACATTGTTACGAAGCACAGGAAGGTGAGGGATTATTTAGGCGGGATCGTCGATCGTGCAGAAGAGTTGGGAATCGAGATCCTGCCGACCTTTTCAGCATTCACCTATCCATCAGGCTTGATCACTAAAGAAGCTTTCCAAAACATCAAAAAAGAGCTGGTTCAGGCGATTCGGGCGCATAACGATTATGATGCCGTCTGTTTTGCGATGCATGGGGCAGGTACGGTAGATGGCGTCTATGACCTTGAAGGGGAACTGATGGAGCTGATCCGCTCTGAGATCGGAAACGAGATCCCGCTTGTCGTCACATTGGACTTGCACGGCAATCTCACCCAAAAGATGGTAGATCATTCAGACGTCCTGTTAGGCGTGAACTTTTATCCGCATACAGATTCGTATGAACGCGGGGTCGAAGCTGTAGATGTCGCTTGCCAAATCGTAAAAGGTGGATTGAAGCCGACTTCCCATCTGACGAAACTGCCGATGATGATACCGACCTCGACAACGAACCTGCCCCCAGCCAAAACCATCAATGAATACTGCTGGGAAGTCGAGAAGAATCCATCCGTCATCGATTGCACCTTCTTTCATGGATTTCCCTATACCGATATTCCTGATGTCGGTGTGTCCATTATCACGACGACCAATGATGACCCTGAACTAGCGAAAGAACTATCCGGTCAAACGGCAAAGAAATTATGGGAGCACCGCAACGAATTCATTCCTGAACCCATTTCTCCAAAGGGAGGGATCAAGCATGCGCTTGCGGAATCTGGAGCTCCAATCGTCATTAACGAGACCTCTGATAATCCTGGGGGAGGAACGCCAGGTGATGGTACATATCTTCTCGAGGCGATGATCGAATCGAATTTGGAAAAAGCATGTTTCGGGTACATCTACGATCCAGAGGTTGCAGAGAAGGCTCATGAGAGTGGTGCCGGCCGATACATCGACATCAATTTGGGCGGGAAGACAGACAATTTGCATGGACAACCTTTGAAACTTCACGCCTATGTAAAATGCTTATCAGACGGCCAATTCCATCAAAGCTCGCCGATGTGGCAGGGGACGAGGATCAATCTCGGGAAGTCTGCCCGATTGATCGTCAACGGGGTCGATGTCATCGTTTGTTCCGTGAAATCCCAGGTTCTTGATGAACAGATTTTCAAATTGCATGGAATCGATGTCAGCGAGTATAAGATCGTCGCTTTGAAATCCAGCCAGCATTTCAGGGCTGCCTTCGAGTCGATTGCGGATAAGATCATCACCGTCGATTCTCCCGGATTATCAACAATCGACTTTACATCCTTCGACTACAAACGCTTGAGAAGACCAATTTTTCCATTGGACCGTGAAGAAGAGTTTGCGGATGCAAAGATACTCACTGAGGAAAATGTATAGCTTTTAATAATGAAAGGGAGGTAACAGCATTGGAAAATTTTAAGGAAGATCGTCGATTCCGTCAATGTACAAAAGAAATGTGGGTGACACTTCTATTCTTTATCTTTAACTTGATTGTTACTGGCGGAATATCATTAGTGATCGGTTATAACAAACCGGCATCTGAAGTGGACATCGTGATGGGCTTTCCTGATTGGTTCTTCTATGGAGGAATCGTAGGCTGGTTCCTGCTGATCATCGGCGCTTATTTCATGGTCAAATTGTTTTTCAAGGATATGTCCCTTGAAGCAGAAGAAGGGGGAGAAAAGAAATGAAATGGGATGTCCTCATACCGATCCTCCTTTATCTAGTGGTCACGTTTCTGATAGGAGGATACTTTCATAAATTCTTGAAACAAAGGAAGTCGAGCTTCCAGGAGGAATTTTTCATCGGTGGAAGGAGCCTTGGACCAGTCGTCTTGGCGTTTACGATGCTGGCATCCGCAGCCAGTGCCGGGACGTTTATCGGATCTCCCGGACTAGCTTACCAGATGGGATATAGCTGGGTACTCGTCGGCTTGACACAGCTTGCGATGGGAATCTATATCCTTGGGATCCTGGGGAAAAAGTTCGCGATCGTCGCAAGGAAATTGAATTCGATTACTTTGATCGACATCCTGAAAGAAAGGTATCAAAGCCATACCGTCGTAATTGGCAGTGCTCTCGGGATCATCATCTTCATCAGTGCCTATATGGTCGCCCAGTTTGCAGGAGGCGCACGGATCCTAGAATCGATCACTGGCCTACCGTACCAAGCAGGATTGTTGATTTTCGGTCTGGCGGTTGTCATTTACACCACATATGGCGGATTCCGGGCCGTTGCGATGACTGATGCAATCCAGGGTATCGTGATGATGCTTGGCGGAATCATTCTATGGGTCGTGTTCATGATCAAAACAGACGGCTTTACAGTTTTGAATGAACAATTGGCTACTGCACATCCTGAAATGCTGACATTGCCAGGCGGGGCCAATCTGACACCAACCATGTTCTTTTCCTATTTCCTAATGTTCGGTATTGCCGCGATCGGTTTGCCTCATGCTTCAGTCCGTGGTATGACCTATAAAGACTCGAAGTCAATGCATCAAGGGATCATCCTGAGCGGTATCATCATGGGGATATTGACGTTCGGGTTCGTAACAATCGGGCCAATGGTCAGGATTCTATATCCGAACCTTGAGGTAGCAGATCTTGCGTTGCCATTTCTGATCCTTGATATCATGCCAGGTTGGGTAGCGGGCCTTATATTAGCAGCACCGTTGGCTGCGATCATGTCGACGGTCGACTCCATGCTTCTCGTCACGAGCTCGACCATCGTAAAGGACCTGTATCTGAATTACATCAACCCAGGTGCAAGTGAACGGAAAATTTCGAAGATCTCTTATTTCACGACATTGGCAATCGGGGTTGCAGTCGTATTGATTTCCCTAACTCCGCCAGAATATCTGCAATTGATCGTCTTGTACGCGATCGGTGGGCTTGAGGCCACCTTCTTCGCACCGATCATTTTAGGGCTCTATTGGAAAAGGGCTTCAACCTGGGGAGCAATCGTCTCCATGTATTCAGGATTGATTTCCTATCTGATCATCTCCCAATACTTTCCGAATCCTTTCGGCATGCATACGATCGCGACAGCAATGGGATTATCCTTCCTGTTGATGATCGTCGTCAGCTATTTAACGCCAAAACCGTCGGAAGAAATTATCCGGAAGTTCTGGGGAGCAGAGACAGTGCCTTTGGAAGAAAAGAGATCGATTGGATAATCGCGCAATAGAAAGGAAAGGTTTTTTAGATGGATCACATCAACGAAAAAATAAGAGAGAAATTCAATGCACTGACGAAAAGACAAAAGACCGTCGCAAAATATTTGATCGATCATCCCCAAAAGGTTGCGATCCAGACGGCAAAAGAAATCGGTGCAAATACGGAAACGAGTGAGACGACTGTGATTCGTCTCTGTTATACACTGGGGTTCTCAGGTTTCAGCGAACTGCAGAAGCAAGTGAGCACGTTTTTGATTGAGAAGAACCATAACGATCCCTTGGAAAATTACCGAGAATCGACTGGGGAGCTGAGTGCAAAGGATAATCTTATCCAGCACATCATGAAACAGGATGTCGCTTCCATTGAAAAGACGTTCAGTAATCTTAGTGATGAAATGTACCAAAAAATCATCGATGCCATCCTCCAGTCCGAAAAACGTTTCATTGTCGGGTTGAGGAGTTCCTTCCCCCCAGCCAACTGGCTGCATTTCAGTTTGAATATTGTAAAAGGGGATACCTTCCTTTACAAGGGAGAAATCGATGACGCCATCTATATGCTTACTGAGATTGATAAGGAATGCCTGGTAATTGCGTTTTCATTCCCGAGATATATACAGGAAACCGTTTCTTTTGTGAGTGCTGCGAAAAAGAAGGGGGCGAAGGTGTTGACGATCACCGATGATCCACTCTCACCTGTCGGGGTTTTGAGCGATTGGTTGATTAAGGTGGATACCCCTTCTCCGGCGGCTCTGAGTGGTATGACCCCTATATTTTCGGTATTGAATGTGTTGGTAAGCGGCGTCGCTTCTTCGGAATGGAAGGATGTCGGGAGGCGGATCAATGAATATGAACAGGTTAGCCAAGAATTTTCCCCTTTTTATAAGAAATGAAAAGGTATTACCAATAGGAAAGGAAACAGACTATGATAATTGATCAAATCAATTTATATAGACTTAAAATGCCTTTGAAAAATCCATTTGAAACCAGTTTCGGCCGATTATTGTTCAAGGATTTCCACGTGGTCGGTGTCCATTGCGGCGAACTGACAGGCTATGCCGAAAGTACATCACTGCCATATCCGGTCTATAACGAAGAAACTACTGGAACTGTTTCGTACATGCTGAAGGAATTTCTGATTCCCCGACTCTTTTCAAAAAAGGAGATCGGCCATCCTAAAGAAGTCGATGAGCTTTTCAGCCCGATCCGGCGCAACAATATGGCAAAGGCTGTGCTCGAAGGAGCAGTCTGGGATTTATTCAGCAAGCAGGAAGGGATTCCACTTTCCAGGGCTCTCGGCGGCCAAAAGGATGAAATTGAAGCCGGCGTCAGCATCGGGATCGAAGCCTCCATTGAGGATGTACTGGCAAAGGTCGAGAAATTCATGGCGGACGGCTATAAGAAAATCAAAGTAAAAATCAAACCAGGTTTCGATGTCGAGCTCATCAAAGCAATCCGAAACCGATTCGGAATGGACGTCCCGTTGATGGCGGATGCGAACTCCGCCTATACACTGGATGATATCGAACTGTTGAAGGAAATAGATCAGTATGGGCTGATGATGATTGAACAGCCTTTGGCTCATGACGACATCATCGAACATGCTACATTACAAAAGCAGCTCCAGACACCGATCTGCCTCGATGAAAGCATCCATTCGGCCGAGGATGCACGGAAAGCGATCGAACTAGGGAGCTGCAAGATCATCAACATTAAAGTCGGCCGTGTCGGCGGATTGACACAGGCAATTAAAATCCATGATATATGCCAGCAAAATGATATTCCTGTCTGGTGTGGAGGCATGCTTGAAGCAGGAATCGGCAGAGCGCATAACATTGCGCTTACATCGCTTTCGAATTTTACGATCCCTGGGGATACGTCGGAATCGAACCGTTATTGGGAGAGGGATATCATCAAACCGGAAGTCACTTTCAAAGAACCAGGAAAGCTGTCTGTACCTGCATCTAGCGGAATAGGCTATGAAGTCGATGAGGAAGCGTTGCGAGAATACCTTGTTGAAGAATCGGTCATCAAGAACGATCAAGTGTTGCAATCTTAATCCAATGAAGGAGGAATTTCCGTGTACGATCTGATCATTAAAGGCGGAAAGGTATATGATGGAACAGGAAACCCGTGGACAAGCTATGATATCGGAATCAAGGAGGGTGTCATTGCAAGGCTGGGGGATTTGAGCGGTGAAAAGGCTGCCAGGGAAATCCAGGCAGATGGTATGGCTGTATCTCCGGGTTTCATCGATACCCATGTCCATTCAGATTTATTGTGTACGAAGCCTGAGATTCACAAAATCAAAGTTTTACAGGGTGTCACAACCGAATTGTTCGGACAGGATGGGATATCCGTGGCGCCTGTCTCAGAGGAAACGAAACCATTATGGCAAAAGCAATTGAAAGGGCTGAACGGTGATATCGGGGATTGGCCGTGGGAAACGGTAGAGGAATACCTGGAATTCCTTGAGCGGTCGGCGATTGCCGGAAATGCGACGTACCTCGTTCCACACGGGGCTGTGCGGACGCTTGTCATGGGCTTTGAAGGAAGGACCGCGACCAAGGATGAGATAGAACAGATGCGTCATCATGTCGAAGAAGGGATGAAGCAAGGAGCAGTCGGGGTTTCATCGGGTCTCGTCTACCCGCCGAACGTGTTTTCCGATAAAGAAGAGCTGATTGCGATCTGTAAAGGCGCTGCCAAATATGATGGTTGCTTTGTCGTCCATATCCGCAATGAGAGCATTCTTTCCCTCGAAGCACTTGACGAAGTTATCGATGTCGCAAGGCAATCAGGGGTCCGGCTCCATGTTTCCCATTTTAAAGTGGCCGGTAAAATCAATCGGGATAAATTTGAAAAAGCCCTTGAAAAAATGGATGCAGGGCGCAGGGAAGGAATCGAAATCACCTTCGACCAATATCCGTACACAGCCGGATCCACCGTCTTCCACGCCATTTTGCCGCCATGGATGCATTCTGGCGGAACCGAAGAGATGATTGAGAGATTGAAAGACCCTACCATTCGTAAAAGAATCAAGGAGGACCTCGCCAATAAAGTAGATTACGAGAATTGGACGTATAATTGCGGCTGGGAAAATATCACGATCACCGCAGTATCCACCGAACAAAACCGTTGGGTGGAAGGAAAAAACATGGTGGAAATTGCGAAGGCAAGGGATGTCGATCCAGCTGAAGCCGCATTCGACCTGTTGATCGAAGAAAATGCCGGTGTCACAATGATCGTCCACTGGGGCAATGAAGAGGATGTCATCTTCGGTATGAGGCATCCGTTGCAGATCGTCGGATCGGACGGGATCTTCGGCGGGAAACCGCACCCGAGATTGTATGGGACCTACCCACGGGTCCTTGGCCGGTTTGTCAGGGAGAAGCAGGCCATTACACTGGAAGAAGCGATCCGCAGGATGACCGGTGCACCTGCACAGCTGCTCCGTCTGAAGGATCGTGGACTCATACGGGAAGGGTACGCCGCCGACCTTGTCGTGTTCAACCCGGAAATTGTCGTTGATCATGCCACCTATGAGGAGCCGTTGAAGGAGCCGGATGGGATCGACTATGTCATCGTCAACGGAGCGGTCGCAGTCAAGGATGGTATCTTCACTGGAGAAACAGCCGGAAAGGTGATCAGACGTGAGCACAGCAGCAAAGCAAGCAAAGTTCAGGTATGACGTCGTCACGGACTTCGATCATCTTGAAGAAATCGTAGCCTTGCAGAAAGCGGTCTGGGGGGAAGATGTCGTCACGTCCCTCCCGCAAATGGTGGCGGCAAACCATAATGGCGGTGTCGTCATTGCCGTATTCGATGATAACAATGGAAGGATGGCAGGATTCTGCTATGGATTTCCAGGGTTCAGTGAGCTTAGCGATAAACCGTATCTTTGCTCGCATATGATGGCCATCAATCCTGACTATCAAAATCAAGGGTTGGGTGAACAGCTGAAGTTCGAGCAGCGGAAGTGGGGGATAGCGTATGGGTATGAAAAAATCGTCTGGACGTTTGACCCGCTGGAAGCCCGCAACGCTTACCTCAATCTTTGCAAACTTGGTGCGTATGCCAAAACTTACATCGAATCCGTTTACGGTGAGATGAAGGATAAGGTCAATATCGGCATACCGTCTGACCGGTTCCTCGTCGAATGGGACCTCCATTCACCGACCGTAACCGTTGCTGCGGACGGGAGAAGGAACGTCCAAACCGAATGGAAGGATTATCAAAAGTTGGTCAACATCCAGTGGCAGGATGGAATCCCAGTGCCGGATTCCCTGAATCATATCGGGGATGGACCGGGTCATCTGTTGCCGGTGCCGGCCAATCACAGAACGATAATAGAATCAGCGCCAGATGTGGTCATGGATTGGCGAATGACGATCCGTCACGCAGTACAAAAGGCTTTTGCTGCCGGATATAGGATCGTCGGGATCCTGAGGGACCCATCCATCGCACATTACGTGCTGGTACAAAATAGACAAACAAGGGAGAACAGAAAGAATGCAATTGATCAGTAGTTTAAAACAATGGGTGAACGACAATGAGGAGCAGATCCTCGATACGTATGCCCGATTGCATGACC
Source organism: Alkalihalobacillus sp. TS-13 (assembly GCF_019720915.1). Taxonomy (GTDB): domain Bacteria; phylum Bacillota; class Bacilli; order Bacillales; family Fictibacillaceae; genus Pseudalkalibacillus. The sequence goes on from NZ_JAHKSI010000001.1 coordinate 48,602, forward strand.
TGGCAGAGGTCAGCTGGAAAGAAGAAAATACAAAAAAGTACCTATGCAGTAAACTGTCAGACTTGGGCTTTTCCTATCAAATGTTTGAAAACCATCATGCCGTCGTCGTCGACTGGAAAAGTGAAACGGGAGACGGTCCGAGTCCGACAATCGGTTTGCGCGCCGATATGGATGCTCTTTGGCAAAACGTGGACGGAGTTTGGAAAGCAAACCATTCCTGCGGCCATGATGCTCATATGACGGTAGTGCTTCACACATTACAATGCTTGAAGGAAATTGGATTTATCCCTGAAGACATCAACCTGAAATTGATCTTCCAGCCTGCCGAAGAGTCTGGCAAGGGTGCGATGAAAATGATCGAGGAAATGATATTGGAGGATGTCGACTATCTATTCGGCCTCCATGTGAGACCAGAAATGGAGATGAGTTTCGGCGAGGCATCACCTGCCATCCATCACGGTGCGACAACCTTGCTGAAAGGAAGGCTGAAAGGTCTGCAGGCACATGGCTCCAGACCGAATTACGGCATAAATGTCGTAGATTCCCTTGGTGCGATCATCTCTGCAGTGAATGCCGTGAAAGTCGATCCGACCATTGCAAGCTCGGTGAAAGTGACGCAGGTGAAAGCAGGTGGTGACAACGTCAATATCATCCCGGATGAAGCCGAATTCGGCATCGATGTCCGGGCACAGACGAATGAAGAGATGGAAACGCTGCTTGAGAAGGTGATGATCGCCGTCGAATACGCTGCGAAAGCGAATGGCAGTGAAGTTGAAGTGGAGGTTGCTGCCAAGATGGTCGCGGCGATTCCAAATCCCACGATGGAAAAGATCGTGGCAGAAGCGATCGTCGATGCATTAGGTGAGGATGCGTTAGTCTCCCCTCCTGTCACACCGGGAGGAGAAGACTTTCATTTTTATCCGAAGAACAAGTCGGATATCCAAGCCACCATGGTCGGTCTCGGTACAGGGTTGACCCCTGGCCTGCATCACCCGAACATGGAATTTAATCTATCATCTTTGAAAAATGGCGTCGCAATTTTGGCAGCCTCGATGATCAAATTGTCTGAACAGATAAAGACGAAATTTCAAAAAACAGAACATCCAGAAAAGGGATAGCGATTGATGAACGTGGGATAGGGAATATCAGAATGTCCGAATCCATCATCAATTCGATTATTTAATCATAGTCCATCAACTTTTGTGAACCCTTGTAGTTCATGCCGATTCACCAGATGAAGTTCATTACTAATAAGGATCTGAAAGAAAAAGGTAAGCGAACCAAACTAAATGGCCAACAAATTCATAACAACCTTTATTCAATTCTTGAAAACCATTATTCCTTTATTATAGGCATGATGGTTTTGTTTTTAATAGGTGAGGACAAAACGATTAGAGTAGTAGAGTCGCCGTGTTTTCCACTGTAGAATGTAAGCATGGGTGATGAACTTATAGGGTTTCTTAAATGAAGAGGGATAATCTATTTGCAAGCTGTAATGTTAAGTAGTGAGGTTCAAAGTGAAATTATTCATTTACTAGTAAAAGCCTTGAATGACCACTATGTATTTCCTGATGTTGCTAGGGAAATGAGTGAGCAGATCGAAGTAAATTCTACCAAGGATGGTTACCTAAACACCCATGATCCGGAAGACTTTTGTGAACAACTAACCGAAGATCTCCGTGCAATCAGTAGCGATAAACATATAAGCGTAAGATACACAGAACAAGAGAAATCCATTGATCAAAAGCGTAGTTTGATCGAACATAAAGAGGAGTACCTTCTGAAAGCCAAGATTGATAATTATGGATTTCATAAAATTGAACGAGATCTTCGGGGATTTTACAATCCTGAATACGCTGGAGAGGCAGCAGTAAATGCATGAAGATGTTGGGGGTTTTGTGAAAAAAGGAGAAGAGATTGGTCTTGTCGGAAATTCAGGAAATACAAGTGAGCCTCATATACATATCCATGCGGGAAAGGATGGAAAAGGCGTGCCTATTCGTTTTAATGGAAGGTTTCTTGTAAGAAATAGCTTGGTTTGTCAGAGTGAGATGGTTACAGGGAATTAAAAGATAAATTAAAAAGACAAAACGCTCTTCTTTTATTTAACTAACTTCCCTTTTCTTGAATAACGATCAGAAATGATTCATAACTATATTTCTAGCTACCTCTATAAATGAAGACAATAGGAAGGAGGTCAAGTTAGTTGAAAAAAGTTAAAGTCAGTTTACAGCCCATTGTAAGTAACATAAATTTACCCACTGTTTTGAAAACAACTATACTTCCAGGTGACTCAATTGAAAGATTATTTATTGCAACCCAAATAGGAGAGATCTTTTACATAGAAAACGGAGTTATCAGGACTTTTTTAGATATACGCCCACGAATCATAAAACTAGGTGTTTCTAGTGGTGGATATGATGAACGGGGACTGCTAGGGCTGGCGTTTCATCCCGACTTTTATTATAACGGTCTGTTTTATCTTCATTATTCAGTAGCTGGAACACAAGGTCCAGGTGCTTATCCTAAAGGTTTTAAACCTGACCCATGTGATCCTGGAACTTTAAATCTAAGATGGGTAAATAGAGAAACTCAATATGACCATATTGATACAGTAGAAGAATGGATCTTACAATCGAGTGGCCACCCTCAAAAACGACGGACATTACTTAACTTAAGAAGACCATTCTCAAATCATAATGGTGTCAACAGTTTAAACTTTTCACCTGAAACAGGAAAACTTGTTTTAACCACCGGTGATGGTGGATCAGGCTATGATCCATTTAACTTAAGTCAGGACGATTTGGAAATATGCGGTAAAATAATTGAAATTGATGTAAGTAAGAATACATACATCATTACTCCACCCATTGTCACCCGTTTTAATGAACTTCCCACAACTATTCAGGAAACGCTCACGGTAATGGCAAAAGGGGTTCGCAATATACCAGGCATTTCATTTCAAAGGTTTTATAATAACTATATTAAATATGCGGGAAATGTCGGACAGGATTTGGTCGAGTCGATTTTTTCATTCGTTCATTATAAACCAATACCAGTTACTCAGCTTATTCAAGCTTCTTTCATGAATTCTGAACCTGACCAAGAAGGATTTATTAACTTTGGGTGGCGAGGGTGGGAAGGTGCTTTTCCAACTTCGACTATAAGAGGTTGCACCAAAGATCCGAATTTAGATGAGAAAACAATTGCTTATTACAATGAAGCAGTAACACTTTCAGGGAGTCGTCTTCAGCCTTTAACTAGTTATTTTCATAAAGATACCAGACCCGATAAGTTTGGAGGAACTGCACTTACAGGAGTACAGCCCTATATGGGGAATGGAATCCCTGATTTAACAGGAAGGGTTGTGTTTACCGATCTTGCCCAGAAGAGATCCCAGCCTCAGGTTAGAGGAGCTTTAGCTTATACCAACATAAGAGCTGATGGTAAACAGAATGATTTTAGTTTGATTCAAACCGATTATAATTTTGGGTCTCAATCAGCCTATTATGTTAGTTTGGGAACGAATCTGAATCAAACCAGATTATATTTAGGGGTTTATGGATCTATGAAAGTGACTGAATTTAACCAAGGCACTGTCTTTGAAATAGTTCCATGAATCATAACCATGAAGTTCTTTCAGTCTAAAGTTTGATAAACATAATCGTTTATTTTGCGGAATCACTGGATTGATATCCGGGATAGTCGGCTGTGTTTGGAGGATCACTAAATTATAATCACTTTAAATCTTTTAAAAATGATTAAAGCAATTTCAACCCATAACCAGCTATAAAGGAAAGCAAATATAAAGATACTTCCAGTTGTAAGAAATGAAAAGGAATCAGAGACGGCTGGACCTAAAACTGGAAAGTGAAAAATAAATAGTAGACTCATAATACCCAACATTAAAAGAATTGTACCGGTAGCTATAATACTCAATCTCCTCCTAAAAAAGTAAAAAGATGCCCCTATGCCAAACCCTAACAATCCTGTTGTAAAAGGAAATACGATTAGTTCAGTTGGCTGTAGGATGAATAACAACATAATTGTAAGAAAATAGGACATTACTCCAAAAGGAATGGAAAACATGGAACATAACAGAATAGGTGCAGTGGCAAGCGGACTTATAAAATATCCTATACCTGGTAAATAGCCACCAGCAGCCTGTAGAATAGCAGCAATACAGGAAAAAATAGACCCTAAAATGAGCATCCTCGTTTTTTTATATCTATTGAATACTAATTGAGACAAACGAACCTCATTAGAGATAGGTTTAAAAAAATACACCTTTCCACCTCGTTCTAAATGAATTATACGTTACCATACATTATATTTATCATTGATGGAACTATTATTAATAATCTAAACGTCAATATCCTTTGTAATGAAAAATAAGCACAGCACAAGGAAAACACATGGGGCGTAAAGAGAAGGATGAGAAAGACCGCTAAAAAGACTTTAAAGCTGAACTCAAAAAGAGAATTATATGGCTTAGGCGTAAATGATATTGGTTAATAGGATGGGTGTTCCCCGGTCTACAATTTACGATAAAGCTAAAGAGCTAAATCCAAACAAATAAGCAACACCTGGTAGCGCTGTACATTCAGGAGGAGTAATTCTAAAGGATAGAGGTAACACAAGTAATAGTATAATCAGGACATTTTATCTAGGTAGACCGTGGATTTGTGGAGGAAATGAAGGATATTGATTTGATCGACAAATTAAAAATATAACAAACAACCCTTGAAAGTTTAACTTTCGAGGGTTCATTCATTTTTCTAAAATATTCTATGAGTAAACGTTGACAAAAGCAACGTTTTTAAGTATAAATAAATTAAATAATCAGAAAATGGTGAATAATTTGTTTAATGAAGAAATCAGGAAGTTCAATCGTTTTTATACCCGGGTATTAGGGCTGGTAAACCAATACTCTGAAACCAGTTTGTTTTCTTTACTAGAATCACAGATTTTATATGAAATCTATTCGAGAGACGTTTGTATCCAAAATGAACTGTGTGAGTTCTTTTCCATAGACAAAGGATACATGAGTAGAATCCTTAATAAATTCAGCAATCAAGGATTGATTATGAAAAAACCGTATGATCAGGATAAAAGAAAAGTCCGATTGGTCATTACCCCTAAGGGAAAAGAACAAACGAAAGACCTGGTTGATTCTTCAAACTTTTATGTGAATAGAATGATCAAGGATATTCCTACCTCAGAACTCAACAAGCTGATTGCCTCCATGAAAACGATAGAAGATATATTGAATAAACAAGTAGATATTAGCAGTTCTAAAAGTAGAGGAGGAGAAAAGTTTGAGTAACGTCTACATTGTCGTGGTGGTCCTTTATTTATTGTTGATGATTGGCATGGGGATTTATTATGCGAAACGAGAAGTGAGAACAAGTGAAGATTTCATGGTGGCTGGGAGACGGTTACCTAGAATTGTTTTAATCGGTACACTTTTGGCTACATGGGTTGGTTCTGGAACAGTTGTTGGAGGAGCCAGCTTTATCTATCAATATGGACCCTTTGCCTCGATTATCTACTTTGCAGGTGCTCCGATCGGTATATTCATTCTATATTTCATAGCTGATAAGGCACGTTCCTTGAGTAAATATACCATTCCGGAAATGTTAGAAATCAAATTCGGAAAGAATACGAGGACGATATCTGCGTTGTTTATCTTATTAGCTTATGTAGGAATCACATCCTATCAATTCATCGGTGGAGGTTATGTTCTCCATCTCACCACAGGCATGTCTGTTGAATTAGGTACGTTGCTGACTGCAGCTGTCGTCATCTTTCTCGCTACGACAGGTGGAATGTTCTCTGTAGCCTATACAGACTTTCTAAGCTCCTTCCTCATCGTTGTTGGTTTTATTATTGGTATTCCCTTTGCTTTATCAGCTGTTGGCGGGTTCGAAGGATTGACGGCTGGATTGGCGGACCATCAATTAGCATGGGATGGCGGATTGACCATCCCTCAATTATTGGGCTTTTTCTTACCAACCTTTCTCCTGATCCTGGGCGACCAGAATATGTACCAACGTTTTTCATCCGCAAAATCTCCCGAAGTCGCCAAGAAATCAACCATGGGATTCCTGGCCGGGGATTTATTGATCATGGGGCTGGCGATTTTGCTTGCGACTTGTTCGATCGTACTTTTCCCGAATATTCCTCCAGATACTGCTATCTTAGAACTTGCAGCTAGTGGACTTCCAATCGGAATAGGCTCACTTATTCTTGCTGCATCTGTCGCATTCATCATCACTACTGGAAACTCCTACTTATTATCATCAGCAGGGAACTTAGTCTATGACTTGATTCAGGGGCTTAAAAAGAAAAAAATTGATGAGAGTAAGATTCTTGGTTTGAATCGTTATATCGTGATCCTCCTTGGGATTTTTGCATACAGTCTTGGACAGTTCTTCCCATCCGTGTTAGCCATCCAGATGTACTCCTACACGATGTATGGCGCTGCAATCACTCCGACGATTTTGGCTAGTTTCCTTTGGAAAAGAGCGACTACTGCTGGTGTTTTGTCATCGATCATTATCGGTGGATTTGCTACGATATTCTGGGAAATCGGCCTTCAGAAACCAATGGATTGGAACAGCGTACTGTTTTCATTGCCTCTGTCTTTACTCGCGTTGACCGTTGTGAGTTTAATGACAAAACCGAAAAAGCTTGACGTCCAACCAGCAACAACAATTAATCAATAAATTGGAGGGTATTACAGATGAATATCAAAAAGCGCATTGAAAGTTTTCGAAATTACCTGAAAGAAAATGATCTGTCTGCTGCAGTTGTCATGTTGCCTGATCACCAATATTACTTGACTGGATTTAAAGCGTTGATTTACTCACGACCTATTTATTTAGTTGTTGATGCTGAAAAAAGTACGTTGATCGTTCCTGGTCTGGAAGAACTCCATGCAATCCAGAAGGCAGAAGTGGATCATGTCGAAGTTTATTATGAGCATCCAGAAGAGGTGAACACCAATCAAATGAAGATGGTGAGGGAAGTTTTGACCAAATACTCCCATGGCACCAGGATGGGACTGGATCTGGGAAGTGCACCTGCCAGTCTCTATCATTTCATTTCAGATCTCGGCTTTTCCATATCGGATGTAGGAGAACAACTGGCACGTATGCGCTACATTAAAGATGAAGAAGAAATTGATATGATGAAAAAAGCGGGTGATTTAGTCAATCTGGGTGTGAAATCTTCCATCGAAGCTTGTATGGAAGGGACAAGTGAACTGGAAATCGATTCAAAGGGCAATTTAGAGATCTATAAAAAAGCATCAAATGACTATCAAGAGGCGACATTGGACCTCATCGTCATGTCACCATCAGGTAAAGTGAGAACGACGTTACCACATGTTTTCTCCAATACAAGACGGTTCGAAAAGGGAGATGTCATCATCCACAGCCGTCAGGTAGCCCTGAATGGATATCGGGCTGAATTAGAAAGAACCATCTTTGTCGGAGAACCTGATCAAGAACAGAAGAAGATTTTTGAAGTGGCGACAGAAGCACAATTGAAAGCATTGGAATTCATTCGTCCAGGAGTAAAAGCGGCAGAAGTGGATAAGGTAGCAAGGGATGTCATAGAAAAAGCAAACTTAGAGAAATATGCTGTCCATCGAACCGGACATGGTTTAGGAATATCAGCACATGAAGAACCCTATGTCCGATTCGATAATGATTTAATTCTGGAAGAGGGCATGGTCTTTTGTATTGAACCAGGAATATACGTCCCAGGAATAGGTGGATTCAGACACTCTGATACAGTGGTCATCAGAGAACATGGCGTTGAGTTGATTACGGAATATCCCAAAACACTCAATCAATTGATCCTTCAATAATTTCAATAGTAGATATTTGAGACACCCTCTACATGGATGGTGTCTTTTTTACGTTTCTGGTGCTAGGGGCATGTTCAGCAGTGGATAATGCACAAAGAGCTGGATGGACTATGGGACCCATGTATCAAGTATGGGAAAAGCAACAGGTATATACAAACCATTCTAAGTTTTATAAAGAAAAACCATCGACGGGCGGGTGTTACCAAAAAGTTTTTTAATACAATCATGTAAAAAGGATTGTATCTAAGCGGTATTAATAGTAATATACTATTAAATTTAATAGTATGACACAAATAGAAATTTATAGATTATTAGTATAACCTAAAATCCAGCACTACAAGTCAAATTAAGAGGGAGATCATATGTGAAAAACAAGGAAATCGTTTATGTCGTTTCTGATTCGGTTGGCGAAACAGCTGAATTGATGGTAAAAGCAGTTGCAGCACAATTTAACGGTGGAGAGGTTGAAATTAAACATATTTCTTATGTAGAGGATGTAAAAGAACTTAATAATGTCATTACTGCTGCGAAGTATAGTAATTCCATCATTGCCTATACATTGGTGGTACCTTCTTTAAAGCAATACCTTGATGATGGGGCAAGGGATGAGGGAATCATTGCGATTGATTTAATGAATCCGCTGATGGAAGCATTTAGTCAAAAATTCAGGAAAGAACCAGTTCGGCAGCCAAAACTTATAAGGCAAATGGATGAAAACTATTTTCGTAGAGTTGAAGCAGTTGAGTTCGCAGTCAAAAATGATGATGGGCAAGATGTAAGAGGGCTCAGCCGTGCAGATATTGTATTGATTGGTGTTTCCAGAACATCAAAGACACCACTTTCCATGTATCTGGCCCACAAAAGATTCAAGGTGGCAAATGTACCGTTAGTACCCGAAATAACGCCTCCTGATGAACTTTTTGATATTCCTAAAAATAAATGTGTGGGTTTAGTCATAACACCTGATAAATTGAATGAAATACGGAAGGAACGGTTGAAGAATTTAGGATTAACAGCCCAGGCGAATTATGCGAATTTAAATCGTATCCTTGAAGAATTAGATTATGCTGAAAAGATTATGAAACGGATAGGTTGTCCGATTATCAATGTCTCAAATAAAGCAGTAGAGGAAACAGCAGACTTAATATTAGCGATGTTAAAAAAGAGAGGGGTAATATTCGATGACTAAATTCGTCTATATGTTTGATGAGGGGAGTAGTGAACAAAAAGAACTTTTAGGAGGAAAGGGTGCTAACCTGGCAGAAATGACTCGGATCGGTTTGCCTGTTCCTTACGGGTTCACCATTTCGACAGAGGCTTGTAATTTGTATTACGAGTCAGGAAAATCTATTCCTGAAGAGATTGAATTTCAAATTTCAAAAGCGCTTCAAAACCTTGAAGAAAAAACAGGTAAACGACTTGGGGACCCTTCCAATCCGCTGCTTGTGTCTGTCCGTTCGGGTGCCGTACATTCGATGCCAGGAATGATGGATACAGTTTTGAACCTTGGGTTGAATGATCAAACAGTAGAGGGCTTGGCAAACCTTACGAAAAACGCTCGTTTTGCTTATGACTCTTACCGTAGGTTCATTCAGATGTTCAGTGATGTGGTGTTGAAAGTTGATGGTTTTTATTTTGAGCAATTTTTAGAAGAATATCGGATTGAAAAAGGCTACCAATCAGACCCTGAACTGTCTGCAGATGATTGGAAAGAAGTGATCAAGGGATACAAAAAGCTTGTTGAAAAGCATGCTGGAAGGACATTTCCTGAGAATCCTATGGAACAATTATCCTTATCGATCCGTGCCGTATTTGATTCATGGAATAACCAACGTGCAATCGTATACCGTCGTCTTCAGAAAATCCCCGGTCATTTTGGAACAGCTGTAAATATTCAAAGCATGGTATTTGGAAATATGGGCAATGATTCGGGTACGGGAGTTGCTTTTACCCGGAATCCATCTACTGGAGAAGCAAAACTTTACGGTGAATATTTGATAAATGCCCAGGGTGAGGATGTTGTTGCAGGGATTCGTACCCCGCAGCCCATTGCTACTCTCCAGGAGAAAATGCCGGAAGTTTATGAGCAGTTTGTTGAAACAAGTCACCTTCTTGAAAAGCATTATCAAGACATGCAGGACATTGAGTTTACAGTAGAACGAGGTAAACTGTTCATTCTCCAAACAAGGACAGGTAAACGAACGGCTCAAGCTGCTCTGCGAATCGCGGTTGAACTCGTAAAGGAACAAATCATTCGTAAGCAGGAAGCTATTTTACGTGTAGATCCAGATCAGCTCGATCAGCTTCTCCATCGTCGTATTGATGAATCATACGTACGGAAACCGTTAGCCAAAGGTCTACCCGCATCACCTGGGGCTGCAACAGGGCAGGTCGAATTTGATGCGGATGAAGCAGAACGATTGGCGAAAGATGGCAAAAAGGTCATTCTTGTACGTCCAGAAACAACACCGGATGATATTCATGGAATCGTTTCTTCCCAGGCGACAGTCACGAGCCGTGGAGGAATGACAAGTCATGCAGCTGTGGTTGCAAGAGGTATGGGTAAAGCTTGTATTTGTGGCTGTGATGCATTACGTATTGATTTAAAGCTGAAGCAGTTCCAAGTGGGAGATACGATTGTCAACCGAGGGGATCGTATTACGATTGACGGGTCAACGGGTGAAATTTTCTTAGGTGAAATTCCAATGATCGAGCCACAGCTTTCAGATGAGTTTCAATTGTTGCTTGATTGGGCAGATAAGGAAAGGACACTAGGTGTAAGAACAAATGCGGATAATCCTGCTGATGCCAAGAAGGCCATTGAATTTGGCGCAGGGGGAATCGGATTATGCCGTACAGAACATATGTTTATGGATATGAAGCGTATCCCGATTGTTCAGGATATGATTCTTGCTGAAACATATGAGGAGCGTGAAGTAGCCCTTAGCAAGCTGTTACCGATGCAACAGGAGGACTTTGAAGGAATCTTTGAAGTAATGCAGGGTTATCCTGTAACGATCCGTTTATTAGACCCTCCTCTTCATGAGTTCTTGCCTGATAAGGAAGAACTGCTTGTTGAAGTAACCAAGCTTCAGATGACAGAACCAAACGCTAAGGAGTTACATGATAAGGAGCATCTGTTAAGAAAAGTACGACAGTTGGATGAATTTAATCCAATGTTAGGCCACCGTGGCTGCCGATTGGGTATGATTTACCCGGAAATTTACCTCATGCAGACCAAAGCCATTTTTTATGCCATTGCGAAGGTTATGGAAAAAGGCATAGACGTAAAACCTGAAATTATGATTCCTTTGGTCGGACATGTAAATGAGTTGAAAGAAATGCGGAAATTGGTGATCGATGCCGGGTTACAGGTTGAAGAAGAAACTGGACAGAAATTTGATTATCTCATAGGTACGATGATCGAAGTGCCACGTGCAGCCTTAACAGCTGACCAAATTGCTCAAGAGGCGGACTTTTTCTCGTTTGGAACGAATGATTTAACCCAAACAACATTCGGATACAGTCGTGATGATGCAGAGGGTAAATTCCTTCAAGCCTATATCGAAAATGATGTTTTATCAGAAAATCCTTTTACATCTCTTGATCAAGAAGGTGTCGGAAAGCTTGTTGAAACTGGCGTAAAGCTTGGCAGGCGTACAAAACAAGGGTTGAAAACTGGGATTTGCGGCGAGCATGGTGGAGAAAAATCATCGATACAGTTTTCCCATGATGTAGGGTTGGATTACGTAAGCTGTTCACCATACCGTGTACCTCTTGCACGGCTGGCGGCGGCTCAAGCTAAAATCAAACATGAACAAAAACAATACGAACCTCAAACACAACGATAAAAAATTAGTGGACTATACGCCACTGTCTTCACTTACAAAGACTCGCCGATTGGCGAGTCTTCTTTATCTGTTCATCCTTTTATTTAATTGCTTTCTTTTCCTTTCCTTCTTTATGATAGGAGGTTTGCGGAAACAGGAAAGAACTAATATTGACTAAGATTGAGAAAAAGGGATAGTTTGATGTCTGCAGTCTATCCCTCTTTCTTACTATCCGAATATAGATCTAGTGATAATAAATAAAATTGATGGAGCTAAGAGACATCCTAATCCTGTATAAAAGGTCGCGGTCATCGCCCCATAAGGAACCAATTTGGGATCTGTAGCTGCCAAACCTCCTGCTACCCCACTTGTCGTTCCCATAAGGCCACCATATACGATGGCTGAACGAGGGTTATCCAGACCGATATATTTTGCGATGAAAGGTGTACCGATCATTGTCAGGATGGATTTGACTAAGCCTGCTGCAATACTTAAAGTAATGACCTCCGAACTTGCTCCTAATGCAGTCCCAGTCACTGGTCCCACTATGTATGTTGCAGTTCCAGCCCCAATTGTCGTCAAACTGACTGCATCCGTATAACCGAATGTTAAAGCAATGACCACACCCACAATAAAGGAAACGATTACGCCAAGGAAAAGGGAGAGGACACCTGTGAATCCGGCTTTTTTAATCTCTTCGATGTTAGCTCCAAAAGCGGTAGCGACAATGGCAAAATCCCGTAGCATCCCGCCACCCATCAACCCGATACCTGTAAAGAGTCCAATATCAGATAATCCTTTCTCTCCTCCCGTTGTGGCACCTCCAATGTATGCAAGAACCAACCCGACAAGGATGGCAATTGCCGAGCCATGTAGCCATCCTTTTGTCAGCTTATCAGAGAACATGTAAGAGAAGTACATGACAATTCCAACTAACGCAAACGACAATATCAGTCCATTTTCTTGGAAAACATCACTTAGCATCTCGAACATCTGTGTTACCTCCAATCAATTCCTCACTGATCGTATTCGGTTTTTCTTTTCCGATATTACTCAATAAAGGGACTAGTGCCCAGCTGACAATTACAGCTGCAACTCCTGCCAAAATGGCAAGGGGTCCTCCATCAATCGCACCAAAAACATTTTGTTGGGATGCCATTGCAATGACGATCGGTATGTACATTGCACTCCAGAACGCCACACCTTCTTGTGATTTAACAGTCAGTTTCTTTTTCTTCTTCAAGTAATCGACCACTAATACAAGGATCAACATCGCAATTCCGACTCCACCGACATTAGCTTCAATTCCAAGAATCGCTCCTAACAAATCACCTATGAATGCACCTGCCAACATACAAATCGCTAATAAAGTGACTCCATAAATAACCAACGCGATCACACCCTTCTTCTATTTTTCTTACAAAGACTAATTGACGTGACAACAGAGTATTAAAAAATAGAGATGTTATGTGGATTCTTAGTTGTAATCATTCATGAAGTGACAAACCAAAAAGGAAGCGCTTTCAAAAGATATACAGACGTCAATCAACTGTCGACAATTTATATCACTCATCATAAAGGGGATGGCTGAAAAAATCAAATACTTTTTTAAATTTTCTAAAAATATTGAATAGTGGGTAATTTAAGTGTTATAATTTAAATCGACAGTCGACCAAAGCACAGATATATAAGGGAGGCCATAAAAATGGGGAGAATCGATTTAAGTAATAATGCGTTATCCAACCATATTGCAGAACATATTACCGAACAGATCATCACTGGACAATTACAGCCTGGGGAAAAATTGATTGAAAGTACATATGCTGATGAGTACGGAACTAGTCGAGCCCCTGTGAGGGAAGCGATCTTCCAATTGACCGTAGAGGGCTTAGTAGAACGGATTCCTAGAAAAGGGGCGGTAGTGAAAGGATATAGTGAATCTGAAATCTATGATCTTTTAGAAATACGTACAATGCTGGAAGATTTGGCAATGAAGCGAATTTCTGAAAATGGGTTGGATGTGAACGTACTTGAGGAAATGGAAAATAACCTCCAAAAGATGGAGGAAGTTGTAGAAGCGGACCAATATACACAGCTGAATCATTCTTTTCATATGGGTCTTATCGATGGCAGTAAAAGTGATGTCATCAAGAAAATGTATTCAAGATTGAAGTTACCACTTTTAAGAATTCAGAACCTTACTTTTGGTGAGGAAGGGAAAATTGAGAAGTCCATTAGAGAGCATACGACATTAGTGAAGTTATTGAAAGAAAATAATATACAAGAAGCTACAACAGTCCTGAATCAGCACAATCGGGATGTGATTTCCAATATAAAGAAGTTTTTGTTTGAAAGTGAAGCGTTGAAAGAGAAGAAAGCATAAGGTTTGGGCATAAACCAGGTGGTATTAGAGAACCCCTGGCTTATGTTTTAGTGAATATTGTCGACAAACGACCGAATATAAATCGCTTTTGAGAAGAGGGATAAGGTGAAGGTGGCTTTTTTGTTTCCAGGCCAAGGTTCCCAGCAACCGGAAATGCTCAACACACTTCCAGATCATCCTATCGTCAATGAAACGATCGATGAGGCAAGTGAAGTGTTGGATGAAAATGTCAAGAATCTCGATGATGTTCAAAAGCTTAAATCCAACCGTAACGTACAGGTTTGTTTACTGATTGCAGGTGTAGCAACGGCAAGAATGCTGAAATCAGAGGGAGTCAGACCAGATATGGTGGCTGGGCATTCTGTAGGTGCATTTGGAGCTGCAGTTACTGCAGCTGTATTGGATTTCCGTGATGCACTCCTTGTTGTAAGAAGGAGAGGTCAGTGGATGGAGGAAGCATTTCCGACCGGGTATGGTATGGGGGTCATCAGTGGTCTTCGAAAAAGGAAAGTTGAGGAGATCCTGGAAGGTGAATCAGGTGACAACGAATCAGTCTATCTCGCTAACATGAATTCTATTGATCAGTTCACCATTTCAGGGACGACAGAGGGGGTGGGTCATGTATTAGAGGTGATGAGAAAGGAAGGAGCCTGGAAAGCTGAGCGATTGAATGTAAATGTACCATCCCACTGTCCGTTGATGGAAAAAGTAGCAGAACGATTGGCTGATATTTTAAAAGACATTCCATTTCAACCTCCTACCGTACCATATGCAGGGAACAGGAATGCCAGAGCATTACGTGACACCAATGCAATAAAGGAAGATCTGGCAGAAAGTGTAGCTCATCCTGTCAGATGGCATGATGCCGTTTCTTTGTATTATGAGTTGGGTGCACGACTATTTCTTGAAGTTCTGCCAGGGCGTGTATTAACTGATCTTAATTTTCAGTCTTTCCCTACAGCACGTTCTCTTTCGGTTTGTGCCAGTGGATGGCAATCAGCCCAAATTCTAATCAACCGTGCCTGACAGGTTTTTCACTGAGTCGTTATTTAAATGGATGAAAGGAAGGATGCTAATGTTTGGAGTAGAACAAAGGACGAAAAGTCGATCGTGGACGACGAGACGGGATGCAAAGGCTGAACGTATTGCTGGAACCGCTGAAATCACTTCTGGGAAGGTCATACCGACCGAGCGGATAACCGAGACGATGGAAAGACTGATTAAGCCTGGAGATCGGGTCCTCCTTGAGGGGAATAATCAGAAACAGGCATCATTTCTTTCTTCTGCGCTTAATGAAGTGGATTCTAACAAAGTACATGATTTACATATGATCATGTCCAGTATTTCCCGGCCAGAACATTTGGACCTCTTCGAAAATGGAATCGCAAACAAAGTGGATTTTGCTTATGCAGGCCCCCAGAGTCTACGGATCGCGCAAATGCTAGAGGATAAACAACTTGCAATGGGGGAAATCCATACGTATTTAGAGTTATACAGCCGATTGTTTGTAGACCTCATTCCATCAGTCGCACTCGTTGCTGCTGAAAAAGCGGATGCTGAAGGGAACCTTTATACAGGAGCAAATACGGAGGAGACTCCTACTCTCGTAGAAGCAGCAGCTTTCAAGGATGGAATCGTCATCGCCCAGGTGAACGAATTGGTGGATGAGTTACCAAGAGTTGATATTCCTGGTTCATGGATCGATTTTGTTGTGGTTGCTGACCGTCCACTTGTATTGGAACCGCTCTTCACCAGGGATCCTCGCCATATTACGGAACTTCAAATCTTGATGGCGATGATGACGATCCGAGGCGTTTATGAGCGGCATGAGGTTCAATCGCTTAATCATGGAATCGGTTATAACACCGGTGCAATTGAATTATTGCTGCCGACATACGGGGAACAGCTTGGCTTGAAAGGGAAGATCTGTAAGCATTGGGCGTTGAACCCTCATCCCACTTTGATTCCTGCAATTGAGAGCGGATGGGTGGAGAGTATTCATTGTTTTGGTGGAGAAGTCGGTATGGAGGATTACATCGCTGCAAGACCAGATGTCTTCTTCACTGGAAGAGATGGAAGCCTGCGATCGAATCGAACACTTTCACAATTGGCAGGGCAATATGCAGTGGATTTATTTGTAGGATCCACCCTCCAGATGGATCGGGATGGAAATTCATCAACAGTTACATCTGGACGACTGGCCGGGTTCGGCGGTGCCCCGAATATGGGTCATGATCCGAGGGGGAGAAGACATTCTACACCAGCCTGGTTGAATATGATGACCTCTGACGATCCGCTTGCAAGAGGAAAGAAGCTGGTCGTCCAAGTAGTCGAAACCTTCCAATCCGGAAACGCCCCTGTTTTTGTAGAATCATTGGATGCGATCGATGTGGGAAGAGAAGCTGAATTGGCGACAACACCAGTGATGATCTATGGCGATGATGTCACGCATGTGGTCACTGAAGAAGGCATTGCGTATTTGTATAAAGCGACGAGCATGGAAGAACGTAGGGAAGCAATTGCAGCAGTAGCGGGTGTTACCCCGATAGGACTGGAGCATGACATGAAACGGACGGACAAGTTACGAAACAAGGGCCTAGTCGCTTTACCTGAAGACCTTGGAATCCGAAGGACGGAAGCGAAGCGTTCCCTTTTAGCTGCCAGAAGTGTGGAAGAACTCGTCGAGTGGTCAGATGGATTGTATCAACCACCTGCAAAATTCCGGAGCTGGTGAGGAGTGGGGATATGACACGTGAAACTGCGGATCAATACAGTAGAGTACTAGCTGATCTAGCTGTCGGGGCATTGATCGATGAAGCTGAACTGACGCCAAAACCAGGACTTGTCGACAAACAGGATAGTGGATCGCATGCCGATATGGACCTTGAGCTTATGATCAAGTCTGCCAATGGATTGTATGATACCTTCGCAGAAATTGGATGCGTTTCTTATAGGCAAATGCCTACACAGGAACTCCGTGAAAAAATTGCAAGGATCGGCCGAGTTGGTGAAGAAAAAATGCTGCAAACCACAGGAGGTGTCAACACACATAAAGGAGCAATCTGGGCTCTCGGGTTACTTATAGCGAGTACTGCAGTCCATTCACCTTACACAAATGTGGAACAGATTGCTGGCACAGCAGGGAAACTTGCTCGTTTTGAGGATCGATATGCTCCTTTTGTTTCCACCAACGGTTCGGTCGCCAAACAACGCTATGGTGTTTCTGGAGCAAAGGGGGAAGCCCAACGAGGGTTTCCTCATGTCATCGAAGTTGCTTTACCAGCATTAGAGAAGGCGAGGCAAAAAGGACTTTCAGAACGTTTTTCAAGATTGGATACGTTGATTGCCCTGTATAAGCATGTCGATGATACATGCATTCTCCATAGGGGAGGGAAGAAGGCATTGCACGTAACAAAATGGGGAGCGGAAAAAATCATGAACAATGGTGGGGTTTCCACATCTGAAGGATGGAAAGCACTCGCTGAACTTGATCAAACCTTGATGCAATATGGCGTTTCACCTGGCGGAAGCGCTGATTTATTAGCAGCTGCACTGTTTCTTGACAGTGTTGAAAATCGACTGGACATAAAGTTGAATGAACTGAATGCTGAAGTTACCTTGTAGAACTCTTGGAGGTGTAAAGATGGACACGATTTATTTTGAATTTCCTGCTAACAAGCCATTGAATAATCGAGCACATGTCGGAGTAGTTGGTTCAGGTGATCTGGAAATCTTACTTGAACCAACAGATGAACCACTTGCGAAGTTGACCGTGAGGACAGGGACGACGGGATTCGATCGAACATGGCAGCTCGTCCTTGAGCGGTTTTTCCTGGAAAATGATGTAGCAGCGAACATCAAGATCAATGATTTCGGTGCCACCCCAGGTGTTGTGAAGTTACGACTAGCTCAAGCGGTGGAGGTGAGTCGGAATGACGTTGAACATGTTGAAAGCTAGTTTAGTAGAGTTGGATGCCCGGAGTCGAGCAAAGGCCATTGTAGATGCAGGATCCTTTCGCGAACTGCTTGGTCCTTTTGATCAATTGGAGTCACCTCATTTGGAAGCACAGGGAATTGTACCGCAAAGTGATGACGGTGTCATTGTCGCCAGGGGGGACATAGATCGTGAACCCGCTGTCATCATTTCAATTGAGGGCGACTTTCAAGGGGGTGGAATCGGGGAGGTATCAGGTGCGAAAATTGCTGGTGCCTTTGAGCTGGCTTTACGTGACAACAAAAATGGGATCCGTGTACGTCCTGTCCTGATTTTCGATACGGGTGGCGTCCGTCTGCAGGAAGCCAATTACGGGCTTCTTTCAATCGCCGAAATCGGATCTGCCATCATTGAACTGCGAAACTATATCCCCGTTGTCGGATTGATACCAGGAAAGATCGGTTCATTCGGGGGAATGTCCATTACAGCAGGGTTATTCAGTAAATTGATCATAACCCGGGAAGCCCGTTTAGCTTTGAATGGACCCGAAGTAATCGAACAGGAAGCAGGTCTCGAAGAATTCGATTCTCAAAATAGACAACAGGTCTGGCAGACGATCGGAGGAGAGCAGCGGGTTGCAGGAGGACTTGCAGACATGCTGGTTGAAGATGATATTCCTTCAATAAAAGAAGCGATTCATGCTGTATTTGCTAAAGTCGAATCTGAAAAACCGAGGAGTGCTCAAGTCGAGTGTTACAGGAATTTTTTGAGATCGGTTGATCCGTCAAAAGAGATTGAACCTATCGATGTGCGAAATCTCTGGAAACGGATTGTTCATGGTACATCCGAATCAACGCCAATTGAACAAGGAACTGAAAACACCCCAAATACTAGAGGATATCAATGGTTCGAAACGTTAACCGGTACAACCACTAGACACTCGGAAGTACAGTCCGTTCTTTGCTCTGACAGGGAACTGTGTGGAAAAAACACCCGTTTTATTGCGGTCGTACCGAACTCGAACAGCCGCTTTCCCCGAGCGCGAAATGGGGAGGTAGGCTTAGAAGAAGGATGGGCTATTGCAGAATGTGTCCGTGAAGCAATTGAAGAAGATCGATATGGAGAAAAGCGCGCAATCGTTGCTATTGTGGATGTACCAAGCCAGGCATATGGATATCGCGAAGAATTGTTGGGCATTCACCAATCATGTGCTGCTGCGGTAGATGCTTATGCCACTGCCAGAAAAGAAGGACATCCGATCATAAGCCTTATTGTGGGAAAGGCTATTTCAGGAGCCTTCTTAGCTCATGGGATGCAGGCAAACAGAATATTGGCGCTTGATGATGATGAAGTCAATGTACATGTCATGTCCAAGAAATCGGCTGCAAGAATTACACGCCGTTCAATTGTGGAATTGGAAAAAGCCACAGAAAAAGTTCCTGCTATGGCCTATGATATCCATTCCTTTTCTACATTAGGTGCACTGTATGAAATGATTGATGGTGTTGATGCAGACTCTCCTGACATAGAAGAGTCTAAGAAGGTTGAAGAGCGAATCATCAAGGCAATATCCGATGTGAAAAGTGGATCAACAGGTATTGAACATCGCTTGGAGCACAGTGGACGTAAAGCATCCATTTTAGTACGAGAAAGGCTGGAAGAACAATGGTGATCCAGCCGCATGATTTACTGAAACTCAAAAAAGAAAATCAGTTGATGAAAACAGAAGGTTTACCAGAGTGGCTGTCCCGATCAGTATCAGATGTTCGCTTCGTAGTGGTAAGACGGGAACCAATAGTCGATGGAAATATTCCGATTGGTGTTCGAGGGAAGTCAAGGAATGAAAGATTTGGTACGTTCATACCTTTTGATGACATAATCGAGTGTGTCACCCCGGAACAATTGGCCGCACAGCGAAAGTGGAAAAGTCATCCACACTATGATGACTACGATTTATTTCAATCATTGGATCTAGTTGAGTCAATACTGCAAAAGTATAGACTATTATGGGGTCCGACAGGTAGTGTTGGATTTCAATTAGCAAGTGGCCAACATACGGTTACTGAAACGAGTGACCTGGATATCATCATACGGGCAAACGAAATCCCGATCAATATGGCTGAATCGATTATTTCTGAATTTCAACAAGCGAAGGTAAGAATCGATCCTTTAATAGAAATGCAACACGGAGCGGTTTCCTTGATTGAATATTCTAAGCAGAATCAACCTTTTTTGATTCGGACCTTAGAAGGGCCTAAGTTGATAACCATTGTGTAATAGTAGATTTATAGCAAAGGAGCTGAATCATAACTTTGTATATGATCAGCTCCAACTGTTATATTAAATTAATTTTATGTGCTTCAAGCAAATCCTTCAGAGTCGGCCGTTCATTCCCATCCCGACCTACGACTTTTTCAGCAGTGATCATCGAGTTCAGAATGGCTTCCTCAACCGCTTCCCCTACTGCACGGAAAGCGAGGTCCATATCACCTTCATGGATCGTCGGAATGGAGAGGAGGTGGTCCGGTTTCTTATGCGGGATCCTGGTCGCTGTCGAGAACGCGAGTGCGATATCACCGCTTCCGTTTCCAATCGTAGATCCAGTTCGTGCAAGCCCTGTAACTGTGCGTTTCAATATCCGGTTCAACTGTCGTGCGGAAACAGGGAGATCCGTTGCGACAATCATCATGATTGACCCTTTATCCTTTTCCTCCTTTACATTCAAAATGGCATCTCTCAGCTCAATACCTACCGCTTTCCCGTCAACCCTAAAATCACTGAGCATCCCAAAGTTCGATTGGACAAGAACACCTATCGTATACGTCCCATGCTCCATCTCCATTTTTCGTGAAGCGGTGCCGATTCCGCCTTTTATGGAACAGGCGAGCGTCCCGCGTCCAGCACCGACTGACCCTTCTTCAAATTCAGCGGAAGAATTCTCGATCGCCTCGAAAACATGCTCCTTCGTGATGGACCGAGCCCGAATATCATTCAAATACATATCATTACATTCACCCACAACCGGATTGACTGTACCTGTCTCACGTCCGATTTCAGGATTATCCTTCAGCATATATTCGATAAGCGCATCGGCAACGATACCGATACTCGATGTATTCGTCAATAGGATCGGTGTTTCCAACGTCCCCAGTTCATCAATCTGGATCGACCCCACCGTCTTTCCATAACCATTGATCACATAGCTTGAGGCAATCAATTTATCACGAAATAGTTTCCCCTGATGGGGAAGAATCGCCGTTACACCCGTCTGCACATCCCCATCCGCAAGCGTCACATGGCCGACCGTCACACCTTCCACATCCGTGATCGCATTGAGCTTTCCAGGCTCCAGCTTCCCGATTTTCACACCATAATCCCGTATCCGTTTCTGACCCTTCATCACTATCAACCTTTCCTTATGTATGTCCGTCCTATTATTCTACCATTCATGAACAACGGTCGAATAAAGATGTTTATCAATCTTCCATTTTCAAATTTAAAATTAGCACGAAAGGGTTTAAAAATCATTATTTTTTAGACCTAAACATTCATTGTTTGACCTTTTTGGATTAAATAGAATGGATTTATAGTATTAATATTCAAAACATTCTGTATAAACTTTCAGAGTGTCTAACTTATTTAACGGAGGTCAGAAAAATGAATTTTGGAATCTATGTGGAAATGCAGAATCCTGAACAAAACAACAAGCCTCATGCACAGGTTTATCAGGAAATCATGGAACAGATCGAACATGCAGATAAAAGAGGTTTTAGTACTTTCAATACGTTAGAACATCATTGGTTTGAAGAGTTTTCAATATCCGCTAATCCTATGGCTCTATATGCTGCCGCTGCTCAAAGAACCAAGGATATTCGCTTTCGGACTTGTTCTCACGTTTTACCTTTACACAACCCAATGGTCTTTGCTGGGCAGGTGGCTGTAACAGATATCTTAACAGAGGGTAGGTTTGAATTTGCTGTTGGACGAGGACACGCTTGGGTATTCCCGAAGGCTTCCATACCTCTAGAAGAATCGAGGGAACGTTTTATCGAATCTCTTGAAATTCTTGAAAAAGCCTTAGAAGAAAAAGAGTTTTCTTATCAAGGTAAACATTTCAATGTGCAAAACGTAAAGGTAGTTCCCCGCCCGACCAAGAAACCAAGGATCTTTACAGGGGGAGCAAGCAATCATAACTATGAATTAGCAGGAAAGAAAGGATGGGGTGTTCTTATTACCCCTATGTTACCGCTAGAACATGTAATGGGCCAATTAGATATTTATCGCAAGTCTTGTAAAGAACATGGGAATACACCTGATATCGTTTATGTTCAAGCGATGTATCTTGACGATGACGGTGAAAGAGCCCGGAAGGAAGCTGAACCATACATTTTGCAATTCATGAAAGGCAACGTTTCTCCTATGTCAGACCTTCCATCTAAAGAGGAATTGGTAAATAAAGACTTTGGTTTTTATGCAAGTGGTGCACTGGAATCGTTGGCAGAAATCCCGTATCACAAATTACTGAATGACGAATACGTATGGGTTGGATCTCCAGATGAAGTAAAAGAAAAAGTGACGAAAGTGATTGAAAAATGTCCAGACTTGTCTGAAATTGCACTTTTATGCTCTTATGCTGGAATTGAACATTGGAAAACAATCCGGACCCAGGATTTATTCAGTCAACAAATCATGCCAGCGTTCCAAAAGGAAAAAGAAAAAGTATTAGTACCTTAAAGAGAGTCACTCAGGGGGCTATCATGAAAGTTTCAAGCGAATCTAAAAATGAAATTCACACTGAATTCCCTATACATTTACCAGATAAAAAATTTGTTGACTGGTGTCTGGAAAATTTCTCAATAAATCGAGGCGTTTTTAATGTAATTGATAACTGGTTCTTCGATTATGGAATCCAACACATTGTCAAACGACGAAGGATCATTATTCAATATTTGGATAATTTGCAAACGTACGATCCTATCAAGGTCAATAGGAAAAGACCACAATTTGGAAAAGGAGGAGTTAAGCAGAGCCTTTATTATTTTGTCAGCAAGTGTCAGAATATAAATAATAGTCAAAATAATAAAGGTGAGGGGCGTTGTTGTGGAAGTCAAAGCTAGTAATTTTACACTGAACCATCTAATTAATGTCTCTGAGGAAACCGGTCAAAAGTGGAAGGATCTGGAGTTGATCTTATCAAGTGCGGATGCATGGGGATTACTTAGAAAGGATTTGATTACTGCACTTGGTGTTCAAAGAGCGAAGAGGTTCCTACTACGCTATGGGTACAAATGTGGTGAACATGAAGCCCGAGTCCTTAAAGATTCGATCAATTGGGAAAGTAAAATGGACTGGCTTGTTGCAGGGTCGAAGCTGCATTATTTGACAGGTAGAACGTACTCTTATCCTGAAAGTTTTCAAGTGAATATGGAGAAGGGTGAGTTCCACGTTTCAGGTTACTGGATGGATTCTTATGAAGCAAAACAGCACTTGAATTACTTTCCTGCCCATAATGAACCGGTTTGCTATTACTTGGCTGGTTATGCGAGTGGGTACACGAGTGCATGCATGGGAAAGAAAATCATCTTTAAAGAAACAAGATGTAAGGGCAAAGGGGACGACTACTGCAGCTATATAGGAAAAGCAGCTGAAGATTGGGGCGAGGAGATCGATGAAGAGCTCTTCTACTATGAAGATGATGATATGTCTGGTGAACTGGACCAGATGTACCGGAAAGTAGAACAACAAAAAGAAAGACTCGAAATCGGTTATTCATTGAGTCGCAGTCTGAACAATGCACTCTTAAAGGGTCAAGGGATGGATGGCTTTGCAAAAATCTTAGGTGAAAAATTACATTGTAATGTGTTGATAGAAGATAAACATTTCAAAGAAATCGCTTCTTTTGAGCAAACACCAGGAATGGAAAAATTCATTACAGCCAGGAATACGTTAAAAGGTATTGAAAAGAAGCTTTCTCTTAATGATGTTGTCGAAGCAGAGCTTACTGGTCAAACGTTTAAATTAGTCACCATCCCAATCTCGGTACGGAACCAGATTTACGGCTTCCTTACCGTAGCATTAAATAAAAAATTGAATTCTTTTTATAGAGATTTACTTGAAAGAGTAGCCATGGTGGCCTCATTACAAATTCAATATGAAAGGATCGCGATTGAGACAGAGCAACGTCTAAAAGGAGAGTTACTCGAGCAATTACTGAATAGTAAAGAAACGAACGTACAGGAAATATATAACCGTTTTTCTTATCTTGGATATGATCTTACCACCCCTCATTACGTGTTACATATAAAAATGGAGGATCAGGGTGGTAAGGAAGTGGATAATGAAGAACAATTGAAAATTCGGAATAAGCTCAATAATTTTTATCAAGAACAAAATAAATTCGGTTCTAATATGCTTATTTTAACCAAATGGAATACGGTCCAGGCCATCATTTCAAAAAAGTTGATAAAGAGTGACGGTAAATCAATCAAGAAGTTTGCAGGTCAACTTTTACGGAAACTTGATAATCCCAATTGCAGGTTTTATATAGGAGTCAGTGAGGAGACAACAGAACTTCCGGATTTTTACCATCGGGCAAAAGAAGCCAAGCAAGCAGCAGACCTGGCAAAAATAAGATTTTCCTCATCCCGAATTATGTTAGCGAATGAATTAGGTCACTTGTCACTATTTTTATATGCAAGAGAACCCGAAGAATTAAAAAAATTTGCCGAAGAAAATTTACAGCCTATTTTGGAGTACGATAGAAATAAAAATTCAGAGCTGCTTCAAACGTTATTTCATTATACCCAAAATGAGTTCAACCTTCATAAAACGGCCCGTGAAATGATTTTATCAATCAGCGGAATGCGATATCGAATACAAAAAATAGAAGAGTTACTCAATATTGATCTCTCAAATTCCAACTGCCGGTTCGAAGTACAACTTTCACTCCAGATTTTCTTGATGCTCGGGAAGTTTTGACTGACCTTTCATTAAAAAATAATAAGAATAAAGGAGGAGTATGTATGGATTCAAAAAAATTCCGGGAAACACTAGGTCAATTTGCGACAGGTGTTACTGTCATCACTTCTAAGACTGAGGATAAACTGATCGGTTTGACAGCCAATGCTTTTTCCTCTTTATCCTTGGATCCACCATTGATTCTGATTTGTATCGATAAAACAGCTAGTAGTATGAGAGCTTTTAAACATAATCGCCCATTCGTCGTTAATATTTTACAACAGAATCAGGAAAATGATTGCTGGCGTTTTGCAAAGAAATCGGAGGATAAATTTAAAGATTGCTCGTACGATCTGACTGAGGATGGTGTACCGATATTAAAAAATAATTTAGCTACCCTCCAATGCCACGTGAACTCGATCCTTGAAGGAGGCGATCATTATATTGTGACCGGCCTTGTAAAGGATACAGTAATCGATGAGCAAGCGGAACCACTTCTTTTTTTTCGTGGGAAATTAAACCGAATGAAAGAACCAGAAAAAACGATGTAGTTGTAAATAGCGCGTTTCTATAAGGAGGTTTGAAGATGTTATCCAAAGAAAAAAATCAACTCTTGACTCAAACGGATAAAGGAACTCCAATGGGTGATTTATTCCGTAGATATTGGATTCCCGCTTTAAAGTCCGATGAATTAGAAAGTGATGGAAGCCCTAAAAGGATCACGTTATTAGGTGAAGATTTAGTTGCTTTTCGGGATACGGTGGGTAAAGTCGGTTTAATTGATGAAAGGTGTCCACATCGAGGTACATCTCTCTACTATGGGATTAATGATGGATGCGGAATCCGGTGTATGTACCATGGATGGAAATTCAATACAGATGGAAAATGTACGGAAATCCCTTCTGAAGCAAAAGACGGAAAGTTCAGGCAATCCATAAATATAACAAGCTATCCCACCAAAGAAGTAAGCGGCATCATCTGGACATACATGGGCCCTGAGGAGAAGCAACCACCCTTTCCTGAATTTTATTGGATGGGACTACCAGATGAAAATAAACTCGTTGAAAGGGTATGGCAAGAGTGCAACTATCTACAAGTAATGGAAAATGACGTTGATTTTGTACATGCAGCTTTTTTACATAAAGCGCATGGTTCTCAAGCCGTAAAAGAAGGGATCTTGAGTTCGGATTTAGGAATTGACCCTGAACACCCGCTTGTCAAAAATCCGCCAGTAAAACAGGCAGTTGAAGATACGAATTACGGAAAACGTTGTATAGCTGTAGGACTTGGTAAAGAAGATCAAAATGCATTTATGGAAATTCACTATATCTTTCCCTTTTATACATTCCCGCCACGATTTAGCGGTGAGGATGGGATGTGGCATGCGTTCATTCCCCGGGATGATTATAGTACATGGTCTTGGGATGTCCAATTTTCACATGAGCACAAGATTGATATTCAGGCACAGCATGACCGCCGCGGTTTAGTATTGAACGAGGATATGAGGAAAGTGAAGAACCTTGAAAATCACTATGGGCTGGAACGGGAGTTGCAAAAAACGCATAACTTTACTGGAATCCGTGGGATCGCAAATCAGGACCATGCCGCAACTGAGACGATGGGTCCAATCGTAGATCGTTCAAATGAACATTTAGGTACAAGTGATTTACCCGTAATCAAGATGAGGAGCCTGCTCTTCCAGCAAGTAGAAAGATTACAAGAAGGCTACGACCCAATCAAGTTGGAAAATGAATCACTGAAAACGTTATATAGTGATGGCGTTTATGATGATCGGGAAAAGACATGGAAAGAAGCATTGCCACTAAAAGAACAATTCCAGAAGAAAGAAAAAGTAGTGAAGAGCTGATGAATGAAAAGCAGTATGATGGCTATCAATCATTCAGTTACCTGACTGAAAACCAAGATTTTGAAAAATATGACCTAGCTACAGAAGTAAACAGAGTGGAGCCTTATTCATTAGAACTTACTGAAGATGAGGCACAGAAGCTGGAAACGATTTTTATGAAACATCCCATTGTATCTTTAAGAGACCATGGGTTCATCGTACCGACGAATAATGAAGACATTCTTTCTTATTGCAGTCAGCTTCACACAGCATTTCATTATGAAGGAATTGCGAAATCAGGGATTGATGTAATCATTGAGAATTTCATGGATGGGATCTCCATAATTAACTCTAAGTATGGCTTGAAATGGGATGACGTCATCTATTTATTAGGAATCCGATATGCAGATATACAAAAGCAAAACACTGTATTTCTGGCAAGCTCATATGAAGAGTTGAAAAAAGCGAAGAGACAGCGGAAAACGGCGATCTTACCCTCCCTTGAGGCGGCAAATATATTAGAAAATGAAATAGACCGCGTGGATATTCTTTATGGATTAGGGATTCGGTGCATGGGGATTACATATAACCATTCGAACACCCTTGGATCAGGCCTTTCTGAAAAGAAGGATGGAGGTTTGACTGATTTTGGGCATCGTGTCATAGAACGTATGAACAAACTCGGAATGATGATTGATATATCCCATTGCGGAGATCAAACCAGCTTGGATGTCATAGAGGCAAGTCGTGATCCTGTATTTATCACACATGCAGGAGCAAGGACCCTCTGGAATACGCCCAGGATGAAACCAGATGATCTTCTTCAAGCATGCGCTGAGAAAGGAGGAATTATCGGGATATGTGCGGCGCCGAACACGACACTGACAAAACGTTCTCCTACACATTCTCTTCAATCGGTCATGGAACATTTCGAGTATATAAAAGACCTGGTAGGGATCGATCATGTTGGTTTTGGCCCAGATACATTTTTCGGGGATCACGTCGCCCTTCAACATGCGTTTGATACGATGTTAAGCATTTCAAAATCACATGGTGGGGAAACATTTGATGAATCATCATATGTGGAGGGGGCGGAGAACCCGACAGAAGCTATGAAAAATATGATCGGCTGGATGGTCAAACATAACTATTCGACAAAAGACATTGCAAAAGTAGCTGGCCGGAACACGATGAACGTCATGAAAACCATTTTAAAAGACTAGCAGATAGGAGGTGGAGCCACATGGAAGAATCCGAGAGAGTAGCGATTGTGACAGGGGCAGCCCAAGGGCTCGGCTTTTCGATAGCCAAAAAGTTCGTTGCGGATGGAATGAAGGTCGTTTTCATAGATAAGAACCAAAACCGATTAAATGAAATAAAAGAATCTAGATTCATGGATTCAGCGATCTCAAAAAGAACAATGTTTTTGAGTATGGACGTTTCCAATGTAACTGAAATCAAACACGGTGTAAGAACCATACTTGATACCTGGGGGCGTATCGATATTCTAGTCAACAATGCAGGAATCCGGAAAGAAACGTCAATTGAAGAAATTGATGAAAAGGAATGGAACTTGATTCTATCAGTCAACCTTGGTGGGACGTTCTTTTTCTCACAAGCTGTCGCAAATGTTATGAAAGATCAAAAGCATGGACGTATCATCAACATTTCATCCTACGGTGGACAAGCCGGACCGCTGACTTCCGGCGCTCATTACTGTGCCTCTAAAGCAGGACAATTAGCGTTGACAAAAGTATTTGCCCGGGCCCTTTCTGATTTTGGAATCACGGTCAATACTGTGGCACCAGCGGCGGTGAAATCTCCTGAAATGGATAAAATCGCCCCGGAAAAATTAGAAAGAATGAAAGCTGGTATCCCTGTAAAACGTTTTGGAGAACCCGAAGAGGTAGCGAATATCGTTTCCTATCTAGCATCGGATATGGCAGGTTACACGACAGGAGCGACGTTTGATATAAATGGTGGCTTGTTGATGCGATGAACCTGAATTCAAAAAATGAAAAGGAAAAAGGAGATGAATAGAATGGGAGAAATTAAACATGGTGCTCCTAAAGTACCTACTCCACTACGAGTATTCATGACGTTCGAGTCCACGGGCTGGTTTGATACGACAAAGGAACAAAAGGAAAAGGAAATCTTACCGGAGCTTAACAACGTTTTAGAAGAATGGAAACAAAACGGTTCAGAGTTACTGGCAACGTTTGATCGAGATATTTTAACTGCTGGACACGCTGGTCCTTCCAATTGGCATGCCTGTTTTCTTTACAACATCCCTGATTTACAGACTGTCACTGATATGACCCACTCATTCAGAGCAGCCGGTCTTGACCGTTATTTCCGGTTGGAAGCTTCTATTGGCCGCCCGTTCTTTCTTTTAGAAAAAAAATAAGAGATGAAGAGGTGTGGGTATATGAAAAGATGTCTATATTTGATCCTTGCCGTTTTGGTAACTTCCATCTTGTCTGCTTGTGGAGGAGGTACTACGAATGCAGGTGAAGACACGATTAAGTTGACTTATGCATTTTTTGCTCCAGCCAATACTTTCCCGGCGGTGCAAATGGAAGAATGGAAAAAACGCTTGGAAGAACGGACAGATGGAAAAGTGGAAGTGGAACTTTTCCATGGTGGATCGTTACTTGAAGCGAATAATATGTATGACGGAGTAGAAAGTGGTACAGCTGATATCGGATTGACCTCAACCTCCTATGAACCAGGAAGATTTCCTTTACTCGCCATTTCTGATATGCCATCTGGTTATAATAGTGCAACCTCTGCAAGCAAAGTAGTCCATGATCTTGTAAACGAGTATCCCCCTGAAGCCCTTGAAAATTTTAAAATCATCACCACATTCGCCACAGAACCTGCCTATATTCAAAGTAAACAACCCATCACATCTTTAGATGACCTCAAAGGTCAACAACTCCGTATTGCCGGTGCATTAACCCCAATTATGGAAGAGCTGGGCGCGGCACCTGTCGGAATGTCACAGGCTGAAGTTCCAGAGGCATTACAAACCGGCATCGTAAATGGATATGTCTCATCAAGAGAAATATTAAAGGATGCAAAATTAGCGGAGATGGTCAACTATACGACAGACTATCCTTTAGCTTTGAATACGTTCGTCGCAGTCATGAATAAAGACACATGGGAAAGCCTTCCGCAAGATGTCCAACAAGTAATTGATGAATTGAATCATGAAATGACTGTATTTACTGGAGAATACCTGGATAAACATGTGCAGGAGTCTCTTGAATGGAGTAAAGAAAATCATGATCATGAAATCGTTGAACTTTCGGACAGTGGTAAATGGGATGAAAAATTAGAAAATATGAAAGTGGATTATGTTGAAAAGGTTCAGAGCCAGGGCCTTCCAGCTAAAGAGTACCATGAAAAAATGGAAAAACTGATTGAAAAGTATAACAAAGAAAGTGAATGAATCATTCAGCCAGGAGGGAAACGAATGGAAGATAAGCAAACCGTCCCGTTAGAGCAAGAAGTCCCTCGAACAATCCATGAACCTACGATGATGAATACTGAGAAAGCGAGTGTTTTTTTTAGAATAATCGATCGATTGAATCAAGGCTCAGCCGTATTGGCTGGGACTACTCTTTTGATGATGATTCTTTTGGTCGTGTTCAATTCTATAAAGAGATTATTTTCTGACCCGATTGCTGGAACGGTAGAACTTGTAAGCTGGCTTGGTGCTGTAACGACGATCTTCTCATTAGGATACGCACAGTTACACAAAGGGCATGTCTTTATTGACTTGCTGTATAAGAAATTTCCGAAGGCTGTACAACAACTTCTCCATACATTCATGAATTTAGTAAGTATTGCATTTTTTAGCATAGCTGGATGGCAAATCGCTTTATATGGAATCAACTTGATGGAAAATGGGGTAGTCTCACCAACAATGAGAGTATCGTTTTATCCTATTGTCATCTTTTGTTCACTGGGCTTTCTAGGTTTGTTGCTAGCCCTCATTAAAGAGACCATCATAATTTGGAAAGGGGGATCCTGATGGATGCGAATATGTTAGCTGTTCTAGGTATCGTAGTCCTATTCACTTTAATGTTCTTACGATTGCCGATCAGCTTTGCAATGATGATTGTCGGTTTCTTCGGTGTCTTGATCTATGCCTCGCCCAGAGCAGCTTATAACCTGCTGAGTGCTGATTTATGGAACCAGTTTTCAAGCTATTCATTAAGTGTGATCCCCCTCTATATTTTTATGGGGGAAATCATTTTTCGCACAGGTGTGACAGAAAAGCTATTTCAATCAGCGTACAAATGGGTTGGTCATTTTCGTGGTGGTATGGCGAGTACCACGATTTTAGCGAGTGCAGGATTTGCCTCGATCAGTGGTTCAAATTCTGCAACTGCTGCGACCATGGCGACGATGTCTCTCCCAGAGCTGGATAAATACAAATACAATAAGGCGCTTAGCACTGGAAGCATCGCGACAGGGGGGACACTTGGAATCATAATCCCGCCAAGTACGGTTCTTATTGTCCTGGCCCTCCAGATGGAACTATCAGTCAGGGATTTATTCGTTGCCAGTATCATCCCAGGTATTTTTTTAACCCTTTTGTTGATTGTAACTGTTTTAGGTTTATGCCGTCTCTACCCGGATTACGGTCCTTCTGGTGAACGCTCGAATATGAAGGAAAGAATCAACTCGTTAAAAGATGTCATCCCGATTGGATTACTGTTCTTATTTGTCATCGGAGGTCTCTATTTAGGTTGGTTTACGCCGACAGAATCAGGTGCATTTGGAGCGTTTGGCGCAATTGTCCTTTCTCTTTTGATGAAAAAGCTGACATGGGAACGTTTTAAATCTGCAATGGCAGGAACGCTTAAGTCAGCGGCGATGGTCTTGATGTTAGTGGTGGCAGCGATGGTGTTCGGTCGCTTTTTAGCGATAACGAGATTGCCATTCACAGTAGCAGAATGGGTGGGCCAATTGCCTGTCCAGCCAATTGTTGTTCTATGTGCTGTACTGCTGATTTATATCATAGGCGGATCAATTATGGATGCGCTCGGATTTCTAATCATTTCAATCCCGATTTTTTATCCGATGGTGATCGCATTAGGTTATGATCCTGTATGGTTTGCGGTCCTTCTTTGTGTCGTCACTAGTTTAGGGGCAATCACCCCTCCTGTCGGAATCAATGCTTTCATTGTCCAGGGGATGACCCCGGATACCCCTATCACTACTGTGTTCAAA
Organism: Alkalihalobacillus sp. TS-13; assembly: GCF_019720915.1. Classification (GTDB taxonomy): domain Bacteria; phylum Bacillota; class Bacilli; order Bacillales; family Fictibacillaceae; genus Pseudalkalibacillus. The sequence goes on from NZ_JAHKSI010000001.1 coordinate 80,672, forward strand.
GGAACGGCTTACTTTTTTGTCACCTACATCATTTTTATCAGCTTACTTATCATGTTTCCGCAAATCATTTTGGTATTCGTGTGATTTTTCCTTTTACATACCTTGGGAGAAGGAGGATATTATGTGAGTTTAATCGATTTTTTGAAAGATATTTTAGAGGAAGAGGAAGTTGAAATGTTTACCGCTGATCCTGCTTTTACCTTTTTGTTTGAAGAAATTGAGGATGATGAGTATGAATGAACTATTGTTTACGGACATCCATACAGTCAGTGGATTACTGAAAACGAAGAAACTATCACCTGTCGAATTGACGAAAATGACACTCCATCAGATCCAGGAGCATGATCCGACACTCACTGCCTTTATTACGGTGATGGTGGAGGAATCATTAGCCCAATCCATGCAAGCAGAACAGGAGATCCAAGAGGGGAAATATAAGGGCCGGCTCCACGGAGTACCAATTGCCGTCAAAGACATCCTGCAAACAAAAGGGGTCCGGACGACCGGGGGTTCTAAAATTTTCGAAAATTGGATGCCAGATCGGGATGCTGTCTCTGTTCAAAAACTTAAAGATGCAGGGGCAATTATTATCGGGAAAGCGAACCTGCATGAATTTGCCATGGGTGCCACAACAGAAAATCCTCATTATGGAAGTACACGGAATCCGTGGGATTTAAAGAAGATACCTGGCGGGTCCAGTGGTGGTTCAGCAGTGGCGACTGCTGCTGGAATGGCATTCGGTGCAATCGGGACAGATACGGCTGGTTCAATCAGATTGCCAGCTGCAATGTGTGGAACAGTTGGCTTTAAACCTACCTATAATCTGGTCAGTCAAAAAGGAAGCTTTCCGTTCAGTTGGTCACTCGACCATGTAGGACCGATGACGAGGACAGTCAATGACGCAGTCATCATGCTTGAAACAATGAAAGAGAAGATTGAAAAGATGGAGGAGGCAAAGGTCATTCCATTGGAAAATCTAAAGGGAATGAGACTCGGATTTCCTGAAGGCTATATGTTATCGGGAATAGAACCTGGCGTCAAAAGGGTGATAGAGAAGGCTCTCGATCGATTGCAAGATCTCGGAGCCGAAATCATCCCTATTGAACTGCCGTTGATCGAACAAGCACTTGATGCTTTGAAAACGATCGCGCAATCGGAAGTACTTTCATTTCACGGACCGCTGTTAAATAAATATGGACATCTTTATGGAGAAGATTTAAAGTATCGTTTCCGATTTGGCCATGATATACCTGCAATAGCGTATATAAATGCTCAGCGGATACGTAAACAATTCATAAAGAAAACCTTAAGGCAAATGGAAAACATTGATGCACTCGTGGGCCCTACGAATGTTCAAGAACCTTTTGAAATCGGAACGATGGTCCCGGAGCAAGCGATCAGCAATATGTTTACGCTGGGTAAAACCCCACTAGCCAATATCCTTGGGTTTCCTGCATTATCTGTTCCATGTGGATTCACGCAAGCAGGTATCCCTGTCGGCCTGCAGTTAATCGGTAAACCTTATTCCGATAGAAACGTTCTTCAAATTGGTGAATGCTATGAAAAAGCTGAAAACTGGATCGAAGCTCTTCGAAAAAATAAAAATTACGTGAAACTCCCTCAGGGTTAGAAAGGGGCTGGAATAGAAATGGGATCAAATCGAAAGTTGGTGAAAGTCCTATGGAATGTCGTTTGGGCCGTCACGATCATTTCTTTATTAGTTGCTTGCAGTACAAATGAAGAGGGGACAGCAAACGCAGAAAAGGAAAAGATCAAACTGTCCTATGCTTTTTTTGCTCCAGATAGTACGTTTCCTGCAGTGCAAATGAAAAAGTGGTCGGAAGAATTAGAGAAAAGGACAGATGGACAAGTCGAAGTCGAGTTGTTTTTCGGAGGTTCGTTATTAGAAGCGAACAACATGTTTGAGGGAGTTGCCAATGGGACAGCTGACATCGGCCTTACAGCTACAACGTACGAGCCTGGACGTTTTCCTTTATTGGAAATATCAGATCTGCCCTCAGGCTATCCAAATTCAGAAGTGGCCAGTCAAGTTGTCAACGATTTAATTGAAGAATATCCACCAGAAGCGTTGAGTGACTTTAAGATCATCACTTCTTTCGCCACTGAACCCTCTTATATCCAATCGGTAGATCCGATCTCAAACCTGAAAGATCTATCGGGGAAACAATTGAGGATTTCCGGTGCCCTTACCCCGGTCATGAAAAAACTAGGGGCTGCCCCTGTCGGAATGTCACAGGCTGAAGTGCCAGAAGCGTTACAGACTGGGGTCATTGAAGGAAATATTTCTTCACGGGAAGTCTTGAAGGATTTCAAATTAGCAGAAACAGCTAAATATGTAACCGATTATCCACTGACAATAACGTCTTTCGTAGCAGTAATGAACAAAGATACATGGGAAGGGTTACCTGATGATGTGAAAAAAGTGATCGATGAACTGAATGGAGAAATGAGTATTTTCACAGGTAAGTATTTAGATGAACACGTAAAAGAAGCCATGGAGTGGAGTAAAGAAACAGAAAACTTAGAAGTCATCTCTTTATCGCAAGAGGAGGAATTGAAGTGGGAAGAAACATTGAAAGAGATACAGGAAGATGTCGTTGAAATGGTTGATTCTAAGGGATTGCCTGGATCTGAATACCGTGACCGCTTGTATGAATTGGTTGAAAAATATTCTGAATAGACAAAAAATAGAGGTGGGATGAACTATGGAAATAGCAGTTTTAGGCGGAGGTAACGGGTCATACGCGGCAGCGATCGATTTAACCGAAAAGGGGCATCATGTACGACTATGGAGAAGGAATCAAGAGGCTTTCCGCTCTGTATTAGAGAGTCAGGCTATCCAAGTGAAAGATTCCAGGGGAACAAGAATGGTTCCCCTTAAAATGGCAACATCAGATTTGAAAGAAGCTGTGGAAGGAGCCGATCTCATTGTCATTCCTTTACCGGCTTTTACACAACGTACGGTTGCGAAGAGGCTTGCCCCTGTATTGGAAGATGGCCAGGTTATCTTTTTACCACCTGGGACATTCGGCAGTTACTTGATGGCAAGGGTCCTTGTGGAAGAGGGCTGTAATGCGGATGTCGTCTTTGCAGAAACAGGGACCCTTCCCTATTTGGCAAGAAAGTATGATGAACAAACCGTTTCGATTTCTGGCAGAGCCACACGACTTCCTACTGGCATATTCCCAAGTGACCAGTCTGACCATGCTTTTGGAATCCTACAAAAGGCATACCCTTCGATTGAACCGATCGAAGATGCACTCGATGGTGCTCTGATGAATGCAGGCCCGATCATTCACCCACCCCTTATCCTCATGAATGCAGGCCCGATCGAACATTTTGAAAAATGGGATATCCATGATGAAGGAACACAACCGTCTATCCGGAACGTCCACAGGTCTCTTGATGGGGAACGAATCAAAATTCGTGAAGCATTAGGGTACAACCCTCCGCACTTCCCACTGGAAGATCACTATAGCGATGAAGGAGAGGAATGGATGTACGGGGATGGGGCACACGAAGAGCTTGTCGATGGTGAAGATTGGTATGAAAAACTTGATTTGAAGACCCATCGTTATATGCAAGAAGATATCGTTTGCGGCCTTGCCTTTCTCGTTTCCCTTGGGGATTGGTTGACTATCAAAACACCAACTGCGACAGGGTTACTAGCCATTGCGTCCAGCATAATGGAAAAGGATTTACGTGAAATCGGCAGAACGATGGAAAACCTGAAGCTTTCCAGTCTGTCGAAGGAGGATTTGAAAGAAATCTTGGAAAATGGAATAAAGCAATATGAAACCCAGTAAAGGAGTAATCGCAATAGCCGGAGCAGGCAGGATGGGAAGAGGAATCGCCCTGACATTCGCTTATCAAGGATATCAAGTGAAACTCCTGGATATCAAAAATAGAGACACAGAAGAATTCCAGCAATTGAAAACAACGGTCTTCCATGAAATCAAAAATCAGCTGGATGTCCTGGTCTTAGGGGACGTCATCCTGCGAGACTCTATTCCAGCCATTCTAGACCGGATCGAAGTCTCCTCCATCCATACTGACAATGAAGCTTCATGGAAGGAGTCCGAGATACTGTTCGAAGCCGTACCGGAAGCTTTGGAAATCAAAGAAGAAGTTTTCAAGTGTATTTGCCCTCATTTGTCTCCAACAGCGATGATCGCTTCTACCACCTCATCTTTTTCGGCAAATGAACTAGCTGAATTTGTGACAACGAAGGCAAGATTCATGAATACACATTGGTTGAATCCAGCTTACTTGATCCCGCTGGTCGAAGTAAGTCCATCGAATGAAACGAGTAAAGAATCTTTGCAAGAAATGTTTTCATTGCTTGAAAGCATAGGAAAGGTTCCGGTTGAATGCAAACCTTCACCAGGCTTCATCGTTCCGAGAATCCAAGCGCTCGCCATGAATGAGGCATCCCGTCTAGTCGAAGAGGGAGTAGCCTCTGTAGAGGATATCGACAAAGCTTCAAAGGTAGGTTTTGGAATCAGGTTCGCAGTGCTTGGATTGTTGGAGTTCATCGATTGGGGAGGCGCAGACACACTATTCCATGCGAGTAATTATTTGCAACATTCAATGGAGGATGACCGTTTTGAAACTCCAGAAATCATCAAGAAAAAGATGGCTGATGGGGAAATCGGCATGAAAGCGAGGAAGGGGTTTTATTCCTTTGATGAAACAACGATCAATGACTATCAAATCCAGACCCTCCAAAAGTTCATTGACCTTATGAAACACTTAGGATTAATGGAAGATAACCAGTTTCATAAGGGAATGACTGGTTTCAAGGAAGCAGATCGTATTCAGAATTAATCGAAGGGAATGTGGAAAAGCGTTCATGAAAATGAAAAAAACATTCTATTTAGTCGTATTAACATGTTTACTCGTCCTATCTTCCGCTTGTTCAGCGCAAAGTTCAGGTGGAGAAGGATCCGATATCACGCTTAATGCAGTCAGTTTCTTAGCCAAGGACCATCCTTTGACAGCGACATTACATGACTGGAAAGATAGGGTGGAAGAAGCAACGGATGGAAGAGTGAAAGTCAATTGGAGAGGCGGGGCTGATGTCATTCCGATTGGTGAACAATTCGAAGCCATGCAATCTGGTGCAATCGATATTAATTTCACTTACATTGGGCAATATCAATCCCTTATGCCTGAATCCTTAAGTATAGCCCTTTCTCAATTCCAACCGTGGGAAGAACGTGAACAGGGATTCTATGACTATATGGTTGAACGTCATAAGGAATTGGACGTGATGTATATCGGACGATGGCTTACTGGGTCTCCAAGATTATGGCTGAATGAACCGATTGATGCTGTATCCGATTTGAAAGGGATGTCGATCCGTTCTGCACCTAACTACAATCGTTTCTTTGAAGCATTAGGAATCAATTCCAAAATGATCGATCCTTCAGAAGTTTATACTTCGCTTCAAACAGGTGTCGTCAAGGGATTTGTTTATGGGGGATTCAGTGGTCCAAGGAAAGATGGGTGGACAGATTCTACTAAATATGTAGTGGATCACCCATTCTGGACTCAAAATTGCGTAATTTTGATGAATAATAGCAAGTGGGGAGACATTTCAGAAGAAGATCAAAAAGCCATCATAGAGGCGACAGCTGAGTATGAGGAATATATGGTGGACTATTACAAGAAACAGGATAAGAAGGAGATTGAAGAATTGAAGGCAAATGGTGTCGAGTTGATTGAATTGCCAGAGCCAGAAGCGGAAAAATTCCTGGAAACGGCCTATGAAACGGAGTGGAAACATTTAGAGGGAGAAGTACCTGAATTGGTTGATAAATTAAGAGAGTTGACGACAAAGCCGGATTAAGAAACGAAACCCCTGTGCAAAAGAAATGAGCTGTTGAATTTAAATTCAGCAGCTCATTTTTTAATTGTTCGATTTTCTTACCTATTTTTTGTTATCGAATGAGGCTTGGCAGCCAAAGTGAAAGGGAAGGGAAGAGGATCAGGATGAGCATCAGTATCCCATTTAATAGTATGAAGGGGATGACCGATTTATAAATCTGTACCATTGTAATTGAATCATCAGGCACAACAGCCTTCATTGCGAATAGATCCATTCCGAATGGTGGCGTTATGGTAGCCATTTGCATGTTTAGTAACATGATGACACCAAACCATAAAGGGTCGAATCCCATGCCACCAGCGATCGGCATCAATACTGGGAGGGTCATCATCATGATCGAAAGGGGCTCCATAAAACAACCCAGAATCAATAAGGAGATCTGTAGCAGAATTAAAATGACCAAAGGTGGATAATTCAAATTACTTACAAGTTGGACGAGCCCCTGGGTGACCCCTGTATAGCTCAAGATTTGTCCGAATGTGGTTGAACCGACAATGATCATGAAGATCATGACACTGGACTTGAAGGTCCCGGTCAATGAATCCCGGATGCTTTTCCATGTCAGTCCACCATAAAAATAGGATAGGATGACAGTTCCTATAGCTCCTAATGCTGCACTTTGTGTAGGTGTCCCGAACCCTAATATGATGACACCTAATAGGAGGAATACGATGATCCCTAATGGGAGTATGTATTTTACTGTATCCATTATTTTTTCAGACAATGGAATCTTTTCTACCTCATAAGTCGGGGCGAGGCCTGGCTGTAAAAAACTGCGAATGACGATATAGAAGAGAAATAAGGTTGCTAATAAAATACCTGGGAGTACGATTGCAATTAAAAAATGACCGACAGGTATAGAAGCTAATGAAGCTAATAAAATGCCCAATGCTGTAGGTGGGATCATGGTCGCCAGACCGGCACTGCCGAGAATCGGACCGACTGACATCGTATGACTATAGCCTTTCTTCTGCATATCCGGTACCAATAGGGAACCTAATAGCGCGGTACTTGCTACGCTTGAACCGCTGAGTACAGAAAAAAAGGAACCACTTCCAACCGCAACAATGCTTAATCGACCAGGCAAACGACCAAACCACTTACCGATTGTTTCGAATACTTTGACCCCAAGTCCTGTCCTGAACATGATTTCTCCCATTAAAATGAACATCGGAATAGGCAATAAAGAGAACTTTGATACAGAATCGAAAATATTCAAGACAAGCTGATTGATTCCAGCGGTACCATTCCAAAGCAACATAGCGCCAATCAAATTGACTGTCAAGAACGAAAATGCGATTGGCAATCCGATGATAAAGAGCAGAAAAAGGGCTCCGAATATATAAAGGATGACGATCCACCAATCCATTACATTCGACTCCTAATCCCTATTTTTGGTAAAAACGTCATGAGATTTCTTAAAAATTGTACGGACAAAAGCATAAAACCGATCGGTATGATGACAATCAATAAATAACGTGGGATTTGGAGAATAGCATCTGTATGGACCCCTTTGACATACATCTCCAGAGTTGCTAGAAATCCAAAAACGGTGATGACCAATGAAATGCCAAAACCGATAAGGGAGCTGATTAATCCGAATAGGTTCTTGAGTCGATCTGGTACATGATTCAACACAAGGTCAAAGTGGATATGGCCACCTTCCCTCAGTAACCAGGCTGCCCCTAAAAAGGTAAGGAACACCAACAGATACTCTGTAACTTCCAAAACCCAGGGGATGGATCGGTTTAATAGATTGGAAGTCAGCACATCGATAATGATCAATAGACCGATGATGACAAGGATGGATTTCCCGATCGAAGCCATCAGGTCTAATAAGACGTTGAAAAATCTACTTAGTTTATTCAATATGGACAACCTCCTTCAATCAAGCTGTTAACCGACTACGACTATTACCAAGAAGAAATCAGCGAAAAAAGCATCGACTCAAAATTGATTCGCTTTTTGTTGAAGTTGTCTACTCACATGGTAGGAAGCGGTCGTGTTGGCTTCGACTTCTTCAAGCGTTGTATCGCCGATCAATTCTGTAAGTTCATAACCATTTCCATTCCATTTGAATATGGCAAGGTCGGTGATGATCATGTCAGCTCGACGTGTCGAGGTGATGGGGTAGATGCACTCGTCGACAAATTTGGGTGATCCGTCTTTGGCGACATGGTTGGTTGTAATGATGATTTTTTTAGCACCGACAAGCAGATCCATAGCCCCGCCGACCCCGATGATATCTTTTCCAGGTATCGCCCAATTCGCGACTCGCCCGTGGGAATCGACCTGAAGGGCACCAAGGATGGCGACATCCACGTGGCCGCCCCGTATCATCGCAAACGAATCGGCACTATGGAAGTACGATGCACCAATGGCTTCACCGACTGGAAGTTTTCCGGCGTTGACGAGTAGCGGATCAACATCTTCCTCTTCGACATCGGTCACCCCAAGCAGGCCATTTTCAGTGTGTAAATAATAGTTTTCCTCATCCAGGTATTTAGCGACAAGAGTAGGAATTCCAATCCCCAGGTTGATGATGGAATGAGGAGTTAGTTGTTCAGCGGCTTTTTTGGCGATCAGTTCTTTCTTATCCAATTTCCTTCACCCCTTCTTTCGTCAAAATCAAACGACTGGTGATGATGGCATCGACAAACAGATGAGGCGTTACAATTTCCTCAGGAGACAATTCTCCTTCTCCAACGATTTCATCAACTTCTGCGATCACATAGTCAGCAGCCGTTGCCATTACAGGATTAAAGTTTCTGGCGGTTTTATAGAATACGAGATTCCCTTTCATATCGGATTTCCACGCCCTGATCAGCGCAACATCGGCTTTCAGGGGTTTTTCGAGTAGGTAGGTTTCACCGTCGATGACCTTCGTTTCTTTCCCTTTTGCTAAATCCGTTCCAGCTGCGGTTTTTGTATAAAAGCCACCAATTCCGGCTCCACCTGCACGAATGGCTTCTGAAAACGTTCCTTGAGGAAGCAATTCAAGCTCCAATTTGCCCTCATTGTACGACTTCGCTACATCCCGGTTACTTGTAAAATAAGAACCGACAGCTTTTTTAAGTTTTCCTTGTTGTAACAGTATCCCTAAGCCTTTTCCACTTTCTCCGACATTGTTGCTGATAACTGTCAGTTCCCGAGCATCATGACGTGTAAGTTCATTGATCAGAGTCAGCGGACTTCCGATGAGACCGAATCCGCCAACCATCAGAATATCGCCTGTTTTAACGTTCTGAATGGCATCTTCAGGTTCCATTATTTTGGTAGCGCTCATGTGTTCACTCCTTTTCTTGATAAAAATCCCTGGATCTGTTGGGAGATTTCAGGTTGCCGATTGAAAACCAATTCATAATGATTGACTGGTGTGTATTCAATCATCGACTCCTTTAAGAAGCCATTCATTTTTGTATAGGAAGACTCCTGAAACAATGCCCTTTTGTTCCCCAATCGCCCGGTAGCGATAAGAAGGAAAATATCGCAATTGATAGAAGGAAATATGTTTTCCGGGGCAAAAGAATAGAAGCTTTCGAAATCTTGCTCAAGGAGGGAAGGATCAGATTTATTTTCCCATGTCTCTCCCTGACGCTTGATTTCATACCTTAAAATCTCCTCCATGGTATCTGTCCACTCTATGGACAAGCTTGTGTATAGCTTCCTGGTTTCTTCCACATATTCTTCTGGAGAGGAGTAGCTTTTTTTCAACCGGTTCAACGAAGGGAGGACCAGTTCTCGTGTAACACTGTCCGCCTCTCCGGCACCATCTAACAAAATGAGCGCTTCAACATCAGATAGCCGGCTTGCTGCAATCGAGCCGATATAAGCCCCCATGGAGTAGCCCATGAGGATCGGCTTATCGATCTTCAACGTATCGATGAGGTCAAGAAGATCGTCCGCATGTGTAAATATCGATGTATTTGCATCTGCTGGATCACTATTTCCACGTCCACGGATGTCGTAACTGATAAATCGATAGGATCCCGATAAAGCTTCCTTGTAATGATGGAATTGCAGGTGGTTCCCAGTAAGCCCGTGGATCCCTATAATCGTTCCTTTTTCACCTGGGGTATCATGGATATAGAAGGTTTGTCCCTTTTCAGTCGTTACATAACGTTCCATTCATTGACTCTTCCTTTCTTTTAAAAGATAAGCGGTGAAGTAATGTCTAGCTCCATCGCCCAACCACTTGGTCCACTTTAGACCTCCTGCGACAGCCTCCTCGTCGGACTTCCAGTGACCTTCGTGGCTGAACAGGGTGCTTGCGCTTTTCTTTCTAATCGACGGTATAAATCGAGTAGTTGACTTTTCCGGGAAGTCTGATGCCTCGGGAGACGAAAATCCTGCGGTTCAGCCAGTCATATTTTATTGAAGCTGTTTCAAAGATCGGAGAGGTTCGGAAATAATAGTCACCAGGGTCGACAAGTTCATTGTTATCCAGCCTTTGCAAGGTCTCAGGTTCACCAGTACGAATACCACGGTAGGTCATCATAATGAGATCTCCTTCTCCCGTTTTTAATAGAATCCGAACATCTTGAATAATCGTTCCGTCTTCACGGACAGTAATCCAATCATCTCCGCCAGGAATGACATCAGCATTCAATTGATCTCCCCGTAAAGCGCCACCTGACACTCGGATGATCCTGCGGTTTCCAATAGGGGTGTTTCCAGGAAGGTGGGCACCCTCTACAGTCAATTCCATGTCACATAGAAAGGATAAAGAGGGAGGTGGTAAATGTTCCATGATTCACTGCTCCTTTTCGATCTTTCTTCGATACTTGGACACTTTCTCTTCGTCCAGTTCAATTCCTAATCCGGGTCGATCCGAAACGTAAATAAAACCATCTTTAATAGAGAGTGGTTCCATCACTGGATCGTCGGCGAGCCAATCGGGCCCGAACAGTTCACATCCGTAGTCCAAATTCGGGATGGAACCATAGGCATGAAGGCAAGCTGCTGTACCGATTGAACTTTCGAGGGAAGTTCCACCGAAACATGGGATGCCAGCTGCATCAGCGATCCCTGCAATCTTAACTGTATTTTTCATGCCACCGGATTTGTGGATTTTTAAGGAAAAGATATCTGCTGCCTTTTCTTTCGCAAGGCGTAAGGCGTCTTGAGGTGAGGCCAGGCTCTCATCAGCCATGATCGGCACTTTTTTCATTGAAGAAAGCAGGGATGCGCCATCGATATCCTGTGGCGGTAGCGGTTGTTCAAGGAAATCGATGCCTGCTTCAAAAAAGGAATCCATCCATTTCATCGTGGTCAACCGGTCCCATGAACCGTTAGGATCAATACCAATGGTAGAATGGTTCCTCAGGCCATCAGCAATACGGATGGAACGTCTTGCATCATCTTCAGGCGCCTCTTTCCCAGATTTCGTTTTGAATGTCTGATAATGGCCGGATAAGACGGAATCCTTTCCTTCTTCAATATCACCTTCAGGGGTTCCGGAAGCCAGCGCCCAGCGTACGGGAATTTTGTCTTGATGAAGCCCGCCTAACAACTGATGGACTGGAACGCTATACATTTTTCCTAAGGCATCAAAAAGGGCCATTTCGATCGTAGCTTTGGCAAAAGCATTCCCACGGATATGACGATCCAATGTTTGTAATACCTTTTCAACATAAGTCGGATCTTCCTCTAGTAATAGAGGAGAAGCATACTGGTCGATGACGAGTTTCATCGTTTCGACACTCTCACCATTCCACCAGATTCCAGGGGTTGTACCTTCCCCGACCCCGATGATCCCGTTACTTAATTCCAATCGAAGGAGGGCAAAACTTTTAGATGAGACTTGGACAGTGGAAAATTGGTGCGGACGTTTGATCGGGATATCGAGTATTTCCGTGGTTAGGCTTTTTATCGTTGGCATATAGGACCTCCATTTATATACACTGCAAACAAAAAAGGGGAGGGGACATCGTAAAATGCCCCATACCCATGCGGTTCTATTTTGTTATTCAGGGCGCATCACAAAGTTAAGGGAAGCTTCTTTATAATCGCCTTTATCGACCAGCTCCGTCATCAGGTCTCCCCTGACACCGTCAGCCACATCCGTTTCGAGCCATTCATCACCTTCAAAGAAAACCTGGGTGATAAGGGTTTCATGTCCTTCTGCTTCGAATTTTAAATGAAGGTGAGCTGGACGCATCGGATGCTGGTCCAAATACTCAAGGAATTCTCCTGTAGGACCATCGGTTGGAATCGGATATGGCAGCGGTACAATGGTCTTCACTTCGAAATCTCCATTCTCATCTGTGTAGAAATGCCCACGCAGGTTATATCTAGGTGCGTCAGAATCAAAGCCGGAATATTTAGCAGACTGATCGTTATGCCACATTTCCACATGCGCATTTGCCAGCGGTTTACCCTCAGTATTGCTTAAATTCCCGGAAAAATAGAACGTTTCTCCCGGTTCATCCGGCCTTTGTGTCAAAACGAATGGTTGACCTGGCTGTTTTTCTAATAAAGGGGAACCTTCAATGAAAAAAGGACCTAATAAAGATGGTTGTGTTCCCGGCTTGTCTGTGTACATTGCTCTCAACACATGTGTTTCGAAGAAAACATCTGCGAAGAGAGGCAGCTCGCCAGCTCGTCCCAACCGATCAGCCCATTTGACAAAGTTGGTATATTCTTCGTGGTTAAGCTTTGCCTCATTTAAAAATTCTTGGATGTGCTTAATAAACAATTGAAATACTTCTTCCACCCGTTCATTCTTTTTGACAGCTTGTTTTTGCATAAATTTGATTCCTCCTTATAAATTAGAGAGCGCTTTCCGTTTTAATGGATTGAAAGGGCTCTTCCTTCTGAAATCAGGTGAGTACTGGTCATTGGCTCTGTTTGGTACGTTTCGTTTTCGAAAAGGTACTGCAATTGACTGATAATGAGATTTTTGTAGTTTGATGGAATGGAAGATGCCTCATTTCTTTGATAGATGACACAGTCAAGTTCTCCATTGAGCATACTGACTAAATGGCCTTTTAGATGTTTAGGACAATTGCATTTATTTTTTAACCCTAATAGATCGCCAACGAGACATTCCTGATAAAAGATCATGTTCGTGATCGGTGAACTTCTTGGATTCAAGTAAACGGTCAATGGAGTTGGTGAAATTTCATTTTTGACCCGATAGACGTTCAACGGTTGGTTGAACATGGAGAACTTCGTTTGCTCAATGATTTTCATTGAAGTATGTTCTTGTAAGTACCTTTCAATGATTTCACTGATCTTTATAATATCTAGTCCATGGTCATACGCTAATTCATTGACTTCTTTCTGATTTGCAACTTCACCGGATGTATTTAGGATTTCACACACATAGGTAGTAGGTTCATAGTCTGGATCATTCTTTATGGAACGTGCCCATTCAATTGAAGCCTCCGCAATCCCAGCATTTCTTATTAGATTTGTTTCATTGCTGACTAAAGGGAAGATATGGCCCGGTCGTTTGAAGTCTTCAGAATTGGTTGTACAATTGATATTCCTTATGGTATCCGCACGTTCAAAGGCAGAAATTCCTGTTGTGGAGGTTTTGAAATCGATCGAGACGGTCATGTTATTGAATGTGTTTTCGGAAAACCCATTACCATTCTGGAGAAGAGGCAATTGAAGGCTTTCGGCTATTTTTTCAGTGATACAACAATAGATGAGGCCTTTACCATACTTCGCCATAAAGTTGACGTCGTCTGCGGTTGCATGATCTCCTATTCCCATGAGAAAACTTGTCTGTGTGGATACATCGTCAAAAATGATCGTAATCGTATCCTTTAAAACGTCATGACGATTACATTTCTTACGTTGCATGAGTTTCCCCCTCTCAAACCTTCCTTTATAAAAACCTTGTATCATTGAATCTGATTGCCATACGAACTAGGAGATCCAGCCTTTCACTCAGAAACATAAAGTATTTACAATATTTAAAATTTACAGAAATTAATTCGGTAACTTCATGATATATAAGAGGAAAAAGCATCACAATATACGATTGGTTTTAAAAATTCTAACGTTTTTGTACGAATCGTATGGTTTTTATATATGGGAGTGGAACACCATTTTCTGTTATTATTAGGAAAAGGGGGAGGGTTTAACATGACATATCGTTCATACAGCAAGGATGCAGTAGAACTGGCATTGACGATTTACAACGATGGGTTTGGTGTTGTGAAAGAAAAGCGTAAAATTGAACTGACAGGCGAAGAAACGGAGATCCAATACCTTGATGTCGCGCAGCTGATCGAAACCGATTCGATCCTCGTCGAGGGACTCAACATCCTTGAATTGAACTATGATTACGACCTTGTCAGCAAATCGAAGCTGCTCGAGAAATACATAGACCAGAACGTGTTTTTATATGATAAAGAGAAAAATGAGCGGAAGGAATACCGGCTGTTGAGTGTCGCAAACGGCATCGTTCTTGAAAATACAGATACGAAAGAAATCGTCCTCGATCCGAAAGAGGAACTGATCCTGCCGAAGCTGCCAGGCGAACTGATTGTCAAACCGGCACTTATCTGGAAAATCAGACCTTCAAAAACCGATCAAATCAATATATCCTACCTGACAAAAGGGATGGAATGGGAATCCAACTATGTCGTCGAACTGAAGGACCAGACATTCAATCTATCCGGCTGGGTGAACATCCAGAACAACGCAGGCACCACCTTCGACAATGTAAAAGTGAAGCTCATTGCCGGGGATGTGAACCGACTCGAGGATTACGAGTTCACACTGCCAGATGAACCTGTACTCTATTCGATGGAAAAAAGTTCAGGACCATCATTCGAGGAACAAAGCTTTGCCGACTACCACATGTACACACTGCAACACAAAACAACGCTCAAAAACAACCAGTCCAAGCAAATCAATTTCATCCAGGCAGAACAGATTCCATATAAACGCTACTATTCATTCAACCATTACAATGAAAAAGCTGAAATAAAGCTTGAGTTCGAAAATAAACAAGCACAAAAACTAGGATTACCTTTACCAAAAGGAAAAGTGAAGGTCTATCAAGAGGATGGGAACGGCGGAAGCCTTGAATTCATCGGTGAAGACCGGATCGATCATACTCCTAAAAACGAAACCGTAGAACTCTACCTCGGAGACGCCTTTGATATCGTCTGTGAAGGAAATAAGATTGATAGTTATAAAGATGAACAAGGACTCCGTACAGAAAAATGGCAATACACCATCAAAAACAACAAAGAAGAACCATCCCTCATGAAAATCACACACAGCATCTATGAACGCAACTGGACAATGAAAGACGCAAGCCACGATTACAAAAAAGAAACTTCACGTAAAATTGTTTTCTGGGTGGAAGTTCCAGCAGATACAGTTGAAGCCGTAACCTTTGAATATGAGGTAGATGAAAGAATATATTTTACAAAAAGTTAAAGGGGTTGGAATGGTGTTCTATGCTAGATAAAAATGAAGTTGAAAAAATGAGTTATGCTTATGGAAGATTTTACGAAATTGAAAACTTTATTAGATTATTTATTTCTAAAAATATGCATTTTTTATATGGAGCAAATTGGTATGAAATTTCTTATAAAAAGATAAACAATAGAAGGCCTGTTAAATCTTTTGATAATCTACTTTTCCATGAACTAATCAGTACATTGAAAATGTATTCAGATATGAACTTACTGTTAATTCCTAAGAGATTAATTATGCAACTTAATTATTTTACTCCTATAAGGAATAAAATAGCACACACAATACCACTAGAAGAAAATGAATATATGTTTCTTTTAGATATATATAAAGAGCTAGATGAATTTAGGATCAATCAAGGCGAACCGTACCATAAATAGAGGCAAAAAAAGTTGAAGATAAGGTGGTATTTTCTCTTTTGAATCGAGAGTAGAGGAGGATTTTTCCTTTGCATTACCTGATTCAAGGTACAGCGTGTGGATAAGTGTAAATGTCTTAGAAAGGTTGACCTCGGAAAAATCAAAATCAAGTTCAATTTTATCAACAGTTCGAGAACGAGCGTCCGATTGTTTGATTGTTATCTATTTGTCAATAGCTGAAAGAGTTGCTTTTGTTTTTCTCTCGATGACTGTTGAAATACTTGAACGTATGTTTCTAATAAATGCTTTACCACGTCTAGTGGAATGACTTTTGAATCTGATGAATTCAGTTTAACGCTGAGTTCATTTTTCTTTTGTTCTAAATTCATTTTTCGATTTCGATACCTTCTGCAACCTTTCCTGTAATATGGTAATCTGACATGAGGGGCTATTCCCAATTAACGGGAGTAGCCTCTTTAGTTTGCTTCATATGGTTATGTCTTATAGAGAATAATAGCCTTTTTCAAATTCACCTACATCAACAACTACATATTTTCACTAGAAACACTCACAACATACAAGTATGATGAAAAAGGTAGATTAAGAAATGTATTGGAAACTCCTAACAAAACAATGGACAATTGGCGTGGAAACAAAAAGGTGATTATTAAAATAACTAGTGAGTTTAAAGAGAACGACAGACTAATAAACGTCGTTTTCTTTTATCTAGGGCTACCCACTGAGTACTAGTCAATCTTGCTATTATACTTAAGAAAGACAAGTTTCGTAATTTTCGATTAGCAACTCGTCGTCGGTTTCATAATTAGTAATAAATATTTCTCTTCCCTTGATTCTTTTACCCCGAACTTTTGAGTTACTATAACTATTTTTCTGGTCATCGGTCCGCCCACAAGGGAGCTTTTTATTAGCTTTTTATGAAAATGAACCTGATGTACAAGAGGCGTTACTATTAAGAGTTTTACAGCCTACAAAGTTGCCTACTGATAATGATGTTATTAGTTCAATGATTGAATATTATAAAGATAACCTAAAAACAAGTGGTAATAACACTCAATTAGATGATTTTACTAGGTATGAGTTTAGCTTTTCAGGAATTGAATGTAGTATATTAGGAACGTTTTATAAGGATGCAAATAATGAAATTAAATTTGGCGCTGATTTGGAAAATTTTTTTAGCGCGCATAATTACAGCATCTATAAACCAACTCATAATGTCTTGGAAGTAATAGCAAACTTAAGAGATGGAAATAGTGTGCCAGGAGGAGAAACCGATGTAAAGATTGGAAAAGTCCGTTTTAGCTCTAGCCATAGATATCAAGAAAGTTTAGAGGAGACATCAGTTTATGTAACTCCAAATGACTTCCTTGGAAAAAGGACAGCTTTGTTTGGTATGACTAGAACAGGGAAATCAAACACTGTAAAGAAAATTATTCAAGCTACTTTTGAAATTGGGAGTAAAGCTCCTTATAAATTAGTTGATGAAATTGAAGATGTTACAAGTACATTAGATCCATTTTGTGAAAACGGTTCCCCTAAATATCCAGCTGGTCAATTAATTTTTGATATTAATGGAGAATATGCTAACGCTAACATGCAAGACGAAGGAACTGCTATATTTGAAATTTATAAGGAAAAGGTTGTTAGATACAGTGTATTAAAGAAGCCGGATTTTAAAGTGATGAAGGTAAACTTCTATAACGATATATCATCTGGTTTTGAACTCATAATTACACATTTAAATAATGATAATAGTGATTACGTAAACAGTTTTAAATCAATTGATTTGTCAGAACCAGAAGATAAATCAGATCATAGTGCATTAACTAGATATAATAGAAAAAAAGCGGCATATTTATGTTGTTTATATCAAGCGGGGTTAACACCATCCAAAGGGTTTAAGGTTAAATTTCAAGGGAATAAAACGCTAAATCAAATGGTTCAAAAAGAAGGGAAAATTGACCCTGATAAGGGAATTACATTAGATGAAGCTACAAATTGGTTTACCACTATATGGGAGAATTATAATGATGAGTTCTTTACCAATTACAAAAATGAAAAAGGATATGAGTGGGCAGATGAGGATTTAAAAGCACTTTTAATTTTTCTTACAAGGAAAAAACAACCTAAAGGTAACCCTACAATTAGCGGTTATAGGAAGCTTAATGGAATTAAAGGGTTACACACCGATACAGTTGATAAGCCATTTCAGCTAGAAATAGTAGAGGCATTAAGAGCTGGTAAGATTGTAATTATAGACTTGTCACAAGGTGATCCTAATATTCAAAGGCTATATTCAGAAAGAATTTGTTTAAGTATATTTGCGGATTCAATGAATCAATTTATTGATAACAGCCCTAATAATTTTATTCAGTTTTATTTTGAGGAAGCACATAACCTATTCCCTAAGAAAGAAGACAAAGATTTGAGCCAAATATATAATCGAATTGCTAAAGAAGGAGCAAAATTAAATCTAGGAATGGTCTATGCTACTCAAGAAGTTAGTTCTATTAGTACAAACATATTAAAAAATACGCAAAATTGGTTTATTGCTCATTTAAACAATGAGGATGAACTAAAAGAGTTGAAAAAATATTATGATTTTAAGGACTTTACTGAGAGTCTATTAAAATTTAGTGCTAATAGTGATAAGGGATTTATACGTATGAAAACATATTCTAATCCTTTTGTTGTCCCAGTACAAATTGATAGATTCAGTGCTATAAAGGAGGATTAGAATGGGATATATGAGTAGAAATGGTAAAAGGCCAAATGAGTATGCTAGTAAAACATCGCATAGTTCCATTATTAATGAAGAGTCAGTTACTGAGTTTTTAAAGAATTGCAGTTTCCCTAAAAACTCAGAGGATGTTAATTTGAAAGATCACGTTAATATAATTATAGAAATACCGAAAAAAAATAAGATAGAAAATATTGTTGCAATAGATGGTGGATACACTGAATTACAAGTAAAAAATGAGTTCCCTTCATCAACTATAAGCTTCTTTCAATTTGGAGCACTTATTTTTAAAGTGGAAGATTTAAATGAGGTGTCGAACAAACATTTTATAGATCCAGAAGATATAGCGAAACTAAAAAATATTCAACGTTTTAAATTTACATTACCAACTAAAAACATAACGCATAGTAATGAAGCAGACTTAATTGATTCTGTTAGAAAAACAATTTATAACTTTTTTTTAAGTGAGCCATTAAACGATAAAGAAGACCGTTTTATTAAAACGCTTAAGTGGTTTATCTTTGAGGAATATAAGATGGATAAAAAAGATAAGTGGGTTTTAGCAAGCTGCCCAAAATGTGGCGAACAAAATATTAATTTATATCGAAAAGAAATACAAAAAAATTACAACTATAACTGCCCATCCTGCCATAGCAAGATATATCTTACTGATGTGTTTCGACTACATGAGGCAATTGATAATGAGTTAGGTGCTTCAGGTATCTTAGGATATCTAACATCCCTTTTTGAGCAATTTATATTAATACATTTAATTTATATAATTTTGAAAACTAGACCTTTATTATTAAATGAATTTTTATTTCTTAAGGATGGTCCGCTTGCATTTTTTGGACAAACTGCTAACCTTCATAAACCAATGAGAACACTAATTAATTTTCTTCATGAAAACTATACAGTTCATATTGCGGGTCTAGAAAAAAGTGGTGCATTTGTAGAACATGCCCATGAGATTTCTAAGAAGATGGATAAAAGAGAACTGTTACTATTAGATAATGATTATATTTACAAATATATAATTCCTGGGACTGCAAATGAGGAGAAGCCCTATGCTTCAACTTCATATTATAGCTCAAAACTTATTTATAAAGCCAACGATGAAAGGGTGTATGTAATAACAATACCAACAGAAGCACCAGAAGTGATACTTAAACCTAAAATTGAAGATTTTAAAAATATAGAAACAATTTTACATAATATAGAATTACTAAGGTGTGACATGTATGATAGTGGTTTAGTTCCTGTTGCACTAGTAAATAAGTTGGTATCTTTGTCGAACCATCCTAGTTCGGCTATTTTAACTAAGTTTGTTAAAGAAAGGATTAGACCTTAGGAACGTTAACTTAAGAGTATCGTGATAGGATGGTATAGGCCAGTAGTGCCTGCCCCCTAGTTTGGGATCAGGCACTTTTAATTTAATGTGTTGATTGAGCTTATTTGTAGGGTGTTTATTTATATAACAAAAACAACTAATTATACATCATTTTAAGCGGTGTAAACAAATCACCGTAGTTATATACATCATTTAAAACGGGTTCGTAGGAATTTAATTAGAAATTAGCTTGATACACCATTTACTATTATTATCTTTATAAGAAATAACCCACCCTGTGTTGTCTTGGCAGACCGTAGGGTGGGTTATTTTTTAAATCCCTATAAAGCCACTGTACTTCTTGCAAGGAGTCACATAGAAAGAGCCGGTTAGCAGCTGGTTCTCTCTATGTATTATTGCCTTTATCTTATATAGATAAAACAATGATTTCAATATGTAGTGATAGACTAATATCTATTTATTACAAGGGTTACTTTGTTTATAATGGAAATATGTTGAAAAAGGGTGGGGCGGTGTTTATGAGTTTCCTTAATGACAACCAAAAAGTTGCAGTTGAGACTACTGAGGGACCACTTTTAATTATTGCAGGTCCAGGTTCCGGAAAGACATTTACATTAGTTGAAAGAATATATCATTTAATTACAGAGAAAAATGTTCAAGCTGAAAATATTCTAGTTGCTACTTTTACTGAAAAAGCTGCTCAAGAATTAATGACACGGGTATCAAACCGGCTGCATGATGCTAATATATCTTTTAGCTTAAACGAAATGTATTTGGGTACTATACATTCAATTTGTTTAAGAATCTTAAAAGAGAATAGAGAGTTTACTAGACTGAAAAAGAATTATGTTCTAATGGATCAGTTTGACCAACAGTACTTTCTATATCAAAAAATATATGAGTACTCTAATATCTCAAATATAGAGTTGATATATGGTGAGAGAAGCTCAAGATGGAAAAAAGCTGAGAATCTACTTAAGTGGCTTAATAAGGTTAGTGAGGAAATGTTGGATGTAGAGAGCTTGAAGAATTCTGAAAACCCACAAGTTCAAGCATTAGGTTACAGTTATGAGCTGTACCAAAAACAACTTGAGGAAGAAAATGCTCTAGATTTTTCAACAATCCAATTAGAAACATACCAATTATTAATAGAGCATCCTCAAATACTATCGAATTTTAACAATAGTTTACATTATTTAATGATTGATGAATATCAGGACACAAACACCATTCAGGAAGAAATACTATTTTTACTTGCAGGAGAACGACAAAATATATGTGTAGTCGGAGACGATGACCAGGGGTTGTATAGATTCAGAGGGGCAACTATTCGAAATATCTTAGAATTTCCCCAAAAATTTGATGATGGTGTTTGTAAACAAGTAGAGTTATCCATCAACTATAGATCACATCCATCAATAATTAACTTTTATAATAACTGGATGGAGCAAAATAAGTGGACTTATAAGGGTGAAATGTTTAGATATGATAAAAAAATTATGCCTAGAGATGGTGATCATTCAGAAAAAGCTGAAGTTATTAAAGTTTCAGGCTCTGATGGTTTAGGAAACTGGGAAGATGAAGTTTATCAATTTCTATTATCTATGAGGAATAAGGATAATGTCAGCGACTGGAACCAAATTGCGTTTCTATTTAAGTCAGTCAAAAATGAAAAAGTTGTGGCATTGGCGAATTTTTTAGAGGAAAGGAATATCCCGGTTTATTCACCAAGATCAAATATGTTTTTTGACAGAGAAGAGGTACGGTTATTAATTGGAGCACTTTTATTTTTGTTCCCTCAATTCCCTAAAATAAGAAAGTGGAATGACAATGCTTATTTAGATGAATGGGAAATTTATGACCAATATTTAAGAGAATTTGGAGAAGAATTAAGAAATGAAGAAAATAAGAAATTATTAATGTGGTGTCAGATCCGTGCAAAAGAACACATGAACTTACAGCAAAATACTGACTATTCTTTTTCTGGATTATTTTATCAACTCTTACAATTTGATTTATTTAATTGTTATTTAGAAGGAGATTCTTATCAAGTAAATGATAGTCGTGCAATAAGGAACATATCATTATTCTCAAAGCTTCTCACAAAGTTTGAGTACTTACATAGAGTTTCAGTATTTACACCGAAAAGCATTAATGTCAACATCACTACGTTCTTTAATCAATATTTAAGATTTTTAATTAATGGTGGAATAAATGAATATGAAGATAATTCGGAATATGCTCCGAGTGGTTGTGTGTCTTTTCTAACAATTCATCAATCCAAAGGACTTGAATTTCCAATTGTAATAGTGGATTCTTTAAACACAACTCCTAGAAAGCAATACAGTGATTTAGATGAAATCCTACAAGAAAATTTTTATCGTAAGAAACCATTTGAACCTTTAGATCGAACAAAGCAATATGATTTTTGGCGACTATACTATACTGCATTCTCAAGAGCACAGAATTTACTAGTTTTAAGTTGCCAAGAAAACACTGCAAGTGGACAAGGTACTAGAAACGTTCCCTCCAAACCCTTTGTTAAGTTATATAAAACATTACCTAATTGGAGAGAAGTAAATTCTATTTATGATTTATCCATTGATAAAATAAAGGATGTTAATATAAAAAAAGAATATTCATTTACATCACATATCAACATATTTGAAACTTGTGCTCTTCAATATAAGTTTTACAAAGAATTTGATTTCTCACCAGTACGTCAAGGAGCTACGTTATTTGGCTCACTTGTCCATCAAACTATAGAAGATATTCATAAATCTGCATTAAGAAATGAAGAGTCTAAAATAACAGAAAGTAACGTAGAAGACTGGTTTAACTCTAATTATAATAATTTAGTGAAAAAAGAGCGTGTGTACCTTGCACCACAAACGCAAAAAGCGGCATTAGACCAAGTGTTAAGATATGTGAAGAAACAAAGGAATGATTGGTCACATATCAAAGAAGCTGAGGTGGATGTTTCATTAGTTAAGGATAAATATATTCTTAAGGGCACAATCGATTTAATAAAGGGTAAAGATGAAACAGTTGAAATAATTGACTTCAAGTCGGAGAAAAAGCCTGACTTGGTGAAAGAATCTGAGATGATGTACCATTATAAGCGCCAATTAGAAGTCTATGCTCATTTAATAGAGGAGAGAACAGGCCAAAAAGTTAGCAACATGCATCTTTATTATACTGGAGAAGAAAACAGTAATCCTTATGTCACATTTCCTAAGGATACAAAGGCTATTGATAACACCATTGAAACATTTGATGGAATTGTACAAAAAATCGAAGCAAAAGACTTTGAAATAAAAAAACGACCTAAAAAGCATTGTAGAAACTGTGATATGCGTTATTATTGTGATGCAAAACTATAGGAGTGTTAGATATGAGTAAAAATGAACAAGAAATAAATGTTGAGCAATATAAATTTGAACCGATTAAAGGTTATCCAATGTTAAATTGGAAAGGGAAACGACCTTTCCACTCAACTCAGTACTATCCTGCCCAACTAAAAGAGACTCATGGTGAAACTGTTGATGGTTGGCTTAACAAGATTTTTTGGGGAGATAATCTTCAAGTTATGAGCCATCTGTTAAAGGACTTCAGAGGGAAAGTTAATTTAGTGTACCTAGACCCTCCATTCGACTCAAAAGCTGAGTATAAAAAAAGAATAAAACTTAGAGGGAATGAGGCTACAGGAGATATAAATATTTTTGAAGAGACTCAGTATACAGACATGTGGACAAACGATGAATATTTGCAATTTATGTATGAAAGACTTTTATTAATTAGAGAACTTCTAGCTGATGACGGATCAATTTATCTTCATTGTGATTGGCACAAGTCACATCAGCTAAGATGTATTTTAGATGAGATATTTGGTGCGTCTAATTTTCAGAATGAAATAGTTTGGAACTATAGTGGGTGGAACAGGAAAAATACTACATATTTTAATAGAAGACATGACACCATTTTATATTACTCTAAAACGTCAAATCCTTTCTTCGATCCATATCGTGAAGCATGGGAGTCTAAAGAAGAATATGTCAAAAAAAGAAAACAGAAACTTCATATTGAAAAAGAAACTGGTAAAGAATATGTTCTATCTGACGCTGGAAATGGCAAAAGAGTAAAAAGGTATATTGAGGATGCCTTAGAGGAAGGTAAACATATAGATGATGTTTGGGAAATAGATAAATTAAATAACTCTGATAAGAGTATTGTAAATTATCCAACGCAAAAACCAGAGAAGCTATTAGAAAGGATAATATTATCAAACACAAAAACAGGGGATCTGGTTTTTGATTGCTTTATGGGATCAGGGACTACACAAGCAGTTGCATTAAAATTAGGAAGAAAATTTATTGGATCCGATATTAATTTGGGTGCAGTACAAACTACAACAAAGAGAATAATAAAAATCTTAAAGGAAACAAAAATCATTCAACCAGGATTTGAAATTTATAATGTAAATAATTATGATATCTTTCGTAATCCTACACAAGCAAAGCAATTGTTATTAGAAGCCTTAGAGGTTCAACCATTGATCAATAATGTATTATATGATGGTGAAAAAGATGGGTATTTGGTAAAGGTTATGCCTATTAATCGAATATCTACGAAAGCAGATCTAAATGAGCTTATTACTAATTTTGATTATAAGTTATTTGAAAGAAGACAAGCAGAAAATCCGAATCAATCTGTAGAAAAATTATTACTAGTCTGTATGGGGCATGAACCAGATTTAGCTGCCGCTCTTGAACAAGAAGTTGGATACAAATTAGACATTGAAGTAGTTGACATATTAAGAGATAAATCGAATCTTGAGTTTAAACGTGACTCGGAAGTAGATGTAGCTATTTTCGACGGTAAATTAGTTATAAGGAACTTCTTTCCTATGAACTTACTTCAAAAATTAAGTATTATGAAAGAGAATGTTGGAGATTGGAAAGAGCTAGTTGAATCAGTAATGATCGATTGGAACTATGATGGTGCTGTTTTAGAACCTAAAATTGCAGATATTCCAGATAAAAAGGATTTTGTTAAAGGTGAATATGTAATACCTCATGATGCTGGAACAATACGCATCAAAATAACTGACCTCCTATCTGAGTCGTTAGAGGTGAGTATCAATAATGGCTAAAAAAAATGATTTTGCTTTGGACTTTGCATTTTTTACATATCTGAGGGAGTTCCATGAAGAAAATCGTGGTCGAATCAGAAATCATTATAGGAACTTATCTAAGAAGTTTTTAGACTTTAATGACTCAAAAAATCCAAATGCATTTCTTCGAAAACCACAATTTGAAGCGTTAGAGATGTACATTTTCTTAAAGGAATATTTGGATAATATGCAAGTTCATCAACTATTTGAAGATTGGTATTATAAAAAGAATAGATTTGAAAAAAGAAGTGACATAGGTTTCACAGAAGGTGAGCAAGGGACTTTATTTAGTGTTGATGTAGAGCAATATAAGAGCGTATTTTCTAGAATGAAAAAGTTTTCCCAAGAATATCCAAATTATATTTATGCTCTAACAATGGGAACAGGTAAAACTATATTAATGGCAACATGTATCTTCTATGAATTTTTGTTAGCTAATAAGTTTCCAAAAGATAAGAGATATTGTCACAATGCTTTAGTTTTTGCGCCGGATAAAACAGTTTTACAATCGTTGAAGGAAATTCAAACATTCGATAGATCAAATGTGGTACCGCCTGAATATTTAAATTGGCTAAACACACATTTAAAAGTTTACTTTCTTGAGGATTCAGGGACTACATTAAATACAATTGACCAGTCCAAATTTAATATCATCATCTCAAATACTCAAAAAATTATCTTAAAACGTCAACATAAGCAAAAAAGTAATGTTGATCAGCTTTTCAGTCTTTCATCCTTTCAAAAGGGATCAGCTTATGATGATATATCAGATTTATATGGACTTGATCAACCAGAAGAAGAAGGCGAGTTAATCGACAATCAACGATTCTCAAAATTGACCAGACTTGAACAACTAGGTATATATGTTGATGAAGCGCATCACTCTTTTGGTAATGTACTTGCTAAGGATATGGGAACCAAAACAGCTAAAACAAGTTTAAGACTAACAATAAATGAATTAGCGAAAGCATTAGTAAAATCAGGAACATCCGTTGTGGGATGTTATAATTACACAGGTACACCATATGCAGGCAAAGAAATTTTTCCTGAGGTTGTTTATGCGTACGGGTTAAAGGAAGCTATTGATAAAAAATACTTGAAAAATGTAACGGTTAATGGTTATACAGATCCTAAGTCAGAGGAGTTTTTACATCTTACTGTTAAAAGTTTCTGGGAAAACTATAAGGAAAATCGATATGAAGGCATGTTGCCAAAGCTTGCTATTTTTGCAAGTACTATAGATGAACTTCAGAATGAATTAAAGCCAGTATTAGAAGAAATATTAAATGAACTAAACATCTCAATTGATAAAATATTAGTGAATGTAGGTGATGACAAGCTTACATCAAATGATGATATAAGAGAATTCAATAGGTTAGACACTCCACCATCCAACAAACAATTTATCCTCCTTGTGAATAAAGGTAGAGAAGGATGGAACTGTAGATCATTATTTGGGGTCGCATTGTTTAGAAAGCCAAAGTCAAAAATATTTGTTTTGCAAGCTACAATGAGATGTTTGAGAGCCATTGGTCCTATTCAAGAAAGGGCAAATGTGTATCTATCAGATGAAAATATGAAAATCCTTGAAGAAGAGTTAGAACAAAACTTTAGATTAAGCATTAATGACCTAACTAAAAAAGATAATTCTAACAAACCTTATGAAATTAATTTAGTCCCACCACCAGTTAAAATACAAGTAAATAGAAAAAAGAAGCTGTATGAACTAAAAGAAAAAAGTGTTAATGAATCGATAGATTTTGAATTTGAAAAGTTAGATTTAGAAAAATATAAGCTAGTTCATACAGAACAAACCGGGCTAATATCAAATAAGTTAAATAGAAAGACCAGTCAAGATTTATCTGAATACCGAATAAAAAGAGAATTTAGTCAACTAACACTTGTTGCTGAGATTTCTAGGTATATAAACCGTTCATGTATAGAGATTGATAATATCTTATTAAATTCAAAACAAGGTTACGATGTGATACTAGAATATATAAATAATTATAATGACCTTTTATATGATTGGGTTATCCCAAAACTATTTAACACAATCTATTCATTAGAAAGCTATGATAAAAAAGAGATAAAAGAAATTGAACTTGTGAAGGAACCAGAAGATGGCAGTTATAGAATAAGTGCAAACCCAAAATTAGTCGTCGAAATAAATGATAGTCAGTTTAAGGACTACATTAAAAAAAGTTTTCATCTTGATACCTATTGTTTCGACTCTATTCCAGAAAGACGTTTTTTTGAAGAAATTATACGCCATCAGGAAATAAATAAAGTTTACTTCACAGGAATGCTAACTCATGGCCAATCAGATTTTTATATACAGTATATTGATCCAGAATCTAATACAGTAAGAAGTTATTATCCAGACTTTCTAATTGAGAAACACGATGGAAAGATGCTGATTATTGAAGTTAAAGGTGATAATAAGATTGATGACCCAGTAGTTCAATCAAAAGAAAAAGCAGCTAGAGAGATAGCAAGCGCAAGCGAAATGGATTATAAAATTATTGCCGGTAGCCAAGTAATTAATGGTGGATCTATTTCAATTTTAAGTTCAAATTAACCTTAACTTTAAGCCCTATTCTAAAACTTTGAATAGGGCTCTTAATATTGTTCAAATAATTTAATAGATTTGCTCTTATGGAAAAATACACAAAATTTTCGCCTTAAATTTTTTCATTGTTTCATGACATTGAAAAGAAAATTATGTAGAACTTATTCTTTTTTTGTTGGATAAAAGTGGTAATATAAGTATAAATGATTATAACAAAAATTAGGGAGGGATAACATGGATATTAACTTAAGTAATTGTAATAGTATTGAGAGCGGAACCATCTCAATTGTTGAAAACACTCTTAACATTAAATATGCAGTTAATGGGACAGGTAAATCTACTATTTCTAGAGCTATGGAGTCAGACATTTTCGATAGATTAAACTCAACAAATCAACTTTTAAACCTTAAACCTTTTAAGTATAGGAAGGACAAGGAAACAAATAACCCCAAAATTGAAGGGTTAGATTCTATAAACAGTATTTCAATTTTTAATGAGAACTATATAGATCAATATGTCTTTCTACAAGATGAACTCTTGAAAGATAGTTTCGAGGTTTTTATTCATGATGAAAAATACGAAGAAGGTATGCAAAAAATTAATGAATATATAAAAGTGATTGGGGATACTTTTATAGACAATCATGAAATTGATAGTCTAATGAATGATTTATTAGAGTTAAGTAATTGTTTTGGAAACTCAAAGGGACTAGCTAAATCAAGTAGTGTTTACAAAGGTATTGGATCAGGTAATAAGATTCAAAATATACCAGAAGGCTTAAATGTTTACAAAGATTTCTTGCAAAATAAACAAAATGTAAAATGGTTAAAGTGGCAGATGAGTGGTAATGAATATTTGGAGATATCAAATATATGTCCATTTTGCACCAATACTGGGATAGAAGATAAAAAGGAAACTATATTAGCTGTTAAGAAAGAGTATAATTCTAAGCTAATTGAACACCTTAATAAAGTCATTGATGTTATACATAGATTAAGTTCCTATTTTACAGAAGATACCTACAATAAAATACTTGCGATTTCACAAAGCGTTGACGGTCTAAAAGACGAATATGAGAAATACCTATTGGATGTAAGAGATCAGATTAATATACTTTATAACAAGTTAGCAAAAATAAAAACCTTAGGGTTTCAAACTTTAAAAGATTTTAGCAAAGTTAAAGAGGTGGTGGAAGGTTATAAGATTGATATTGAGTATATTGGTCATATGAATACGGATACTACTTCTAAAAAAGTTGGTCATATTAATGGATTATTAGAAAATATACTTGAAAAAGCAGGACAGTTACAAGGTGAAATAAATAAGCAGAAAAAACATATTGAGAAAACAATTAAAGAGTACAATGATGAGATAAATAGTTTTTTACAATATGCAGGTTATAACTATCAGGTGAATTTAGAGGAGAATAACGAAGGGAACTATAAGCTGAAATTAAAACATAATGAATTTGTAGAAGACCATATTACAAATGTAAAACTTCATCTAAGTTATGGTGAAAGAAACGCTTTTGCACTTGTGTTATTTATGTTTGAGGTAATTAAAAATAATCCGGATTTAATTATCCTGGATGATCCTATATCCTCTTTTGATAAAAATAAGAAGTACGCAATTATTGATATGTTGTTTAGAGGAGAAAAAAGTCTTAGAGGAAAAACCGTATTATTGTTAACACATGATTTTGATCCAATTGTTGATATGATTTATCATCTGCCGCATAAGTTTCAACCTGTACCAAAAGCAGCTTTTTTAGAAAATGTAAATGGAATCTTAACAGAAAAGTCAATTGAGAAAAAAGATGTTAAAACTTTTCTGGAAATAGTAAAAGAAAATATTTTTTTACTTGATGAAGATATAAATAAATTAATTTATTTAAGAAGGTTGTTTGAAGTAAATGAAGATAAAGATGAGCCATATCAATTACTTTCCAATTTATTTAAAAAAAGGGAGATACCAGAATTTATAAACAACAGTATATCAAGACCTATGACTCCAGAAGAAATAGAAATTGGTACATCTATTATATCCGAATATATTCATAATTTTAATTATGACTCTTTTTATAAAACGGTGGCAGATGTTCATAACTTAATCAGTCTTTATGAAAAGTCTTCAAACAATTATGAGAAACTGCAATTATATAGAATCATAAATATAGAAAATAGTAAAAATGATATTATAAGAAAGTTTGTAAATGAGACATATCATTTAGAGAATGATTATATGTATCAGTTAAATCCTTGTGAATATCAGGTTGTACCTCAATTTATTATTAACGAGTGTGATAAAGATGTTATTGATTTAAAACAAGCAATAACTGTATGACTACAATTATAATTATTTTTTTTAATATTTATTATTAGGTACTTATTTGTATTGGTGTAGATTTGTAATTTGTAAAGAAAATTATAAAAAGGATGAAAAATATACTTTGCAAAGGTG
Organism: Alkalihalobacillus sp. TS-13; assembly: GCF_019720915.1. Lineage (GTDB taxonomy): Bacteria > Bacillota > Bacilli > Bacillales > Fictibacillaceae > Pseudalkalibacillus. Next base: position 110,700 of record NZ_JAHKSI010000001.1, read on the forward strand.
TGTAGTATGAGTGAGACTTTAACGATTTCTAGAGTGAGAAATTATAATATTTTGGTAAAAGTAGATAGTAACTTAATTAATCCTACTAGAGTAAAATATCCTGTAGACTTGTTAACTAATAGTGAACTGACGCTACAAATAAATCAATTTATGTTAATATACGCCATCGGATCAATACAATCTAGAAGGTTTAATCCTTCAAATAGACAAAAATTTACTGATAAAGAAGATTTAATTGAAAAAATTAAGAATGATAAAGATTTTAAGGTGCAAATTGACAAAATTCGAAATCTATTAGGCTCAGAAACTTTAGGAAAAATATCTGAAGATTTTGGTGTTGGTATAGCGGTTCTAGTGGCAGATTATCTTTATGACATTGATTTAACGACTTTACATAGAATTACAGAACATGGGAAAAGACCTGATATTAAATGTATGACGAGAAATGGAGATGAGTTAGTCGTTGAATCTAAGGGTTATTCAAACCTAAACAATTTAAGAGGCCAACTAAGTAACGCACAAATCCAAAAAAGATCAATCGTATCAGACATTCATGCAGTTTCTTTAACTTTATTGAGTCAAGATTCCATCTCAACAAATGAATTCATAGACCCACCTAGTCAACCTAATGAAAAGGACAAAGAATTGGTATTAAAAATACAAAGGGCTAAACATTATTCAGCGATTTTTAGTTTCATCGGTCAAAGTGAATTGAGTAAATATTTCTCTTATATGAAAAATAGACTAGAAGATACAGAGGATTTAAATATTCTAAATAAAAAAGAGAATCTATATTGGAAGATTAAAAAAAATTATAGAGAGTATAGAATAGAAGGTGAAATCTATAAGGGAACATTAGAAAGGTTAAATGATGAGAAGCTGATTTTTTTAGGAATTGATCAGAATCTACTAACGTATGAGGGGTTTTATAACTTTCAAGAATATCCATCTGACTTTGAACACTACCAAAACGGAAAAGATTTCTTTTATATTTATAGGGATGGAATTTGTGCAGGGGAACTTTTTATTGACGATTTTAAAGAAGATATTAATAAGATACATCACTTTCAAAAGAGGACTCGAATCTCTGATGTAGATGATATGAATATAATTTCTTTTGAAAAATTTATTGAATTTCTATTTATTGAAAATGGGTATGAAGTACAGAATTTTAAACAACATTATGAAGTGGGATTTGATTTCAAGATTTCAAAAAATAATAAATCTTATAAAGTTGAAATAAAACATCTTTCTCACAAAAATAAAAGGAGAAAATCCTATTATAATGACAAATCAGCAGCGGACATATTAATTACTAATGGTACTATAGAAAAGTCAGTAATATCAGAAAGAAATAATCCTATTATTATTGACAGAGCATATTTACAGGATATCTGCAAAAAGAACAGTTTATTAGAGCGTGTTATTAGGTAACTCTATAATATAACTTATCTTTAAAATAATTTTGTGTATTTTTTGATGAGAAAAGAATTACTATTGAACTAAATCGAATTGTTTTAAATAAGGAAACACCACTACATCAATCTATCTGCGATCACAATTCAAACTATTTAGCACCGGAAGCATTCTTATGTAATGTATGGCAACCTCAACGTAAGTATGAGTATATCTACAAAGCAAATTAATTTAAGTTTTAACAAAAAAGGCATTGGAACATATCATCAATGCCTTTAACGGAAGTCGAACAATACCAAGTGGTTTCACTTTTAATGAACTTAGTTGATGCTAAGTTCATTTTTCTTTATGGAAAATCCATTTAACATTTGACTTTTAAAAAATAAAATTCTCAAATCGCTATACTCACTATTTCCTATTATTGTTAAAATAAAGAGAATAAACCCCTAAGCATTATTTGTGAAGGATGACATTAACATAAAAAGAAAAAGCTCCGGGAGGGAATTGTATGGAAAAAGAAATAAAAAAGTTACAGAACCTATTAACAAAGTATATTGAGTTAAACAAGATGATTGTTGATCAACAGGCGATAGCTGTAGTCCTTTCTAAGAAAGTAGGTAATATTCCAGTATCCGATCTTGATTATGAAGAAGATTTTATTTTCTTTTGTTTCACAAAGTTCACTAAGTCAATGATTGCCATAGAGACGCTCATTGAATCAGACCTATATGAAGATGCTCTCAATCTTACCAGGAGCAACTATGAGTGTCTAATTAACGCTAAAGCGGTCACAAAGAGTGATGATATGTTAGATCAATTAATAGACTACAAGTTAGGATTGAATGGTGAAAAGAAATACCGACATGCATTTAGTAAAAAGGGTAATCCAATTTATAATAAAGTGGTAAATATCCATACTTTAGAGGAAGATAATTTGATAAACATTAAAGGTATCGCTGACAAGGCAGAAGAAGAGGTCTCATACAACAATGTGTATTCATTCCTAAGTGAAATCACACATTGTAACTTTCTTACATCAGGCTACTACAGGGAAGGTATCGACTACTCGTATTCAATGGTTAACGAAATAGCCTTAGTTAACACCCTCCTATGGAACGTATACTTCAACATAAAGTTCTATGGACTATTCATTGATGAAGAGGTATTTGATATAGAGGATTTAGAAAAACATGTTCTTAGTATTTTGTTGTCTGATACATTAAAAGTTGCAAAGATACTTGAAGATGAAGAGAAGCGTGTAGAAAATGAGGCGAAAAAGTTACAAGATCAGGATGAAATTGATCAAGCTAAGCAATACATCAATAGATTAGTCCTGCTACGAACACACATGAGGTAAATTTAGAGAGAGAAGAAATCTCTCTTTTTTCTACTGCAATCGGATAGTAACGAGTAAGACTCTATTACGGTAAGTTTAAAGAGAAAATAGTCAATCCAGAAAATCCTTGTTATAAATATAATCGGTTATGGTTTTAGAGATAACCACATTAACAAAGCGACACTTAGATTTAGCTAAACATATACGATCATACGAAATAAAAGGGGTCCAATTAACTGTCGAGCATGATAAAGAATTATTAGTTTTATCCAATAAGCAGGGTGATAAAGAGGTTCTACCACTCAATACAATTCATTCAAATCCATCTGGAGTATTTAAGACGATTGTTTCATTGATGTAATTATTGTATTGAATAAAGAAAAAACTGGTTATGTAAAATAAATGAATCTTAGGAGTGCCATTAATCTGGGCTTCTTTTTTTTATGATTGTACAATTGATTGAATTTTGAAATAATAATGTTAGTTTACTTAGTATAAAAATAACTACTTTTGAAAAAGGAGGATTAACTTTCATATGAAGCACTGGATCTTTCAAGGAAATCCTAAACAATTTAACGTAGATGAATACATAAAAAATAATGAAGTACTTACATGGGGAGTTAGACAAAAGCATTATGTAGAAAAAATAAACATTGGGGATAAGGTGTTTATTTGGCGATCAGACGGAGGGAAAAAGAACTCAGGTGGGATTATTGCTCATGCTGAGGTTGCTTCAGATGTGTTTGAAGAAGACGAATATGAAGTTGAATTAAAAATACTTGAGCACCGCTTAAATGAAAAAGAGGGAATGTTACTAAGACATCAGTTAAGAGAAATTCCAGAAACAATGAGTTTACGAATTATTCGAGTAGCAACAGGAACGAACTTTTTCTTAGAAGAAGATCAGTATCAACGAATTTTAAAACTTTGGGAGAATCCTAGTATTGTAGAAGATAAATTAGAGTTACCAACCTTAGATAAATATTTGGAGCTTTTTAAACTAGAAGGAATGGAACAACTGGACAATAATGAATATATACGAAATAGTTATGACTTCTTTAGTAAATTTAGTAAGCGTTCTCACTTAGAAGAATTAGAGTGGGAAGATGTTCAAGAACTTGGTAACCATATTAATGCATTTAGAATGGGAATTGCTAGAAAACGCGCATTAGGTTATATGAATGCATCCATAGAAAAATATCGTAACAGTTTTATTTATCTAATTCATGGGGAAGATCCTATAAAAGAGAGAATTGACCGTTTTCTAACTGACGAAAAATATAAATTATTTGGATTTGGATACAGTGTGGTAAGTGAAATGCTCGGAAATATTTTTCCTGAGGAATTCTGTTTTTATAATCAACGTGATAAAGTAGCTGTCGAAAACGTTCTGGAGATTGTGCCTAATTATTCACGTGGAGATACATATGGTGAAAAGTTTTTGAAGTTCCAAAATTCTCTAAAGCGTGAAGGTATTACGGAGAAGTATAAGGAAATTGTCGGAAAGAGAACTGACTTGCCTATTTATTATGAAATAGATCAGTTTCTCAGTTTTCTATATGAAAACTTCAGTAAAGATGAGGAAGAGATATCAGAAGTTGCAGAGCCTAAGTATTGGATGATTGCAGCTGGTGAGGGCAGTATGTTGTGGGAAGATTTTCACACGAATAATCATATTGCAATTGGGTGGAAAGAGCTTGGGGATCTTAGGGAATATGAAAGTAAAGCAGATATTATGGAGGCTTTAAAAGAAGTATATCAATTAGAAGGAAAGCCCCATAATGATGCTCACGCAAACTACCAATTCTGTTATGAGATGCAGGTAGGCGACTATGTATTTGTAAAACGTGGTAATAGTCATGTTATTGGTTATGGAAAAATAGTTGGTGAGTATAAGTATGATGAATCAACACATTCTGATTATCACTCAACAAGACAAGTGGATTGGATTAAAGTTGGCGAATGGTATTCGCCTGGATTACCAACAAAAACGTTAACTGAATGGACGCTATATGAAGATGCTGTCAAAACGCTATTAGAATTAGTTGATGATGAGCCTGCTTATCCTGAACCAGATCAAGATAACATTATAGTGCGAGAAAGCCCTGAATATGTTACTCAACAATTCTTAAATGAAGTATTTATGACTATAGAGAAGACTGAAGATATTAAAGAGGCTTTAGAGTACAAGAAAAACATCATTTTACAAGGCCCCCCAGGGGTTGGAAAAACGTTCGTTGCAAAACGATTAGCATATTTACATATGCGTGAAAAGGACCCTAGTAAAGTAGAAATGATCCAGTTCCATCAATCATATACCTACGAGGATTTTATTCGAGGATATAAACCGAATGATACAGGAAGTTTTTCTTTAAAAGATGGTGTTTTTTATAATTTTTGCAAAAAAGCTATTGATGATCCTGAAAGTAACTACTACATGATTATTGATGAAATTAATAGAGGAAATTTATCTAAAATATTTGGCGAACTTATGATGCTTATAGAGGCAGATAAACGCGGAAAAGAGTTTGCAATAAAATTAGCGTACAACGAGAATGAGGAAGTATTCTATATACCCAAAAATCTATACCTGATAGGTACAATGAATACTGCAGACCGTTCTTTAGCACTTGTCGATTATGCATTGAGAAGGAGATTTACATTTATTTCTTTACAGCCAGCATTCAGTAACGAAAAATTTCAGGATTTTTTGCGTAACAAAAATATCAGCCAAGGTTTAATTGATAAAATTATAACTTCTATAACTGAAATAAATAATGAGATTAGTAAGGATACTATTCATTTAGGTAAAGGGTATGAAATCGGCCATAGTTATTTTTGCCCTACAACAGAAACTATACAGGATGAACAAAATTGGTTAGATCGAATAATTAGATTGGAAGTGGCTCCACTACTCCGTGAATACTGGTTTGATCAGGAGGATAAAGTAAATGGACTCCTTGAAAAGTTCAACTAAAATTCCTATAAAAAATATTTATTACATGCTGTGCTATGCATGGAACAGGCTAGAAGAAAAAGAGGATGTTTATGTCTCAAGGTCAGATGAAAAAGATATTTATCATCTACTATCCAGAATTTTAGTAAATCGACTACGAGTTTTAATCAAGCGAGGGTTCTACAAAGAGTACAGTAATATGGAGGAAGAAACTTCAACCATTCGTGGAAGGATTAATTTTCCTCAATCGTTAAATGAATTATCTTTTAAGAAAGCTAGAATGTATTGTCAATTTGATGAAATGACTCATAACATTTTACACAATCAAATTATCAAAACTACCCTTTATAATTTATTGAAGACTCCTCAAACAGATAAAAAATTAAAGGAAGATATTCAACAGCTATATCATTACTTTCGAGATATTGATTTATTAAAGCTAAGCTCTAAAATATTTAATGAAGTTAAAATTCATCGCAGTAATTCCTATTATGGATTTTTAATTGATATTTGCCGGTTTTTGCATGAATCTCTTTTAATGAATGAAGATGCACGAGGAGACAAGTTCATTAATTTTGAACAAGATCCTAAAGCGATGGCATATTTATATGAGGATTTTGTGCGTAACTTTTATCGAAAAGAATTGCCGGAGAGTAGAGTGTATCGAGAAAATATTTATTGGAATGCAGAAGGTGAAGACTTAGGTTATTTACCTATCATGCAAACGGACATTTCTATTGAAATGTATGATAGAAAGGTAATTATGGATACCAAGTATTATCAAAATGCTACATCTTCTAGATTTAATAACGATAAGTTGATTAGTGGAAATTTGTATCAGTTACATGCTTATTTAAGTAATTTTATAAATAAGGATAAGAAAGAGTTAACGGGTATATTGTTGTATCCAACAGTTGATAAAGATTTGGATCTATATTATAAAATACTTGGTTCTAAAGTGAAAGTGTGTACAGTGGATCTTAATCAGGAGTGGCGAAAAATCCACGAAAGGCTATTAAGCATTGTAGCATAAATTTGAAAAAAGGAGTTCCAACATTATGGAACTCCTTTTTTCAAATTATATCCATTTTTAGAGGGTATTGTTATTATAATGTTGGAGTGGAAAAGGGGGAAGCATATGAATTTGCTTTTAGAAAAATGGAAGAAGATTATTATACTAACATTCTCATGTATATTCTAAATTATGATAACTATAAATTACTACCTCTTTTCATCCATAAACTTATTGGAAACAAATCAAAAGACTTTGATTATAATCAACTTGGTATTGGTCTCTTCATGAAAAATCCCCCGAAGTCCTCAAATAAATATAAATACATAATTGGGATAGCTCCATATGAATTTCATCAAGATAACAATACTCTGGAAAACAATATGGATTCTATACCTGATGCCTGGGTTTATGGATTTAATTTTACATTACTGTTTGAATTTAAAATTAGAGGTAATCTAGATGAAGCTCAGCTTGCTGCTCATAAGAAAAAACTTCCTAACTATAAAGGGACGATTCGTTTAAAATGGTCAGATGTAATTGAAGCATTACATTTTATAAAGAAGGATGGAAACCAAGTTCAACGATTTTTAATAGATGAATTTATTGCCTCTAGTAAAGATTTTAAGATAAGAAGAAAATCATCCGGTATGCCTAAAGAGATTATAGGCGGCAGGAATATTGAAGAGGAAATACATTTTATTATAACTGGGAGTAAAGATACAAATGGTTACTCTGTTGATATTGTATTACCTGATGGTATGAAAAAAAGGTTAATAAATAGTTTAAGTGGTATTCAAGCCTCACGAAAATGGATAGCTGGCTTTATAATAGAAATGCAGAATCAACTCCCCATTGATAATGTTGATAAAAAACAATTATCACTGATTGTTGTGTTAAACCAGGAAGGTTAAAGAATGCATGGAATCAATGGAGATTAGGAAGTTATTTAAATAAATAATCACGAACAGAAAATGCCATTATTGAACGGTTGCCATATTTAGACAATCTACTTGCGGGAGTTTTTGAAAAGAAACATTATGCTATAAAGGATAGATACTTATACTCAACTCTACCAAGAGAAGACAAAAGTAAATAACCAAATTTATGGAATAAAAGACATCCTTATAATGGAGCTATGAAGGAATATATAAATAAAATATCGAACAAATTTTATGATGAGATTATATATACCCATCCGTTATCATTTATGATAGTGCGACTGGAAACAAGTTGCATAAGACGGATTGTTCGTATGTTACAGAAAAGAATTTCGAGGAAAAGGTTAATAAAAATAAAGGGAAGAATGGCTATTATTATCCAGTAGATAACTTTGAAGAAATAATGGATCCATCTGTGATTCCTTGTAAAGTATGTCATCTGAAAAATGAAGTTAATTATGTGTTAACAAAAGAGAGGTTAACTGATGGATATGAAAATAATCAAACTAACACCGATTTATTTAGATCAGGTTGTGGATATTTACTGTAGGGTTCATGGCGGGGAATTTGACAATACGAAGGAACGGTTTGAACGTCATGCAACCTATGAAGGGTATCAGGGGCTGGTAGCGGTGGATGAAAACGATAAGGTCCACGGGTTTGTTTATGGCTACACTTCTTTCCCTGGTCAATTTTACAATGGTAAGCTTCGGGCTAAAATGACAGAGAAGCAGATCGAAGAATGGCTGACGGATTGTTTTGAGTTTGTGGAGTTGGCTGTGGATCCGGAGCACCATCGAAAAGGAATTGGAAAGGTGCTGCATGATACGATCTTGAGTAGTATTCCTCACCAAACGGCCATCTTCACGACTGGTGTCGAAATGGAAGCGGCAAAAAACCTATATCTAAACAATGGATGGGAGATCATCCAGGAGAATGTGGATGTGTTGAATACAGGAAAACACCAAATGAATATGGGTAATAAGTTGAAATGAATCGAATGGGGTGAAACGGTTGGGAAAGGCAGACAAATTGCCTCCTGAAATCACTAATGAAAAACGATTTTAGGAGGCTGATCATGAACTTTCATATCATTGATAAAGAAAAATGGGATCGAAAAGAGTATTTCGAGCATTATTTGAATTTGAAATGTACCTTCAACCTGACATCGAATATTAATATCACAATATTGCTAGATCATCTTCAGAACAAAGGGTTGAGGATTTATCCTGCTTTTATTTATATGGTTACAAGAACCGTTAATGCTCATAAAGAATTCCGGACATGCTTTAATAAGGAAGGCGTTCTGGGATATTGGGACGAAATGGTGCCAAGTTATACAATCTTTCACCCTGATGATAAATCCTTCTCAAGCATTTGGTCTGACTTCTTTGATGATTTTGATGTCTTTTATCAAAATTATCAAGATGATATAAAGCAATATAACGATATGAAGGGGCTTTTCTCAAAAGAAAATGAACCCAGAAACTCTTTTCCTATATCCAGTGTCCCCTGGGTTAGTTTTACTGGATTCAACCTGAACATCCAGAATGATCATAATTTTTTATTGCCGATCATTACCGGGGGGAAATACTTCGATCAGGACGATAAAGTATGGTTGCCTGTCTCAGTACAAATGCATCATGCTGTTTGCGATGGGTATCATGCAAGTCTGTTTTTCTCGGAGTTACAGCAATTGGCTGACACCTGTTATGAGTGGCTGCCTTAATGAAAAGTGTCGGAACAAGGAATTGGGATTGGGGGGATTTCACATTGCTTCAGATAAGAAGACCAAAAATGGATGACATGGAAGAGCTGCATCAATTATTCAGGACAGTGATTACGGATACGTTCGCTAAAGAAGGAATCGAAGATATGCTCGATGATCTAAGTGAAGAAATTGAAGCTAAGAAAAAGTATCTGAAAAGTGATCTGGAGAGTAATGGGGAGAACCGATTCTTTTTGATAGCTGTAGATGGGGATGAAATAATTGGTTGCATTGAATATGGACCGGCTAGCGAACTTATTAATAAATGTACAAACAATGCTTATAAAGGGCTAATGGAGATCGGAACCGTATTTGTCCATCCGGACTATCAGAGGAAGGGTGTAGGGAAACTTCTATTGAATGAAATCTATTTGTCTTTGGAGAAAAAACGCTTTGAAGAATTTTGTTTAGATAGTGGATATAGCAGCTCTCAGAAAATCTGGAAGAAGAAATTTGGAGAACCTGCTTACGTGTTAAAGGATTATTGGGGCGAAGGGTATGACCACATGATTTGGAATGTCAAAGTGGATGATTGTATTACACAAGAAAATATATAAAAGTTATACAATTGGAGGTACAAATCACAAATGATTTAGTACCTCCTTTTATAATGTTTATACCCTTCTAATTGACACTACAGAAGATATTAGAAAATTATACCAATTTAACTGTGGTTATATTATAATCTTAGAAATACATAAAAAAAGGGGAGAGAATCTGTGGGCGATTGTTTTATATGCAATAAACACGCTGGAAGTATTCAAAGTTCAGGAGTCATGATTTATGAAGACGATTATGTTTATGTCGGTCATATTGATCGGAACGGAAAACCAAACTATTTAGGGCATATTATGATTGACTTGAAAAGACACACTCCGACTCTTGGTGATATGACAGTAGAAGAAGCACAAGCATTTGGGGTAATTATGGCTAGGGTAAGCAAAGCTCTAATAGAGTCTGAAAAAGCGGAACACATCTATTCACTTGTTTCAGGAAATTCAGTTCCCCATCTTCATATGCACATAGTTGCACGTTATCCAAATACACCAGAAGAATACTGGGGACCGATGGAAGTTTACGATTGGGAAGAAGCTCCTACGGGAGACAACAACGCTGTGATCGAACTTTGTACTCGTATTAAAACATATCTGGAGAATCATGCGCATGAATAACATTATCCAAGATTTTTGCTGGGTAGGCAGCCAAGAAAATTTCGTTGATAATTCGAATGTGCATCAACTTAATCATGTTACCGTGGGCAGATTTGGCGGTAATTCGGATACAGGACAATATAAGAATGAAGATGGATGTTTAGTATGGGTAAATGAAAAGGAAGATTGGGAATTCACTTTAATTCTGGACGCACATAATACAGCAGAGAGTGCTGAACTGATTTTAGAACAATTCATTCATGAAAGATTTCAAATTAAACCTTTATTATCTTTGCCGACAACTCAACAAACTTTTAAAAGGCTCGAAGAAAAGATAGTAAACATGTTTCAATCTGAAGAATTCTTATCTGCTTGTCGAAGGGTTAAAGGAGAAACGGCCTGTTTGATTGTGGTAAGAAAAGAAAAATATGTGTGGTGGTTTTCGGTGGGGGACTGTATTCTTTATTTATTCCACCCAGAACTAGCTGCACTCGGTCAGTATCAGTTAAATCAAAGACAATTCTATGAATGGATAGGGCAGGTTAATACTTTTGAGCAGGCAGTTCCTTGTTATAGTGTTGGGCTCAAGGAATTACGAAAAGGAGAGAATCGCCTCTTTCTAACCACTGATGGTTTAGTTGAATGCCCTAATGAACCTTATTCAGATCCTAGAAACATCTATAATTCTTTTTTTAACTCGAAAGATGATGAAAGTATTCAGTCAATGCTGAAGAATATCCAAGACAATGGTGTTAGGGATAGCACAACCATAGTTTGCTGGAAAGTAAATATTTTAAAGGAAGCAACAAGACCAAGTGATCAATAAGCGAATGGTTCTTGTTTAATAGTTTTTCTACTTGTAAAACGAACCAAAAGCATTTGTGCTCCTTTTTCTATTAATTGGTGGCGATAAGCACAACCGGATGAACTGGTAGTTTAATAGGATAGAGTATTACGCTCTTTGGAGGTGATACTCTATGAATTTATTTAGAAGGTGTCCGTACCATGTGATGTGTCCGCCCTATGAATTACATGAAGAATGCCCCATATGCAAGCAAGGGGGTGAGTTTTCGCAATGGGATCCTGACACGCGGATACCACCCTATGAACGGAAGGTGGAAAAGAAGAGGGATCCACGTGGATATAAGGAATAATAATCTATCATTTATCCATAACTTTCGTGTTTTTACAGAGCCCTGTTAAGTTCAGGGTTTTTTTATTGGTCTTGGTAAATAATACTGTTGATTATTGACTAAGTTTTGATTGAAGCGAAATTCGCAATACTTCAGCGGAAAAACTAGCCAAACATAAAAACTATAAATTAAAGTAACGCTTCAGCATTATAGTGTTGAAGGTTTGGCCGATAATTGATACTATAACTATTAATCAATAGGCTATGTGTAACTGGCGAACACGAATCACCGTGAGGGAGCACATAGTGACGTTTAGCCGTTCGCCTGGGCAAGAGGTAAGGGATATTTGATCCCTTGCCTCTTTGTGTTTATAGGAGGGATGTTCAAGAATCCATCATCATCTAACTAGCAATCAGGTTCCCTTAAAGGCAGACAATCCGGTTCTTTCTATGTGTATGTAGATGAAAGGCAAAGAATCTTTCTAACTACTAAAAAAGGAGAAGATCCAATGAGCTTAATACATTAGAGAAAGTCAAAACGATCAAGACGTTAAATGGGATTGCAGCAAGTGGACTGAATGTATTCAATAAAGAGAATTATACGATAAACAGTGAAAGTGAAGATCCTGATGGTATTGTTGTGCGCAGTTATGATATGCATACTATATATCACGGTGCACGTCCCGTTAACTCCTGATACGAAAGGGATGTTCAATAAAGAGACCTTTGGCATCATGAAGGATGACGCCCATATCCTGAACTTTTCAAGGGGTGAACTTGTTAATGATGAGGATATGGCAGTGGCTCTTGAGAATGGAAAGATAGGAAAGTATTTACAGACTTTCCAAATGAACGACTGATCAATGTGGATAATGTCATTTCAATCCCTCATCTTGGTGCTTCCAGGAAAGAATCGGAGGAAAACTGTGCAGTCATGGCCGCCCGTCAAATGAAGGATTATCTAGAGACTGGGGATATCAAGAATTCGGTCAACTTTCCAAACGCTTCTCTACCTTATACGGGAAAACCTCGTATCGCCGGATTCCACAAAAACGTTCCGAATATAGTTGGCCAGATGACGACCGTTCTATCAAACTATAACTTGAATATTGCGGATATGGTGAACAGAAGCCGAGGGGATTATGCGTATACGATGATCGATATAGATAATCAAGTGAATGAAGATGACTTGATCGGTTTGGAAGATGAGATCAAACAGATTGATGGCATCGTAACCGTACGTGTTATTTAAAAGTAAATCAAACAAGAAAAACACCACTATACTGAAGTGGTGTTTTTTTATGAGAATGATATGATCTCCATGTTTTTCTTTCATAGTATTCATTAAATTTAAAAAATGGTGTGTGAATAATAAAAGATCGACTATAACGACCCTTTACTTTTGAGGGAAGGCGATGTACAATAATGACCATAATACCAATTCGGTCAAATATTTCTTTGAGGTGAAATCATGCTCCGAAACAAAAGAGAGAGTATCCTTGAAGCAGCGAGTGCTTCATTCTCCATGTATGGATATAAAGGTACGACGATTGATCTAGTAGCTAAATTAGCAAAGATCGGTAAAGGGACGATCTATACCGAATTCAAAAGCAAAGAAGAACTTTTCGATGCTGTTTTGCAACAAATCATAACAGAATTACAGCTTGTTTTCGAAAAATCAACTGTCCCAGAACGAGACGTATATGACAATATCACATACGCATTATATGATTTATTAGAATTCAGACAACAGCATCATCTGCTTGTCAAATTGAGTCATGAAGTCACAGCACTAGGTTCAACTAATGCCATAGAAGCATTGCAAAAAGTGGAACGGGTAATCATTGATTGTATCAAGAACCACCTTGAAAAGGGTGAAAGATTAGACAATATTGGTGTCGTGGATTCACAGGTCATCGCTTTTATCATGTATAAATTGTATATGGCGCTAGTAGTGGAATATTCAGAGATATACGATCCATTGGATAAAGATCAGATCATTGAAATATTCCGTACACAGCTGACATCAGGATTGCTGTCAAACAAAAGAGATCTTGGGTGATGGCTTTTCTTTTTTTGCTCAAAAATGACCAGATGAACAATTCGGTCAAATGAGTCCATCCTGCATCTTAGACTTTGATTTGCCACGTTTTCTGTATAAATTTTATCGAAGGAAGTTTTAATTATGAATAACGGATTAAGTATTTATCAAAAAGATATGAAGAATATCGTGACCAACTGGGTGGCGGCCATCCTGATCTGCGGATTGATCCTCCTTCCTTCCTTATATGCATGGATCAACATCAAGGCATCCTGGGATCCATATGGGAATACGGAGCAGATTTCAGTTGGAGTCGTCAATGAGGATGAAGGAGCGGAAGTCAGGGGGGATCAGGTCAATGTCGGCGACGAACTTGTAAAAGAATTGAAGAAAAACAAAACGATGGAATGGCATTTTGCCGACAGGAAACAAGCGATGGATAAGGTCGAATACGGAGACTATTTTGCCGTCATCGTCATTCCTGAAGATTTTTCGGAGAAACTGGCTACCGTCGTTTCCGGAAACCCAGAAAAAGCGAATATGGAATACTATGTAAATGAAAAAATCAACGCCATCGCACCGAAAATAACAGATAAGGGTGCCAGTGTCATTGTGGAACAGATCACCAGCAATTTCATATCCATCGTCAACGGTGTCATTTTTGAAAACTTCAACGAACTTGGATTAGAGCTTGAAAAAGATCTACCGGATATCAAGCGATTTGAAGATTACGTGTTCAAAATGGAGGATGCCCTACCGGAAATCCATGATATGGCGCAGCAGTCCTATACTGATGCAAAACAGGCACAAAAAATCATCAACCAGGCGCAAAGCATGATTCCAAAGGCGAATCGGCTCACAGGGGAAAGTTTACAGATAATCGATGAAACGACCCAGTTTTTAAATAAAGCTGAGAATAGACTGAATGAATTATCACCAAAAGTGAAAGCTGATCTAGAGAAGGCAAGGGATGTTTCCAGGGATGTTAATGGATTCATCAAAGGGGTGAAAAGTAAGGAAATTGACTTCAGTTCAGGGGAAGAAGTCCAGAAGAGGCTGGATCAGCAGACAGATCAGGCACTCGACAATATCAAGACTGCCAAAAGCTTACTCCAACAACTGAAGGATTTGAACAACCAGCAACAGGATCATCCAAATAAGCAAGAAGAAAATGAGAAGATCGATCAGGCAATTGATCAACTGGACAAACTGCAGACAGACATTGAAACAGTACAAAAGGAATCTGACCAGCTTAAATCGTTCGTTACGGATAAAGAACAAGAAGTAGATGATACACTCAACAACCTGGATGAATTATCCGGCAATACGGTCAACCGAATCGATGCGTTCTTGAAAGAATATGACGAAAACATAGAGCCAACCGTTTTACAAAATATCGATAATGCACAAAAGACCTTGTCAGAAGCAAGGGGAATGCTGACCAATATACAGGAAACGATACCGGAAGTTGAGAAAATCCTGGGGAGAACCGAAAGTAACTTGAATGAAGGCGAAGAGATCTTATCGTACATGCTCAATGAATATCCGTATGTGAACGGAAAAATCAACGAATTGGCGGATAAGATTCGTGAGGTGCAGGGCGAAACGGACATTAATGAGATCATCGACCTGTTGAAAAATGATCCAGAAAAAGAACGGAATTTCTTTGCCGAACCCGTCACCTTAACGAAGACCGAACTGTTCCCCGTTTCCAATTACGGAACAGGCATGACTCCTTTTTATAGTGTACTCGCGATCTGGGTAGGTGCCTTGCTCCTCATTTCCTTATTAGAAGTGGATGGGCAAAGCTTGAAAGAATATACCTCAAGGCAACGGTACTTTGGAAAATTATTGACATTCCTAACGATCAATTTATGTCAAACCCTCGTCATCACTATTGGAGACTTATATGTTGTCGATGTAGGCATTGGTCATCCAGGCTGGTTCATTTTATTCGGACTGTTCATCAGCTTAATCTTCACAACCATCGTCTATACACTCGTTTCCATTTTCGGTGATCTTGGTAAAGCCCTCGCAATCGTACTATTGGTATTGCAGATAGCTGGATCTGGCGGAACCTATCCTGTTGTTCTGTTGCCTGAATTTTTCCAGATGATCAATCCGTTCTTACCATTTACGTATGCAATCGATTTGGTGAGGGAAGCCCTGGCTGGTATCGTTTGGAAACGTGTCACCCATGATGTAGTGGCGCTGGCTATTTTTGGTTCCATCGCGTTATTGATCGGAGGACTATTGAAGAAAACACTCAACAAAAGAACAGAAAAGATCATGAAAAAATCGAAGGAGTCCGGCCTATTCCATTAAAAATAAAACAGCCCCCTAAAAAATGGACTTAGAGGAGATTTTCCTCTAAGTCTTTTTGAATGTGTAGCATAAACACGGACACTATGTGATTTTTCCTGGTTACTGAGATTATATTTCGAATTCTGTGCCAATGTTCCGGTCTTTTGATAGGTCGTAGACGCCTTTGGCGACTGAAAGGTCAAAGTAAGCGGCACCGACGGATTTGAAGAAGGTGATTTCAGCTTCACTTTCTCGACCTGGTTTCAGCTTGTTTTCCAGTTCAAAAAGCTCGCCATGAAGATCATCAAACGACCATGATCCCTCATTTGCTGCATGGATGAGTTCGCCGGCTTCGTCCTTTGCTCCTCCTAAATCGTCGACGATAATTTTGGAAGCGCGTGTAATGGTAGTAGAATCGACTTCTCTCATATGAGGCAGATAAGAACCGATTCCGTTTATATGTGTCCCGGGTTTCAAATCATCCCCATTGAATACGGGTTCGTTCGAACGGGTTGCACCACAGATGATATCGGACTGACGTATTGCTGCAGCAACATCTTCATAGACTTCAAATGGAATGTCGATACCGGATGCCTGCAGTTTTTCACCGAACTTTTCGGCTTTAGATGGCGTCCGGTTCACCAATAAGATTCGTTCTACGTTCCTGACGGCTAACACGCCAAGCGCTTGTTCGAACCCCATACCGCCTGTCCCGATGATCGTGAGCACCTGTGCGTCTTTACGTGCCAGATACTTGGTAGCGATACCGGACAGAGCCCCCGTTCTGAGTCTTGTTAAATACGAGGCATTCATCATGGCAAGATGTTCGCCGTTTTCTGCATCGGACAGTAAAAGAACACCTTGTGTTGTCGCTTTCCCTTTTGATGGGTTTTTCGGGAAAATGGTAACGACTTTCACCGCTGATACCTCATCAGATAAATCTGCACTCGGCATATAAAGTGCTGAACCCTCGTGCTGTGGAAAGCGAAGAACGGTACGGTGAGGGCTGTCTATTTTATCAGCACCATAGGCGTGTAGCGTCGTTTTGACATCCCTGATGGCATCCTTCATTCCATAACTCTGTTGAATTTCCTTTTCATTTATGATCAACATGTGAGGTCCTCCTTAAAAGATGGTTCAACTGTTAAGTGAGACATCCATTTGCTTATGTTTGCGCGTCTTCACAGCCCAGATTGCTGCGAGTGAGATGATTGCTGTGAAAATGATATAGATGGCAACTGGAACATAGGAATTATTAAAGGTAGCGAGCAGTGCTGTTGCAACCAGAGGAGCTGTTCCACCTGCTAGAGCTGCCCCGATTTGATAGCCGAGAGAGATTCCTGTATAACGGATCTTTGCGTCGAAAATCTCTGAGAACATCGTACCGAGAACCGCCGTGATGGGTGCCCAAATGATGCCTAAACCTATCACTGTGGCTACGACAAGTAACACGACATTTTGCTGCTGCAGCATCCAGAAGTATGGAAATGCAAACAGTGCCATTCCGATTGCTCCGATCATGTACATCTTTCTGCGGCCGAATTGGTCAGACAGTCTCCCCATGATCGGGATCAAGATCGTCGTGATGACGGTTGCGATCATGACGGCATTCAATGTAGCGGTCCGGGAGTAGCCCAGGTTGCCTGTCGCGTAGGATACGACAAACGTACTGAAAATATAGAATGGTGCTGTTTCGACGACTTTTGCCCCGATGGCGATCAGCACTTCACGCCAGTAATTTTTTAACGTTTCGACAATCGGTAGCTTTGGAACTTCTCCAGATTCTTTTACTTGTTTGAATGCTGGCGTTTCATCAATACCTTTACGGATCCATAACCCGAAAATGACAAGCAATGCACTCATAAGGAATGGGACACGCCATCCCCATGTGATAAAACTGCCTTCAGGAAGCAAGCTTATGATTGAGAGGGCAATAGTTCCGAGGAGCATCCCGATCGTCACGCCCATCTGAGGAATTGCGCCAAATAAGCCCCTTTTTTCTTCAGGCGCATATTCAAAGGCTAATAAAAGCGCACCGCCCCATTCACCGCCGATACCGAGCCCCTGGATCAAACGCAAGGTGATCAATAAGATCGGTGCCCAAATGCCAATGGCTTGATAGGTAGGAAGAATCCCCATTGCAAATGTCGCAGCCCCCATCAGACTAAGGGTCAGGACAAGGGTTTTCTTTCTGCCGATACGGTCACCGATATGGCTGAAGATGACACCTCCGAAAGGGCGGATGAAGAAGGCTAATGCAAAAGAGGCATAGGAGAGCAAGAGTCCAACTGTAGGATCTTCATTCACGAAGAACAATTGGTTGAAAACGAGTGCGGCCACGGTTCCATATAAAAAGTAATCAAACCACTCGATTGAGCTTCCTACTAAACTAGCAATCAATACCCGTCGTATTTGTTTCTTTTCCATGGTGATTTCCTCCTTGAAAATTAAAGTGGTACTTCAATTTTTCCCTTTTGTCGATTTTAGATAATTAAAAGTTTTCTGTCAATAGTACTTAGCAATCATTTAGTATATCACTTCAAAGCGAATGGTCATGTATAATGGAGTCAGATACGATAACAAAAGGAGGTATCCCGATGCCTTCGGATTCAATTGGGAAACAGATCAAATCATTAAGGAAAACGAGTAAGATGACGTTGAAGGAATTAGCTGGACACACAGGGGTTTCCATCAGCTTTTTATCGCAAGTAGAGCGTGGAAAATCCAGTGTCACATTAGAGTCCTTGAAAAAGATTGCGGATGCTTTGGACGTCAATCCGAGCTTCTTTTTCTCCGAGAACCGAGTACGAGAAAAATCAGCTATGGAACACGTATCCTTCCACTATGAGGACTTATCCTGCGGTATACATGATGCTGACTTTTCACCCATCATGGTCACGTTGAAGCCAGGAGAAAATAAAGGCAGTGCTTTTTCCCATAACGGATATGAGTTTTTGTTCGTGATTGAGGGGAAGTTGACTGTGGAAGTAGAGGGGGACAGAATCGAACTTGGCGAACATCAACCGTTCATGTTCAATGCTAGAAAAGCGCATTACTGGTATAACTTTTCCGAGAGAGACGTAAAGTTTTTAGTGGTGACATCTAGGTAAAAGGGGCTGATCTTTACTTTTTGACGAAGTTTCTTAGGGATGATCCAACCCGAGAATAGAAAAGAAAATTATCGAGGATTGATGCAACAAATGCAAGGAATTATCTTCTGTGAAAAAAATTAAATTAGTAATACAAGAACAGGAAATAAATTGTGAAGCATTTTCTGTGAAATCCGAGCTCTGTGGCGAAAATCTACAGAGCTTTTTTATTTTCACCCGTCTTAAATTTATTTGTCTGACAAATAAATAATTTTATATTTTGAATTGACAGAATATTTTATTTGTCATACAATTAGACACAACATAAAAATACATAGCAAATGTTAATCCACATCAATCAGAATCAAAAGAGAAAGTAGGAAAAATTGTGAGCCGAGTTAATGACCAATTAAGGGTAAAATCTGTAAAAAGAGAAACGTTATCGAACCAGGTGATCGACCAGATCATCGAATTGCTGTTGAGCGGTCAATTGAAGCCGGGAGACAAGCTTCCTTCTGAAATGGAATTGCTCGATATGTTCATGGTTAGTAGGCCTGTCCTCCGGGAAGCGATCAGTTCACTCGAAACAATCGGAATCGTCCGCAGAAAGACGAGGGAAGGAACGTATTTCACCAATAAAATCGGAAGTAAGCCCTTCAAAATCATGCTGTCGTTATCAGTAGGTGATATCAAGGCATTCATCGAGACCCGTATTGCACAGGAATTAGGTCTTGTTACACTTGCAGCTGAAAAAATCACCGATGAAGACTTAGGAAGGCTGAAAGAAAACATTGAAAAGATGGAAGCGCAGGAAGGAAGCACGATTGAGCTCGATAAAGAGTTCCATCGAATCATCGCTTATAGTGCGAGTAATCCAATCATCGAAGGGATCATTGATCCGTTGTTGAGCATGATCGATCAGACGCAAGAAACCATCCCTCCGGAGGACCGGGATAAAGATTACACGATTGAACAACATAAAGAAATTTATGCCGCCCTGGAAAAAAGAGACCCTATTGAATCTTACTTATGTATGTACCGTCACTTGGATCATGCAAGGAAGAGGATCTTGGCTCGACATGAAGCGAAGGATTCTTTGGACTTTGATCAAAAATAGAAAGGATGAAACGGATGTCAAATGAAAGAAAAGCTCCCACAGGTATTCTAGGATTCCCGATTACGCCGTTTAATGAAAGCGGTAACATTGACGAAAAGGCGTTAAGTCGCAATATCGAATTTCTATTGGAAAATGATCTGGAAGCGATTTTCATTGCTTGTGGGTCAGGCGAATTCAATGCTGTCAGCATAAAAGAGTATGAAAGTATGGTAGAAATGGCAACCTCCCTTGTAGATAAGAAAGTCCCAGTCTATACAGGTGTCGGGGGCAACTTATCCGATGCGCTGGCAAAAGCCCAAATTTCATCCAAGCATGGTGCTGACGGGTACTTGGTGCTTCCTCCTTATCTGATCGAAGGGGAACAGGATGGTCTTTATGAATATTACAAATCGATTCTTTTGAGCACAGATTTGAATGCGATCGTCTATCAACGGGCCAATGCTATCTTTCAACTTGATGCATTAAAGAGATTGATAGAGTTCCCACAAGTGGTCGGCCTTAAAGATGGCGTCGGGAATATGGAGCTTAATATCGAGCTTACACAAACGATCGGTAACCGTCTCGGCTGGTTGAACGGGATGCCGATGGCTGAAGTGACGATGCCTGCTTATGTACCTTTAGGCTACAATTCGTATTCTTCCGCAATCTCGAACTATATCCCACATATATCCAGGCACTTCTATGATGCCCTTCTGAATGATCGTAAAGAGGAAGTGCGGGAATTATATGAAAATGTAATCCTGCCAATCAATCGAATCCGCAAACAGAGAAAAGGATATGCGGTCTCGTTGATCAAAGCGGGGATGGAAATCATCGGATTGCCGGTCGCCAATACCGTAAGACCACCGATCGTACCGGTTGAAAAAGAGCACTATAAGCAACTCGAAAAGGTAGTGGACAAGGCATTAGAAAAGTACCCAGTCGATCATAGGGTGGCCCATTCATAAAATACCTTTATTTTTTAAGTGTAGTTATCTGAAAATTATCAATAAAATAAATTTTCATTTTAAATGAGGAGGCGAATCATGACCATTCAAACGCAAAGCAAACAATACTTGAACTACATAGACGGGAAATGGCTGGCGTCAAGCACAAATGAATGGATTGAAAATACAAATCCAGCGAATACCGATGAGGTCGTCGGTTATGTGCCGAAGTCAAATAAAGAGGACCTGGATAAAGCTGTAGCATCTGCCAAATCAGCTAAGAAGGCATGGAGGAAATTATCGGGTGATGCTAGAGGAAAGTTTCTGTATAGAGCAGCTGACATTCTTGAAAGCAGGTTAGATGAAATTGCCGAGTCCATGACGAGGGAAATGGGCAAAACACTGCCGGAAGCGAAAGGTGAGACAGCACGTGGTGTAGCGATTCTCCGTTATTATGCAGGGGAAGGATTGCGGAAGGTCGGGGATGTCATCCCTTCGACAGACAGTGACGCGTTGATGTTCACAACACGTGCACCACTAGGTGTGATCGGCATCATCACGCCATGGAACTTCCCGGTAGCGATTCCGATCTGGAAAGCGGCTCCAGCCTTGATTTATGGCAATACGGTCGTGTTGAAACCGGCCACAGAGACGGCGGTGACATGTGCGAAAGTCTTTGAATGCTTTGAGGAAGCAGGTTTTCCGGCAGGTGTCGTGAACATGGTGGCAGGTCCCGGTTCGGTCATCGGCCAAGGGATTGCGGATCATCCGGATGTGAACGGCATCACCTTTACAGGCTCCAACGCGGTGGGCAAGCAAATCGGTCAAGCTGCACTGGCGAGAGGCGCGAAATATCAGCTTGAAATGGGTGGGAAAAACCCAGTCATTGTCGATTCGGATGCTGATCTTGATCTTGCCGTCGATGCGACGATCAGCGGCTCATTCCGGTCAACCGGTCAGAAATGTACCGCCACCAGCCGTGTCATCGTCTTGAACGATGTCTATGAACAGTTCAAAGAAAAGCTGATCACGAAAACGAACGAGATTACGGTTGGCAACGGCCTGCAGGAAGGTATCTGGATGGGGCCAAGTGTCAACGAAAGTCAGCTGAACACAGTCCTCTCCTATATCCAGAAGGGGAGAGAAGAGGGCGCGTCACTCGTCCTTGGCGGAGAAAGATTGACAGCCAGCGATTATGAAAAAGGGTATTTCGTCCAGCCGACGATCTTTGAAGATGTGACTTCGTCGATGACAATCGCCCAGGAAGAAATTTTCGGACCGGTCATCGCGCTCATAAAGGTCGACACGATCGAGGAATCGCTCGAGATCGCTAACGATGTCGAGTTCGGGCTGAGTGCTTCGATCTTCACCTCCAACATCCAAAAGATGCTGACATTCATCGACGATATGGATGCCGGGCTTGTCCGTATCAACGCAGAGAGCGCCGGTGTGGAATTGCAAGCACCATTCGGCGGCATGAAACAATCAAGCTCGCATTCCCGGGAACAAGGACAGGCAGCGATCGAATTCTTCACATCGATCAAAACGGTGTTTTTGAAGTAAAAGGGAAAGAAAGCTGCCGCTGGAAACATCCGGCGGCAGACCCAAAAAAAGGAAAGCACGAGGAAACATATATTACGGGATGGAATCCTCCACAATGTTTAATTTAAAATTTTTATACATGTAGTATCTCGTTCATGGTTTTTTACAGATAATTGTATGCGGTTACAAAAATCGAAAGGGAGAGTGTATGATGAAGAAACTTTTTACGATTTTTTTGGTAGCTGTGCTCGCGCTCAGTCTAGCGGCGTGCAGCGATACTACAGCCGGGTCAGGTGAAGGGTCAGAGGTGGATGTTTCGAGGATCAGGTTGGTGATCGGTTCAACGTCTACAGGTGGGGATACATACCAGAATGCCGATACGATCAGCCGCTATTTGGAAGATCCTTTGGGAACGAATATCAAAGTGGACGCAGTCGGGGCAGTCCGGGCTTTCCAAGAGTTGGGGAAGGCGAAGAATGACGGCAGTACTGTGATGTTTTTCCATGACATGGCGTATTTAGGCGTCGAATATGGAAGCATCCAGGAAAACAACAAGCTGGAAAACTGGACAATCGGACCTGTTGTTTCGACCAATCCAGGGAATGCCTTTTTAGCGAAGGGGGACGCACCTTATGACACGATGGCAGAATCCGCAGAATGGCTGAAAAATAATCCGGATGAAACGATCACCGTAGCGATTGAATCAGGTGGGGTGTCCGAGATCACGTTCGACGGTTACTATCTATGGGTGAAAGAAAAATACGGAACCGAGGTTTCAGACCGTATCAAAGCCTACGTGACAGGGTCCCAGGAAGATAAGAACCAAGCGTTATGGGATGGAAATGCAGACATTATCAACGGTTCGATCGGCGGTAACAACGAATATACGAAAGATGGTGTCGAAGATGACATCAAGATGAAGTTCCTCGGCATTACAGCTGGGAAACGGGTGGAAGGCTATGACATCCCTACTTTCGCTGAACAAGGGATTACAGTTAACGGCAAAGAGTTCGTCTTCGATAAGGAATTCTTCTTCCTCATGCCAAAGGATGTTGAAGAAGACTTTGCTTCGAAACTGGATAAAGCTGTAGCAGAAGTGGAAGAAAATCCGGACTATGCGAAAGACCTGGGCAAGAATGCTTATATCACCAATTACGTCCCAGCAGAGGAAGCGAAAGACTACTTACGCGAGAAGAGGGCGACTTTCCAGAACATCATCAAAAACGCACCAGAGCTGGACAAGATCACCAATTGATCGGATAGAGGCTGTCTGTATACAAACTAGACAGCCTCACTCCTTCATTACGGCTATAAGAGGTGAAATCATGTGAAAGACCTGCTCACAGTTAAATTGAAGTTCAGTGAATACCATACCATCTTTCCTAAAATCATGCTGACGATCCTGATTTTCCTGGCGGTTTTGATGCTGCTGCTCAATATCGTCAAACGAATAAGGGAAGGAACGTTAACGGCGTTTCGTTTTCAATTTTTTGTCGACAACTACGACAAACTTAAATTTTACGGAACGTTCGTGTTGTTGATCGCCTATGCTTTCGTGCTAGAACTGATCGGTTTTTTACCGGCAAGCATCCTTTTTATGTTCTTGATCAGTTTACTATTCATCGGAAATGTCAAAAAGAAATCGATCGTTGTGTCATTAGCCAACTCGCTGGCAACGTCATTGGTCATCTGGTATTTGTTCGGCCAGCTGTTCGATATAACTTTACCGTAAGGAGGGTGATTTCCAATGGATATATTTGAAATACTCAGCCCGCTTTCAATCTTGCTCTGTTTCCTCGGCGTATTCATGGGCATCATTTTCGGAACGATCCCGGGAATGACGGCTACGATGGCGATCGCCCTCTTTCTTCCGATCACCTACACGTTGGATATGGTCGACGCGATCGCCTTATTGATCGGCTTATATGTCGGCGGGATCAGCGGTGGTCTCGTGCCGGCTATCCTGTTGAATATCCCTGGTACACCTTCTTCACTCTGTACGACCTTTGACGGCTATCCGATGACCCAGAAGGGCGAAGGGGAAAAAGCGCTGAAAGTTGGGATTACAGCCTCAATCATCGGCGGCTTTTTCAGCCTGACCGTTTTGTATTTCTTCGCCCCGGTACTCGCTTCTGTCGCGATCAAATTTTCATCCGTCGAAAAGTTCCTGATCATCGTTTTTGCATTGACCGTCATCGCCTCGATATCAAAGGGCAGCTTGCTCGGAGGGATTTTCAGCGGTTTGATCGGTGTCTATTTAAGCCTGATCGGCATGTTTGCGGATAACAACCAGCTGAGGCTCATCCCACCTGGCTTTGAAGAGGAATTGACTTACGGTTTTTCCCTTCTTCCGGTATTGATCGGACTGTTCGCAATCGCCCAAATCTTTCAGGAGTCTGAAGAGGGAATGAAGGCTTCTCCCCATCAGACGTTCGACTTCAAAAAAGAAAAGAAGAATCCGTTCACCTTCAAGATTTTCAACGGCCAGATCATCAATACGATCCGTTCCTCGATGATCGGTACGTTCATCGGAATGCTGCCAGGTGTCGGTGGAAGTGCTGCGTCGATTTCCTCCTACTCGCAAGCGAAGAACTTTTCGAAGCATCCAGAAAAATTAGGGACGGGGGAACCTGAAGGACTCATCGCGAGTGAATCGGCGAACAACGGTCTGATCGGCGGTGCCCTGATTCCATTGCTCTCGTTGGGGATACCCGGAGACAGTACGACCGCTGTCTTAGTCGGGGCTTTGTTATTGCAGGGGATCCAGGTAGGACCGTTATTCATCCCGACAAATCCAGATCTATGGGATGGCATCATCTATGCGCTCATCATCGCCAACATCGTGATGTTTTTCTTGATGTTTTTTTCAATCAAATATATGGCAAAGATCATTTATATTCCGAAGTACATCATTTATCCGATCATCATCGTCATGTGTGTCGTCGGTTCTTACGCCATCAATAACGGGGTCATGTTTGATGTTTGGACACTCCTGTTATTCGGATTGGCAGGCTATGTGTTCATGAAAATCGGGATCCAGGTTGCGCCGTTTTTGATAGGCTTCATTTTAGGGCAGCAATTGGAAAAGTACTTTATTGATAGTTTAAAAGGCAGTGGCGGAGATTTGACGATCTTCTTCACAAAGGGGCCGATTGCGTGGATGTTATGGGTGTTGATTGCCGTTTCTCTCGTTTATGCGATCATGGATAACCGGAAATCGAAAAGATCCGGCGACCAGAGCATAACCCCGTCGACGTAATACGAACACCGCTGTTTTATAGATAACTAGGATAGGAGAGGATAGGATGGAGTCTGTTACGAAGAAAAAACATATGACCCCGACAATCGTGGAAATGTCCGTCATCCCCGTTGCCGGTCATGACAGCATGCTGTTGAATCTGAGCGGTGCCCACGGTCCGTATTTTACACGGAACGTGGTGATCCTCAAGGATAGCAGCGGGAATGTGGGAGTTGGTGAGGTTCCAGGAGGCGAAGGAATCCGAAAGACATTGGAGGATTCCAAACCGCTGCTGATCGGGAGTTCAATCGGCCATTATAACAATCTATTGAAAAAGGTGAAGCATTCGTTTGCTGCTAGGGATGCCAACGGCCGGGGAAAGCAGACATTTGATCTGCGCATCACGATTCATGCGGTAACAGCCTTAGAGGCAGCCTTACTCGATTTATTAGGGAAACATCTTGATGTCCCGGTTGCCGCATTGCTTGGGGAAGGCCAACAGCGGGATAAAGTAAAGATGCTCGGCTATTTGTTTTACATAGGGGACCGGAACAAGACGGATCTGCCTTACATCAGCGGAGAGGGGGAAGAAGATGAGTGGCTGCGGGTCCGTCATGAAGAAGCGTTGACACCGGAAGCGATCGTCAAGTTGGCCCAAGCGGCAGAAAAACGCTATGGATTCAAGGACTTCAAGCTGAAAGGCGGCGTTCTGGGCGGGAAAGAGGAGATCGAAGCGATCCGAGCCCTGGCGGAAAGCTTTCCTGAAGCCCGTATCACGCTTGATCCGAATGGCGCATGGTCTTTACAGGAGGCGATCGGACTATGCCGGGATATGCATGGCACATTGGCTTATGCAGAGGATCCGTGCGGTGCGGAAAATGGCTATTCCGCACGAGAGGTCATGGCGGAATTCAAACGGGCGACCGGATTGCCGACTGCAACGAATATGATCGCCACTGACTGGCGGCAGATGGGACATACAGTCCAGCTGAATGCTGTCGATATCCCGCTCGCAGATCCTCATTTTTGGACAATGCAAGGCTCTGTGCGGGTTGCCCAGATGTGCAATGACTGGGGGATGACTTGGGGATCCCATTCCAATAACCACTTTGACATCTCATTAGCGATGTTCACCCATGTCGCGGCAGCGGCACCAGGGGAGATCACAGCGATCGACACACACTGGATCTGGCAGGATGGTCAGCGCTTGACGAAGGAGCCTTTTGACATTGAAGAAGGGCATGTGACGGTCCCCGATAAACCTGGTCTGGGCGTAGAGGTGGACACGGGCCAAATCGAAAAAGCCCATCGATTATATAAAGAGATGGAGCTGGATGCCCGTGATGATTCTGTCGCAATGCAGTATCTCATTCCAGGCTGGGAATTCGATCCGAAGCGTCCAAGCATGGTCCGATGAATTTTTTTAAAGCGGTATAAAAGACATACAAGGAGGCTTCATCTTGAATTTTAACGCTGAACGTTTGATCCATTATGTGGACGATATTTTTAAAAACGTCGGCTTGTCCTCAGAAGACAGCCACATCGTTGCAGAAAGTCTGGTCGCGGCCAATCTGCGCGGGGTCGATTCCCATGGCGTCACCCGTGTTCCAATCTATGTGAAACGCCTGATAGAAGGCGCAGTCAATCCTTGTCCGGACATCAAAGTGATCCAAGAAAGTGATGCGACTCTCTTGATCGATGGGGACGATGGCATGGGACAGGTCGTAGGTCGGAAGGCGATGGAAATCGGCATAGCTAAAACGAAGAAAAGCGGCGGCGTACATATTGGGGTCACCCGTTCCAGTCATTTTGGAGCAGGGGCATATTTTGTGAAACGAGCCGTTGAAGCGGATATGGTCGCGTTCGCGATGTCGAATGCCCCGTCGACAATGGCCCCATGGGGCGGAATCCAGCCTTACTTCGGAACGAATCCATACGCTTGTGGAATTCCAGCGGGCAAACATGAGCCGATCCTATTGGATATGGCCACGAGTGTCGTCGCAAGAGGGAAAATCATCATGTCCGCCCAGAACGGTACTGATATTCCGACTGGCTGGGCGATTGATGATAAAGGCCGTCCGACAACCGATTCGAACGCTGCATTAGCCGGATCCGTCCTGCCGTTCGGCGGACCGAAAGGATACGGGATCGCCATGATGATCGACATCATGAGCGGGGTCTTGACTGGTGCCGGCTTTGGTCCCCACATCAATAATATTTATGGAGACTATGACAAACCGCAAAATGTCGGGCATTTCTTCCAGTTGATCGATGTCAACCGCTTCATGCCGGCTGAATTGTTCAAGCAACGCGTTGATCAGATGATTGATGAAATCAAATCATCGCCAGCAGCTGAAGGGGTTGAAGCGATATTCGTTCCAGGAGAGCTCGAAAACAGGATCAAGCAAAAAAGGCTGGAGAATGGCATCGATTTATCTGAAGAAGTCTATGAAGATCTCAAAAAAGTCGGGGCGGAATGCGGCGTAGATATACGGGATTATGAGAATGCCGACACCATCCGTTGATTGACAAAATCCTGACAGAGGTGGCAGTGGGGAACTGCTGCCTTTGGATCATGGAACAAGTCGTTTTGTCGGACGGAAATCAGAAAGGGTGAATCATCCATGTCATTGGATAAGACACAAAACGAAACACCTCTCTACATCAAAGTGAACGATAACGATAATGTGGCGACGATTGTCAATTCAGGGGGATTGAAGAAAGGAATGACATTCTCTTGCGGGCTACAACTGCAAGAATATGTGCCAGAAGGACATAAAGTGGCTTTAGCTGATTTCGATGAAGGTGAAGCGCTCGTCCGTTACGGGGAAGTGATCGGCTATACGGCAGCTCCGATCCAAAAAGGCAGCTGGGTGAAAGAAGCGTTGGTGAACCTGCCGATGCCTCCTGAGTTGGATGATCTGCCAATCGCAACACGAACACCTGAGGAACAGCCGCCATTAGAAGGCTATACATTTGAAGGCTATCGTAATGCGGATGGAAGTGCCGGAATCAAAAATATCCTCGGTATCACGACAAGTGTCCAGTGTGTGGTCGGGGTCCTTGATCATGCGGTTGCTAAAATCAAAAAAGAACTGTTGCCGAAATACCCGAACGTCCACGATGTAGTGGCACTCAACCACAACTATGGCTGCGGAGTTGCGATCAATGCACCTGAAGCCGAGATCCCGATCCGTACGCTGCAAAGCATGTCGACCCACCCTAACTTCGGCGGTGAAGTCATGGTCGTCGGGTTGGGCTGTGAAAAACTTTTGCCTGAACGGTTGATCCCGGGTGATGACAAACAGCTCAACATCCTCTCCTTGCAAGATCAACAAGGATTCACCAAAATGATCGACGCGATCATGGCGATGGCAGATGAGCGGTTGCAAAAGCTGAACGAGCGGGAGCGGGTGACCTGTCCAGTTTCAGATTTGGTTATCGGTTTACAGTGCGGTGGGAGTGACGCTTTCTCTGGTGTAACAGCTAATCCTGCTGTCGGTTACGCCGCAGATCTGTTGGTCCGTGCTGGCGCCACAGTCATGTTTTCAGAAGTGACTGAAGTACGGGATGCTGTCCATTTGTTGACCCCCAGAGCAGTAAATGAAGAGGTCGGGCGTGCGTTGATCGATGAGATGAAGTGGTACGATGAGTATTTACAGAGGGGGATGGCAGACCGCAGTGCTAATCCGTCCCCTGGCAATAAAAAGGGTGGTCTTGTCAATGTCGTTGAAAAGTCGCTAGGCTCGATTGTGAAATCGGGAAGCAGTCCGATCTCCGGTGTGTTGTCACCAGGGGAGAAAGCAACCCAAAAAGGGCTGATTTTTGCAGCAACACCTGCCAGCGATTTTGTCTGCGGGACATTGCAGCTCGCTTCCGGCATGCACCTTCAAGTGTTCACTACAGGCCGCGGTACGCCATACGGATTGGCGATGGCTCCTGTCATCAAGGTATCGACACGCAATGCACTGAAAAGTCAGTGGGATGACCTGATCGATGTCAATGCAGGACGAATCGCAACCGGAGAGGCTACGATCGAGGAGGTTGGCTGGGAGCTTTTCCATTTCATACTCGATGTTGCAAGCGGCCGCAAACAGACCTGGGCCGAGCACTGGGGAATCCAGAACGACTTGAGCCTGTTCAACCCAGCACCGATCACTTGAATTCAAATATAGATCATGTCAGCCTGAAAGACTTTAAAATGTAATTTTGCATATACAGAAAACCAGCTGAAAAATCCCCTGTCTTGCGTTAGAATAGGGGATTTATTGCTGTCCCTTTTTAGCTTAGCCTATTGAATCAGTCTTTGTTAGACTTCCGATTTTTAAGGATTCGATTTTCAACTTGAGTGTTAATACTGAGAGCTTTCAAATTTACTTTTACGTATGGAAAAAATGATAAATAAAAGTGGTATGTAGCTATATATGAAATAGAAACCTATCTCTGAGGCGAATTTCCCTAGTGCATCTACTTCCAGATGGTCATCAATCAAGATGCTGCTAAGCAATATTAATGACATGATCGTATATAATGATTTCCTTGGTTTAATTTTCGTTATTTTCTTTAGGATCCTCGTACAACACCAGATAGGAATACAGACGGCTGGAAGTATAACCAAAACCCATGTAAAGATAAAAATAAATTCAAACCGGATGATAAAAGGCATTTCAACAATCTTAGTCATTACCAATGTCGGCCATAATGTATGCTTAAGTTGACCTTGGCTAAAATAAACGAAGGTTAACAATGTAACCAATAGATATAGGAAAGTTGTATAGGCTAATGCTCCGTGTGCCCATTTTGCAGATTTAGAAGGATACTTAATAAACGGGAAGTAAATCAACAAGGTCTCAAATCCAATATATATCAGGGAAGATGCTTTAGAGGATTGGGCTATTTCAAGAATTGAATGGTTAAAAACCGGCATTAGGTTTCTAAAATTAGCATATTGTAAAGGAAAATATAACGTTAGCAGAAGAAGAGAAGGTAGAACCACTCCTAGGAAGCTTATTCCCGTTAATGTTCGGAATCCTCCGGTAATGATGTAAATGATTAGACATGCTAACCCTATGCTAAGCTCCCAGGTTTTGATCATTGGGAATACCCATACATGTATAGCTTCTATATAAGTACGAAATACGGTAAGAGCCAAAAGAAAAAAGTATCCAATAACAATAACCGATAAAAAATTCCCGATTTTATCACCAAACGAAATTTGATGGATTTTTAACAAGTCTTTTGTGGGGTTACTAACCATTTGTAGTATCATCCATAATATAATATGAAGGCTTAGACCTGTGATAATAACCGAGATCCATGCATCATGCCCAGCATTTTCAAAAATCGTATTCTGAAAGCTCAGAAGACCAATTCCTGTTTGAGATGAGTGAATCAAAAAGAAAACAAAAAAAGTAGATACTAAATAGTTTTCTTTATTTTTTTGCTCCATTATCTACCCACTCCCGAGAAAGTTCATCTTTGTTTCAATTTCAAATTCTAAATTTGGGTATTGATCATTAAACCTCTCTTGCGTCCAACCCCGCTTTTCACTTCTAACTAAATCTCCAAATCCCATAGGATCTACTTGTTCCTCTTTAAACTCTTCCAATAACTTTTCAATTTTTGTGGTTAATTCTTTTTCGATCATTGTAGATACTTTATCTACATCTTCCTTCTTGGTAAGATCAAGGGACCCTGGGTAATCTTTAATAAGAGCAAACAAATCAAGTTTAATGTTCACCTTTGGCTCTTGACGAGTATTTTTAAGGTAGATTTTTCGTTTTCCATACATAATTTTTAAAGAGATTTTCTCTTTCTGTTCGCTTATGAATTCATAAGTACCACTCATATTTTTGTCTTTAATGATCTTAAAGAGGAACGTTTCTTTATCCTGCAAGCGCATCGCCAATTTGTCACCCTTAAAAATTCCTAAACCATCAACCATTATCTTTTCAGATTCATAAAGAGTTAAGAACGGTAAGTAAACATCTTGTCCAGCACCAAAATATTGATTTAATACTGTATGAAGGTTCGTTTGCGGCGTATTCCCATATGTTATATTTTGTTCAATTACATCAGAGAGATAAAAAGGTGGTAATGTCATAGTATGATTAAGGACTTCAGCAGCATCCTGCTCGGATATTGCCATTTTTGCATTGCTTGCTATGATTGGATCTCTGACAAGCGTACTAATTAAATCTTTAATGCTTTCTTTTGCAAAAGGTTCACCCATTAATATTGTTCTTGTTTTTCCAATTTCAACAGGGTGTGGTACTTGTTGTGTAAACGTCGTAAATATTCCATTTGCAGTTTCGGATTCTGCTGTAAGAAGCTTTACTGGTGCCCCTGCTGGTACATCATAATGAACATGGAAAGAAGCGCTCCCTTTTATTTTATCATCTTCAAGATCATAGCCTAATGATTCAATCAGTTTTAAATCCTCGACTATTTTATTCCTAGAGCATCCTACTATTAACAACAGGACACATAGGATTTTTAAAAAGTTCATCATGGCCCACAACCTCTTGAAAGAGAAATAAGTTATTCGTTATTATAGTCATCCTCGATGTCTTTATGCTTTTTGACATTGTACCTAAGCAACTTTAGAGGTCTAAGGAAGGTATAGCGTTTATTCGTAACGCTTAAGGAAGACCGAATAAAAATATCGTTTGAATCTCTGTACCTGAATGGGTATACAGGTGCCAAATAGGGTGTGCCAAGAGATTTTAACCTTATTAGATGGCACATGATAAAAGTAAGACCCAGGGTTACCCCAAAACCTCCCCAAATTGCAGCTAAGAGAATAAGTGGGAATCTTAATGTCCGAATCGTATTAGTCATCTTGAAAGTAGGAGTAGTAAAAGAAGCAAGTGCTGAAAGAGCTACGATGATTAATAATATATTACTTGTTAGTGCAGCTTGGACAGCAGCTTGACCAATTACAATACCTCCGACAATTCCCAAAGTTTGGCCTACTTTTGTCGGGAGTCTGGCTCCTGCCTCTCTCAAGAGTTCTATTGCAATTTCTAAAAATAAAGCTTCCAGTATAGGAGGGAACGGGACATTTGCCCTTGACATGATTAACGGCATTAACAGATCTTCCGGAATGATAGCATAATGATGTGTTAACACGGCGACATATATTGGTGTTGACAAAATTGAAAAGAGGACACCTATAAATCGTATTAATCGAAAGAAAGACCCTACTGACCAAGGTGAGTAATAATCCTCTGGTGATATAAAAAAATTAAATATACTGGTAGGTCCTGCGATAACATAAGGTGAACCGTCACTAATAACGATTACTTGTCCACTTAAAAGCATATAGGTTGTACGATCCAAACGTTCTGTAGACATGAATAGTGGAAAAGGTGTATTTGAGTTATCAGAAATAATCTCATCTAGAACTGCACTATCGAATATAACATCCATATCTAAATCCTCAATACGTTGTCTCATGGTCTGAATGTGCTGTGGATTTGCAATTCCATCAATATATCCAATCATAACCCGAGTGTTTGAAAGAGATCCTTTAGTAAATTCTTTAAAAACAAGATCGTCGGATGTAATTTGCCTTCTCAATAGGATGAGGTTTGTATCAAGATCTTCGACAAAACCCACCTTTGGTCCGATTACACTATATTCATTTTCAGAATCATTAAAATCTCTATAACCTTTCGTTCCATTCGAAAGATTAACCAAAATACCTTTCTCGGGAGTTTTCGTCAAATGAATGAAAATGTAGCCTTTTGTCAGTTTGTTTATGAATGCTTTAG
This sequence comes from Alkalihalobacillus sp. TS-13, assembly GCF_019720915.1. GTDB lineage: Bacteria > Bacillota > Bacilli > Bacillales > Fictibacillaceae > Pseudalkalibacillus. The sequence continues at coordinate 144,444 of NZ_JAHKSI010000001.1, forward strand.
CATCGGAAGTGATTTCTCGATCTTCTATAGGTATGACATTCATCAAATCCGAAAGCTCTTCAAATTCCTTCTCTACAGATTGAATATATGGAAGGAGATGATGTTGCATTTTCTTTTCATCAATAAGGCTCTTATAATAGGAAAAATATATGGGTAATCCATTGACGCTTTCAGTGGAAAACTGGTAAAAATCATCGGATTTAGAAACCTTATCAATCAAATCGTGTATTGAATTGTTTTTTTGTTTTTTGAAATTCCACAAGGAACCATCACCTACCTATTTGAAGACGAGTTAGTATTATATTTGGCTAGTTTAGCCAATTTCTGGTGTTATTATTTATTTGTGTTCGATGAATACTCACGATTAGTTGGACACAAGAGAAAGGATTATTCAGGTATTTCCAAGTTCTTAAATCAAATCCTTAAGGGTGAAAAGAAAGTTTCTCCGTTGCTCAAATTGAATACACTAGTAACTTCCATTGTTAATCAATAAAAGGGATCAGATTGTTAAGTATAGGAAGGAATATTAGAAAGTAAATCGAAGCTCTAAATTATTTATTTAAGGGGAAGGAAAGTATAATTAAATTGCAGAATAATTCAAGTATTATGATGTCTAGGATAAGCGGGATTTTATTTGAGAGGGGATATAGAAAGGAAAAAAAGTAAGTACAATGCTGAACATTATATATGGGGAAATAATTGTGATGGGTGGCATTTAGCGGAAAATCAAGATTTAAGTATTATTCATGAACATATGCCAGCTGCAATTTTTCTTTGTCTTATCAGGTATAGCAACCATTGAGATAGATGGTAAAGGGATAACCTTAAATCCACAAGAGGGAGTAGAAGTTCCTCCTTTGGTACCACACCAAATGTTTAACAAGACAAATAATGAAGTTGAGTTTTTGGTAATTTCTCAACCGCCAAGTAAAGGTGATAGGGTTTTAGTGGATTAAACTTTATATAACGAACGGGCGCGTTCATCGCATAACGTATCTTTTGTTTATCGGGCGTTTATCGCTTTTGAGCAATCGAGAAGAATCCTATAGCAGGCATAAATGATAAACTTAAATAGAATCACAAAGAAGGAGTGTGAAAGCAATGAAAGAAGACGGCATTTTTGAACAATATGATTTTTACAGGGAGTCATCCATCCAACTGCTTGATTCTATTGCCTCCGAAAAACAAGCTGATGTGATACCAAATGGATATAGTAATTCCCTGCGCTGGAATTTAGGCCATATCCTCGTTGCACAAGAGGGAGTAATGTATTACTTTGGAATGAATCAACCTGGAGATATTTCCACAAAAATACAGGAGTCATTCAAACCAGGGACAAGTCCAAAGGATTGGTTTGCCTCACCTCTTACTTTGAATGAAATACAAGAATTGTTAATAGAACAAAAGGAACGAATAAGAGATACCTTTTCTGGAAGATTAGGAGAACCGGCAGCCAATGCGTTTGAATTTAGGGATAAAAAATTAAAGATGGTGGGAGATCTGTTCATATTTACCCTCTGGCATGAAGGGTTACATCAAGGTGTCATCAACGGCATGAAACGAGCTTTAAAATAAGTACTCACGAATTTCTCAATGTTGTAATTCTATCAATGGTTTTTCAGCAATCCCTTTAGCCATTCACAGTGAAAGAAGATTATTTATGGGATAAAAGGCTTCTTTTTTATCAGGAATATAATTAAGGAGAACAAATATGAGTAAATTTGGATTATTTGGTAAGTTCACAGTCAAAGAAGGCCTACGTAATACATTAGTAGATATTCTTTTGGAGGCAGCAGAATCGATGCAGAATTTGGAGGAATGTGAGATATATCTAGTAAATATATCTGATGATGAACCGAATTCTGTATTTGTTTATGAAGTATGGAGCAATGAAAATGCACATAAGGCATCTTTATCACTTGAAGCTACTCAAACATTAATTAGACGTGCGAAACCAATCATAACAGGAATGGAGAGAATCAGTACCTTGAAGCCAATGGGAGGAAAGGGTATTTTAAACTGATTTTTATTAAACATACGGGGGCATATTCGTAATAAGGATATGCCACTTTTCATGAAATTGTTATTGAATTTGATCCATCGGTTAGAAATAATCGGTAGTATATAGATGGATATGTATTAATAAAAACTTGAAGGTGTAATGATTGTATACGAACCAAAAGTTGAAACTATGGGAGATACGCAATTGAAGCATTTCGCTGTTAAGGACTTAGATGGATATGGAATGATATTTGGCGGCGGTAAATGATTCTTGAATCCCATTTTGATCGAGATAGGATGAATACTTGAGGAGGAATGGAGGAGAAACATATTGGAGAAAGTAATAGTTATCGGAGGAAGCATCGCTGGGAAACTAGCTGCTAAAGCTCTTTCGCATATATTTCGACAAGTAATCATCTTGGAAGCCGGTCAAAGATGGAAAGAAAAAGCCCCTAGGAAGAGAGTACCACAAAGCTACCATCCTCATGTTTTATTAAAAGGAGGAGAAGAAGCAATTGAGAAATTGTTTCCACACTTCCTTGATCAATTAATAGAAGACGGGAGTATTGTAAATAACTTTACAAGAGATTTGAAGTGGCATCATTTTGGGTTCTGGAAACCACAGTTTCAAGGAGAATTAGTCATGGTTCAACAAAGCCGCCCTATGTTAGAGTGGCATTTACAACACCGTATTGATCAAGTTTCTAATATTGCAACCAAGTACGAAACAAAGGTCGAGCAACTATTATTAGATCGTCAACGTAACAAAATATCCGGAGTACGGGTACGTTGCCTGATGACAGGAAGAGAAGAAGAACTTCTTGCAGATATGGTTGTTGATGCTAGCGGGTTTGGTTCAAAGAGTGTTGAATGGCTAAAACAATATGGTATAGAGGTTAGGGAAGAAAAGGTGTGGATTCAGCTTTTTTATGCCACCAGAATCTTTCGTTTGAAAAGTCAGGACCGTCCAGACTGGTGTAATCTTCTGATTTCTCCCAGTTTCCCTGAAAACCCTTACGGTGCATTCATTCAAACGATTGAAGGGAATCGTTTCTCTGTTACCTTTAGTGGTTACGCCAATGAACGGGCGCCAAAAACAAACGAGGAATTTTTCGCTTATGCACAAAAGTTACCCGTCCCTGATGTTCATCATTTTCTAGAACAAGTGGAACCAATTTCCGAGATAAAAATACATAAGATTCCTTATCAGGTACGTCGACGTTTTGACCTTGCGGATGTCCCGGAAGGTTTCCTGGTGGTTGGAGACGCTCACTGCCGATTTGATCCGGTATTTGGGCAAGGGATATCTGTCGCTGCTATGGAAGCCGAAGAGTTACAGAGTTATTTTGAATTTTTTACGTATCCTGATAAAGGGTTCACCAAAACATTCCATAAGAGAATTTCTAATTTGATTGCAACTCCATGGGAGATGGCAATTACGGAGGCATTTCGCCATCCCGATATTAATGGTGACAGACCCCTCATACAGCCGTTTAAACAGTGGTATAGTAAAAAAGTATATCAGCTTTCAGCTTTTGATCCGGAAGTTTATCTTAGATTAGTTAGAGTAATGAATTTAATCCGGCCACCCTTGCACCTTTTCCATCCTAAAGTAGGGTTTGCTATATTAACTAATCAGAAGAAAAGATTAAGTGTTAAAAAAACACTTTCATCATAAAAAATAAGATTGATTTTTTGGTTACTATCCCCTTTAGCTTCTACACACAATTGTCCATTTTTGTGGATTTAAACCCCTTGATATACGGGGGCTAAAATGATGCAAACCGCTTAATGAGCCAAAGTATCACTTAAGCTCATTAAAATAGGAATACTTGTGTGACTGAACATAATTAAATAGCTTGATATAGATCAGTAACCGTAGAGATAAAGATAGAAGTAGCTGGGGATTTTTGTTCGTTCATACCTAACCCTATAATTCGATACGCTTCTTGCTCAAAATCAAGAAGGGTAATAGAAGAAGGAGCATTTTTCAAAACTAATTCCGGTCTAATGTTAATACCAATATTTGCTTGTACGAGGGAAAGGATGGATTGATCATCTGAAACTTCGTATTTTACAGTGGGAACGATTTGATTTTGATTAAAAAAATCCTCGACTTCATTATCCCAACCCTTTTTAGGTTTGATCAAAGGATACTTTTCTATATCTTTTGCTTTCATTACCTTTTGGTTCGAAAGGGGATTTTTGTTTGATACAATACAATGAAGTTTATCTTTGATAAGTGGTATGAACTCGATGCTTTTGTTATCAGAGTCTGTTGTGAAACAAATATCCAATTCTCCAGTGCTAACAGCTTTTTCGAGACTTTTATAATCATCTTCATATATTTCAACTGTAATCCCAGGATACTTTTCAGAGAATATAGTTAATATTTTGGGAATCCATTGAGAAGTAACACTTGCAAATGACCCAACCTTGATCGTCCCTGTCTTCAATCCTTTCAATGTTTGAACTTCTTGTAATAAATTGTTATGTGTTTGCATGATTCTAAGTGTATATTCATATACCCTCTTTCCCTCATTCGTTAATTGTAGTCCGGTACGGTTCCTGATTAATAGAGGAATACCCAACTCTTCCTCAAAGCTTTTAAGGGCATGACTGACCCCTGACTGAGTCAAACCTAATTGATGACCAGCTTTGGTAATATTTCTCATCTGAACAACCTTATTAAAAACCTCATACCTTTGAATACTCATATTCTACCCCTTACATGAGAACTATTAATATAAATCATTCCAAACTTTCATTTTACTAATATCAATTGTCTGATTATACTGAAAATAAGTCAAGTAAAAAAATTGTGAATATTTATAATCGTTCAAACCATCAAAGGTTAAGAGTAACAAAGAAGTTGGTAAACAAAGGGGGTTACATGAATCAAAAGGTGACCAGTTTTTTTGTAAACGCTTTCTGCTGTTGTTAGGTGCATCGTTTTATTTACGAATGTGTTGTTTAAACACTTTCAATTTTCGATAGGAGGATTTTGATGGAATTAATTATTAATTGGTTGAATGGAATCGTGTGGAGTTCCGCCCTGGTTTACCTTATTTTGGGGGTTGGGTTGTTTTATTCGATTGCTACTCGTTTTTTTCAATTTAGGCATTTTAAGGATATGGTAAGGTTAACGTTTAAAGGGGAAAGTTCATCGGCGGGAGTATCTTCTTTCCAGGCCTTGAGCATGTCAGTTGGAAGTAGAGCAGGTATTGGGAACATCGCAGGTGTAGCTACAGCTATAACCTTTGGTGGTCCTGGTGCAATTTTCTGGATGTGGGTAATGGCCTTTTTGTCAGCTAGTACTTCATTTATTGAAACAACACTTGCACAAGTTTATAAAAGTAAACAGGACGGAGAATATAGAGGGGGTGCCCCTTATTACATTGGAAAAGGACTAAATGTAGAATGGTATGGTATTTTATTTGCTTTCATTACGATGGTTTCGATGACCATTCTTGTACCTGGCATCCAGGTTAATACAATTGCCCTCTCTATGGAAAGTGCATTTGGTTTTAATCCTATGGTTACTGGGACCATACTTGTTGTTTTACTTGGTGCTATTATTTTTGGAGGGGTTAAGAGAATCGCGACCACTGCACAAATAATAGTACCTTTTATGGCCATTGGATATTTTATTGTTTGTGCACTTGTTTTACTCACCAATATTTCACAATTACCTAACATATTAGCACTTATTTTTTCAAGTGCATTCAACATGGACGCTACTTTTGGTGGATTAATCGGTTCGGCACTTGCCTGGGGGGTTCAGCGAGGAGCTTTTTCCAATGCAGCAGGCTTCGGTAGTGAAACATTTGAATCTGGGGCTGCAGAGGTATCGCATCCTGCTAAACAGGGATTGGTACAAGCATTATCCGTTTATATTGATACATTGATCATTTGCTCGGCGACGGGGTTTATGATTCTACTAACAGGGATGTATAATGTGGTATCTCCAAATGGTGGGACTATAGTAAATAATATAGGTGAGGCTGAACCGGGATCAATTAACGCGCAATTGGCAATTGAATCGGTATGGCCAGGATTTGGTGCTCCATTTGTTGCTATTGCTATTTTGTTTTTTGCGTTTACGAGTATCATCACTTATTCATATAAGGCAGAAACAAGTCTTGCCTATATCAATCGTAATAGAAAAGTAAAACTGACTTGGCCGTTGAATCTACTTAAAATTGGCCTGCTGGTATTTGTATTCTATAGCAGCACGAATTCCGCTACAATTGCTTGGGCAATGGGAGATTTAGGGTTCGGTATCATGACCTGGTTAAATATAGCAGCGATCCTATTGTTAACGAAACCGGCATTGAAAGTATTAAAGGATTATGAAATGCAGAAAAAGGAAGGTAAAGATCCTGTATTTAATCCTACGAAGTTAGGCATAAAAGGTGCAGATTTTTGGGAAGATGACTATGAAGAAAGTTCAGATGAAATCGTAGCGGAAAGAAAATCTATGTAGTTTGTTGAGTTGATTAAAAAAAGTAGATGATGCTAAATAAAAATGAATTAGGCAGACGTCCCATTGGGACTCTGTTTTTTTTTGTATAACACTAATGCTTTCTCATGAATTTTTTTGAGTCATGAGAATTATTAATATAAACCATTCCAAACTTTCATTTTACTAATGGTTATTGTCTACTTATACTGACAATAAGTTCGATAAATATATGAATATTCTAAACATTGAGGGAGGCGTACTTTTTATGACAGCTAACACAATTGATAATTTTATTTTAGGTAAATGGACAACACCTTCAGAACCCAAATATGACGAGGTAGTAAATCCTGCTACTGGTGAAGTGATTGCTAAAGTTGCCATTTCCAGTGAGTCAGACGTGCAACAAGCTGTGAAGGTGGCTAATGAATCGTACAAAACATGGAAAAAAGTTCCTGTTCCGAAAAGAGCACGAATATTGTTTCAATATCAACAATTGTTAAACGAGCATAAAGAAGAACTTGCAGAACTTATCACAAAAGAAAATGGAAAAAATTACACTGAAGCGCTGGGAGAGGTACAACGAGGGATTGAGTGTGTGGAATTTGCCGCTGGTGCTCCTTCACTTATGAAAGGAGAACAATTGCCTGATATTGCAGTCGGGATAGAATCAGGAATGTATCGCTATCCAATTGGAGTAGTTGGTGGGATTACACCTTTCAATTTCCCAATGATGGTCCCATGTTGGATGTTCCCTTTAGCTATTGCATGTGGAAATACCTTTGTGTTGAAGCCCTCGGAGAAAACCCCTTTGCTTGCTACACGGCTTGCAGAATTATTTCAAGAAGCAGGGCTTCCAGATGGTGTATTAAATATTGTAAACGGGGCGCATGACGTTGTGAACGAATTACTGGAACATGAAGATATTCAAGCCATTTCGTTTGTAGGTTCACAACCAGTCGCAGAATATATTTATAAAACAGCCGCTGCGAATGGAAAGCGGGTCCAGGCACTAGCTGGGGCAAAAAACCATTCCATCGTGCTTCCAGATGCTGAGTTGGATGTAGCCGTTCCTAATATTATCAGTGCTGCTTTTGGATCGGCGGGACAACGTTGTATGGCGGCTTCAGTCGTTGTAGCTGTGGGAAATATTGCTGATGAACTCATTGCTAGGTTGAAAACAGAAGCTGACAACATTGTCATCGGTGATGGGTCAATAGAAAACGTTTTTCTCGGACCAGTCATACGCAAGGAGCAGCAAGAACGGACACTTTCCTATATCAAGGCCGGTGAAGAGGAGGGGGCTACGTTATTACGAGATGGTCGAGAAGATGAAATTGATGAAGAAGGTTCATTTGTCGGGGCTACTATTTTTGATCACGTCGATACCTCAATGAAAATCTGGAAAGATGAAATCTTTGCGCCGGTTCTTTCTATCGTTCGTGTTAATTCTTTAAACGAAGCGATCGAGTTCACCAATCAATCTGATTTTGCCAATGGTGCTTGCTTATTTACAGACAGCGCACACGCTGTGAGAAAATTCAGAGAAGAAATTGATGCGGGCATGTTAGGGATAAATCTAGGTGTACCAGCCCCTATGGCGTTTTTCCCTTTCTCCGGATATAAGAAATCTTTTTATGGAGATCTTCATGCCAATGGAACTGATGGAGTGGAATTTTACACAAGGAAAAAGATGTTAACGGCACGTTATTAATGAAGAGAGGCTAGGGGGTTTTTATGTATTCTACAAAGACAACTACCGATGAACTTCTAAGTAAAGATGCTAAATATGTTTGGCATGCAATGAAAGGATACACGAAAGAATCTACTCCGTTGATCGTAGAAACCGCGGAAGGCGCATGGATAAAAGATGTACACGGTAAAGAATATTTGGATGGGATGTCAGGACTTTGGTGTGTAAATATAGGATATGGTCGTGAAGAACTCGCCCGTGCTGCCTATGATCAACTCACCAAGCTTTCTTACTTTCCGTTATCGCATGGTCATAACCCTTCTATTTTGCTTGCCGAAAAACTGAACGAATACTTGGATGATGATTATGTTTTCTTTTTTTCTAACAGTGGGTCCGAAGCCAATGAAACAGCATTTAAAATTGCAAGACAATATCACCACCAGAGAGGCGACGTAAACCGTTATAAGTTTATCTCCCGTTATAGAGCCTATCACGGAAATACGATGGGAGCACTTGCTGCTACTGGACAAGCGCAAAGAAAGTATAAATATGAACCTTTAGGATCCGGCTTTATACATGTAGCCCCTCCTGATTTATATCGTAATCCTGAAGATAGGGAGACGTTAGCCAGTGCAGAGGCAATCGATCAGGTCATGAAATGGGAATTAAGTGAAACGATCGCTGGAGTCATCATGGAACCCATTATTACTGGTGGTGGAGTGCTTATACCTCCAGAAAATTATATGAAACGAATAAAAGAAATCTGTGAAAATCACGGTGCTCTCTTAATCGTTGATGAAGTCATATGCGGGTTTGGAAGAACGGGAGAAGCTTTTGGATTTATGAATTATGGGGTTAAACCTGATGTTATTACAATGGCAAAAGGTATTACAAGTGCTTATATGCCTTTAGCTGCTACAGCTGTAAAACGTGAAATATTTGAAGAATTTGTGGGAAATAGCGACTACGACCGTTTTAGACATGTGAATACGTATGGTGGAAGTCCTGCTTCTTGTGCTGTAGCGTTGAAAAACCTAGAGATAATGGAAGAAGAGAATTTATTTGAACGTTCGAAGGAAATGGGAAAGCGCCTTTTAAAAGATTTAGAAGTTTTAAAAGCCCACCCTAACGTGGGGGATGTGCGCGGTAAAGGGTTATTATTGGGAATTGAACTTGTAGAAGACAAACGTACAAAAGATCCTATCGAGTATTCAAAAATAGAAACCGTTATGAAAGCCTGCAAAGATAAAGGCCTTCTTATAGGTAACAATAAAGACACTGTTGCCGGGCACAACAATATTATTCAGTTATGCCCCCCTTTAAGCATAACGGAACAGGATTATCAATTTATCGTAGAAACCTTATTAGAAAGCTTTCAGTCTATTTAATCTTTTTATACTACTTGAGAAGGAGTGTGAGGTATGCAAGCAACTATCCGAGACTATGAAAGCGTTTTAAGAGACAAAACAGATGTTCAGAAAATGTATATAAATGGTGACTGGATCGAGAGTTCTTCAAAAAAAACGAGGGAGATTTTAAACCCAGCAAATAATGAAGTTATTGCCACAGTCACACAAGCCGACTCCAGCGAAGTGGATTTTGCCGTCCAATCCGCTAAGGCTGCTTTTTATAAGAATGGTTGGAATACCACTTACGCACGAACAAGGGCGGATCTTCTATTAAAAGTAGCAGATAAATTAGAGGAAAGAAAAGAAGAGTTTGCCATGCTGGAAACATTAAACAATGGGAAGATATACGAGGATTCTATGGTAGATATAGAGGATGCTATTAACCAATTTCAGTATTATGCGGGTCTTGCGACCAAACCTCATGGTCAAACCTATGAGGTTCCAGATGAAATACAGGCAATGGTAGTACGTGAGCCTATGGGGGTAGCAGCTTTAATCGCTCCATGGAATTATCCGCTCGTAATGGCTACGCAAAAAATGTCAGCAGCTCTAGCAGCAGGATGTACTGTAGTTGTAAAACCAGATAAGCAGACTCCCCTTACTCTCATCAGGCTATTTGAAGTCATTGATGAAGTCGGTTTTCCAAAAGGGGTTGCCAATCTAGTTTTAGGAACTGGATCAATAATCGGTGACACGTTGGTGAATCATCCAGATGTAGATAAAGTTTCTTTTACTGGAAGTACTGATACTGGAAAGCACATTATGAAAAACGCAGCAGATACGGTGAAAAATATTAGTTTAGAACTTGGTGGCAAATCACCAAATATTGTTTTTGCCGATGCGGATTTTGATACTGCTGTTGATTATGCATTGCTGGGTATCTTTGCTGGTACGGGACAAATTTGCTCAGCTGGTTCTCGGTTGATTCTGGAAAGCAGTTTATATGAGCAATTTGTAGAGGAGCTTATCGCTAGGGCAAAGAAAATTAAAATTGGGCCTGGTTGGGATGAAAATACAGAAATGGGTCCACTGATATCAAAAGATCACATGAACAGGGTGCTCGATTATATTCGAATCGGTAAAGCTGAAGGTGCAGAACTTCTATGCGGGGGGAAGCAAGTAGTAGACGGCGACCTGGCTCAAGGCAATTATGTTGAGCCGACGATCTTTTCACACACTACGCCTGAAATGCGAATTGTTCAGGAAGAAATTTTCGGTCCTGTGCTCGTTATTCAAGTGTTTGATACGGAAGAAGAAGCAATAGAATTAGCAAATGGTACTGACTATGGGCTTGCTGCGGCTGTTTTCACAAATGATGGCGCTAAAGCTCAGAGAGTGATTCGAAAGCTTCAAGCAGGTATAACCTGGATTAACACCTATCACCCTACGTTCAATGAAGCTCCTTGGAGTGGTTACAAACAAAGTGGTTTCGGCGGTGGAGACCTTGGAACCTACGGTTTTGAAGAATATTTGTATAAGAAGCAAGTTAACACAGCATTGGAAGTCAAACCCTCCGGTTTTTATAAAGGGTGATAGAAAGGTTATAGGAGGCACACCCTCATGAATAGTTTTGATGTTGTGGTGATTGGTGCTGGCATTATCGGATGCAGTGTTGCATACCACCTATCTAAAGCAGGATACACTGTAGCGCTAGTTGACAAAGGGGATGTCGCTTCAGGTACTTCTAGTCGTTGTGATGCAGTTGCTCTAATTTGTGACAAAAAACCTGGCATAGATACTGAAATGGGTTTTACAAGTATTCAACTATATAAACAATTGGCTAAAGAGTTATCCTTTGACTTTGAATTTTCTTCCAGAGGTAGCTTATATGTGTGCGAAACAGATCAAGAACTGGAAATCGCTAATTACTATGTCAATGAACAGGCAGCAGCCGGGTATGTCATGAAAATGGTAGATGGAAAAGAACTACTGGACATTGAACCATATTTGGCCACGGACTTAGCGGGAGGAATATGGACAGAAGTAGATTCTACCATGAACCCGTATCTCGTTTGTTTTGCCTTTGTAGAAGAAGCAAAAAAATATGGTTTAAAACTTTTTTCTAACCATGAAGTGAAAGCGATCAAAAAGAGGCCAGATGGTAGTGTTGAGGCTGTTGTTACTGATAAAACGACGATACACACAAAAAAGGTTGTAAATTGTGCCGGTGTATGGGCAGGTAAGATTGGCCAAATGGTAGGAATCGATATTCCCATAAAGCCACGAAAAGGGATGGTCCTAGTATCAGAAAAAACAAAGCCTGTCGTTAGTCAAAAGGTTCATGAATTTGGTTATATGTTATCGAAATTTGAAGATATAAACTATTCACGCAATGTAAGCAAAGTGGTTGAAGAAAACAATATTGCTTTTACGATTGAGCCAACAGAAGCAGGAAATTTCCTTTTAGGAGGACACCGCTCATTTAAAGGGTATGACATTACATCTGAAAATAGAGTTATGCGTGGTATTGCAGAAAGAGCTTTACGTTTCTTACCCGTTTTGAAGGACATAGCATGTATTCGTTCTTATGCAGGGATTCGACCATGGGTTGTTGATCATTTGCCAATTGTTTCAGATGTAGAAGAAGTGCCAGGTTTTTATATAGCTAGTGGACATGAAGGTGACGGAATTAGTATGGCGCCGATTACTGGTAGAATGATGACCCAATTAATCTCAAACCACGAAACAGATTTTAATATTGATCGATTGAAATTCTCTCGCTACAAACAATCAAGTCAAATTATTTAATCAAAAAGATATTAATAGGAGGAATTTAATATGTACAAACCTACAGGGATGATTCCGGCTATGCCTACACCTTTTAATGATGAAGGAAATATAGACTTTGATTCTTATAATAGATTAATAGATCATTTGATAGATGGCGGGGTTCACTGCCTGCTTGCCGGTGGCAGCACAGGTGAATATTCCTTAATGTCTATGGATGAAAGGAAATCCGTCTTAAAGGCGGCTGTTGAAACGGCTAAAGGCCGCGTACCAATCATGGCCGGTACAAGCGCCCATAAAACAGAGGATACGCTTGAACTTACAAGATATGCAGCAGAAATCGGTGCTGACTGTGCTCTTGTGATCAATCCCTATTATTTAAAAACGAGTGAACAAGGCATTCTTGATTATTACACGAAACTTGCAAAAAACGCTGATATAGGCATCGTCATTTATCACTATCCCGTAGCAACGAGTGTTGAACTTTCGCCAGAATTAATAGCAGAATTGAGTAAAATCGATGGTATTGTTGGTGTCAAAAATACGACAGATCAAGAACATACCTGTAAAGTGATTGCTCTTACAAAAGATCAAGATGATTTCTCTGTTTTAACTGGATTTGAACACCTGATTTTACCAACGTTAGCAGTCGGTGGAGATGGGGCAACAGGAATCGTACACAATTTGGTGCCAAAAGAAATTGTTCAAATGTATAAATTATTTACTGAAGATAGAGACATTGAAGGAGCTATTGAAATAAACCAAAAACTTCTTCCTCTTTATGATTATGTAGAAGCTGAACCTGTTCCAGGACCGGTAAAAGCAGGTTTAGACATTCTGGGGATTAAAGGAGGTCATGTACGCGAACCACTCGTACCAGCCTCTGAAGAATTGAAACAAAAAATGGGACAAGCACTTTCTGAGCTAGGTTACGAAGTTCAAACTGTTTAATTTGCAGCAATGGAGAATATGTAACATGAGATAGGATGTGAGAAAGTGTCTATAAATCAATCTCGAGAATATGGCCGCATTAGTGAAGGATCCAATACAAGAATACAGATGAAAAAAGGACAGTATGTCTCGGGGTATTCAGTTGGAATTTTATTTTTAGATGGTTGCTGGTATCCGACCTTGCCTGGAAATGTAGCGAATCTATCCACATATGACTTTCCAGTAGTGATGAAAGTAGTACCCGGTTGCACGCAAGAAAGAATACATGCAGGTGATCCAACATTAGTGGACGATATTATTGCTGCAGCCCTAAAATTTGAAAAAGAAGGGGCTAAGGTAATTTGTGGGGCTTGCGGTTTTTTGGGGAATTATCAAGAGCAAGTCGCTAATGCGGTTGATATACCAGTATTTTTATCAAGTGTTATTCAACTCCCATGGATCAAACAGGGATTAAAATCAGAACAAAGCGTGGGGGTTTTAACAGCAGATATCAATGGGTTGACAGATGATCTTTTTCATAGCTGTGGAGTCGATAATACTGAATATATAAAAGTGAAAGACTTGGGAAGGCTCCCAGAATTTTCAGCAATAACTGAAAGCAGAGGAAGTTTTGACACCGATATCGTTCGTAGAGAAGTTGTGAAGGCTTCTCTGGAACTTGTCCATAACCATCCAGATATGGGAGCTGTACTGCTTGAATGTAGTGACCTTCCACCATATGCTGCAGATATTCAAAGGGCAGTTGGTTTGCCGGTATATGATTTTATTACAATGATTCGGTGGGCGCATATGGCGACATCACAAAAACCCTACGGTGGCTTTCTATAACAAGGAGGTGGAATGGCGGTGATAAGTGATGACGATAAAATTATATGCAGATGTGAGGAAGTATCTTTAAGTACGATTAAAGACATAGTCCATCATTTTCATTGTTCTTCCCGTGAAGTGAAATTAAGAACGCGTGCTGGAATGGGATATTGTGGAGGGAGAATATGTCGAACAATTATAGAAAAAGTTGTGCAAGACATCAACAATGAGAAGGTTAGCAATGAAAGTCAACTCAGCTATCGTCCGCCTATACGGCCAGTAACCTTCGGGCAGTTAGGAGGTAGCTGGAATGACGATGAGAGTTGAATGCCACCCTGTTCTAGGAAATTTGGAAAACCAACGGAGAATAACAATCTATTACGATGATCAAGCCTATCAAGCTTATGAAGGCGATACCATAGCATCAGCCATGATGGCAGAAGGAGTAAAGACATTAAGATATCATGAAGTTAGCGGGAAAGGAAGAGGGGTTTATTGTAATATCGGTCATTGCTTTGAATGCAGAGTTCGTGTTAATGAAGAAAAAATAGTAAGGGCATGCTTAACGCCTGTCTCAGAAGGAATGAGAATATATTCGTTATCTTAAGTTTACTTAAAGTAGGTGAAGTAAAGTGTCAGACCTTCTTATCATTGGAGCTGGGCCTGCCGGGTTAAGTGCAGCAATTGCTGCAGCAGAAGAAGGACTATCGGTTACGGTGATTGACGAATTTCCGAAGGCAGGAGGGCGTCTTCTCGGGCAGCTTCATCAAGAACCGAACGGTGAATGGTGGAATGGTATACAGAAAGGAGAACAACTTAGTCAACGGGCTCTTCAATCAGGGGTAACGATTCAGTGTGAGGTATCCGTTTATGATATCAGTCAATCGAAAAATGGATGGGACGTATACACCACCAGGGGGGAATACAAAGCTGAAAAACTGCTTCTAGCTACAGGAGCTACAGAAAGTCCTATTCCAGTGAAAGGGTGGACCCTTCCGGGAGTAATGACTATAGGAGCAGCTCAGATAATGGGAAATGTTCATCGAGTAAAGCCAGGAAACTCATGTATCATTATTGGAGCCAACGTGTTGTCTATGGCGATTGCGAATGAACTAAAGTTATGTGGTGTAAATGTTAAAGAAATCATTATTCCTAAAGCAGATATTACATCAAACGAAGCCGGGAATCCTGAACAGGTTTTATCTTCTTTAATGCGATTGACACATCTTGCACCTACTCCTATACTTCGCCAACTAGGTAAAATAGGTAAAAGGGTACATCCCAAAATTGCAATAAGGCTTTTTCCGAAAAAAGGCATCAGAATGTTTGATATTCCACTTCACCTTAAGACTGTTGCTCTAGAAATCGTAGGAGATCGTTTTGCTACCGGAGTACGGACAGCGAATATTAAGGCAAACGGTGAAATTGATCATACAAGTGAAAAAGTAGTGGACGCTGACTTTGTATGTATTGCGGGAGGATTAACCCCTTTATCAGAACTTGCTTCAATAATCGGCTGCTCGTTCAAATATATACCAGAGCTAGGTGGTCATGTGCCTGTCCACAACGAACAAATGCAGACGAATATTCCTGGTCTTTATGTAGCTGGAAATATAACAGGTATTGAAAGCGCGAAAGTAGCAATGGCTCAAGGAAGAGTTGCTGGGTTGGCTATAGCTGCAGATAGTACGAACGATTGGGAGCAAATGGAGACGTCAATGAATAAAGCAATTGAAAATGTTAACATTACCAGAGATAAAGCTTTAATCCAGTTTCATCCTTGTATTTCTGATGCGCGTAAGAAGTTCTATCAAAAGTCTGAAGTTGATCTAACACAAATATCGAAAATTAAAAAAAGGGAAGCTTAACTTCAAGTAACAAATCATTATTAACCATTTGTAACGAGACTATGAAAGGTGGAAGCATAAAAATTATGAGACTTTTACTAGTAGGCGCAACTGGTACTCTTGGAACAGCGGTTGCAAATGAAATGGAATCTGATGCGGATATTATAAGTGCGGCTAGAACGAATGCTGATGTGAAGGTAGACATTACATCAACTGAGAGTATTAAAGAGATGTTTAATAAAGTTGGTGAAATAGATGCACTGGTCTGCACAGCTGGGGCAGCCCACTTTGGTCCCGTAAGGGAAATGACCCCCGAGCAAAATTTAGTGGCTGTTAATAGTAAACTTCTTGGACAAATTAATTTAGTCCTTCTTGGTCTTGATTACATTCGGGAAAATGGAAGTATTACATTAACGACAGGTATTTTAATGGACGATCCGTTAGTTACAGCATCTTCAGCTGCCATGGCAAACGGGGGAGTGCAAGCTTTTGTGAGGTCTGCGGCAATCGAACTACCTAAAAATATTCGTATTAATAATGTAAGCCCAACGATGGTTACTGAAGCAAAAGAAAAGTATGGTTCGTTGTTTAAAGGGTTTAAACCTAGAGAAGCTAAGGATGTAGCCCTTGCATACAAGAAAAGTATCCTAGGAGCCCAGTCCGGTCAAACGTATAACGTTTATTAATTTCTTATTTGACTGCTATTAAATTTACCATCATCTAGCAGATGCTATTTAAAATGATTTTTCTGTGTAGAAGAAAACTAATGTCAATAAACGAACTTATTCTTAAAGGGGTATGAAAAACTGCTTTGGATAATCCTTCCTTAGCAAAAGGGATTAATGTCATGAATGGTAAAGTTACTCTAGAAGGAGTAGCTGATGGGTACAAGTATACAAATATTTATGAGGCGCTTGAAAATAAAGAGTATGCAATGACCACTTGAATTTGATGATGCCATTTACTAGTCAAGTCTGAGGTTTGAAAACTAGAATAGAGTATGGCGGGGTTAAGGCTATTTTAAATGACCACACAACATCAATGTTAATGTTGTGTGGTCATTTTTTATATTTAGAGACTACATGGGAGATTGTGTTGAAATTATCATTGAAACTGTTTAAATTATATGAAATTTCAAAAAATAAAAAAAGGATAAAACGCTTTCATAGAGAATAGCATTCATGAAGACTTAATAAAGTCATTAGAAAAAGTAAGTAAGTCAAGGAGAATACAGATGAAAAGAACAGGCGATTTGAAGTTAATCCAGGAATTGAACCGCTTCATCATACTGGATACGATCAGGCAAAAAGGCCCGATATCCAGGAGCGACATTGCCAAATTGAATAAATTGAGCCCGACCACGGTTACTTCAGCTGTTTCTGAATTAATCAGGGACGGCCTTGTCCAAGAGGGAGGGACAGGGGAATCAAAAGGCGGCCGGAAACCGATATTAGTCAGGTTTGTTCCTGACAGGCACTTTATTATCGCAGTATCGATTACGAATTCCCACATAACAATCGCTGAAATGAATTTGGAAGCCAAAGTTTCGAGGAAAGAAACGTATCCAGTCGGAACATTGAAGAGTAGTAAGCTAGTCGATCACCTTATGACAAGCTTGGAAACTTTCATATCGTATTATCTTGATCTTATACCATGCATCGGCATATCCATCATCACCCCTGGTATCGTCGACCCGGCCAACGGTGTGATCCGTTACAACCCGAAATTGGACCTGAAAGACGTGCCATTGAAAGATATCGTCCGTGAAAAGTTCCGTCTTAAAACAATCGTGGATAATGATTCGAATGCACTTGTACTCGCTGAAAAAAACTTTGGTGATTACAAGGATCACAAAAACCTCATCTATATAACAGTTGGAGAGGGACTTGGTGCAGGGATCTATGTAAATGGTTCCATTTTCAGAGGATTTCATGGCGGCGCCGGCGAGTTTGGGCATATCAGCATTGATAGGAACGGTGTCAGTTGTGACTGTGGCAACCGAGGGTGTCTTGAAAACTATGTGAACTGGCCAGCGATTTATTCGAGAATTTTATCTGCCATTGCAAGAGGCAGGAAAACGATCATTTCCGAAAAGACACAAGGAGATATGAATCAAGTCACAATGGAGATCTTCATAGCGGCCCTTCAAGAGGGAGATGGGTTGGCGACAGAAATCATGCATGAAATCGCTGATTATCTATCGACAGGTATCATCAATCTGATCAACTTGTTCAACCCGGATATCATCATAATCGGAGGGGATGTGTTCTATCATGATCATTCTTATTTGAAGAGAGTGGAAACCCATGTAAAGGAAAACGGCATGTCGATTTTGACGGATGGTTTGAAGGTGAAACCGTCATCTCTCGGGGGAAATTTTGAACTTGTAGGGGCTGCAGCCATCATCCTGAATGAAGTATTTCAATTTTCTTTAGCTACTTAATTTTTGCAGTGAAAAAAGTTAGGGGGTCCAACGACAAAAACGTTTGATAAAACGTGAAGGAATGGAGTATCGATCCATAAAAATCCAAAGGGGGAAAAGCCAATGAAACGAATGGTTTCACTATTGATGATCTTGATGTTAACTATGTTAGCCGCATGTACGCCGGCTGATACGATTTCATCAAATGAAAAAGAAGGGACAGCAGAGGATCCTGTCACAATTTCATTTTTCCAACCAGGACTTGAACAGCCGAATGCCAAGGAGCCTGTTGAAGAACTGATCAAACAGTTCGAGGAAGAAAACCCGGGCATCAAGGTCGATATCCAATCGGTCGGGTGGGGAGAAGCGTATCAAAAGCTCGTAACCGGGTTCAGCAGCGGGACTGCCCCTGATGTGATCCATGGGGGGACTCGATGGGTCGGTGCTTTCGCTGCAATGAATGGCATCCTTCAACTGGATGAGTATGCAGAAGAAAGACTTTCACTTTATCATGATCCACTTCAAGAATCAGTGACCTATCAAGATAACATTTATGCGATTCCGAGATCATTCTCAGCGCGCGCCATCATCTACCGTTCCGATTTGATACCGGAACCTCCGAAAACCTGGGATGAACTGGTGGAGGTTGCGAAGAAAGTACAGGAAGAGAACGAGGGCATGTATGGTTTTGCAGTCGCAGGAGCAAAACACGTCTCTACGACAACACAGTTTTTCAACTATGTGTTCCAAAATGGTGGGGACATTTTTGACGAAGATGGTAACGCCGTCTTGAATTCAAAAGAGGCGGTCGAAGCACTGGAATACTATGCTGATTTATACACAGAGCATAAAGTGGTCCCGAATCCGATCGAGTATAACCGTGAGCAGCTTCCGGTCCTGTTCAAGGAAGGAAAGATCGCGATGTTCGTTTGTGGTCCATGGGCCAAGTCCATCATGGGATTAGAGCCGGACAACCCGGAAACACCTTTTAAAACAGCGGTTCTTCCGAAAGGTAAAGAGATGTCCAATACCCTCGTTTCCGACTCCCTGATGGTCTCTGCGAAGACAGAACATCCGGAAGCGGCCTGGAAACTGATCGAGTTCATGACATCTCCGGAGGAACAGACGAAACATGATAAAGATCGAGGTATGGTACCGATCCAGAAGGAAGAAGCGAAAGATCCATTCTTTAAAGAGGATCCCTATTTCGCTCCATTTGTAGAAATGGCCACGATGGGTCAAGGTCAGCCAGTGCCCGCAGCATGGGAGCCGTTCCAGGATATTGTCTCTGAAGCGGTCCAAAAAGCGCTGAATGGAGAAGATCCGCAAAAAGCATTGGATGAGGCAGTTGAGAAAATCAAACAAGAAAAATTAGCACCAACAAAGTAGGACTTCAAGGGGTTGGCTCAAAAAATGTCAATAGAATTTCCTCCAAAATATCAGTTGAATGCTGTTTAGGCGTAGGAAACCGGACATAGAAGAGCCCTCCTCTCGTCCACCTGATAGGAGGTCTACAAATTGAAAACAGAAGTGGCAAAACCAATCAAGCCCCTCCCATCGGAAAAGGGACGCTGGCGCTTTTCTCCAGAGCATTCTCCTGTACTCTACCTGCTTCCGATGCTTCTGTTCATGGCGGTGATGGTGGGCTATCCGATTGGACGTGTCATTTACCTTTCGTTCACCCAAAACATTTTGACGAGGCCTGATTTAGGTGTTTCGTTCATCGGATTAGGCAATTATCTGAACTTATTCACATCCGTTGAATTCTGGGAAACGGTATTGAGAACAGGTTTGTGGACATCATTGTCGGTCATCGGCAAGACGTTGGTCGGGTTTTTGATCGCCTGGCTACTGGCGAAAGATATCGCCTTTAAAAAGTTTTATATATTGCTGTTGTTGATTCCATGGGTCACACCGATGGTCGTCGCAGCAGTCGCATGGAGATGGGTGTATGACGGACAGTTCGGGATGCTGAACTGGATTTTGATACAGTCCCATATCATCAATGAGCAGGTCATTTGGCTAGGGGGCAAAATGTCAGCCTTCTTCGCAACCGCTGCAACCGATATGTGGCTGGGAATCCCGTTCATGGCCATGGTGTTTCTTGCAGGCCTGCAAGCGATTCCTGTCGAGCTGATCGAATCGGCAGATATTGACGGCGCATCCTCATTCCACAAATTGCGTTACATCATTCTGCCGTTGATGAAGCCGATCACCTTGGTCGCTACGACATTGTCAGCGATCTGGACCTTCAATTCCTTCGGCGTCATCTGGCCGTTGACAAGAGGAGGCCCCGTCAATGCGACAGAGACGTTGATCGTCGATGCCTATAAACGATCCTTTGGTTCGTTCGATCTGGGGATGGGGGCAACGATCGCTGTCGTTATTTTCCTGATCTTGCTGATGTTCACGATAGCGTATAAACGATTATTGATGAAACAGGAATCTTAACATCATTGGAGGTGAAAAGGATGACAAAAAACTTGAATCACCTGTTCATCCATGCGACGCTCCTGTTTTTGTTCGCTTTGCTGTTATTTCCGGTCGTCGTCATGTTCTCTACATCGTTGCAAACCTTTGAAAATATCTTTTCATGGCCGCCGGATTGGATTCCGGCAAACCCGCAGTGGGTGAACTATTTCAATGTTTGGTTCGGAGACTATCAATTCAGTCTGCCATTTTTAAATAGTTTATTCATATCCACCTTTACCGCCGTGATTACGATTGTCCTTGCATTTCCAGCTGCCTATGCGCTTACACGGTTCACATTCTTCGGCCAAAACGCCCTATTGTTCATTGTCCTTGTGACCCAGATGTTTTCGCCGATCGTTTTGATTGTAGGGCTCTATCAGCTCATGCAAGCTTACAATCTATTGAACACCTATACAGCAATCATCATCACGAACTGTGCGTTCACGCTGCCGATGGCCGTTTGGCTCTTGCACGGCTACTTGAAAAATGTCCCTTTCGAGCTGGAGCAAGCAGCTTCAGTGGACGGTTGTTCACGTATTAAAGGGATCATCAAGATCATCATCCCATTGTCGGCTCCAGGGATTTCAATGGCGTCCATCTATGCCTTCATCATGTCGTGGAACGACCTATTGATTCCTTTGATTTTCATTTCAAAATCAGAAATGCGTCCGATCAGCTTAGCGCTTACAGATTTTGTCGGTCAAAACGTGATCTATTGGCATGAGATGATGGCGGCTAGCATCATATCGACGGTACCAATCGCCGTGATGTTCAGTTTTGTTCAAAAATACTTCATAAAAGGCTTCATGTCGGGAGCTGTGAAAGAATAGAAGGGAGAGGTTACAATGCATCATGTTCTAATTCTGGGAGCAGGCACGATGGGGAAGGTGCATGCTGAGGCTTATGCTGAAATGGATAAGGTACAAGTAGTCGGGATCGTGGACAGTGATTGTGATAAAGCTGGCAAGATCGCATCACCATTAGGGGCTCCAGTCTTTGCATCAGTTGATGAAGCACTATCCACACT
Source organism: Alkalihalobacillus sp. TS-13 (assembly GCF_019720915.1). Lineage (GTDB taxonomy): Bacteria > Bacillota > Bacilli > Bacillales > Fictibacillaceae > Pseudalkalibacillus. Next base: position 166,262 of record NZ_JAHKSI010000001.1, read on the forward strand.
GGATTATTTAACTGTGGTCGATATATGCTTGCCAACGCTCGTGCATAAAGAGATGGTCTTCCGATTTGCGGAGATCGGCATCGATATCATCTGCGAAAAGCCGATTGCCCGTACGCTTGAGGATGCGAGAGAGATCATCGAATTCTGTGAAGAAAAGGACGTAAAGCTGTTCGTTGCACACGTGGTCCGTTTCTTCCCTGAATATGAGCTGGCGAAAAAACGGGTTGAAGAAGGGGCGATAGGGAAACCTGCAGTGGCTCGTACGTTCCGAGGAGGAATCTTCCCGACAGGCTGGAACGATTGGTATGCTGATTTCAATCAAAGCGGGGGTTTGATCCTCGATATGATTATCCATGATTTCGACTATTTGCGATGGATGTTCGGGGAAGTGGAACGAGTCTATGCCAAAAGCTTGTTAGGAAGGAATATGCTGCGCGTTGATTACGCCTTGGTCACCTTACGCTTCAAAAGCGGTGTCATCGCCCATGTGGAAGGTTCGTGGGCACATGAGGGGTTCACGACGAGATACGAGATTGCAGGTCAGAGTGGAATCATCGACTATGACAGTGCAAAAGAAACACCCCTTGTCATGAAGAGCAAGATTGATGGAAAAGGAAGCGGTGGAGTTGCCGTTCCGGAAAGTCCATTGAAAAAGAACCCCTATCATCTTGAGCTTGAACACTTTTTATCGTGCATCGAACGGAATGTGGAACCGAAAGTCACAGCTGAAGATGCGTATAAAGCGGTAGAAATTGCAATCGCTGCCCTTGAATCGATCCAATCCGGAAAATCGGTTGTTCTGAGTTCAGAAAAGGTACACCCGCGAGTTTAAGGAGGAGTTCTCATGAAAATAGGAATCATAAGTTTCGCACATATGCATGCATACAGCTATGCTAAATCCATTCAACAGATGGGCGGGATCGAACTAGCTGGTATTGCAGACGACAACGCTGCCCGTGGAGCAAAAATGGCTGACACCTTTCAAACCCAATATTACCAGGATGTCGATTCATTGCTGAGTACGGATATAGATGCCGTGATCGTTACTTCGGAAAACGTGCATCACGTTGATCATGTAGTTGCAGCGGGACAAGCAGGGAAACACATCCTCTGTGAAAAACCATTGGCGACCACGATCAGAGATGCAAAAAAAATGATCGCTACGTGCAAGGAACACGGCGTCATTCTCCAGACAGCTTTTCCAGTCCGTTTCAATACCTCGATCCTTCGGGCGAAGGAGCTGGTAGAAGACGGGAAGCTAGGACGGATCCTTGCTATGAAGGGAACGAACCGGGGGACGAATCCAGGCGGATGGTTCATTGATCCGAAAAAATCAGGCGGCGGTGCGGTGATGGACCACACTGTCCATGTTGTCGATATCATGCGCTGGCTGATGAATGCTGAGGTAAATGAAGTTTATGCTGAAGTCGATAACCTGATCTCTGAGGAAAAGATTGATGATTGCGGTATACTTTCACTGGAATTCACGAATGGCGTGTTCGCCACATTGGATTGCAGCTGGAGCCGCAACAAGACATATCCGACATGGGGTGATGTCACGCTTGAAATCATCGGCACAAATGGTACGATCTCAATCGATGCATTTGCCCAGAAAGTAGATGTCTATAGTGATGACAAAGGAGTGGCCTGGGATTATTGGGGTGATGATATGGACTTTGGGTTGATCCAGGATTTTGTCACAACTGTAATGAACAAGAGACAGCCTTCCATTACGGGTGAGGATGGGATGCGAGCGGTAGAGGTGGCGCTCGCCGCCTATGAATCAGCATCCAGGAAAGAGCCTGTCAACATCGGGTGATCGAGGCACAAACAACGATTCAATCGTGGATTGGAGAGGGTGTAAATGAACAAAGGCATAAATGCTTGGTGTTTCCCTGAATCCTGCTCAATAGAGGATATATTTAAATCAGCCAGGGACTACGGCTATGAAGGGGTGGAGCTGAACCTCTCTGATGATCCATCTGCACCATTGCCACTGAATATGACTGAAGGACAATTGTTGGAGATCAAAGAGGAAGCGGTAGACGCTGGTCTTTCCCTTCCAAGCTTATCGACAGATTTATTATGGAAGTACCCGCTGACAGATAAGGATGAAAATGTGCGTGAGAAAGGGATCGCCGTCGTTGAAGAGATGTTCCGGATAGCGGAAGTTTTTGGAGCGGAAACTGTTTTGGTCGTACCGGGAATAGTTAATGAGCAGGTATTCTATGAAAAAGCGTATAGAAGGTCCCAGGATTCATTGCAAAAGTTGCTCCCTGTTGCTGAAAAGGCTGGCATTACCATCGGAATCGAGAATGTCTGGAATAAATTTTTGTTAAGTCCTCTTGAAATGCGACAGTTTGTCGATGGATTTGATAGCCCGAATATGGGTGTTTATTTCGATGTCGGGAATGTATGTCCATTCGGATTCCCAGAGCAATGGATCAGAATTCTTTCTCATCGTATAAAATCGGTTCACGTAAAAGACTTTAAAGCACGTGTTGGGAATATAAATGGATTTGTTCCTCTTTTGGCAGGAGATATCAATTGGAAGCTTGTAACGGAAGCGCTTGATGAAATCGATTATAAAGGATTCATCATTCCTGAAATCCCTCCACATAAACATTTTCACCATCCATTCATGGGAAACCTTACGGATACGATGGACGAAATCTTCCCATTCAAGAGGCAGCAGGAGGATCAGCATGAATAACTACAAACCCTACGCGATCGGCCTGGATATCGGAGGAACCAACATTACCGGGGCTGTCATCGACAAAATGGGAGAGATCCTCGAGAAAATATCCATCGATACAAATCCTGACACCAATCCAGATGAGGTGTTAGAGAGAATTTATAAAATGATGAATGAGCTGTTGGATAAGAGCAATGTCCAAATCGATGATGTGGCTGGAATCGGAGTAGCTACAGCTGGCATCATCGACTCCAAAGAGAAGGTGATCATATTTGCCAACAATCTTGGTTGGCGGAACGTCCCGGTTGGCAGGTTGATAGGTGATCGCTTTGGCCTTCCGGTCAAGCTGTCCAATGATGCGAATGCAGCTGCCATCGCGGAGTGGATCTGGGGGGCGGGAAAAGGCTGTCAAGACATGATTTATATTACGGTAAGTACAGGTATTGGTTCCGGCATCATAAGCAACGGCCGTATGGTCACCGGAAGTGGCGATAGTGGCGGGGAATTCGGACACATCTCGATCAACCCATATGGGCCAAGATGTTCATGTGGCAACAGTGGGTGTATTGAAAGGTATGCTTCCGGAACGGCCATTGCTGAATGGGTACGAAGCGAACTCAAGACCAATCCGCAGCGTAAAACGGTTTTCGGCTATGAAAAAGAATCCCTGATCACTTCCGAAAAAGCATGGAAAGCAGCAGAACAAGGTGATGAGCTTGCATTAAAGGCGTTTAGTGAGGCTGGATTCTATCTTGGGATAGGGATAACCAATCTGATCAACTTGTTCAATCCTGAGGTGATCATTCTTGGTGGAGGCGTCATGAAAGCCCACCGATTTATTCTCCCTAAAATAAATGAAACAATCAACAAGAGAGGAATACCGGCTTTGACGAAGCGGGCACAATTATCCATTTCCTTTTTAGAACAAGAAGCAGGCGTGTTAGGCGGCGCTGGTCTGATCTTTTTGGATCACCAAAGCTTAAGCAATTACCCCTCTTATATATAAGAATAATAGGAGTTTTTACAGGTTTAACAAGGACTTGGCGCTTTTGGCCTCTTAATTAGAAAAACATGAGTATGTTTATACAGGGGATTGTAGGAAGAAGAAAATACCTTCCAAACAATCTCCTGTTTTGTTGTTAGCGATGCTTCTCTTACGCTTCCTCGGTTTTTAACTCTTCATAATGTGCCCCTATTACAAGGGTGTGCCCGATTAGATACTTTAAAAAGTATATCGGCTTTTACCCTATACTTTGTAATGGACCTATAAAGACTTCTTTGTAAATGTCCTCCTTGTAATTGCTTTCTTATAAGATAGGTTCTACAAAAACTTTAAAAAATTTTTCACCTGAATCAGACTAGGCATGAAATTTGGATTATTGGATATTTTAAATAATCAAAGAGAATTAATGGGGATGTAATAAATAAAGAATATGTAGGAGTTTATATGCAAATCATCTATCCGATCATCTTCTTCATCATTTCTTTGAAATGGGGAAAATGGAAAAACTGGCAAAAATACTACCCAACCATCTTGTTCATGGTAGTGGGGAATCTACTCTATCTTTATTTATTCAAAGAGTACCCAATGTGGAGATTTGAACATACATTTGAAGAAAAATTACTCCCTACGAGGATGAGCATCAATGTGTTGAAAGTCTTTACTTCCTTCCCCATTTTGACATTGATTTTTCTATCCCATTACCCTGAAGATCGAAATGTGATAAAGAAAGTTTCATACATAATCATCTGGACGTTTTCATTTGGTTTTATCGAGTATATCTCAAAAATGTTTGGCATGATCAGTTATCATCATGGATGGAAACTCTGGTTGTCACTTTTATTCGACTTTGCGATGTTTTCTTTATTAGCAATTCATTACAAACGTCCTGTTATCGCATGGATTCTTTCGGGTCTGTTCATCTTATTTTTATGGAAAGTCTTCCATATTGATTTTGAAATACTTGAATAATGGGGAAAAGAATTTGAGGCATTTTAGATAAATTCATAAAATTACCGGGTTGAAGTATTGTTGGAATATTGATACTATAACTATTAAATCGATAGGCTATGTGTGACTGGCGAACACGGATAACCGTGAGGGAGCACATAGTGACGAATAGCCGTTCGCCTGGGCAGAGGTAAGGGATATATGATCCCTTGCCTCTTTGTGTTTTTAGAAGGGAGTGGCAGGATACTGAAATAATCGATCCATATAAGCAGCGAATACAGGAAATAATAACTGGTCCCCTGGTAAACAAGCGATTCCAACCCTGAAGAAAGAACAAAAAGAGGAGAAGATAAAATGAGCATAGCGACGTTAGACAAAGTCAAAACGATCAAGACGTTAAATGGTATTGCAGCAAACGGACTCAATGTATTCAATAAAGATGGTTACGGGATCGATAATGATAGTGAAAATCCTGATGCTATTGTTGTCCGCAGTTATGACATGCATTCGATGGAATTCGGTGATAACCTGAAGGCCATTGCACGTGCCGGTGCAGGTGTCAATAATATTCCTGTTGAAAAATGCACAGAACGTGGCATCGTCGTTTTCAATACCCCTGGAGCGAATGCCAATGCTGTCAAGGAACTGGTGCTGACATCATTGATGGCTTCATCCCGTAATCTTTTTGATGGTATTAGCTGGGTGAAGTCATTGGAAGGTGAAGGGGAACGAATCCCTGAACTTGTAGAAGCCGGAAAAAAACAATTTGTCGGAAATGAAATAAAGGGGAAAACACTTGGTGTCATCGGTCTGGGAGCAGTCGGTGCGCTTGTAGCCAATGATGCCCTGGATTTAGACATGGATGTGCTCGGATTTGATCCGTTCATCTCGGTCGATACGGCTTGGAACTTGTCCAGGAAAATCCAACGAGCGATGACCATTGAACAGTTGTTTGCTGAGTCGGATTATATCACCGTACACGTTCCGTTAACGGATGGTACAAAAGGAATGTTCAATAAAGCAAACTTTGACATCATGAAAAAAGGCGTTAACATTCTCAATTTCTCCCGCGGTGAACTTGTCAATGAAAACGATATGGCTGTCGCACTTGAAAATGGAAAAGTAGGTAAGTATATTACAGACTTTCCAAATGAAAATCTGATAAACACGGAAAATGTCATTTCAATCCCTCATCTTGGTGCTTCTACGAAAGAATCGGAGGAAAACTGTGCGGTCATGGCAGCCCGCCAGACGAAGGAATATCTGGAGACAGGGAACATTATGAATTCGGTCAACTTTCCGAATGCTTCCCTGCCTTATACGGGAAAACGTCGAATCGCAGGTTTTCACAAAAACGTTCCGAACATGGTCGGACAGCTTACATCCGTTCTATCAAACTATAACTTGAACATTGCGGACATGGTGAACAGAAGCCGGGGAGATTTTGCGTATACGATGATCGACATCGACAATCAAGTAAACGGAGATAACGTGTTCGCTCTGGAGCAAGATATCCGACAGATTGATGGAATTGTTACCGTACGTGTCATTTAACTTTTTTCGAAATCCTATGAAAAAGTATAAAAAGTTTCTAATGGGAAATCACTTGCGTTTTTTCTTGAAAAAGTAGGGAAATGCAACGAACAGGCACGTCAATCACAACGTGCCTGTTATCGTTGGTCAATCTATAAACTTTAGGGAACTTACAATCTTATCTATTTTCTGATCCAGATTGTTTATGACATGATATTACGCCGGCGAAAACCGATACAACCAATCGTAATCAATAATGCTGAGACCCCCGTTAAAGAGAGAAGAGGCGTCAAATCAAGGTCCTCTGCCGGGTATCGTGCGATAGACTCATACGGTGAAAGGTTCATCAGCCAATCCGGCATCTGGAGTGCTCCGCCAAGATATATCACAAGAAATGCGAATACGACGACTGCCCAGCTAAACGAAGTAGCTCTAGGAAAGATACCTATTAATACGGCAGCTACTCCAATCGCAACCCATAGTGCAGGTGCGAACGAAATGCTAGCTAAAATTAGGTCACCTAAGTACCTGGAATCGCCTAAACTTTGACTTCCTGCCACTCCCATTCCGAGACCAGCCATAAATAGGTAGAGAAGACTGTTCAATATGGATGTAACAACAAAGCTTCCCATAAGACGATACCTGGACAAAGACCCAGAAAGCAATCCATCCATTCGACCTTCTTTCTCTTCACCACGTAGCCGCAAAATGCTTTGCAGTGTAGGAATTGCTGCGAGCACAGCTGAAATCGAAATGAACATAGCAGCATAACTGTCTGTAAGTGCATTGCTATCTGTCGTAGGAAGCATAGCTGACATTTGATCTCCCACAGATTCTAGCATTTTTTCAGCATCACCTAAAACGGACCCGTAAGCTGCCCCAAAGAGGAACATCGCAATGCTCCAAACGATGAGATTCGTACGGAGTAATCGGTACGCCAGGCCGATTGGCTTCGTTAACAGATTTGAAGCTGACCCGCTACCGCGACGTGGAGGGATCATACCTGCTCCAACGTCCCGTTTTGTACTTAACGGATACGAAATCGCTATGAGAACAACAGTGAATGTAAGGCTGACCAACAAAGTTGCCCAATGATCGTCAACATATACCGCTGTTTGCTGTGCCCAGCCAATAGGGGAAAGCCAAGATATTAATTCGTTCCCCATGTCTCCTATGGCTCTGAGACTGTAGGCGACAGCAATCATACCTGTACTGAGCCCAATCGCACCTCGTGCATGCTTACGATTTCGTTTGTAGAAGCCTTATCAAACCCCGTTTTGACGAATTCTTCTATAGCTGCATTAATAATACGTTCTTGTTTCGCTGGCTCCAGACTATGAAATTTCGAAAAAATGATGGTCAACCCCCCTTTCTCATTTATCGAATGACCAGTATGGTCAATACAGGGTTATAAAAAACACCACCTACATACGTATGATCTACATACGAGTGCAGGGGTGCTTTTATATCTCTGTTTGCTTGTGGTATTCCCTCAACCGGATAGTCCAATCTTTTTCTTTTCATAATGTTCGATAAGTTTGAAACAAGGCGGTAAAAAGAGGAGGACGACGAAAATCCTCAAGACCTGGACGGCAACGACGAAGGTCGAATCCCCATCCAAGAGGACGGATGTGGTCGCCATTTCTGCAATTCCACCAGGCGCAAAAGCCAATGTAGCCGTCACGAACGTGATCTCTGTCAGCTTGGATACGATGAATGAACAGCCAAACATCGCTAGGATGAACCCTACCGTACAGATCAAGGCAATGTTAATGATTTTCCCCAGCCCTATCAACATATCTTTATGGAACATGGCGCCGATACTTGATGCGATCAAGATTTGCGCGAGGACCATGAACGTATGCGGCCACCAGGAAACCATGTCATGACCGGCCAGCGAAGAACCGGCTGTTTGCAAACATGCTACACCCAGCATGCTTCCGATTGTCCAGGGAGCCGGGAATTTCAGCTTTTTCCCTAAAATCGCCCCTCCCCACGCTGCGAAAACAAGGGCGAAGGTCCAAAACAAGTGTGTGAACTGGAATTCCGGTACAGCCACCATAGATCCGTTTCCTGGAGCGGAGTGATGAGGCGTCACTAGTAAATACGAAACAATCATTGGAATCATCAAAATGACGAGGAAAACGCGGATAGTCTGAATGATGCTTACGATTGCCGTATTTGCCCCGACTTCTTCTGCAATACTGGGCATGGCTGTAAGTCCTCCAGGGGCAGTGCCGTAAAAGCTTGTCAGCATATCGGTTTTACTGAATTTCCAAAGGACATAACCTGAAAGAATGGAGAAAATGATCGACATGATCAGCATGAAAACAATTGCGAGTGAATTTTCCATGAATACGCTCATGACGGACAAATTGATCTTCTGCCCTAACTCGATCCCTAATAGGCATTGGCCGATACAGATCCAAAATTTCGAGATGCCTTTTTCATCCATTTTTAAAAATCGAGGTTTTCGATAAGAAAGCAAGGTCGCAACAATTAATGATCCGATCATCCAGCCGATCGACAGACCTGTCAAAGAGAGTAGGTAACCACCGATACTGCTCAGTAGGATGAACTTCATGTTGCGTAAAAATATGCTGTTTTTGTTCATAACTCAACTCTCTCCCTTATCAAAAAATATAGTATACTTTTTGATATAAATAAAATATTGGAATTGTATTGACATCAATAACTTTTTATTATATCTGGGAGGAATGCTGATGGAAACGCGTGATTGGTCGATCCTACAGATTTTATATCGGGAGAAAAACATTACGAAAGCAGCAAAACAGCTTTATATATCGCAGCCAGCTCTGACGAACCGTCTGAAACAGATCGAAAAGGAATTCGGTGTGAAAATCGTCAACAGAGGCAGAAGGGGAATCCAGTTTACGTCCCAGGGGGAGTATCTGGCGAAATGCGCGGATGAAATGCTCTTGAGGATCCGAAGCATCAAGGAGAATGTGCATGACATGAGGGACATTGTGTCAGGGACATTACGGCTCGGAGTCTCGAATTACTTTGCTCATTACCAATTACCTGGGGTCCTGAAGCTTTTTAAAGACAGGTTTCCGAATATCGAATACAAAGTCACATCTGGATGGAGCAGTGAGATTGCCCCATTATTGCCGAAGAAAGATATCCATATTGCCTTTGTGAAGGGGGATTTCAACTGGGTGGATGAGAAACATTTATTATTTGATGAAACGATATGCGTCGTCTCCAAAGATCGGATCCAATTGGATGAATTGCCTGAATTGCCAAGAATCGATTATCGATCAGAATACTCCTTAAAAAGTGTCATCGATAACTGGTGGGCTGAACATTATACGCACCCCCCATTGATCAATATCGAAGTTGATAAAGTCGATACATGTAAAGAGATGGTGCTTAACGGCTTGGGGTATGCGATCATGCCGAGCATGATTTTAAGGGATACGGAAGGATTATATACGATCGATCTGAAAACAAAAGCGGGAGAACCCTTATTGAGGCGAACGTGGATGTTGTACCATAAGGAATCGTTAAATCTGAACATGGTCAGGGAGTTTGTCAGCTTCATAAAAAGCATCGATATGAATAAGGATTATTAAAATCAGGTAATGTTAGTAGCACAATCTAATCACCTGTTAGATTAATAGAATAGCAAAACTCGTTTTCTGTGAATAAAAAAACACTTCCGGTAGGAGATTTAGCACTTAGATAGAAATTCTATATTATCAAGTCGGTTATCATGATTTACGAGTTGGTTTCTCAACTGTATGTTTTACTTCGTGTAAATCGTTGAATCTTCAATGACAGGGGATTATCATGACAAAATATTATTTTGCTGTCACTTATGATGTTTGTGAGCACAATGGCTTATTCCAGGATATGAACGATTATCCACTCAACTCATCTGTTGATATGGAGGAACAACTTAAGAAACTTGCAAAACAAGATATCGCTCCTTTAATAAAAGTTTACGAGTCGGATACAAGTGACTTTACAGAACCAAGGTTTTACAAGGAATATAAATTCAAAGAATATGAATGTGGTTGTAATGAGTAGTCTAAACAGTCATTTTAAAAGGAGAGCGAGAAGATGGAAGTATTCGTAACCCAGTATGATTGGATCCAGCGAACAAGGGAAACATTATTCAGTTATTGTGAAACATTGTCCCCCGCCGATTATGGTAAAGAGCTTGAAATCTTTGGTGGAGATTCTATTTGCAGTTTGCATGCCCATGTTGCCGATTGTTACCGGGGATGGTTGGGAAGACGTGCTCTTGGAAAATCCCTCCCTAGATTAAATGCAGCGTCCGTTAACAACGTCGAGGAGATGCGTGAGGTTTTTAGGGAAACGGATACTCTTGTTCATGAATTTCTGAATGAATTTCGAGGTAAATGGGATCAAACCATTCAAGTATCCTTTGAAAATGGCAGGAAGGCGGAATTCACTACATTATGGCTTTTCACACACACCATCACACACGAGTTTCATCATAAAGGCCAAATTGTAAAAATGGGCAGACACCTCGGGTATATCCCACCAGATACGGACCTCATTGAAACGGGTGCTTTTATTCATGGTAAGGGCTGAAAAAGTCATTTTTCCAGAGAGATCGATTGAACGATTCTAGTATGGAGAGTAAAGAAGCTGTCAAAAAAGTTTACGAACATCTTATCGAGGCTTGGAACAATCGTAATGCAGAGGGAATGGCAAGTTTATTTAGTGGACATGGGGAGATCATAGGGTTTGATGGAAGTCAATCGAGTGGTCCAAAATCAATTTTGTCTCATCTAAGCCCTATTTTCAGGGATCATCCTACTGCACAATTTGTCAGTAAGGTAAAAGATATTCGCTTCCTGGGTGAAAATGTGGCAATGTTAAGAGCAATTGCCGGTATGGTACCTCCCGGTGGATCAGATATTAATCCAGAAGTTAATACACATCACACTCTAATTGTTGTTCATGACAATCATAATTGGCATATTGAACTATTTCAAAATACACCTGCACAATTTCATGGAAGACCTGAATTAGTAGAACAAATGACAGATGAACTACGAGCACAGCTATAGAATAGTTAAGCAATTCAACCTGGCATCCTAAGGAAGGCAAGGGTTGGACTAAGTTCAACTTAAAGACAGCTCCATAACAGGGGCTGCTTTTTTCATTTTTCAGGATAAAATTGACAAAATAACTTATTAAGAATAACATAAAAACAAAAATACAATTTGTTTTTATGTTTTTGAAGGAGAGTTTAAAATATGCCTTATTTTCATTCATCTGAAAAGGAAAGGTTACGGAATGATTTACTGAATCTAGGAAAACAGTTGTTTATTCAACAGGGTTTGAAAAAGACGTCAATTGAAGAAATGACTAAAAAAGTCGGCATAGCGAAAAGTACATTTTATGTCTTTTTTGAATCAAAAGAGGCGATGTATTTAGAGCTATTGGAACTTGAAGCAGTTGGCATGGAGGAGCGTATTTGGAAAGAGGTTGATAAGACGACAAATGCTTTTGACGGAATCAAGGAATATATGCACCAAATGGTTGTGGGATTAGACATTAATGTACTGACCAAAAGGTTGATCACTAATTCAGTTGAATTTGAAATGGTCAAGAGAAAAGTTACTCCAGAGTTTGTAGAGAGGAAAATCCAAAGGAACATCACGCCACTCCTGACTTATATTTCTGATCAACAGGAAAGGGGAGGGATGATCCAGTCGGATCCGAATGTGATTGTTGGTGTAATACGGGCGGCTCTCCTGATCGCAGTTCATAAGCAAGACATCGGTGAAGAGATTTTTCCACAAGTAGAAGAAATGATGTTCCAAGCAGTAGCAAGCAGCCTGACCCAGACAAACCAAAAGGAGTGAGTGGAATGGATTTTCAAGAGATTCTGAATTGGGCTTTTGATCGGCATTTGAACCCACTTAGTTGGTATATTCGTCCGGTCTTTCTGATCATTCTTGTCTATTGTGCTTATAAGCGGAGTATGAAAGGTATCATTTTAACGTTCTTTTTGATGATGAGCAGCATGTTCTGGTTCCCTGCGCCTGAACAGGTTAATCCGCAAATGGAGAAAGTTCTTGAATATGAAATGAACTTGTTGAGTAATCCAGTTACATTCCTAATAACGATTGCATTTATGATGTTATTTGTTGTTTCTATATTAATTGCGTTTTGGAAGCACTCTATTCGATTAGGTTTGGTTATTTTAAATATAACACTGATCGGAAAAGTTCTTTTAGCTTTGTTATTTACAGGAGAGGATGGATGGGCTCCCCTAGGAAATACGCTATTTGGATTATTATTGATCAACGGAATAGGACTTTTCTTTTTGAAGAGGATAGGAAAAAGAGATCGGAACGGAAGCATGACACAATAGAAAAATCCCCAGGTGGGCTATAATACGGACCATGTTAGAGGCAGGTGATCTAATATGGTATTTTTTTTGCGTTCAAACAGAGTCCAACTTTGCAAACTTTGAATTTACAACATTTACACATTGGAAACCCTTACAATAGCTTGATAGAAGCGTTACTATAAAGGAAGATGATGATCATCAGAATAACTAGAGTACAATTTTGCAAAAAAGATTCATAGATAAGGGGGATCCCCATGGTATTGGATAGAAGGCGTGCACACTTGTTATCCATCATTCAACATTCTTATACTCCCATCCCGACAAAAGAATTGGTCAGAAAGATGGGGGTTTCGCAACGCACCATCTATTATGACCTGCATCATATCAACCACTGGTTGGAAGAACAACACTTGGACCAGATTGAAAATATCAGAGGGAAAGGTCTCTACCTGCCGGGAAATACGCGAGCAGAGGTGGAGGTCCATCATCAAGAGGGATATGATGGCTGGCAATATCAATTGTCTAAACAAGAGCGTGAATTGCTGATCAAAGCTACCATTCTATTAGAAGAACAGGATGCGTCTATGGACCGTTTCATGGAACTTACTGGAATGAGCCGGGGAACGGTTGCTGAGACGCTCAAGTCGATCAAGGAAGAACTCGATCGAAACGAACTGGAGCTCCATTACAAGCCTGGATCCGGTTATGTTCTGGAAGGAGCAGAAGATAGCAAAAGACGGATGCTATCAGACGTATTATCTACAGCCCTTTCACATAAAGAGCTGGTCAATGTGCGCAATGAAATCCTGCGGATGATCCAGCTAGGCGATGAAGGAACGGATCAAGGGAAGAAAGAATCCGTCAAAACGCTGCTTTATGAAGCGGAAAAAGAACTAGGACTGACCCTTACGGACGAGATGGTCGAGATCTTATCCCTCCAAGTGTTCATCATGTTAAAACGAAATCATCTAAGCAAATTTGTCGCTGTCGACCCGGAAGAAAAGGGTGTGCTCCAACAGACGGAGGCTTACCAGGCGGCATTGCATATCACTAAAAAGCTTGAGGATATGTGGGAGGTTGAGATTCCTGATGATGAGGTTTGTTTCGTTACGATGAACCTTCTTGGGTCTAAAGTGCATCATGATGATTTCAGTCGTTATGCTGAAAGTGAACTGATTGGGCTCCAACAGGTTGTCAGTAGGATGATTTCTGACTTCCAAACTTATGCGTGTGTCATTTTTGATGACCGTAAGGGACTCGAAGGGAATCTCATCTCCCATATAAAACCGACCTATTACCGATTGAAATACGGGGTGAAAATCGGAAACGAATTATCCGAAAGCATCCAGGAGAACTATAAGGACCTGTTCCATTTGACAAAAAGGGTGATGCTTCACCTGGAGTATTATGTCGGCCAACCGATTCCTGATGAGGAAGTCGCCTATATCACCTTACATTTTGGCGGTTGGCTTACGAAAGAAAAGAAGCAGGTCGAGACGAAATATAAAGCGATCATCGTATGTGAGAATGGAATCGGTACGTCCAATATGCTGAAGGCGCAATTAGAAAATCTGATAACAGGACTCGAAGTCATCGAAACGCTTTCCATGAGGGAGTTCCGGAAGAAGGATTACAACGTTGATGTGATCTTCTCCACGAATTTCATCAAACCGAAGGGAATTCCAGTCATTCATGTACCGGCCATCTTATCCACCGTGGAAAAAGAATACGTGTTCCAGCGTATGAATGAGCTTTTCGGACCAGAGTCAAGACGTAAGGATTTACCGGATCAGGTGCTGGAGGTTGTAGAACGGCATGCGAACGTCTATGGAAGAGAGGAATTGAAAAGGGAATTATCGGAGTTGTTGAAAACAAAGTCACCACAAGCAAAGGAGCTACGGAAGCCTATGCTCAATGAATTATTGACAGAGAAAACCATCCAGCTCAAAGACAGAGCTGCTGATTGGGAGGAATCGATCCGAATCGCTGCGCAGCCGCTCGTCGAATTGGGTTCGATCCGTACGGATTATGTGGAAGCGATGATTGAAAATGTGAAGGAGCTTGGACCATACATTGTAATCGCTCCGAGGATCGCGATTCCTCACGCACGCCCGGAAGCGGGCGTGGAAAGGCTTGGGATGAGCCTGTTGCGATTGAATGAACCTGTCTATTTTTCTTCACAATCGAAGCATCAGGCGCATTTGATCATCGTGCTTGCGGCAATCGACAATCAGACGCATCTGAAAGCGCTGGCACAATTGACAGAGCTTTTATCGAGTGAAGAGAACGTCGAACGATTGATTTCTGCGGAAGACAGCACGACCGTGATGGAATTGATCGATCAATGTGTCACTGCTTAAACATAAAATAAAGGGAGGAATTTGAAATGAAAAAGATTTTAGTTGTATGTGGAAATGGGTTAGGAAGCAGCATGATCGTGGAAATGAACGTCAATGCGGCGTTGAAAGATATGGGTAAGGAAGCTGAAGTTTCCCACACGGACCTTACCACAGCGAAGACCGAACAGGCAGACCTATTTCTAGGTTCTGAAGATATTGTGGACAGCCTGGAAGATGGAAAGAAAAACATCGTCAAGTTGAAGAATCTGATGGATAAGAACGAACTTCGAGAAGCGCTCGAAAATAATTTGTAGTTCAAATTCAAATCAAAGGGGCGGTAACACATGGTCGATTTAATAATGAATGATATCTTAGGGACGCCTGCAATCCTCGTTGGATTATTCGCGCTGGTCGGGTTGCTCGTCCAAAAGAAAAACTCAGGGGATGTCGTTTCAGGAACGCTTAAGACAGTATTGGGCTTCGTCATCCTTGGGGCTGGAGCAGGCGTGCTCGTCCAATCACTGGACAAGTTCAGCGCCATGTTCAATGAAGCTTTCTCAGTCGAAGGTGTCATCCCGAACAATGAGGCGATCGTCGCTCTTGCACAGGAGAGCTTTGGAACTGAGACAGCGATGATCATGCTGTTCGGGATGGTCGTCAATATTTTGCTGGCACGTTTCACGCCATTCAAATATATCTTTCTGACAGGTCACCATACGATGTTCATGGCGTGTATGATTGCGGTCATTTTAAAAACGGGGGGATTATCCGGTGTCACAATGGTCATCATCGGTTCGATTATCTTAGGGTCGTTGATGGTATTGTCCCCAGCGATGCTGCAACCGTTCACTCGCAAGGTGACAGGTTCTGATGACTTTGCGATCGGCCACTTCGGGTCCATCGGTTATTTCGTATCCGCTGCGGTCGGAAAAGCGGTCGGTAAAAATTCAAAATCCACAGAAGAGATCAAAGTACCTAAGTCACTTGGATTCTTGCGTGACACGTCAGTTTCAGTATCGTTGACGATGGTCATCCTGTTCTTCATCGTCGCAGGATTTGCAGGTTCTTCTTACGTTGAATCAGAATTGAGCGGAGGGCAGAACTTCCTTGTCTTCGGCTTCATGCAAGGTCTTACATTCGCTGCAGGTGTGTACATCATCTTAGCAGGTGTTCGTATGCTTCTTGGTGAAATCGTCCCGGCCTTTAAAGGGATTGCGGATAAAGTTGTCCCGAATGCAAAACCAGCACTCGATTGCCCGGCGATATTCCCGTTTGCGAGTAACGCTGTCATCATCGGATTTTTATTTAGTTTTATCGCGGGGTTGGTAAGTATGGCATTCTTGCCGTTGCTTGGTCTAAAAGTAATCGTTCCTGGATTGGTGCCGCACTTTTTCACAGGAGCTGCAGCAGGGGTGTTCGGAAATGCGACAGGTGGACGGAAAGGGGCGATCATCGGTTCGATGGCGAACGGTGTCATGATCAGCTTCTTGCCAGCGCTGTTGTTGCCTGTCCTAGGCTCACTTGGCTTTGAGGGAACAACATTCGGAGATGCAGACTTTGGTGTCGTTGGTATCGTACTCGGCAATCTCATCAAATTGATCCAGTCGAACATCCTTGTTGTCCTCGTCATTCTTGGAATTCTTGCCCTTCTATTCTGGATCGGATGGAAAACCAAAGCGAATGACAATCAAAACAATACGGAAGCTGCCTAATGGACTGATTGGAAGCGGATCATGTTTAACACCTTTTTACGACGGGAAAAACATGAATATAACCCAATTCCAACAGAAAGGATGAGTACTATGGGACGTAAGGCACAGTATCAACCTATCCGAGGAGATGGGATCCAACTCTCAGACGCGCAAGAAGTCCAATATGCGAAAGAATTTAAACAAGCTGACATTGCCGGTGGTTATCGCAAACCTAAGGTAAAAGAAGCAAAACGTGAAAATCCTGATCTAAAACAATAGAACGTTGGTGAAAAGCAGCCCTTTTAAGGCTGCTTTTTTATGGAATGCTTTGTAAAAATAATAAGGAGTCATATGCTTAGTTGTCTAGGTTTTATTTAATAGGGTAGGAAATCAGTAACAAAATGATTTTTCCTCCAATAGTCATGTCTTGATCGTTAGAAATTTTAGAAAAGCAATACCAAACGACTAATTCGTCTCCATTAGATAATATTTACAATAGAATGACAAATCCTTTACATTTCTTCTCTACAATAATAGGTGAATTGTAGAAGGAGGGATAAAAGTGACAGATTATAAGGATTATTCCAAGAAGCTTAGCAGGAAGAGTTTTATCAAGACATCAGGTAAAGTAGTCGGTGTAGCATTTGGAGCATCAATCCTCAACGCCTTCCCAATGAAAGAGATAGGTGCAACTTCCAATGCATTGCCTTATCCATTCACGTTAGGTGTTGCATCAGGTGATCCGTTACCAGATGGGGTTGTTTTATGGACAAGATTAGCACCAGATCCATTGAATGGCGGGGGAATGTCATCCAACCCCTTTCCAGTTCAGTGGGAAGTTTCGGTGGATCCAGACTTCAAAAAAACCGTCCAAAGAGGCACAGAGGTTTCAAAACCTTCCCTAGGACATTCTGTTCATGTGGAAGTGAATGGGCTGCAGCCTGCCACTTGGTATTACTACCGCTTTAAGGCTGGTCCTGAAATCAGTCCGGTCGGAAGGACGAAGACAGCGCCTGCAATCGGTCAAACTGTAGATAAGTTTACGTTCGCGTACGCTTCGTGCCAGTATTGGAAAGCAGGTTATTTTACGGCATACCAGCACATGGCAAAAGACGACCTCGACCTTGTCATCCATCTAGGGGATTATATTTACGAAGGACGACATGATTCAAGTGGTGTCAGACCTTTTGATAAAGACTTTCCAGAAATCTATACAATAGAAGATTATCGAAACCGCTATGCGTTATATAAGTTGGACAGCGACTTGCAAGCTGCCCATGCAAACCTCCCATGGCTAGTGACGCTTGATGACCATGAAATCGATAACAACTGGGCAGATGAAGTTCCTCAAGACCCTCATAAGCAATCAAAAGAAGATTTTTTGAAACGAAGAGCGATCGCTTTACAGGCCTATTATGAGCACATGCCGCTCCGCAGATCCTCTTTTCCGGACGGGATCGATATGCAGCTGTACCGACGCCTCTCTTTTGGAAACCTAGTGGAATTCAATGTATTGGATACTCGACAATACCGTGATGATCAAGCCAATGGGGATGGATGGGATAGCCCTAGTGAGGAGTCAATGGATCCGAACCGGACATTGCTTGGTGACGAACAAGAACGTTGGCTTTTAAATGGACTTGCAGCTTCAACTGCAAAATGGAAAGTCCTTGCCCAACAAGTCTTTTTCGCACGTCGTGATTATGGGTTTGGACCGGATGCTGAACATTACAGCATGGATGCATGGGATGGCTATCCAGCAGCACGTCAACGGATCCTTGATTTTATAAAGAGCAAGAACATTTCCAATCCGGTGGTGCTGACAGGTGATGTCCATTCAAGCTGGGCGAATGAGATCAGAGCGAACTTTAATGACCCTGAGTCTGAAAATGTCGGTGTCGAATTTGTAGGGACTTCCATTTCTTCCGGCGGAGACGGATCAGATGTCCGGGGCAATACTGCTGAAATATTGGCAGAAAATCCACATATCAAATTTTTCAATAATCAGCGTGGTTATGTCCGTTGCACATTGACACAAGATAAATGGCAAACCGATTATCAGGTCGTCCCTTTTGTATCGAAACCAGGTGCCCCAATAGCAACCCGTGCTTCTTTTGTTATAGAAGACGGGAAACCGGCCTTAAAAAAGATATACGATCATGCTAATGTTCCAGTCTAATCGTGTATTTAAGAACTAATCATTCATCATGTTAAAGCATTTTAAAAGAACGAGTAGGGATTGTAGGAAGAGTGCAATAGATCTTTTTGCAATCCCTTTTATTGAAACGATTATTCGGCACTAGTCTTGCCACTATAGGAATGTTCATGTGGTGGCATTCCATCTACAGTAGTCTCACCTTCGAACTCGTGGATATGCCCACCTTCAGGAACGGGAATAGCCGGTCCGGTGACCCCTATTATTTCATGTCGATGCCCATCATCAAAGGTTGTAATGGTATGAAACCGATGGGTATGTTGTACGCCACTAGGGGCAGGTTCTGTTATCCCCTCATATCCGTGACGGTGTCCAACGTTAAAGGATGTCACGCCTTCAAACTCGTGAACATGGACAGGTCTACCATCCCAGTGTGTTAGATACAAAGTATGCGAATGTTCTGATCCGGAATGATTTTCATCACATTCATATACAAACCCAGATACAGGTATCTTTCTCAACAGTCATTCCCCCTCTTGATCAATTGAAATAATTGTATGAATCAATCCGAATAAACTTTCCTTTAAATCTGAATAGGGTGTAATTTAATCTAGTAGCTCACCACAAACCTGTTGCCACACAAAAACCCTGAATTCAACCGATTTTGGCGTAATTCAAGGTTTGATTTTGGTTTTGCGGGGTCATTGGATCATCCTTTTTCTTGATTTATTTTTGTCGTTAATCTTTCTTCTAAGACATGAATCATATAAAGGAAGTGTTCTGCTTCACGTACAACATGATCTGCCAGCAGCGGATTGATTACATTTCTGATTTGGCACGTTTTAATCAATTCCAGCCCGGCCTTCTTAAAATCTCGTAATTCTTCTGTTGCACTTTCGCTCTCCTGGTTCATCCTTGTAATGATCGGATAAGTCGGTTTTTTATTGTATAACATCGATTCCACATCTCTTGCCTGATTCAAGAGAACTTCAAAGTCATCTCCAAATTTACGAGCTGTATTTACAAGATTACGTTCAGACTGATCGAGTAAAGCAGAGATGAAACGGGAGTGCTCCATCATGATCCGTAACCAGAACACATTTTCACTAATGATCGCATCTTGGACAGGATCAAGTACACCTTGATTGAACTTTTGTAAAGTCCTCATAAAATACTCTGCTTCCCTGGCGATATGATCGACCAATAGCGGAAAGTTGAACCCGGAAATTTTACAGTTAACAATCAGGATCAGGAGATTCCTTTTGAAATTCCGGAATCCATAGACCAGTTGTATGCTGTCTTCATTCAACTTTCTAACTGCCTGAACAGATGTAGGTGCTTGAAGTGCCCGTTTCTCTAGTTGCTCGAAATATTGGAAAAATCGATCTGTTTGCTGAATCAAGTTCTTATCCTTGCGATTGAAACCTTCTCCTAAAAATAAGGCATGTTCCTTCATAATACGGAGCCAAAACCGATTTTCGGCTAATGATCTTTCGATAAATGTCCTTTCCGTTATCGCTTCAGGTTGTGCTGCTTGCTTTTCAGGTGGGATCAGCATAGGGTTGTTAGAATCCAAATAAAAGTGCCCTGGCGTTGGTTGATTATTACTCATCATAATTCCCCCTCTCAAAAAATATCGCTATTTTAATTGTAGTTACACCGAAATTATTTTAGAACGATTAGGTTGTGTCAAAGAACTTAAAAAAGAGTTAGAAGGGAATCAAAAGTTTATACAGAAGATATATATCGTTCCAAATTCAGTGGAAAAGGGTGTGGTGCTTATGGTACGTCTTAATCTTTCTATCTCTCGTTTCTTTAGACCAGCTATAAAACAATTCAAAGGATGGGATCACACCTATGATCACTGGGTTAAAAGTAGAACTACGGCCTGTGTCACTTGAAGACTTCAAAAGAACGTATGGATGGCTGAACGATGAGGAAACCGCAAAATTGGAAGCAGACAGTGGATTCTTTCGCCATAGTCATGTACCTATTGAAAAAATCGAAGACGATTATGAGAAAGCAATTAAGAAATTGGATAAACGTGAGGTTGGAGAATTCTCCATTTATACGCTGGGAGACAGACCAAAACATATTGGGTTGATCGGGTACCGCGAACTGAATATTGTTTCAAGGCGATGTACGGTAGGTATTGGAATCGGGGCTAAAGAGTACTGGGGTCAAGGTTATGGAACAGATGCTATGAAAACACTTATTCATTATTTGTTTCAGACAATGAATTTGAACCGTGTACAGCTCGATACCTGGAGTGGAAACGTACAAGCTATACGTTCTTATGAAAAGTGCGGTTTTGTGGTGGAAGGACGACTGAGGAAGGATGCCTTTATCGATGGGAACTATTATGACACCATCGTGATGGGCTTATTAAAAGAAGAATTCCAATATTAATAAATAATACAACCAACAAAGAGGCTTATCCGATACCGGGTCAGCCTCTTTACTCATGTCACAAAAATAACTAACCTAAATAGACCTGAGCTGCGATCATCAATGCCACTCAGGTTTTACATGTTTATATGTGCTCTGTTTCAGCAAGCAGGATGCGAAGGACAGCACTGATGATAACGGCAACAATGGCGAGTGCAGCAGTTAGCATGAACGTATTGCCATATGGGTTGGAAGCTGATTCTTTAAGGGTCTCCCAGAAAAAACAGCTCAATTAATGGATCTTTTACTTATAGATGATTATAAGTGATGACAAAGTGTAAGGTGGTTAGAGAGTCGGTCGGGTTGATATATTTATGCGGCCGATTTCCCGCAAACCGGATTGAATCGTGTTCTTCAAGATGATAGGTCTCTCCATCCATTTCCATGATCAATTCACCTGTCATGACCGCTACATATTCCATCACACCAGACGGATGTGCTTCTGAGAGATATTCACTGTCCGGTTTGAGGTATCCACGATAAAGCTCCATTGAACCCCGTGATTGAAACAAAGGTTCTGCCACCAAAACTTCATCAGAGCTGGCTATCTGCAGCCCCTTTTCCTTTCGGGCTACCGAGACATCAGAATCGATCGACAAGAGCGTGCTTACAGGAACATTCAATCCATTCGCAATCTTCCAGATGACAGACAGTGTCGGGTTGCCTTCTCCATTTTCAATCTTGATCAAGGTCAATTTGCTTACTCCGATTTGTGTCGCCAACCCCTCAATACTGATTCCTTTATTCTTACGGAATTGCCTTAGGTTCGTCCCAATCTGTTTTCCTGCATCTCCATCATCCCACGATCTATTTGAGTTCATTTGAACATCCTCCTAGCGTTCTTTCATTCAGATTTATGTATATTTTAATGAACTATAGGTACATTTTAATTTACAAACAGAAAAATTAAAGTATAATGAATGGTATATTATAATATATCATCCTTTATTATAGCATACTTTAACGTCTGCAAAACCTGGGAGGTGGAGTACGTGGAGGATAAAAGAAGAACGATCAAAACGGCCTTTCTGGAAGCTTTACCCTTAGCGATTGCCATCGCGGCATATGGTTTATCCTATGGCGTGATTGCCAATCAAGCCCACTTCAGCATATTTGCCACTGTAGCAATGTCCTTGTTGGTGTTTTCAGGATCTGTTCAGATGGTAGCTGTTGCTATGATCGCGACTGGAGCAAGTATGGTAAGTGTACTTTCCACCTCATTATTGTTGAATTTACGCAATTTGTTATACGGTGCTGCGCTTGCTGAAGGTCTTGTACCGGCAAAGAAATGGCGGTGGCTATTGTCTTTCGGTGTATCAGATGAACCTTTTGTGCTGGGGAGTTCAAGGTTTAATCGTCATGGACCTGATCCCCTTTACTTTGGCGTTGTCGCTTTAAGTTTCTATATCGCCTGGTTTTTCTCCTCGCTGATTGGTGCGATGATCGGTAATCAAGTGGATCCGCAAAAATGGGGATTAGACCTGGCGTTTCCGGTCACATTTGTCGCGCTTCTTATCCCAAGCCTAAAAGGTAAGCCTGTGATCGGGACAGCCCTGGCTGCCGTTGTGATTGCTATCGGTCTTGAGTCTTTCATGCCAGGAAGTCAATTGACGATCATCCTAACCGGAATCCTTGCACCACTTGTAGGTCTCTATTTGAAGGGGAGGATATGAATGTTCAACCATTGGCTGCTGATCGGTTTATTATCGGTCACTACGTATGTTTCACGGATCATCGGTGTTGAGTTCATGGCTGGCCGGGAGATGAGTCCGACCTTGCGTCTCTATTTCAATTATGTACCCGTGGGCATTCTAACTGCACTGATCATCAAACAAATCTTCGTACCGGTGGATGGGCAGCTTGTTCTTTCCCTCCCAGTACTCATCGGCTGTCTTTTCAGTGCAATTGGTATGAAACTTTTAAAAAGTTTTCTCCCAGCCGTCGTCCTTGGCGTCATTAGCGGATTGTTGACCCGTTATCTCATTTGATGCTATATAAGGGTAAGTGTGACTTAAATCCTCAGGTATTCACGGTTCCTTCCATAACTTTAGTGGAAATAAAACTCCTACAGAGAGAGTTTATTTAAAACGATTGGTAAGACAGGATTCAACTGGAATATGGACTGTTGTAGGTTATGATTCTAAAGATTGAAGATGAATCTTATTTTTCGCACCATTAACTAAAAAGGTGTCCTGAACACCTCCATTTAGATTGATAACAAGCGGTTATAACGTTTGTTATCATTTTTTTTGAAAAATATTTAAGAATAGCTTTAAGTTTTGGTATTAAAACCCGCACGGTTGGTTTACTCGTTACTCAAAACCAACCAGCTATTCAGCCACAGTTTTGAGTGAATAATACCTCGACAGAAATCAGATTCATCCACTTCTTTACACCAGAGAACCCATACATCTCTTACCAACCAATAGTATTTAAGCATTAAATGTAAATTCATTCTTTCCATTATATAGGAATACACTTGTGATAGCTGTAATCGAAGGGTGAGACGATGGACAATTTTTTATGATTCTCAATTTCTTCATATTATTTTTTGAAGAATATACATGTTATTCCAATATACATTCTTGAGTAACGTTTTTCTTTTATTTGCGTCTTTTAATGTTGTAGTTGGCTAAATTTCGCAACTCAAAACAATGAATGAACCCTTTGTGTGATAGGAAATTGAGTTTGAAGGAATTTCAAATAGGTGAGTGAGCCGTCAAACTAAGGGAGGGTATTATGAAAATCAATAAAATTTGGAACGGATTAGTGTTTAGTTTTACTTTGATTATGATAATTTCTTTGATTGGATGTAACCAAGCTCCCAACTATAACAACAATCAAGATCATAATAACGATGCAGAAAATTTTACGGATGAAGGTAGCAGGGATGAAAGCAATGATCAGCAAGAAGATATTGCTGATGAAAGTGATGAATCTGAAGGATCACAGCCTGATGGTGTGACAAATCGGATTAAAGAAAAAATGGATTCCATGTCCATAGATGAAAAAATTGGTCAAATGCTTATGTTTGGGTTTGAAGATACCAAAATCAATGAAGAAACTAGAAAGTTAATAGAAGATAATCATATTGGGGGAGTCATTTTATTTAAAAAGAACATCACTGGCTCGCAGCAATTATTGGACCTGAACAATCAGATAAAAGAAATAAATTCGGTACATCATGATACTCCCATCTTTATTTCTGTAGATGAAGAGGGTGGCTTAGTGTCAAGAATGCCGCCTGAAATAATAAATTTGCCGGACAGTAAAGATATTGGAAAATCCAATAATTCGGAGCTTGCTTTTAAAGTTGGGGAAGCGATTGGAGAAAGGGTAAGCTTGTTCGGATTCAATATGACGATGGCACCAGTTTTGGATATCAATAGCAATCCCGACAACCCGGTGATCGGAAAGAGGGCATTTGGAGATAATAAAGAAATTGTTTCGAAGATGGGAATTGAAGAAATGAAAGGTATACAATCAAAAAGCATTATACCAGTAGTTAAGCATTTTCCAGGTCATGGTGATACAAATGTTGATTCGCATCTAGGATTACCGGTTGTGAACCACGGTTTGGAAAGACTTCGCCAAATGGAATTGGTGCCATTTCAAAATGCTGTGAATCAACAAGCTGATATGACGATGGTTGCGCATATCCTGTTGCCTGAAATAGACAGTGAATATCCTTCCTCTTTATCCAAAAATGTGATCACCAATATTTTAAGAGAAGAATTGGACTTTAATGGAGTTGTTATAACCGATGATCTGACGATGGGGGCAATTATAAAGAACTATGATATAGGTGAAGCTTCCGTAAAAGCGGTTCAAGCAGGAAATGACATTGTTTTAGTTTGCCATGGACATGAAAATAAAATGAAAGTTGTCAGCAGTTTAACAAAAGCTGTGAAAGATGGGACAATAAGTGAAGAAAGAATAGATGAAAGCGTGGAAAGAATTTTACACTTAAAAGAAAAATATAACCTTTCAGACAGTCTTCTAAATGATTTTGACTTAAATAAAATTAATCAATCATCGGAAGAAATACTTCGTGCTTTTTGAATGATATTTATCTCTTATCATAATTTGCCGATGTACTAGAGCATATTAATATGCGGTCTAATACCTTTTCAGTTAATGGCATAAAGTAATTAAGGATTAGTCCCCCTAAGCAAACGGTTAATAAAGTTCCAACGCCAATTGGCCCCTTAAAAATTATTGCCATTATCAAGAATACGAGGTAAATGAACGATCTCGAAAAAAATATATTTGTTCTAGTTAATTCTTGTATGATCAATGTTAATCGGTCGACTGGAATCGGGGCAAAATTTGTGTGTAAATATGTTGCAGTTCCTAATCCTATAACAACTAAGCCGATTCCAAAACAAAAAACTTTGCTGTACCATAGTTCAGGTGTTATCAAATTGTTCAATATAAAGAGCCACATATCAATACTAATCCCCGTTATAAATGCTGTTAACAACCCCAACACTTCTGGTTTTTGTCTTTTTAAAAATGAATTACAACCTATCAATATTAATGCAATTATTATTTCCCAACTTCCCACAGTAAGCCCGGCATTTATGGACAGTCCTACCAAAAGTGCATCAAAAGGTGTAGTGCCAAGATCTGATTGTATAGTAAAAGAAATACCAAGGGTTAATAGTAAAATTCCTAATACATAAAAAGCATATTTCACTTTATTCGACCTCTTCATCTGTATTTTTTTATTGCAAATGCAACAAAATTAGGTTAAATTTAATATAGGCTATTTTTATTGCATTTGCAATAAAAATATATACTAAGGAGTTAATTATGATAGAAATTCTTCGTGAAATTGGAATGATAGCAAGGGCATTAGATTCCATAAGTAATATAGAATTTAAAGAATATGACCTTACAAAAGGGCAGTATTTGTACCTTGTGAGAATATGTGAAAACCCAGGAATCATTCAAGAAAAGTTAGCTGAGATGATCAAAGTAGATCGAACAACAACAGCTCGTGCTATCAAAAAACTTGAAATTAATGGCTTTATTGAAAAGAAAGAAGATAATGAGAACAAAAAAATTAAAAAACTCTTTCCGACAGAGAAAGGGAAAAATGTTTATCCTTTTATAAAAAGAGAAAATGAGTATTCAAATATCGTTGCATTAGAGGGATTTTCTGAGAGAGAAGTGGAAACCATTTTCAATCTTCTTCAAAGAGTAAGGAAAAATATAGAGAAAGACTGGGAATTTGTAAAAAAGGGAAACAAGAGAATTTATTGATTATATAAAGGAGCGACATAGTTAAATGACGATACATCTAAAAAAGTGTACCCTCGAAGACTCACGTAAACTTCAAGAAATTAGTTATGAAACTTTTAAAGAGACATTTAGGCTTGAAAATGCACCAGAAAATATGAATGCCTATTTGGAAAAGGCATTTAACTTAAATCAAGTAGAAAACGAATTATCTAACATTTCTTCGGAATTCTTTTTTGTTTATTTTAATCATGAAGTCACTGGATATTTAAAGGTCAATACCAGGGATGCTCAGTCTGAAGAAATGGGTGATGACTTACTTGAAATCGAGAGGATTTATATAATAAACAAATTTCAAAAACATGGGCTTGGTAAATATCTGCTAAATAAAGCTATGGAAATTGCGACGGAACGTAATAAAAAGAAAATCTGGCTAGGCGTATGGGAAAAAAATGAAAATGCTATCGCCTTTTACAAGAAAATGGGGTTTGTTCAAACTGGATCCCACTCTTTTTATATGGGTGATGAAGAACAAATAGACTTTATAATGACCAAAACTCTCATATTTTGAAAGGTGGATTATTATGTATATACCTAAACATTTTAATATTGATGATGAAGAAGTAATTTATGATTTTATCGAAAAATATGGCTTTGCAACTTTATTTTCCCAGTATAAAGGAGAACCCTACGCTACTCATCTTCCACTGGTGTTAAATAAATCTGAAAAAGCATTATATGGTCATTTTGCACGTCCGAACGAACAGTGGAAGGATGTTGAAAACCAACAAGTCCTTGCGGTTTTCCAAGGTCCTCACTGTTATATTTCACCTACTTGGTACGAAACAACCAAAGCAGTACCTACTTGGAATTATGTGTCTATCCATTTATATGGAAAGATGGAGATTGTCGAAGATAGAAAAGTGATATTCGATTCTTTAAATGACTTGGTAACTAAATATGAAACTCCTGATAGTACATACAATTTAAATGATGTTGAACCTGGTTATATCGAAGGATTGAGTAAAGGAATTGTAGTGTTCAAAATAAAAATCACAAAAATTGAAGCAAAAGCTAAATTAAGTCAAAATCATACTGTGGAACGCCAAGAATTAATTATTAAACATCTTGAAAACACTTCTCAACAGGATAATATACAAATAGCATCCCTTATGAAGAAAAATCTACAAAAATACAAATAAAAGTCATTCCTTATTGAAACAAAGAGAGCTTTAATAACGATTTTCCATAATATAGGGTTCAATTAAGAAGTCTTGAAATGCGTCCGTTATTCCACTATAGGATGCTCTAATGGAACAAAGCCCTTCGCATATTAACGTAAGAAAGAGCTCAGATCTGAGCTCTTTTCTTTGTGAATTACAATGCGAATCTGGCTGTGAATATTGTGGGAAATGTTAATCGATTACAATGTGTACATAAATTAATCGCTGGTAATATCTGAAACTTGAATGAAGAGGCAGGAATGTTGAATAAGGAAGCAAATATATACTAAGTGGGTTCATCTCCAGGGAAAAGACGATTAATAGAGAGGGCTTGAAATTGAAAATTGAAGGAGTAGGGTTACCTATAGTTACCCCTTTTAAAGATGGAGAGATCGACCTTCAATCATACGTCAAATTAATTGATCACTATATCAACCAGGGGATTTCAGGAATAATGCCCTTAGCAACAACAGGTGAAAGTCCCACAATAGATGAATATTAAAGAGTACTTTATAAACCCGTAGAAGTTGTGGTTCGGGGGGAATCCAAGTATCTTCCCATTTGGCGACGAAAGACTTTCTGGATATCTTCCAGAATGTAAGAGAAAATGACCACATTAAAGCGTTACAAATACTGAAAAGAACTTATCCGATTACAACTCTATTATTTCAGGAAACAAATCCAGACCCGTTGAAATACTATCTTTATAAAAAAGGGCTCATTCGTTCACCTGAAACAAGGTTGCCGGGTTACAGGTATTTCAAAAGAGCTAGGAAAAAAGCTAGATGCATTGCTCCTGAATTCTATTAAAAGTGACAGGAGTCCAACTGATTGAAAAATTGGAGAGAGGGTGTTCTGATGACAAATAGTAGAAAGAATCGTAAGGTAGATGGATTTTTAAAGAAAACCACAAAGTGGAAGGAAGAATTTGAGAAGTTGAGAAATATCGTCCTTGACTGTGAGCTGACCGAGGATATCAAGTGGATGCATCCTTGTTATATGTTTGAGGGTAAAAACATCGTTTTAATACATGGGTTTAAAGACTATTGTGCGCTTCTATTTCACAAAGGTGCCTTGTTAAAGGATGCTCATGGGATACTAGTCCAGCAAACGGAAAATGTACAGGCTGCGCGCCAGATTCGGTTCACCAGTGTTCAAGAAATCGTTGAAATGGAACCGATCTTGAAAGCCTATATTCATGAAGCTATTGAAGTTGAAAAAGCGGGTTTGGAAGTTAAAAAGAAAACAGAATTCAACATTCCTGAAGAATTGCAAAATAAATTCGATGAAATCCCTGATTTGAAATCTGCTTTTGAAGCATTGACGCCGGGACGGCAAAGAGCATACATTCTTTATTTTTCTAAAGCCAAACAATCCAAAACTCGAGAATCAAGGGTTGAAAAATATATGCAGCAAATCCTCGATGGAAAAGGATTAAATGATTAGGTTATTCAAAAATAAATTAATCAAATAAGATATTAACTCATTTTATTCCCAGAATGGCTAGGTAAACCAAACAAAAAGAGCTTGAGGTCAGAACTTCAAGCCCTTTTTGTATTTAATTGAATTATGAATCCTATTAAGGGATGGCATAGACCTCGACTGTAAAGCTTTCGCCATCAGTGTTTTCTGGTCTGGCGATGTAGAAATCTTCGCTCGTTTCGATTTCTGATTCGGATCCATCTGTAAGGTCGTAGAAGATTGTTTCGTCTATGCCAAAGCTGATGTCTTTCATGACATCGAATTTGGCATCCTTAGGCCCATCGACGATTTTCCACTGTAACTTGGTTGCATAAGGAGGGATGTTATCGATCGTGAAGTTATCACTTGATCGGTTGTCCTGTCCGTCCTGAGGCTGCCCTTCCGATCGGATTGTCGCTATTTTTTCCGGTGCTTCGACCTCTACGTGAAACTCATCTCCATCCAGGATCCGATCATACGCGTACCAGGCACCCAGCCATGTTCCTGCGGCTTGATTGGAATCTGCGGAAATCATTTTCACAGAAAAATTGTCGGCACCGTTCGTGGCAGAGCCTTGCCATGTGGAGGCAAACGGATATTCGTCACATTGCTTACCGGTCCGGTCTTCGTCGCCAAATTCACGGTCACATACCCTTCTTGTCTTATTCCGATTACGGTTATAATCCTCTTGATGGCGTTTCGTATACATCCGTGTCAGCGTGCTTTCTCCCACTGCTCCTGGTATCTGTTTTCCTATCATTTGTGGCTTCGTCTGTTCCGGATGGTCCATGGCATACTTCCAGTGCTGGCCGGCTTCATCTAACATTTCGAATTCTGGTTCCGTTATCGGGACATTGAATATCGGTGTGGCTTTGCTGAATACCGCTCCTTGTCGGAAGTATTGATCAGGGAACGCGAACATGTATCTAGCAGAGTCATAACGGACGGTCTGTTTGATGCCATCAATCGTCTTTTTGAACTTGTTTGGTGCGTGTGTGAGGGTAAGTTCTGGCCAGAAATCCATGTATCCGAGTCGGTCAGGATTGGCATCCGTTGCTGGAGGTGCTTCCGAGGTGAACATTTCTAAGCTGAAGTTCGTGTTTTTCCATTGGGCGATCGTTCGCTCCGTTTCTGGATAATCAGGGTCTTCTTTACAGTCCCCTGGGTTCAGTTTTGATTCACATACCATATCGATTTTCAGTTTGGCTCCGTTCAGTGACGGATCAGTTACGAGGATATCATCAAGGGTGTAATAGACCCTCATCTTCCGGCTTTGATTGGAACCATATCCTATCTCTGTAAATTGGAATTGGACTGCTTCCGTATTACATATCCAACCTCTACAATCGATTATTTCATAGGTCGCAACATGGGACCAACAGAAAGAATAGCGGTTTTTGATATATCCGGTTTGAGAACCGCTGTCTGGACTTTGTCGACATTCTTCTACCGTCTGGATATGGTCATAGTCGAATTCCGGAGGTGTCCATCCAACTGCTGTCTTGATCGGAGGGGACAAGTTTGCTCTGTAGGTCGTTTCACTTTGTTGGTCTGCTTTCTTCAGTTTGTCTAACGTCTGAAAGCCATCTTCTTGCTGGATTTGATCCGGCCTGATTCCGAGGTCCCCAATGGGTTTACCTTCCTTCATGAGTTTCGTTGCTTTTTCGACTTTGTCTTCCGGAAGCCAATAGCCTCCGCCGTCAGTACTCGCTTGTGTCTGTGTAGGGGCAATGATTCCAATGGCCAAAAACACGATGAAAAGGGTTGAGAGTTGCTTTTGTAACCTGGACAATATGATTCCTCCTCATTTTTGATAACAGCTGTTATACCACCAATGAACTAGTCCACTTTTGAAGCGGTGTGATTTAAATCGTTGACAGGGTACTATACGGAAAATCATTTGACAATAGATTCCAAGCTAATTCATTCTATCAACCTACAATATTTTACAAACTATGATTTAAATAGGAAGTGGGTGTCGATTCCTTGTACCCGAGACTTTAGCATTGTTGGAGGGACGATGGACCTGTTTTTGAGTAAACACGAACATTCTCGTGTCATTTTCGAATTAAAGTTCAGTTTTTTCGTTGATTATTGATTATGAGTTTGCTATATTGCATAGAAATCTCATAGCGCATTTCTCGTATATGCTCGGTAATATGGTCCGAGTGTTTCTACCAGGTTCCCATTGCAAGAACCGGACTACGAGTTGAAGTATCAGGTTGTCACGCATTTTTTGCGATGTTTTTTTCGTGATAGCAATCCATACTTTGACTTGATCGGTCTAGAAGGTAGAATTCTACTTTTCTAGGCCTTTTTCTATGGACGAGAATGCTACAACTACGAACAATCAGAAGAAGGAGAGAATGATCATGAAAAATCTTTTTACTCGATTTGCTCTTATTCCTGTACTTTTGTTATCCGTACTCGCAGGCTGCAGTTCTGGTTCAGGTTCTGACTCAAGCGAAAAAGATGAAGCCCAACAGCCGATCCTTATCGAAGGTCCGATGCCGATTGAAGCGGAAAAATTTGCTGAAAGGCTTGAAGATGTTGAAGAAGAAAAATCAGGCACGTTCGTCTTTTACAAAGGGACCGTCGATGGTTATCCGGTGATTGTCTCGAAGACTGGAAAGGGTATGGAGAATACAGCAGCAGCTACGGCTGTGGCAATTGAAAAGTACGATCCGGCAGCGATCATCAACCAGGGGACATCAGGCGGACATGATCCGGATCTGCATGTGTTTGATATCGTTTTAGGAAAAAGAACGACCAACCTCGGTTCGTTAAAAACAAGTGATATAGATGAAGGGCAAGGAATCGAATCGACGGAATGGAAGCCGATGGACTTGATGGCTTCAGAAGGCAGTGCGGGTGAAGATCCGAATGCCGAGAAAATCCGATACTATAAAGGCGATGAAGAATTGCTCGCTGCAGCCAATTCTGTAAAAGATACGTATAGAAAAGGGAAGGTTGTCGAAGGGACGATCGGTTCTGCGGATGTCTGGAATAATGAATTCGATCGCATCAACTGGTTCCACGAAAAGTATGGGACGTCAGTGGAAGAGATGGAAGGGGCAGCGGCAGCCCAAATTGCTAAAGCGTATGATGTGCCGTTCCTGGGGATCCGCATCCTCTCCAACAATAAAACGAATGACGGGGAATATAACCCGGATACGGCAGCCGCAAACCAGGAATATGTGTATGAAGTTGTGAAAGAGTATATATCTACACTGTCGAAAAAATAACATGTAATTATTTGGTTGAGCTCAGGGCGCTTTAAATTGGTCCTGAGTTTTTCATTAATACCAAAAAGCATCCGGTTTCTCATGCAATTGTAAATGACTATTGCCTCTCTCATTTTCAATAAAGAATACATAACATATTGTTGGAAATTAACTAAACATATCAAAGTGATGGCTTATCTCTTAATTCCAAGCCAGGATTATATAAACCCAAATAGAAACAGAGGAAGTGAAAATAAAAATTAGCCTTACAATAAAAGAAGATATACAGAAGTTAAATTCTTGTCATTCCAATTGAAAATTTTTTAAAGCCTAAAGATTCATAATAGGACTGCAAATTTTCTACACACATAAGTTGGGGAATAACTCGATTTTGCTCACAATGTTTAATGATTCGGTTAAACATTTCTTTGCCGATGCCATTGGATTGATATTTTGGAAGCACACCGACTCCGCAAATAATTCCAGTAACCACACCATCCGAGATCACACGTCCCATACCCACTAATTGTTGTTTATCAAAAGCATATATTGCATACCAACTTTGATTGCACATTTGTTTTAAGTCATTAACTGTTAATCCAAGTGAATTCCACCCTAAAGATTCGTATAAGATCAGTAATTGCTTGAAATCTTCAGGGGGATCACTTGTATAACGTATAGTGTTTTCCATATATTTCACTTCCTGTTGTTTTTGAAATCATGCATAAAAGTTTCTATTCTTCATACTTCCTTCACAAATGCCTCCGTTTGTTGAACATAGATTTTTACTGATCGTATCCATTTTCCATAATAATATTTCTTTCAACAATGTAACTATATATAAATATCTAAGATCGCAAAGAGAATCTTTAGAATAAAGTACAACGGTGGTAATGCACTTATAATTAATCCTAATTTAGTAAATTTCTTTATGTATGAAAAAATTGCACCCACCAGCCAAACTAAAATAATTAAAAGAAATTGTGGATAAACAAATGCATTTCCTGTATAATTTTCACCTATTCCACCAGTGGCAACAAAAAGAACTATTGGCACGGTAATAATTCCAGTTAAGATTATATGTATTAATCTATATATTTCAAAGCCTATCTTAATCACCCTTTTTAACAAGAATTTTCCTGAAAACGTTCCTCCTCTTCATTCTTTCTTACACAAACGCCCCCTTTAAAACGGAACAATGGACGCAATCCGATCTTCTTGAATTGCGCCCTTTAGCGGAAGATCATTATGCAGGAAATCACGTTAAAACTAATATTTCAGAGAAGCCCCTGATAATTTATATATTATCTTTTTATATTATATGACTGATCCCTTACTACTACAGTTTCAGGTAGAAAACGAATAAAGACATTTTGAGGATCTTGATTTTTGAATCTAGAATCCCAGTCCTTTTCGTTTGAACCCAAATATTTACTAAATAACCGCTTAGCTAAGTCAAAGTTAAATGGTTCTACTGTTGCTTTTCCTCTGAAACCTGCATGCAATACCTTCCCTATACCAGGATCAAAATCAACAATACCGATGGCGCAATTCGGATTCTTTTCTATCCTTAATGGAAAAGTATCTCCAGGATTTCCTATTATCCAAAGGCATTTATCTTCCCAAAGAAACCACACTGGAGATTCCCTTGGTCCTTCGTATGAAGCAGTTGAAAGATGAGCAAATAACGGCTTCTTTAAGAAATCATCCAAATCAAAACTTCGTTTACCTCTTATAATCTGCATTTACTTCACCTCTCCCGATTCTGGAATACCGACAATAAAGATGGTGTACATTTTACATATATGATCTTCTATTTAACTGATTTGATCTTATCTGTCCGGAACTCCCCATTTAACAACTAATCCCGTATATGTAAGCCCTCCGCCAAAACCATACAGGACAACCGTATCTCCATAGTGTAATTTTTTTTCTTTTATGCCAAGGTCGAGTGCTAATGGTATCGATGCCGATGAGGTATTTCCCATACTCTCAACACTATATAATGTATTATCCATGCTGATATGTGACTTTTCACAAATGGATTCAATCATTCTTAAATTGGCACTATGAGGCACAAACCAGTCAATGTCCTCTGTTCTTAAATTGGCTTCTTCTAACAATGTTTGGAGGCCGATTGGAACCATTCGTACGGCCCACTTGTACACTTCACGTCCGTTTTGAACCATATTTCCATTACCAAGCAACTTCAAACCATTCATTTCCTTTGACAAGCCAGAACGATAAAGATGAATCCCACCCTCACCATTCGTTCCTAAAACGGAAGATATAAAACTTGGATCTTGCTCATCGTATTCGACTAAAACAGCCCCAGCCCCATCACCAAACAGAACACAAGTTGAACGATCCGTGTAATCTGTAACTTTCGATAAAGCTTCTCCCCCAATCACCAATATTTTTTTATGAAGTCCGGAGGTGATTAAACCATTAGCGACGTGTAACCCATATGTAAATCCAGCACATGTCGCATTCAAATCAAGGGCACCAATACTTTTCAATTTAAATTTTTCTTGAACTTGACAAGCTACGCTTGGAAATGCGAAATCCGCTGTAGAAGTGGATACAAGGATTAAATCCACGTCTTCAACAGTTTTATTGTATTTCTGTATTAAATTTTCTACGGCATTAATACATAAATCAGATGTAAATTCACCTTCATCCGTTATACGCCGTTCTTTCATGCCGGTTCTTTGAACGATCCATTCATTATTTGTATCGACCATATTTTCTAAATCAGCATTGGATAATACACGTTCTGGAACATAAGATCCGATGGCTGTAATACGGGCTTTTGATCGAGTCATCCATTTCACTCCTCATCATATTCTTACTCCACTTTAACACATGGTATTATTACCTGGTACTAAAAATGTATAAAATCATAAAAAGTTGCGATTCCCCCAAACCATTTTATTTATCCTCCACAATCTGGCTCTATACATGAAGAAAGAGCACAATTCACTACTTCAGAATTGCGCCCGTTTCAGGAATAACTTGCATGCTCGGTTTATTTAATTCCTATTTTCGTGGATTGACTCTGAGTATCGTTCCACAGGGATCCGAAATCCAGTAACCCTCTGAGTTCTCGTGTACCTCCACTTCGTCTCTTCTATTAATGTGATTCTTATGTAAATACTCTGCTGCTATCTCCACATTGTCTGTCTGAATCTCCAGCCATACATCTTGTTGAGAATAATTTTCCATACAATCCAACCACAGTGTGGCATCACCAAACTGAAAGGCATGTGATTCAGACATGAAGCCTAAATATGGTAGCTTTATCACTTCCTTATAAAAATGCACCGTCTCGCTGTATTTGAATTTAGGAATCTTTAGAGCAATGTTATTTCCACCTTTAAATTCTTCCCTTGTCATTTCCAAACAGACTACCTCCTTTATTTTTATCTTTACTATACCATCTCCTTTGTCTATTAAAACCTAAAATCACTAAGCAAATCGCATATTAAACCCTCTTTCTATTTTTTATCAACCATAGATTTTGTTAATTCAATGAATGCTGTAACTGCAGGGGATACAGTATTCAAGTTTTGAAGAGCCAATCCAATTGTTCGGAAGGATTCTTCATTTAACTCAGCAGTGGCCAAATCTCTGGTTGTTTGCATGACGATTTCTGGGACGATGCTGATCCCTAAGTTTTTTTGCACCATGGCTATAATTGTCTGGTTATCTGCGATTTCGCAATATACATTAGGTCTAAGGTTATTGGTCTTGAATAGTGCTTTAATCAAATCATCGCAGCCAGCTTTGGGCATTATAAATGGCTCTGTAGCTATATCGTGTATACTGACTTGTTTTTCATTTTTCAAGGGGTGTGAACTAGGTAATATAACCTTTAGATGATCGTCAAATAATGGTATGAAATCCAGGTTCTCAGTATGTTCAGCAGTCAGAAAACCAATATCAATTACACCGGATGCTATCAAGTGTCTAAGTTCATGGTAACCGCCTTCATAGAATTCAACTTTGATTGAAGGATACATGGAATGAAACCTTTCTATTATAGAAGGCAACAAATAGGATGAAACACTTGGAAACGTACCGATTCGAATGATTCCAATTTCCAATCCATTCAATCTACCAGCCTCTTGTTTCAATTTTTCCGATAGATTCAGGATTTGTCTTATATATGTAAGAATTCTCTCTCCTTCAAATGTTAAAAAAACGCCGGAACGTCCTCTTTTCAAAAGTGTAAGATCGAGTTCAGCCTCAAGGCTCTTTATGGCGTGACTCACGGCAGATTGCGTAAGTCCCAATTTGTCCCCAGCTTTCGTAAAACTACCTGATTCAATTACTTCCTTGAAAATTTCATATTGAAGTAAGGTCACATCAATACCTCCAGATCAATTCATTAATTTGATTCATATTAATTATTATAAACATTCATTTGATTAATGTAAAACACTGCCATATGATTAAAGTAAGAAAAGGAGGAATACACATGAAAACTTTGAATTATACGTTAATCGATGTGTTCACTACAAAACCTTTTGGAGGAAACCAATTGGCTGTGTTTGAAGAAAAAGACAATTTGACCCCTGATCTCATGCAGACGATAGCCAGAGAATTAAATTTATCAGAAACGGTGTTTATTCGTAAGGCCAGTGATCCCAATAAAAACAAGAACCTAAGGATATTCACTCCCCAAGTCGAATTGCATATGGCTGGCC
Source organism: Alkalihalobacillus sp. TS-13 (assembly GCF_019720915.1). Lineage (GTDB taxonomy): Bacteria > Bacillota > Bacilli > Bacillales > Fictibacillaceae > Pseudalkalibacillus. The sequence goes on from NZ_JAHKSI010000001.1 coordinate 203,293, forward strand.
ATCCCACAATAGGTGCTGCTTACGTTATGGCTGAGAATGGAATGATTGAAACGAATATCGGTTTAAATGATTGGATATTTGAAGAAGGGGTAGGGGATGTTCCTGTAACAGTGGAAATGCTTGATAGCGGCATATCAAAAGTAGAGATGGAACAACCTTTACCTTCCTTTGGTGATGAATATACAGAGAGGGAATTAGCGGCAAACCTGTTGTCACTTTCCTTAGAAGATTTGGATCCAACCTTTCCAATTCAAACAGTTTCATCAGGAGTGCCCTTTTTGTACATCCCAGTCCGTACACTATCCGCGATGAAAAAGATTAGCTTTCGCACCGATGTATGGGAAAAGTATTTTAGCGAGGATCCAAATACGAAACATATTTTTACGTTTGCAACAGAAACAGAAGAACCACAATCTACTGTTCATAGCAGAATGTTCGCGCCTGCAATGGGTATTTCAGAAGATCCTGCAACAGGTGCAGCGAGCGGACCCTTAGGCGCTTATTTAGTAAAGCATGGTGTCGTTCCTTCTGAAACTAGTGGAATTCATACTATAAGAAGTGAACAAGGGTTGGAAATGGGTAGACCGAGTTTTATTGATATAACCATCATCAAAGAAGGAGACGCAATTCAAAAGGTTAAAATTGGGGGGAAATCTTTAATTATTGGGTCAGGACAAATCTACTTATCAAACACTATAGAAAAGCAGTGAAGCTTTATAACATTTTAAAAATTGGAATTACAGTGAATTCACTCGGATGCAGATGAAGAATATAGAAAGACCTGAGCAGAAAAATGATACTAACTCAGGTCTTTCTTGCATAGATTCAGTTGAATTCGTTTCTTTTTAAAAAATCATTCATTAAATTCTTTATGCGCTCATGATCGATAAGTAATACAAACCCCATGACATGATGAGGAAGGAAACAAAGTCTTTTACCATTCCTGAATTCAAATGTAATATTTCACAGATCCTTTAAAAAGTTATCCAGTGCACTTGTCCTTTACTGGGACTCTCAACTGTAAATACTTCTTGAAGTTGATTTGTGACAAGGAGAAGAGTGTGAGCGCGACCCATATGAATCCGAAGCTGATGAGATGTGTATTCGTGAATGTCTCATGAAAGAAATAGATTCCGACGAGCAGTTGAATGGTCGGGTTGATGTATTGAAGAAAGCCGATCGTCGATAATGGGACCTTTTGTGCCCCTTTTGAAAACCATAAAAGCGGGAGCGCAGTGACAGCGCCGGCACCAAGTAAGAAGATCGTTTCAAGAATGGACACATGACCCAGAGAAGCGGTTCCTTTTACTTGGAGGAAGAGAAGATAGGACAGGACAAGTGGTAAAATGAATAGCGTTTCCAGGGTCACAGAAACAAGTGGTTCGACCTTGACGACTTTTTTCACCACACCATATAAAGCAAATGTCGATGCGATGATCAGTGCTACCCAGGGAACCTGACCGAATTGGATCGTCATGATCAACACACCGGTTGCAGCAAGCAACAGAGAACTGACCTTCCAATGGTTCAATTTTTCCCGAAAGATGATCACGCCTAACACAATACTTAGTAGCGGGTTAATGTAATACCCTAAGCTTGCTCCGATTACATGATTCGATGTGACCGCCCATATGAAAAGGAACCAGTTCGCACTAATGAGGATGGCGGCCAAGAACACCCATGTGGCCTGGACCCGGTTGGTCAGCACTTTTTTCACCTGCGGCCATCCACCGATCAACAGCAGGATGAATGCAGCAAAAAAGAAGGACCATAGAATCCGGTGAGCAAAAATCTCATAGGCAGGTATTCCCTTGAGAAAATACCAGTAGATCGGCAAAATGCCCCAGGCGACAAAGGCTGCAAGAGTATAAATCATTCCGACAACAGGGTCAGATAGTCTATTCAACATGATAATGAACCTCCTAATGATTGGTTATAAATAACATACGCTAACCCTTTGCATTAGTAAAATGAATCTTTATAATAATGAATATTAGTAAAATTAATGAAGAGCCAGGAGAGGGATGAATATGACGATTATCCAAATGGAGGTTTTCGTAAAAATCGTTGAAACGAAAAGCTTCACAAAGGCAGGGGAAGATTTGGGCATGACGCAGTCTGCAGTGAGCCATGCCATATCCAGTTTAGAATCCGCCCTTGGATTTCAATTGATCATCCGTAATCGTTCCGGTGCAGTCATTACCACAAACGGAGAAAAAATGCTGGTGCATATACGGAATATATTACGGCATACGGAGCTTATGAAGCAAGACGCAGAGAGCATTATGGGCTTGGAGAAAGGGAAAGTCCGGGTCGGCTCATTTGAAAGTGTGATGATCCACTGGATGCCGGATATCATTGGGCAATTTCAACAACAGTTTCCTGATATTGAAGTAGAGCTGATCGAAGGGGGTTACCAAGATATTATCCAATGGCTTCTTGATGGGAGGATCGATTTAGGTTTCATCCTGGAAACGGAACGGATGAACGTCGAATTTCAACCGCTTAAAGATGATCATTTATCCTTGCTGATCCCAAGTGATCATCCCCTTAGCGAGGAACGTGAACCCTCTATTGAGCAGGTTGCTTCATATCCGTTCATCATGCCGAAAAAAGGGTGTGATGAACAAGTGCGGAGGATGTTCAAAACGCAGGATCTCAATCCGGATGTCCGTTTTGTGATTAAAGATGTCCATTCGATCATTGCCATGGTGAAATCAGGAATCGGAATAAGCATCATGCCTGAAATGACGCTGCCGGATCACATGGATAAGATCAAAGCGACGAGGATTTGTGAAGAGGTTTACCGGACGATTGGAATCGCTGCACCGGCATTCAAGCGGCTATCGCCTGCTGCCGGTAAGTTTTTCGAGTTGACCAAATCCTGGGTTGAAAATACTTGAGGTTGATTTCTTACATACCGGACACCACAGCCGCTATTTGTGAACAAAACAGCTTATTTCATCCAATATTTATATAATAAGATCTCTGGTGTCCGCTAAAATCATGAAATGGGCACTTTTGGAGGAAATAACGTCTCCTGTGTCCGTTAGGTTCTCTTAAAGTATGCATGAATAGGAAAAACAAGCTGCGATTCGACTCAAAAAAAAGCTTGATCCATTCGCACCTTCAAAAGCCACCATCAGTGCACCAGTTATTTCCTTCTCCTTCCTGGCATATTTATAGCTAGAGGAGGGGGGATGCTGTGATGAAGAGAGAGACTTATGCAGAACTGCAGTACCCAGAGGGCATGCTGTCGATTATCAGAAACGGTTTGGATCCGACTGGAACTCCGAAATCGGTCTTGATTATTGGAGGGGGTCTCTCAGGATTGGTTGCTGCATCCCTCCTGAAACAGGCTGGCCATAAAGTGACGATCCTCGAGGGAAACAGTCGGATAGGTGGCAGGGTTTTGACCTTAAGGGAGCCATTTACTGAGGGGAATTATCTGGATGTCGGGGCAATGAGAATTCCTGAGAACCATGCATTGGTGCTTGAATACATCAAGCGATTCCAATTGCCTTTGAATACGTTTATCAACTCTACACCGAGGGACGTGATCTTTGTCAACAACGTGTTGACGACCAGGGAAGTGTATGAGGAAAATCCGGATATCCTCCAATTTCCGGTGGCACCTGAAGAAGAAGGGAAGACTGCAACGGAATTACTTTTGGAAGCGACCAAGCCTTTTGTTGACCTATATACAAGCAGCACTCCGGAAGAACAGGAAGAGCTGAGGAAAAAGTACGGAGATTATTCAATGGGCGAGTTTTTGCAGTTCAATCCTCTAGGCCCATCCCTTTCAATGCCAGCAATCCGTATGATCAATGTCATGCTCGGTATTGAAGGCTTTCCTGAGTTTGCTTTCTTAGATATTTTGACCGATATCGTTTATCCGATCTTCAGTGAGGATTTGCAATTTTATGAGATTCAAGGCGGTAATGATCGTCTTCCGTCATCTTTTTTCCCGCAACTTCAAAACGACATCAAATTCAACCAAAAAGTGATTCGGATTACGCAAAATGATAGCGGTGTCCAGGTCCAAACCCGAAACCCTGTGACCGGGGAAATCAGCGAATACGATGGAGATTATGTCATCGCTACCGTTCCATTCACTGTTTTTCAGTTCATCGATGTGATTCCGTATAATTCTATACCTTTTGAAAAGTGGCAAGCGATTCGGGAGCTGAATAATGTACCAGCTGTTAAGATCGGAATCCAATTCAAACGTCGATTTTGGGAAGCGAATGGGCTCGGGAATGCGATATCTGATAGACCGACTCGATTTTCCTATATTCCAAGCCATAACATCGGTTCAGAGGGTCCAGGGGTGCTGTTGGGAAGCTATAGCTGGGGAGCCGATGCTGAATTGTGGACCAGTTTGTCCTTTTCAGAGCTTGTCTACACCCTGTTAAAAGATCTTGCGAAAATATATGGGGATGTCGTATATACAGAATTTCAGAATGCTGCAGGGTTCGATTGGAGTGAAAATCCATATTCTGTAGGGTGTTTTACGTTATTTACACCGAGACAAGAAGAGGAATTCGAAGAAATAATCAGGCGGCCAGAGGGAAGAATCCACTTTGCCGGTGAACATACATCATCGTTCCATGGATGGATGGAAGGGGCGATCGAATCCGGCATCCGGGCTGCATTTGAAGTGAAGGCAAGGGAATGACAGGCTACAGTATGGGTTTCAGGGTCGAATTCCACGAATGCATATTGACAGCGGATGAATTTAAGGGTATTCTTAAGGTAATAAAATAAAAATCGTTTCTCCTAAAGGGGAGTAGCTTTTACAGCAAAGTCGTCATTCCAGAGTTCACGCTCTCGGCTTTGTTGGCAACGAAAACTGTTGTTAGCAAGACCTTTACCTGTTCGGGTAGAGGTCTTTTTTGATGGCCTTTACCAGATTGATGGTAGAGGCCATTTTTGTTTTACATATTAAAAAAAGGAGTGAAGTGAAATGGAATTATTCAGTGCTGAATTTTTCACCGCACTATTATCGATTGTGATTATCGACCTGGTCCTGGCTGGAGACAATGCGATCCTGATCGGGCTTGCTGCAAGGAATTTACCTCAATCGCAACAGAAAAAAGTCATCCTGTGGGGAGCGCTCGGTGCAATCCTGATCCGAGTCGTCGCTACTCTGGCGGTTGTCTGGTTGCTCAAGATTCCGGGATTGCTATTAGTCGGGGGATTATTGCTTGTGGTCATCGCATATAAACTTCTGGTCGATGACAAAGACCATGACGTCCAAGCGGCAGGTGGTTTCTGGGCAGCGATCCGAACAGTCATCATTGCTGATGCGCTTATGGGATTAGACAATGTATTGGCAATTGCAGGTGCCGCGCACGGGAACATGGTTCTCGTCATTTTAGGACTATTGATATCGGTGCCGGTTGTCATGTTTGGTAGCAAACTCATCCTGATGTGGGTTGACCGTTTCCCGATCATCATCACGATCGGAGCAGCGATCCTTGCCTGGACGGCTTCGAAAATGATCGTCGGAGAGCCATTCTTGCATAGTTTCTTCGACAATGGCTTTATCAAATACGGTTTCGAATTGTTTATGGTAGGGGCAGTGATCGCGGCCGGTTATTTGAAAAAGAGGAAAGTGGAACAGGAAGTCGAACAAGAAGAACAGGTTGTTTTACAGAAAGTCGACTAAGGATTTTTTGTGTGATTTTGAAACCTTTTCAAAAGCCATCCGTAGGAATAGTGGCGGAGGAATAGCCTCGTGTTTTTAACGTCTAGTGTGTTTTATCTTAGGATGGTTAAGTAAAGACTGATGGAGGGGAATATGAGTATTTTCTCACGATTGTTCAATAAAAAGGATAAGGAAGTTGAAAAGGTTGAAGAACGAAATTTTTTCAACCTCCAGATCAATGATATCATCACCTACAATTTTGAAGATTATCAGGTGAGCGGAAAATTGATCTACAATGACGGCGGTTATGAGTGGTACGCGTATCAGCTTGTCGGAACGAATGAGACGATCTGGTTAAGTGCAGAAATGGATGACGAGCTCGAACTTGGAATCTATAAAAGCACGAAAGAAAAACTGACCGAACCAATCCCGAATAAAGTAACTGTGAATCAGACAGAATACGCTCTTGATGAAAAAGGGACCGCTTCAGTACGGGGAGAAGGCCGGGGGAAAAACGTAAACGGCCAGCAAGTGAAGTACTTTGATTTCGCAAATGATGCAGAAGACCGCTTCCTTTCCGTTGAAATATGGGGCAGTGAAGTCGAAGTCAGTGAAGGTCATGAAATCGAAAGCTATGAAATAAAAATCATTGCTGCAAGCTAGAAAGATTAGATATTTATGTTTATTCGCAGAAATTAAAAAAAGAAAATCAGGAGGTATAGCATGTTTAATTTCTTTAAAAGAGTACGTACAATGGTTTCGTCTGAGTTGAATTCAGCGCTTGATAAAGCGGAGGATCCTGTAAAACTGCTGGACCAGTACATGCGGGAAATGGCTGCAGATATCCGGGAAGCTGAAACGGCTGTCGCAAAACAAATCGCAAATGAAAAGATGCTCAAGAAAAGGTATGAAGATGCAAAGAGCATGGTTGAGAAGAGAGAAGAGCAAGCGGTTCAGGCATTGGAAGCCGGGAATGAAGACCTCGCCCGCAGAGCGCTGGAAGATAAACAGAAACACAATCAACAGGTGGATACACTGCTCGCTGCGCATACCAAAGCGAAGGACGATGCCGATTCCTTACGTGAGAGACTATCTGAAATGAAAGCGGAATATGATGAGATGAATCTGAAAAAGGATTCCCTCAAAGCAAGAGCTGAATCCGCGAAAACGAAGACCAAGATCAATCGCACGATGTCGAATATCGGCAACGACAGTTCCCAACAAGGCTTCAAGCGGATGGAGGAGAAAGTAGTCCAGTATGAGGCTGAAGCGGAAACGACAGATGACATGCGCTCTTCAAACAAGTCCCTTGATGATGAGTTTGAAGCGATGAATACGAAGAATAATGTAAACGATGAATTAGCGGAGTTAAAGAAAAAACTGGGGAAAGAATAACCTTCTTTCCCTTTTTAATGGGGTGTGTCGATGAGAAGGAAAGTCATAGGAATCTCCATAGCGGCAACATTTCTCCTTCTGGTGGCTTGTGGGTCTGCTAATGTACTAGATTGGATCGCCGAACACTATCCTTTAGAGGATGTGGTCGAAAGCAGTACCGATCCAGATGATGTTGCTAGATTATACGTTGCCAAGGACAAAAGTATACAAGAGGTATCTAAAGCGATCAAGGATCAAATGGAGCCGGAGAATGCCAGTGAAATAAAGGAAAATAAGCAGATATTGGTCTACGATGATTATTTTGTGACACTGACACAAGATGAGGATGATCCGGAGAATACCAATATAGAAGTGGCAACGGATGAATTCGTCCGTGATAATTACCGACCGGGCTTTTTCAATGGATTTATCGCGTATTACATACTGGACCGGACTTTCGGGGTGAACGATTGGCGATATAAACAGGATCAGCGTTGCGGCGGAAAATGTTATGAAGGCTATAACAAATCAGGTGGAAATTATAAAGGACCTGCTACCCCTTCTTCTTTTAGAGGATCAGGGAATCGCGGCGGAGGTCCTGGAACTGGAAAATAACTTTTGGGAGGTTTAACATGAGTCCATTTATTTTAACGTTATTATACTTTATCGCAGCTGTTGTGATCGTTGTCATCGGTCTTGTCATTTTTGAGCTTGTGACGACGAAATACAAAGATTGGGAAGAAATCAATCGAGGGAATTCTGCTGTCGCCTTATCGATCGGCGGTAAGATTATCGGTATCTGTATCATTCTGGCGTTCTCGATTTATACGAATGATAGCATTCCTCAGACGGTGCTTTGGGGCGGTTATGGAGTCGTTTTACAATTGGTCGCCTATTACTTGTTTGATTTTCTTACGCGGAGGTTTACAGTTGAAAAAGAATTGAAAAATGGGAACGTCTCTGTCGGGATCGTTTCAATGTGTGTGTCAATAGGATTGGCATTTGTAGTCGGGGCTTCGATCACATAACAGCAATCATTCCATTCAATAGCGGACACCAGAGCCGTTATTTGTGACAAAATGAAGTGTTCCTGAATTTTAACGGACACCACAGCCGTTATTTGTGAACAAAGAAGCTGATTTTCAATGGTATTTGCGAAATAAGGTCCCTGGTGTCCGTTAAGTTTGTAAAATTCTAATGTTTTGGTCAAATAAGGTCTCCTGTGTCCGTTAACGGGTAAGTGGAAAATCAACAATATAGAATACAAGATGAACGGGGAGAACCAAATCATTGGCTCACCCCTCTTATTTTATGAAGTGCGTGCCTGGCACCATTTGAGAATTCAGTCGTAGCAAGGGTTCCAAAAAGGTGCCAGGCACCGGTTACGAAGGTGAAATCATGACAGATAACGGGACAATCAAAAGTAATCGAATTTACTGGGCATCAGGAATCGTATCGATATGCGGGATCATCTTCGAAGTCCTGTTTGGTGCATTAGGTTCATACATCCTGGGGGATGGCGTGAAACAGTACACGTTGACGATTTCCTTGTTTCTCACCGGTATGGGAATCGGATCCTTTTTAAGTGAAAAGGTTATGAAAAAGCTGCTCGAAGCCTTCATCATCATTGAGTTTTCAGTCGCTTTGATTGGCGGTTTCTCAGCATTCCTTTTATTTGGAGTAACGGCTTATTTGGGGGATGGATCGGATGCGATCTTTTTATACACGGTCATTCTCGTCATCGGTACCCTTACTGGACTGGAATTACCGATCCTGATCCGTAAAGCAAATGAAATCGGCGTCCAGATCAATAAAAGTACAGCAAGGGTTCTTTTTTCAGATTACGCAGGCGGCTTGATTGGCGGATTACTCTTCATTTTCCTTTTCCGTCCTCAATTCGGTCTCGTAAAATCAGCATTCCTCGTTGCGATCATCAATCTGGTGGTCGCGCTCTGGGTCTTGTATACCTTCAGGAAAGAACTTACCCGTGTGAAGATCTATTCTTCCGTTGGCGGCCTCATTTTTATCCTCCTAATCGGCGGGGTGATGTTTGGGGAGGAGATGGCACTTTCTTTTGAACAGAAATTGTACAAGGATCCGATCATCTATACGGAAGAGACGAAATATCAGCATATTGTATTGACGAAGGAACAGGGGGATCTAAGGCTCTATTTGGACGGACAGCTCCAGTTCAGTTCAGCAGATGAATACCGGTATCACGAAACGCTGGTCCATATCCCGATGGCGCTGGCAGAGCGGAAAGAAAGGGTCCTGGTGCTTGGCGGCGGTGATGGTCTCGCGCTTCGTGAACTTGAAAAGTATAAGGATATAAAAGAAATTACGTTGGTTGATCTTGACCCAAGAATGGTTGAACTGGCAGAAACCAATCCGCTTTTGAAAGAGTTGAATGGCAATGCATTTGAAAATGAAAAGGTGGAAGTCCTTCATAAAGATGCGTATGATTTCATGGAGAAGACGGAAGGTTTTTATGATGTGATTCTTGTTGATCTACCTGATCCAAACAATGAATCTCTGAACAAGCTGTACACACTCGAATTCTATTCCTTGCTGCGGAATCATCTGGATCCAAGCGGTATGATCATGGCACAAGCTACCAGCCCGGTGTTTGCAAGAGAGGTATATTGGACGATCGATGAAACGTTTGCGGAGACGGGCATGAATACTGAAAACTTTCATCTCGATATTCCGAGCTTTGGAAACTGGGGATTTGTCCTGGCTTCAAGGAAACCGATCGATATCGACGAGGTTAACATCAACGTTGAGACGAAATATTTATCGACAGAGCTGATCCCGTCGTTAACCAAATTCGGGAAGGACGAAGATCGTTCTTTTGCAAATAAAGATGGGGATAAAGTGGACGTTAAACCGAATACGTTAATCCGTCCAATCTTGATTGATATCTATGAAAAAGCCTGGCAGGATTATTGATTAAGGCTGACTTCTAAAAGTTTGTTGCTAATGGATTGTCATAAAAAAAGATGCTGAAACCTTTTGGCAGCGGAAATATGCGAGACTCCAGCGGGAAAAGCAAGCTAAGCGAGACCCCGTAAGCGAGGAACGAGCTGAGAAGATTAAAAAACAACAATCTATGGGAATACAGCCTTAACTAAAAAAGAGACATTCCCTCTCGAAGATTGACCTTAAGAGGGAATGTTCCACATTAGACACGTTTTTTTATAAACTTATACACTAAGATTGCTGCAGCTACCACAAGCAGGATGTGGATGATTCCGCCTACGATGTTGAAAATCACACCGAGCAGCCAGATGATCAGTATGATCCACAAGATTGTCCAAATCATAGTTGAAAATCCTTTCATTGACATATTTGACAGATAGTTTTCCCTGAAATCCTCAATAAAATGCAGATGACAAGATATAGCCCTAATGATCAGGAGGTATCTTAATGGATCGCACCACTATACTTCATATTTTGAATGGCCAAGTGATGCATGATCATTTCAAGAAAACACGCTTTCTTTCACATGAAATGATGGTCCCCTTCAACGAGGCGATGTGCTATGGAGTAACAAGCAAGTATGTCTTTTCCGATGATTTCTCTGAAATCCGTGCCAATGTCCACAAAGTAACCACTGCACAATACGCTGAAATCACTCTAAAACCATTACAACCCTTCCTTAGTGGAGATTTTTCACGAATAGAACTCTGGTTTGATGCGGATATGTTTTGCCAGATCAATCTCCTGACCATTTTAGCCTGGCTGGATCAGACGGCTTATCAAGAAACTGTGTATCTACATATCGTTGGTGAAAAGTTTGAGCCTTTGGAGTATTACACCTTGGAGGTGGATGGATATCATGAGCTTTATCAACAGGTTTTAATTAATAAAACAATGCCTGATTCTCTCAGTTTGTCCCCATTACAGAAGGGGATTGAGTTGTATTTGGATTATCTTGCACCAGATAGTGATCTCATGCGGTATATTCAGAATCATAAGGATGTGCCTGCAGATGAACTAGCATCCTCACTCTTAGAAAACTTTAAAGACTATGGGTTAGGCGACACCCAATATTATGAACTTATAAAATCTAGCAGGGAGCATAGGGCAAAAGAAGAATAGACATACAACTCATTTTTTGAATTTTCCAAACCTTACGTAACATTATTTGACAAAAATCGTCTAAACGGTTGAATAAAGAATGTGAGGAGATTCAAATAATGAGACGTTTATTTATTTTTGCATTTGCTTGCTTGTTCATGACTATGAGCTTGGTGGCATGTTCTTTTCCAGTATCAGGTTTACAGGAAAATCAGGACAATGAGACTGAACGACAACCAGAACATACTCGTGAACAATTAAGCAATAAAGACACGAATGAGGAAATTGACTCTCAACCTCAAACAGAGGATCCGGATGGTAAATTAGTTGAATATCACGGACCGGTCGAGCATATCTTTTTTCATCCAACAATCGTCTATCCAGAATTGGCATTCGATTACGATGCGATGGCAAAGGGATACAACGACTATTTTGTCACTGTAGATGAATTTAAAAGAACGCTCGATGAACTTCACAAGAATGACTATATCTTAATCGACATCAACTCACTGGTCGAGGAAAAGGAGGATGGCAAAATCGTAACGAGGCAATTGATGCTTCCTGAGGGTAAGAAACCATTGGTCCTCTCGATCGATGATATGAATTACTATGACTATATGAGGAAGAACGGGAATGTTTATAAGCTGGTGCTTGATGAAGAGGGTGAGGTTGCCTCCTACGAAAAGACGCTAGAAGGTAAAGAGCTGATTACACGTGATCATGCGATTGTTCCTATTTTAGAACAATTTGTAGAAGAGCATCCGGATTTCTCTTTCAATGGAGCGAAGGGACTCATAGCACTGACCGGGTATGAGGGTGTTCTAGGCTATCGGACCAATGAATTGAATAGCGTTGAAATTGAAGATCGAAAGCAAGAGGCACTCAAGGTCATCAAGCGATTAAAGGAGACGGGGTGGTCATTTGCGTCTCATGGTTACGGTCATCTGGATGCGAACAAGGTAGGTTATCACCGCCTGGCTGACGATACACACCAATGGAAAGAGGAAGTGGAGGTGTTGATCGGTGGAACAGATGTGTATATCTATCCGTATGGCAGCAGGGTCGAAACAGGAGGAGCGAAATTTAAGGATCTTGTGGAAACAGGCTTTAAAATTCTCTGTGGTGTGGGACCTGAACCATATATGGAAGTATACGAAGATAGCGCGATCATGATGGACCGCCGTCACATTGACGGTATTGCACTTCAAACGCAAAAAGACAGATTAGCACCTCTTCTAGATGCTGACAATGTGCTTGAAAATGAAGTCCGACCTGAATATTAGATTGTAAAGAAAACTAGGCGAATTAAAGCTTTAACGAAGACTGAGCACTGAAGAATTATGCTTTTCATTAAGTGAAATAAAAAGAAGCTGCCGATAGCGTCGGCAGCCTATGACAGTGACGGTCATCACTGTCTTTTAGGGGGAGGGGATAGGTCTTTAATGGATTTATGCGTTAAAGTATAAATGATAAATGGATGTAAGTAAATACAACCAAAGGCGTAATATGTGTTCGTAATAAAAATAATAATAGGCTCCTGTGATAGAAGGCTACAATCAGTATTATCTTACGGGTTCTTTATCTCGCTTTCGGAGTCCTAAGAGTCCTACTAGTCCTAAGAGACCAAGCCATTCCCAGTTCGTATCATTCTCAGCGCCAGTAGCAGTCACATTTGCTCGGCCATTACGGTCCTCACCATCTGCTTCATCACCGATTCTTAATGGACCATCGTCCTCATTAATGTTCAGTGGCCTCTCACCATAGTTTCCATCATCCGTTGTGTCCATTTGATTATTATTGCCTTCTGCAAAAGCTGTGATCGAAGCTGATGAAAGGATTAATGTCAGCGTAAAAAGGACAGACAAAAGGGTTTTCATTGTCATTCTACCTCCTGAATTATTTCGTTTTTTGTAAACATGTTCAACTTTATGATTCCGATTGTTGAGAAAGTTATTCACGTGAAAGGATTTAAATTATCAAATGTGTAAATGCACAAAAATCTAAAGGTTTAAGTCCATTTGAAATGTAACGATGTTGAAAGGGAGGTAATCATGACGGAAAAAACAATAAATAAAACAGAACTCATAGGAGCTGGATTAGGCATTATCTTCATGGCTTTTTTCGGGATGCTATGGTCGGTTACTGGAAATATTGGATTGCAAGGATTGGGTCTCCTTTCGTTTCAGCTTCTGTGATATTTATAGGTATGGTTTTGATGGTTTTAGGTTTCTCGTTATTGAGGAATTCAAAGGAACTCCCAGCCATAACGTCGAAAGAAGGTTATGAAAGAGGAAAGCGCATCAACTTCTGGTTCAACATGATCTTCCTGGGAGAAGGAATCGCAATCGGTATTACGATTGCAGTCTGTAACTTCATCAATCAGACAGATCTTATTCCAGGGATTATCGCGCTTATAGTCGGCATTCACTTCTTTCCTTTAGCACATCTTTTTCAGGTTAAGCTCTACCATGTTACAGGTGCTCTTCTCTGTTTACTCGCGCTTATTTCATTCACCTTTTTATCGACGGCCATTGAATTTGGAAACCGAACTGTACTGATTTCGTTCGCTTTACTTGGTTTTGGTTCAGCTCTGATCCTGTGGGCAACGGGCTTGATCATATGGATAACGACAAAGCGGTACAGATTTTAAAGAAATGGAGGTTTGTGTGATGTTGAAACTGTTTAAATATAACTGGCAGGTTCGTGAAGATTGGTTTAGATGGTGTGAAGATTTGTCTAAGGAAGAATTGTTGAAAGAGCGGGTTGGCGGAGTCGGCAGTATCCTTTATACATTGTTTCACATTGTGGATGTCGAATGGAGTTGGATTCTTGGCTTACAGGGTGAGCCGGAGCCAGAACTTCCTTTTGAGGAATTTGCCAGCTTGCAAAAAGTGAAGGAATTTTCAAGTCGATGTCATGCCGACGTTGAACCATTTGTGAGAGCCTGGACGAATGAAATGGAGTACCGGATCCTATCAGAAACGGATGCCGATGGAAAAATGGTCAGCTTCAAACATGGTGAAGTCATGCGTCATGTCATTGCCCACGAAATTCACCACATCGGTCAGTTATCTGTGTGGGCACGTGAAATGGGAAGGAAGCCTGTCACGGCAAATCTCATAAGAAGAGGATTATACGATTGATACCATAGAAAAGCAATTACCGGACACCAGAGCCGTTATTTGTGACAAAATGGCGTATTTCGGAATTTTACCGGACACCAGAGGCGTTATCTGTGAACAAAACAGCTTCATTTCAATGATATCCTCAAAATAAGAGCGCTGGTGTCCGGTATTTTTGTACATCCTAATGAATTGAACGAAATAAGGTCTCCTGTGTCCGTTAACGTTTTTTCATGAAATGAACTTAATAAAAACTAGACTCTCATAAAGGGCACTGTTGTTTTCAAGAGAAATTTGCGACACTCCTGCAGGAAAAGCGAGCCAGGCGAGACCTGCAGCGAGGAACGGGTGAGGAGGCTCGCGGATGTGGGTTAATGCAGAAAAGTGATGTCTGGCTTAGCGCCACTTGAATCACTTTTCCTGCGGCGGTCGACACATTGACTGACATCTTATGTGTGAACCCACGCAGAACCAAGTCTTTGTTTGGTTCGAGTCTCCTCGTAAGTTTTCCAGTGACCTATGTGACTAATCGGGTCGCTTCCGTTTTTCGTTTGCCTGTGGAAATGGAGCGAATTTCGTAAAGATCATAAAATGAACAGATCCTTAAAAGTGGGCGAAACCCCTTTCATTGAGATGAAAACGCTTCAAATATGACAAAACAATGGAAATAAATATAATTTTCAGAAAAACTGTTGTCATTCGACAAATTTCCGTATAGAATACTCCCTATCGTTTATTATGAAGGGAGGCTTCGCGATGGTTACATTTCTTGCATCCATCATGTTATTACTTCTAGGATATTTTTTCTATGCAAAGGTGGTTGAAAGAATTTTCGGCATCGACGACCTAAACCGGACCCCTGCTTATACAAAGAATGACGGGTTCGATTACACACCTATGAGCTGGTGGAAAGCCACCCTCATTCAACTGCTCAACATCGCTGGCCTCGGCCCGATTTTTGGTGCTATCTTAGGGGCACTGTATGGCCCGGTGGCATTTATCTGGATTGTCATCGGCTGTATTTTTGCAGGTGCTGTACACGATTATTTTTCTGGGATGTTATCATTACGCCACAACGGCGCACAATTTCCGACCATTGTCGGTAAATATCTAGGAAAACCAGCACAATCCATGATCAATGTACTCTCAATTGGTTTAATGATTCTTGTGGCAGCTGCATTTACAGCTGGTCCAGCACAGCTGATGGCCGAGATTACACCCTTAAGCTTCACGGTGTCGATCCTGATCATTTTTGCTTATTTTCTTGTAGCGACATTATTGCCTGTCAATAAAATTATCGGACGGGTTTATCCGATTTTAGGTGGAATCCTCATTTTCATGGCGCTTTCAATCGGGGTTGGATTATTCTTTTTCGATAACCCGATTCCGAACTTGACTGTGAACAACCTGCACCCTGAAGAACTGCCGATTTGGCCGCTACTGATGGTCACCGTTTCGTGTGGGGCAATCTCAGGTTTCCATAGTACACAAAGTCCGATTTTATCCAGAACGTTGAAAAAAGAAAGTGAAGGGCGTAAAGTCTTTTACGGTGCCATGATCAGTGAAGGGATCATCACGCTCATTTGGGCAGCTGCGGGAATGACGTTCTTCGGCAGTACAGGGGCGCTTCAGGAGGCTCTTGCGTCAGGAGGTCCTGCAGGTGTCGTAAACGAAATAAGCTCGACGACTCTTGGAACACTGGGTGGCATCCTGGCCGTACTTGGTGTGATCATTTTACCGATTACGACAGGGGATACAGCATTACGGTCATCTCGTATGATGCTTGTGGATCTTTTAAAGCCTGTTCTCAAAAAAGCCGGAAAGAAGACGAATGCATTGCTTGTCATTCCAGTTGCTGCGCCAGCCTTTTTCCTGACACAGATCGATTACAGCTTTTTATGGCGTTACGTCGGCTGGTCGAATCAGGTCGTTGCGACAGTCATGCTTTGGACAGGAGCCATGTACTTGATCATGCATCAGAAGTTTCATTGGATCTGTAGTGTGCCTGCTCTATTCATGACTGCCGTGGTGAGCACATATCTCTTTTATGCACCAGAAGGGTTCGGATTGCCGTATAGAACCTCAATGTTCATCGGAGCTGCGATCTGGACAGTTGTTTTCATTTGGTTCATCACTCGACTTGTAAAATGGAAAAATACCGATCAAACAGATTTGGTGGTCAAAAAAGCAAGTTGAATATGTGAACGTTTATACCCCCGGCAACGAAGTCGGGGGTGTAATTATGGAGGAGTATCCAGTTTATTTTACTTACGCGGTTGACTGGATCTGTTTTATTTTTTAAAGTAAAGGTAATTAAAGACGGAAGGGTGAATACGTACATGATTCAATAAACCTGATCTTTATGAGACGAATCGGTGAAAGTTGAACATCATTTTCCTGGGGATATTTCTGTTCTTGTGGACTTACCGATTGTTTTCTAGGATAGGTTTTATTGTCATGTACTTCTTAAACATTGCGAGAAGCAAGATATTAGGTCTGCTTCAGCTTGTTTGTATTATTTACATGACTCCTATTCTTGAAAACAAGGTAGGAGTTTTTTTGTGAGATTTTTAAGGAGGTTTTTAATGAATATTGATGTGAGAGAGTTCGAGTTGAAAACACCTGACTCAGGACCATATGGGATCGATGTATCAGATGATGGGAAAGTATGGTTCACCCAACACAAAGCCAACAAAATCAGTTATCTTGATACGAACGGTAAAATCAAAGAATTTGAAATCCCGACTCCTGATGCTCGGGTTCAGTGCTTACGATTTCTTCGGATGGACACATCTGGTTCACTGAAAATGGTGCAAATAAGATCGGAAAGGTGACAAACAAGGGGATATTTACGGAATACGAGTTGCCACAGCCGGATTCTGCACCCTATGGCATAACGGAAGGGGCTGATAATGACATCTGGTTCACTCAGTTGAATGGGAACCGGATAGGAAGATTGACTTCTGAAGGCGAAATCACTGAATACGAGTTGCCGTACAAAGGATCTTACCCTTCCTTTATTACTCTTGGACCGGACAATGCCATATGGTTCACTGAAAACCAATACAATGCAATCGGAAGAATAACCGAGAGTGGTGAATTGACCGAATATCCTATACCGACAGAAGCTGCGGGTCCAGTAGGAATTACTTCTGGCAATGATGGCGCACTGTGGTTTGTGGAAATCCTGGGTAACAAAATTGGACGGATCACAACTGCTGGGGAGATAACAGAATTCGATATTCCAACCTCGAATGCTCGGCCTCATGCGATCACAAAAGGAAAAGGCAATGAATTATGGTTCTCGGAGTGGGGAGCTAACAAAATCGGCAGGGTGACAACTGATCACGCGATTGAGGAATACCCGATTCTAACAGAAAATGCAGAACCCCATGGGATTGCATATGGGAGTGACGGCTCAGTATGGGTCGCATTGGAATGCAACAAAATAAGTCAGTTCAAAGTATGAACAGTATTGGAACCTTTTCATCTGTCCCTCGTAAATGTACTACGCTATGATTTAGGAGGGTGTTTTTTTGAAAGTGAAAAGCAGTCTAATGACGTTTGCCGCCGCTGGACTACTCATCTTTTCGATGAACCCCGGTCACTCTCTGAATGGAGCTGCCGGAGTAACAGAATATGAGGAAAACCAAATTCAAAAGATCGACTACAGAATTACACCAGAGGAATTCGGTAATGCTTTCCTGGATAGTGAATTCAAAAAAATTTATCAGCAAATGAGCGATGAAATTCAGGAAAACGTACCATATGAAGACTTTAAAAGGATGGCAGAATCTTTCAATCACGGTGTGAAAACATATGAATTGGCAAGTAGTTTTACATTCAACAAACATATGCAAAGGGATGTATGGATCGATGACCATAATACAAAAGGGATGCAGGTAGTATATAGTAAACACAAAACAATTGAAGGTTTTCAGCTAGCCCCGCTTGAATCTTATCCAGAAACGGATCAAACGTATACTGAAAATGCGTACAATATGCCGATCCAGGACAAATGGTTTGTTTTTTGGGGAGGCACCAACCAATTGCTCAATTATCATTACTCTGCAGAAAATCAAAGGTATGCCTATGATCTAGTGATGATGAAGAACGGCAGCAGCTATCATGGAAATCCGACGAAAAATAAACACTATTATGCTTTCGGTGAGAAAGTGACTGCTCCGGCTGCTGGCAAAGTAGTCGAAGTCGTCGATGGCATTAAGGATAATGTGCCAGGCGAAATGAATTCGGAGAAACCGCTTGGTAACCATGTCATTATTGAACATGAAAATGGAGAATATAGCTTGCTTGCCCATTTTAAAGAGGATTCGCTTTCGGTTGAGGCAGGTGAATGGGTGGAACAAGACGACCTGCTCGGATTATGCGGGAATTCAGGAAATTCAAGTGAGCCGCATATCCATTTCCAGGTGATGGACTCACCAGATATTTGGGATGCACAATCTGTTCGGATCACGTTTGAAAAAGGAAATGAGCCTATTCAAGGAGATTTTATAACACCTTAATAAGGGGAAGCTGTCCGATATATTGTCGGACAGTCTTTTTTGGTTGTTCTAGTTACCAAAATTAAAATTCAATAAGACATGCATAATTTTCCAAGAATGTTTTCAAACTAACCTCGAATCAAAATTTAAGGAGGAATCTACATGTTCTTGAAAGTAAAATTCTTGTTAGTTGCATGTCTTTTCGCTACAACATTGGTAGCTTGTAACATGGGTGGCAACGATAACATGGGTGGCAACGATAACATGGGTGATAACGGCGCTGAAACAGAGAATATCGGTGATCGTGACAACGGGGTCATCGATAACAATGACCGTGCTGGGGTCATGAACAACGAACGTGTCCGAGTTGCAGAAAAAGCTGCTGAAAAGATTGAAACTATGAAACAAATAGAGGATGCGAACGTTTTCGTTACAAACGAGAATGCATATGTTGCAGCACAGTTCACTCCTGCCGTTAATACAGAAGGGGAAGTGACGAAGGAAATCGAGCAAGAAATTTCTCAGAAAGTCAAATCGACTGACCCTGACATCAACAATGTTTTCGTTTCGACAAACCCTGAGTTCTTTGATCGTTCACAGGATTATGCTGAAAAGTTTGGCCGAGGAGAGCCTGTGCAAGGTTTGTTTGATGAATTCAACGAAACGATCCGCCGCGTTTTTCCTAACGCCCGCTAAGACATCCATAAGTAAAATCAAAAAAACCGATCCAGACTACTGGATCGGTTTTTTTGCACTTAAAGAAAGTATAAATACTTTTTTCAGTATAAGTGCAACTAAAGGCTCAGCCTACGCCTAAGGCTTGACATTGCCAAGTTTTCTTTATGTTGAAAAACTGAAATTCTGGAATTCTGGGTTGGAATTCTGGAATTATCAAAAAAATTCTAGGATTAACCTTAAAATTTCTTGGATTATCGATCAGACTTACTTACACACACGTACAATCCTACCATTCCTCCGTTCCCATAAAATGTATGATTATTTAATAAATGTATACCCGGATAAAATGAAAGCGCTTTAATAAAGAATTTTCATAAAAGATGTTGAATAAAAATACTTAAATATGTATAATAATCCGAAACAGAAGACAGAAGAGCAGATAGGAGATGGAGTCATTTGAAAGCAGCGATTATCGGAGGAACCGGTTATGGGGCAGTTGAGCTTGTGAGGTTGCTTCATAACCACCCCCTAGTTGAAATTTCCACTATTGTTTCCCACTCGAACAGCGGCAAGGAGCTTCAATCGATCTACCCGCATTTATCACACATCATCGACACTTCTTTTGCTGCGATGGACGTGGCGAAAGTCAGTGAAGAAGTGGATCTCGTATTTTTCGGAACGCCATCAGGAGTCAGTTCGGAACTGATCCCACAATTCATGGAACACGGAGTGAAGTGCATCGATCTAGCTGGTGACTTTCGGTTGAAGTCCCCTGACATCTATGAAACGTGGTATAAGAAAAGCGCACCACCTCCACAATACACAGATCAAGCAATCTACGGGTTGAGCGAAATTTATCCGGACGATGTGAAAAATGCGACCCTGATCGCGAACCCCGGATGTTATCCGACAGCAACGTTGCTTGCGCTCATTCCAGTTTTAAAAGAAAAGCTGATTGAGCCGCAATCGATCATCATCGACGCGAAGTCTGGACTCTCAGGAGCAGGGAGAAGCCAATCACTGACCGCACATTTCTCGGAAACGAACGAAAACTTCCGGGCATACAAAGTGGCCGCGCATCAGCACATCCCGGAAATTGAACAGGTCCTCGTCAAGGAAAGCGGCGACGATCTTCAGGTTTCATTCACTCCTCATCTTGTGCCGATGACAAGAGGCATCATGTGTACGATCTATTCGAATTTGACAACAGGAAAAACGACAGAAGAACTCATCTCGTTATACAAATCATTTTACAAGGACCATCCTTTTGTTCGGATCCGTCCTGAGGGGATCATCCCTGCAACCAAAGAGGTGTACGGAAGCAACTATTGCGACATCGGTTTTAAAGTGGATGACCGGACTGGCAGGGTGACGATCGTTTCTGTAATCGACAACCTCGTCAAAGGTGCGGCAGGTCAAGCGATCCAGAATATGAATCTGATGCAAGGATGGGATGAACAGACAGGGCTCACCAATGTGCCGATTTATCCATAAAGGAGAGGAGGAACGATGATGCAAGCAGTGAAAACGAACGAAATCGTCGGTGTAAAAGATGGGGGTGTCACCACGCCGCTAGGATTCAAAGCTGGCGGGATTCATTGCGGACTCCGGAAGACGCGTCTTGATCTCGGGTATGTTTTATCAGAAGTTCCGGCTGTGACTGCAGGTGTCTACACGACGAACCAATTTCAAGCTCCTCCGTTAAAAGTGACGCAGGAAAGCATCGCGGTCGAGGAGAAAATCCAGGCGATACTTGTGAACTCGGCGGTTGCGAATGCATGTACTGGTACTCAAGGATTAGCGGATGCTTACCAAATGCAGCAAGTGTTCGCGGAGGAACTCGGTATAGCGAAGCATCATGTCGCCGTTACGTCGACGGGTGTGATTGGTGTCCATTTGCCGATGGAGAAGATCAAGTCCGGCGTGAAAAAAATCCTTGCGGAAAAACACGAAGGTGCCGTGAACTTCGAGGAGGCGATCCTCACAACCGATACGACGGTCAAACACCATGCGGTCCAGTTCGAGATCGACGGAAAACTAGTGAGTATCGGTGGAGCTGCGAAAGGCTCTGGGATGATCCACCCGAACATGGCAACGATGCTTGGTTTCATCACCACCGACGTCAACATCGCGCATGAGAGTCTGCAGGCAGGATTACGACAGGTGACGGACGAGACGTTCAACATGATCACGGTCGATGGCGATACGAGTACGAACGACATGGTGCTCACGCTGGCAAACGGAAAGGCAGGCAATGAACCGCTCACCGAGGACCACCCGGATTGGGACGTATTTTTACAAGGATTGAAGACAGTCTGTGCGTCACTTGCGCAAAAGATTGCACGTGATGGAGAAGGAGCAACGAAACTGATCGAGGTCCACGTGAAAGGGGCGACAAGCGGAACTGCTGCACGCGCCGTCGGAAAGGCGGTCATCTCCTCCAACCTCGTGAAGACGGCGATTTACGGGACGGATCCGAACTGGGGAAGAATCGTTTGTGCGATTGGTTATAGCGGGGAGAAGGTCGAACCGGAAAAGGTCAGTGTTTCCCTAGGTAATATTCCAGTCGTCATCAATGGTCTGCCATGCCCTTTCAGCGAAGAGGAAGCATCGAACTATTTGAAACAGGAAAATGTGAATATTTATGTGGAGCTGAATCAAGGTGATCATGAAGCGACAGCCTGGGGCTGTGATCTGTCCTATGATTACGTGAAAATCAATGCATCGTATCGAACATAAGGAGGAAGCTGATGAACTATCTTGTCATCAAGTGTGGCGGAAGTGTTTTGGAAGCGTTACCCGAATCGTTTTATGAAAATATCGTCCATTTGCAGAAGGAGCTTGATGTGAAGCCGGTCATCGTCCATGGCGGCGGCCCGCTCATTTCTTCGCTTTTGAAAAAGATGGGCACGGAAACAACCTTTGTCAACGGACTGCGCGTGACGACTGAAGAAGTGCTCGATGTCGTCGAAATGGTGCTGAGCGGATCAGTCAATAAACAGATTGTCCGACACCTGGTTGAAGCCGGTGGTGCCGCTTACGGCTTGAGCGGGATCGATGGCGGTCTTTTGAAAGCGAAAAAGCTGGAAAGTGCTGTGGACCTCGGCTACGTCGGAAAAATCTTTCACGTTGAAACGAAGCTGATTTCGCAGCTCGGTGACCACGGGTATATCCCTGTCATTTCACCGCTCGGGATTGATGAACGGGGACAGCGGTACAACATCAATGGCGACATCGCT
Source organism: Alkalihalobacillus sp. TS-13 (assembly GCF_019720915.1). Lineage (GTDB taxonomy): Bacteria > Bacillota > Bacilli > Bacillales > Fictibacillaceae > Pseudalkalibacillus. The sequence goes on from NZ_JAHKSI010000001.1 coordinate 225,941, forward strand.
GCTGCGGAAGTGGCGAAAGCGCTTGGTGCGAAGCTTTGTCTGATCAGCGATATACCAGGAATATATGTAGAGGAAGCAGACGAAAAGCAGGTACTCCATTCCGTGACGAAGGATGATATTTTACAGCTGATGAAGTCCGAAGTGATTACTGGCGGGATGATCCCGAAAGTGAAATCGGCGATCGATGCGCTTGAGCACGGGGTGCCTGAGGTGTCGATCATAAACGGGATGGCCGTAGATGCACTGATCGATTTTTCTACAGGGAAAGAAATTGGTACGAAAATCACACTAGCTGAGGAGGTCGCACATGTCCACTGAACTACTCACAGAAATCTCGCCTCTCATGAAAACATACAACCGGTTTCCGATTACACTTGAAAAAGGGAAAGGAAGCTACGTCTGGGACCAGGAAGGGAACAAGTATCTCGATTTCACCTCAGGCATCGCCACATGCAACCTGGGTCACGTTCCCGATGTTGTCAAGAAACGGGTGGAATTGCAATTGGAGAAGCTCTGGCACTGTTCGAACCTATATCATATCCCAGAACAGGAGGCGGTCGCCGAGCTGTTGGTGAAACATAGCTGCGGTGATCAGGTCTTCTTCTGTAATAGCGGGGCTGAGGCGAATGAGGCTGCGATCAAACTGGCACGGAAGTATGCGCGTGGGGTGAAAGGTGAAGAGGAGGCTTGCGAGATTGTGACCTTCAACCAATCATTCCACGGGCGGACAATGGCGACGCTTTCTGCCACCGGTCAGGCGAAGATCCAGGATGGTTTTGCCCCGTTGCTTCAGGGGTTCCGGCATCTACCTTTTAATGATGTCGAGGCGTTGCAACAGCTTCCATCCGATAAAACGTGTGCGGTGCTGGTCGAACTTGTCCAGGGCGAAGGGGGCGTGATTCCGGCGGACGCGGATTGGATGCAGCAGCTTGAGGACATTTGTAAAGCGAACGGAATCCTGTTGATGGTCGATGAAATTCAGACGGGAATGGGCCGGACCGGAACCCTGTTTGCTTATGAGCAATACGGCATCGATCCAGATGTGATTACGGTTGCCAAGGGACTCGGTTCGGGCTTTCCGATCGGTGCGGTGATTGCGAAAGGAAAAGTGGGGGAAGCCTTCGGACCGGGAACGCACGGGAGTACGTTCGGAGGGAATCCGTTGGTGTCCTCGGCGGCCTTTGCGACAGTCAACCATCTCGTTTCAAGCGATGTCATCAACGAAACATTCATCCTCGGTCACTATTTGAAAAATCAGATGGAGCAAATGAAGGTCGAGTTTGCGGATATAAAAGAAGTGCGTGGAAAAGGATTGCTGCTCGGGATCGAGATAAACGGCAAGGCGATCTCTGTCGTGGAAAAAGCGCGAGCGAAAGGCGTGCTGATTTTGGTAGCGGGACCGAATGTAGTGAGGATCCTGCCACCACTCACCACTTCAAAGGAAGAAATCGATATGTTCGTCGCTGTTTTGAAGGAAGTCTTTACAGAAGCTTGAAAAATCAATAAGGATAAACTCATTTTCAATGAGTTTTATCATATGGAATCATCATACGACAAGTCCGGGAGTAGAATCGGGTTCCAATGTCCGTATGAAAGCTCCATACGACTAGTCTAGCCTGATAATCTAGTTTTAGTGACCGTAAACTCATCGTGAATAACGATAGAAACACCCCGAGTACTCATCGCATTCGGGGTGTTTCTATTTAATGGCTGATGCATGGCGGTCCGCATCAACCTGGTAAAGGAGAGGAGGCTTTGCTTTTATTCGACGTAAAAAGTCGTTTGAAAAGGGGGAGGATCCCTTTTCATACTCTATCATACGTAGTTTGATAGAATGTGATTGTGCGTTTGCTAGATTAATAGAAATAAATTTGATAGATTTAAACTTATTTGTGGGTGGTCAAGGCCTTGGTGAACATTTCTTCATTTTTTAAAAGGACATATCCATTTCAACCAGAATTGTTTAGTTATAAAGAATTAGGAGGAGTTTACGAAATGAAGATGCTCGAAGCCATTCCTGCTTTGCCTGTAAAGGATCTTAAGAGCAGTATTGCGTTTTATCGAGACACATTAGGGTTTGCGCTTGTTCATGAAGAGGATGGTTTTGCGGTACTAACCTGGGATGAGATCGAGATCCACCTCTGGCTTGCGAATGATGAACGGTGGCGGATGGTGGACAGGCCAGCTCCCGTCATTTCAGGTGCTGAGTCGTTCATTGCCGGGACAGCAAGCTGTCGGATCGGTATGGATGGTGTTGATGAACTTCACGGACGCCTGGCGGAACTTGAGATTTTGCATCCGAATGCACCTCTCGGAAACCGCCCATGGGGAGTCCGGGAATTTGCCGTTGTGGATCCGGACAACAATCTGATCACATTTTATGAGCGATTGGTGCGTTGATGTTGAAAGGAGTAAGAGAATGACTGTTCACATTGCGCTGTTGCGCGGAATAAATGTTGGTGGAAAGAAAAGAGTAAAGATGGATCAGTTGAAGGAAATCTTTGCGTCACTCGGGTTCCGAAATGTGAAAACCTATATCCAAAGCGGGAATGTGATGTTTGAAGCAGATGAGACAGAAGGGCTTGGTGGGCAGATTGAACGTAGGTTAAAAGAAGAATTAGGATTCGAGGTGCCAGTTCTCATCAAAACACAGGAAGAGTGGGAGAAAGCGATCGAACAAAATCCGTATGATGTTGAGGCATTAGATGAGAATGAAAAGTTGCATGTGAGCTTTTTGGCAAAAGAGCCGACGCCTGAGGTGGTGGAAGAGCTCATGACGTGTAAAGTGATGTGGATGAGATCCGAATTTTAGGTGTTACAGTCTACACCCTCTGTCGAAACGGGTACCACAAAACCCTCTTCTCAAATGCATTTATCGAGAAAAAGCTGGGGGTAAATGCGACAACACGTAATTGGAACTCCGTGATCAAAATCGGAGATATGAGTAAAGCAATAGTTGAATAAAATGATGATGAAAGCAGTCCGATGGGGGTCTGCTTTTTCTATTGAGTGAAACTGTTGACGTGGGCTTAGCCCTTTAAGAGCGAAAAAACAGTTTGAGGTACTCATTGAAACATTATGTGAGACCGTATAAATGCAAAATACAAAAATATACGTACACAAGGCTCTTAATTTGTGCTCCTATCAAAATTTTCATAGTAACTTTATACTACCGGACTTAGGTCCCTAAGACTTTCCGGTTAGTCGAAATAGACCTTTGGTTCTTAGCGGTTACGCCCTCTGGATAATAGCGGATTTTGCCAGTTTCGTGAAATAATTGAAGTATTAAAAAAATTAGCAAAACGGAGGGCGAGAGATGAGACAGTTTACCTTTTTAATGTGTTTGATGCTCCTTTTTTCAACATGGTTCGCAACACTGTCCCCAGTCATGGAGACGGCAAAAGCGGAGACAGGCAATACCACAATCATCAACAGCAAGTTACAAAATGCGATGGATGCCACTTCAGATCCACTAGAAGTGATTGTGACTTTCCATACAGATAATGGACCGACCAATGAACATATCCAACTTTTAAAAGACAAGGGGATTACGAAGGGGGTTACGTTCAATGAACTCCCGATGGCAGGTGTATTAGCGACACCGGCCCAGATTCAATCTCTTGCACAACTGGAAGACGTCCGCTCACTATACTTGAATGAAAAACTGGAATATGAAAACGAAGAATCGACGGACTTGACGGGAGTGGATAAGCTTCGTAATGACGCAGATCTGACCGCGAAAAACGATGGGCTCCCAGTTTCAGGAAAAGGTGTCGGGGTTGTCGTCAATGACAGCGGAGTCGATGGAATGCATAACGATATCAAGTTTGGTGATCATCTCGTCCAAAATGTGCAAGGTGCGACCAATTTGAATGCTTTGAGTGATCTTCTCCCAATCACATATGTAGAGGATGTACCGAATACGGACAGCGATTCAGGGCATGGGACTCATGTGGCTGGCATCGTCGGTGGAAACGGCGCCATGTCGAGCGGAAAATATGAAGGTGTTGCGCCTGGTGCCGACCTGATCGGATACGGATCTGGTGCGGGACTTGCAATTCTTGATACGATTGGTGGCTTCGATTATGCGTTGACCCATCAAGCGGAATACAACATCAGGGTTATTACGAACTCTTGGGGTTCGACGAGTGATGCAGGAACTGATTTCGATCCAGAAGACCCGATCAACATCGCCACAAAAAAACTGTACGACCGCAATATTGTCACTGTATTTTCAGCTGGGAACTCTGGACCAGGCGAATCAACGATCTCCGGTAATTATAAAAAAGCCCCCTGGGTCATTACTGTTGCGGCAGGTGACAAACAAGGAAATATCGCAGACTTCTCATCACGTGGTGTTAAAGGAAAAGGCGGTACAGTGACAGTGGATGGCGAGGAGTTCACCTGGGAAGACCGACCGACGATCACCACTCCTGGAAAAGACATCATCTCGACAAAAACAATCGCTCCACTGACGGCATTAAGTGCCGAACAAGATGCGGAAAACATCGAGCCAGCACACCTTCCTTACTACACACATATGAGCGGAACCTCGATGGCAGCGCCGCATGGGGCAGGGATTGTCGCGCTGATGCTTGACGCCGACCCGAGTCTTACACCGGAAGAAGTGAAGGGGATCATCCAACAGACGGCGACAAATATGCCAGGATATGAACCATGGGAAGTAGGTGCAGGTTATGCGAATGCACACGCGGCAGTAGACAAGATTTTGAATGATAAAAATTACGGCGAAACATTGAACCTCAACAAAGCGTACAATGCAAACGTCGATATGGAAGTCGAACGAACGCCGATCGAAGTCGAATACAATCCAGTGACAGCGGATTCGAATAAGGTAGAGTTTGAAGTGGAAGAAGGACTGACGGAGCTTGTCGCCCGGATCAATGCGAAAGGGATCCTTGGTGAAACAGGCAACCCTCTCAATCTTGTGCTGACAGCACCAGACGGAACGGAGTACACTTCAGGAATCTATGTGGTTTTTACCTTGTATACCGATCGGACTGTCCAAGTGACAAAACCGGTGCCAGGTACGTGGACGCTTGAAATTCGAGGGCTTCAGGGAAGTGTCGGACTCCCAGAAACGGTTGAAGGTGAACTTGCTTTTAAAAAAGCAGACGGATTCACAGGGTTGAATGACATCAGTGGCCATCCAGCGGAAGAAGCAATCAAGACCGGTGTGGGTGAGAGACTCCTCGACAGTAACAAGAAAGGGGATTACAAGCCTGATAACGACTTAACCCGCGTCGATTTTGCAAAATACTTGACGATGGGTGCTGGAATACGCCAAAGCCTTCCTGATGTTGCCAGTTTTACCGATGTAGCTGCGGCTGATGCTGCTTATACCGAGGCTGTCACTGCCGATGGTGCTGCATTGAAGGATACAGCTCAAGATGATGCTGGGGTATTGCTCCCGACAGCTGACGGAAAGTTTTCCCCAAAAAAAGCGGTTGATCGTACTGAACTGGCTTATGCACTCGTCCAAAGTTTAGGCTTACAAAATGAAGCGGAATCGCTCAACGAAGGACAGTTGACGGTACAGTATAAGGAAGAACGGATTCCAGTTGGAGATGGGGGTCAAGTTCCGGCTGAATTAAAAGGATATGTCCAACTTGCCCTTGATTTGAACATTATCAACGCGTATTTCGATGTGACGCAAGGACCGTATGATCTCGAGCCGACCGTCACGGCAACATTCGAACCAGAAAAGACCGTCACAAGAGGTGATTTTGCAGTTGCCATCTCCCGTTACTATGCAACCTATCTAATGCCATGAATACTTTGAGGGTGAGTTGCTGTAAAGACCGTTAACGGACACAAGAGCTCTTATTATTCAAAATGTCGTTCATTTATAAAAATAGCGGACACCAGAGCTCTTATTTCGTTAAAATTTTAGTAATTCAGCTCTTTTCTTGAAAGATAACGTCCCTGGTGTCCGGTAAATTCTGAGACACCGCATTTTGTTCACAAATAACGGCTCTCATGTCCGTTACGATTTCAGTAAAATCCTTATAAAGCAAAAAGGCTGGCCTTAACATTGATGAAATTGATGTTTGGGTCAGTTTTGTTTTTTGTAATATAAAAATATACACCATTATACATAATAAATACACTAAAATAAGGTAATTGAAGTATTTTTATAAAATCTATTGAATAAATATTATTAAGTATGTATAATAATTCGCAAGAGAAAAAGAGTTGAGGAGAGATGCAAATTGGCTAAAGCCGTTGAACTACTACACACTAAAGGATTGACTGCTTCAAACTTTACAGGTCAGGATTTTCTAACGATATCTGATTTTCATTCCACAGAAATCATGTACTTACTGAAACAGGCTATAAAGCTGAAGAAGGAACAGAAACTCGGTGTTACACATAAGCATTTGAACGGAAAAGTATTGGGGATGATTTTCGATAAAGCGTCGACACGTACCCGGATTTCGTTTGAGGTTGGGATCATCCAGCTTGGAGGGAACCCCATTTACTTGAACACGAAGGACACCCAGCTTGGACGTGGAGAGAGCGTAGCGGATACGGCGAAGGTTTTATCCCGGTATGTCGATGCCGTCATGATCCGGACTTTTGCACATAAAACAATTGAAGAATTTGCAGCACACGCTGATATTCCGGTGATCAATGGTCTGACTGACTTGCACCATCCGACACAGGTGATGGCGGATCTGATGACGATTTTAGAGCACAAAGGAAAACTAAAAGGGTTGAAGCTGTGCTATGTCGGTGATGGCAACAACAATATGACCCACTCCCTATTGGAAGGGGCGGCGAAAGTAGGGATGGACATCGCTGTCGCAAGTCCATTCGGATACGAGCCCGATCAGATGATTCGCGATCATGCAAAGCTCGTGGCAAAACAGAATGGCAGCTCGGTCGTGATTACAAACTCTCCGGATGAAGCAATCCAGGACGCGGATGTCGTCGTAACGGATGTTTGGGCGAGCATGGGCGAGGAAGATGAGTTTGACGCAAGAGTCGAAGCCTTCAAGCCATATCAGGTGAACAGTAAGCTCTGTGAAAAAGCGAAGGACGACTTCATGTTCATGCACTGCTTGCCCGCACACCGCGGTGAGGAAGTAACAGCTGAAATTCTTGATGGTCAGCACTCGGTTGTATTTGATGAAGCGGAAAACCGCCTCCATGCGCAAAAAGCAATCATGTTAGCGCTCATGGGTGAGAACTAAATGCAGTGAAGTGGGTGATCCATCGTTTGGTGGATCACCACTTTTTAAAGGACTATTTATAGATTTTAAGCCAAATTCGCGACACTCCTGCAGGAAAAGCGAGCCAGGCGAGACCCCGCAAGTGAGGAACGAGCGACGAGGCTTACTGAAGTGGGGGAATGCAATGAAGTGATGTCTAGCTCAGCGACCAGTCACTTGGATCACTTCAATCTTCCTGCGGCGGTCGACACATTGATTGACACCCTTTGAGTGAGCCCACGCAGAACCAAGGCTTTGTTTGGTTCGAGCCTCCTCGTCAGCTTTCCAGTGACCTGCGTGACTAATCAGGTCGCTTCCACTTAGGGGATGAACCGGTCTTCTATCCTTAAGTCCATGGAGTCGAAGGCTTCGGGACCGTCTTGCCTGAAGAACAGCCTGAGGTATTTTATAACTTCAACAACATTTTCATTTTGTTGACCAAATCGAAAGAGCCAGTGACGATTGTGAATATCGGCAGAATGACGTCTTTAGCTGTTGCATTCCTACTACATCCGGAAATATTGAGCTTGGTCCAGAATTTTTATATCATGGGTGGAGCTTTCTTGGTACCAGGGAATGTGACACCTTATGCAGAAGCGAACTTTTTCGCTGATCCTTCGTCTGTCAGTATCGTTTTTAACAACGCTAGTCCTTTGTCAATAAAGCTTTTTCCGTTGAATGTGACCCATCAAGCAATCTTTACACCTGACATCATCAACTCCTTCACTCAACCAGATGATCCAGTCGGGGATTTTCTGAAGAGCACATTCAATTATTACTACACATTTTATAAAAGACAGCGGCCGAGGTTGAGAGGAGCCCCGCTTCATGATCTGCTCGCCATTCAGGCGATTGCGAATCCGCAGATGTACAGGTATATCCAGCGAAATGTACAAGTCATCAATGATTCTGCACTTGGAAGGGGCATCACCGTAGCTGATTTAAGGGATCGCCCGAATATCGATCCTGGTAAAAATGATTTTATGAATATCGCTATGGAGGTTGATTACCCCAGTTTCATTCAGGATGTCGTTTCGGTGTTGCAAAAGCAAGGATAAATTTATGTATACCTCCTTTCTAAATAGATATATTAAGGGGAAAGGAGGTATGAGAATGGCCAATATATTCGAAGCGATTGTCGATTATATGAAACAGGCGTATGATGATGAACCGAAAACGCCGCTACATATAGGTGAAGCCATGGGATGTTGGTTATATTACACTGCATTAGCAGAAGAAATTCCAGCATTGGAAATATGTTTGAACACGACGATTGATGATGAATTAAGTGTTGTAGTAAAAGAGGGGAAGGATCTCGGAGAATCCCAAATGAATAGACTTGAAAAATTCATGCTTGAGGAAGGGGTTCCATTATCGAGAACAGATGCACATAAACCCAGTTCAGATCCGAATTCTATTCCACTTGGAGCCAAATCTTCAGATAATGAAATTGCCAATTTATTAAGTGTTAAAGTGGGTACCAATGTGGTGATGTGTGCAACAAATATGAGCCAATGCATTCGTGCTGACTTAGAAAAAATTTGGATTGAGCTGCAAAGTGAGAAAATGCTCTACGGATCCAAACTGAAAATGTTGATGCGTAAACGAGGCTGGATCAAGGTACCACCATATTTTACTCCTCCAGGACGGGAAGATTAGGGGATTGGTGAAGTGCTACGGTTTGATTGAGAATCACTCGGAAAAGGCATTTTTTTATCGGCTCCTATTATAGAAAACTTATTCAGGTTCATAGGAACTTGTTTACAAATTAAGCGGACACTACATCGTTCACGCGGGTTCGGATATAAGTGGATGGAAGAAAAGACCCCAAATCAGGGTCTTTTTTGTATGAAGAAAAAATATTTACGTTTTAGCGTAACTTATTGTTGCTTTCGAGCGTAAGGTAGAATACTATAAAAAGTAACAGGAGGTGTAAAATTTGGAAACACCAGAAAATATCCGCTTAAACGTCGCATTACTTCGCAAAAGAGTTCCTAATTTGACCAGTGCAGCCAAATCCGTCGGGTTACGGCCTGCCACAGTCTCAAACCTTTGTACAGGGAAGATTCCGGTGGGCCGGTCAGAAGTTCGCACACTGGTCGCACTGGCAACACTGGCTGAATGTAGTCTTGATGAATTGATTATCAGAGGGGAGAAGATCGACATGATCGAAACAGGTATCAAAACGTTGGATTTGTTCGCACCATTGGCTAAAGGAGGGACGATCGGACTCGTCGCACGCCATGGGATGGGGCAGCTCGTCATTTTGGCTGAGCTTACGCATCGATTGAAGAAAGAAGACTATGCAACCGTCCTTTTAAAACCAGAAAGTGACCCCAAAGAGCTCAATGACATTCTCGAATACTTCGAGGTTGTAGCAGAAACTGTGGATGAAGCGTATGAAAAGATGGCTGGATTTGGCAATAAGAAGGAAATCATGTTCACTGCAGATCGTTCGCATGTGTTGACGGGAGAAATCCATGATCTGCAGGAGCGCTTACAGGATGTTGGAGTCCAGAACGTAACGACGTTCCTTCTAGATTTGAAAGGCGAAGCGGTGGATGAGGATCTACCATACGGTCCGCTCGAAACGCTGTGGCAATTCGATATCGATCTTGCTACTCGTCACAAATTTCCTGCGATCAATCCAATTTACTCGACGTCTTCTGTCCTTGAAGGAGCGCACCTAGACCAGAACCACTTGAACATCCAGCAGCGTGCACAAAAATTGCTCCGCCGTTACCGTGAATTACGGGCTGTTGTCAATGTAAGAGGCATTGAAAGTGTACCTGAGACTGAGAAGCTGACGTACAAACGAGGCGAACGGCTCGAGGCGTATTTGACACAGCCGTTTTATGTTGCAGAGCAATTCACTGGGAGGAAAGGTGAAACCGTCAATTTGAAGGACACCCTCACTGATGTCCAAAAGATTTTAGACGGATCCGCCGACTCCAAAGAAATCGACCAACTAGATTATATCGGAACCCTATGATTACAGGAATGAGTGCTGGATTAATAGATTCAGTGCTCTTTTTGTTTCCAAAAAAAGTGAAGAGATGGGCTCTACTCCATATTGGATTCATAAGACAACTCCGGGGTAAAAAAACAGGAGAAGTGTCCGTATGAAAGGTTCATAAGACAATTCCAGCGAAAAACCGAGATGAAGTTGCTGTATGAACTCTCAATCAGGTTTAACGCTGGTATTGTTCAGACTCGAAGAAATCATCTTCTAATAAAACATCAGGGTGTGTTTCCATCAAAATCATTTTTAGTCAGTGTTGTCCATTCATTCACTTTTCAATTCATGTAAGTGTGAATCAGAAACAATCAAGGTAGAACTGACAGGTAATAAGACGGTGAAGAACCTATTAAAACAAGAGTTTAGTATAACTTAAAAAGTTAAATTCACTAGCGTTTTTATGAATGAAGTGTACGAGTGTACTCCGAAATAGAACTAGTTAATGGGGGTCTGCCCTTTTCATTTTCTACTGGATCTTAATTTTCCAATCTGGGAGGATGTCCATTGCGAAGCCTATCGATTCAGCATTTACTATAGTATGAATTGTTAATTTGAGAAAGGACGTGCTGACAATACGTGACGCTGCATTTTCTTATAATGAGAGAACGCAATTTACATTCATGACAGATCATCGAACGTTAAGTGAGATTTTAAACGAACTTGCAACGGAAAAGATTAACATTAACGGGTATGAACAAATAGCGGATCATCAATGTAATTTAGTGAAACTCGTGGTCGGACGTTCAGATGGGGAAAGCACTCGTGATCTAATGGTTACTAAAAGCATACTACGGCATTCTGACGTCCGATTCCAAACCAAACGAATCCTTCAAGTGCTTAATATAGCCTCTGGCATCCCAGGGCAAGTCAATACGATTTATGGGGCTTTATATTGTCGAGTGGATGTTGATGCGATATACATCGGTGAAAATGATAATCTCTACGTAGAGGTATCCAATTTAGATAAAGCGATTTGGATCTTATCCCAAGAGAATGTTCTGAGCTGTCTCGAATAAAAAAGGATTGGTAAAGATTCTGGCTAGTTGCAGTTTAGCCCAATGGGTCTTTTATGTTGTTTTTCAGAATGATAAGAATGCCTGGCTGGAGTATGTTAGGTGGAAATCAGGATGAGTGAAATATCCTCCCTCAGATGGTATCATTTGTACAACAACAAGTGTTGAATCGAGGGGAATCAATCATGTCTGATGGCAGTAATACTGAGACAACATCTCGACAGAGCACATTTCTGGTGGGAGTGCTCATCTTGCCGATCATCGGTCTGTTCATTGCCCGCCAGTTCATTTCCAGCGAATGGCTTGAGCTTTTTACAGGCATATATCTCTTAAGTGTAGTAACCCTTTTGCTGCCATCTGCGAAAGGGATTTTCAAATATTTGACCCTCACCCTTATCGTATTGAGTGTGATTTTCCTTTTGAATGAAGGAGCAACATTTGACGTATGGATTGAAAGTGTGTCGATTAACCATACGTTAGTGGCCTTGTTCATCAGTGTTCCGTTTCTAGGCGTTCCGGTCAAGTCGAAAGAATACCTGGAAGCTCTCAAACAGGTTTACATACGGTTTATGCAGAACCCCAATGTTTTCTTTTTCTTGACACAGTCCTTCACACACTTCATGGCGATCATCCTCAATGTTGGATCAGTATCGATCTTTTATCAATTGGGTGGAGTGAACCCTTATGTTAAATCCGCACGGAGACTTTCCACACCATTGATGCGAGGGTTTGCGACAGCTTTGATCTGGTCGCCGTTTTTTGCAGCGATGGCACTTGTAACGACCTATCTTCAAATCGAATGGGCGAACAGCGTGCCATTTTTATTAGGGTTCGTCATTCTATCATTCCTGGCAAGCTGCCTTCTCGAGTGGCGGTATAATTTCAATTCTTCCGATAAAAAAGAAGTGGCAGCAGGAACCGAAACTGATGGAGACGAAGTGAAAGAAACAGCACCTCTTCAAAAACGCAAACTCATCGAACTAACTAGTTTTCTAGTATTGATCATTGTGTCGTTGCTTGTACTGGAGAAGGTAACCACCTTGTCGATGGTCACGCTCGTCATTTTCCTATCGTTTCTTTTTCCGATGTTTTGGCTCACAGTTAAAAAACGATTCAGACGGTTTGTCCTGGAAGCGATCCGTTATGCTACCGTCACTGTACCGCTTTTGAAAAAAGAAGTACTTTTATTCCTGGTGGCAGGTCTGTTCAGCGGGGCTGTTGCTCAAACCGGTTTCGGTGATTGGATTGCTGATGTATTGAATCATATGTACGGCGGCTATGTGAGTGTTTCGCTGTTCCTCATTCTGACCATCATTTTTGCCAGCCTGATCGGGTTCCATCCAATCATGCTCATCACTGTCTATGTTACAAGTCTCGAGCCATCAGCCATCCATCTCTCAACGATGTATTTTGCTGTGCTGTTACTTGGTGCCTGGGGGATCGCTACATCAATCTCACCTATGACAGGTGTCAGCCATCTTTTAGCTCACGAAATGAAAGAGAAGGTTATCAATATCTCATTAAGATGGAATCTTGGATATAGTGTCCTGTCACTGGGACTTTTGCTTACGTACATGGTCATATTGCATGAAATCGGTTTGATTTGAGAATACGGAATAAAATAGATGGAGAGTGATTCAGATGAATTTACAAACTGAAATTTGTTCGCTTTTTGAGATTGATTATCCGATTGTCCAGGCTGGTATGGCTGGAGGAATTACAACACCTGAGCTTGTAGCAGCGGTCTCAGAGGCTGGTGGTCTTGGAACACTCGGCGCAGGTTATTTGACGCCAGAAGTAACCCGGAACGCAATCAGGGAAATCCGCTCATGTACGGATTGTCCTTTTGCAGTCAATCTCTTCAAGGTAGATATGCAGCAAGAAGATCAGCGCACAGCTTCTGTCCAGCAGCGGCTTCTTCCAATCTATGAAGAACTGGACATCACCCCTTCTACCCAGAAGCTCGTGGTCACCGATAATTATGAAGAACAGTTTGATATTTTGATAGAAGAGAGGGTGCCCGTCATTTCGACCACGTTCGGAGTACCGACGGACGATCAGGTCAAGCGTGCTCATCACCATGGAATCAAGCTGATGACGATGGTGACGACTGTGAAAGAAGCGGTCCAGGCAGAGAAGGCGGGTGTTGATGCAGTTGTGGCTCAAGGTGGGGAGGCTGGTGGCCATCGCGGTACGTTTGAGGTGAAAAATGGGAGGGGTGCAGCGATCGGAACGTTTGCGCTCATCCCTCAGGTCGTCGATCATGTCTCGATTCCGGTCATCGCGGCAGGCGGTATCATGGACGGGAGAGGGCTTGTGGCAGCACGTGCTTTAGGAGCTGAAGGGATTCAGCTCGGTACCCGGTTTTTGAATGCGGTGGAGAGCGGAACCGATCCTGTCTATAAAAAAGCTTTGCACGAATCCGACGAAGAAAGTACAGAACTGACGACTGCTTTTTCCGGAAGACCTGCTCGCGCCATACGGAACCGGTTTGTAGACTTTTTGCAAAGCAACAGAATTGAACCCCTCAGCTATCCGATCCAGAACCTCCTCACAAAAGAAATCCGGGCGGCAGCCAAGCAACAGGGGAAACCTGAGTATATGTCCCTTTGGTCAGGGCAGGGGAATCGACTCATCAAAGACGGTCAGACGGCTGAAGAAATCATCAAAAAAATCATAACTGAAGCGGAGAAAACGAGTGGAATTCTCTAAGACACAATCAAAAACATCCTCTAGAAAACAGGCGTTATTTATATCAAAGTTTCTATTGAGATACGAATAAATGTTCGGTGAAATGAGATAAAGTGAACTAAAGGGTGGGGATTTAGTGAGCAATATAGGACTGCGGAATATCATTGAGGTGATCTTATCAAGCAGCAATCATTGATGAAGATAACGTTGTATGCAATGTTCTATGCTTCCAGCAGTTCGGCGAACTAGAGGTTAGCTATTGGATTGGAAGAGAATATTGGGGAAAGGGTATTGCTACCAGCGCTCTAAGGCAATTTCTGAAACATGCTACAGTCCGTCCTTTATATGCTCGTGCTGCGAAAGACAACATAGGGTCACTCAGGTTCTAGAGAGATGTGGATTCACGATAACCGGTGAATGGTTCCTTTATCACACAACCATACAGTTGCTTACATTTGACGAGCAACCGTAAAGTACATATGCTTGTCAGGTAACTGCAGGGTTGCTTATATTCAAGGAGGTAAAACATGGATTACATTTCACCGAAAGAAGCGGTGTTAAAGGTGAAACGGTGGCCTAAAGATACCATAGCGGCGGGTCGTCGTCATACCGTTGGGCTTAAATCTGACGGTACGGTGTCAGCTTTGGGTGATAATAAATATGGTCAATGTGATGTAAGCGGCTGGCGCGATATTGTGGCGATCGTGGCTGGTAATGTTCATATGGCGACGAACACGGGTAATGCTCATACAATCGGTCTTAAATCTGACAATACTGTGGTGGCTGTGGGTTGGAATAAGCATGACCAATGCGATGTAAACGACTGGCGCGATATTGTAGCGGTTGCGGCGGGTTGGCGTCGTACCATTGGGCTTAAATCGGATGGCACGGTGGTAGCAGTGGGCCGAAATAATGAAGGTGAATGCAATGTAAGCGGCTGGCATGATATTGTGGCGGTCGCGGCGGGTGACTGGCATACCATCGGTCTTAAATTGGACGGCACGGTGACGGCTGTGGGTAATAATCGGTATCGCCAATGCAATGTAAGCGGCTGGTGCGATATTGTGGCAGTCGCGGCGGGTTATCTTCATACAATCGGTCTTAAATCTGACGGAACGGTGACGGCTGTGGGTTTGAATGAACATGACCAATGCGATGTAAGCGGCTGGCGCGGTATTGTGGCAATTGCGGTGGGTAGTAATCATACAATCGGCCTTAAATCTGACGGTACTGTGTCAGCCGTAGGTTGGAATGAGTATGGCCAATGTAATGTAAGTGATTGGCGCGATATTGTGGCGATTACGGCGGGTTGTGCCCATACCGTCGGGCTTAAATCGGACGGCACGGTGGTTGCTGTGGGTGATAATGAATATGGCCAATGCGATGTAAGCGGCTGGCGCGGCATCCAACTGCCCGGCAATTAGTTTTTAATAACAACAAGTCAGAGAATCACTGAACGAGTTAATGAGCATTGCTTCAGAAATAAGGCTATTCCATTAAAGGGCGCAATTCAAGAATATTGGATAACGCCCTTTGTTCCGTTAAAGGGGGCAAATATGGAATAAGAGTTGTGTTTTTATTACATAGACATTTTGCTGAGTAAAAGAAGGAAATATAAAATGAAAATTGAAGAGTTTGATTATTAAAGAATAATAGCATTGTCCCCTATGTGACAAAAGATGAAGGAAAGTTCAAAAATAGAAGATGGCCATTTTTTGTGGGGGAATTTTTATTATTACAGGGGTAATTATTCAAACACAAATAACTTCCATTAGGTGATGCAATACTTGGGAACACGTAAGAAATATCAAGAATTATATAAGTAATCAGGTGATATTATGAGAGTAGAAAGACTAGTATCCATTATCTATAAACTATTGAATAATGAGATTCTTTCCGCTTCTGCATTGGCGGAAAAATACGATGTCTCTCAAAGAACGATCTATCGTGATATTGACGCCATATGTGCAGCAGGGATTCCCGTTGTATCATACCAAGGCGTTAATGGTGGGTATGGAATAATGGATGGATACAAGCTGGACAAAAGTTTGCTCGGTTCTTATGACGTTGGTTCACTTATCTCCATCCTTTACAGCATGTCTACTGTTTTTGAAGATGATCGTGCCTTGGAAACCATAGAACGGCTTAAATCGATAGATTCTGAAGCAGGCCAAAGATTATCCGTGGATATTGGTGGCAATGGGTCTAAGCCAGAATCATTACGGATACTGCTTAAAGCAATAACAAATCGCCAGGTTGTACGTTTCAACTATGTTAATGCTAAAAATGAAAAAACGAATCGAATAGTAGAGCCTGTCCGATTGTTGTATAAGCATAGCTCCTGGTATCTTTATGGATTCTGTAGGAAACCGATGGATTATCGGAATTTTAAAATCTCTAGAATGGACCATTTACAGGTTAGTAGCGAATATTTCCGACAAAAACACGATGTAGAAGAGAATAGGATGCCTGGGTCTACATACTACAGCGTGGAACATGAGGATGTAGAAACAATTGAATTACATGTTTCTTCCGATGCCCTTGCTTCAGCAATGGATCGATTTCCCCTTGCCATCAAAACCTTTCATAATGATGGTTCGTTAACGATAAGCTTTCATGTTTATAAACCAAATGAAGCAAATTGGCTTTGGTCTGCGTTACTGAGCTTCGGAAGCAATATTGAAGTCATGAAACCGGTTGAGCTTCGAAAGAAAATGAAAAAAGAAATTAAAAAAATCATAAAACTTTATTCTGAAGTATGACATTCTGTTGTCATACTTTTCTTTTTATAATGACCTTAAAGAAAGTTAAAAAAGACAAAAGGAGTCGTTGACCATGACAAATCCAGTAGAAATGTATCATTATCATTCTTGGGCTAATCAGGTGATTTTCAATCGTTTAAAGGAGTTTCCAGAAGAGATTTTTTATCAGGAGGTGCAAGGTACATTCCCTTCTATTTCGAAGGTGCTAGCACATATTTATACCACAGATCGTGGCTGGCTGGAAATCCTTTCGGGTATAGATATGAGTGTCTCGATGGAAAAATCAGGTGAGGTAGAAGAGGAAGCATCATCAAGGACTCTTGAGGAATTAGAAAAAATGTTTATCGAACTCTCCCAACGTTATAAGAGTTTCCTGGAAATGGAGATGTATCTGGATCGGAAAATCGTATTGGATAATCCTTATGCCGGAGTTCGTGATACGAAAGTATCCGAGATCGTCCTTCATGTTGTTAATCATGGGACTTATCACCGGGGCAACGTATCCTCCATGTTGCATCAGATGGGCTATTCGTTGACGATGAATGATTACGCATTGTTTTGGTATCAAGTGAAATCTTCAAATAGCAGTAATGGAAAGAAGGAAGCAAATAAAAATGGGTAAATCAAACAATATGCAAACGATACCTGATGGCTATACGACAGTGACACCCTGGTTATCACAAAGGATACAGCTCGATTAATTGATTTTATCAAAAATGCTTTCAATGGGTGTGACGACTTTCGAATATATAATGAAGACGGCTCGATCTGACATGCGGAAATCCGGATTGGTTTGAATCGGTAGTGATGATACTTATGAGCAAGCATTAGAGGCTGGATCCACCTCAATAACCGAGATGACAAAGAACAAATGTGCAACCAAAGTTGATATGCAATATATGCTTTTGATAAACAACAATTAGTGAGTATGGAACGTGTGATATCGGATGGTGTGGTAATTATCTGCGGAGTCGATGTGCTGCCAAAATATCAATCCAAAGGTATCGGCAAAGAAATGTTTACCGAATCATTCAACATTGTGAACAAAATCGAGTTATTCCCCAACTTATGTGTGAAGAAAATTTGGAGTCCTATTATGATCTTTAGGCTTTAAAAAATTTTCAATTGGAATAAATGCTAACGCTACATTTTTCCACTATCATAGGCTTTAATTTTAGTAATAATTAACTGAAATCGATCTTCAGCAATCGGGAGTAAAGGTAGCATCCATCAATTCTGGGGCCATTTGTCCAATAAATGGAATGGAACGACTATCATCAAAAGTTGATAGTCGTTCCGTATGATTTGCATAGTTCCTTTCTTTCTCTTAACTCCTTGTACAGTTTTACCTTAGATACACCCGTCCTTTCGGTTACTTGTTTTAAGGTGTATTTTTTCATTTCATAAAGATCTATTGCACCGATCGACGTTTCCTCTTGGTGTACACCATATTGAACAGTTGTTTGATTTGGAAGATCTATGGCAAGGCATTCATGATATCCTCTCGCTAGAAACCCGGTTAAACGGGAACTTACTACCTAACTTTTAGGCATTTTTATTGGATAATAGTTTAGTTACTAACTTAGCTTGATGGGTATGGGGTATGCCCACTTTTATTAGAAAATGTGCAATTTCTCTTGCAAAATTTATGAAGATGGAATAAAGTATAATTAAATGACAGTCAGTACTGACATAACACAGAAAGGATATTAGTCTGAGCAACAGTGGCCATTGCGACTCATAATGCAAAATTTCGGCATTTTTATGAATAACCTGGATCATGATATGAATTTTCCAAATGTTTCACTCGAAAGGCTATAACTGAAAGTACTCATTTATTCACCAGGGCTTAAATCCTTAATCATATTCAAATAAAATATCAGTCATTACTAACCGTCATTTAAATTTATAAAAAATGTTCTTTATTTAAGGAGGTTATTTGAATGAATAATAAACAAGTAGTGTGGATTAACGTATTTACTGCCAAACCAGGTAAACTGGATGAATTGGTCACTATCCAATCTGAAGAATTAGTAAACTTTAAAAGCGAAGATGTACCTGGCTGGATTAGTAGTCGTTGGCATTGTTCAGTCGATAATAACAAGGCAATTATGGTGACTACATGGGAGAGTATTGAATTTCATAAAAGTTGGTTAGAAAAAGCTGACTTTGCAGAACACCTAAATAAGATTCAACATCTGATTGAAGGAACAGAAGGCGGGTACTACACAGTGGTAGAAAATATTGAAAACTCATAAACTCTTAAATTATACCTTTGATTTAACCAGTGGTTTCCTTCTAGCAAACTACACTAACCATTAAGCAAATTGATTAGCTCTAAAAATGAAATGTATAAAGGAGAAAAGTTTTATGTCAGGAGAAAAAGTAGCATTTATTACAGGTGCCGGACGCGGAATTGGTGCAGCTACAGCGAAAGAGTTAGCAAGCATGGGTATAAAAGTTGCAATTAACTACTTATCTGACCATAAAAGTGCAGACCAAGTAGTAAATGAAATTCGATCGGATGGAGGAGATGCTATCAAAATTCAGGGAGATGTTTGCAGTGCAGAACAAGTAACCATTATGACAAATCAGATCCTTGAACAGTGGGGACGAATTGATATTTTAGTTAGTAATGCCAACATCCCTTTTGTTATAAAGCCTTTTCTTACTATTTCATGGTCTGAATTTTCACAGAAACTAAATGATGAAATCAAAGCTGCTTATCATCTATCGCAGGCAATTTTACCGGTAATGAAAGAAAATAGTTATGGACGGATCGTCTATATAGGAAGTGCAGCTGCGAAAATTCCAGAAAAAAACTTTATTGCTCATGGAACAGCAAAAGCAGCACTTGTCCAATTTGCCAAACAGATCGCCAAGGAATTTGGAGAATTCGGAATAACGGCTAATGTGATTTCACCAGGATTAGTAGAAACCGATGCTTCAAGAGAGCAAGTGAAACTACTTAAGTCAGAGTTTACTGCATTGACACCACTGAAAAGGATCGCTCAGCCTGAAGATGTGGCTAAGGCTGTTGCGTTATATGTTTGTGACCGATCTGGATTTATCACTGGTTCATATATACCTGTAGATGGCGGTATGTATATGATTTGACATTTAGCCTCATATCAACTGGGGCACTTTGAGCACTTTATTGCATATAATTTAAACTACCCTAAGAGCAAATCTAATATAAGAGTTGCTCTTTTTTATAGTTTGATATAAAACAGCTTGTAATTAGGGCCATATAAATGAATAACGTTTTTATAACGAACTGGTTATTTAAGTTAAAATAAATATAAGATGTATTTAAGCTAATGACGTAGATGTGAAAGAGTAAAGACTAATGAGGGAGAAAGGAGATTGAAATGGGGAATCTACAAACTGGATATGGGCTAGACGGGGAAGGGTACATTATGACTGACGTCGCTATAGATAAGATTGACAATGCCTACCTTCCGTGCATAAGAGAGTCTGTCGAGAAGCTAGTAAGGTTATTTCCACATCTATTGCACAGTGTCTATGTATATGGAAGCGTTGCAAGAGGTGAAGCTGTGGCGGTTAAGTCAGATCTAGACCTTTTAGTTATGTTCGATGATAAGCTGTGTGCAGAAGAGTTGGCGGAGTTAAAGACAGTTACGAAAGCATTGTCTCGAAAGTATCACTCTTTGGTTCGCGATGTTGGCATTGCTGTTGCAAATTACGACTATGTTGTTGATCCGGCGAATTACTACGAACAGGCATTTCTTAAGGAACTCTGTGTTTGTGTTCACGGAGAGGATCTTCGAGAACGATTCGGCCCTTACAAACTCACATCAGAGATAGCGATAAGTTTTAATGGAGATATTCGTGAAGTTCTTGATAGGACAATAATCCGGTTAGAGGCAGCTACCATAGATGAGTTTAAAACACTTTTACAAAACTTGGCTCGTAAGCTCATTCGTACATACTATTCAATGGTGATGGTACGAGCTCAGATATGGTCAACACGACTTCACGAGCAGTCTGATGTTTTTATCCAGTACTTTCCTCATAAGGAACCTATTATTCGCACTTTGCAGAAATGGATAGAGGAGCCGCCCCTCAATCTAGAACTAGTACTAGATCTCTTTCAGAGCGAGGGCAAGTGGGTTACTGCGAACTTCGAACGTGAAGCCCGTATCACTTCTTGAACATTATGGTGCTTTAGTTCAAGAAGCTATTGGCAGTAATCATTATCCTGATTTTCCTTAATAGGCATTCAAGAGTATTTAATTGTTCAAAATAAGGGGGCGATTGCCGCATAAAGAATCGCCTTAATGAAATAGATGTGGAAGAATAGCAAATTTGTTGGGTTTATTTTAGCCTGTGACTTGCTGTGTTAAAATATGGTAAACGGTAAGTCGAGGAGAGGGGGGGCATGATTAAAAGGCAGATATTAGTTGTGACACTTATCGTAATGCTTGCAGGATGCAATAAGGAACTATCGTATTCTTATATAAAGATTGCTACTGTACATAAAGGGATTCAGAGTTTTATTGATCAAGTAGAAGATCAGAATGGCCTATACGTATACTTTGATAAAAAGAAAGCTGTCTATGTTTTTTTGAATGGAAAAAATGTCGTCCAAGGTGAAAAAGCTACCTATTTTGAACGTTTTTATGCGGAAGGTGATGGAGAGACGCTGAACATTTATTTTGATGAAAAAAGCACTGAGGATTACGCCAATCAATCAGTGGACTACCAGTTGTTATATAAAGTGAATTTAGATAAGGACTATGAATATATAAAGGCTTTCAGAAATGGTAAACATGTTCCGATAGACGTGGCATCTGGGAATTAATCCATACTGTTCCACAGTCTCACGATTCTTTTGCAGTAATGGAGGATCAGGTACCCGACAGCAAGGATCAAGAAGAAGATTGCAGCATAAGCAATTACTGGGGACGCAACTACAAATGAATCTGGAAATCTTTCAATAAGATACGATATCGAAAAACCAATAAGCATGAATATGGAAAGAAACCTCATGAACATAACCAATATGTAACCCCTCCTAAAAAATGGTACTGCTTCTAGTATAGCACTATGATCAGGAGGGGTTCTACATTAATTTACCTGTTCCACATATTCTTGAAACCGTTCTTTGATTTGGTTCCATTCTTTGTTTTCGAGGTTTTTATCAGTGATCAGGTTACGATCGATTCGGATCACTTCTGCTCCGGCTTTCATATAATCTGCAACATTTTCATCACTTGAACACATGAGCGAGATATCTTCAAACGGTTCCAATACGGATGCAATGAATTCTGGTCCAAGGGCGGAGGCTGGAAAGATGTTGACCATTGATGCTCCTTGGATCGTTGCATGGACCATTTCAGTAGGTGTGAAAACCCCTGGGATGAATAACGTGTGACGGTTATTCGCAAAATGAAGAACTTCTTTTACCATGATTGGCGAGACAAGGAAATCAGCTTTCACCTTGATGGCATCTTCCGCATCATCAATTGAGAATACGGTACCTGCCCCAACCAACAGATCAGGGAATTCCTTCTTGAGCTTTTTGATTTTTGCTATGCCGTTCGGCTCATCCAGCGTGATTTCAACTGCCTTGGCACCACCATCTACAAGGGCTTGCACGATGTCTGTTAGATCATCATCGGGCATGTTTCGCATAACGGGGATGACCTTTGCCTCTTTAAGTTCATTCAACATCAGAACCACCTCGATTGAAAGATTTATATATGTATGTGAAAAACCTTTTCACGGACATGCCTATCAAGGCAGATGGGAAAAGGGTATTTTTGGATGCCTATTGTAGCTTTTCCCGACTTAAAAGGAAGTTAAAACCACATCAGCGTTTTTCTGAGCGGAATACATCCAAAGTTGTACGTCAGTTTCAATCTTTTGCTCGTTTCTTGGGTTTGTTTGCTTGATTAGGATAAAGGTAAGAAGTGAAATAAAAGGAGAGAACAAAAATGAAAAAATACATTTATACAACATGTGGCGTCCAATATCCGGAAAGTGAGCGTGCGCCTGAAAGTTGTTCGATATGCCAGGATGAGCGGCAGTACGTCAATCAGAATGGGCAGGAATGGACGACGCTCCAATCGGTGGTCGAGAGCGGAGACTATCGGAATGAAATCAAACTGGAAGAGGAAAACCTGTACAGCATCACCACCACACCGAGTTTCGGAATCGGACAGACGGCTTATCTGGTTCGTCAAAACGGCTTCAACATTTTGTGGGACTGCATCACATATTTGGACCAAGAGACGATCGAGGCGATTGAAAAACTAGGAGGAATCGACGCGATCGCCTTGTCGCACCCTCATTATTATTCAACGCAGGCAGATTGGGCGGAAATCTTTGACGCTCCGATCTATATCCATGAAGACGATCAGCAATGGGTGATGGAGCCGAGTATGCGGATTGAATTTTGGAGAGGCGAAGAGCTGCTGCTTGAAGCTGGGATTACTCTCCATCGTCTTGGCGGTCATTTTAAAGGAGGAGCGGTTCTGCATTGGCCGGGTGGGAACAGTGGGAAAGGGATCCTGTTGACCGGGGACATCATCCAGGTGGTTGCGGACCAGAACTGGGTCAGCTTCATGTATAGTTATCCAAACCAGATCCCGCTGCCAGCAAGGAAAGTGGAAGAAATCGCCGAAAAAGTGTATCACTTGACCTTTGACCGGATCTACAGTGCCTTCCTTAAAATCGTGAGGACTGAAGCGAACGAAGCGGTGCAGCGATCGGCACGACGCTATGTGGATGCGATTGAAGGAAAGCTGTTCAATACGTGAAGGTGCACAAACGCAGTGTTTTTACGTATTGTAGATAAATTCTTATTTTCGTAGATAATTTCATATTTTTTGCATTTCGGAGCTATGTTTGTAGATAACGTGCGGATATAACGATCCTAGACCCCAAATCACATGATTTCTGCACCCGAAACAAACAATAAATGAAAAAACTATCCCATTCTTTCTTTAAACAGGGATAGTTTTTACTATTTTGCACTTATTTTTATGGAAATTCCTGACCTCAACACTCTCGATGATATGGAAGGCTGTTTGCTGATTCTACTTTGTTGAAGGATTCTGTAAGGGAATATGGAAATTCTATATTATTCCATTAAAAAGGGATTGGTTCAGGAGGAATCATCTCTTAGAGAGGAAGGTCAAATGGATAAAACAATGTTCTATTTCTGGGTAGTTGTGATAGCTGTTATTTCGTTTTTTACCGGGGAAATTGCAACCTTCATGATGTTATTTTTAATTTTAATTACGTTGAGAGAAATGCATCAAACACTGCTTTCTTTTTATCATGATTGGAAAAGCAAGTACAGCGCCTTTGTGGAGAACCTCACACCTTTTCGAGCTTACAAGAAACACTAAATGGGAGCAAGTGATTCAACACATGAAGAATTAAGAAACTATTAATATTTGGTATAGATGCATTTAAGAACTGAGCGATATCCTGTGGATAGTAACAATACATTATTCACAGGAGGGGTTTACATGCACCATTTCGGTTTCTTCCCTTGGTTTGTATTTCCAATCTTTTTCATACTCATCGCCATCTTTGTTACTAATCTCATTTTATTACGAAAAAATGGGCAATGGTATCGAAGCGGATCATACAATGCGATGGAAATGCTTGAAAAAAGGTATGTCAGTGGCGAAATCGACGAGACCGAGTTCAAAAGAATCAAAGAAAACTTAAAATGAAACAGAGACACCGCCCGATTCGAGCGGTGTTTCTGTATGATGCAACCAGCAAACTGATAGAATATGAATGGGGTAGGTGGAAGGAGGCTTAGAAGTATGTCGATACGAAAAAAGTTGATCATGTCGAATATAGCGATGATTGTAATTCCGGTAATTTTATTTGTAGTGGCCGTTTTACTGATCATATCACTTATTTTCGGTGGATTTACTGAATTTTGGGGAAATGGAAATAGTTCTGGATCGGATGCTGTGGAGCAGGAATTTACTGAGTTAAAGAAGATCGCATCTATGTCACCACATCAGCTGGGAGGCGGAACCTACCTCAATGAATCTGCTCATGAATTGGAAAACGCTGAAACTTCATTGATTGTTAGAAAAGCGGGGGAAATCATCTATCAATCCAAAAACTCGGACAAGATATCATCCAACGATCTTCCTGCTTATGGCAATGATCGGTTTCAACGTCCTGTACAATGGATTGATGGCCGTCCAATTTTACTTCGGTCCTATGACTTTTATTTTGATGATGGAGCAGAAGGAACGGTTTTCCTTTTACAAAATGCTGACTCTATGAACCATTTCGGCCTCTTTCCAATTTTGTTTGGGATTCTCCTCCTGATATTGATCGGTACAAATATATTGCTCAGCTATTTGATGTCAAGAACTATCCTCAACCCGGTGAATGAATTGACTCAAGCTTCCAAACGGATAAGTGAAGGGGACCTGAACTTTGAAATCAAAACAAAGAAAAAGGATGAGTTAGGTGAACTTTCTCTTACATTCGACCAAATGCGGCGCAAATTGAAAGAGTCGATCAACCTGCAATTACAATATGAAGAGAACAGAAAAGAACTTGTAGCTAATATCTCTCATGATCTGAAAACACCAATTACCTCAATTAAAGGGTATGTTGAAGGGATACAAGAAGGTGTAGCGAATACACCTGAGAAAATGGATCGATATTTGAATACGATTTTTACAAAAGCTGTTGATATGGATCATCTGATCGACGAACTTTCTTTGTATTCAAAGTTAGATTTGAACCGGTTGCCGTACGACTTCCAAGACGTGGACTTCCGTTCATTTATGGAAGACTTGATCGAAGAGGTAGAGTTTGACCTTGTCCAGAGTGGAGTCGGCCTGGCTATTGAAGTTGATGATACAGGATCATACCATGTGTTAGCTGATAGTGAGAAGGTCAAAAGAGTTGTCATGAATATCCTGAATAATAGTTTGAAGTATCTTGATAAAGAGGATAAGACGATCAAGATACGATTGGAAAATACAAAAGAGGAGGTCATCGTCCAGATTCATGATAACGGATCTGGTATTCCAGAATCGGCGCTTCCTTTCATTTTCGATCGATTTTATCGTAGCGAGCCTTCCCGTAATACAGGAACAGGTGGAAGTGGTCTCGGACTGGCGATTGCTAAACGGATCATAGAGGACCATGGTGGTGAAATATGGGCGGAAAGCAAGTCAGGAAAAGGCACTAGTATCTATTTTATGATAAAAAAGATTCAAAGATAAGAGGTGGGTGGCAATGACAAAAGTATTGATCATAGAAGATGATAGGAGCATTGCAGAGCTGGAACGTGATTACCTGGAGATAAATGGTTTTATCGCAGAGATCGAAACATCAGGTGATCAAGGGCTGGAAAAAGCCATGACCGAAGACTATTCACTCATCCTTCTCGATATCATGCTTCCTGGTAAAGATGGATTTGAAATTTGTAAAACCATTCGGAAATCAAAAGACATACCTATTTTACTTGTAACTTCCAAAACGGAAGATATCGATAAAATCCGTGGGTTAGGATTGGGAGCAGATGATTATATTGTAAAACCTTTCAGTCCTGGTGAACTTGTAGCAAGGGTCAAAGCACACCTGACAAGGTATGAGCGTTTTCTCGGAAAGGATCGAGAAGAAGATAAACTGCATGTCCGTGGTTTGACGATCGAGAGAAATACTCGGCGAGTATGGGTGAACGAGAAAGAAATCACCCTTACTGCCAGAGAGTTCGAGCTTTTGTTGTTTTTAGCAAACCATCCGGATCATGTATTCAGCAAAGAGCACTTGTTTGACAGGATATGGGGACTCGATTCATTGGGGGATATTTCTACAATCACAGTCCATATAAGAAAAATACGTGAAAAAATCGAAGCTGATCCTTCAAATCCTCAGTATATTGAAACTGTCTGGGGTGCGGGGTATCGCTTTAAAGCATGAGACACATATATTGAATCTGCAAAACGGCACTGGTAGTTGTAGATTTTTTTAAGGTTATTTTAAGAAATTTTTAAACGGAAATTTAGGAATGGTCTTTATCCTGTTTATAACGCATTTTGAACAGGAGGTTGCTTTCTGATGAAAACAGGATTAAAGACAAAAAGAGTCTTTCTAACACTCCATTTGCTGTTTGCTGGGATCATGTTAGGTTCCACTGTCATCTTCTTGATTTTGAATATTGCAGCTGCAGCTACTGATGACCAACAAATATTGATGGCGTCGTATACGAGTATGAACGTATTGAGCAGGACTTCGATAAGGGCGTCTACAATCGGTACAGTGATTACAGGTATTTTGCTTTCAGCGGTAACCCACTGGGGCTTCGTACGCTACTATTGGATCATCGCCAAAGAGGTATTGACGATCTTTGCCATTGCAATCGGTATGGTCGGAATCTATGTTTGGTCACTTAATGGTTTGATGATTGTGGAACACGATGGCTTAAATTCACTGCAAAACCCTGAGTTCGTAACCAATCAGACGGATCTATTCATTGGAATCATTCTTCAAATCATTTTTCTCGTATCAATGTATATCCTTTCTGTATTCAAACCATGGGGAAAGCGAAAATCGTAAATAAGTTTAAAAGAAGGCTTTGTTATACAACTATTGTTGATTCTTGCGAAAATACGTCGCGGTCTAGTATGGTTAACGGACACAGGAGACCTTAATTGTTCTAATATCAACCGATTTACAAAAATAGCGGACACCAGAGACCTTATATCCTGAAAATCATAGGAATTAGCTGCTATATAGACAAATAACGGCGCTGATGTCCGTTAAAATTTCTAAAACCCATAATATGTAACAAATAACGGCACTGATGTCCGTTAACCTGCAACCTGCCTAACTGTGAAGTCTCGTTTAGCTTGCTTTTCCGCAGAAGTCTCGCATATTTCCACTATCATAAGCTCCATCTCTTTCTTTACAACATTCCATTTGCAACAAACTTTTAGAAAACAGCCATAAGAAAAACCAATAGAGCTGAGCATAGTACCGCTTCTATTGGTTTTTTATCTTTGTATTATTCAACTTGAGCAAGCAGCGCGACCCCAATAAAAGATACCAAAGCCATGTTGTATTCAACAAAAAGTCACATTTAATATCAAAAAATCACTTGTTGGGTTTTGAAGACTTGTTTACGCTTAAGAAAGCGATTCAACATATATTTATAGGAGGAACGATATGCTACCGATTGAAAGGCAACAACAAATTTTAACATGGCTGCAGCAGGAAGGATCATTGAAAGTTTCGGAGATTAGTAACAGGCTTGATGTTTCAGAAATGACCGTGTATCGGGATTTGAAACCACTGCTTGAACGAGGAGAGGTCGAGAAAACATCAAAAGGGATCTCATTGGGCCAACAAACGACAGCACCGACCATCAACGCTTGTACATATTGCCATAAGACGGATCGAACACGCCATTCTGTCCAATTGATCACAAAACATCAGACCGTCGAGAACACGTGCTGTCCACATTGTGGTCTTTTAAGGTATGAAGACATCAAGGAGGAAGTTTCACAAATTTTATGCAGCGATTTCCTGCAAGATACAACGATCAGTGCAAAAATGGCGACTTTCCTATTGAAACCTAACATCAACTTGAATTGCTGTCATCCACAAGTCATCGCATTCGGTTCGTTGAAACAGGCGCAGCAATTCCAAAAAGGGTTCGGCGGTGAACTTTACTCTTTCACTGAAGCAATCGATGCTATTGAAAATGAAATGAATCACACATGCAACTGCAAATAAAATAGGAAGAGGAAAACCTGAATGGAAGTACAACGCCAACCATCTTATGAAAAAGAGCAACAAGAATCCAAGAAATCTTCCAATAAGAAATCATCTTTTTATGCTTCAGTTTGGAGATGGCACTTTTATGCTGGGATCATTTTTGCACCATTTCTGATCATCCTTGCATTCAGTGGTGGTGTCTACCTTTTCAAGCCACAGATTGAATCATTTATATACCATGATCTTTATTACATTGAAGATGTAGGGGATAACGTCCTTTTATCTTCCGAATTGGTGAACACTGTGAAGGCGGATTATCCAGACGGTTCAGTTCGTTCAATGACGTTCTTCGATGATCCGGAACGAACCGCTGAAATCAGTGTGGAAACTGAATCTGAAATGAAATCGGTTTTCATTGATCCATATACCGGAAAAATCCTCGGTTCGATGAATAGTGAAAAGACGATTACAGAAATGTTCAAGAAGCTACATAGCGAACTGATTGTCGGGGGTACAGTGGCCAACCGGATAGTGGAGTTAGCTGCATGTTGGGCTGTTATTCTACTCGCATCAGGTTTATATGTGTGGTGGCCTCGTAATAAGGCATCAATCTGGGGTACCTTCCTTCCTCGCATTCGGTCCAATGGCCGAACATTTTGGAGGGATATCCATGCGGTTCCTGCTTTTTGGCTGTCACTGCTGATTTTGATCCTGATCATGACAGGTTTACCGTGGTCCGGGATCATGGGCGAGCAAATCAATCGTTTAGCAACATCAACACATACGGGATACCCAGCATTCGCCTTTTCACCAGAAGATTTAGAGTCGGATGTAAAAGCGAAGGATGTCGCTGTTGATGTACCTTGGGCAGCCAAAAACGTCCCGGTACCAGAGTCAAAAAGAAATGAAAGTGGTATGCTAGCGATCGATTATCCACAGCAAATCACAGATAACCGTAACATCGAAAAGCCTTACACGATTTCGATGCCTCAAGGTGAAACAGGGGTTTATACCATTTCCGCATTTCACGATCAACCATGGAAAGATGCAGTGATGCATGTGGATCAATACAGTGGCGAAGTCCTATCGGATGTCCGCTATGACGATTACGGAATATTGGCAAAGGCGATTTCACTTGGTATCTCGATCCATGAAGGAAAGTTATTTGGTTTGGCGAATCAGATCATCGGTCTTATCGTATGTATAGGATTGATTGGTATCGTTCTTTCTTCCTTCTTAATGAGGAGAAAACGTAAACCAACTGGAACATCAGGGGCACCGAAAAAACCGAAAGATAAGAAGATCACGCGTACGGTTTTCTGCATCATGATCGTGCTTGGTGTGCTCATGCCATTAGTGGGGGTCTCGATCATTATCGTTTTCCTGATCGATAAGCTGGTGGTACAACGTATTCCCAAATTGAAAAATTGGATCGGTGCATAAACAAACCCCACTAGGATATCATGGTCTTGTTTGGGGAGCTGGAGTGGGATTATGCTATTTTGATCGTTCTGTTGATCATCACTTTGGTCTATCTCATAAGTTTACGGAAAAGTCTCAAGAAAAGACGTCATCTATTTTTCTTTTCGGCTGGTATCTCTTTCTTTTATTTATTGATTGGAAGTCCATTGGATGAATTGAGCGGGGTTTCCATGAGTACGCATATGCTCAAGATGAGTATGCTTTATTTCATGGTTCCTCCATTATTGCTACTTGGTCTTCCATTACGTTTTTATCAGCTGCAGAAAGTCGAGTGGGTGGAAAGGAAAATCTTGAATAATCATTACAGTCTTCTGGTGTTTGCTATCCTATTTACCATGTATCACTTTCCAGGTATTGCTGGATTGGTTCATGTCAATCCTGTTTATACGTTTATTTACTCAGCAGTGATGATGATAACGGCTTTTGGGATGTGGGGGCGCATGACATCCCCAACAATGAAAAAATGGCTATGTATAGGTGAATGTCATCATTACTTGAAACTTAATAAATGGCTGTTAATGCCTGCCTGTATCAGTCTGTTGATTTTTTCCCATGGAATATCTAGATTTGCGGATTCCTATTCATTACAGAGTCTTTCTGAACTTTGTTATCCGACAGGATCAATACCTGGTCAATTCCTCCCTTTCTCTATGCCGTTTGATCAGGAATTAGCCGGGGTGCTCATGATCATCATGCATAAGGTCAGTCTATTTATGGTCCCATTACTATCCGACCAATCAAAAGATCCGATCGATACTAAACAATGCTTCTGCAGTCCGATAAATTTCAAATAATTATCAAATAGTCTTTTAAATGAGTACAAAAAACTCACTAATAATGAATCGGGGGGTTCAACTATGACATCATTTAAATTATTCATTCCATTTTTCTTATTCATGTTACTTCTTGCGGCATGCGGTGGTTCTGATGAACATCAAGGACAAGGCGAAAAGAAGGGTAGTGAACACGAAGGGCACGGTGACAATGAAAATGCCGAAGATTCCATGAAAATGCTTGAAGTGGATCTTCAATCTCCTGAAACGGCTGATAAAGGGGAGACCGTCACAATAAAAGCGATGGTGATGTATGGAGATGAGCATGTTGCGGATGCAAACGAGGTCGTGTTTGAGGTGTGGAAGGAAGGCTCTAAAGACGACAGTGAAATGATTGAAGCAACCAACGATGGTGAAGGGATGTACTCCATCGAGAGTTCCTTTGATGAAGAGGGTGTTTATTTCGTACAGTCACACGTAACGGCTCGTGATATGCACAACATGCCGAAGAAAGAAATCAAGGTTGGCGAGTGAATGTAAGCTTTACAGAAAGGGGAAAACGATATGAAAGAACTTCGAGTGATTTTTTTACTCATTTCATTAGCGATCGTTTTGGCAGCTTGTGGTGGAGAAAAATTGGAAAAGCCTAGTGACTTAGACTTTGAAGTGAAAGATTTCGAATATAAAAATCAAGATGGGGAGACTGTAAGGTTGAGTGATCTTGAGGGCAAGGTTTGGATTGCAGATTTCGTATTCACAAATTGCAATACCGTTTGCCCGCCTATGACCAATAATATGGCGAGCCTCCAAAAGAATATAAAAGAGGCAGGATTGGAAAACGTTGAAATCGTATCCTTCAGTGTCGATCCTGAAGTGGATTCTCCAAAAGTGCTGAAAGAATTCGGTAGTAAGTTCAATGCGGACTTTTCGAATTGGCACTTTTTGACGGGTTACGGTCAAAAGGAAATCGAAGAGTTTGCAAAGGACAGCTTCAAGACCCCTGTTCAAAAAACAGGGCAATCCGATCAAGTGACACATGGAACTTCCTTTTATCTTGTAGATCAGAATGGAACAATAGTAACGAAGTACAGTGGAACAGATCGCTCTGATAAGGATGATCAAGAAGTAATCAAAGATATTAAAGCATTGCAACAGTGATGTTAGATGGAAAGGTGTAATTGTTATGTGGGAACAAGTAACGATGAACTTCAGCTTTAGTCAACTTTGGAATCCGATATTCATGGCGGTTACATTGCTAATCATTTTCTTTTATCTCATGTATACGGGACCATGGAAAAATCGTTTTTCTAATTCTGAACCGGTCAGTGTGAAAAAGAAGGTTTCATTCATTGTGGGAATTGTAATGTTCTACGTTGGTTTCGGCGGACCGCTCTATCTGATCGGACACTTGATGTTCAGCATCCATATGATACAGATGTCGGTCTGTTATCTGATGGCTCCGCCTCTGTTGCTCTATGGCATGCCTGGTTGGATGATCAAGCCTCTACTGAAGAGCAATTCGTTCACGAAGCCCTTAAAAGTATTGACGAAACCACTGATTTCATTGGTATTATTCAATGCGGTATTTTCCTTTTATCATTTTCCGCTTGTTTTTGATTACTTGATGACCAACTACACGGAACATCTCATTTTCCAGGCTCTTCTTTTCATGACAGCAGTCATCATGTGGTGGCCGGTCATTTGTCCAATACCTGAATGGGATACGATGTTTGGATTGAAGAAGGTCGGTTATATTTTCGGAAACGGGATCTTGTTGACCCCAGCTTGTGCACTGATCATCTTTTCTGAATCAACGCTTTATTCAACTTACAGCAATCCTGAAACCTGGTCTTACGCTCTTGGGCTGTGTCTGCAATTAGGTGGTCCTGTGTCGCCGGAATTATACAGCCAGTTTGTCCCTTTATCACCTGTAGACGATCAGCAACTGGGCGGCATCATCATGAAAGTGGTTCAGGAGATTGTTTATGGCTCGGTACTCGGATATGTATTTTTCCAATGGGTCCGGAAAGAGCGTTTGAAGGATGACGCTGAAATAAATCAATTGTTAGCTTCTACAAATCGTGTAAAATAATAAGGAAGGCAGATTGTTTCAGGTGGAATGGTCTGCTTTTTTTTTAGAGGCTTTGTTATACTTAATTGTTGATTTTGCAACAGCGGAACATAAAGTTGATATTCCTAAGATAAAAGAAGTGAATGACCTTGCGTTCGGACAAGAAAATGAAGCAAGATTGATTGAGGGGGTCCGGAAATCGGATGCATTTATACCTGAGTTGTCACTCGTTGCCGAAACAGAAAGTGGAGATGTGATCAGGCATATTTTATTCAGCAGGATTTCTATAAAAACAGGTGGCGGAAGTGAACCAACGCTAGCTCTTGCACCAATGGCTGTAAAACCGGACTGGCAAATCAAAGGCGTCGGTTCTGCATTGGTACGGGATGGTCTTAACCGATGTATCGAGGCAGGCTTCGGTTCGGTTGTCGTTCTCGGACATTCGAAATTTTATCCAAGATTCGGTTTTATCCGTGCTAGTACGAAAGGGATCCACCCACCGTTCGAAATTCCGGATGAAGCGTTCATGGTCTATGAAGCGGTGCCTGGTCAATTGGACGGAATCGAAGGCACAGTACAATATCCTTGATGCATTTGCAGCAGTCTAGTGATGACTAGGCTGTTTTTTTTTGAGAGGATATGCTTGATAGTGATGGGCGGAAAAAATTAACGGACACCAGAGCCGTTATTTGTGTCAAAAGCTGTGATTTATGAAAGTTAACGGACATCAGAGCCTCTATTTGTGAACAAAGCAGCTGATTTTCTATGCTTTTCACGAGATAAGGTCCCTGGTGTCCGTTATTTTTGTAAATCAATAGAAAATTGGATGAATAAGGTCTCCTGTGTCCGTTACGGAAAAGTGCAAGAAGGTTTTCGTCAGGGGAACGTATTCCCTCGCCTATGATTTAAAATAAACAGGAATACTATAAGACCTGCTACTGAGACGATCGGCCAAGCACTTTGAAAAAATGACTTGGCTGGTCCGTCTGTATTTTGAGATGGGGCTGTTGAGCCAGTCATCATGAGTTGCTCATAAAAATTCTTTTTATAGGCATCCTCATTTACGACATTTCCATTCCTTACTTGAATCATCCCATTTGGACCGCCTACTGGTGTCGGGAAGCGGAATCCCTCATTTTTCTCTAAAAACAGCAAAAAACCCCCGCCTTCTTGTTGGAACTCCTTAACCCAGCCTTTGTCAAAAGCATCGATTCCGGCAGTGATTACCTCATCCGCATCACCTTTGAATACTTTTTGGACATTGAAATCATAGCCATCGAAAATCATTTTTCCCTTTATCGGTAAACCTGAAAAGTCATATGTACCAAGTACTATGATATCCGCATCTTTTTCAACTTGGTCAGGTGTTAATTCCACCCAGCTGGTCGCATATGTAGGAATGCTGCTCAAAAAAGCAAAAAGCATCATCATGAAATAAATGGTGATCCGTTTCATTCCTATCCCCTCTTTTCTATTTGTCATATTTCCCTATTCCCATTCTATTCTCCTTCTTGAATGTTTTTGAGTTAAAGTTTTCTTTAGGTGGTCTTGACGGCATGGACACCAAATCCAGATGAAATGATCGGCCTGGACGGTGCGTTAGGAAAAATCGCCTCCCAGCCATACGGACAAATCATGCTCGGAGCTATTGCTGTAGGTCTGTTCTTATATGGGGTATTCCAGGTTTGGAAAGGGAAAAGCCGACACATGAGAGTCAAATAGATTATTTTAGGAATGGGCAGCCTCAAGCGTGGGGTTGTGCTCTTTTTTTATGTGTTTTTTGGTGGGATTTTGAGTCTCGGGTTTTACGAACTTAATACCGCTTCTTACTGTTTTTGGAAGGAGGTGTGAAGATGGCCGTAGAATTATTATATAGAGGAGTGGTTTTATGCCGACATGTCAAAATTGCTACCAAGAATGGACATGGAGACAAACCTTTAGAAAACAGTTCCGGTTCACAAATAAGATGACCTGTCCTTATTGTGGTGAAATACAATTCATATCAGCAAAAACTCGCAGAAATATGGTTGGTTATGTGGTCCTTATACCACTTTTTCTATTATGCGTAATGGCAGCCATAGACTTTTTAATCATTGGTGTCCCTGCAATGGCCCTATATTTATCCCATGTTGGGGTTTTTGCTGCAATGATTTTCATTTCTCCATTTTATATGGAAGTGACGAACACCGAAGAACCTCTTTGGTGATGACAAACAAAGAAGGTGAGTTTCTAGATGCTTGAAACTTTTTCGATCAACCTGACCCCATTCAATCAAGAGAGAACGGTTCGGGTTTACTTGCCGAAATCCTATGACGATTCGGAACAACATTATCCAGTCCTGTACATGCATGATGGGAAAAATGTATTCCGGGATGAAGTTGCGGTTGGTGGTAAATCTTTAGAACTTGAAAACTATTTAGACGAGTATAATATTGATTTGATTGTGATCGGAATTGATCAGCCGTCAACATTTGAAGAGCGCGTCAACCAGTATTGCCCGTGGAAGAACGGGGAGTATTGTAAAACAAAATTTGGTGATGATCGGGACCTTGGCGGTAAAGGCAAAGAGTACATCAAGTTCATTGTCGATGAACTGAAACCGCTCATCGATCAAAAGTACAGAACGAAGGCGGATCGTACTATGATGGCTGGAATTTCTTTGGGCGGGTTGATTTCTACATATGCCGCTTGCGCTTATCCAGACATTTTTACGAAGATAGCAGGTTTGTCTTCAGGGTTTTGGCGCAACCAGGAAGAAATCGAAGCCTTGATAAAAGAAGCGGATTTATCCAATATCGAAGGGATCTATCTCGATTGTGGCACGATGGAAACCAATGACGAATATATCAATGCTGGATTCCTGGATTCGAATCAACGTGTTTTTGCGATGCTTGATCAAAAGGTGGCAAATACGACATTCAAAATCATAGATGGAGGGGAGCATAACTATCATGCCTTCCAAAAACGTGTTTCAGATTTCATTGGATTCATCCTCCAAGATAAGGTGAAAACAGAGATGTAATCTTGACACCATTCAACAGGGTCCAATGAAATACAATCGGTCTTTTTTTTCCATTTTGAACAGGATTGGTACTCATTATCATTCAGGTAAAAGGACGCAATCCAAAGCTGATCGTGAATCTTCTGGATATAACTGCATAACATCTTTCAGACAAGATAATGGGGTTGGTCAATATCAACCTCATTTTTTTATCTTCAAGATCTTCGTTTTATGTACATTTCCTGGCTTTTATTGAACATTTCCCATATATATATGTACATTTTTTCGTTTTTATCGGCATTTGACAATTTTCGATTACTATACAGACGAAAAGTAAGGCTGTGAATTTTACGAAAAGACGACCAAGCACAAAATTTTCTTTGTACCAGATATTACATTATAATAATTATAAAAAGATATTGATTTTTTCTTGAGAAGTGATATCATTTACCTTGTACACAATTAATAGATGAGGTGATGAAAGAATGAGTAAGAATAAGAATCATTTAACAACAAGCTGGGGTGCGCCAGTTGGGGACAACCAGAACTCGATCACTGCTGGTTCGCGTGGTCCGACGTTGATCCAGGATGTACACCTCCTTGAAAAATTAGCACACTTCAACCGTGAACGTGTTCCGGAACGTGTCGTACACGCAAAAGGAGCAGGGGCTCATGGCTATTTCGAAGTGACGAATGACGTAAGTAAATACACCAAAGCGGATTTTTTATCTGAAGTAGGGAAGAAGACGCCTCTTTTCGTACGCTTTTCTACAGTTGCCGGGGAAAATGGTTCTGCGGATTCCGTTCGGGACCCTCGTGGTTTTGCGGTGAAATTTTATACAGAAGAAGGGAACTACGACCTGGTTGGAAACAACACACCGGTCTTTTTCATACGTGATGCAATCAAGTTTCCGGACTTTATCCATACACAAAAGCGTCATCCGAAAACGCATTTGAAGAACCCGAATGCAGTTTGGGATTTCTGGTCACTTTCTCCAGAATCGTTACATCAGGTTACGATTTTGATGTCGGACCGCGGTATTCCAGCGACCTACCGACACATGCACGGGTTCGGAAGCCATACATTCAAATGGGTCAATGCTGATGGAGACGGTGTTTGGGTGAAATATCACTTCAAGACAGAGCAAGGCATTAAGAACCTGACAGAAGAAGTTGGGACGAAGATTGCCGGGGAAAATCCGGATTACCATACAGAGGATCTTTTCAATGCGATCGAAAATGGCGATTATCCTGAGTGGAAGCTTTACGTACAGATCATGCCGTTGGAAGATGCAAACACTTACCGCTGGGATCCGTTCGATGTAACGAAGGTCTGGTCACAAAAAGATTATCCGTTGATTGAAGTCGGTAAAATGGTATTGAACAAGAATCCGGAAAACTACTTTGCTGAGGTAGAGCAGGCGACGTTCTCACCAGGTATGTTTGTGCCAGGAATCGATGTGTCACCAGATAAAATGCTGCAAGGCCGTCTGTTCGCATACTCCGATGCACACCGTTACCGTGTAGGTGCGAACCATAATGCACTTCCGATCAACCGACCGAAGAACGAAGTGAACACCTATCAGCGTGATGGTCAAATGAGATTCGATGACAATGGCGGCGGTTCCGTTTATTACGAGCCGAACAGCCAGGGCGGGCCAGGTGAATCTCCTGAAAATAAGCAAGCGGCATTCCCTGTATCAGGTGTGGCTGAAAGTGTTCCTTACGATCATAATGATCACTACACACAAGCAGGTGATCTATACCGCTTGATGGATGAAGGCGAGCGCGAACGACTTGTGAAAAATATCGTCGGTGCGATGTCAGGTGTTGAATCGGATGACATCAAGCTCCGTCAGATCCAGCACTTCTATAAAGCCGATCCTGAATACGGGGAAAAAGTAGCCCAGGGTCTCGGGTTGCCAGTACCCCAAGAAGTGAAATAATTACATTTGAGGAAAAAGACGATGAAAGAAGAGCTCGGATCTGAGCTCTTCTTTTAAATTCATTTTTTACATGTAAAGAAAGTATAAAAGACTTTCTTTAATAAAAGGGCAACTAAGGCTCGACCTTCCTAATGCTTTGCCTCACCAAGTTTTCATTAATTGATTTCGATTGCAGAAGTTTCGTTGTTCCAATCTGAAGCCAAGTTAGCTGTTATTCCCCACCAATCGGAGTGTCTAAAGAAGACTCCTCTGCCATACCCTTGATAGGAAGTATGCTCCCATAACGTTGTCGAGTAGCTTGAATTAGGTGAAGCTGTACTTAAGGAAGAGATTCTGTCATTCCAGCTGGAAGGTAAATTTGTAAATCCATCTCTCCAATAAATATATTGTCCACCTTTGTTTTTATACTCATAGAAGTCGGTACAACAAGTTCCAGATCCCATAAGCTTTCCTTCGTTTTGGAGCCTCAGTTTATCTTTTTCGATGAATGCCTGTATCGTTTTCCTGCTTGTAAATCCATATGCCAGCCAATCGCCTTCACTATTCTGTTTGGGCAGAACCATGGTCACTTTAATGGCATTTTTGGATTTGTCATTCACTTCAGCTTGTGATCCTACATCTTTTCCATCTACAGCTAAATAATGAAACGATTCGATTGTATATTCCTTATCTGCATCAGCCGCTGATACTATTCCCGTCTGTCCTGGTGCAAGCCCAATAGCAACCAATAAAAAACATACTGCTGAAAGATAAAACTTTACGCGCAAAATACTTCACTCCCGAATAATTGATGTAGACAACCCCGCCTTGTAGACAATGGCAGATTCAACTTGATCTCTCCTCCATTCTGCTTCAGATTCGTAAGGATGAAACTTACAAAAGAATGCTTTTCTGCATAGTGCCCATATAAAAAAGCCTCTGTTCTATCTGTAATCAGATTACATGATAGTGAAGAGGCATTTGTAGTTATGTTTATCATCTTTTCATGATGACGAATGTCATATTTTTTAGTTTTGGAAATGAGACATTTCGGTATTTTCCTACTTTACATCTGCCAACTCTACCGGATGACCTTCCAACCATTGGTTGAAGTAGTCTTCCGTTTCAGGTCCGACTACTTTTTTAAAGGAAGCAAGAAGGTCTTCCTTCGTGGCAAATTCGAATTGATTATGCTTAAAGTAATGGGCGAGCGCTTCGTTCATTTTATCTATTCCGATCTCTTTTTCAAGGCTGTAATACATCTGTGGACCGACTCCATAAACAAGTGCTGCGTATAGCTCATTATCCTGAAATTCCGTTGTCGGACTTGCAATGGTGTAGCCATTCCTCGAGAGTGCAGGCAATTGTTCTGTTTTGTCTGCATATCGATCCGCATGTTCAACCGCAAGACCTGGTTCATACTCTTTTAAAAATTGTAGCGTTGAATAGTTTGTCAGGCTTTCATCAAGCCATGGTGCTTCGATCGGGTTATTCCCTACAACCGCATACCACCATTGGTGAGCGATTTCATGCACAATGGTCGGGATGAAGAACTTCTCTCCCGTCTGATAATAATCACTGTTGACGACTGTCATTCCTGGATATTCCATGCCTAAAAATGTACGAGGTCCGGGAACCACATCGAATTCTTCATACGGATAATCGCCGAATGATTTTTCAAAATGCTGAAAAGCTTCGACTGCAGCACGGTGGTAGGTGTCAAAGCCTTCCTCCGAATCAGGCGTATACCAGCTTCGGATGGTCATACCGTCAACTTCCTCTTTTTTTACCTGATACGTTTGATCCATCACACACATCGCAAATTCCCGGACTTTTTTAGCCTCGAATTCATAGGTTTTCTTCGTTTCATATTCGGTCGGTTCAGATGTTTCCACACCTGTACTTGCAATTTGGTACTCTTTCGGAAGGGTGACGTTGACAGTATAATCGGCAGGTTCATAGTAACCTGAGTCGCCGATCGGGTGAAACTCGTTCATGTACCATCCGTCATCTTCATACACAGCCCGGATAGGCAGCCAATTCGCAAAATAGATATTATTTTCGGTGTATGAAAAAATCCCTTCATTGAACGGAACGGTGATATCGAATTCCATCGTCAGTTCGAGTGTCTCGTTCACTTTCCAGTTTTCAAGAGGGATTTCAAGCATTGTACCCTCAAGTGTATAATCAGTGGCCGCACCATCTAGTGTGACTTTTGTAAAACCGATTCCGCCAGGTTCAGGGGCTGGGCCTAAGTAGTCCCGCCAGGCATCACTTGTCAATTTGTCGAGGTCATGAAACTTGTTGCCGAGCACCTGAAAATAGATTTTATCCTGCGTCTTGCCGGTATCGTTCTTCGTGAAAATTTTCATGGTAGCTTTTGCCGTTTTCTCGTCAGGGAAGACTTCAACGTCCACCTCGTAAGCTGTATTCACATCGTCAATGTCGGGCTTGGAGCTGAACACAGAAAGGAGATCCGTTCGATCCTCTGCAAAATACAATCCTCCCCCTAAAAGCAGGGCCAGTACGCCGACCATCCAAAGTATCTTTTTCATAAAAACCCCCAAATACGTCATTTTACATGTATATCTAAGTATAATTTTCAACAGCTAGAAGATATTCCCTTTTATAAATGGGTAAAGAATGTTTCGTTGACAAAAAATGTGGAAGAACTAGAATACTACATGATTAAAATATCCGATTCACAAGGAGACTCTATGTTTGATTTTATAGTGCAACTCATTAAAGATTTCGGTGTATGGGGTTTGCTTGCAAGCCTTGCGTTAGAAGCATCATCCATTCCATTTCCAGGAGGGCTTGTGACTCTTACATTCGGATACTTCCTCAACCTTTCCCTTGTGGAGGTTTTCTCTTATTCTATACTTGCTAGTGGTGTGTATACTGTATTCAGCTTCATCCCTTATGGAATCGGATATAAGCTCGAGGATAAATTGAAAGAGAAGACGAATGCTTATAAAATCGAGAGGGCGCAGCGCTGGTTTAAAAAGTGTGGCGTTTGGAGTATCGCTTTTACACGGCCGATCGGTCTAGGGAATTATATTTCGTATGTCGCCGGTGTCAGTAAGGTGAACCGGTGGAAGTTTGCAATCCTCACCCTCATTGGAATCCTTCCCTGGACCGTAACAATGCTGTGGCTCGGAAGTACAGGCAACCTGAAATCTGTGACAGGCTTTCTGGATGAATTTCAAATGTATGTGTTCATTGCTCTCGGTTTAGTCATCATCATATTTTTCGGGTATCGCTATTATAAAAGGAAAAGCTGTTCTACCAAGGACATTGTAAAAGAATAGAATAGATGTAGAAGGCCGTGCAGGGTGAAACTTGTACGGTTTTTATATGAAGAAATATGTTAAAATTTGGTTGAGGTGATACAGTCATGTTAAAAATACGTTTGATCAAGCCAGAAGTTACATATGGATTAAGACAAAAGATTTTACGGCCGCAACAGACCATAGAAGAATGTAAGTATGCTAGCGATGCTTCTGAGGAGTCTTTTCATTTAGGGGCTTTTTCAAATGATAAGTTGATCAGCGTCGCGTCCTTTTATCAAGAAGATGATCCACAGATCACTGGAGAAAAACAATATAGGTTGAGAGGGATGGCCACAGTGGAAACGTCCCGGGGTCAAGGTGCAGGGCGTTCATTGATTGAGGCTGCTGAAAAAGAAATGCGCGGACGCGGTGTGGATGTCTGGTGGTGCAACGCTCGTACGTCGGTGAGCGGATACTATGAAAAGATGGGCTTGAACGCAATCGGTGACGTATTCGACATACATCCGATCGGACCGCATAAGCTGATGTACAAGACTTTAAAATAGGGAGCGGGTTTATGGGCAGGAAAGTAATCTGGGTATTTTTCGGTTTTTTCATATTTTTCGTTGTCACAGGTATCTTATCGTTTTATAACGAAAGCCCACTTCAACCTAGTACTGCATTCATCGATGATCATGAAATCATTGATGAGCTGGAAGTAGACGTATCTGATGAGATGATTGAAGAAATCAATTGGGAAGTCTCTCCTGAGTTTCAAGCTGGCACTTATATGATGAGGGGCATTGAAAATAAGGTAGGTTTCATTGATGCTGGATTTGTTGCTAACCAGGGGAACAAATACATGTGGCATTTCTGGGGTGACCACCTTGAAGGGAAATTGTCTGTCGTAGCGGTCAATGAAAACGACCCTCATACCCTTGTACCTGCTTTAAGTAACGGGGAAGACACCTACTTCATGTGGTCGGCTACGGAATTGGCAGGACCGAACAATAGAGCGGATGCACATTTAC
The DNA here is from genome assembly GCF_019720915.1 of Alkalihalobacillus sp. TS-13. Lineage (GTDB taxonomy): Bacteria > Bacillota > Bacilli > Bacillales > Fictibacillaceae > Pseudalkalibacillus. The sequence continues at coordinate 267,955 of NZ_JAHKSI010000001.1, forward strand.
CCTCCAACATGGAATTGACGGGGTCAGGAAAATGGGCACTGCTCGTATTTCTAGGAGGTAATTACATCGATCATATTGTGGTCGAGGTAGAATAGTTCAAGTGAAGGATGGACAACTAACGGCTTTGTATTTTGGCTTATTCAGCAAACGGGCAGGGCTCTGGAATAAGACCGAAACATAATGCATAACCATTTGTAAATAGATAAGAAATTTTAAAGAAAGGATAAATTTGTGAAACGATCTTCAGATACATATTTAAAAAAGTAGGTATTTATAGGGAGGTTAAATGGTTGAGGAAGAGTACAAATTCTGGCAGAAGATCTGCGGTAATTACTGGTGTGTTAATAATAGCCGGCTTGGTTGCAGGTATATTTAGTGTTGTTCCTGTTATAGATGGAGCAGACTACATTATCAAGGCTTATACATATGAAAACCAGGTACTCATAGGAGCGTTTTTCCAGTTGTTAATGGTTGTTGCCTATGTTGGGATTCCTATTTTGATGTATCCGATTTTAAGTATACATAATAAAAGTTTAGCTCTTGGATCTGTTGCTTTCGGCATTATTGCGGGTGTATTCATTATTATTGGTGTAATCATCCTTCTGTTGCTATTGACATTAAGCCACGAATTTACAAAAGTCGGAACTCTGGATATATCGTATTTTCAGTCCTTAGGTGAATTGTTACAGACAGGACGTGATATGGTGAACCATGTGGCAACGACACTGGCATTTGTTTTGGCAATGCTCTTGTATAACTGCATATTTTACCAAACAAAACTAGTTCCACGTTGGTTGTCAGTGTGGGGTATTATTGGATCTACATTGTCCATATTGGCAAGCTTATTATTTATGATTCGCTTCATCGGTCTGGATGCAACCTACATGATGTTGAACATTCCAATAGCCTTCCAACAATTGGTTTTGGCTATATGGTTAATCGTAAAAAGATTCAACCCAAAGGTACAGGATTCTATATCAAATTAATATGATTGTAACTGAAATGAATAAAGAATGTTTATGGATTATCCCTCTGTTACCACGGGCAGGATACATTAGAAGTGAAAAAATTAAATCTATTCTAGGAAATAACTTTCAAAACAAGTACAACACAGGAATGGGCGCTTACGCGAAATAAAAAAGCGTTGTACTTGTGTAAGAAACTATTGTCGTGCAGGCAGCTTTATTCTTGTTCAACAAATGGGGGCTGTCTGTAATAAAGCTAACGCGATCAAACTAAAAACGATTTTCAACAATCGGGCACAATTCAGAAGTATTAGAAAGAGTTCGTTATTCCACAATCGGGGGCATATCCGAAATAGGACAAGCTAGTTAAAACAAGGAAAGTGTCAATTCGGTGTATAGAGAGCGATCCACAAAAACATCCTGAGTTAAAATCTTAATCTACATACTTAAGGGTAGTCTATGATAAAAGTTCATAAGAAGGTGGTTTTACAAGGATGGGAGTATTACAAAAATTTATTAATCAGTTTAAAAAGCCTGAAGGTTTCTTTGGGAGGGTTGCAGGACTTTTAATGGCAAGGGAACCTGAAAAAAGTGCATGGACAGTATCTTTATTAAATCCAGCTGAATCTGACAGGGCATTAGAAGTTGGTTTTGGCCCAGGTAGGGCGATCGAGATATTATCGCAAAAAATAACGGAGGGTTACATTGTTGGAATCGAGATTTCTGAAGTAATGCTAAGAATGGCTAGAAAAAGAAATAAGAAAGCCATTTCTAAAGGTATTGTCGATCTAAGATTGACTGATGTTTCTAACCTTCCATCTTTTGAAGAGAAGTTTGATTACATTTTAAGTGTGAATAGCATTATGTTCTGGGAATACCCAGTACATGTACTCAAGAATTTACGTAACCATTTGAAGCCTAATGGGAAAATTGCGATTACTGTCCACCCGAGAATGAAAAGAGCTAACAATGAAACGGCAAAAGAGTTCGGTAAAGAGATCGATCATTATTTAAGAGAAGCTGGTTATTCAGAAAATCAGATTCATATTAGGAAAATGAAACCTGTCCCTTGCGTATGTGTTACAGCTGTTAATCGTATGGAAACTTAATTAAAGGGTTTCATAGGTATTCAAGAAACGGGGGCTTTTCTTGAATACGAGGTTCTTTTTAGTATAGACGAAGCGGATAAAGGGATTTAAGTTGGAGGGGATACAATGATATGGGGGAAATTAGGGTTTAATAAAGCCAAATTTAGTCGAATTACTTTAAGTAATTTAAAACAAAAAATGTACGAAGAAGAATTTGATAGTGCTTTAGTTGATGAATTAGTCACTGTATTTTGAAAATAGAATTAACATAACTGGTGAAAAAGCATTTCAGCAATGGATGTATAATTTGAATTTCAGCGTCCCCGAGGAATTCCAAGACCAAGAGAAATCTATCAAAGTGTATCAAAAGTCATTTCAATGGTTTGAGAAAGAAATAATCAAGTTAGAAAAGGAAACAAAATTACCTTGGAAAGTTCAGGTAGAAGATCTAAAAATCCCAGATGAAAATGTACGAAAAACTCAATTGGTAATAAGGCATAGGCTTACAGACGTTGTTTTAGACTTACTCGATTAATAGGTATTAATTGAAAAAGATACAGAGATAAGATAGGAGGATATAGATTTGGAATTCATTAGTTGGTTCGATTGGGTAACGCAGGATTTGGAAGAGTGAGGTAAAAGTTCCGAAGTTAAAATCAAGCCAGCAATTCTATTCATTAGAATAAGCTGGCTTGATTCATCTCATTTATCCTTTTCCCATCTTTGTCTCCAATTGCGCATTTCGATCAACACGCTTTGAAAATCTTTCCCTTTTGTAGTTAAATAATATTCCACTGTAACAGGAACAACTTGAAAAAAAGTGGAGTTGAGGTGGAAGAAATAAAAGAATATGGTGCTCGTTACTTTGCTTTTTATGACATCGATGGAAATTGCTTTGAAGTATGTGAATATATTTCCCTATATAACAATCGAAGGCTTTAAACGTCAGCATGAAGAAGGGTAGGGCGGCCATCTTTTCGAGAATTAGAAATAGTATTCTACATGGACAATTACGTAGAACTCCTTTTTTAAAGAAGGGGTCTACGTTTTTTCTTTATATTTTGGTTTTGTTAAATAATACTGTTGATTTCTGACTAAGTTTGATTTTACCCAAAATTCCCCGACACTCCAGCGGGATAAGTGAGCCGGGCGAGACCCTCCAGTGAACTCGCGAGGAATCTTGCGGAAGTGGGTTAGTTAATGCAGGGAAGTGATGTCTAGCTCAGCGACCAGTTACTAGGATCACTTCAAACTTCCTGCGGCGCCAACACATTGATTGACATCCTTATGAGTGAGCCCACGCAGAACCAAGTCTTTGTTTGGTTCGAGCCTCCTCTTATCGGAGAAAGGGTTTAACGATAATTGTATTCTGATAAAGGATAATTATTTATTGTAAAACGATAAATAATGGATTATAATCAAAATGACAAAAATCAAGCGAGGTGGGTTTTATGAATCGAGGTTCAACAAATTTCTTAAAGGTGGTTGTTTTTCTTCTTGCAATTCCGGTTCTTGGAATGTGCATATTTTTGTTGCCATGGGTCGCCAATGATGTATCAGAAAGTAATTGGGAGTTTGCATATTTGGTATATCCAGTTTTGTTCGGTATGTATGCATCGGCGATTCCGTTTTTCATCGCGTTGTATCAGGCGTTCCGACTCCTGATCTATATTGACAAGAACAAAGCGTTCTCGGAATTGTCTGTAAGAGCTTTAAGGAATATCAAATTATGTGCAATCACAATCAGTGTCTTGTATCTGGTCAGCATGCCATTCTTTTATCTTATAGGGGAGAAAGACGATGCTCCAGGAGTCATCGTAATCGGAATGGTTCTTACCTTTGCGCCAATGGTGATTGCTGTCTTTGCTGCAGTTCTCCAAAGGCTATTACAAGAAGCCATAGATATAAAATCAGAAAATGATTTAACGGTCTGAGGTGAATAACATGGCGATTATAATCAATATTGATGTGATGCTGGCGAAACGGAAAATGAGCGTGACAGAACTTTCGGAGAGGGTTGGAATAACGATGGCGAATCTTTCTATATTGAAAAACGGTAAGGCAAAAGCAGTTCGGTTTTCAACCTTAGAGGCAATTTGTGAAGCATTAGAGTGTCAGCCTGGCGATCTTTTAGAATATAAAAGTGAAAAAGACGATGAAGTTTAGTAAAAAGGGTGGCGGGAGGAACAAATCATGAGAGCACTTAAGCAACTTGTTCGTTTTGGTTGGGAGCAAGCCCTTTCCTGTTTGTTTCCTGTCGTCATTTTTGCTTCTTTGGCAATTACACAAATTGCGCAATTCCCCTTTCTGCCACGGTATGACTGGCTGCTCATCATCTGCCTTCTGATGCAGTGGTTGATGGTACGTTCTGGACTTGAGACATGGGATGAATTAAAGGTTATCACATTGTTTCACCTAATTGGGCTTGCTCTTGAACTTTTTAAGGTGCATATGGGTTCCTGGTCTTATCCGGAGGAAGGATTTTCAAAATTTTTCGGGGTGCCTTTGTATAGTGGATTCATGTACGCAAGTGTAGCGAGTTATCTTTGCCAGGCGTGGAGGAGGTTGAAGGTTCAGCTGGTTAAGTGGCCGCCATTTTGGATCGTTGTATCTCTTTCAGCTGCAATCTATTTGAATTTTTTCACTCACCATTATTGGATTGATGTTCGGTGGTGGTTATCAGGAATTATAATCATCGTCTTTTGGCAATCATATGTCACATATGCGGTTAATGGTAGGCGTTACCGAATGCCCCTCGCACTGTCTTTTGTGCTTATCGGATTTTTTATATGGATAGCTGAAAATATCGCAACATTCTTTGGAGCTTGGGAATACCCAAATCAAACAGAGGCATGGAGTCTTGTACATCTAGGAAAGGTGAGTTCATGGCTCTTACTAGTGATTGTCAGCTTTCTTATAGTGGCGACACTAAAGCAAGTTAAGGGGGAAAGTTCCACTAATGTTTCGCAAACTTGTTTTCCTAGAGACTATAAAAAGGGAACATTTTAAACCAGGAAGTTCCCTTTTTATAGAGCGAGATCAAGAAATCCACCAATTAAATAGAATAAGCTTAACCCATATACACACTGTCACAACTTCCAGCTGCTGGTTCATAATAACAATGATTTTTAAATTGACCAGAAAAAGGTTGATCGTACCATGTTGGAGGACATGGAGCATATGGATTGAAATACCAAAGAGCATATTTCGATGGGTGTTCCCTCCAAAACTCCAAATTCTTTTTTGCTAATTTCTTCTCAGCAGTTCTCGCCCTGTTATAAAATACATTCCCCTTTTGAACAGCTTCAAAAGAGTAATTTCCTCCTTGTACTTGATAAATGACTTGTGGAATTGATCTTACATCTCTAAAATCTAAGCAATCCGCTTTAGCACGATTAACAATTACATTTCCGACAAATAACATTCCTAGTTTTCCTTCACCTACGGCTTCCGCTCTCATCATCCTCGCCATTAAATCAATATCTGAATTCGTGTATTTCACTCTTCCCATTTTTATCACCCCAAGAATATTGTATGAAAAAAGCCGACTTTGATTTCATTATTTATAAATTGGCTTTAATATACTTTTTTGTTGATTTTACTCAGAACACTAATCTGATATAGACCATGACAAACCATTCTTTTTTTGAAAAATGTGAAGTGGTGCAATAAATCGTGAATCTAACTTTAAAAAACTATCAATATTCGACAGGATTTTGTCATGTTTTTACAGAAATAGAACAGGTGGTTTTAATACTTAGCAGTGGAGATGTTTTTATGCGTAACTTTTTGATTGGAATCATTGCACTTGCTTTTTTATCGATTGGAAATTGGTATGTGCAAAGCGGTGGTTTTGTCAATAAAAGTGATTTTGAGGAAGTTGTGGAGCATGCCCTGAAATATAGAGATGGGCTTAAGGTGATCCATAAAGAAAAGAATCAGGATTACGGTGTGGTCGTTTATCATGCAGAGGACGAAGAACTGAACGAGAATCTATATCTTGGCTTCTTCAAGAAAACAAATGAGGAATGGCAATAGCGATGACTTCCGTTTTCGATGACAAATGGGGCATTGATTCTATAAATAGTCAATGGATTTACTTTGGATTGGTCACTGAGCCTTCAGTGGAAAAGATATTTGTCGGTGATGATCCCGTGACGCTTCGTTCTGTAGAAGGTTCGGCCCGTTACTGGTACTATATCGAGCCCAATGGTTACAACTATCCGATTGAGGGGATCCGTTCTGATGGCTCAGAATACTGGATAAAAGAAAAATAGAATGGAGAATGCAAATGCTGAAAGAAACGATTCAATCAACGGAAGACATTATGAAAATGCTCGATTCAATGCTGCGGGATGAAGCGGCTTTTTGGGATTCCTTTTATGAAGATAGAGAGAAGGGAATTCCGTTTTTCGTGAACGTTCCGGATGAGAACCTTATGGCGTATTTTGAAAAAGGGCAGGTCAAAGCTGGCCGCGTTTTGGAGCTGGGTTGTGGACCAGGGCGTAACGCGATTTATTTCGCCGAAAACGGATGCAAGGTGGATGCGATCGATCTTTCCGAAACAGCACTACAGTGGGCACGTGAACGATCGGCTGAAAAACAGGCGGACATCCGTTTTATCAAAGGCAGTCTTTACGACCTTGAAATTGAAGAAGGTACATACGACATTATTTACGATTCTGGCTGTTTTCATCATGTTCCACCGCACCGACGGATCACCTTTCTGTCGCTCATCCAAAAAGCGTTGAAGCCTGGCGGCAAGTTTGCTATCACTTGTTTTGCAGCAGGAGAGATGGGTGCAGAAATTTCTGACTGGGAAGTTTATCGGCAACGCAATATGAAGGGCGGACTCGGCTATACCGATGAAAGACTGAAAGAGATTTTCAGTGATTTTGAACTGATCGAACTTCGGAAAATGAAGGAGATACAGCAGCCCGCCGATACTTTTGGTGTGCCCTTTTTATGGACGGGTCTTTTTCAAAAGAACTAACAAAGGAGTAGGACAATGAATATACGATTGATTGAAGAATCAGATGCGGAAGCTTTTTTGAAATTGCAGCAACAATTGGATACCGAAACCGAGTTCATGATGTTCGAGCCTGGCGAGAGGGACATGGATTTGGACTATCGGAAAGAAAGTGTCAGGCGTTATATAGAGGACCCGCGATCTGCCGTTTGGGTTCTTGAAAAAGAAGGGCGACTCCTCGGATTCCTTGCTGCCTTTGGGAATAAACCGAGGCGCATCCAGCATAGAGCATATCTTGTGGTCGGGATTTTACAGGAAGCAGCAGGGCAAGGATATGGAACGAAATTATTTATAGAGCTTGACCGATGGGCGAAGGAAGTGGAGATCCATCGCCTTGAACTGACTGTCATGACACATAATGAAGCAGGTATCGCCCTGTATAAAAAGATGGGATTTGAAGTGGAAGGGGTTAAACGCCATGCCATGCGGCTCAATGGTAACTATGTGGATGAATATTACATGGCGAAATTGATATGAATGGAAGGTGAGTAAAGTTGGATATCAACCATAAAATATGGACCGTCTGCATGATCCAGGATGGTGATAAGATTCTTTTGATCGACCGGCAAAAGGATGATTTCAAAGGCTTCATCCCGCCAGGAGGATGCGTGGAATTTCCAGAATCAATCGTTGAAGGCGCAATGCGTGAAGTGAAGGAAGAGACCGGTCTGACGGTGAGGAACTTGATGTTCAAAGGGCTCAGTGAATATGTGAACCCAGTTTCAAAAGCCCGCTATATGATTTTCAACTACTGGACCGAGGAGTTTGACGGGGAGCTCTTGGAGAATCCGCCTGAAGGGAATCTGTACTGGGCTCCGATTGATGAGGCGGAACAGCTTCCGATGCAGAAGTCTTTCAAGCGGAGATTTCCACTGTTCTTTGAAAAAGGCACTTTTGAAATCCATGTCACCTGGGATCACGAACGGAATGAAGAAGGAAGTGTGACGATCACTCGTACATAGAGAGTTTTGACGCACAGTTGAATGCCAGTGGGGAATTGGATTAGGGGGAGTCTATGAAACTTAAATTGTTGGTTATTTTAATGATTATTTTAGGAACAGGGGTATATTCCTTTCTACATATGACTGAGCCGTCCGTCGAAAAAGCGGTATCCAAATAGATCACCGAAAATGAGTATGATCGTTTGAAGGCCCCTTATGAACTTGTAGAAGTACCTGACTCGGAGTATTATCTAGCGATTTACAATGACCCGAATCAGATGCTGGTGATGAATGTACGCAGACTTTGGGGAGGTTGTCGCCTCCATCGATTCAGGTATGAACCTTTATGAACACATCAAAAAGGGCAGTGACCATTTCTACAATAACAAGCTGACCTTTGGGACGGTTGAGATCCCCGAAGGAAAAATGGCAACGATCGATGGCGAACCAGTCACGACTCTAGCGCTGGGCGAGTATTTCAAAAGTTCGAATTTCCATGCCGATTATGAAAATCTTTATTTCTATCATTTAGAAACGCCGAAAGAAATAAATGGTGGAATGTTCGAAACGGTTATCGACGTGGAATGATCGATGGCCACAGTTAGTGGGGGGGACGAGATGACATTTCTATTATTAACCGGCTTGATCATTATTTCATTGGTCATTATGAATCGTTCAAAACTATATCAAGCTGTACCATATAAATTTAAAATCATTGAATCGGTCAGTACAAAAGAATGGTTCAAGAATCCATGGCTGAGCGGGCTCTTTTTGTTTTTGATCAATGCACTTTATTTCGGATTGACCGGATTGCTCCTGCTTCTGATTATCAATTTGATGATTCCCTATCTACATCTGATCATCATGCTGGTTGCTGTCATCATCAGCATTTTGACTTGGATGGCAATCAGCCAAGCATGGGAAGGTAAGAAAAGCGATCGGTTGATTATGAGTTTGGTAGGAAGCAGCTTTTATGGCGCATTGGCATTCTTTTGCTTGTGGGGTTTTCTACATGTCGAACCCGCTTATCCAGGTGATGATACCTTCATGAGAGCAGTGGGATGGATGATGGGACTTATTGTTGCAGGAACAGCGTTTATCACATGCTTCTCTTTTACGACTTTTTCTAAACAAAAAGGAATGAATGCCTGAAAAGAAGGACTTAACTTCCAACCAACGAATGTAGTATGTGGAAAATAAAATAGGGAGTTGATGAAATGAAGGATGAAAGACTTGTACGATTAGCGAATACGTTGGTAAACCACTCGCTTGAATTGCAAAAAGACCAGGCGGTGCTGATCACCGGTAGTGTCGTGGCAAAACCTCTGATGAAAGAAATCATCCGTGAGGTATATAAGGTTGGAGGTAAACCCTTTCTGGAACTGCAGGATGACGAATTGACTGTCGAAATCGCGAAGTCATCAAACGAAGCCTCGGTTGAAATTTTAAAAGGATGGTTGGAAAAGAAAATCGAGGATGTCGATGCGCTCATACATATCCGGGCAATCAATAATGATGCTGAGATGTCGGAAGTTCCGTCTGATGTGATGCAGTTGCATGGCAAAGTGATGAAACCGGTTCATGATGTATTGACGAATCAACGGAACTGGGTACTGCTTGATTACCCGACTTCTGCGGGTGCACAAAAAGCGAAAATGGGTACTGAACGCTATGAAGATTATGTATTTGAAGTATGCGGGATCGATTATGAAATGCTTGCTGAAAGACAAAAAGCACTCCAAAATCTGATGGAGCGTACAGAAAAAGTCCGGATCGTCGCACCGAATACGGATCTCACGTTTTCAATCAAAGATATTCCGGTGGTCGCAAGCCATGGTAAGCGGAATATTCCAGATGGTGAAATTTTCACCGCTCCGGTCAAGGACAGTGTCAACGGAACGATTACTTACAATACGCCGTGTCCTTATCGAGGTGTCACCTATAACAATGTGTCCTTGACCTTGAAGGATGGCAAAATCGTTGATGCGGTGGCAGATAATACAGAAAAGCTGAACGAAATTCTGGACTCGGATGAAGGAGCTCGTTATATCGGGGAGTTTGCGATCGGAATGAATCCATTGATCAATACGCCTGTAGGAAATATCCTTTTTGATGAAAAAATCAATGGCAGCATCCACTTTACACCGGGTCTTGCGTATGACTCAGCCGATAACGGAAACCGCTCAATGGTCCACTGGGATATGGTGTTGATCCTAAGGGAGGAATACGGAGGCGGGGAACTTTATTTCGACAATCAACTGATTCAAAAGGATGGATTGTTCGTACTCGATGAATTAAAGCCATTGAACCCAGATCAATTATTGGAAAAAGAAGAGAAGCTACACATCTGAATCTAAATCGTACCTGCATGAAAGTGTCTGAAAGCTCCAAAGATGATTACTGAGCGAGTCAAACATTAATACAGGTCGTATGAAGAAAATGGGACTGTCCTAAAGAAAAGTGTCAGACACCTGCAAGATAACATTTTGTATCGAACCAGATTTTTCAAAATGTTAGTAAGTATGGAGGGACTCAGACACGTTTTGGACAGTCTTTGTTTTTTATTAAGATTCAATTTTACTCCTTACCTTCCCACATCGCATTAATCAGTTTGATATAATCGTTGTCGGTACCGATGTCGAAGCGATCACCATCAATAATTTTCCCATAACAATCCTGATTATTTAGCAACATGTCTATAGCATCAGTCAATTCCACCTCTTTAGATGCCCCCGGTGTCAAGTTTTCAATATGATTGAATATTTCTGGATGGAATACATATCGACCAATTACAACTAAATTAGACGGTGCATTTGATTTAGGCTTTTCTACAATATGGTTGATTTTAAAAAGGTCATTTCTTTCTTCGTCCCCATCAATAACCCCATATCGGGATACAAGATCCGGATGTACTTTATTCAGTCCGATGACATTTCCTTTAAACCGTTCATATATACTGATAAGTTGGGATAGTGCTGGGGTAGGGGCTTTATGAATGATATCATCCGGGAGGAGAACTGCAAAAGGCTCGTTGCCAACAAATCGCTTCCCATGCAATATTGCATCACCTAAACCTTTGGAATAGGGCTGCCTTGTGTATTGGATATGGACTTTCGGTATTGCTGTATATTTCAACAAATGCAGTTTATTATTTTTTTCTAAGAAGGCTTCCAATTCTAATGATGCATCAAAATAGTCGACGATGATACTTTTAGATTTAGACACAACAATCAATATTTCCTCAATTCCAGAAAGTACCGCTTCCTCTACGATATAGTGGATCGCAGGCTTACCTCCGATCGGAAACATCTCTTTTGGTACTACTTTTGTAACTGGCAGGCTTCTTGTTCCGTAACCAGCAGCTGGAATTATTGCTTTTTTTATCAATTCCTCTCCTCCTAAAAAACATTCTTATATTATTTATTCCTGTTCAAATAAGTACGTGAGTAGGATTGCCTATGTAAACATAAATTGTCCTTTTGCCTATTTTTCAATTGTCCTTGTTTGTCAGTATGCACGTACGTATTGAAGGTTTAATACGATATAAAAGGTGTTAACAAACAAAGGATGATATGAATGAAGATATGTATTATTGGTGCGAGATACGTTGGTTCGAGATGTAAAGATGTGGTGCCGGTGACAGGTATCGGGGTGGGAAGACTTTGAATATCCTGATTACTGGTGTTGCTGGTTTCATTGGTTCTCATTTATGCGAGCATTTCTTACAAAAAGAGGGAATTATCGTCACTGGAGTCGATAAAATGACCGGTAATTATCAAAAAGAGTTTAAGGAACGGAACATCCAGCCTTTTCTCCACCATCCACGATTCCGATATGAAAATATTGATCTTGCTGTGGATGATCTGAAACAGATTCTCCCTAAAGTGGATGTCGTCTATCATTTAGCAGGGATACCTGGTGTCCGTACCAGTTGGGGGAGCGGCTTCAATGAATATGTTCAAAACAACATACTTGCGACACAACGTTTACTTGAAGCATGTAAAGGCTTACCGATTAAAAAATTCGTTTATGCTTCCACTTCCTCCATTTATGGTGAACAAAAAGGGAAGGTGTCAGAAGAGCTTAAACCAGAGCCTCTTTCCCCATACGGCATTTCAAAGCTTACAGGCGAGTATCTTTGCAAGACTTATCACCAGTTCTGGGGAATTCCGACAATCATCTTAAGATACTTTACGGTCTACGGGCCAAGGCAAAGACCAGATATGGCATTCCATATTTTCATTAAACAGATCATGCAGGATAAACCTATCACAATCATTGGAGACGGAAAGCAAAGCAGGGATTTTACATTTGTGACAGATTGCGTGGAAGGGACAGCTTCTGTCATTAACTGTGAAAATTGCGTTGGGACTACAATAAATATAGGAGGGAAAGAGAACGCTACGATATTAGAAGTCATAGACACTCTTGAAGAATTGATAGGGAAGAAAGCGGCGGTCACCTTTCAACCTGCCGCAAAAGGGGAACCGAAGCATACCTGGGCAGATATCTCTAAAGCAGGAAGACTACTAAACTATCAACCGGATGTTAGCTTGAAAGAAGGACTGAAAAAAGAGATTGAGGATTTAGCACAATTGTATAAGAACCAATGACAATCTAAAAGGGGCTGACTCTTTCCTTCGAGTCAGCCCTTATGGTTACATTTAAAGAAAGTATAAAATACTTTCTTTAATATAAACGCAACTAAAGATCAGCCTGTGCCAAAGGGATGGCTTTGGCACATTTTCTTTGTTTTCATGATCGTTTGCCTAGTGATTATTCGTCATCGATACCTTCTTCGTCTTCAAAATCATCATCTAGGTATTCATCTTCTTCTTCATCATCGAAATCGTGTAAGGTTATATTTTGATCCTTGTCAAACAACACATCGATTGTAGTACCGTTCTTACAATGAAATGTTATTTCGATATCAGAAGATGGGTGGTCCGATAAGCAATCCGATAGATGTTTCAGAAAGTTTATTTTTTGTCGAGACATCATTGATCCTCCTTTAAATTATTCTTTTATAATGTTCTTACGAACGTAGTGAAGGAGCTTGGCTCAACTTTTTGACGGGTATTTGATTTGTTACCCAGGGGGTTGAAGGTTTGCTATTGGCTTTTTCAGTGAATTGTTTCTGAGTCTCACCTTTCATGTTGATTTGGACCACATCTCCATCTGGTAATTTTACCTTGACCTCTATTGAGGAGAACGATCGATTATTCAGATGGTTGGAAATATGCTTTAAGATTTCTTCGTTATTTCGAAACAAGACTCTAATCCTCCCTTATAAGATACGTATCCTTATTAAGATATGGGTAAGACGGTAATGTGTTTGGGCAACTACGCAATTTTAGAGGGTATTACTTTTTTGTTCCCAAAGCTGGGGTCGGTTTAAGTCTTTTTGTTGGCATTCTATAAGGTTTTGGTTTAAGTCTTCTTGTCGCCATTCTATAAGCAACCCTGATTTCAGGATACGGTTCATAAAGGTGATCGGATTCCTCTTCTATATCATGATATTCTTCTATTTCTTCTTCCGACTCATGGGAATCTTCTACAAGCTCTAGATGAGGTACTTCAGCAATTTCTTCTTGAGCCTCCTGAGGGAGTTTTTCTTCTTCATTTTGACTCAAGCTTGGTTCGTGGATTTCAATATCGTCTATATTAGGCAAAATGGTCAATTTCTTAGCATTTTTCCTGATATTATAGAGGTTTGAAAAGTTTGTCATTGATGCATCAGGTTCTTGTTCCAGCACTTTTTGATATTCGGACTCGCTCCACCCCATAGCTCCAGGTGGAGAAAAGATGAATTCTTCTAAATCCACTAACGGAATTTCTATATTTGCACGATTACTCATTGCCGCTCTCTCCTCCCTGTTTTATTCGTTCAATCATTTCATCAAAATTATTGATGAAATCCATTTTGGTCGTCTCGATACTTATTGTATTTTTCAGAGCTGCCAGGTATTTTTCATCTGACCATGCCTTTTTCTGGCTCAGATAATATTTGTGGATGATGGAGCTGAAGAGGTGAGGGAATTTTAAATCAGTCCATAACACCTTATAATTTTCCTTAGTCAATGGATGTTTTCGGTCATATGCTCTCAGCATTTCACAACATAGGTTGCTATCCCATACATGCTGTTTCTTCATTACTTTCGAAAGAAAAATCCTGAGATCTCTAGAAGGAAGATCATGATTGACAGAGTGGAGTTCACTCATGAATACCTCATCGTCTTTCAGGATCATCCGGGCTAAGGTGAAATCTTGTTGGCAGAAAGTTTTTGATTCGAGGACTTGCGTTGTCCAATTTTCAAACTCGGGTTGTTTTATTTCTTTCAGACATTGACTCCCTAATTCAAGCATTTGATCGACATGTTGAAGGAACAATATCGAAAATGGATCTGTTTGGTGATTCAGAGCCAATTTCTTGAAGCCTTCAAGCTCTTGAAGCTTCCAGCGATATAACTTTTCCCATTTGCCGGCTCTTCTTCGTTTTTTACTGCCTTCAAAAGGTTCAAATCCAGCAGATTTAATATGAAAATCCGCCATGAACTCCATCATTTTAGTTAAATGATTCTGGTCATAATAGAGTACTTCTTTTCCTTCATGGTGTTCATAAAGGATGAACGCATGATCCTCCGCTCCTATACATAAACCTCCACCCTTTGTTCTTATGATTTTGGCGATCGGCAAGCCATTATTCTGCAAATGGAGGTGGGCATTACTTATAAAGAGCATTCTTCCGGGTGGCATTATGGTTTGTTTCAAAACCATCTTTCCCTGATCTGAATCAACCAACCATTTGGTACGACCACTTTTGCTGGATTTCAATTTAAGCCCTTTTACATCGATGGGATAATATGCCAATACTCGTCGGACATATTGGTCCACATCTTCTAATTCTCCTGATAATTCCATTTTTTCTATTGAATCGTCTGACTCCAATGATTCATCTTGTCCAATTTCATGATTGTCATCGTACAAGTCTCGTTCATGTTGCTCACTTTCCATTAAATTACCATCCTCTCATTTATAACTATGAAATGCCATGTTGTTCTACATTCATGCATTTTCATAGACTGTTTGTAATTGATAAGCTACACGTTCAAAACCAAAAGAATCTTCTGTAATCGATCTTCCATTCTCTCCAAGCCTGTTTCTCATGGATGAATCCTCCAGCAAGTTGTTGATATGCTTCGCATACTCAGATGGATCATCAAAATTATCAATGATGTATCCATTATGGCCATTCTTAATGACTTCTTTATTACCACCCCTGTTTGTCGTGATCAGAGGGAGGCCTGCAGCCATAGCTTCATAGTGGACCCTTGCCAGAGGTTCTTGCCATTGTGAACAGCACACGAAGATATCCGCCATCGAATAATAATTAGGGATATCTGCTGGTTCAACGAATTTAATGAATTTTACATTATCCATATAAAGAGTTCCGAGACGATATAAGTACTTTACATAATTATTAACAAAATCATCTCCGAACCATTTGGAACCTACGAAAACCAGGTATGTGTCAGGATTTCGTTTTATGATTTCAGGCAATGCCTGGATCAATATATGCGGACCCTTCACCTTACTTAAACGTCCTACAAATAAGATGACATTCTTACCTTCTAGATCGAGTTTCCTCCTCATCATCTTTCTGATTTCTCTTCCATCACTTGTCCATTTTGGATGGTAAGTGTCAAGGTCTACACCGCTATATACCGTTTGTACTTTATCTTTTGCATAAGGAAATCGATCTGTAATCGTGTGCCCTATGAAGTCACTGACTGTAACGATATTCGAAACGTGGGAGATGCATCGTTCTCCAGTTTCTTGAGCTAATTTTCCTTCTGCGAACATTTCGTTATGAACGCTTAATACATATTTAGGACCTGGGACTTTTGCATGTAATTGATTGATCCAGATCGGCCGGTTACAGACATGGACTACGTCATAATTTTCTTTCTCAAGATGCGATATTATTCCATCCAGATAGTTTTCATTCTCGCACCGTATATACTTGACACCTTGTTTTCGTTCTTCATTCGGCAATTTCGAATCGACTATAGAAAATACGGTTACATCATGTTTTCTTGCAATTAATGGTGCTACGGACTCTAGGTAAATTTGTATCGCTCCACCTCTAATTGCCGGAACAGGTAATTTCTCTGTTGCAATTAAAGCTATTTTCATTCTCTTTCCTCCAAAGCTTTTCCAATTTTTAGTCCTTATCATGTTACGAGGGTAGACGAGTCTTTGTGCAACATACAGAATTCTTTGAATAAAAAAGGCGATTAACCTGATGGATTAGCCCTATTTATCTTGTATGGACGAGTAACTAGGACAAATCTATTAAAACTCCCATACAAATATTATGAGAAAGTAATGTCTAGGAAGGTGAAATGATGTCAAATCAATACGATGAGGTTGATCAGAATGAAGACTTGGAAAATGACATAGACGGGGAAGAACAACCAGAACTTACTCCGGAAATGTTGGAAAGATTGCAATTACTTGCAGAAAAGCTAATCGTAAACTGGGATTTTGAAGTTCAAAGCATTGAATTGATCCAAGGTGGCCAAATGGCTTTAGTATGGAAAATCATGACTGAAAAGGGTCCAAGATGTCTGAAAAGGATGAATCGTCCAGAAAAAAAGTCGTTGTTTTCGATTCATGCACAAGACTATCTTGCGAAAAAAGGAGCGAGGGTTCCAGGGATCATTCCTACCAAGCAAGGGAGTCTTTATGCGAAACAGGGTCCATTTTTGTTTGTTCTGTATGACTGGATCGAAGGTCGACAATTCGATATTTCTGTCCCGGAAGATATGGAGTGGATCATGAAGGGGCTAGCCCACTATCATTTGGATTCAGTCGGATACAAGCCTTTAAGCGGTATTCCGATATTTACGAAGCTTGGAAGATGGCCCAACCATTATGTGAAAAGGTGCCAACAGATGCAATCATGGAAATTACTTGCAGAGAAAACACCAGAGGATCCGTTCTCTGTGGAGTATTTAAAAGAAATCGATTATTTTATCGAGTTTGGCAGGGAAGTCTTGGGGAAATTACAAGAATCACATTATCCTGAATGGGTCGCCAAATGTAAAGAATCTCCTAATCTATGCCACCAGGATTACGGTACTGGGAATACGCTTTTATCTAATGAAGAAGTTTGGGTCATTGATTTAGATACGACGACGTTCGATCTTCCAATCAGAGATTTACGGAAGATGATCATTCCTACCATGGGTGATACAGGTGTGTGGAATGATGAGGTCATCAACCATATGTTGAAAGGTTATGAATCAGTAAACCCATTAACCCCTGAGCAAAAGAAAGTAATGATGATTGATATGCTCTTCCCGTATGAGCTGCATGAAGTTGCTCGTGAAAAATATGGAAAGAAAAATGATGTTCTCGCAGAGGAATTTACAGTAGCAGTCGAATTTGAACGTTCAAAGGTCCAAGAAATCAACCGTATTTTGTCAGAACTATAACAAACAGTACTTAGGACTTCATGGATTCTAATGAAGTCTTTTTTCTTTCGGTGAAAGAGTGATTGTTTCCAAACAGATGTATTGATCGAACTAAACGGACAACTATTTTATACAATTAAACGTATAACCATAACATTTCCAAGCTAAGGACATATACTGCTAGTACATGCGTGCTCAATAGAATAACGAGGAGGTAAGTCTATGAAAAATAGTAGTGCATTGAATCATGAATCATCTATCAAAGATGATCAAAATGTGCTGGAATCAGAGGAAATTGTAGTTCTTCATAAATCTTCTGGTAAGAAGTCTTCATGCAAAAAAAGTTCAGGAAGATCCTCTGGCAAAAACTCTTCTGGTAAGAATTCTTCTGGTAAACACAGCTCTGGCAAGGAGTCTTCTGGTAAACACAGCTCTGGCAAGGAGTCTTCTGGTAAACACAGTTCTGGCAAGAAGTCTTCTGGTAAACACAGTTCTGGCAAGAAGTCTTCTTGTAAAAAATCTTCTGGAAAGCATAGATCCGGCAAATCATCTTGCAAAAGATCAGTTAACCATGCTTTAAAGAAAGCTAAAAAACATGGAAATGACAAATATATGTGGAATGACCCATATGGTTCTTCCAGCCGGTCATCTTCTTGTAGCAGCAAATGTTCCTGTGACCATAAACGAAAATGCCATTCAAAATATCGATTGCCTACAAAGAAACTTAAAGTTGCTCCAAAAGCACTAGCGTAATTAATTGGACAAGTTTGGTATTTTAGGTTAACAACCCAAAATAAATTTCTCAAATTTGTCCTATGATCCAATCCAATTTGATATTGAATGAGTGAAGGATCGTTGGGCAGTCCCGAAAAAAGTGCACAAACCTCTCCGCAACACTAACTAATACAGAGTCAGGCACCTCAAACAACAACTTACTAATAAAGTTGTTAGTACAGTGCCGAGTACATTCCAGTCTTTAGTGAAGAACAGAGGGGCTCAAACACTTTTGGGACAGCCCTTTTCTATTACACGGACGATACATAATTCTAATGATTCATTTTAATGTTTTTAAAGGAGATCTGAAAGGTGGGCACGTAAGTATTTGTTTCGATTAGTGATGTACTTCAATATGAATTCAGGTTCATTGTAAAACTGCTTTATGGTCTCCTTGAGATGAGGATCCTTTATTACATATGGCTCGATTTGCCGATACATTTGCTGGATTTCCTTTTCAAGATATTCGGGTGTAAACTGATTTTCAAGTATCTTTTTAAGAATGTGGTAGTATTGATTCTTGAATGAAGAAACATCGAGAAGTCGTGCTGTCAAGGTGTTATATCCTTGTACCGGAATGTAGTCATATTCCATCTCTTTCCCATGGATATCCCGGCCGAACGTCGCATCATAATCCCAGGGGAGGATTTCGAATAAACCGGTGTCACTCCTTCGGTACAACGCATAGTTGTGGATGAAGCCGTCAAAGTTCTGAGTGCAGACGACCCCTGCTAGCCATCGTAAGTATTTATCCACATCCAAGTAGTGGTGGATTTCAGTTTCAAATTCTTTTTGCGAAATCGTATTGATCTTATAAACGAAATTACCTAACGCAGCTGTATCCTCTTTAGTTCCCTCTTTAAGGCTGTATCCGGATTCAAATCGTTTCTTGATCCCCTTTCGGATTGGGCTCATCAATGAAAAGTTCGCATTGTCATTTTCCGCATAAAAAATCGGTCCCTTTGGAAGATTCCTGTTTTTTAATAAATATCGATCCACAGATTCAAGCTGTAGATAAATCCCTTGAAACTCACCATTGATCGTCAACAAGACATGATTTGATTTAGGTGATAAAACGCTGATCGACTCGAAGAAATCAAGAGAAAGCTTATTCCTGATCAGTGATTTGTCAATATATTCCGCATTCAGGTGAAGTTCTTTAATCCCGGACGTCACCTTTGGAAAAATGAATTGATAGGATTTTTTCGTGACCTTGCGGATGTGGGCTCCACGATAAAGCAATTGGATCTCATACTTGTTATCACCGACGACCAATACAGCATCCACCGGATCCTCAGACCAGACGTCCTTTTTAAAACGTTTGTAGACGTCTTCATTTATGTGAATTTCATAGCTTGGAATGTCTCTGTTGCTGCTCATCCAATCTTCCTTTACACGTTATTCCTTTATGGCATAAGCCAGGTTCGTGGCACTAGACTTTCTTGTTTCCCAGTAACACTATATGAAATAGATTGGAATATGTACCTGTTTATAAGAGTGCATGACGGGGTATCCATATTTGACTCGAAAATACATTATACAGAAACTGGAAGTTATCATTTGTCGAAAACGAACGAAACACATCGAACACTATAAAAATAAGGCTTTCTGAAAGTCAGTATGTCTGGTAGAATTAGGAAGTCAGTTTGGCTCAAAACAAAAACCACTCAGTATGATATGCTGTTGAAGGGGTTTATCTAAAGAATATTTTCAACCATATTCGCGATAACCGAAAGTTTAATAATGATGATGAAGGTGAAATATATATGCAGATAGTCTTGTGGATCGTCAGCATTGGGGCGATACTTTTTCTTTCATACGGAATCGTTCCGACTGTGCTGTTACGAATGCTTTCAATAGGCATGGTGAAAAAAGGGGAATTAAAGCAAACACTTGCTCTGACGTTTGACGATGGTCCGAATCCGGTCTATACCCCACAAGTGTTGGATTTATTGAAAAAATATGATGTCAAAGCGACCTTTTTTGTCGTTGCTGAAAAAGCTCTTGATCATCCGGATCTTATCAGACGGCTGAAACAAGAGGGGCATTCGATTGGAATCCATCACTATCACCATACAAACAGCTGGTTCCTTACGCCATGGTCTACAAAACGAGAAATAACCAAAAGTGCGGAAATCATCGAAAATCTGACTGGCGTAAAACCAGTTTATTATCGTCCTCCATATGGACGATTCAATTTGTTTACGAATATTTTTGCAAGAGGTTATACAATTGTGCTCTGGTCTGCGATTTTTCAAGATTGGCGAAAAGGACCTGATTCGAGCGGATTACAACAGCGTTTGATCGCCCAGATATCAGAAGGGCAGATTTACCTGCTTCATGATGATGGTGAGGATGGTGGAGCAGATTCAGATGCCCCGATACAGATGATCGAAGCACTGAAAAGATTCCTTCCACATGTACGACGCCGTGGTTTCCATTGTGTGTCGTTAGAGGAACACCTGGGTAAAAAAACAACAGTAGAACAGAAGTGGTCGGTATGAATCAGGAAAACATCATGTTTGCCCTTGAAACCTATGGATATTGGATCATACTTGTTACGCTTTTTTGCGGTGTCATCGGAATTCCTGCACCCGAAGAGACGTTTCTTGTCTTGATTGGCATGCTTACCGCACAACATCACCTGGAGATGATTTGGACTGGGCTCAGCGCTTTTTGCGGCAGTCTTTCAGGTATGTTGACCGCTTATTTGATCGGGCGGTTTCTTGGCCTTCCTTTCATGGCAAAATACGGGCGTTTTTTAAAAGTCACTCCAGCTCGTTGGGAGAGGATGAGTGCCAAATTCCATCGTTATGGGACTTTGACGATTTTATTCGGACTGTTCATTCCGGGTTTGAGGCAGCTTGCACCTTATATTGCAGGCACAAGCCGTTATCCATTTGTGGTATATATGGTCTTCTCAATTATCGGAAGTGCGCTTTGGGCGCTCAGTTATATTATCGTTGGTTTCTTTATCGGCGACCAAATCCCGTTAAATTATCTTCCGTGGGTCGGTGTGGCAGCATTATTGCTCTTCATCGGAACGATATTGATCAAAAAAAGAAGCATGAAAGGAGGGAGCAGAGCATGAAGAAAATATTGTTTTTACCGTTGTTCCAAATGCCATCAGGCCATCACCGGGCAGCGGATGCTTTGATTGATTCGATCGAAAATTTGGATGAAACGATCATTTGTAGAAAGATTGATTTCCTTAGCTATTGGAATGAGCCATTGGAAAAGGCGATTGGAAATATGTATTTAAAATGGATCAGCTCGCTCCCAAAAACCTATCATTGGGTATACAAACGGTTTATGTATGAACCGAAAGACCAGCAGACTTCCTTGTCGATCGATTATGTGAACATGCTCGGTTTTGAAGAGAAGATGCTCGAATTATTGAAAGAAGAAAAACCTGATTTGATCGTCTGTACGCATTGTTTCCCATCGGCGATTGTGAGCCGTTTAAAACGGAAGCATCGGACTTCGATCCCCACTGTGAACGTCTATACGGACTTTTTCGTAAATGGCATTTGGGGGAAAGAGCATATTGATCTCCATCTGGTAAATGATGTATCGATGAAAAGAGTTCTGATGGAACAGTACGATGTAAGGGAGGATCAGATTTCGATCACTGGCATTCCGACGAGTGATGATATCGTATCTTATTCTGAGCGTCACCCGTCCGATAAAAAGCACATCCTTGTTGCAGGCGGGAGCAGCGGTGTCGGGAACATCCTTCCAATGTTGAAAAGTGTTCGAGGAAATGCACGTTATCATTATACCGTTCTATGCGGTAAAAATGATAAGCTATTCAGAGAATTGAAGTCTTGGAATCTAGCACATATCCAGCCGGAGGGATATATCGAAAGCCGCGAAAAGATGAATATGCTATACGAACGTGCAGATGCTATCATTACAAAACCGGGAGGCATCACGATCAGTGAGGCTCTAAAAAAACGGTTGATCATATTTGTCCACTCCGCTTTACCTGGACAAGAGCAATTCAATCTAAAAGGACTGGAAGAAAAACGGCTGATCATACCGCTTGAAGATCAGCAATCTGAACACGAAATTGCACTTATACTTGAAAATGAATGGCGCCGGAAGCAGATTTTCAGCCGGATGGATGAATATCTCGCTGCTACAGAGAGCTCTGCCAAAAAGGAAATCGTCAAATTGATGGATTCTCCCGCAATGCTCAACATGCAACCTGGGTAAATGGAATAGCTCAGCCTTTAATACGCGAATCTATTTAAAAAGCCGACATTTTTTTGTCGGCTTTTTATGTTAGGATAATGGTAGAATATAGTAAAAAGCGGTAAAAGTGCGTAGGAGGAGAGGTTATTGAAAAATCGATTGAGTGTATCCGGAAGTACGATCATGTCTGATCCTGCTCAATTTGAAAAGTTGTTTTGGGAGGGGAGCGAGGACGTTGAAATCGGTGAATTTGATAGTCAACCATCGTTTGATCGATTTTTGAAATTGTGCAGAAAAAAGAATGCGATCTTCGGAGTCCATTCTCCTCTTTTCAAGAACGGAAGCAAATACGATTTGATCGAAAAGGTTCAAGTGGAGCCGGAACATGCTTGGGTACAATTAGAAAAAGAAGCTGAAAAACTATCCCAGCTTGGAGCAGAATATATTCTTGTCCATTTTCCTTATTTTAAAAGCAAAAAGACAGAAACCGATCCGAATAAGCTGATAGAATATGGATTGAAAAGGCTT
Source organism: Alkalihalobacillus sp. TS-13 (assembly GCF_019720915.1). GTDB lineage: Bacteria > Bacillota > Bacilli > Bacillales > Fictibacillaceae > Pseudalkalibacillus. The sequence goes on from NZ_JAHKSI010000001.1 coordinate 290,956, forward strand.
CACGTAATCCAAGAAAAATACCAGATCTCTATCGTGTGTGAACCCAAGCTTGGTTTTCAGCGTTCTCCTGATGGCATCCGTTACCTGCATCATTTTCCAGAAGACACATGGAGGCAGTATGGTTTGAAACTTTGCATCGATATCGGGGATTACTTGATCGCAACCGGAAAACTTGCAATGGAGTATATTTCGAAATGGGAAAAACATATACATGTGGCCCATATACATAACGTGGCGTTCATAGGTGATAAATATATTTGGACCCCTGTCCATCCTTCCTATGAGGGAAACCTTGAGCATTACGAGCTAGAACCGATTCTTCGTTATCTGGCGGGGATAGGAGGCATCAGGTTCGTATTCGAGCATACTCCACATTTGACCCCAAGTGATGAGTTCGTTGAAGAAGGTTATCAGTGGGTGAAAAGCATAATAAAAGATGAGATGTGCCGGGTGAGGTAGATCTTTGTTTCTATCTGGATTTGCATTTAATGGAAATTGGGGCTTCATGAGCACCTTGAAAAATCTGTTTTTCGCTTTTTCAGGGGTTCATAACGTCTTCGTCTACTTCAAATTCTATTTCAACTGTATGAGGCGCGACTCTCCTTCCATAGACACATTCCTGATGAAAAAAGGTGGCTCAAACGTTTTTATATCAATTTTATGCGGATCCGCACAGTTATTCAGAAAAAGACTCAAGAAGCATTAAACCCATGCAGTATTTATCTAACGGGTTTATTTCAGAGGTGCAAACAAGTAAATATCAAAGCAAAACGCACTGGATTCTCAACGAAATTAACAGTGCGTTTTTTATTGTTTTATCAACACTAAGCTGATTTTTGTGGCTTAATCTAATATGAATTCACATACCATTTCACAAGGGAGGAAATAAAGAGTTTGAAGATACAGAAATGTTTAACAACTTAATCAATAATGTCAACCCACAACCAACTGAAAGCAGCAAGTCTACTACTCGCTATTTTCCATAAAAAGACAAAAAAATTTACTTTTATTCTATAGACGAGTCATTATGACGTGACCTTTTTATATGGCGAGATTTCGTACTTCAAAACTAGCGCAGTTGATTAACTGAAACCACATAAAAACAAAGGAGAACAAAAAAATGAAACCTTACAGAATGACTGCAGTGATCGTAGGAGTCCTCTACATCATCGGGACGGTATCGGGGATTTTAAGCCTTGTTGTTACCAGGAATCTGCTTGCTGGAGAGGATTTTCTAACCAGAATTGCCGCAAATCCGACACAGCTTAATCTGGGCGCATTTTTCGTGCTCTTGATGGGGCTTTCGTTAACGGCGATGCCTGTTTTCCTGTACCCACTCTTTAAAAAAAAGAATGAAGCCCTGGCACTAGGGATGGTTGTTTTCCGAGGTCCACTAGAGGGAGGCACATATATCTTAATGGTAGTCAGTTGGTTATTGTTAGGTGTGTTCAGCAAAGAATTCACAGCCACTGGGGCAGAAGCGGCTTCATTACAGGTTATTGGCAATGTCCTGCTTCAGGCCAATGACATCATGAGCCCTGTTTTGACTATTGTTTTTATCATCGGGGCAATGTTGTTGTACACTCTCTTCTATCTCACCAAACTTATCCCTCGTTGGTTGTCCGGCTGGGGCTTGATCGGAGCGATTATCTATGTGGCTGTCGATTTATTAAAGTTATTTGGACTAAACCTTCACTTGGATATCTTATATATGCCCTTGGCCGTGCAGGAGATGGCAATGGCACTCTGGCTAATCATCAAGGGATTCAACCAAGCGGCGCTTGATGGGCTCCTGACTGATAATCACAGTGTTTAGAAAGTAGTAGAAGCAATTAAAAGGTTGTACTTATATATAAGAATTAAGCTCCAGAAAAGCGCCTTTTAAGAGGAAATAGTTCATATAAATAGAAAGTAATCAGAAGTGTAGTAGTGATATTTTCGTGCTGAAGGAGTGAATTTTACAATGAATTTTCGAAAAGCAAATGAAGATGATTTACCAGCTATTGTTCGCTTACTTGCCGATGATGAATTAGGGTCCAAACGTGAACGTAATACAGAGCCTTTGCCGGCTGATTATTATGAAGCATTTGCGGCAATTGAAGCACAAGTTGGGAATCAGATTATTTTAGCTATTGACGATCAAACGGTGATTGGCTGCCTTCAGTTAACGATCATTCCTGGTTTAGCAAGACAAGGGATGAAACGAGCACAAATAGAAGGGGTACGTGTCGATAAGCGCTACCGTGGAAAAGGGGTAGGAGAAGCCTTATTTAAAGAAGCGATCGTAATTTCGAAATCTGAGAAATGTGGTCTTGTCCAATTAACAACCGACAAGAGACGTGAAGAGGCACACCGTTTTTATAATAGATTAGGTTTTTTGGCGAGTCATGAAGGTATGAAACTAATCTTTTAATTCGAAAAATCCACATAGGCTAAAGGAAATTTATCCTCTAAGCCTTTTTAATGTGAATTTACTGTGAATCTTATCACGGACACTATGTGATTTTTCTTGTGATTTGATCCGTGTTCTTGCATTGTGCACCTCACAAGTGAACCCGTTTAGAATTTTCTCCTTGGGTTATTTTCATACAATATGCTTTAAGGTCCTCCCTTCTTAAACGGCTTTTTCATTTCTTATTTTACCTTTGACTGTACGAATTTGGATTGCCATTCGTGCAAAAACGATGCCGAACAGAGCAAAGACGAAATAGAGAACGCCCATACCGACGCCGCCGATTGCTTCCCCGACAATGATACCGAGTGCTCCAACCATTTTTCCGATTTGAAAAACAAATCCGTTGAAAGCCATATAAGCTCCGCGTTTCGAATCATCAACGATATCAGCAAGAATCGATTGCCGTGTCGGTACATACATCAGTTCCCCAATCGAGAGCACAACCACAGCGAGTGCGAGGGTCATCAAGTCGTTCGAGAATGCCAAAATACCATAACCAAGTCCGAAGAGGATGAATCCGGTATACATGATCGGTTGCTCCGGCTTATTGCGGATCCATTTCGCGACAATACCCGTGAAAAACACGATGATGATTGTGTTTTCAACAGTCAACAAACTCAGAAGTTTCACCCCGTCGATCGACATATCAAGTCCGCCGAAAAGCGAGTAAGTTTTCGGAATGATCTCCTTTTCCAATCTCACAGCGATAAAATTGTTTCGTTGGAACTCGATCGAGAGCACCGCAATTCCACCGAGTATGAATAACACAAAAGGAATGTCTGTGATGACAGTCTTATAACTTTGTAAAATCGGCTTGATTCCGTATGGCTTCGTTGTCGTGCCTTCCGGTGTGAAGGTTTCATGGATGAGTGTGGAAGTCATCCAGAGTGTGACCAGCGACATCAAAAACAAGGCGAGTAACAACTCGAAAAAGTGCGTTTTATATAAGAAACCTCCAACAATCAATCCAAGCATGAGTGACATGTTCACTGCCCAGTAATTGATTGCATACATGAATGCGCGCGTTTCTTTTGTACTGACATCGATCAACATCGCTTCAGCAGCGGGATTGACAAGTCCGGAGGCGATTCCGATGATCGTCATCATGGAAAAGGTCACCCATGGAGAGGTGTACCAGGGTGAGTTGGCGAGAATCATCCCGACGAATCCGATCACCTTCATCCATTCTCCCGTCACCATCATTCTTTTACGACCTAAAATATCGGCCAGGTACCCGCCATATAATCCAGCAACGAATTGGATGATGACGTTGATCAATAACAACGTACCAGCCCAGAAAGCATTTATCGCATTTGTAAAATAGATCGCCATGAACGGAAAAATCATGGACCCGATCAATCTGCTTAGAAAAGATGTGTAAATACGTATTCGAATATTCGGATGTAAATCTTTCAACATTGCGCTCACTCCCTTGTCATTATTTTGCATTTTCGAAAAGGGGATAAAAAGGGTATAATGAAATGAATAATGTCCCCTTTTTTGGAGGTATGTAATGAAAGACTTATCCTATTACCAACTGCGAGCTTTCCTTTATCCAAGGGAAAAAGAAAGGTCAGCCGCGTTCAAACTGAGTGAACTTGAACAGGTCTGGTATTGTACTCAGAAAAATGTTAAACGGAAATTGAAAAAATTTGAAGCGGATAATCTTGTGGTCTATGAACCTGGCAGAGGAAGAGGCAATGCTTCTAAACTAAAATTTCCACTGTCTTTTCAAGAGGAGATCGAAACGACCGTCACCAACTTTGTGGAAGATGAGCGGATGGATGATCTGATGCATCTTTTGCAGCTTCCAATTCCGAAGTCCTGGATCGCCAACATCTCTGACAAAATCCAAACGCTTTTTGGGGTGCAATCCAAAAGTCCGATGAAAGATGTTTTACGATTGCGGTGTTCCAATCACACACGGTTTTTTCCCGGTGTGGGCGTGATCTTCAGAAATGAGCTCACGAGTCTTGACCCTGCCCAAGTATCGATCACCTTTGAAAGCTATCTTGTCCAGCAGCTCGGCGACAGTCTCGTTACTTACGACTCGGAAAAAGATACGATCAAACCGCATCTGGCCCATCACTGGCGGGTGGATGCAGAACATAAAACGTGGAGCTTTTATCTGAGAAAAGGGGTTCGGTTCCATCATCAACGGATTCTGACAAGTGAGGATGTCCTTCATACGTTCAATCGGATCAAGCGCGGCTCACCGTATTATTGGATGACGGAAGAAATCGAACGGATTGACTGTCCTTCGCCTTTTATCGTCACGTTCCATTTGAAAAAAGCGAATCCATTTTTCGCTCGGTACCTCAGCACGCATAATCTTGCCATTCTACCTGCCGATGTCCAGTTCGATGACAATGAGTGGATCGGGACAGGGCCGTTCAAGCTGAAAGAGAAATCAGAAAAGAAGTTGGTTCTTGAGGCATTCGATCATTATTTTCTGGAGCGCCCATTATTAGATGAGATCGAATTTTGGAAGGTGCCGCAACCAACAGCGGGAGAGGTCAGTTTTCAAATCGAGGGGGCGAAGGATAGTGAAGGATTCCTCGAGAAAGAAGAAATCGAAGTCGGTTTCAGGTTTTTCGCATTCAATTTCAACCGGCAATCTGCCATCCATCATCCCTCGTTCCGGAAAGCAATCTATCATTTGTTGGATGTGAAGCAAATGTATCGTGATCTGGGACGTGAAGAACCGATCGAGGCATCGAGTTATTTTCATTGGAAATCGGAAGTGCAAAACCGTGACCTTACTCAAGTTGAACGGTTGCTTAGAGAGTCTGGTTACAAAGGAGAGGAGCTCAGCCTTTATTCGCTTGATTATGCGCGAGCGATTGAAGAGGCTGAATGGCTGATAAAAGAGGCGGGCAGGTACGGGGTGCATTTCCGTCATGTTCCTTTCCGGATCGATGATTTCTACTCCTCGGAATTGGAGGGAAAAGCTGATGTGCTCTTCATGGGCGAGGTAGCCTCGCATGATCATCATCTGTCGTTTTTGGGTGCTTTTAAAAATGACGCCCTATTGTTCCGGCGGTTGTTGGGGAAAGAACATCTTGAAAAAATCGATGGATGGCTTGAAAGGTTTAAACGGGAAGCTGCAGCTGATGATCGTGAAAAGTGGATAGAGGAAATTGAAGGTTATATAAACATGAACCGGCTGTTTCTGTACATGAATCATCCTGTAAAACGGCGGAGCTATCACCCGATGATCCAGGACGTACAATTCGCCTCCTTCGGCAATGTCGATCTGCGTAAACTATGGATTCAGTGATTTTTCATGGATGCTTTGACGCGGCTTTTGGTAGGTGTATTGGGAAAGTGTTCTGATTTTTGCTCTTGCTCCTGTCTGAATAAGGGGCGAATTGAGACAGAGTGCTGCTGTTTTGTCTTACTGTGTCCGAAGAGGACCCAACCTCGGACAGAGTACGGCTGAAATCTCTTGTTTGTGTCCGAAGATGATCTGACTTAGACAGACCACTCCCACCTTCTTTTTTCCCTTGAAATAAATTTTCTGAGCTTAATTAAGACCAAGAATCCCCCTTGAAAACTACGGAATGACAAGGGTGACAAGCGCTTAAAATCTGGATCCGAAAATGAAATTCGATGTTGACACGTTTTTTGTAGCATGCTAAGATTCAAATAATTTAATAATTAAATTGATTTCAACTCTTATCTAGAGAGGCAGAGGGACTGGCCCGATGAAGCCCGGCAACCATCAAACTTCGGTTTGAAAGGTGCTAATTCCTGCGAAGCGTTTGTGCGCTTCGGAAGATGAGAGAGACAAATGTATTTATAATTTGGCCTCTCTGTCTTTATCAGAGGGGCTTTTTAATTTGCAAAAAATGTTCAAATCTAAGTAAAGGAGGCACCTGGCAGTGGGGAACCCTAATTTTTATAAAACAGGATCGGTTCAAATCCCGAATTTCACACTGGAATCTGGTGAAAAACTTGATGAAATCGAGCTCGCCTATGAAAGGTGCGGACCGCGTAATGCTCCAGTCATCCTAGTCTGTCATGCTCTGACCGGTAATCAATACACAGTCGGTACAAAAGATGATCCCGGCTGGTGGCATGGTTTAGCCGGTGATGGCAGTTATATCGATACGAGGCGTTTTCAGGTCATCACATTCAACGTGCTCGGCGGCTGCCACGGATCAACCGGACCGGCGTCCACGAATCCTGGAGACGGTGAAGCTTATCAGAGTAAATTCCCTGGTTTAACGGTTCGCGACTTGGTCGAAGTGCAGTTCGTAGCACTGAACATTCTAGAAATCAATCATTTGAGAGCGGTCATTGGTGGCTCGCTCGGTGGGATGCAGGTGCTCGAATGGGGAATCATGTATCCGGATTTCATCGACAGCATCTTTCCGATTGCGGTTACTCCACAGTTCAGTGATTACGCAATTGCATTCAACCACATTTCGAGTGTGGCGATACAGCAAGATCCAGCCTGGCGTGAAGGGAACCTTCCGAAACAAGGTTTGAGTCTGGCGAGGATGATTGGCATGATTACCTACCGATCTGACGTGCTTTTTGAAGAGCGTTTCGATCGGAACCATATCATAAAAGACGGCCTGTCCACTTACGATATCGAATCATACTTATCTTATCAGGGAGAGAAGTTGACCGAGCGCTTTGATGCACACAGTTATCTCCGTCTTCTTGATGTGATGAACAGCCATGATTTGGGTCGTGAGCGAGGTGGTCTGGAAAATGCGATGCATCATCTTCATGTTCCGGTATTTGCGATCAGTTTTACACGGGATTTGCTTTACCCGCCTGAAAAGATGCGTGAGTTCGTGACAAGGATTCAACAGCTAGGCGGCGCTGCTGAGTTTTATGAAGTGGATTCAAAATTCGGGCATGATGGATTCTTGGTAGAGTTCGAGAAATGGGGGCACATCATAGAGAATCGCTTGGCTGAACTTGCCCTTGAGGATGCGAGATTAGAAGCTTAAATGTTCTGTGAGTAAGGCATAATTTTTATCATGGTTAAGCGAAATTTGCGACACTCCTGCGGGAACAGCGAACCAAGCAAGACCCCGCAGCGAACGAAGAATCTTCGACTAACAACCACCACGTCGTGTGGTGTGTGGTGAACGTCGAAGCCAGCAGAAGGAAAGCTTCTAAGAATTTTCATCGCAGACACGAAAATGATTTCATGTTTGTGTTGACATCCTGTGCAAGTGAGCGAGGAGCCTTGCGGATCGCCTCGGGAAGAGAGTGAATTTCGTAGAAAATCAAAATTTAAAAATAATAATGAGGAGTGAATGAGATGAGTGAAAAGAAAAAGTATCGTTTTGAAACAGTTGGGGTACATGGAGGTCTTGAAGCGGATCCGGTGACAGGAGCGAGAGCATTACCGATCTACCAGTCGAACGCATACAAATTCCAGGATACCGACCATGCTGCAAACCTTTTTGGACTGCAAGAAGAAGGCTATATCTATTCACGAATTGGGAATCCAACGGTCAATGTCGTCGAGGAACGGGTAGCAGAGCTCGAAGGAGGGCTCGCGGCATTAGCTTTCGCAAGCGGCATGGCAGCAATTTCGGCTGCGATTTTCAATGTTGCCGAGTCCGGTGATGAAATCGTATCAGCTTCCACGTTATACGGCGGCACGTACAATCTGTTCTCGACTACACTGCCGAAACATGGAATCACGACTCATTTCGTCGATCCGAAGGAACCAGAAAATTTTCGCAGAGCCATCACACCAAATACGAAAGCGATTTTTGCTGAAACGCTCGGAAATCCAGGGTTGCATGTCCTCGATATCGAAGGAGTTGCGAAAGTTGCGCACGAAGCTGGTATTCCCCTTATTGTGGACAACACGCTAGCAACACCTTACTTGTTGAGGCCGATTGAACATGGAGCAGATATCGTCGTCCATTCAGCAACGAAATGGCTTGGCGGCAATGGAACCACGATGGGAGGACTCATTGTCGATGCTGGTAAATTCGATTGGAATTCTCCGAAGTTCCCTGGATTCACAGAACCTGACCATAGTTATAACGGAATCGTGTATGCCGAAGCGCTACCGGAACTCGCCTTTATCATAAAAGCGCGCGTCCAACTGTTACGGGATACAGGGGCAGCGTTAAGTCCGTTCAACGCCTTCCAACTGGCACTTGGCCTGGAAACGTTGCATGTGCGGGTGAAAGAACATGTTGCGAACGCTCGGAAAGTGGTTGAGTATCTCGAGAACCATCCGGGAGTCGATTGGGTGCTTTATCCTGAGCAGGAAAACCACCCGTCCAAACAGCTTACGAATAAATACTTACCGAAGGGCGCAGGTTCCGTGGTCGTTTTCGGGATCAACGGCGGCCGGGAGGCAGGTGCAGCAGTGATCAACAATGTTGAGTTGTGGTCACACCTTGCGAACGTTGGAGATGCGAAAAGTCTGATCATTCATCCGGCGAGTACGACCCACCAGCAGCTGCGACCGGAAGAACTCCCATCCACTGGCGTGACAGAAGACCTCATCCGGTTGTCCGTCGGTATTGAAAACGTCGAGGATCTGATCGAAGACCTGGAACAAGCGATTGAAGCGGCTACAGGATTAACATCTAAGGTTGAACAAGTGAACAGCTGAATTTTAAAAAATGATGTTTACCAAAACGATGGAACGTATAGTTGAATTTACGATGATACAGGAGGGGAAATAGTGGGGAGCATTAAAGTTGGATTGCTTGGATTCGGAACTGTTGGGAGCGGGGTTTATGAAATTATCGAAACCTATCAGGAACGCCTAGAGTCACTTCTTGGCAAGAAGGTGGAATTAGCAGGGATTCTGGTCAATGACATTACGAAAGAAAGAGGAATTACTCCAGAGATACTCGTAACAACTGATTTTGACGAAATCCTCTCTATTCCTGATCTAGATGTCGTAATCGAGGCGATTGTCGGGATTGAGCCCGGTTACACATACTTATCGAAAGCGATTGATAAAGGCTGCCATATTATCACTGCGAACAAGGAACTGTTTGCCCATAAGGGGCGGGAACTGAAGCAAAAAGCACAAGCGAAGAATGTTGAAATCTCTTATGAAGCTTCCGTTGCCGGGGGTGTACCTGTCATCGGGACCCTCCATCAATTGCTGCAGGTGAATTCCGTCGTGAAAATTGAAGCGATTCTGAACGGCACGTCCAATTACATTTTAAGCGAAATACGGAATGAACGGACAGCCTTTTTGGACGCGCTGCAGTCAGCACAGAACAAGGGATACGCCGAGGCTGATCCATCTAATGATGTGGATGGATACGATGCTTTTTATAAAATCGTCATCCTAACCGAGTTGTTATTCGGACAGCGCCCTGAATGGAAATGGATTGAGCGGAAAGGGATAAGGGACATTTCTCTGAACCATATCCAGCTAGCTGAATCGTTCGGTTTCCGGTTGAAGCATGTCGCTTCGCTCGTCTATAAAGATGGTGCGCTGAAAATTGATGTGGAACCGAAAGTCGTATCAGAAGACCATCCGCTTTATTCGGTTGAAGGTGTGGATAACGCAGTCGTCATAACAGGAGATCTCGTCGGACAGTTGAAGCTGCAGGGTCCTGGCGCTGGGAAGCTCCCGACGGCAAGTGCGATCATCGAGGATCTCGTGAACGTTTTCAATTCGGTTCACCATTCACCGGTTGTAAAAGAGGTAAAGCTCCTGCATGATGTGGATGAGCAAGAACAGACGTGGTTTGTGATCGGCAACACCACTGATCAATTTGAAGGCGTGACTCTTTTAGAAGAAACAATCAAGGATCAGCAAGATTTGATTACTGGAAGACTCATACAGGCGACAGGACGTGAAATCAAAAAGCTGAAGGCGAAGGACAATGACCTCACTGTCTATCCGTTCTCAGGCACACCAACGCAACCTGTAAAAAAAGCTTTTGCAACAGCATGATCTGAAGAACAGTCCGCTCATTTTCAAGCGGACTGTTTTTTTGTACCGATGTAAGTTACAGATAATTTGAGCACAACCTCCTGTTAAAGATAGATAGGAGGATTTTTTGAGTGAATTCACTTGATATTTTTATTGAAATAATGGATTATGGATAAGTGTTTAATTATGGTAAAAAGTTTCGGGGGATAATATGGAAACAAAAATTAATACGAAAATCATTCTTGTTACCTTCATGATCGGTGCTTTTTTTGCTGTTCTGAACGAGACGCTTCTAAATATCGCATTAACCGAACTAATGAATGTATTCAACATCAAAGCCCCAACTGTCCAATGGATGGCCACAGGATTCATGCTCGTAATGGGCGTGTTGATGCCGATTTCCGCATTATTGATCCAATGGTTCACGACAAGGCAAATGTTCATCGGAGTCATGTCGATCTTTTTAGCGGGTACGATAATTTCTGCGTGTGCATTTAATTTTCCGATGCTGTTAACGGGGCGGATGGTCCAAGCGGTTGGAACGGGCTTGTTGATTCCTGTCATCATGAATGCATTGCTGTTACTGTACCCACCTGAGGTCCGTGGACGGATCATGGGTACATTCGGGCTCGTCATCATGTTCGCTCCAGCTATCGGACCGACTCTTTCCGGTGTGATTGTCGATTTCTTAGGTTGGCGTTGGTTGTTCATCACAGTCATCCCATTTGCAGTATTTTCGATTCTGTTTGCAATGAGATACTTGCAGAACGTTGGGGAAGTCACTCGTCCTAAGGCGGATATTCTGTCAATCATCCTTTCGACGATCGGAATTGGAGGTATCGTTTATGGGTTCAGCAGTGCAGGTGAAAGCGGAGAAGGTTTTACATCTGTTAAAATCCTTTTGATCATCGGACTCAGTTTTGCCAGTCTCGTATTATTCGTGTGGCGGCAATTGAAAATCGATGAGCCGTTGCTTGATGTCAGGGTTTTTGCTTATAAAAATTATGCACGTGGTGTCACGATCTTCGTGGTCGTCATCATGGCGATGTTCGCATCCGAAATTGTCATGCCGATGTATTTGCAAGGACCTCTCGGATATTCGGCTAAAATTGCAGGGCTATTGCTTTTGCCGGGTGCATTGCTGAATGGTTTGATGTCTCCTGTCATGGGGACATTGTTCGATAAATATGGACCAAGAAAGCTGATCATTCCGGCCTCGCTCGTTTTGGTTGGTGTGATGATTTTCTTCAGCAACATCAATCCGACCATTCCAATCTGGTGGTTCATCGTTGCATATATCGTGTTGATGCTGTCGATTTCAGCAATCCTGATGCCTGCACAAACGAATGGACTGAATGAATTACCGAAACATCTGTATCCGCATGGTACGGCGATTGCGAATACGTTGCAGCCAATCGGCGGTGCGCTGGGTGTATCTGTTTTCGTCAGTATCATGAGCCAGGGACAAACGAGTTATCTTGAAAAACAAACAGGCCAAATCACTCAGGATGTACTGGATAAAGCAATGACAGCGGGTGTTCATCACGCCTATTGGTTCGCACTTGCGTTGTGCATTGGAACGTTTGTGGTTGCACTCTTCATTAGAAAAGCCATAGCACCTGATTTTGAACCAGAAGGACAAAATAAAGATGATAAAGACCACCTCACGTAAGCGAGGGTGGTCTTTTTTATATGGATTTGAAGGAGTGCACAGATTATCTAAAATAGTGAACAGAATAATCGGAGAAGTGAAAAAAGAACCGGACAAATTAATCGACCTCCCCCGAATTCACGAAACACTAGTAACCATTTCTTAAGAATTCCTTTACGTTCTTAACAATACCTGATGGATTTTTGTCCAAAAATCCTCCAATTGATCATTTTTCAGCTTGAAAAACGGCAAATCTACTCTTAAACTACCTCGAATCTAGTAAAAAGGTGCATACATTCCTCGTATCCGCTTATTTTTTAAACTTCCTCAATATGTACTTAACAACTTCACTCTATCATTTGTTGTGTAAGACATAGAATAAGGAGTGGATAAGGTTGTCAACAAAAATGGATCGAAAAAAATTTCTTACATATCTTGGTACTGGTACGGTGGCATTGGCTGCTGCCGGCACTGGACTAGATGGAATCGCAGATAAAGTCAATGCACAGCAAGGCAATTTCCACAAACCGAATAAAAAAATACCGAAGATGGGCCCTTTGAAATTCAAACCGATCGAACCGACTAGAAAGGATGACCTCGTTTTACCTAGAGGGTACTCCTATAACGTCGTAGCGGCATATGGTGACAAGATCAACCCAAAAGGTGACACTTTCGGATTCAACAACGATTTTACATTATTTTTTCCAATAGCAGCTGAAGACGAGCGCGGACTGTTGTGGGTGAACCATGAATATGTAGATGACAAGTTCGTGTTCGGTAAAAAAATCGAAGGTGAATATTCTCAAGCACAAATACAGAAACTCCTCTACGATCAGGGTGGATCAATCATTGAAGTCGTTAAAGGAAATGACGGCTGGAAATTGGATACTTCTTCACAATATGCCCGTCGTGTTACTGGTCTGACACCAATTGCCCTGACTGGACCTGCAAAAGGAGCAACAGCGGTCGGAGGTTCATCGAAAGTACAAGGAACATTTGCGAACTGTTCCGGCGGAAAAACGCTTTGGGGGACGTTGCTTACTTGTGAAGAGAACTACGAGGATACTTCAGAATCAGCAAAGCTTGATGAAACACATTACGGCTGGGTTGTAGAGGTGGATCCGTTCGATGAGAAGTTCCAGGTACGCAAACACACTGCACTTGGGCGCTTCAACCACGAAAATGCCAGCATGGGACTCGCGAATGATGGTCGTGTCGTCGTTTACATGGGTGATGACAAGAAGGATGCTTGCGTGTACAAATTCATCAGCGAAGGAAAATACGATTCGAAGGCTGGTAAAAAGAACGCGAAACTGTTAGAAAAAGGAACACTATATGTTGCTGATTTCAGTAAGGGTGCATGGGTGCCACTCACAATTGAAGAAGTCAAAAAAGCAGCAGCAGATGACAAGGAAGCATTGGACAAGTTCCAGACGCAGGCTGATGTTGTCGTCAATTGCCATGATGCAGCACTTCTAGTTGGTGGTACTCCAACGGACCGTCCTGAGGATGTGGAAATCAGTCCGTTTGATGGAACGATTTTCATCGCTCATACAAACAATGATAACCACGGGAACATGCACGGACACATCACCCGATTTTTCGAAAAGAATGAAGATCACGGTTCGCTTGAATTCCAATTCTCGATTTTTGCAGCAGGTGGAATCCAGAGTGGGTTCAGTGCGCCGGATAATCTGACATTTGATGAAGATGGAAACCTTTGGACTGTGACTGATATTTCCAGCAGTAAACTGAACAGTACGATTTGGGAGCCATTCGGAAACAACGGCATGTTCGCCATCCCGACACATGGACAAGATGAAGGTGTTGCGTACCAGTTCGCTTCTGCCCCTGTTGAAGCGGAATTGACAGGTCCATCATTCACTCCTGATGAGAAAACATTATTCCTATCCGTTCAGCATCCGGGTGAAGAAACCGAAGACCTTTCAAAACCGACAAGCAAGTGGCCACATCGAGCAGGGGATTCTATGCCTCGTCCTGGTGTTGTCGCAATCACAGGCTTTTAATAGGTGGCTTTGTTAAAAATTGATGTTGATTTTTGACTAAGTTTGATTGAAGCGAAATTTGCGACACTCCTGCGGGGAAAGCGATCCAGGCGAGACCCCACAGCGAATTAAGGATCTTCTCTAACAGTCACCACGTCGTGTGGTGAACGTCGATGCCCTACATCCTGTGGAAGTGAGCGAGGAGGCTTGCGGATCGCCCGCAGTAAGGAAGTGAATTTCGCAAAATCAACAATAAAGTATAACAAAGCTTAATAGAAAGGAGAATGCATCATGCCATTCAATATCGGAATTCCAGGTTTGATCCTGATCTTGATCATTGCGCTCGTCATTTTCGGGCCGGCTAAACTGCCTGAAATCGGACGCGCATTCGGAAACACTTTGAAAGAATTCAAAAACGCAACGAAGGATCTCGTTTCTTCAGATGACTCCAGTGCAAAAGAAAAGAAAAATTAACTCTAATCTGGGAGAAAAGAGGGCATCCTCTTTTCTTCTTTTATACTTAAAGAAAGCATAAATACTTTCTTCAGTATAAGTGCAACTTTGGCTCAGCCATCACTAAGGCTTGGCTTTACCAAGTACCAAGTTTTCTTTATAAGTAGAAAGGAGCTGAGAAGATGGCTCAAGAATTGGAACTGGTCGATCATCTTGACGAGTTGAGGAAACGGATCCTCATTGTCGGAGCAAGTTTCCTAGCATTTTTCATAGTCGGGTTTGTTTTCGTAGAGCAAATCTATCAATGGCTTGTAAGAGATTTGAATACGGAGCTCGCCTTGCTTGGTCCGACTGATATTCTTTGGATCTATTTTAAAATTGCCGGAGTGGTGGCGATCAGCCTCACAATCCCGATGGCAGCTTATCATACGTGGCGATTCGTCGTTCCAGCTTTAGAAGCAACCCAGCAGAAGGCGACGTTGATGTTGATTCCTGCATTATTTTTATTGTTCATCATCGGCATCGGATTTGGTTATGCGATCGTTTTTCCTACGGTACTCAATTTTCTGCAAGGATTATCGAACGATGGATTCCAGATGTTCTATACGACGGAAAAATATTTCAATTTCCTTTTTCAAATGACGGTGCCATTCGGGTTCCTGTTTGAAATGCCTGTCGTCGTCTTATTCCTGACAGCGCTGGGAATCCTGAACCCTGCACGCTTGAAAAAATCAAGGAAAATCAGCTATTTCGTCTTTACGGTTCTAGCGGTTGTATTGACACCGCCAGACTTCTTATCTGATATTTTAGTACTCGTCTGTCTTGTCGTTTTATTCGAAATCAGTATAACGATCTCTGCCTTTGTTTATAGGAAAAAACTAAAGCGTGAACAAGAATGGAATGCGGATTATTAAAAGGATATACTGTACAATTCACCCAAAACGCAAGTGGTTTCACATACGAAATCACTTGCGTTTTTTCTACGAAAACGTTTAGATAAAACCTTTACATATACACATCTTTCATATACCCCTCGTATTTTCCCAAAGTATCTTTTTCGGTTTTTTGAAATACGGGTATATACTTTATTGATATAAACTTTACCAGAACCAATCATCGAAATCATTATTACGTTTGTGTGTTTTCTTACGGCTGTTGTTGTTGTCTAAAACTCTAAATGCTTCTCTAACTTTTCTTGCAAATTGTAGTGGTGGTTCAACTGATTCGAAATGCATATACATTGCTCTAGGTTCTTCAAACAACCAATGGTTATGAACTGCAGTAACAATGAGATCTCTTTTCCGAAGTTCTGTTAAGAGGGGGTTAACTTCTTCCTGTAAAAGAACTGTTTCTCCTAAGTTTAATGCCCTGCCTCTACTATCAATATTTTCAAAAGTAAAGAATTGAGGAATGACTAGTGGGGATTGAGTGGGTCGTCCAAGAATTGTAAATCGAAGATTACGGAATTTTTGTACCAGACAAACACCGTTTTCATCTAAACTTCCTTCCCCTCCAAGAATCCTGGCAAATTCCTGGCATAGTCTTTCAAGTTCTCGATTCATAATATAGCCTCCCTTCAAAAGGATAATAATATTAAATTGTTAAACCTTTAGTATCATATATATGAGATATTCTAGTATTTGAAATGGACAAACGTATAAATCTATTAAAAATTGATAGGGAAAGTAGAAATAGTGCTATAGTCTATAAATGGATAGCAGTTTTATGTTATTCAATTAAAGATCAGCTATAAAAAGTCAAGTAACCAAATCGATTTTTTTAAATCGTTTTTTAGAGATATAGGCATGCCGATCAAGAGCGGGCAAAAGCAGATCGGGAAAGGTTTGATCATATAGAAGAGCATTTTAGAGTTTTTTCTGGGTGTGTCGATATAGGGGGTAACTGGCAATTTGCCAAGCTCAAAATTATTTGGGTTTGAATTTGAGAAAGAAACAGGAGAAGGGAAAAGTATTAAACAAATGGATAAGTCAAATGTATTTAGAAAAGACGTCCAAAGCTGGAAAGTAGTTCATGAGCATTTAAGTACTCTAGATTAAGTAACAATATGGGAGAACTGTGTTTTTTTCAAACTTATATCCTTGAACCTAACTTAACTTATTTAGCTATGGAGACAAATAAACTAAATTTACTTAAAAGGATGGGAAGTTTCTTGATTTCCAAACAAAGTATACAAAATACATATTCACCACCAAAACATATTGTTTCAGCAGCAACTATTGTGATCAATGATACAGGGGAAATTTTATTAATTAAGGGTCCTAGGAGAGGCTGGGAAATGCCTGGTGGACAAGTTGAAGAAGGAGAGTCTCTAAAAAAGGCTGCGATCAGGGAAACAAAAGAAGAAACAGGTATTGATATTGACGTGTTGGAATTTTGTGGAGTGTTTCAAAATGTCAGCCGTTCAATATGTAACGCATTGTTCTTAGCAAAACCAGTGGGAGGTAAATTAACAACTTCTCCAGAAAGTTTGGAAGTCGGTTTCTATCCTATTAAGGAAGCTCTGGAAATGGTAACCTGGGGAAACTTCAGGCAAAGAATAGAGTACAGTTTGAATAAAAACAAGCAACCATTTTATGTGGAATTTTAACTGGTTTTCCGGTAGGAGGCGTTGATCAAAGCAGGATCACGCCTCTATTTGGTTAATATCTAACTTTTAGGCAGGATGATGGAGGTATCTAACGTTTAAATAGTATGGCGAGCAGGTATTAAAAATAAACAGACTTTTTTAAGTAGTCTTTTGTGAAATGATTCTAAGTCAAGTGATAGGAGGATGTTCGAAATGAACGGTTTAATAAAGGGGAAAATTGGTCTGGGTACTGCTCCTTTAGGAAATATGTTCAGGGACGCCCCGGAAGAAGAAGCGCTGGAAACGATCAATACTGCATGGGAACAGGGGGTCCGATATTTTGATACTGCCCCGTTTTATGGTGCTGGTTTAGCTGAGAGTCGCCTTGGCGAGGTTTTATCAAAGCATGATCGGGGTGATTATGTACTAAGCACCAAGGTAGGGCGAGTGATTTCAGATGAAATGGAGGATAAGGAAGGACTATTCGAATATGGACGTAAAAATAAAATCATTGAAGATTACAGTGAAGACGGAACCCTGCGTTCCATCGAGCAAAGCCTTGAACGTTTGAAAACAGATCGTTTAGACTTCGTTTATGTTCATGACATTTCTCCGGACTTTCACGGAGATGATTGGGTTACAAAGTTTGACACTGCTAGAAAAGGAGCTTTCCGTACTCTGACTCGCCTCCGTGAAGAAGGTGTAATCAAATCCTGGGGATTAGGGGTCAATCGAACCGAGCCGATCGAAATGGCAATTGAACTGGAAGAGACGATTCCAGATCTTTGCCTACAGGCTACCCGCTACACGCTCATGGACCATGAACATGCTTTGCGAAAATTAATGCTGTCAGCTTTGGAGAAAAAGATCGGCATCGTCGTTGGAGCGCCGTACAGTTCCGGTGTTCTCGTCGGGGGAAGTCATTTCGAATATCAAAAAGCACCTGATGAAATTGTTTCGAAGGCACAGAAAATACAGGAATTGGCTTCCAAGTATCAAGTTAGCGTCAAAAGTGTTGCCCTGCAATTTTCAATGGCACATCCTGCAGTAGCGGCGGTCATCCCTGGTACTACTCGTCCCGAACATGTCAGAGAGGATATTGCAGCAGCGCAGGAAGTTATCCCATCTGAGTTTTGGCACGAACTCCGTGAACAAAACTTAGTCTCACCTGTTGCTCCTCTGCCGATAGATTAATAGAATCCTACAACTGGTAAGGGGCTGTCCAAAAGTGTCTGACACTTCTTTTTAAGGACAGTCCCTATTTGATAATTTATTAAGTAACCATATCCGACATCTGATCCAGTTCCAAAGGCAAAAAGGCATACTCTCCGTCTTTGATTATCTCACGTTTACGAACTGGAATCGTATGTTTAAAGATCGGCCCATCTATAACTGTGGTATGAAACTCTCCACCTTCTCCGCAGGGGTCAATACCTCGAGCTTCAAGCTCCTTTATGTATTCATGGGTTAATGTTCGCCCTAAATCGTCTTCTCGCATTCCTAGTGATAAATTAACAGTTACAATTAGGGTTACAAATCCTAGATTTAGGAACTCTTCGACAGCTTTACGATGATTCATTTCCCATAAAGGCATCCCAAGGTTTAACCCAGCATTTTTCGAAACTTTTTCATGCCAACAGCCGTGAGCAGGCATATCCAGGTCTCCAGTTACTAACACTTCTGCTCCTTTATATTTTGCTTGTTCTAAAAGATGCATAAATACTTTTTCATAATCTGTCCAACTTGCAGCTGCAGTATATAAGGGCAAACCTATAGATTTAGCTTGGGCATGAATAAGCTCCGGAGGCGTTCCGTGGGATCTCGAACGTTTTCCCTCTTCCTCAAGCATAACGATAAGCCCAACTGCTTCTCCAATCTTCATTGCTTTATATAGAGCTAAGACACTGTCCTTTCCTCCACTAAAAGAAGATATGAATTTATGACCGCGAGCACCATTTTTCCAATCTATGAATTCTGACATTTCTATCCTTCCCCTTTATGTTTTTTCACACTACCATGTGGTTTCAATGTTCTTTTCGTAATTCTATCACGATTAGTTCTTTTTGTATCAGGGTGCAGTATTAGCGAAATTCTAATGCTGAATATTTAAGAGAAGTACATTTAAAAGAAACTACTTCAAAGTCAACAATGAAAAGAAACGTCATTCCTTTATAAAGGCTTTAGGATGATTGTACTCATTTTTCAGTTAGGGGGGAATAGAACTTCGGTTTTATAACGTAAAAAAAGCTTAGAATTTCAAGCTCTTTTAGTTATAGTTCCATTTTTGAAAATGGCAGTAAGAGTTTCACGCCTCTTTTATTGATGGGAAGGAATTTCATATCACCGATCAAATGACTCGCATAGCCTGCAAGACTTGCAATGAAGATTCCCTCTATCCCGATTGAAGCTTCAAATTGCCGAGCAATGACACCGAAAAACACGATTCCGAGTATCGAATGCGTATAGCTCCTATGGGGTACGAAAGAGGCTACAATGATATAGATGCCGAGCAGGAATAACCAGTTTTCTTGAAGCATGAAGCCTCCGATCAGTACACCGACACCGGATACAGTCAGCATATGCCTCCTCGTTATGAATGTAGAAAGAGCTATGATACCGGCGCCAGTCCCCATGCCATACCACTTTTCGGTCCCGGTTCCTTCCACAAAGCTATATACGATCAATAAAATGCCGATGATCTGGGCAAGCGTCTGGATGAATTTGTGCGTATTCGTGATCTTGTTACTCAATGTTCCATCCACATCAATGTCTGGAAGCAGCCCCGTTATTCCTCCGCAGGCAATCAGAATCCCTGTCGTCATCGGATCAGTCTCCAATGCATTGGAGGTGACCAATCCTGCTACACCGCCAACAAGCAGATGTGATGTCCCTTTCATGATGATTCACCTGTCTCTCTATTTTATTGTGAATGTGGCAGTAATCATCATTGTATAGAAAAAGCGTTCATGAAGAAATGCCAACAAGTGTTTTTGTGTCCTTGTGCTCATGAAGCATTAGGCCATCCGTCATGTGTTGTGTCAGCGGAAAAAAGGTGAACATTTCTCGGAGATCCCAAATTATGTATGATGGATCAACCTGAAAGTGTATATGATGCTGTAAGTCTGAAAATTGGTGCTGTTCCACCAGATTCTTTATAATAACACCTAGAACGTACGATTATTTTTGGGAGGTATATAAATGTATACATACTTGATGATTGTTGTCATTTTGGTAGGTGTCATTTCGTTAATTGGAACGATCATTGTCGGGAAGAAAGTAAACAAAGTAAGTAAAGATTACGAGATGGAAGATGACCGGACCTCGGCTCAATTGAAACGTTCTCATGAATATGAATCGCAATCTTTGAAAGTTAACTTGAAAGTGTTGACGCTTATTTATGTTGTAACGTTCATTCTCAGCATTATAGCTTTAATTGCTTATATCTTCTTAAGATAGCAAGATGTGTTTTCAATAAGCCGAATTCACGATCTCGATTAACTTGCTTTCCCACAGAATACAGCTTTGTCTGATCTATGAAAATATGATAAAGAAATGGTTATAGAGAGTGGAACCGATAAGGATCAAGCCTTCAGGTTCTGCTCTTTTTTCTTTTCCAGCATCTATTTCTTTTTAAAAATAGTATTTTCGCCGTTACAAATTTATCTTCACTTTAATATTATGTAACATCTGATAGAGAAGGGAGGAATGTTTGTGAGCGAAAAGGACAACCTTATCAAAGTAAATTCTTGTGACTGCAAGAAATGTAAAAAGAGCAGCGGTAAGCGAAGCAGCGGATGCAGCAGCGGAAAGCGAAGCAGCGGATGCAGCAGCGGGAAGCGAAGCAGTGGTTGCAGCAGCGGTAAACGAAGCAGCGGAAAACATGATGATCACAAGAAAAAGCGAAGCAGCAGCAAACATGATGATCACAAGAAAAAGCGAAGCAGCTGCAAACATGATGACCATAAGAAGAAGCATAGTAGTGGTAAGCATGATGACCATAAGAAGAAGCATAGTAGTGGAAAACTAAAATACAACTACAGTATTGATATATCAAGTGGCAAAAAGGATGACAAAAAGAAGCATAGCTTTGGCAAGTTTGATGACTGCGATAAGAAGCATAGCTTTGGAAAGCATGATGTCTGCGATAAGAAGCATAGCTTTGGAAAGCATGATGACTGCGATAAGAAGCATAGTTTCGGCAAGTTTGATGACTGTGATAAGAAGCATAGCTTTGGAAAGCATGACTGCAAGAAGAAAAGAAGCTGTGGCTGTACCCAGATTTGGGAACTATTTTAATATTATCTAGGACGAGTGTGTCTGTTCACACTCGTTTTATTTATACTTAAAGAAAGTATAAAAATACTTTCTTCAGTATAAGCGCAACTAAGGCTCAACCCACGCCAAGGCTTGGCTTTCCCAAGTTTTCTTTATATACAAAAATCAAATAATCTATTGTGAAATTGTGGAAGGTGAGGTAATGTATATAGAAATCTCTTTGGAAGGTGTGATGGTATTGGGACAAATTCATGGAAAAAGGAATGGAAGAATCCGTCTTTACTTTTAGCTGGAATTGGCATTTCGAATCTAGGGGATTGGATCTATCTGATAGCTCTGAACCTGATGATTTTGAATATGTATGACTCGGCAGCAGCTGTAGCGGGTCTTTATCTTTTGAAACCAGCAGCCTCGATTCTGACTAGTTTCTGGTCAGGGAGTTTCATAGACCGGTTCGACAAACGACGGATCATGATTGGACTTGATGTGATACGGGCTGTTTTCGTAGCCATCATTCCGTTTTTTTCGTCGCTTGGACTGATCTATTTGTTTGTATTTTTAATCAATATGGCGAGTTCATTTTTCCATCCAACCGCCACGACGTATATTACTAAACTTGTACCAGAAGAACGGAGGAAAAGGTTCAACTCCTTACATAACTTGATGTCTTCAGGCGCGTTTGTGATTGGTCCGGCAATTGCAGGTGCGCTCGTATTCGTTGGGTCTCCTGGACTTGCAATCTTTATGAATGCGATCTCTTTTTTACTTTCAGGTCTGATTTTATCACTGTTGCCTGGCACGGATGATGATGTAATTAGAGGGGATCGGCTCTCGTTTAACATGATTAAAGAAGATTGGAGTGCAGTCATAGCGTTTAGTAGAAAAGCAGTGTATATTATGGCTGTCTATACTCTTTTTGAAATTGTCATGGTATTCACTGCTGCATTGGATTCCACTGAAGTAGTGTTCACAAGAAGGGTACTTGGATTGTCTGAGAGTTCTTATGGGGTACTAGTGAGTATCGCTGGAGTAGGCTTCATTGCAGGTTCGATATGTGTCACACTCTTTGTTTCTATCATTCCATTGCGACACCTTATTGGAACGGGTGGATTTATGACCGCAACAGGTTATCTTATTTATTCATTATCGAATTCTTTTATTGGGGGATCCATCGGAGTGTTTGTACTATCTTTTGCATTGGCTTGTGCCAACACCGGGTTTATTACTTTTTATCAAAACAACCTACCTATTGAAATCATGGGGCGTATCGTAAGTACAGTCAGTGTTTTTCAATCAATTTTTCAAATTGTCCTCATCGTTGCCATCGGATTGGTCGTTGAAATTATTTCGGTCCAATTTGCCGTAATCACAGGATCCTTCCTTATGCTAACCGTTGCAATAGTGTTGATATGGTTGACAGCTATTCCGGCAAAATCAAAATATTTCAGGGATTCCAGTATCGTAACGCACGTTCATTAAAGGGGGAATAAAGATTGTCAAAGAAAACGAAGAATCTTGAGCAGTTGTTTGATTATCTTGAGAACGAAAAACTGATCAGCGGGGCAATGTTAGCAACGGAAAAAGGGAAGCCGATTTTTGTCAGAACTCTGGGGAAAGCAGATGTGGAAACAGATGAGGATATTCAAGAGAATACGATGTTCGAAATCGCCTCCCTGACAAAAGCTTTTACAGGAATGGCGATCATGGTATTGCAAGAACAAGGAAAATTGAATTCACTAGATCCGTTATATACTTATATCCCAGAGTTTCCTTATAAGGAAGAAGGGATCACCCTTCATCATCTACTGACACATACATCGGGTCTGCCTGATTATATAGAGATTTTTGAAGAACATTGGGATCGGGATCTGATAGCTTACAACAGTGATATCATCGATTATTTCATTGAAAACCAGCCGGATTTAATAGCAAAACCGGATGGAAAATTCGAGTACTGTAATACAGGATACATCTTGTTGGCTGAAATCATTGAAAGGCTGAGTGGGCAAGCATTCGGGGATTTTGTCAAAACTCATATTTTCGATCCTCTAGGAATGTCAAGGACCAGAGCGTATGCTCAACGTTTAGAAGGACCTATCGATAACTATGCAAAGGGTTATATTTATTTTAAAGATGAAGACCGATTCGAACTGCCGGATGGAATCGATGAGCATGCATATGTCTATTTTTTAGATGGAGCGAAAGGTGACGGGCAAATCAGTTCTACGGTTACAGATCTGTTCAAATGGACTGAATCATTAACAACTTCCAAGCTTGTGAACAAGGGAACGGTAGACCAAATTTTTACGCCAACAAAATTGAAGGATGATCGTCAATCTCATTATACCCATGGATTTCATATCGGAATGAAAGCTGGTTATGGATATGGATGGAAACTGGAAGAGGATGAAGAACTAGGTAAAATCATCACTCATGATGGGTATGGTGCAGGTTACAGCAGTGGAATCGTCATCTATCCTGATCACGATATCACACTGATCTATATCAGTAATCTGGATTATAGTGAAGGTCTACTGAATAAAATCCACCATGAGGTAATGCTTGAAATGGAAAACATCATGTTCGAACGACCTTTCAAATTACCAAAACTTCAAGTTGTAAAATCCTAAGGGGGATATAATCATGGGAAAGCAATTTTCAGAGATTCAGAATGATCACATGGAATTTATCAGTAAGCAGCATCTCTTTTTTGTGGGCACGGCACCATTATCAAAGGAGGGGCATGTCAATTTATCGCCAAAGGGGTATGATACCTTGCGTGTTCTTTCGGCGACAGAGATTGCGTATTTGGACCTGACCGGAAGCGGAAACGAAACGAGCGGACATATCGAGGAGAATGGTCGGATTACTTTCATGTTTTGCGCGTTTGATGGACCGCCTCAAATCCTGAGACTCTATGGAACCGGTAACGTCGTCCTGCCAGATTCGGAAAACTGGGATACTTATGTGAAGCATTTCGACCTTCTCCCAGGGACTCGGCAGATCATTACTGCAAACATCCATAAAGTAACGACCTCCTGTGGTTATAGTGTTCCGTTCATGGATTTTACAGGAGAAAGGGAAACCCTGAACATTTCAAATACGAAAAAAGGGCCAAAACTCGAAAACTACAGACGTGAAAAAAACGCAAAGACGATTGACGGATTGGAAACAACGCTAGGGAAGAAGTTGAACAGAAAATAATTGAAGTCCTACATCCAAAGTTGTAGAAAAGTTGATACCGTAACATGATTCGGAAATGCCGGTCAAACCATACAATTAAGGTAACAAATAGAGAGAGAAGGCTATACTATGAGATTCAGAGATTTTCACAAGAACATTAAAATCCGGATCATCGAGACGTTCATGAGTCGTTTTGTCGGAAGCATGATTTTTCCGTTCATGTCAATTTATTTAGCGGTCCATTTTGGCGCAAAGATGGCAGGACTTTTATTGTTGGTTAACGTATTTATAGGTATTGGAATAAATTTCATCGGAGGGTATTTCGCTGATCAGTTCGGCAGGAAAAAGATCATGCTGTTTGCGGAAACACTGCGATTGCTTGCATTTTTCGTCATGATGCTCTGTAACTCCCCCTGGTTCTTTTCACCAGGAATTACATTCATGATGATGACAGTGAATAGCATTTGCTGGGGGCTTGCAGGACCTGCGAACTCTGCAATGCTCATTGATGTCAGTACACCTGAGCAGCGAAAGTTGATGTATTCGATCACCTATTGGGCGAATAATCTATCGATCGCAATCGGTGGAATCTTAGGGGCATTTCTTTTCAAAGATTACTTGTTCCAGTTGTTCCTGGCCTTGACTGTTGTAACAATCGTGGTGGTCTATCTTGTCGCTTTCTTTATAGAGGAAAGCTATGCACCAGTCAGTACAATCTTGAAACCACAAGAACATGTGATGAAATTGTTTTCGAATTATAAAAAAGTTTTGCACGACCGTTTGTTTGTCCTGTATGTCATAGCTGGTGTCTTGATTTTATCAATGGAGTTCCAGTTGACGAACTACGTGGGTATCCGTTTGAGTGCGGAAATGCCGGTTCAACAGTTCTTATTTTGGGAAATCAATGGTGTGCAGATGATGGGATTCTTACGTAGTGAAAACACGATATTGGTTGCGTTGATGGCATTGTTTGCTACGAAACTGATCACACCGTTCAAAGACAAATACGTGCTTGTCGGAAGCTGCTTCATTTTCACAATTGGGTATGGTGTAATCGCTTATTCGAATAGTATCGTCCTCCTATTGCTCATGATGGCAATTCTGACAATCGGCGAGGTATGCCGGGTGCCTGTAGAGCAGTCATACATGGCTTCAATACCACCTGATGATGCAAGAAGTTCGTATATGGCATTTAACGGGCTCCAATACAACCTGGCAATGCTGATCGTTTCCATTACTGTTACGCTCGGCGCAATCCTTCCGTCAGGTATCATGGCAATCCTGATTACAGTTGTCGGACTGAGCGGCACACTGATTTACTATATGATCACACCAGGGCTGGATGCTCGTAAACAAGAGGTTGAAATGAAGCAAGCGGGTTAATGTTAGTAGGGGGTTTTTATGAAAAAGTGGATTGCTGGATTAGTAGCTTTACTCGTCATTTCCAGTGGATATTTTGCTTACGGGAAAATGACGGATGATACGTATGAAGGGATGTCGATCGTTCCTGAAAATCGTGATGATTTACCGTTATACAAAGGATTGGAACCGAATCGGAATTCTTACACGATAGAAGGTGATCATTGGGAAAATATCTACAAATATTATTTGGAAGAACTACCTGAAGACGGCTGGATGTTGGGACATGATGATTCTGCGCTTGATGATACTGATGCAGAAAATGACTGGAGCGGATTTCGTTCGACCTGGATCAAGGATGGATTCGATGGCGAGCTTCACTTGTCCGCTTCTTATAATGAACATAATGACGAAACTGAAGTGAACTTTGACAAGACGATGCGCCATATTTCTACCGAATGGATTGGAACAAACCCTGAAACGGTTTGTATCTATGAAAAGGTAGATGATCAGGAATGCCGTGGAATAGAGGATGAGGAAAGTGTCGAAGAAATTGTTCGTCTTATCAATTCCAGTTTGGATTGGAACGATGCAATTGAGCCGAGGGAGAAGAAAAGCCTCTTAGAGATTGGTGGTTTAAAGGTGGAGGTCCATTATGAATCTGATAGTGAAGTTTATCTCCGCTCACATAAAGGGATCAAAATAATGAAACCAGAACCGGAATTCTTTGAGCACACGAAGTTATCTGTTGAGTGATACTTTAATATTGTCCATGGATAAGCCTTATAGCCCATTCCATGAAAAATCTTAAAAATCAAGCTTATTTTCAACAGAGCTCTGTTGAATTCACCTAATTCTGTCCGAAGAAGATTCAACTTCGGACAGTTATTTGTTGAATTCACCTGTTCCTGTCCGAACATGCCACGATTGAGACAGTGTTTGAGCACTTAATCTCCAAGTCTATCAGATTGCCCGCATGACCTTAATCTTTTTCTAATAAACTTATAGAAGAGGACAGTACGCTGATGGAGGTTGATCATGGCGATTCATACAGTTGTTTACGGGGATACATTGTGGCGGATATCAAGCAATTATGGGGTGCCGATCCAGACGATAAAACAGGTGAACGGTCTTGTCTCTGATGCTTTGGTACCGGGTTTAGGTCTTTACCTCCCGGATCAAACCCCCCCGGAGTGGTTTTACCAAATAAGGGCGGGGGACACATATTGGAAGCTGGCTCAGCAATTTCAGACGACAATACAGGCAATCATTTCAGCGAATCCCGGAGTCGATCCGAATGCCCTACAAATCCGTCAAAGAATCCGCATTCCAACAATGTTGAAATATCCTATGCAATCGCTTATTTTCATAGATGCCTGGGATCAATCCCCCTATCAGGACTACTTAAGGGAAATTTCCGAAAGCATCACGTATCTTGCGATTTTCACTTACACGTTCAATCGCATAGGTAGTCTCATCCAGCCGAATGATGAATCGATCCTCCAGACGAGTAAACAGTTGAATATAAAACCATTGCTAGTCATCAGTAATTATGAAGGAGGTACTTTCAGTCCGGAATTGGCGGATGAGGTTTTACAAAATACTACAGCTCGAAGTGCCCTTATCAGAAATCTAGTCACCGCAGTTGACAACAAAGGTTTTGCTGGTGTCAGCATCGATTTTGAATTCGTTCCTCCAACGAGACGAAATGAGTTCACAGCTTTTTTACGGGAATTAAAAGCAGAACTCGGTATACGGATCCTGCAGGTCAATGCACATGCAAAGAGCAGTGATCTGCCGACGAACAGGCTGGTCGGATTTCTCGATTACAGAGCAATTGGTGAAATAGTCGATATTGTTACGGTCATGACATATGATTATGGGTACTCGATCGGCCCGCCGGATCCGATTGCACCGACATGGTGGGTCGAACAGGTACTGATGTATGCGACGGGTCAAATCAACCGTCGAAAAGTGATGATGGCCATGGCGCTTTATGGATATGATTGGACACTGCCCCATCAGGAGGGGAATGTAGCTGGCGCACTTTCTGCCAATAATGCACAAAATCTGGCTATCGCAAACTGGTCACCGATCCAGTATGATCCTCAACCTGAAGCACCAGGGTATAGGTATTGGAAAAATAATGTTGAACATGTCGTGTGGTTCGAGGACATCCGAAGCTATGTCGCAAAGTATAAACAAATGGAAGTCTATAACCTGCTCGGTGCTACCTATTGGCGACAGCGCTATCGATTCCCCCAGAACTGGGCATATCTTGCTAAGAATATCGAAGTCGTTAAATGATTTTTACGATACAGAGAAAAAAGAGCCTCCTCAAGGGGGCTCCATACAATTCGGTTAAAAACACGTTCGTGTTTTTTCATTACACTTAAAGAAAGGATAAGTGCAACTATAGCTCTGCCTGCGCCAAGGCTTGGCATTGCCAAAATTTCTTTATTGAATTCAATTGACGGGCATTTTGACATAGTCGATTTCAAAACCGAGGTCTTCGAGCATTTCGTGATCCTTTGTGCTTTCCTGGCCTGCTGTCGTCAAGTAGTCTCCGACGAATATGGAATTCGCTGCATAGAGGCCAAGTGGCTGTAAGCTTCGTAAGTTCACTTCACGTCCTCCCGAAATCCGGATTTCTTTTTTGGGATTGATGAAGCGGAACAGCGCCAGCACCTTCAAGCAATACCTCGGGTCCAACTCATGCGTTCCTTGTAATGGTGTTCCATCGATTGCATGCAGGAAGTTGACTGGGATTGAATCTGCATCCAGTACTTTCAGGCTGCGAGCGACATCGACGACTTCCTGTTTTGTTTCCTTCATGCCGACGATGACACCGGAACATGGGGAAATGCCCGCTTCTTTTGCAATATTGACAGTTGAGACTCGATCATCGTATGTATGGGAAGTCGTGATGTTATCATGATTCGTCTCCGCTGTATTCAAGTTATGATTGTAACGATCAACGCCTGCAGCTTTTAACCGGGCAGCTTGTTCAGGCTTGAGAATCCCCAAACACGCACAAATTTTCAGATCGTAATTTCCTTTGATTTCTTCAACGGCAGATACGACGGTATCAACATCGCGATTCGTCGGACCGCGGCCGCTGGCAACAATACAATAGGTCCCGACGTTCATTTTATGGGCCTGTTCTGCTCCATCCAAGAGGGTCTGTTTTTCGACCATCGGATAAGAATCGATTGGAGCTTTCGAGACGATTGACTGCGCACAATAGCCGCAGTTTTCAGGGCACAGACCTGATTTTGCATTCATGATCATATTGAGCTTCACTTTGTTACCATAGTAAGTTTTACGGATTTGGTAGGCTGCGTGAAGTAAAAGCAACAGTTCATCATCTGGAGCATCCAAAATCAATAATGCTTCCTCATCAGTAATTTCTCCTCCAGCAATGACACGTTCTACTAGGTCATTCCACTTTGTTGTCATATCTACACTCCTTTGTTATGCTGCAGATTTTTTAAAAGTACTAGAGGTTTTCGAAAGAGTACGGTGCAGCCTTGGTGCAATCAACCCTGCGCACACTGATAGAATGATATCTTTTGGTAGCGGTGCAAGCATCCAAGCCCATGCCATTTCATACGTGAAGCCTTCAGGAGCAGCGGCCCAGACTTTCATCGCCATATACATCCAGTTCGTTCCCGCTATGTAGTTGATCGCCATTCCGACTAATGCGGCAATTAAAAAGCTCTTCTTGCTAGCTTTCTTTTCAACGATTTTACCAGTGACATAGGCTACGAGAATAAAAGAAAGGATGAACCCGAATGTCGGTTTCAATACCATTCCAAATCCACCGCTGAATTGAGCGAATACAGGTGCGCCTGCCAGTCCAATCAAAGCATAGACTGCCATTGAAATCGCGCCGAGACGGCTTCCTAAAATCAAGCCTGCCAATACACTGAAAAAAGTTTGTAACGTTATCGGAACGCTGCCGATTACCAGAAGCGAGGTCAGGTTCGCGCCGACCGCCATAAGTGCTGCGAACACAGCGGCAAGTGTAATATCAATCGGTTTCAGTTTCATAAAAGTCTCCTCCAAATTCATCGTTGTCTCTCTAGTAGAATATCGGAAAGCATGAAAATATGTCAACTTTAATTTTATTAGGGTTAACAATATAAGCGGGCAAATCTCGGGAGAATTTCAGTGAGAGAAAGTCAAAGAAAGGTGAACGGTATGTGATATGGTAATTTTATTTGGAGTGTGCTTTTCTGTAGATCAGGGAACAGGTTAGTATAGGTATTGATATTTAACGGACACTGAAGACCTTATTTATCCAATATCAATTTGATTTACAAAAATAACGGACATCAGAGGCCTTAATTCATGAGAATGAGAACAAATCAGCCGTTTTGTTCACAGACAGAGGCTATGGTGTCCGTTAAATTTCGAAAAATACGTGTTTGTCACAAATAACGGCTCTGATGTCCGCTAATTTTTTGCAAATGGGAAGTATCGCAAACTTCTAAGAATGAACAACTGCATCAACCATTTCACCGTTCGTCCGATAATGCTGGATCATCTTGTAGACAAGATCTGATTTGGTGACGAAGTGGAGGGTTCTCTTTAATGCAGCAGGCTTTAAGCGACGATAGACGACCCCATGATGCTGGACATGTTCTGCTTGGATTTCTGGGATGAACGATAGGCCGATTCCTTCAGCTGTATATCCGAGTATCGTTTCATAAGGTGTTTCGAGCGCCAATTTAAATGAAATACTGTTATCCTTATACATGTTTTCTATTTTAAGCCGTGTTTCACATGGCTTCAGGGGAAGTATGATTTTCTCATCATTTAGTTCATCAATTGTAATAAAGGTTTTGTGCGCAAAAGGATGTGTACTTGGAATCGCCACTAAGTATTCTTCCTCAAATAGATTTAATGCCCGAATGTCATCATCCTCAACAAAGTCCTGAACGAACGCACCGTCAATTTCCCCTCTGTGAAGTGAATCCAGCAATTGTGAGCTCCTGCTTTCGAGCACCGTACACAGTTGATGGGAATCAATCTGTTTAGCGATTTTCGGAAAATAATAGGAAGCAAGAGTCGGCAAAGATCCGAAGCGAAACGTCGTGGGGTTGAGGGTGTCACAAATGACGGAATCCAGTTGTTTGATCAATGGTTTGATTTTCTGAAGAAAACGTCGTCCTTGATCAGTTAAATGAATGCCGATATTCGTCCGGACAATCAACGTTTGATTCAATGATTTTTCCAGCTGCTTCAGGTGTTTGCTCAAGGCTGGCTGTGAGATGAAAAGAGTGTTGGCCGCTTTTGATATACTGCCTTTTTCAGCGACTTCGATAAAGAAACGCAACTGTTGTAATGTCATCCTAACCACCTTCCTGGTATAACGAATTGTTATAGCGATTATATCATAATGATTCTTCCCGAGGCCTAATAATTGGATTATGCTGAAACCAGATGGAGGTGATACGATGAAAAGTCCAACAGCATCAACGAACCAACAGCACCAACCTGTAACGAACAAAAAAATTCATTATGCCTGGGTGATTCTTGCGCTTTCGTTTCTGACACTTTTGACTATCCAAGGAATCCGTTTATCATTTGGTGCGTTCATCCAGCCATGGGAAACGTTTTTCCAAACAAACCGTGGTTTAATTTCGATGATCGGGATGGTCAGTTATATGGTGTATGGCATTTCTCAACCAGTCGTGGGACAAATCACCGATCATGTGGGTCCAAGGAAAATATTTACCATCAGTGTGATATTCGTCGGCTCAGCGATGTTGTTTACGACTTTTACAACTTATCCCTGGCAAGTTTTCCTCCTATACGGTTTTCTTGCTTCGATTGGTTTCGGCGGGGCGTCACAGGTGGCAGGGACTGTGGTCATATCCAATTGGTTTCAGAAAAAACGCGGCTTGGCTCTTGGGATATTGTCAGCCGGTACGGCTGCTGGACAGCTGTTGGTAGTGCCCTCAACACTTCATTTTATAAGCTGGACGACATGGCAGACGACGGTTTTAGCCTATGGATTGTTTTTGATGTTTATTTTCCTGCCATTGATCGTGTTTCTATTGAAGAACAAGCCTTCAGAAATAGGATTGCAACCTTATGGATACACCGTCAAGCAGCCTGCTAAAACGGTTCAACTTCCAGTCCATGCAAGGGGTTCTTTCGTTTTTATAAAAGTGTTGAAAAAGAAAGAGTTCTGGTTTCTTATGCTTCCTTTCTTCGTATGTGGGGTGACGACAAGCGGTTTAATCGATACACATTTGATTCCATTTTCCAAGCATCACGGTGTATCCAATACCGTCATCAGCTGGACAATCGGATTATTGGCTTCATTCAATTTCGCTGGTACGATAATATCAGGTTATTTTTCAGATAAATGGGATTGCAGAAAAATGCTCGGTTACTTGTATAGTATCCGGGGACTGACTCTGATATTTCTGTTAATCATCGCTGGATTTTCAGATCTGACCGCTGTCCTTCACCAAAATCCGGTATTATTAATCATTTTCGGCATCTCGTTTGGAATCGTCGACTTTTCAACTGTCGCTCCAACGATCAAGCTGGCTACCGATTATTTTAAAAATTACAGCATTGGGCTGGTAGTCGGGGGAATCTTCCTCAGTCACCAGATCGGTGCAGCGCTTGGGTCCTATTTACCGGGTTTGCTGTATGACATGACAGGGAACTACCAGCAGTCGCTCATCTATTCGATCCTCGTCCTAATCGCAGCGGCGGTAATGAGCTTTATGCTTCCGAAACCAGAAAATGGTTAAAAGAAGATGAAATGAGGGAGACGTTTTGGATAAACACGCGCATATCAGGAAGTTCGATAAGCAGGCAAAAAAATATGAAAAAATGCAGAAAAAAGACCCGACGGCGAGGTTCCGTAGATGGATCATTCCTGGTGCAGAAGGGGAGGTCCTGGAGGTAGCAATCGGTACAGGACTGAACCTTCCCTTTTATAAAAATGTAACTGCGTTGACCGGGATCGATTTCAGTAGCGAAATGCTGGAGGCAGCAAGCAAGGTCACGGCACGTTTTCCTTTTCCGATCGAGTTGAAGCAAGCTGACGTTGAAACGGTTACGTTCGAAGAAAATCGCTTCGATACCATTGTTTCATCGCTGTCGTTTTGTTCATATGAAAAGCCTGTCGAAGTGTTGAACCGATTCGGGAAATGGTGCAAACCGGATGGTAAAATCCTCATGCTTGAGCATGGGAAAAGTACGAATCGATTGCTGAGAGGACTGCAGAAGGGAATTGATCCACTTGCTTATAAAATGATTGGCTGCCACCAGAATCGAGATATTCTTGGATATGTAAAAGCATCTGAACAACTGGAAGTGGTGAAAGTGGAGAGGGCTCTTGCAGGATTTTTTTATTTCATATGGGCCAAACCAGTGAAATAGAAAAGTGCTGACAGTTGAAGTCAGCACTTTCTTACAGTTTTACATGCTGTGTTTGATGCCCTTCTTGACGAGCAGCCAATTTGCCGGGAAACTTGTCGCTGTTCCGAGGAGCATTGCAATCTGCATCATGAACCAATATGTCATCGTATCTGGCTTTGGAGGTTGGGCAAATAAGTAGAAATGAACGATTGCCATCCAGCCGAACATTCCAATTTCAAAGGCGATCAAAGCTAAAGTATCGGCCTTTATCGCTTGTATGAATCCTTTTCTCCAGCTTATTTTCTCTCCCATTTTCCGGCTCATCGGAACGATAGAAAAGACCTGAAAGAATATCCCAAACAGATAAGCAAGGATGAATTCAACCGTGTAATGTGAAAAAAGGACAGAGCCGGCGATTGTCAAACCAGTCATTGTTACAATCGGAACACCGACTGCGTCACCGAAAGCACAGCCACTTGAACAATGGCTTGTAGAAACGAAGACACCTTTCCAACGCGGTTTATCTCCGTGCATATGTTCATGATTATCCTTATCATGCTCTTCGTGGTAGTGTTCTTTTTGTTTGGCCCGGCCAATTTTCCAATAAGCCAAAATGCCAAGTGGCCCTAAGTAAAGACCGTTGATCGGCCAAACGATATTCATGATTCCCATCGGTTGAGGTTTTTTTATGACATCGATCAAGATGAAAAGTGCAGATAAGATACCGAGGATGACTGCGATAAAGGAAATGACGGTTAATAGAATAACGAAACCCTCCTGTACAACCATACTACATAAAAAATACCCCATCGAGGTGTTGATTAAACGGTGTTGCTGGCTGTCCTGTATGGGTTTGTATATATCGCAACACATTTTTCAAAGGTTCTGTTAAAGGACTTTGTTGATTTTAAGCGAAATTTGCGACACTCCTGCGGGAAAAGCGGTCCAGGCGAGACCCGTGGAGGTGCTGTCTAGCTCAGCGACCAGTCACTTGGATCACTTCAAACCTCCTGCGGCGACCACAGCCTCCTCGTCAGTTTTCCAGTGACCTACGTGACTAGACAGGTCGCCGCTTTTCGTTTGCCCGCGGAAAGGGAGTAAATTTCGCAGAAATCAACAATTAAAACCAACAGAGTCTTTTCATAAAATCACAACACATATGGAAAAAGACCTCCCCTCATCATAAAAGATGAGAACGGAGGTCTTGTCAGTTTTACATTTGAAGAAAGTATAAATCCTTTCTTCAAAATAAGGGCAAATAAGGGTCAGCCTGCGCTATGGCTTGGCTTTGCCAAGTTTCCTTTATTTGGTTTGATCTTCATTATAATCATAATCGGAAGGGGCTACTGGCTTGAACCCTTTTGGTTTGTGGAAACGCAGCAAATCACTGTAAACGATTTTATCCGATAGTTCGAGTTCTTTTCTACCGAATTGTACTGCATCCTCACAATTTTTATTCGCTACGACTTCTCCAGTTGTATTGTCGTAGCATTTATCACTGACCGAAGAATACTCTGGTGTAATTACATCACCGTTCCGGAATGGTACGTTTTCATTGTGCTGAGGTGACAGCATATCTGAACCGAAATTGAGAAACGGTTCATCCTTGATTCCTAGAAGATGCAACACGGTCGGACGTACATCGATGTGTCCGCCATATTTATGAACTTGTTTCCCTTCCACGCCTGGAACATGGATATAAAGCGGAACTCTTTGAAGCTGAGCGTTCTTATATGGTGTGATCGGTTCGCCAATCACCTTTTCCATCGCTTCATTATGATTGGTAGAGATTCCATTATGGTCTCCATACATGACAATCATTGTATTGTCGTATAATCCAGCTTCCTTTAGATCATTGAAAAATTGCTTGAGTGCCTGGTCCATATAATTGGCGGTTTGATAATAGCCATTTACGACATTATCATCGGTTTCAGGAGTAGGAAATACAACATCCCCTTCATCCGTTTTAAATGGAAAATGATTCGACAATGTAATCATTTTAGCATGGAACGGCTGCTTCAGGTTTTTCAGATACGGAATGGATTCCTTGAAGAACGGTTTATCCTTCAACCCATAGTTGATAACATTTTTATCGTTCATGTCATAATACTCCGAGTCAAAAAATTTCTCGATTCCGTATGCTTTATAAATTTGATCACGGTTCCAAAATGTCTTGTTATTCCCATGGAAAGAGGAGGTCGTGTACCCATGCTGGTTTAATATCGCAGGCTGTGCCTGGTACGTATTTTGTGCCTTTTCCATTGATACAGCTCCACTCGGTAAAGGATAGAGGGAATTGGCCATCATAAATTCCGCGTCTGACGTTTTCCCTTGCCCTACCTGATGGAAGACGTTATCGAAATAGAACGTATTCGGGTCGTTCGTCAGTTTATTCAAGAATGGTGTGACTTCTTGGCCGTTAATTTTCTCACCAATGATGAAGGTTTGTAAGGATTCCAACGAAATGTAGATAACATTCATATTTTTTGCTGTACCGAAGTATTCCTCATTCGGTGGTGTTTCGTTTGCCTTGATGAATTCCTCTACTTCAGACAGATCATCACTGCTTGCCATAGCTCGTTGAGTAGATGATTTCGCCGTTACAATGGCATCATAGATTTGATAATTGTATTGTCCAAGGTATTTCACCAAATAGTTCCGATCAAATGAACGGGTGAGCAGTTGCGGACGATCCATTTCTGCCAGACCGAGATTTGTTGAGAAAATCAAGATAGCGGAAATGAAGACTAAACCAACTTTTTTCCTTGGAATCGGTGTATGGTGTGTTGTGACTTTGAATAATACCAATCCAAGAAGAATGAACGTATCGAGAAAATACAGGACATCGCTGAACTTCATCAGAGCCAATGCACTGTCACCGAGTTCACTTGCACTATTGGTGTGAAGTACTGTCGGTAACGTTATGAAATCATTGAAGAATCGGTAGTATGCAACATTTGCATATAAAAGGAAAGACAATAGGAAGTTGATGAATATCAACGTCCAATTTCTGCGTTTCCCATTCATCAATAAAGCGATTCCGAAGAACAATAACGCTGAACTGATCGGATTAATCAGCAACAGAAATGATTGTAATATATTTTTGATCCCTAATTCGAATTCGATTTGATATACGACATACGTTTTCAACCAAAACAATAGGACTGCTATAAAAAATAACGAAAAGGGTTTATTGAAAAAGCTTTTCCAGTCTTTATTCATTTGTTCCATACTTTTCACCTACTAAGACGATATTAAAATATTAATAAACATTACCCAGCTCTTTATAGCTGTAAACGAACTTGTTCTACATCATAATATAAACCATTCGTATGAAGTAGGAGAAAAGAGAGGATATGGAAAAAATAAGAAACCAAAAAGAAGGACTCGATGGATCCTCCAATGTTGTTGCTAATTCATTCCCATTTATCGATCGAAGTGACTTCCTGTTGGTTCAATCTTTGTAAAAGTTCGACAGCATTTTCTTGGATAACAGTCTGATCAAGATGTTGTTTTTTTACAAAACCTTGATCATACATATGATAGAGCATTTGATGAAGAGGATCGTAGTAATGATCGATGTTAAAGAGCCCAAGCGGTTTTAAATGATAGCCGAGTTGATTCCACGTCATAACCTCAAACATTTCTTCCATCGTTCCGATTCCACCTGGAAGCGCAATAAATGCATCTGCAAGTTCGTACATCAATGCTTTCCGTTCGTGCATCGTATCCACGATTTTCAGTTCTGATAGCTCCAAATGATCGACTTGCTCATATATTTTTCGAGGAATAATTCCGGTCGCTTCGCCGCCGTTGCTCATGACAGCATGGGCAAGTTCACCCATCAAACCAGAGTTACCGCCGCCATAGACAAGCTTGACCTTATTTTCTGCCAAGAGACTCCCCAATTTCTTAACTTGTTCCCGATAGACCGGGCTTGTCCCGAAGCTGGATCCACAAAATACACAGATTGATGAAAACTTATACATATCGCTTTTACCCCCTATAAGCAATTCTACTGGTTATACCTATTTTATAAAAATCAAGACGAATAAGAACAACATTCAGTCTCAATCTTTGAAATTCATCAGGTTTGCCTATATATTATTTATAAGTGAAACTAGACTAATTTTACACAGAAAGGGACTTATTATGAAATTATTGAATGAAATCCTGAACTATAATTCATCGTTCATTGAAGAAAAAGCGTACGAACCTTACAAGACGTCAAATCTTCCAGATAAGCGCATGGTCGTCGTTTCATGTATGGACACGAGACTCGTTGAATTGCTCCCGCGGTCTATGAACCTGCGTAATGGTGATTTCAAGTTGATCAAAAATGCAGGAGCGATCATTTCCCATCCGTTCGGAAGTGTGATGAGAAGTTTACTCGTTGCGGTCTATGAGTTGAATGCCGATGAAGTGTTTGTGATCGGTCACCATCAATGCGGCATGAGCAGCATTGAACCGGAAAAAATGATCGGCCACTTTAAAGAGAGAGGAATCTCTGAAGACACGATCAATACGTTGAAGCATTCAGGACTTGACCTTGAAAAATGGCTGAGCGGCTTCGATAGTGTCGAAGAAAGCGTTCAAAACAGCGTCGATATGGTACGCAACCACCCATTACTTCCAGGTGACATTCCCGTGCATGGTCTGGTCATTGCACCAGATACCGGGAAGCTCGACTTAGTCGTTGATGGATATGAGAGATGAATTAATGTAAGGCTGACCACTGATCCTGATGTGGCTCAGCCTTTTTCAATTTGTTGGTCATAGGAACTCGAAAAGCCTAACACTGATTGCATTTGCAAAAAAACCGTTTGGTCGTAAAATCGATATTTTTGGTCCGTAAAGTCTTGCATTTCGGCTGTAAAAAGTTTTGGATTTGCATTATCTCTAAAACTCAAAAATTCCTTTAAATTTCACTTCAAACACGGTTCATCTTCGACCAGCGAGCGAACAAAATGGACAGAATCCCATTCTTTCTTGGAGATGTGTGTGATTGGGGATTCTTTACGATACAACTGCTGGTTGATTTCTTCAATGGAAGAACCATTTTGATGCAGGTGTTTGATTTTTTCATTCGTTTCAATCAGATAATCCAATTTCATTTGAAGCATTTCTTTTCCGTTCGGAACATACCCGGCGTGTGCACAAAACATTTCTTTAACATCGTAGGAAAGCACCGTTCGGATCGAATCCATCAAGGTTGGCACAGATTCTTGCCACATGCAGACTTTCGGTTTAGGTGTCACGAATAGATCTCCTGAAAAAAGGATTCCCGTTTCATGATTGAAAAAAGCGAGATGATCCCGTGAATGACCTGGAGTATGGATCGCTTCCCAGGTGCTGTTATCTGACTGAACGCTCGTTCGAATTGGTCTGGCATGAAACGCTTTGCGTGGTCCCCAGAAGTCATGCCGATAATCTGGATAGACCCCATCTCTTTTACAAAGTTCGATTGACATCGGATGAATGAACAATTCAGTACCTAACTCCGTTTCAATCCAGTTCGCATTGCCCGTGTGATCCTCATGGAAATGGGTAAGTGCGACCTTGTTGATTTTTTTCGATTGCAAAAAAGGTATAATTTCTTCCTGACAGCTGCTCGGTCCGGTATCGACCAATAATCCATCTACATAAAAAAGATAATAATTCAAGTACATTTGTCCGGCGGTAGCTTTCAGGTGCAGGGTTTCTACATCTCCGTGCTTTGATTGTTTCATGTATGATCGTCTCCCTATTGTTGAATTATATATTACACTTCAATAGCGAATAGAAAAATCCTCTTAATGGATTTAACGGACACAGGAGACCTTATTTAAGTGGAAACGTCATGTTTATTAAAATTACCGGACACCAGGGACGTTATATACCGAAATCACGAGGAAATCATTGGGGATTTGTACAAATAAGGTCAGTGGTGTCCGTTAAATGTTGGGAAACCTGCTATTTGTCACAAATAAGCGCTCTGGTGTCCGCTACGATTCTATACGGGACTAATTTTTCATCAACAGCGTCAAAATTGCAAAAAACAAAAGGAAATCGCACCTGTGTTTAGCAAATAGGAGATATATTGTAATTTTAGAGAAAAATAGCCTTTAAACAATCTTTATGGTATTATTTGATACTTTACATCCTCTAACTGACAGGAGTAATATTAGGGGCATCTTAATTTAAAGTTCTTAATTCGTTAATCGCTGAATTCTAAATGAAGCGGGGGAACCAATCTTCATGTGGCGGGAACGTCACTTGGGGTGAATCCTTTGTTAGAAAGGTAGGGCGACTCTTTACGCCCGAACCCGACAGCTAACCTCGTAAGCGTTTGAAGAGAGGATGGTGAACTTGTGATCATAATACGATGACCACAGGTATTTTGCCTCTGTGGTTTTTTCTATGTAAAAATTTCAACATAGTCCATGGTGAAATGAAGCACTATAAGAATAACAGCTAAGAAGGGGTAATGGTCATGGCTACCAATCAGAAACAAATCGGTTTGATCGGTCTAGGAAACTTCGGAGGAAGCTTATGTAAAGAATTTGCGGAATTAAATGCTGAAGTTCTAGCGATCGACCGGAATGCAGATAAAGTTGATGCTTATTCATCATTAGCAACACATACAGTGGTAGCTGACTCGACAGACGAAGGAGTCTTGAAATCACTAGGTGTCCGGAATTTCGATCTCGTCATCGTTTCGCTCGGAGATGACATCCAATCGAGCATATTGACAACTTTGGTTTTAAAAGAAATCGGTGTAAAAACGGTTTGGGCAAAAGCACAATCAAAATATCATCGCATGGTATTGGAGAAAATCGGGGCAGACCGGATCATCCATCCTGAGCGGGATATCGCAAAACGACTCGCACATCATGTCGTCTCAGAAAAAATCATCGACTATATCGAATTGTCACCAGATCATAGTATTGTCGAAATAAGCGCTACGAAAAAAGTGAATGGAAAATCTCTAGCAGATCTAAGTATCCGCTCGAAATATGGATGCACGATCGTCGGGATCAAAAAAGGAGTTGAAGTCATCATCTCTCCTGATGCGGAAGTACGGCTAGAGGAAGGAGATACGCTTATCGTCATAGGTAAGAACACAAACTTGAACCGATTTGAGGAGAAAGGATTGTAAATTATGGGGGGATTCATGACGAAGATCAAACTGACTCCACCGCAGTTTTTGGTCTTTGTATTCTTGTCATTCATCCTATTTGGAACATTCCTGTTGAAATTGCCATTCGCAAGTAATGAGCCGATCAGTTGGACAGATGCCCTTTTTACATCGACATCTGCGATGACCGTAACCGGTCTGATTACGGTAGATACGGGAACTGCTTATTCTGTTTTCGGTGAAATTATCATCATGCTTCTGATTCAGGTTGGCGGGCTTGGAATCATGTCCTTTGCGATCTTGATTTTCATGATGATCGGGAAAAAAATCGGTATGAGGCAACGGATGTATGTGCAACAAGCACTGAACCAGACAACGGTGGGCGGGGTCATTCTGCTCGTCAAAAGGCTTTTCATCTTTTCAATCATCATCGAATCGATCGCTGTTGTCTTTTTGACTCTAAGATGGGCACCAGAAATGGGATGGGGTCAAGGTTTGTATGCAAGTATCTTTCATGCCATCTCTGCTTTTAATAATGCAGGTTTTTCAATCTGGTCTGATAGTTTGATGGGGTATGTCGGAGATCCAGTCGTCAATATCATCATCACCTTTTTATTCATTACAGGTGGGATCGGTTTTACTGTGTTGTCGGATCTTTGGGCAAAGCGTGAATTCCGCCATTTGAGTCTTCATTCAAAACTAATGCTTATCGGTTCACTCATTATTAATCTGATTGCTTTTTTGACCATTTTCATTTTCGAGTTCAATAATCCAGCTACTCTTGGACCGTTGGCAACTGGTGACAAAATTTTCGCAGCGTACTTTCAGGCTGTCACACCCCGCACAGCTGGATTCAACACGTTGGATATTGGCAATATGGAAGATCCATCGATCATCTTGATGTTGCTTCTCATGTTCGTAGGTGGTGGAAGTGCTTCAACAGCCGGGGGAATCAAGCTTACGACCTTCCTGATCATCTGTTTTGCGGTTTTCACGTTTTTGAAAGGGAAGTATGAGATCGTCATCATGCGGAAAACGATCGATCCTCATCTTCTAGTAAAAGCGTTAGCAATTTCAACGATTGGTCTTGCATTTATTTTTACAGCAATCCTTCTGTTAAGTATCACGGAAAGGGAAGCACCGATTCTGACTGTCATCTTTGAAGTCTTTTCAGCATTCGGCACTGTCGGCTTATCAATGGGATTGACCTCTAAGCTTACAGTCATCGGTAAACTTGTGATTATTCTCATGATGTTCATTGGAAAGATCGGCCCGTTGACGTTAGCATTCTCATTAGCACGACAAAGTGTTGAGAATATACGATATCCGAAAGAAGATATTCTCGCAGGATGACTCCAGTGATAGCGGGACTTTTGGATTAGTTAACTTTCCATCTAATCAAATATCCTTTAAGGAACGAATGACACTGTTCAAATAGGCAGTGTCTTTTTTATGTGAAATACACTCAGCATTTAACGGGGACTTTTGGATCAAAGAAAATAAATGAAATGACGAGTGATTAACTGAGAATAGTTCTCAAGCATCATTGACGATGATAATCATTTTCAATTAGTGTAGTTGTATCGCAAATGAAAATCATTATCAATAAGACTTGAAAAGAAAGGAAGATTCATATGACAGTAATGGAGAAAATATCAAATAGATCTATATTAGCACAACAGGAGCGCCGTGAGTCGAATGCGCGGTCTTATCCTCGCAGGATTCCGATTGCGATTGAAGAGGCGGAAGGTATTTTTGTTACGGATGTCGAGGGAAAACGATATTACGATTGTCTCGCTGGTGCAGGAACGCTTGCACTCGGGCATAACCATCCGGTTGTCATTGAAGCGATGGAGCAGGTGATCCGGGATAAGCGACCGTTACATACACTGGATCTCACAACACCTGTTAAAGAGGAATTCGTCAATGAAATCTTTTCCTCACTTCCTGAGCCATTGAAAGATCGTGCAAAAATTCAATTCTGTGGTCCAACTGGTGGAGACGGGATCGAAGCTGCCTTGAAACTCGTAAAAACAGCGACCGGCAGAAGCTCGATTTTATCCTTCCAGGGTGGGTATCATGGGTCGACGCATGGGACGATGGCGATCAGTGGAAATCTTGGTCCGAAAGAACGTGTCCAAGGCTTGATGCCAGATGTGCACTTTCTCCCTTACCCTTATACGTACCGTTGCCCTTTCGGAGTCAAAGGGGAAGAGGGACATGAAATCAGCAGCCAATACATCGAAAATCTTCTCGATGATCCCGAAAGCGGAATTTTACCACCAGCAGCGATGATTTTAGAAGTTGTCCAAGGGGAAGGCGGATCGGTCCCAGCCCCAATTGGGTGGCTTCAGGAAATGCGCAGGATCACAAAAGAACGTGGCATTCCATTGATCATTGATGAAATTCAAACCGGTATCGGCCGTACAGGTAAATTCTTTGCTTTCGAACATGCCGGTATCGTGCCGGATGTTGTAGTCCTTTCTAAAGCGATCGGGGGCAGCCTTCCGTTGTCCGTCGTCATCTATGATGAGAGTCTGGATCAA
The DNA here is from genome assembly GCF_019720915.1 of Alkalihalobacillus sp. TS-13. Taxonomy (GTDB): domain Bacteria; phylum Bacillota; class Bacilli; order Bacillales; family Fictibacillaceae; genus Pseudalkalibacillus. The sequence goes on from NZ_JAHKSI010000001.1 coordinate 333,868, forward strand.
TGGGGACCAGGTGCGCATATCGGGACGTTCAGAGGGAATCAGATGGCGATGGCAGCAGGAACGGCAACGCTCCAATATATCAAAGAAAACAATCTCTCTGAGCATGCTGATCGTGTGGGGGACAAGCTTCAAGCCGAGCTTAAAGACTTGCAGATAGAATTCAAGGAAATTGGAGATGTCCGGGGACGCGGGCTGATGCTTGGTGTTGAAATGGTCGACCCTGAAAAAACTCAGGCACCGAATGGAAGTTATCCAGGAGCTCCGGAGCTAGCAAGTAAAATCCAGCGTGAGTGCTTCGAACGGGGATTGATCCTTGAGGTCGGGGGTCGTCATGGCGCTGTTGTCCGCATCCTTCCTCCGCTGATCATCACGGAACAACAGATTGATGAAGTGGCGGCGATATTTAAGGATGCCGTAACGGCAGTATTGGGACAACGGTGATGCCGGATGATTACAAAAGTGATCAAACCTACTGCATTGCGGATGGAAGAAACGGTTGAGCAAAGCACTGACGATTTCAACTCCTTCTTTTTCCATGGTGGAGAAGAAGGGGTAGCAGCCTATCAACATGCAAGTCAGCTGGTGACAGAGAAACTGACTGAAGTGTTTTCGGATCTATCGAAACCTTACATTGGAAAAACACCCGACAAAATCAAAGAGGAAGTCAGAAGACTCCAGCTTGCAACAGAAAATGGCGAAACCTTGTATGAACTCCTCGAAGAGATCCAGGAACCACTTCTAAAAAGCAATATCAACATCAGCAATCCGAAAAGCATTGCACATTTACACTGTCCACCACTGCTTCCGTCTATTGCGGCTGAAATGATCATCACCGCCTTCAACCAATCAATGGACTCCTGGGATCAAAGTACAGCAGCCACTTATCTGGAGGATGAGCTGATCGGCTGGATTCTGCCGAAGTTTGGTTATGGCAAACAGGCTGATGGGACGTTTACGAGCGGAGGTACACAATCGAATTACATGGGATTGCTGCTTGCGCGGGACCATTATTGTTGGGAACGCTGGAACCATAATGTCCAAAAAGATGGGTTGCCCTCACAAACCAATAAGCTGCGGATCCTTTGTTCTGAGCATGCTCATTTTACCGTGAAAAAATCAGCATCCCAGCTAGGTTTAGGGGAAAATGCAGTGGTTGTCGTCAACACGGATGAGCACCAACAGATGTGTATGCATGACTTGGAAGAGAAGTTGAGACAGCTTGAAGTGGACGGATTATTGCCTTTCGCAATCGTGGCTACCTGTGGAACAACTGATTTCGGCAGCATTGATCCCATGGAAGAATCAGCGCAACTTGCGAAGCGATATGGCCTTTGGTTCCATGTCGATGCGGCTTACGGTGGCGCATTGATCCTGAGTCGAAGTCATTTTCACAAACTGGTTGGGATTGAAGAGGCGGACTCGGTCACAGTCGATTTTCACAAACTTTTTTATCAGCCGATCAGCTGTGGCGCTTTCTTAGTGAAGGATAAACAGTCATTCCGATATATCCAGCATCACGCCGATTACTTGAACCCGAGTGGAGATGAAGAAGATGGCATGCTGCACCTTGTTACGAAATCGACGCAGACGACACGACGCTTCGATGCTTTGAAGTTGATGATGTCGTTGCGGATGGTCGGCACGAAAAAATTCGGCGAAATGATTGATCATACATTCAGGCTCGCATATTCGACCGCTGTGGAGCTTCACCATCGAGCCGGCTTCACAGTTCTGAATCGGAAGCCAGTCTTGAATGCTGTCGTATTCCGATATGAACCGATCACAGATGGGCTGATTGATCTGGACTTACTCAATAAGAACATCCAAAAAACACTGCTTGAAAGTGGTGAAGCAATCATGGCGAAAACTACTGTGGATGGAAAGACGTATTTGAAATTCACATTGCTGAATCCTCGAACGACAATAAAGGATATCAAAGAGATTCTGACGTTGATTGAACAATACGGAAAAATGCAAACAAGTAAATGGGGGATGAACCATTGAAAAACCATAAAACCATTGCTGAACAAGCTACCATGCAAAGTTTTCTGAACTGCTACCTGAGAGAAACAGGGAATTTTGAGGAGGTTGAAAATGAACTGGGAGATTACTTAACCGACCAGCAGGTAGACAGGACAATTAAATGTGTTCTTCAAAACCAAGCTATAGAAGTGATCATTCCCGTCCGATATTGGTCTTTGACTGGCCGACATTTGTTCACCTTTCCAATCTATTATCGAAACGCCGGGAGTCAGGCGGTGAATCCGTTGGACTATATCACGCTCGTTTCGTTGATCACGAAGGAGCTGTTGATTGAACAGAAGCGTGAGGACGCAGAAGATGAATTCATGTTGCGGGTGATTTTAAGCAGCCGAAACGTAACCAAATACATCGAAGCACGTTTAAGTGATGCCGAACGTTTATCTGATGCGAACTTCTCCTATATCGAAGCGGAACAATCCTTGTTATTCGGACACTTGATGCATCCGACTTCTAAAAGCAAGCAAGGTATCTCAGAAGAGGAGGAATATCTCTATTCTCCTGAGTTGAAAGGAGAATTCCAGCTGCATTATTTCAGGGCACATCCATCGATTGTCATTCAGGATTCCAGCTTGGAAAACAGTGCTGCCACCATCATAAGAGAAGAATTGAAGGAATCGGGGCAATCAAATCGCCTGACAGACAAGGAGGAAGATGTTTTCTTGCCAGCTCACCCATTGCAGGCAAAGCATCTGATCGAACGTGAAGATGTGCAATCATTGCTTACAAAAGGATTGCTTGCATACATCGGGCCATTGGGCAAAAAATTTACAGCAACCTCATCATTCCGCACGGTTTACAGCAAGGAATCGAAATTTATGTTCAAATTTTCTGTACCGATCAAAATCACGAATTCACTGCGTGTCAGCCAGAAAAAAGAGCTTGACCGGGGTGTGGAAGTTTCAAGACTGCTAGATTCGAAGATCGGCCAGGATTTACGGGAACGTTTTGATAGGTTCCATATCATAGAGGATCCTGCTTACTTGAATCTTGACTTGGACGGGGATTCTACCGGTTTCGAGGTCATCATCCGGGAAAACCCATTTTACGAGAATGATAAGGATGCAAGTCTGATTGCCGGGCTGTGCCAGGATCATCCATATGGCGAGAAGACAAGAATCCAGGCTGTCATCGAAGACCTTGCACACCAGGAAAGAAGAAGTACAGTAAAAGTAAGTTTGGATTGGTTCGACCGGTATCTCTCAATCTCGCTCGATCCAATTCTATGGCTCTATGAAACGTATGGGATTGCGCTCGAAGCGCATCAACAGAATTCAGTGCTCAAACTGGACGGCGGTTATCCTGGAACGTTCTATTATCGCGATAACCAGGGCTATTACTATAGCGAATCGAAGGCGGACCTGCTCGTCACCCATCTTCCGGATCTGAATCGTAAAAGCAATACAATCTGCAGTGATGAAGTAGCAGAAGAACGTCTTCGTTATTATTTCTTCATCAATCATCTGTTCGGACTAATTAACGGGTTCGGCGTAAGCGGATTGATTACAGAGGAAAAGCTATTGCAGCTTCTCAGATCCAGATTGGAAAAACACCTGAATAAAGGTACGGCTGTCGGTTTGATCGATAGTCTGATCAATGTGCCTGTATTACCTTGTAAAGCGAATCTGTTGACTCGTTTTCACGATATGGATGAGCTTGTCGGTTCATTGGAAACACAATCGGTTTATACCATGATCCGAAATCCAATCGGACAAGAGGTGGGACTGGTTTATGGAAAATAGCTACAACCATTTCGACAAGAGAATCGAAAAGCGGATATCGTTTGAAAAAGTCGACTATGACCGAGACCTCAATCGGATTCATAAGTGGATGAATGAAGAGCACGTCATCCCGTTCTGGCAGTTGAATCATTCGATAGAAAAATTTATGGATCATTTGCGGAAAGCATTGGATGATGACCACCAAACCCTTTACTTAGGAAAACTGGATGATGTCCCGATAAGCTATTGGGAAGCGTATTGGGTCAAAGGAGATGTCGTAGAGAAATGCTATGAAGCGGAAACGTTCGATCAAGGCATCCATCTATTGATCGGAGAGCCTGATTACCTAGGTAGAGGGTACGCCCTTCCTTTTCTTGAAGCGATGGTCAGTTTCCAGTTCCAAGTAGCTGAAACGAAAAAGGTCATCGCTGAACCTGACATCCGCAATGAAAAAATGATTCATGTGTTTGAACAATGCGGATTCGAACCTGTCAAACCGATCGAATTACCTGACAAAACAGGATTGTTGATGTTTTGCCATCGAGACGTTTTTGAGAGGAGGCTTAAACAGTATGACAGAAACAGTGGAAAAACCGAAACACATTCATGATCTCATCGGAATCGGGATCGGTCCGTTCAACCTGGGTATGGCTGCACTTTTAGAAGAAGTACCTGAAATCAACGGACTGTTTTTTGAAAAGAAGGATGAATTCAATTGGCATCCTGGGATGTTGATTGACGGCACAACCCTTCAGGTACCGTTCTTCGCTGATCTTGTCAGCATGGCAGATGTACGCAGTAAATACAGCTTCCTCCATTACTTACAAGAGCATGATCGGATGTATCACTTTTATTTCCTTGAGAAGTTCCATATCCCACGGAAAGAATACAACCATTATTGCCGATGGGTGGTGGACCAACTGGATAACTGCCTATTTGGAAGAAGTGTTGAACAAGTCCGAGCGCTCGAACAAAATGGAGAGGAAATTTATGAAGTCGACGTATTAAATACAAACGGACAATCAATTGAAACATACCAGACGAGGCATTTATTGCTTGGAATCGGAACTTCACCGTCTGTGCCGTCTTTCATGAAAGAGCATCTTGGCGAAACCGTCTTCCATTCTTCGGAATTTTTGAAACATAAGGAACGTTGCTTAGAAGCTGAATCAGTCACGGTGATCGGCTCAGGCCAGAGTTCAGCGGAGGTGTTCTATGATCTGGCGAAAGAGCAGGAACAAGCTGATTATTCCTTGGATTGGTTCACCCGTTCGAAGGGCTTTTTCCCAATGGAATACTCGAAGCTTGGTCTCGAATACTTCTCACCAGATTACACCGATTTCTTTTACAAGCTTCCGCAATTAAAAAAGGACCGATTGATTGCAGAACAGGACCTCTTATACAAAGGGATCAGCACAGAGACGATCGCCGATATCTATGACCTTCTTTATGAGCGCACCGTCGGTGGGGAAACACCGGAAATCCGCCTGCAAGCGATGACGGAAGCGTCCGATCTCCGCAGAACCGATCAAAGCTGGGAGCTGGAGCTGATCCATCGCCTGACAGAAGAAACGATTACGAAAAGAACCGAGGTGGTCATACTCGGAACAGGCTATCAACCGACTATTCCCGCTTTCCTGGATGGTATTGGTCACCTGATCGACTGGGATGATGTCGGTCGCTATCAGATTCAAGAAAACTATGAATTGAAAATGAACCAACCGATGTGTAACAAGATTTTCATACAGAATGGTGAGCTGCACACACATGGTGTTGGTGCACCGGACCTCGGATTGGGTGCTCACCGCAATGCGGTCATCATTAATTCCATGGCCGGTCCGGAAGTGTATCCAGTCAGGACGAAAAATGTATTCCAGACATTCGGAATGGAAACTTCATGTATGCCGGCCAACGTTTAAACACATTCATCCTGTTCAGTTGCATCTTTCTGTTTGTCGGAACAGAAGTCTTATTATCCCCATTCTATCCGCAGTTCTTTGAAAAAGTATTCGGAATAAAAGACTTGGGCTTCACAGGAATGTACGTGTTTTTATGCCGATTGACCGTCGTACTTATTTCACCGATTTGGGGCTTGCTTTCAAAAAGGTACAATGCCAAACGGCTGTTGCTGATCGGCCAAACCGGAACGGCAATCGCGTGTGTGCTCATGGCGACGTCACAGACGGAAATGCAATTTCTCGTATTCTCGATCTGCCTGTTGTTTTTTAAAAGCAGTTACCTTTTATTGTACACGATTTTGCTCCAGCACGCCGGAAAAGGCAGAAAACGTGTCACAGGGCTGTACCATGCTGTTTTTCAATCGTCCGTGATCGTGGCGACACTTGCGAGCAGTTGGGTGATCCAACTTGAGGATCCGCTCATCGTTTTCTGGTGGGCAGCAACATTGGATGCAGTGCAGGCAATCGTATGCTTTTTCATTTTTAAAAGGTTGAGAGCGTATGTTGCTGTTCCGCAAGACTTGGATACGACAGGTAACCGCGTTGGCAGTTTCGGTTTTCTCATGAAGATGGCGCTTATCATTTTCACGCTCCATTTTTCAGTGACACTCATCAGGCCATTTTTCACGTTATTTTCAGAACGGGAGCTGCATACTTCAGTATTCACGAGCAGCTTGCTGTTTTTGGTTCCGAGTCTCATGGCCGTTGTAGCAGCACCGTTGATCATGAAGTGCAAGTCCGATAAGCTCCCGTTCTTATATAAAATCGCTGGGATCACGCTGTTCATCAGCCTGTTTGTACAAGGATTCGTGGTGACGATACCGGTGTTCATCTTATTCAGGTGTCTGTTCGGGGTGTCGTTGGCAATCTGTCAGGCGAGCCTGGAAATCGTCCTTTTTCAGCGCGGCGGGAACGTGCACTATCAATATGGAATCGTGTCTGCCTTTCAAAATCTGGGACTATTGCTTGCGCCGTTAAGTGCGACTTATCTTGTGGAAAGCCATTCGCTGCAACATCCTTTCATTTTTGCAGGTGTGGCGGCTGCCATTCATTTAGGTCTCGTTTTGCTGACGATTTATAGTAAAGCAGGTGTACAAGAAGAGAAAAGGATAGCAGAAGAGGAAAATCATCGGAATGTAGGATAAATCACAAATGAAAGTAGGGATAACATGATATACAGCAAGGAAGTTGAACGTGTTTTGAAGGAAAAGAACTGGCTCGTGGCCAATCAAAATCTGCTTGCGAAGATGTTAGCAGAGTATACGTATGAGGATATGATCCATCCTGATGTAATCGGTGAGAATTCTGATTGGAAAGTGTACGAGCTACCTGTATCTGAGAATAAAAAGTATAGGTTCAAAGCACAGCCGCGATTGTTCGACAGTCTAGACGTAGATGCGGCGTCGATCGAAGTCACTGTGGATGGATCCTGGAGAGATGCAAAGAGTGCAATCGAGTTTTTACTGGATATCCAGCCGAATATCGGAATGTCTGCAGAGACAGCTGGTCATCTGATCAAAGAATTGAACCATACATTGCTTGCAGATACACATCTGCTCGCGAAGGATTCAAAAACATCCGATGAATTGGTAGATGAAGATTACAGCATGATTGAAGGTGAGATGAGCGGTCATCCCTGGATTACATACAATAAAGGGCGGATCGGGTTCGGCTATGATGATTATGTCGCATTTGCACCTGAAAACCAGCAGCAAGTGAAACTGCTATGGATTGCCGTCCACAAGGAAAGTGCAACCTTCCAATCCGTTGAAGGGCTTGCTTTTCAACACGTGCTGGCAGATGAGCTGAATGATGCCGAAGTTGAGCGTTTTGAGCAAGTGCTAGCGGATAAAGGAGTGGAGAAGACGGACTATTTCTTCATGCCGATCCATGAATGGCAATGGAAGAATATCATCATCCAAACCTTTGTAGAAGAGCTCGCTAAGAATCGTATTGTAGCGTTAGGTGAAGGGGATGACGTTTACCTGCCGCAGCAATCGATTCGGACGTTCGCCAATCAGACTGACAAGGAGAAGCATCATGTGAAAGTACCGATGAGTATCCTGAACACGCTTGTCTATCGGGGCCTTCCGTCAGAGCGAACGTTGATTGCACCGAGAATTACCGAGTTCATCAAAGGGATCTATGAGAAGGATGCATTTTTAAAAGACGAATGCCAGGTGATTCTGCCTGGAGAGATTGCGAGTATCAACTATGGTCATCCTCAATTTGAAGCGTTGAAGCATGCTCCTTATCAATACTTGGAGATGCTCGGGGTCATATGGCGTGAAAGCATTTATACGTATTTGGAAGATGGAGAGCAGGCGATTACACTGGCGGCTCTCACTCATATTGATAAAAACGGAAAGCCATTCGTACAGAGCTTGATCGAGTCTTCCGGTTTGACGGCGGAAGAATGGATGAAAGATTTCTTCAAGACGGTTATGAACCCGTTGCTCCATTACATGTATCAATACGGCACGGTGTTTTCACCGCATGGGCAGAATACGATTCTGGTGTTGAAAGATCACAAACCGCATCGGTTGGCGGTGAAGGATTTCGTCGATGATGTCAATATCAGTGATCAGCCATTTGAAGAGCTCTCTGAATTGGCCGATGATCTGAAGGCTGTGTTACGGAGTGAGCCGCCTGAAGGTTTAACTCAGTTTGTTTTCACAGGGCTGTTCATCTGTCATTTGCGCTATTTATCAAATGTGCTTGTACGTAATGGATTGATGGAGGAGAAGAAGTTCTGGGAGCTTCTTGCACAATCGATTCGTGGATACCAGGCGATGTTTCCGGAATTAGAGGAGCGTTACCGTTTGTTCGACTTCTTTAAGCCTCAGTTGACGAAACTGTGCCTAAACCGGAACCGCATGGTCGACTACGGATATGCAGAAGGCGACGACCGCCCGCACGCATCCGAATACGGCAAAGTGAACAATGCGCTAGCACAGTTTGAATTGATTGAAAAATAAGTGAAGAAACCACCTCTGTTAGGAGGTGGTTTTTCCTATTAGACAGATTTTCTCTAGCTGCGATATGAAAGGGGCTTTTTCTAAAAAGACTTAATTTAGGAGATTTTGTACCAAATTTAAGAAAAAGAAGCCCGTATCATGTAAGACGTCTACTCGTAGTGCTTCTTCAACACGATTTTACGGTACATGCCGTTCATCATAACCGGTCTATCCTCTATTTTCATCATCGTATGGTTATTTTTCTGAAACACATCTTCAAAGTCTACGCCAATATCTGTTCCGAGCACTGAGATGATCGGTCTGATCAACCTTTTCCCGAACGATATTTTTCCATCAGGAGGTGTGAATTTATCGAAAATGATCAATTCACCATTCTTGTTAAGCACTCGCTCCATTTCTCGAAAACAAGCTCCAGGATCTGGTACGACTGATAGAATCAAGCTCGCGACGACATAATCAAATGTCTCTTCTTTAAAAGAGAGATTCTGAGCATCCATTTCTAAAAATCGGATGTGGCTATCCTTGAATTTGACCTCAGCCTTTTTCAACATATCACGCGAATAATCTATAGCCGTGATGTGCAAATGGTCCAAATCAATCAACTCCAAATCAGCTCCTGTCCCCACTCCTGCAAAAAGAACGGCGGATTCATCACGAAAAGTGGCAGCATCAAAAACGTTCGAACGAGCGGTACGGAACATCCCAGCATTAAAGATCGAATCATAGATCGGCGACGCTGCTTTATAAATGATTTTATTCCATGAATTGTTCATTGATTTCTCCTACTCTCAATTTACTTTTCAATATACACGATATTACCGTATTTTGGTAAGATGGGGGTAGTGTATTTTTAAAAATGGGGGAGGCGGCAAAAGTGAATATGCATCCACAGTGGCTTTCAACATTCGAGGAAATGTGTGAGTGGGTTAGTTGTTTGCGCAGTATACCAGTTGAATTATGGCTTAAGCCGATGGATGAAGGGAAATGGTCGCCCGGTGAAATCATCAGCCACTTCTATTTTTGGGATCGATTCATCTATACTGAAAGATTATTAAAATTAGAAAGCAAAGACTTCAAAAGAGCTGATGTAGAGGAGATGAACAAAAATGCTGGGGACTACGCAAGTTCCGGGATAAGCAGGGAAGAGATCATCTCGATGTTCATCCAGTCCCGAATAGAGATCTGTCTTTTCATTCAAGGTTTGCCTCGCGAGCAACTGGAAGCCCCGTTCAAGATTGGAGAGAATTCGATTACAATCAAGGGATATATTGAGGGGATGATCGAGCACGATCTGCATCATAAAAAGCAAGTTGAAGATTTTTTAACTCGCGAAGGAGATTTCAATGTCAATAATTCAGGCAGTGTTCATTAACTGTGATAGAACGTTCGGTGGTGGTACGGAAGTGGAATACCCAGGGGAATTCGTTCCATTTACTGGAGTTCTTAAAGCAATTCAAAGATTAAAACAGAATATTGGATGTTGAATATCGAGAACTAGAACATGAAAAGACTTTTAAGTACTGGCATCATTCTTCTCCTCACAGTCATGATCTTTTTTTCGCCTGCAATATTCCAAGAAGGAAACCGATACCGCTTCTTTTGGCTATTAAAAAATTAGAGCAAACAGACAGAGGGTCCATACAGTTTGCTGAAACGGAAACCCATATTCGCTACATATCAAAAAACAAGAGGGAACACCGAGATGATGTCGTAAAAAAATGCTGCAAAAGATGGATTGGTCATATAAAGATCAACTCGGCTCAGACTTGGTTTTTGAAAGTGGACCGAAACATTAACAATTGAGATAAGTCAATATTCGAAACCCTATTATTTATGGAAACTACCAAAGGAAATTCAACAAGAATAGGAAGAACATAATAATGTTTGAGGGATTTTTTTATTTGGCATTACTTCAATAATCTGTACGATCTTCATCGTCAATTTAATTACATTAGCGAAAAAAATTGTAAGGGAGGACGAAAGAACACTTCGTCCAACAATTTGGGTTACTGTTTCATTTATTTTCATCGTTTATATGATCATAATAAGCAATGGTGCGATTTATTAAGCAAATAAAATTCAAAGTGGTTCAGTTCGGATCATTTATCCATGGACTCAATAAAACCTTTTCCGAATTCAAGACATGCTTGTTCATCCTCATCCTCTGGTGTCAGTTCCACTTTCAATCCTTCTAGTACGATTTTTGCTCCAAGTTCAGACAGCTTGTCTTGTAAAATATCAACTGCTGCACCGTACTGAGGATACATGGAGTCACAGGATCCGAATGTTGCAGCACGAATACCTGACAAATTAACATCCTCAAGGTCATCATAAAAGTCTTCCATCTCATCAGGAAGGTCTCCATCTCCCCAGGTATAGGATCCCAATAGGAGCCCATCATACGTTCTCAATTCATCTACTGAAATGTCATCGATATCGATTTGTTTTTTGACGATCTCTATGTTGTCACTACGTAATCCACGTTCAATTAGGTCGGCCATTTCTTCAGTATTCCCTGACATACTTGCATACAGAATCAATACACGTTTCATATCTACCACTCCTGTTAGATTTAAACTTTTTAATTGATAATGATTATCAATATCTGCAGTATAATTGAGAATCGTTCTCATTGTCAACAGGAATAAGAGTATAATAAAAACCAGCTCAAGTTCCGAATGAATGCGTCATACGACAACTCTGGCCGAAAAATCCTGCTTATCTGTCCGTATAAAGGGTTTATACGACAACTCAGGCCGAAAAATCCTGCTTATTTGGCCGTATGAAAGTCTCCTGGTTGAAGGAAGGTATGGAACCAGTACATAGGTAGGTCATCTTCTTATTGCGTTAGAGTATTGATTTCTGCTGCTGCTCGAATACCGGATTCAATCGCACCTTCGATCCAGCCGTGAAAAGAAGAGGTATGTTCCCCAGCAAAATGGATTCGCCCTTCCGGTTTTTTGATCACTTCATCAAACTCTGTATATTGATAAGGTTTAAATAATGTGAAACATCCACCGGAAAATTGATTTTGTCCCCAGCTGAAGGAAGTGCCATTTAGGAATTGTTCAAAAACGACAGGTCCGTGTACATAGGAAAGGATTTTCAGTGCTTCGTAAATCCGTCTGCCTTCAGGTAATGCGTCCCATAATGCTGTGTTATCTCCCCATGAATAACTGCCGAGCATCACGCCTGGCCCTGGAACACCGATATCATGACTTGGGTAATAGGCGAATTGCGTCGGGAGATCAGTGGTCAAGCTTCCGCCGAAAAGCTTTTCTTTTTCCCAGAACTTATGCTTGAATTCAAGGCCGATTTTGGTCGAAGCGACATAATTCAGTTCAGCGATCGCTTCTCTTTTATAAAAAGACATGGATTCATACGGCACGACCCGGACGAATTGGAAAATCGAAAATGGGATGGTTGTGATAACATAATCCCCTCTTACTTCTTGCTTTTGACCAGTCAGTGGATTTTTGCCAGAAACGATGACCCCATCCGAGTATTGATTGATTCTTTCGACCAGGTTATTGAAGAAAACATTTCGTTCTAGTTGGGGCATGAATGACCAGGGCAACCGGTCATTTCCCCCTTTGATCTCATAATATTTCAGGTCTGCACTGTACAAGTTTGTGACGATGTCTGTGACGATATCGCTGAATGATAGCTCAGGGAATCCTTCTATACCTAAAAGAACCTGGATGAAACGGATTTCTTCTGTATTCAAAGACCGTCCGAAAGGATTATTTTTCAAAAATGTTTCAAATGAGTACTGATCGTATTTTTCTCTGAGCTCCTTCCGTTCGGCAGGTGTCGCATTCTGATATAACTCGAAAAACGGCTCTACCGCTTCGGTGAAAATGGCAAATGCAGTTTGATTTTCATAGGCTTCTTGTACAGGAAACTGGAGGATACCAGGGTCTTCTTCATAAATTTTTTTACGGGTCAGAACGTTATTGACATAAAGGAGATCGTTCGGCGTACTGTTGATGAACTCGTTGATTGGAAGCTTGAACTTCTTGATATATTCAAGAACCAATGGTTGGGTATTTGGGATTCTCATCGCCCCAGCATCAAGGTAATTCCCTCTTGTAAATGGTTCGCGGAGTGTATAGACCCTACCGCCGACCCGGTCATTCCCTTCAAGGATTACAACTTGATGACCGGCTGCTTTCAAAAGAGAACCAGCAACGAGACCAGCCATCCCAGCCCCTAGGATTATGATTCTTTTTGGATTTGAAGTAGATGGCAGACCTTCCCGGATGATGGATAACATTTCATCAGGGTAAGATGGTTCATCTCTTAAGAAAGATGTAATAAACCGTTTGGCCATAGGAATCCCCCCTTATCATTTAAAGTCTATTTACCATAAAATAGGAATATTACTATTGGACGTTATACCAAGAAAATTTGAATTTTAAAAAACTCCGTTTGAGACAAGCTGATTTCAGACATCCTATTTCGTAAAGAGACAAAGTTGTGACGTCAATGATCGAGAAAGGTCAAAAAGCGAAAGGGGAATGGGAATGGAACCTGAGAAGGCAATTGGGTTGATGCTGCAGTTCGGTATGTACACGATTGGGGTAATAACAGTCACAATTTTGATTTTGAACGCATTGACATGAGGAATGCTATGTTTTTATGAGACCTGCTGCTGAGGTCTTTCTTTTTTTGTCTCTTTTTCACTCATAATTGTCGCAATTTTACTATCGATTGTTAGAGGAAGGGCGGGATCAAGGGAGAAAATACGTAATAAACAATCTGAAAAAGGAGAGAGCTTATGAGTAGAACCCTGAATGTATGGTCCTTTCTGATTATGTTTGTCTGTGTCGGTTTGTTTTTGACTCAATCACTCTTCCTTCAAGTGTTGCAGCCCTCCATCGGTTATCAGCTCATGCTTGCTCTGGCTCTGTTAGCATTCTTTTTGGGCGTGGTCGGCATGTTTTCAATCGATAATTGGAAAGCAGCTTTCCGGAGCATACTTACGATCTTTTTCAGCGCTTCCTTATCCGTTGTATTGACCTTCATTGTTTTTATTAGTCTGCTTTTTGGGTAAATGGGTGACGCGTGTGGGCTCTCCTTCATAAGATGTAAGAACGTTTTAGGAGGAGGGCTCAGGCATGGCCAAGAAACCAGCCAAAAAACCTAATAAGAAAGTTTCAAGATATGAATCGAGTATAAACAAGTATGAACATACGATGAAAATGGTGACCAGTGAGACGTGTATAGCCTGTAAAACTCAATGCGCACGGGGGATCAATTATATGGAGAGAATGTCTAAGCCTGGAGCGGTCGGTAATGGGGTGCCATGCCATCTGACGAAAGGAAAAGGAATGAAATAGTCGAAATGGTTTTAGAAAACTGTTGATTCAGAAGGGCTGGAAACCAGTCCTTTTTCTTATTATTTAAAGTATTAAAAGGCAATCCGATAAAAATAGAGAAGATATAGTAGAAAAGGGGGAAAACCACTAATTTCACCAAGATAAACAATGGCCATTCTAGCGGTATACATATAAGTAGGTTGGTGAAACCTCCAGCACTTGAAATCGTATTACATAGGAGTTGGGATTATGAAAAAGTTCTTATCAAAATATTGGGTGTGGCTGTTGCTTGTGCTTTTAGTAGTGGGTGAAGTTTACAGTTTCGCTTATTTATACCCATATACAGGTGCTGATTATATTTCACTTGTATTTGGAATGTCCGGGATTGGCGCTTTGGTGTATCTCACAATTGCAAATGAGAGGAAACAGAAGGGTTAAACTGTACCAATAAATTATGATGATTGGAGTTTTACAATAAATGGACAACCGCTTTGCACAAATTAAGTTCCGGTATTTAATATTATGGTATATCTTAGCAGTGGGGCTTCTGATTTTTTCCGGGATTACATATTCAATAGGCACAGGTGGATCGATGACGGGTTTCATCACGTTATCCCAGTTTGTCCTATATGGGGTTGCGATCCTGTGGTTGCGAAGAGCTTTTCATAAGAATGATATGAGTGTGAAAGGTCTATTTAAACCGATTCAAAAATCGAATGGAATAGGGAAAAAGGCACTGTTCACGATTTATCATCTGACCTTTTCGCTAGCAGCCGTGACCTTCATTTTTTATTTATTTTCTTTTTTACTTCCGGACTTCCTGATTGAAATGTTGGAGGATGGTAACGGGACTCAGTCGTTCGTGTCGGCAACATCAATCCCTTCATTTTTCTTAATCGTACTGATTGCACCCATAGTTGAAGAACTAGTGTTCAGAGGTACGTTACTGCAAAAGCTTCGTTATAAGTATGGAAATGTAGCGGGGATATTGGTTTCCTCAGCGATTTTCAGTTTGATCCATATGAATAGCGGGATGATTGGTCACTTTACCCTTGGTGTTTTCCTAAGTATTTTCTACTTGCAGACGAAGAACATATGGGTACCGATCATATGCCATGTATTGAATAATTTATTGGCGTTTTCCGGATTTTTGGTTGATAGTGGTTCAACTGAAACGAGTATGGAAGAGGCAATCACTGAAATCCAGCAAGTTGGTCAATACTTCGGTATCTATGCCTTTTTATCTTTGATTATCCTCGTCTGGCTTGCTGTTTCACAAATTAAAAAGCTGAATGTACAAGAAAAAAGAAGCATGGAAACTACTGATGGGGTGAACCTAAGTTCCAACTATTGATATAAAAAGAGATGGGGTCGATAACATGTTGTTTCAAGGGGAACGAATCAGGTTACGTAAAATGAAAATGGAGGACGCAACGACATACTATAATTGGCAAAATGATATGGAAATCGCGCCGTTGGTGAATCCTTTCATCGACTCCCTATCTTTTCATGAAGTTGAAGAGAATCTGAAAGGAATGCTTCGTGCTGAGAATCGTAAAAATTACATCATTAAGCATCTTGAAGCTGATAAGCCGATCGGGTATATTGGTTTGTTCAACATCAATCATTATCATAAAAATGCAGAATGTTTCATCGCGATCTGTGATCCTGAATTTCGAGGGAAAGGTTTTGGCCAAGAGACAATGGAGCTTTTGATGGAATACGTGTTCAAAGAAATGAACATGCACCGTCTTTCGCTTAGGGTTTTTGCTGATAACAAACACGCGATAAGGATGTATGAAAAGATAGGATTCCAGGTTGAAGGACACCTCCGGGAAACACGATTCCATGATGGAAAGTGGCAAGATTCCTATATCATGAGCATTTTACAGTGCGACTATCTGAAAGGATGAAAATAAGAACTACTACATCAAATTGATTGTAGTAATTTTTTGTTGTCATGGAAACTCAATTTTAAGTTGACGGATCCCTGTCCGAACACGAGACAACTTCGGACAGGGAATGGAGAAAATAACGAAATTGTTTTGAACTTTGTTCCCATTCATAGAAAGACGGCGTTTTTTCCCCGATGGTATCGCCCAAAACGACAACAAAATGTAAATAATATTAAAATTATAAATAAAATTCAAAAAACTATACATAAAATTTACATTATATGGTACTATAATCCTATCTAATAGGAAAGGGGATTATAGAGTAAGCGTGTTTTGCACCTTAGACCTTCAAACATATCATTACTTTGGGGGGATTTATTTATGGGGAAAATGAATGGTGAAGAGTATTTGATTAATGGTGAAACAATGGTGATTCTGCCGCACTTTGATGCTTTTGGAAATCTGCATTCGCTGGTGATCGAATCCGAAAGAGAATTGATTGTCAAGCAGAAACCAATTGAAATCATGAAAGACAGCTGCTTGTACTATGGTTCGAGTTTACAAGGTAGAGTGGACGGCGCCATCCATGTAACAAAGTTCAGTCGTATGGTTCCGATCATGATCTGTAACCGTGCAGGAATTTTTTTCTTTCCAACTCAATCATCAAAGAGCGAATCGTGTATTTGGATCGCTCATAGTCATGTGAAAGAAATCCTGCCACTCCATACAGAGCATTGTCAGGTTGTGTTGACGAACAACAAAACCGTTCCGGTACAAGTGACGAAAGCGGTCATGGAATCCAAAGTCAACAGGGCAGCTCAATACCGTCATCTCGTTAATCAACAACAATTGGCTCAACAGTTAACTTGTAATCCGATGAACCTGGATCAACTAGTTGCTCTTGAATCAACAGGTGCATATACGTTTACACAAGATCATCTCGAATTGAATTGAATTGAACCTTTCTAACTGAAACTTTTAAAGTTCCCATCCGTACATAGAAGAAAGACTTGATCTATAAGGGGTGAAGGGAAGTTGATCATTGGTGGAGCATTAATGATTGGGATTGGCCTTGGTTTTATTTTTGACCAGGTCCAAGCAGGAACCTTATTAGGATTAGGAGTTGGATTGTTAGTCCAAGGTAGCCTCAAATATATTAAGAAAGGATCATGACAGCTGCAAAATGTGTAGCTGTCTTTTTTTCGACTTTTATTATAGGTACAGTTAAAAGGTTAATGTTGATTCGTTTAGTAAATGTCTTTGTGCGGTATTCGCGACTCTCCTGTAGGAAAGGCGACCGAGGCATGGCCCCGCGGAAATAACAGTTCATTAAAAAAGTTAATCAAACCTAAAGGTTTCCGTCATATAGAATTCATATTCATCAATTAACATTCAAGTTGACGTCATGACCATGGCACTGTTCTAAAACATTTGATGAAAAAATAGATTGGATGGTGGAGGAAGGTGTTAAGTGGCAATGCAAAAATACTCAATTTATGAATGGGAAATGCACGGAATTCATTTGTATGGAAGAGAAAAACGATTATGGAATTTTCAATGCTCCGAATGCTTTGGCATTCAATCGGTCGAAGATATTTTGAGGGCAGGCTATCCACCGAACCTAGCTTATTCCTATTGCCAGAACTGTCATCATGAGGCGAAACAAGGAACGAACGGGAAAGGGAAGATCATTGAAGTGAATGCGGATGTAAAAGTGGAAATATTCGATTTCGCATAAAAAACGGGACTGAGCCAGAGTCATCAATTTGCCTTTGCGGGCAAGTCGACTGATCTGGCCAGTCCCTTTTTTCTTTTGCTTTGTAATACTTTATTGTTGATTATTGCGAAATTCACTCCCTTTCCGCGTACGTAAGAAAAGCGGAAGCGACCCGATTAGTCACGAAGGTCACTGGAATACTGACGAGGATGCTCGAACCAAACAAAGACTTGGTTCTGCGTGGGCACACTCATAAGGATGTCAATCAATGTGTTGCCGCCGCAGGAAGTTTGAAGTGATCCAAGTGACTGGTCGCTGAGCTGGACGTCACTTCCTGCATTTACCCACTTCCGCAAGCCTCCTCACTTGCACAGGATCTCAACACAAAAATGAAATCATTTTCGTGTCTGCTATGGGAATTCTTAGAAGCTTTCCTTATGCTGGCTTCGACGTTCACCACAGGACGTGGTGGTATTTACTCGAAGTTCATTAATATAGTCGAAAATCCTTTTAAAGAGTGTGGGGTCTCGCTTGGCTCGCTTTTCCCGCAGGAGTGTCATGAATTTCGGTGAAATCGAACTTAGTTAGAAATCAACAATATTATTTAACAAAGCCTTCTTTTTAAAAATCATATCTAGCGAAAAAACTCGGTTGAGCCAGTTAGATCGCCCAGTTTCCGTCCTTGAATAGTTGTACTTTCTCACCGTCATTTGTCTCAGCGACAATATCCAGGTCAGCTGATCCGATCATAAAGTCGGTATGGCCACGGCTTTGGTTGACACCGCGTTCTTCCAGCTCTTCTTTGGATAGTTTGCCGACATCTTTTACAGACATGGTAATTGAAGTTCCGATTGCAAGGTGGCAGGATGCATTTTCATCATAGAGTGTGTTACTGAAAATGATTCCGCTGTTTGAGATCGGCGAGTCGTATGGTACAAGTGCAACCTCACCTAGAAACTTCATTCCTTCATCGATTTCAAGTAATTGTTTTAACGTGTCATAGCCCGTTTCCGCATTGAAATCAATAACTTTTCCGTCCTCAAACGTCAAGCTGAAGTTGTTGATGAGATTCCCCATGGCGGATAAAGGTTTTTTACTGGAAACGGTTCCGTTCACACCATTTTTATGTGGTGTCGTGAATACCTCTTCTGTCGGAAGGTTCGGTATGTATGACGTATTGAAGGTCGATTCATGACCGCCGCCAATCCATAGGTGTTCAGGATGCAGATCAATTGTAAGGTCTGTACCCTCGGATTTATAATGGAGCGTCTTGAAACGCTTCTCGTTCAAGTAATCTACTTTTTCTGAAAGTGCTTTACCGTGTTCTTCCCAAGCGGCTACAGGATCTTCCTGATCGATACGGACCGTTTTGAATATCGCTTCCCAAAGGGCTTCGATTGCTTCGTTTTCACTTTTATCAGGGAACACACTTTTCGCCCAGCCAGCTGTAGGGACGCCTGCGATTGCCCAGTGAATATCACCGTTGAGCTGTGCTTTTGAGAAGTTTTGCAGCTTTTCCCCGCGGTTCTTCTGTACCCACATCAAGCGTTCTGGTGAAACTCCCCCATATGCATTAGGGTCGTCTCCCGTAATGTTCAACAAGCAGTCGTTGTTCTCTGCGAGACTATTATACTTGTCAATTTCCCACTGAGGCAGATCATTCTTCAATGTTTCTTCAGATGCACCTTCCAAGTGGTAACGGGAAGTTACGGTATCCTTCCAGTCAACATAAACGCGATTACATCCGTTAGCATAAGCATATTTTGTGACTTTGCGCGTAAACTCTTTTGCTTCAATCGGAGAAAGGATCAACAAGCGTTGTCCTTCTTGTATATTCAATCCGGTTTTTACAACGAGCTCAGCATATTGATCCAACTTTTCCTCAAACGTTTTCATAAAAATCCCTCCTCTAGGAAAATATTATCATAGTTCGTTGAAAGGTGTTAGGGAAGAGGTAGAGGATTGGAAAATTTCTCAGTAACAACCCAATAAATGGTATGATATTGAAAAAGGGGTGGTTGCAGGTGCCATTAGAAGAAGGTATTTTTGGATTATTGGAAACTGGATATGTTGTGAGTCTAGCTGCAATATTTTCAGTTATCTTATTTATGATGTTAAAAGATAATCAACAACGATCCGCGTTTGTCTGGATTCTAATCCATATTTGTTTGAACTTTACTACCATATTCTTTTTATCAAAGTCCCTTGCAACAGATTATCTACAGGTAACGGCTTCTTCTGAGGAAAATTCATTATTAATTGGCATCTCGGGTCTTCTTTGGTTCTTGGGCTTAATCAGTCTTGTAATTTCGGTATACAAGTTTTCAGTAGTTAGAAACCAAGCAGTCTAGCAGATTATGACAAGATTGCGTATAGGGGGAAGGACTTTGCTGAAAAGGAAATCTGGGGATCGTAAAGATTGGGAGAGAATCACGAAAAGACGTTACGCTCAAACCTATCTTGAGATGGACTCATTTAAAGGATACATAACGTTATTGAAAATGGATGAAATTAAAGAACCGTTGTATATACAGTAAGGTGAGCAGGAGCTTTGTATTGTGGATCAAGGATATAGTTGGCTGCAGCAGTTTCCAGATTACATGCATCATTCAGTGACGACGATGTTTGGTGAAGAGGGCGAAATTATACAATGGTATATCGATATTTGCTCTGAAGTTGGACTGGATGAAAATGGTGTGCCTTGGGTGGATGATCTATTTCTCGATATTGTCGTATTACCATCAGGTGAAGTCATTCTTAAAGATGATCATGAACTTGACGATGCACTGGAAAAGGGGACGATAAATCATACTCTACATCAATTGGCCCTAAGTGAACGGGATGATATCATACACAAATTAAAGCAAGGAGAGTTTTCTATCCTCAATCAATCAAATATGCATATGAAATTACTTCTGAAGAAGCTAACAGAAGTAAAATCATGACTCGTAAAATTATTTGGTGTGTAATCGGTGTGGTTGTTTTGGCTTTACTAGTAGCAATCTTCCTCCCCGCTGTAACACTCCACTTTGGGAAAAGTTATGGTGGTCAGGTTTATGGGTTTGAAAAAGGTGAGGAAGATCATTATGCGGAACAGCCAGGTGATAATTGGGAGATCTCCTTTTATGCCGTCACTTTTCACCATGAAGATATGTATACAGATCCACAATCCGTCATGGTAATCAACTTTAAGAACGATGATCCGCCAATAAAGTTCACCTATTCTGTTGAAGGGACAGATGTGACTGAAACAATTGACCTTCATCATGCTAAGGCGTTCGTCCAACTTCCTCAAAAATCAGTTGAACCGTTTTTATACGATTTGTATGAACAAGGTCCACACAGCACTTTGAAGGTGAAAATACATTGGAATGATCAACAAGAGACGATCGAGCTGCCATTTTTAACATCATTCAGTAGAAGACAATTTCCCTGGTATTTGAAATTCATGGAACGAGAACTGCGTTAAAGGGAGGGTTGTTTTATGTTTAAATGCATAATTCTGGTTTGTGGGATAGCCTTATTGGCTGCATGTTCTCAAGGGACTGAACAGCATTTTGAAGATATAATTGATGTTAGCGATATTGAAGAAGTATCAGTAAGTATATTGGAAAAAGGAAGCTTTCGACTGGATGATCGAGGCGCTATCAGTCATTTCAATCAACTACTTGAAGAGGAAAGATTTCAACAAGCGACACAGAGTGAGGTGACAGAAATTTTTAAGTTGAGTCACACACCTGAACTCAAAACGATCAATATTTATTATGAAATTGGTGAAGGGTTTGACGGGTTTGGAATGACTCTAATAGAAGATGGAAGCATGGGTTTCATCAAATTTAAAGATGGAAAAGGGAGCAGTTTTTATAAACTTACCCAAAAGTCCCCTGAATTTTTCGAAGAAATTCTCAGCTATTCTGAAGATGAATTGGAAAACAGAAAGAAAGAGGTTCAAGTTCTCGATTTAATTGAGGAAAAGGAAAATAGGGAGAGGACGATTGAGGTGGAATTAATTGAAGGAAAGGTTCCTGGTGGTGAATAAGCGTTTGATACGAATAATCGGGATTTTCATTACTGTTTCACTTACCTTTTGGGGTTACACGTATTTTCAGAATTCTTCAATTGAAAAAGTATTGGAAGGAAAGGTTGTCCTGGACGTTGTTCCTATTTCCACCAATGATTATTTAGTGATTTATCAATCTGATCAAATGATTCACTGTGATCACTATTCTAAAGGATTCCTTGGTTGGGGATTGGATGGTTCAAGTGCTCCGGCTATCATGAATCGTGCTGAGGATACGATTTTTCGAATCGATAATTTCAGTGTGATCTCGATAGACAACAAAGGATTTCTGTACGGTTATGCCGATCCAATGAAAATCAAACAGATCAGGTTCCAAAACGATGACTTCAGCGTCAGCACAAATGTCGAATCCTCCTACTGGTACCTCCCTATGCTGAGTGAAGAGACTAGTTTTAAGGCTGAGCAACTGAGCGTGGTTTTGGAAGATGGAACAGAAGTGCTCTATCCTTTCGAGAACATGAATTAATGCATAGAAAAGTTGAAGCAGGTGGAATAAACTGAAGGAGCGATGGCTATGTCGGTATATAACAAGTTAATCCGAGATCGGATTCCTGAAATTATTGAAAATGGTGGGGATTCATACCAGACTCGTATTTTGGATAAAACGGCGTACATAAAAGCACTAGAGGAAAAAGCGTTTGAAGAACTGAAGGAATACCAGGGAGCAGCAGATGCTGAAGAAGCACTTGAAGAATTGGCTGATTTGATGGAGGTCATTCATGCTTTGATAAAGGTACGGGGCTTCACTGTTGATGAATTGGAGTCAGTGCGAAAGAGCAAAACCGAAAAACGAGGTGCCTTTTCTGAGCGTATTTTCTTGATCGATGTAAAAGAGAGTGGGGAGTAATGGATGAACGGTTCCTCCTATTATGATCAACATGATTTCTTTGAACAGTTTCAAAAAAGGCGAAACAGATCAGAAAGTCCAAATAATGCTATGGAAGGCCCAGCATTGATGTCCTTGATCAGAGAAATTGGCGGCATGCATATTTTTGATCTAGGCTGTGGTGATGGTCAGTTCGGGACTGAAATTCTCTCTTTAGGAGCTTCAGGCTATCATGGGGTGGATGGATCAGAGAAGATGATTGAACAGGCTGAACGGAATTTGAAGGATACAACAGCAACCATAGAACGGGCTGACCTGAATGAAATCAAGATAGAAGCGAACAGGTATGATCTGGTTGTTTCGCGTTTCGTCTTCCATTATATCGCTGATGTAGCAGACCTTTTCCTGAAAATCTATCGTGGATTGAAAGACGGTGGTAGGTTTGTGTTCAGTGTCCAACATCCTGTAATCACAGCTTCAATGAAAAGTGCGGTTGGAAAACAGCGTACAGACTGGATTGTGGATGATTATTTCAGTCAAGGAGAACGGATAGAACCATGGATTAACCAACCGGTGACGAAATATCATCGCACCACAGAACAATATGTTTTCGAATTACTCCAAGCAGGGTTTTCGCTGGAAAATCTGAAAGAAGGAATCCCGGAGCGGCACCGGTTCAGCTCAATAGAAGAATATGAACGGCGCAAACGGATACCGCTATGCCTGATCTTAGCGGCAGAAAAACGCTAGAAGTGCCAGTCGCCGAATGAGGCACCTAGAGCCCCAAGCACGCTCAATCGGTGCCTGGCACCGATCAGAAAGTTTTTTATACCAAGGGGGTTGAAACGGTGCCTGGCACTTGAAGATTTTTGCAGGATTTTGAGTCTTATTGGAGAAAGCTATTGTAGGAAATTATCAGATAAAGGGGTGGAAGCTGTATGAATCAAGTTGAAGAGACCCACAGGGTTGCACTTGTAGCAGATAAAATACTAGAAAATAAACAGAAGATTGCTGAGGATATCGTCAGGCTACGATTAGAAACTGTCCAAACCGATAATGATTTCTTAATGAAGGATGCATTGAAAGAGAGAGCGTTGAGTTTGGTGGAATTGATTGGTACCAATTTAAAAAAAAGTGATCCTGTTGATTTCAATGAAGCGATCAGTTGGGGCAGCGAAAAAGGGAAAGAAGCTGTCGTAAAGGAGGTGCCGATTACCGAAGCACTGCAAAATACATATTATTACCGGAAAGCGATTTGGATGTACATCGCGGAGATTGCAGAACAAGAAAAACTAAGTAGAGAAACGATCATTAAAGTAGCGAATAGCTTAGACCCTGTTTTGGATCAGGCAGTATTTGGATACAGCAAAAGTTATGTAGAATACAACCTGGAAGTCGCAAACAAGTATCAAAATACATTGCTAGAACTCTCCGTTCCGATCGTCCCCTTGTTTAAAGGTGTAGCAGTCTTGCCGCTAATAGGTGATATTGATACAAATCGTGCAAAATCCATACAAGAAAAAGCGTTGGAACGCTGCCAGGAGTTGAAATTAGAGCGCCTGGTCATCGATTTATCTGGTGTTGCTGTTGTCGACACGATGGTTGCCCATCATATTTTCCAATTGGTCACCACGCTTAAACTTCTTGGAGTCAAAACCTTGATTACTGGAATACGCTCAGCGGTTGCGATAACGGCTGTGAATTTGGGTATCGATCTCCATGAATTGAATATTTACACTTCTCTACAACAAGCACTGGATGCATTGGGGTATGGTTTGGTTCGCGAAGAAACCATCAAATAATCAGAAAGGTAGGATCGTATCAATAAATACATCAACTGGAACATCATCCTTTTTTTACTTTTGTTACAATGGTTAGTCACACCCATTGGAATACCCAACCCTGAGGACTTGTTGTTGGAACGGTTCATGCTCGGACTAATTCTATTTTTTGAACTGATAAACGAATGGAGAAAGATCATTCAGACGAAAAATGTGTTTGGGTTGTATGCGTTGTTTATAGGTTTTTTGCTTACAATCCTTATTGTGGATTTACTTATAAAAGGTTATGAATCATTTGCATCAGCGATATTTGGTGTTGGGATGGCGTCTTTGTATGATAGGTACAAAAAAGATTTTAAAGCAGAACATGAATACCAACAATAAGAGTAGGCTGTCATGTTATTGAATAAAATCGTCTGTGTAATCCTGCCCAAGGGTTACACGGCCGATGCCTTCTTCTGCTAATTTTCTCTGTAGCTGTTCTAGAATAAATAGCGTGACCATTTCATTCAATTCTTCATTGGACAGCTCTTCTAGTTGCTCTAAAATTTCTTCTCGTGATTTGGCTTCCATCAGTCCATAGACAATCGGATACATATCTTCTTCATCAGCTGAAAAATGATATTTGAAGGTATCATAAATTTCATCGACCAGTTTCATCTATTATCACCTCAAGGTTAATTTGCCCTTGACGACGCCCATCATTCACGTGTAAAATCTTGAAGTTTTTTCGCATATTTTTTAAAATAATAATCATAATAGAAGATGTGTTCAATATTAGTGGGCTATAGCCAAGTGGTAAGGCAACGGACTTTGACTCCGTCATGCGCTGGTTCGAATCCAGCTAGCCCAGCCATACATAATGACACCCTTGATGGGTGTTTTTTTCTTGAGCGGATTGTTTGATACAGTATAAGAACGCCTGTTACGGTAACGTTAAATGATTTAAAAAAGTATATCTACTCACCTTATTAAAGAAAGAGGGATGGATGATGGATCCACTATTTAATACAGGAAAATTAGGTAAAGTTGAATTGAAGAACCGTTATATGGTAGCACCGATGACCCGTGTGAGTGGGGAAGCCGACGGACGAGCGAATCATAGAATGGAAAAGTATTATGAACGTTATGCAAAAGGTGGTTTCAGTGCGATTATCACCGAAGGTATCTATCTTGATGAGTCCTACAGCCAGGGTTATCACAACCAACCTGGTATCGCAAACGAAAAACAAATGGAAGCATGGCGATCTATTGTTGAAACAGTTCAACATCATGGGTCTAAACTAATCGCACAACTCATGCATGCTGGGAGTCAAGCACAAGGGAACCGATTTACAAATGAAACGGTCGCTCCGTCATCAATCACTCCGAAAGGGGAGCAGCTCCCTTTTTATGGTGGATCTGGTCCGTATAAAGAGCCGAAAGAACTCACGCTGGATGAGATTGAAAATGTAAAGAATTCCTTTGTAAAGGCGGCTATCCATGCCAAAGGTGCTGGATTTGATGGTGTCGAAATCCATGGAGCAAATGGCTATTTACTCGATCAATTTTTGACTGACTATTTGAACCATAGACAGGACCAATACGGTGGTTCACTTGAAAAACGCCTTCAATTCATGCTTGAAATCATCGACGTCGTTCGTCAAGCAGTTGGAGATGACTTCATGGTAGGGATTCGAATCTCACAAGGGAAAGTGGCTGATCAGGAATATAAATGGCCGAATGGTGAGAAAGATGCATTTACGATTTTTTCACAGCTTGGTGAAACCACCCTTGACTACATTCATGTTACAGATAGAGATGGTTCTGAACCAGGCTTTGGAGTGGGGACGAAAACGCTGGCTGAGGCTGCCAAAGAATTCAGCCGTCTCCCGGTCATAGCTAATGGCGGATTAGGGGAGCCAGAGAAAGCGCGGAAACTGATTGATCAAGAACAAGCGGATTTTATCAGCCTTGGTACTACCGCATTGGCTAATCCGGATGCACCGAACCGCATCAGTAAGCAAGTGCCTTTAAAAGAATTCAATGCAAAAGAAATACTCATGCCTAAAGCTGAAATCAAAGACAGTGAATTGAAGGAAGAAATTATTACTGGTTAGAACTCTAGGAAAGGCTGCCATGTCACATAGGGATGTTTGTGGCGACTTTCCTTTTTCATATTGACAAGTGTAAGCGTTTTCTAAAACGATTGACAAATAGGGTCGAAATCCGACATAATGGTATTAAATGAATAATATGCGAATGAAGGTCGCGGGAGAGTCGGACATTTAATACCGACACCGAAGGAGCAAGTTCCAGAAAACCATGGAACAAATCTCTCAGGTAAACGAACTGCGATCGGACGCATCTCTGGAGAGCGCGAAAGCCACCAAAGGGGTAACCAATAATCTCTCAGGTAAAAAGGACAGAGCGGGTGAATTCACCTTCTTTGTCCTTTTTATTTTTTGTGTAAAAAAGAGCTCTCTTTGATAAGGAGGTATTACAATGGGCTACAATAGTTGTTTTGATATTATCGGGCCGATCATGGTTGGTCCATCGAGTTCACATACAGCAGGTGCGGTTTGGATCGGCAGAGCGGCTTATGAACTTTTAGGCGGTGTGCCGGATCATGCTGAAATAAAGTTATTCGATTCTTTTGCGGAAACTTATCAAGGACATGGTACAGATAAAGCTATCCTTGGTGGTTTGCTAGGCTTTGATACAGAAGATACTCGGATCAAACATGCATACGATTTTGCCTCAGATGCCAATCTGAACTGTGAGTTTGTGTTAGAAGAAAATTGCAAGGAGTTCGATCACCCGAATGTTGCGATTCTGACCGTTCAACTGGGAACCCAGAAAATGGTCATCGGTGGCGCGTCGGTTGGCGGTGGACTTGCTAAAATTTTTAGGATCAACGATTACAAGAATTTAGATATGTCTGTCAGTACGTTTGACGATTTGAAAAAGATTGTCCGACGTATTGCCGAAGAGGTTGCATGAAAGGGAGGTGAGCAGAATGGATATCCAATCAACAGCTGATCTGCTCGACTTTTGCGAACGTGAAAATAAGACGATAGCTGAAGCGATGATTGAGCAGGAGCGTGTGAAGTCGGGAAAATCGAAGCAAGAGATTTTCAACATGATGAAAGAGCGATTGATGAAGATGCAGCATGCAGTGGAAGAAGGACTGGATGACGCATCAGAAGCTCCGAGCGGAATTTCCGGCGGCGATGCTGTGAAAATGAAAGCCTATATTGAAGCGGGGGACGTTTTATCTGGATCGATCATCAGTGATGCTATGGCTTGCTCGATGGCAACTTCAGAAAGCAATGCCCGCATGGGTGTGATCGTTGCTACCCCGACAGCTGGTGCAGCTGGGATTTTGCCAGGTGTGTTATTTTCCCTTCATAAAAATACCGAAATGGAGTTAGATGATCTGGTCATGGGGTTGTTCACGGCGAGTATGCTCGGTTATATCATAGCTAACCGATCGTTCATTTCCGGTGCAGCAGGCGGTTGCCAGGCGGAGGTCGGCTCTGCAACTGCGATGGCAGCAGGTACGATCGTGGAATTAAAAGGTGGATCTCCAAAGCAAGCGGTTCATGCTACAGCGATGGCGATGAAATCGTTGCTTGGGCTCGTCTGTGATCCAGTTGCTGGTCTGGTTGAGGTACCATGTATCAAGCGGAATGTCATCGGAACTTCGATTGCATTTTCATCAGCAGATATGGCACTTGCTGGGGTGGAAAGTAGAATTCCATGTGACGAAGTGATCGATACGATGTATGATATTGGTAAGAACATGCCGCGCCCTCTTAAAGAGACAGCATTAGGAGGGTTGGCGATCACGCCGACAGGTCAAAAAGTGAAAGAGCGGCTATTTTCAAAAACTGGTCTTGTAAATCGACTGGGAGGAGGAAAGCATGATGAACCTCACAATAACGGAAATGGCACTTCACGAACTGAAAAAGCTGAAGTTGGCAACAGATAAAATTCTCCGTATCGATGCTGAAATGCAAGGTGGGTGCGGAACGATGATGAAATTCAAATTGATTGAAGATGATTCGCGAAAGAGTGATTCAGTCATCCAATCAGAAGGAATCGAGTTCTACGTCGATCATTTTACAAAACGAAATCTTGATGATGAATTGACATTGGATTACCATCCAGAGACAGGCTTCGTGTTCGAGTCTGAATGGGGTCCGATGGGACTTGAATGTCATCTTGCTTGAAAAACTGCCCGGTTTCGGGTGGTTTTTTTTGTAGGTGAAAAACGTAATTGCTCAAGGTTGCCTGGAAATTGCTCAAGATGTCATTGAATTTGCTCAAGGTTGCCTGGAAATTGCTCAAGATGTCATCGAAATTGCTCAAGCGTACATCAAAATCGCAGTTTTTCAATTATGCACTTCATCTACACACAGTTTTCTTTTTTTATGAGAAACAAAAAGTACTGACCCGGTTCAAGTCAGTACTTCGTTAAGGTTACTGCATTTGGTTCGTTGTTTGGTTAGACTGACCAGCAGCCATCCCACCCATATTTCCCATTCCTGGAATCATATTTTGCAATTGACCAGCTTGTTTTCCAGACATCATGTTGTAAGCAGCGGCACCAATACCTACAGATGCGATGATAGGCAGCCATTGAATGTTTCGTCTGTTCATTTTGTAAATACCTCCTTTACTCAAGTGAACGTAAGACATTACTTATTGTGTTCTTCCGTGACCTCAAAATGTTAGTAGAACAATCCCATTTTTACATGTTAAAAGCATTAAGGCGAAAAATAGGATAAGGCAATCTGGGTACCATAAGGATAAATTACTGACAAGGGATGTAACCGAGTAATGGTAAAACGCAGCTTATTTAATAATCAGTATTTTACTGATTGTATTTTTCCATTTATGTGTTCGAGTTTGCCACATCACACAAAGCGCTTGAGAAAAATTCAGGTGGTTCGTCTTCCAAGTCAGTCGTGTTTTTACTGGTTGATTCTTTGAGGAGAAACCTTTACAGCAATCAATTGAAAAAAGGCAAAGCGCTAGCAATTGATAATTTGATGAATTATGGTCAGCTGCGATCTGAAGTGCCCTTTTAACCGCCCATGTCTGTAACCATTGACAGTACACTTTTGACTGGAACCTATCCCAATGAGCATGTACGAGTTTGTCGGTTCCCATATCCCTACACACATCGGTTATGGAAGGATTGGATCATTGCATAAAGCCGATTCTGTAATTACAACAAACGCTCCACAATTTGAATGTGTTATTATCGATGACCAAGTGAAGCTGATTAAAGGGAAAAAGGATACAAATGCCGAAGAAGATTTAATAAGGTAGTTAAAGAAATAGGAGAGGGAAGAATGTTTAAATTCATACCGAATAATAAAAGCATGATCCAAACAGAGCTGGAGATCATGAACTCGAACTCGCAGTTTAATTTATGGTCAACTGATAAGTCTGTAATGGAGGATGCTGATGTTTTAAAAGAACATGAGGAAAGCGAGCAACTGGGGTCGATACGTTGGATCGTTCAATATTGGGAAGATATGATCGGACTTATCGATTACTTACCCGAGAATCCTAAAGATGGCTTCCCCTGGATTGGTTTGTTCGTCTTACATAGTGATTTTCAAGGGAGAAGTTTAGCGAGTTCGGTTTATGCGCTTTTAGAAGAAAATTTGAAAAGCTATGGTCATACTGAAATCCGACTGGCTATTTTAGAAAAAAACAAACCAGGTATACGCTTTTGGGAAAAACAAGGCTTTGAAAAATACAGTGACGGCGAGTTGGATGGCAGGAGGATTGAAAAGTGGCGGAAAGAACTGAAATAATGAATGAACTGGAACGTGATCGGTATTTTCTTCAGATAGCAATGGAAGAGGGAGCTAGAGCAGAAGAAGCGGATACTGTCCCTATCGGTGCTGTGTTAGTTGATTCCAAAGGTGAAGTTTTTGCATGTGGACGAAATCATGTCCATTCAGAAATGGATGCCACTGCTCATGCAGAAATTGATGTGATTCGCAAAGCCAGGGAAGCAATGATTAAATCATCCGATGAGCGCCAATTCACGTTATATACGCCTGTCGAACCTTGTGTCATGTGTTCTGGCGCCATTTATTTGGCTAACATCAAACGGGTGGTCTGGGCGCTAGATGATGATAATTTTGGAGGGTTTCGTGAATTGAAACAACATCCAAGATATGAAGCACGTTTAAAAAAGATCAGTACTACTTCCATGCCTTTTGAGGATATGGCGAACTTCCAACGTGACCGTATGATTCGTTGGGATTTAAGGAGAGGAAAGCAAAATCACTGGCCAGAAGTGGCCATGCAATAATTTCTTCGTTTTATATCATGGGTTTTGTTAACTCAGACAGTTGATTTCTGACTATGTTGATTGAAGCGAAATTTACGACACTCCTGGGGGAAAAGTGAGCCAGGCGAGACCCCACAGCGAATTATGGATCTTCGACTATAATAATGAACTTCGACTAAATACCACCACGTCCTATGGTGAACGTCGAAGTCAGTACATCCTGTACAAGTACGTCCTGTTGTGAACGACGAATCCAAAAAATGAAAGTCTTCTAAGAATTCTGATTGCATACACGAAAATGATTTAAAGTATAACAAAGCCTTTATCATAAAAAGTACAATCCATCTTTTTACATTTCAAAAAAGGAGTCTCCTAATCGATGCAGAATTTAGCTAGTGGATTCTAAATTTGTTAGGAGGTTTTTTTATGCAAGCGCAAACCTTGATTGAGGAAATCAACCAATTAGGTGAAGAACTCCTGAAAAAGAAAAAACAGCTTTCAGAATTGAGAAGAGATGTACCCGAAGAGCGGATTGAAAACTACAGATTCAGGAACAAAGAAAATGAAGAAGTAACACTTGAGGAATTATTCCTAGATAAGGATGAACTGATTGTCATCCATAATATGGGGAAGGGCTGTAACTATTGCACGTTATGGGCTGATGGATTTAATGGTGTCCATCATCATCTGATCGAACGGGCTGCTTTTGTTGTAAGTTCGCCGGATGAACCGAGTGTCCAGGAGGATATAGCAGCAGAACGCGGGTGGAGGTTCCCGATGGTCTCGACGAAAGGGACGACCTTTAAGGTAGATATGGGTTATGAAAAAGATGGTTCCTATTATCCAGGTGTTTCTACTTTCCGTAAAAACGAAAATGGTGAGATCTTTCATTATGCAAACGCACCCCTCGGTCCAGGAGATGACTTCTGTTCGGTTTGGCCTTTATTCGAACTGTTGCCAGGTCGTGAGGGATCGTTCCAGCCGAACCGTAAAATCAATCAAAGATCCTCGTTACAACTGACCAATAATGTCGCGATCCAGGTGAAAAATTACCCTGCTGCCATTGAATTTTACGAAAACGTAATCGGTATGAAACCAGAAAGGACCTTGGGGAATGAAACAAAATTATCCTTCAATGGAATGAATTTTTATATGGAAAGAGCGGATGCAAACAATGTCTATTTCGAGTTTTCGACCGATGATTTTGAGGGTATGAAAGAGCAGTTGTTAGAACAGGGATGCGAAGTTACGAAAGAATATAATGAGAAAAGCATCATGATCGCTGATCCCTATGGCATGAAGTTTCACCTCTTTGAGAGCAGTAATCGATAATAGAAAGGGCTGACCCAGAAGTGCTGTACATAGGGGGATTCTCATGACTCCTTGATGTAACAGTTTAGGAAAGACCGATAACGGACACAGGAGCTCTTATTTACCAAAAAATCCGTACATTTATAAAAATACCGGACACCAGAGCCCTTATTTCGTTAACATTTTTGTAAATCAGATCATTTGTTCACAGATAACGCCACTGATGTCCGTTAAATTAAGATACCCTGCATTTTCTATACAAATAACGGCTCTGGTGTCCGTTACGATTTCAGAAAAATCCCATGTAAATCAAAAAGGCTGACCACAACATTGATGAAAGTGATGTTTTGGTCAGCCCTACTTAATTAGAATAAATACACTCGTGCTTCGAAAGGTTTGAGTGTTACAACATCTCCACTTTCGTCGATTTCATCATAGTTGGTGAGGAGAAGTTCTCTGTCCGAACCAGCTTTTACTTCATTTAAATCAAAACTCACCTCATTGCTGCATAAGTTCGTGATGATCAACGCTGTCTGGTTATCATACATACGGCTATACACGTACAGTTGCGGATGCTCCGGCAATAGTAAATCATAGTCTCCGTAAACGAGCACATCATATCTTTTACGAATCTTGATCAATTCTTTGTAATAGGTTAGGACCGAATCCGTGTCATTCTGTTGGTTTTCCACATTGATTTCGGTGTAGTTCGGATTAACGCCGATCCACGGTTTGGAATTCGAAAATCCACCATATTCACAATCGTTCCATTGCATCGGTGTCCGGGAATTGTCACGACCTTTCGTCCAGATGACTTCCATCAGTTCATCATGTGTCTTCCCTTCACGAAGTCCTTCTTTATAAAAATTCAGCATCCCGACATCATTGTACTCCTCAATAGAAGGGAACTTCACATTCGTCATCCCGATCTCTTGTCCCTGATAGATATAAGGTGTACCTTGCATTAAAAAGTAACAAGTTGCCAAGGCCTTTGCAGACTCCTTATGATAGTTCTGATCGTCACCGAAACGGGAAACCGAACGGGTCTGATCATGGTTTTCAAGATAGAGTGCATTCCAACCTCGATTTTCCAATCCTTTTTGCCAGTCAGTCAGGATCTTTTTAAAATGGATCAGATCGAAGGATGTGTCATTTCCTTTCTCCCAAAGCCCCATATGTTCGAACTGGAAGATCATATCGAAGTATCCATTGTCTTCGCCAACCCAATCTTCTGCACCCTCAATTTTAACACCATTGGCTTCGCCGACAGTCATGATGTCATAGTTATCAAACGTTTCCTTCTTCAATTCCTGAAGGAAAAGATCGATGCCTTCACGGTTCATATGACCATCGAAGGAAGGAACGTATTTTTTATTGTCGGGATTCGGCATATCAGGGAATTCAGGAACCTTTTTGATATGGCTTATTGCATCGACACGGAAACCATCGATACCTTTATCAAGCCACCAATTGATCATGTCGTACACTTCTTCACGGACCTTTGGATTTTCCCAATTCAAATCAGGCTGCTTTACATCAAAAATGTGCATGTAATACTCATCCGTTTTCTCATCATACTTCCAAGCAGAACCGCCGAAAATCGATTCCCAATTGTTCGGTTCGCCGCCATTCTTTCCAGGATGCCAAATGTAGTAATCACGATATGGGTTGTCTTTTGATTTCCGGGATTCGATGAACCAGGCATGCTCATCAGAGGTATGGTTGACGACAAGGTCCATGATCAATTTCAAGCCGCGTTCATGGGTCTCAGCCAATAATCGATCGAAATCCTCCATCGAGCCGAATTCATCCATGATACCTTTGTAGTCGCTGATATCATAGCCGT
The DNA here is from genome assembly GCF_019720915.1 of Alkalihalobacillus sp. TS-13. Taxonomy (GTDB): domain Bacteria; phylum Bacillota; class Bacilli; order Bacillales; family Fictibacillaceae; genus Pseudalkalibacillus. The sequence goes on from NZ_JAHKSI010000001.1 coordinate 367,641, forward strand.
TATCGGAGTTAGGAGATTGATAGATCGGGCAAATCCAGATAACATCGATGCCAAGATCCTTCAGGTAATCCAATTTTGAAATCACGCCTTGAATATCGCCGATCCCATCGCCATTGGTGTCTTTAAAACTGCGCGGATAGATCTGATAAACAACGCTTTCTTTCCACCATTTTTTAGCCATACATTTCTCTCCTCTATCGCTGTCTCTTTTTCTTTATACTTAGATTTTTGTTAAATAATGTTGATTCGAAATTCAGTCCCTTTCCACGGGCGAACAGTGAGCCTCCTCACGAACTTGCAGTTCGTTGCGGGGTCACACCTGGTCCGCTGTTCCCGCAGGAGTGTCGTGAATTTCGTTTAAAATCAACAACGAAGATTAACAAAGCCTATACTTAAAGAAAGGATAAATACTTTCTTCAGTATAAGTGCAACTATGGCTCAGCCTCCGCTAAGGCTTGGCTTTACCAAGGTTAAACTGTATCGATATTTACTATCATTAGTGCAAGCGTTTGCATTAGTCAATATCCTTATGATACCTCTTTCCTTTTTGTATTGCAATGTCTTATCGAAGGTTAAATTTTCAGTGGAAAAAAGAGGAGGATCCATACAACTTGTGGAAGTAGAGGTGTGCACAAGCAGCATAGATTTTTAAAATTGAAGGTGAGTACATGTCAGAGGAACAACGGCTAAAAGAGTTGGAAGAGCGTGTCAAAAAACTTGAGAATCAACTAAGTGAGATGCAAAAAGCTGATCCACATAAAAGGGTGGACCAGGTGAAAACCGTTCAACCTGTGCAAAAAAAAGAAGTACCCAAAGCGGATGCTCGTCAGTCAGTCGAGGAGGTTCCTCCCTGGGAGCACCCAAAAGATCCAATGGATTGGGAACGGGTCATTGGTCAAATATGGTTACCGAGGATTTTTATTTTTGTCTTATTGTTAGGGGTGATCTGGGGATTCAAGGCAGCTTCGGAAGTAGGTATCATCAATGAGTCTGTGCGTTGTATCCTCGGATTTGTAGCAGGAGTCGCTCTGATCCTGGTTGGGGAGATACAGATCAGAAAAGGACGAAATGCCCTGGGACAGGTACTTTTAGGTGGATCGGTCACAGTCCTCGTGGTTACGACTTTTGCAACTCATGTCTTGTATGGATTCATCGGACTGTCGGCAGCATTCAGTATGAATCTTATCTGGATCGTGCTCGGCATCTATTTCGCAATCCGTCATCGGTCAGAGGTGCTCGCAGTACTTGCGACTGTTGGCGGTTACTTCATTCCGTTCTTGTTGGACAGCAATACAGCCAATACGTGGTTTTTCGTAAGCTATGTGACGATTTTCTCCATCATCATGCTAGGATTCGCATTGTGGAAAAAGTATTCGAAGCTTCACGTTGTCGCAATGGTCCTTTTACCGGTCGTCCTCATGCTTTACATGGTATTTGCAATCCTACCGATTTATCCGGTTGCTAAAGGAGACCTTGGAATTTTAAGCTACGGTATGTTTTTGCAGCATCTTGCTTTATTAGGAGTATTTTTAACCTATAAAGTGTACCCGAAAGTTCAGCAGTCAGTCTTGTTGATCAGCTTTCTAGCGAGTCTAGGTTTCATGTACCAAGGCTTCGACCGCAGCAATTGGCCAATAATCTTGCTCGGAATCGCCATCGTATATTTCATTGTGTACGTGTATGTCCATTTTAAAAAGATCACCAATACCAGTACAGTGATTTTCCCGATTTTGCTGCTGAGTATGTTGTTTTATTTCATGGAGGTCTTTACTGGACGTGAACTGGCAATCATTCTGTTGCTTCAGGGAACAGCAGCGATCTATATCGGTCTGATCAATAAGATCAAGTTGCAGCTTTGGAGCGGTGCATTTGTATATATCATTGGACTATTGCATACGATCACCGTACAGATTGAAGAAATTAATTCAGCGCCGATGTACAGCTGGACTGTGCTGATTGCAACATTGTGGTTTCTGACGTACCTGGCTAAGAAGGATATCGAGATTATACCGAACGAATCTCGAAGATTGTTATTCGGGACAACAGCAGTCGCACTCCTTGCGTATATCAGTCAATTAAGCTATGTATTCACGAAATATGAATCGGTGAACACTCAATATCTGACGATGACCCTCTGTTGGATTGTCTATGCGGTTTGCGGAATCGTGTATGGGGTGGTTCGGAACAACCAGGCGGTACGGATCGTCGGTATCATTCTCCTCTTTTTATCTTTAGGTAAGTTGATTTTCATCGACTTACCGAATGTCTCGATCGTCGTCCGTGCAACCCTATTTATGATTGTCGGAGCTACAGGAGTCGTCGTTTCACGTTTCTTCTACACGAAAGACAAAAGCGAGTCAGTCTGAAAAAATTCCCCTCGACGCTTCGTTCGAAGTTTCTAAGAGAGGTTCGTTTAGAGTGGCAGGATGAGAATGACGCTGTGGCTTCGTATGCTGGTATTGCTAGTGATCACTATGAGGATGTGGCGCAACAGCTTTTGGATTTCCGGAAAATGTTTCCATTCCCTGTAGGTGGGGGAACCGAATGATCCTGTAAACCGTGAACGTGGGATTGAACTATTGAAAAAAGCAAAGGAATCCGAGCGGTTGGGAATTGAACCACTCCAGAAAATGTACGTTGAGCTGGATTGATGGATCATATTCAGAGTGGGGATGCCCCCGCTCTTTTTTGATGATTTTCGAAGGGGGGCACGAATGAACTAGATGAAAGTGCTCTATGAACACTTCATACGGCCACTCCTGAGCTGAAAACGGGATGAAAGTGCTCTATGAACACTTCATAACACACAACAGTGCTGAAAATTGCTAGAGTGACCAAATTTATCGGAAAAGTGAACAGAATCTCCACGAAAGTGAATGGATTCTCTCAAAAAGTGAACGGATTCTCCCAAACTGACCAGTTCAAACTCTGGTGTCAGAAATCACCTTTTTCATCTGGTATAGAGGAATGTTTCCTATTCTTCACGTATATATCCATAATGGAATGTTTTGCAATATTCAACTTTAGTCGGAACTTAGAATCTCACATCATGATGCTCTCTTTTTACACTAAAGAAAGTATTGAGTATAAGTGCAACAATAGCTCAGCCTTCGTTAAGGCATGGCTTTGCAAAATTTTCTTTATCTGAAAAATAGCCATTAAAGGCGGAAAAGGTGGGGTTTCTATGTCAATCTTGGATATGGATGCGTCGGAAATAGCCGCTGGGATCAAGGGCGGGAAAATGACATCTGAACAGGCTGTTGAGACATATATCAAGCATCTGCAAGCGATTAATCCAAAGTTGAATTGCCTGACAGAGGACCGGTTTGAAAATGCGCGACAAGATGCACGGCAAGCAGATCTTCTTTTGAAGGAAGGGCATTCGAAAGGAAGACTGTTCGGCGTTCCAATCAGTATCAAGGAATCCTTCAATGTGGAAGAAATGAAAACAACAGGGGGCCTTATACATCGCAAGGACTGGACAGCTGAAGAGGATGCAGAGGTTGTCCGTCTTTTAAAAGCAGAAGGTGCGATCATCCTAGGCAAAACAAATACACCTTCGCTATGTTTTTACCAGGAGACCGACAATCCAATATATGGACGGACGAATAACCCGTGGGATTTAGAAGTTACGGCTGGGGGATCAAGCGGAGGAGAAGGTGCCTTGATGGGAGCAGGTGGAGCAGCTGTCGGGCTTGGGGCAGATATCGGCGGTTCGCTCAGGTTTCCTTGCCACTTCAATGGTGTGGTCGGTTTTAAATCTGGGAATGATCAGGTCTCTCAACAGGGCAATTACCCATATGTGGAGTTTGAAGAGCAAAAGCGGATGTTGGGTATCGGAGCGATGGCGAAAAGCGTACGAGACACCCGACTCGTCAACGATATCATCGCAAAACATCAACCAACTTCAACAGATTTAAGTTCTTTTGAGCTTGTCATACCACAGTTCTACGCGTGTCCTTTAGGTGTTGAAACTGGCAGGCTCATCCGTTCGATAAAAGAAGAGTTTGAACAGGATTTTGCAATGCAGGTAGATGAACCTCCTTTATTTGAAGAGTCTGCTCTTATTTGGCAGCAGCTTATGTCGATGGATGGGGCGAAAGCTTTACGAAAACATTTGATAGTCAATGAAAGACAACCGAATCTGTATAGGGAGTTTTTTAAATCGAAGTATGCTCGCTCGGATATCCATTCTTATTTATCCTGGGCAATGATCGGAGCACGCATGTTCAAACCATCCGGCAGACGGTTGAATACACTACGGGAGCTCTTAAAGAAAGGTGATGACAGACTTCGGAAATATCTCGATCGCCGCTTGATCGTGATGCCCGTTTATCATTCGCCAGCTTCAATACATGGGCAATTGTACAAAGAACTTTTCTCCTTCCAAAAAACGTTCCTACGCTATATGCCTTTCATTGCGTATGGGAATACGTGGGGTTTGCCATCATTGATTGTCCCGGTCGGTGAAAGTTCGAAAGGCATGCCAATTTCGGTGCAGGTGATGAGTCGTGTTGGAAATGAAACTGCATTATTTGAATTTGGAGAGTTGCTTGAACAGCGGTATCGAGGTTATGTCCGTTGTAACAAACATGATGCTGTGAAAAAGGAAGAGGCCGCTGCTTATCTTGCATAAAAAAACTGACCCTTTTTTCGTCGTACCGCTCTTAGTAGAGTACCGTACAATATTGGATCAGCTTTCATTTCCGTATTGTGGATTTAAGGCAGCATCAAAATCTCTTTACATCGATTGATGGAGGCTTCAGTCGATCTGACAAGGCTGTAGTCTCCTTTTTCTTTGCGGATTTTCAGTGCTACTTGAAAGAGGGAGTAGGCTGCTTCGAATTCACCCTCATCGTATTTACATTTGCCATAGTGTTGATATAGAAAGTCTTTATATAGTTCGTACCGGGAATGATCATGGACCTTTTTTATCAATTCATTAAAGAGCTTGTTCGCTTTGTTGAATTCCTTTTGCCATTGATATGTATGAGCAAGTCTCAATTGGTTGATGAATACCGAAGATAGATTTTCCTTTAGGATATGTAGGTTGATAGCCTTTTGTAAAAACCGTTCACTGTCATCAAGCTCACCGATGATCCGCGAGTATACCCCTATTTCCCCATATATTTTTGCTTCCACATCAGGGTCTTCAACTGATTCAAGCTGTTCGATCATATGGTGCACGCCACATTTCATATCCTCGAAATCCACTGGTTTTTCTCGTAAATCCTTATCAAATGTGAATTCCATATTAAAAGGTATGCTATTGTTGTCCATCTGACGTTCTCCCTTCGTACGTATCTTCATGGACGTCGTTTCAATCTTTAAATATTTTCACACCCCGTTTTTCTAAAAAGGCTGCAGCACCTAGTGAAGCTTCCTCTTCAATACCGAATACCTGATATACATTCGCGGCCCAGCTTTTGCGATCGGTGAATTTCGATACTTCTTTCGTATATTCATTCTTTCTGGTGATGGTTTCATTGTTCAAATAATAGCAATACCTCGGTTTGAAGATGGTGGCGCTCAATCTCCTCATTACGATGTTATCGGATTCATCCAAATGGGAATGCTCGATATCTGTTGCAAAATCTTCGAGGGTAAGGGGACTCCAATCGATTTCTTTTTTTACGAATGATTTTCCGTCAGCATGCCTGTCAATTTCAAAAAGGGATGGGGATATCTTTCTTATAAAAATTTCTTCTCCAAGTTTCTTAATCCGTAAGTGTCCTTCTTCAGGCAACAGAACAGGAGAGAAGAGCGGGGCGCCATAGCCAACATCGACATAATAGTGTTCCTGTTCGTAGTGGATCATGATCGCCACATGTCCGGAGCGGACGCGAACGAGCGAGGCATTGTATCCGATTGCGTTGAGAAGTTTTGCAAAATGGATGTTCAATGGATAGCAAGTTCCTCCCCAGCCCATATTGGCACAGCGATTGATGAATTCCTCTGTATCATATATGTACCGCATACATACATCATCCTGGACGTAATGATACTTGCTGAAATTTTCGTATGGAATCGTATGTAAATGAGCCCTAATCAACGCCCGCAAATAATGTAAATCTTTTTGAGAAGCTTCTTTTACCTTTAAAATGTCCAAGTATTTTCTTGTCGTTCCTATTGAAAGGGGATGTTGAGACGTTTTCACGACAACCTCCTTAATGTGCGTGATCTTGATGTTAAAGAAAAAAACTGTTGAGAGATCAACAGCTTTACACCGTTACCTTCGCTTCCGATTCTGCAAGCTTTTTTAAACTCGTCATTTGTTTGTGAAGAATACGCTTTGTCAACCAACCGAACATGAACCCCATGATTTTAGTGAATGTATTGGCTGTACCCATTTCCGCACGATAATCCAGACGGGTCCCTTGTAGGGTTTCGTTAAGTTCATAATTAGCATTCACCGCAAAACTCTGATTGCCGATTTTGACAGCGATCAGATCAGGACGGTCATAAGCAATCACTTCACCATCATATTCAACCACACGACCGCCTTCTTTGATTTTCTGTTTAAACTTCGTGCCCACAGGATTTTCAGGATCATATAAACCTGCATAATAGGTTTCCTGCAACCCTTCCATCCAAATCTTTTGTTTTTCATTGTCATTGATACAGTCGAATACAATTTCTTTTGGCGCATGGATGTCAATTGAATATGTGAAATCGCTCAAAATAAACCCTCCCTTTTTTCCCTTTTCAGTTTATTTCTACAATAATGGAATGAATCCTCTATTGTCCATCTATTTTTATGAATTGGATTTAAGGGAAAATACGATTAGAGAAAGGGGAGAGCAGCTTGAAACCAAAGAGCTACCTTGATCAGTTTTACACCATCGATCAGGAAACTGGGGATTATTTTATCGAGATCGCAATCAAGGATTATGATGATATCTTCAATAACTGGGATTCCTCTGTTTATAATTTACGTGATTTGGATTCTAGCTTGAAGACATTTTTGAAGGATTGTTCACAAGACATCGCTCTCAATAAAAGTGTCGTCTTACGGTTTAATATTGAAGATGAACAGAAAGAGCCGATTCTAGAAAAGACTATCGTCCAGGGGATCCGTAATTATTTTGATTATAACGATCACATCATGAAAAAGAAGTTGTCGGAACGATGGAGGAAAACCCTGTTGTACGTCTTGATTTCCGTCCTTTTTACAGCCGCGTCCTTATATTTTAAAAACACGATGCAGTCCGAAGTGGTTGATCAGATCATCCTTCAAGGACTGACAGTGGGAGGATGGGTTTTTTTATGGGAGGCCTTTTCAATGCTCTTCATCCAAAGCAGCGATCTGTTGAAGAAGCGAAAGCGATATCGTAGATTGTTAGCCGCCCCTATCAAATTCAGATACAAGTTAAAATAGAAGTATCCAACATTATACAGCGTTCGGTATAATAGTAGTATCTGACAGTCGTTGAAGGGGAAGGGATCACTATGCCGAATATCGAAACAGAACGGTTGCGATTGATTGATTTTAAGTTGGAGCTTGTAGATGCGATCGTAACAGATAAAACTAAATTGAAGCCACACTTTGGTCTCGAAGCACATGAAGATTGGCCGATGAAGGATTATGCTGAAATTTTACCAATTAAATTAGAACAGCTGAGGGAAAATCCATCAAACGCGGTTTGGAGTGGACTGATTATTGAAAAGGAGACGGATCTCATCGTTGGAGATATGGGCTGTAAAGGTGGTCCTGATGCAGATGGGGTTGTCGAAATCGGATACAGCATTGTTCCTGAAAAACAAGGACAAGGCTTTGCCACGGAAATGGCGAGCGGTCTCATCCACTGGCTTTTTCAAGAACAAAAAGTGACCCAAGTGAAAGCGGATTGTCTGAAAACGAATGGTCCATCAATACGGGTGCTAGAAAAAATCGGCATGAAACAAATAGCTGAAGATGACGAATTATATTATTGGTCGATCAAGAATAACAGGTCATAGGAAAATGCGAGGTGTGGGGGATGTTTGAATATATCTGTGAGAAATGTGAGTGAATCGAATATGCCATCGAGCTGGAACCGAAAAAAACATGCCCCGAATGCGGATACTTCATGGAAACGAATGAATGTGAACCAGATTGAAAAATGATTGAGCGGAAGCCCCTTTTGTGGGCTTTTTTTGTTTTGGGAGATTATGTGCATTTGTGTTTGCCGTTACGGCCGAAAACAAGGTTCTTACGCCTGAAGTAAGCGGTTTTACGGGCAAAACGACAGGAATCGACCGAATTTGCTCTATCGAAATTAAGGTACAGAGTTTGCGCAACATAAATCTCATGCACAGAGAACCAAAACGTCTCCTCCAAAAGAAAAATGATAGTTTGTGAATGAAATTGAGTGAAAATGATTGAAATGTGAACGAAAATGATTTATCTTAAAACTAAAGGTGGTGTGAAAGTGCTTACAACGGAACGGCATGGAATCATTTTAGCGTTATTGAAAAAACAAAAGACGGCATCCATACATGATCTCAGTGATCACACTGGTGCTTCTATCTCAACAATCCGTCGCGATCTTGAGAAACTCGAGCAGGATGACAAGCTGAAACGCGTTCATGGTGGTGCTTCACATATCCATAACAATTTATATGAACCGAAACTGGCTGAAAAGCAAACTCTCAATGAATCAGCAAAAGCCCTAATAGGCAAAGCGGCAGCGGATATTGTTGATGATGGGGATTGCATTTTCATTGATGCGGGAACGACAACGAAACAAATCTTAACGCATCTGGAAAATAAAAACGTGGTAGTAGTGACGAATGCGTTTCATTTTGTCGATCCGCTTATCGAAATCGGAGTTGAAGTCCATCTGACAGGGGGGCGTGTGAAGTCGAAGACCGGAGCCCTGATCGGCGGCCAGGCAGAGGATACGCTAAAGGCTTTCCGATTCGATAAATGCTTCATCGGAATGAATGGGATCCACTCCAAACACGGGTACACGACACCGGACCCAGAGGAGGCACGTATCAAACGGCTTGCCCTGGAACTTTCCAAACAACCATATGTGGTTGTGGATGACTCGAAATTCCAAGAGGTATCTTTCTCGAAAGTTGCGGATACTAAAGCTGCAGCGATCATCACCAATCAACAGGAACATGCGATCTTACGAGAATTACAAAATACAACAACAGTAAAAGTGGTGAAAAAATGATTTATACAGTGACACTCAATCCTTCGTTGGATTATATCGTAGGACTTGAAGATTTAGAGTTGGGGAAAGTTAACAGAAGCGAAAGTACCGCTACCTTTCCTGGTGGAAAAGGAATCAACGTTTCAAGGGTTCTTAAACGGTTAGGTCAACCATCTTGTGCTCTTGGTTTTACTGGTGGATTTACTGGCGATTTCATCAAATCAGCTCTGGAGAAGGAAAAGGTCCAAATGGATTTTGTCCAGGTTGATGAAGACACAAGGATCAATGTGAAGATCAAATCCAGACATGAGACAGAAATCAATGGACCATCGCCAGAGATAAAAGCCGAACACCTGGATCTGCTTAAAAATAAATTCAATTCAATCACTCCGGACGATGTTGTCGTGATCGCGGGAAGCCTGCCTGAGAAATTGGAGCCTTCTTTTTACAGGGAGCTGATCAAACTGCTTCCAGACGGCACAAAGGTGATTGTCGATACGAAAGGCGTTCCGTTGAATCAGGCGATTTTAGCAAAACCATTCCTGATCAAACCGAATCATCATGAGCTCGCAGATCTATTCAATGTCGAGATCGAAAACAGTGAGGACGCAGAGGAATATGCAAGAAAATTGGTTGATGCGGGAGCGGAAAATGTCCTTGTTTCAATGGCTGGGGATGGTGCACTGCTCGTAACAGCGGACGGAAGCTATCTATGCAATGTGCCCAAAGGAACTGTCGTAAATTCCGTTGGTGCAGGTGATTCTGTAGTCGCAGGCTTTGTAGCAAAATATTTGCAAAGCTCAAGTATCATTGAAGCCTTCGGGTATGGTGTGGCAGCCGGAAGTGCGTCAGCCTTTTCGATGGAATTTTGTACGAAAAACGAAGTAGATGACCTGTTCAGAAGGATTCAAGTCCGGGAATTCGAAAAAGGAGGAGAATGAGATGGCTATTTCTGATTTGCTATCGAAAGTAGTACTGAAACTTGAAGCTGAAAATAAGAACGACGTGATTGATGAGCTTTCCAGTGCCCTTCATGAAGCTGGTAAAATCTCAAATCTAAATACATTCAAGGAAGCGATTTTAAAAAGGGAAATGGAGAGCACGACCGGTATCGGCGAAGGGGTAGCGATTCCACACGCAAAAAGCAGTGCGGTCAACGAGCCGAGTATCGTTTTCGGCCGTTCAGATGCTGGCCTGGATTATGAAGCGCTCGATGGCCAACCTAGTCATCTGTTTTTCATGATTGCTGTTCCAGAGGGTGCCAATAATGAACATTTAAATGCCTTATCAAAATTATCGAGTTACCTGATGGAACCTGGCTTCAAGGAAACCTTGCTAAAGGCTGAAAAAGAAGAGGATGTCTTCAATGCGTTCAAGGAAAAAGAACAAAGTGAAGGGGATGCTGACACGGAAAAGGAGGCCAGCACAGAGTCTGTCGATGACACAGTGGTCCGAAAGAAAATCGTCGCTGTAACAGCTTGCCCGACCGGAATCGCCCACACTTTCATGGCTGCTGATAACTTGAAAGCGAAAGCGAAAGAATTAGGTTATGACATCAAAGTGCAGACGAACGGTTCTGGCGGAGTGAAGAACGAACTGACGAAAAAAGATATCGAAGAAGCAGATGGCGTCATTGTAGCTGCGAGTACGAAGGTCGATCTTGAACCATTCGCAGGGAAGCCGCTCGTTCAAGCACCAGTCACTGATGGAATCCGTGAACCGGAGCGCTTGTTGAAAAAAGCTGCTGAAGGCGACGCATCCATTTATCAAGGAGATTCTTCTTCAAACCAAGAAGCGAAGGATTCTGGAGGCTCCAAAGGGAGAACTGGCTTTTACAAGCACTTGATGAACGGTGTTTCCAACATGCTGCCGCTTGTTGTCGGAGGCGGAATATTGATTGCGCTTTCATTCATGATTGATATTGACGGGAACAATCCTATCGCAAAATTGTTCATGACAATTGGAGGGGATAATGCATTCTTCCTGTTAGTTCCAGTCCTTTCTGGATTCATTGCAATGAGTATTGCCGATCGTCCCGGCTTAGCTCCTGGTCTGGTCGGTGGACTGATGGCAGCCAATGGAGGTGCTGGTTTCCTCGGTGGGTTGATTTCGGGATTCCTTGCTGGTTATGCAGTTGTATTGTTGAAAAAGCTGTTCCGTAACCTGCCTCAATCCCTTGAAGGCTTGAAGCCGGTTTTGCTCTATCCGTTATTCGGTATATTGATCACAGGAGTAGTGATGAACTTACTAATAGGTCCGCTTGGTGGGTTCAATGAATGGTTGAAGGATGCACTCAGCAGTTTAGGAACAGGAAATGCCGTCCTACTCGGCATCATCATTGGCGGGATGATGGCAATTGATATGGGAGGTCCGATCAATAAGGCGGCCTACACGTTTGGAATTGCACTCGTTGAAGCAGGGACATATGGACCGATGGCTGCAATCATGGCAGGTGGGATGGTCCCTCCACTCGGGATGGCAATTGCGACCACAATTTTCAAAAGCCGCTTCAACAAACAAGAGCGTGAGGCAGGAAAAACGGCGTATATTCTCGGAGCTTCATTCATTACAGAAGCTGCGATTCCATTTGCTGCAGCGGATCCTGTGCGGGTGATTTCAGCTTCGGTTGCTGGATCGGCCTTAGCCGGGGGACTCGCGATGCTTTTCGGAAACGCAACGCCAGCACCACACGGAGGGTTGTTCGTCATCTTAACTGTAGAGAACGCTATCCTTTATATCATCGCGATTCTAGCAGGAGCGCTGCTAACAGCCTTCTTGACTGGCATTCTGAAAAAATCAAAAACTGTCTAACGATTCATTATGATGTGGTGATCCTGTGTGGGGTCACCTTTTTTATCTGGACAAAAGTGGAGGATTTCTGGACAAAAATGCAAATTATCTGGACAAAAATCGAATTTATCGGGACAAAGATTAAGATTATCTGGTCAAAACTCGAATTTATCTGGACAAAGCCAATTTTGGCGCAAGATAATCTATGAAATTCCTATTCCTCTTCTTCATCTGTTTCTTCTGCAGCAAGCCAGGATAATGCTTCTCTGATCAGGTTGTTCATTTTTTTGTTGATGAATTCCTCTCCATATTTTTCTTTAGCGTCTTCTAAATCAGAAAGGACCCGATCATCTAACCGGATGATTGGTTTATCTTCTTCAATATCGTTAAAAAGTTCGATGATGGCATCAAGACCTTCTGACATCTTGTCAATTGAACGGCTGAACTCATTGTATTCCCGTTTGACCGCTTTCATAAGTGTTCCCTCCAACACATTAAAATAATGGTGATTAAGATCGTATAACTTTTCAGTTTATAGCTATAAGCGTCTCTAAAAAGCAGCCTGCGCTAATGCTTTGCCTAGTTTACCTACGGAACGAAATTCACGACACTCCTGCGGGAAAAGCGAGCCAAAAGAGACCCCCACTCTAATAAAGGATCTTCGACTAAATACCACCACGTCCTATGGTGAACGTCGAAGTCAGTACATCCTGTACAAGTACGTCGTGTGGTGAATGTCGAAGCCAATACATTCTGTTCAAGTGAGCAAGGAGGCTCGCGGATGTAGGTTAATGCAATGAAGTGATGTCTAGCTCAGCGACCAATCACTAGGATCATTTAAGACATCCTGCGGCGGTCACAGCCTCCACGTCAGTTTTCCAGTGACCTACGTGACTAATCGGGGCGCTTCTGCATTTCGTTCGCCCGCGGAAAGGGAGTGAAATTTTGTAGAGATCAGTAAAGTATAAAAATAAAAAGCACCCAGCATGAAGCTGGATGCTCTTCCCGGGGTTGATTAGTATCTTCCGCCCATTTGTTGTTGAGCCATTTGTACAAGACGCTTAGTGATTTCTCCACCAACAGAACCGTTAGCGCGAGAAGTAGTATCTGGCCCAAGTTGTACACCGAACTCTCCAGCAACTTCGCTCTTCATAGCGTCGATTGCTGCTCTTGCACCTTGAACTGCCAATTGGTTATTGTTTCCTTGCTGTGCCATTTGAATAGCCTCCTTCAATTGTCGTTCTAGATTGCGAAAAGGTAATTATGTACCTTTCAATCTAAGTATTTGAGAAATTAGGAAAACCATTCAAGGGAATTTATGGTAATTTATTTTGATATTTTATAGATTGATGTTATTTACAAAAAGCTGTTTTCGCATAGGTGTTGTTCTTGAGTTTGGAAATAGACTCGCTTTCAAGAGGCAATCTGCAAGGCTTTGAAAACACCATTCTTATGATGATTTATTAATATCTACATAACAGGTGAAAAATGTCGCTCCTTTACCAAGATCAGACAGTTCATCTGAGGTAAGGAAGTTGATGGAGTACCGTTCTTTTTGCGCATCATCCCACCATAATCCTTGCGTGATCAAAACCCCCTCTGAAACATCCTCTGTCACCTCAGCTTGCAGGCTGACAGAGCCTAAATCATTGAACAATTCAATAAAATCACCAGATTGGATGTTACGAAACTCCGCATCTGATGGATGGATAAAAACGACAGGTTTCTCAAGTGCCTGTAAGCTTTTCTGATTTGAAAATGTTGAATTGAGAAACTGATGATTTGGACCTGAAATCAGTTGGAAAGGCTTCTCTCGGTTCTCAGGGTGTTTCGTTTGATCGAGGAGACGATCAACTGAAGATGTCAGCTCAATCTTACCAGATGCTGTTGGAATTTTTTCAGGAAAGGTCGTTGTCTCATCCAGTTTCAATTTTGCCCAACCATCCTTTTTCAACTGTTCAAAGGTGATGCCGTTCAAGTATGGACTACTGCTGTTATCCAAAGCGTCGCGGATCATATTTTCCTCTGTATCTTGAAAGCATTCATCGTCATAGTCCATCCGTGCAGCAAGCTCTTTGAAAAGAGTGAAATTCGATTTACATTCTCCTAATGAGGCCATGACAGGCTCATTCAACTGGATATATAGATGCCAGTATGACTTGTATATATCCAGGTTCTCAAAATGGCTCGTTGCAGGAAGCACGATATCAGCATAACGGCAGCTATCAGTCAAAAACAGATCATGCACCACGGTGAATAGATCTTCTCTCATTAATCCTTTCCGGACGAGCTTCTGATTTGGGGCGACCTGAGCAGGATTACTGTTATAGATGAATAGGGCTTTGATCGGATCGGCTGTATCTTGGAGCGCTAGTCCGATTTGATTCATATTCGTCGACGGACCTGCAGGGTTAGGATGAAGGTCAGGACGTTGGAGTTTGTAGGTATTCCATTCTGCGTATCCTGCATTCCCTTTCAATGCCCCTCCGCCAATCTTTCCCCATTGACCAGTCAAAGCGGGGAGACATGATATCAACCTTGTGCTCCTCCCGCCATTTTTATGATGCTGAAGTCCATTACCTATCCTTAAGAAAGATGGTGAAATCGTGCCATACATTTTTGCAAGTTCATGCAATTGCTCTACCTTCAATCCTGTCAGCGCGGAAACCTTCTCAGGTGGATATTCCTCTACGCGTTTTTGTAAATCTTCATATCCACTCGTATAGCGGTTGATGAAAGTGCGATCAATCCATTCGTTTTTTATGAGGAGATGCATAAGGCCAAAAGCGAGTGCATCATCTGAACCAGGTTTGATTTGGTAAAAGTGATCCGCCCATTTGGCAGTACGGTTACGATGGACGTCGATGACGACGATCCTAGCCCCATTTTTCCGTGCTTTATTTGCGTAAATCACCTGATGAAGGTTCGTACTGATCAAATTGCATCCCCAGACGATGATCACTTTGGAATGGATCGTTTCTTCAGGATCTATTCCGACTGCTTTCCCCATTGTGACTTTATACCCTTCAGCGCCTGCCGTATTGCAGATAGTACGTTCAAGGTTACGAGCTCCCATGCGGTTGAAGAATCGCCGGTCCATGCCTTCACTATTGATGATTCCCATATTTCCGAAAAAGCTGTACGGAAGGATCGCTTGACTCCCATGTTTTTCGATGATCCTCTTGAAACGTGAGGTGATCTCTTCATACGCCTGGTCCCATGTAATCCGTTCAAACGAAAAGTCACCCTTTTTCCCTGTTCGTTTCATCGGATAGAGGAGGCGATCTGGATGATGGGTCCGTTCAGGCATCTTCCGTACTTTATGACAGATCGTCCCATTTGTGACAGGGTGATCCGGATTTCCATCTACTTTCGTGATTTTTCCATTTTCCTTCTCTACCAGAAGACTGCATGTATCTGGGCAGTCCAATGGACAGACGGCGCGATGGTAGGTTTTCGTAGTCAATGCAGCTGCTCCTCTCTTAATGTGAATGTGATTTTAATAAAGATTAACATTTTACAGAAAAAAATATAAGCATTTTGCAGGAACTCATCAGGTAGATGTCTAATTACTATACCGAACATACGTTCTAATTCTAGACACGGGGGGTTATGATGAACCGAGTCATACATTTTGAAATTCAAGTCCCGGAACCGGAGAAGTCTGCAGCGTTTTTCAAAAACGTTTTCGGTTGGAAAGTGGAAAAATGGAATGCACCGGACGATTAGTGGCTTGTTCAAACTGGAGAAGGACCAGATGGTATCGATGGAGGTTTGATGAAGTCACCAGACGGAGAAAAACGTACCGTCAATGTTATCCATGTAGAATCAGATGAGTATTCATCTAAAATAGAAGCGGAAGACGGGAAAATTGTCGTCCCGAAAATGCCTATCCCTGGGGGGGATATGTCGCCTATGCGCATGATGTAAATGGTTATCTATTCGGGTATATGCATGACGATCCTCATGCGAAATGATGGAAAACTGAGGGGGAGACCAACTTCGTCTCCCTGAATATTTTCTTCAGTATAAGTGCAGCTATGCTCTGCCATCGAGAAGGCTTTGTTGAGCCAATTTTCCGGATACTATTATTCTGGCATCCGTCCTACATATAACGATGATGGCCGGATGATCCTGTTGTTTTCATTTTGTTCAAATACGTTTGCAATCCAACCGACGACGCGACTCATCGTAAAAGTTGATGTGAATAGCTCTGTCGGTAAAGCTAGTGCTTTCAAAATTGCGGCTGCATAAAACTCTACATTCGTATACAGCTTTCTACCTGGTTTGTATTCTTCAAGCAGCTTGATTGCGATACTTTCCACTTGATTTGCCAGGTCAAACCACGGGTCATCGTCCGCAAGCTCTAAAGTGATTGCCTTAAGTGCCCTTGCACGGGGATCCTGGGTCTTATATACACGATGACCGAATCCCATCAATTTTTCACCTTGCTCTAATAATCGTCTCAAATGATTCTCAGTATGATTGACAGTGCTGATATCTTGGAGGAGATCAATCACTCCTGAGGGTGCGCCGCCATGAAGAGGACCTTTCATCGCACCGATTGCACCAGCTATGGATGAAACGAGATCGGATTGAGTTGAAGAGATGACCCTCGCTGCAAATGTCGATGCGTTCATACCATGCTCCATCGTCAGAATGAGGTATGCTGTCAGCGCTTTAACATGGGATTCTTTCGGTTCTTTACCTTCTAACATGTACAGATAGTTCGCCACATGATCAAGCTTCTGATCTGGCTTTACCGGATCAAGTCCTTGTAAGGATCGGTGCCGATACGCGATGATTGTAGGGATAATAGAGGTGATCCGAGTGCCTTGCCTAATGGATGAAGGCCACCGACATTCCGTCGTACCCTTAGAAGATAAAATCGTTCTGATGACACTCATCATATCCACATTTTCTGGCAGGCAGTTCAGGATTGTTTCATCTGTAGAAGTCAATGACCGCTGGGCTTTCATTTTTGTTTTGAAGTCAACGAGCTGTTGGTCCGTGGGGAATTGTTTATTCCATAAGAGATAGGCTGTTTCTTCAAATGATTTTGTTTTAGCGATCTCTTCCGCCCAATGCCCCCGATAAACCAGCAAACCTTTTTCACCATCCACTAAGCTGATTGTTGACTGAGCTGTAACAATACCATCCAAACCTTCTTTGATCATCTAGACCACTCCTTTGGTAAATGTTTCTTGATTCTATTGTAAAATGAGCATACGATTAATACTAATAAACAATTAATCTATAACCGATTAAGAGTCATAATGAATCAGGAGGGAAGGTACGGATGCAAATACGGTGGTTACAGACTTTTGTCATCGCAGCAAAATATGAAAACTATCGGGTCGCTTCTGAGAGACTATTCATTTCACAACCCACGATTACCGTTCATATACACCATCTTGAGGAAGAATTAGGGTGTAAATTATTTAAGAAGAATGGAAGGAACATCTCTTTAACAGAATCTGGGAAGCACTATCTGCCCTTTGCACATGCTATGTTATGTTCATTTAATGATGGATTGGAGTCGCTGTCCCGCTGGCAGCAAGGCTATGAGCGGAAATTGACCCTTGCTGTATCACCCTTGATTGCAGCCTCAATCCTCTCATACGCAGTGAAGGAATTCATGAATGAACATCCACACATAGAGGTCGGGATCCAAGTTGCCGAATCAAATGAAATCAGTTCACTCGTCTATGAGCAGAAGGCGGATATCGGTATCTCGAGAACAAGTGCGATTCACCCGGGATTACATTGTGTCACTTTATATGAGGATCCAGTCATCACAGTTGCAGCACATGACGGAGGGGACAGTGAAACGAGTCCGCCAATTGAATTGCAGGAATTATTGCGTCATGATGTGCTCCTTACCCACAACCATCCTTTGTATTGGGATGATCTGTTATCTAGCGTCAGGGGGCTCGAACCGACTGTCAGAACGATGGTCGTAACGCAGGTGAATGTGGCAAAGCGGTTCATTGAAGAAGGGATCGGTTTCTCGTTTTTGCCCCGATCTTCAGTAAAAAGGGAACTGTTAGAAGGGCGAATCCTGGAAATACATACAGATGCGTTGCAACTTCCGATCGCCCATACCTATCTGATCCAGAAGGACACAAATGAGGAGATCCAACAATTCATTGAATTCATAAACCGCTATCATCTTGGAGCATAAGGAAGGAGCGATTTTATTGTGAACTTTCACACAAGCTCTGTTATAGGACTTTATTGATTTTAAGCGAAATTTGCAACACCCCTGCGGGAAAAGCGTTCCAAGCGAAATCCCACAAGGAAAAACTGAACAATCTGATAGATCGAAATGAAAAATAAAAGTGGTGCAAATTTATTGATCCCGTTCTATAATAGGTTTATATATTTAGAGACTCGAAATACTTTTAGATCGTGTGAGAGGGGAGAGACGACCGTGTGGAGAAACCGTAATTTCATATTGCTCATGTTCGGTTTAGCGGTTTCAAGTACAGGACTTTGGGTTGGAATCATTGGAAACCTGGAGTTCTTACAGAAGAATGTAGAATCATCATTTTTACAAGCACTCATCATTTTATCAGGATTTTTAGTCGGTATATTTCTTGCTCCGATGGCTGGGCGGGTGATCGACCGAAGCATCAAAAGGAACATTTTGATTTACGCTGGAATCGCCAGGTGTATCGCAATTCTATTCATGTACATGGCGATTGCGGAAAACTCGGTATGGTGGATGTTAGCATACACGTTTGTGATCGGGATATCCGGCACGTTTTCCAATCCTGCGATGCAAACCATGATTCCGTTGATTGTTCCGAAAAAGCAACTGCTTGAAGCGAACAGTGTGAACGTCAATATTTTCACGGGAGCAAGGATCGTAGGAACAGCACTTGGTGGTGTGATGCTTGTCGGGATGTCCCTTTTTTCCCTTTATACGGTAACTCTCATTTCCTACGTGCTTCTTCTGATCAGTACCTTTTTCATCAAAGTGGATGAAGAGCCAAAGAAGGTGGACAAAAAAGCGGAAAAGGAAAACTTCCTCACTACGATACGGGAATTATATCCGATTGTCAGGAAACAACCGATGGTGGTGTATGGCATCTTCCTATTAATGCCGGCGTTCTTGTTTTTAGCAGGATTCAACCTGATGGTGATCGAAATCAGTGAACTTCAAGATAACCCGGGTATAAAAGGAATCCTTTACACGACAGAAGGACTTTGCGTGTTCATCGGTACTTTCTTGGCAGGTAAATTTTTCAAAGGTAATCCGAAACTGACGTATATGTTTGCAATCACTTTCATCATTGCTACGGCGCAGACAACATTATTTTTAGCGGATCATCCAATGATGTCCATCTTTTCCTTCGGTCTTTTCGGTCTGGCGGCAGGGACACTTTTTCCAGTAGTGACGACCATTTTCCAAACAGAAGTTCCATCGGATTACCACGGTCGCTTCTTCTCGATCAAAGGAATGGTTGATAATATCATTTTCCAGGCATTGATGCTGTTGACAGGACTGTTCTTAGATACTATCGGATTCAAATATATGGTCATCGGGTTTGGAGCCATTTCTTTCCTGTTCGTGACCATCATAATGGTACGTCATTTGACAACGGCAACCCGAAAGAAAGGGAAATCTGTCGCCTTACCAAGATAAATGTCGAACGATTTCTTCGAAGCAAAAAACCTTTTTTTGCTTTTTTTTTTATGCCCTTAAAATTGTTGATATAAAAGGATTTTCAGTTCACTTGACCTCGAAAAACTGAGCGTTTTATTTGACAAAAGTTACAGAGGATTAAATTTTCTTTAAAAATATCTTGAATGTTTGATTGGATAATTTTATAATGTTTTAAAATAATTCAGAAAGTTTGAAAATTTTCACATTAGACAAAAATTGCGTCGAAGTTACTACTTAAAGGGGGTTTGGCTATTTGGAGGAACTATTACAAGTCTCAAATCTAAAGACCTATTTTTTCGACAAAAGGAAAACGGTAAAAGCAGTAGATGGAATTGATTTCAAGATACATAAAGGTGAAACGCTTGCCCTTGTCGGAGAATCAGGCTGCGGAAAGAGCATGACCTCATTGTCGATTATGCGGCTGGTCCCGGAACCTTATGGAAAAATCGTTGAAGGAGAAGTCGTTTTGGAGGGCAAGAATCTGGTGGATCTCTCCGAAAATGAGATGTGCAAAGTTCGCGGGAACGATATATCGATGATCTTCCAGGAACCAATGACCTCACTCAATCCGGTTTTGACAATAGGGGAACAAATTGTCGAAGTTATTACATACCACAAACGATTACCGCGGAAAAAAGCAGTTCAACAAGCTATCGAACTATTGAAGCTAGTCGGTATTCCACGAGCAGAATCAATCATATCAGACTATCCTCATCGTCTCTCAGGTGGAATGAGACAACGTGTAATGATCGCTATGGCCATGAGCTGCGACCCTAAGCTTCTCATTGCTGATGAACCTACCACAGCACTCGATGTTACCATCCAAGCACAAATCCTTGACATCATGAAAGATTTATCCAAAAAAGTGAATACCTCAATTCTCCTGATTACGCATGATTTGGGTGTCGTATCCGAATTAGCTGAACGAGTCATTGTCATGTATGCCGGACAAATCGTTGAACAAGCAACCGTTGATGACATCTTTGAAGAACCATTACACCCATATACACAGGGGCTGGTAGCCTCGGTACCTGACATCGATGGTGAAATCGGAAGGCTCAATCCAATCAAAGGAAATGTTCCTACTCCTGAAGAGATGCCAAAAGGGTGTCGCTTTGCACCTAGGTGTGAACATGCATTCGACCGTTGCTTTTCAGAACAACCTCAATTACTAGAGAAAAAATATGGGACAAGGGCGGTACGCTGTTTCTTGTACGACGACGAAAAGGGGGCTGGAAATGCAGGGAATGAGCAATACTCTCACCGTTAATCCGAATTCGGACCACACAAATGAAACCATTCTTGAAGTGAATAACTTAAAAATGCATTTTCCAATAAAGGCCGGAATGATGCAAAAGACAGTCGGTCATGTGAAAGCTGTCGATGGAATTTCTTTCAGGCTTAGAAGAGGCGAGACACTGGGAATAGTAGGTGAATCTGGATGTGGAAAGTCTACATTGGGAAGAGCAATCATCCGGCTTTATAAACCTAGCGGCGGAAAGATTCTCTTCAACAATCAAGATATATCGTCCTTATCAGAAGGAGATCTTCGAAAATCCGTCAGAAGGCAAATGCAGATGATCTTCCAGGATCCATTTGCATCATTGAATCCAAGGAAAACGCTTGGAATGAGTATCATGGAACCACTGAAAACTCATAAAACCAGCTCTGCGGCGGAAAGGAAGGAAAAGGTCGATCGGTTATTGGATACCGTGGGATTGAATCCTTCGTTTGCAAATCGATATCCCCATGAATTCTCAGGTGGCCAGCGTCAGCGGATCGGAATCGCAAGAGCTCTTGCACTCAATCCAGACCTGATGATTGCAGATGAACCTGTATCGGCATTGGACGTTTCCATTCAAGCACAAATCATCAACCTGATGGAAGATTTGCAAGATGAATTCAACCTTACATATCTCTTCATCTCTCATGATCTAAGTGTCGTCCGTCATATATCAGACCGTGTGGGTGTGATGTATTTAGGAAACATGATGGAATTAGCGGATAAACATGATTTATACAGAGAGCCATTGCATCCATATACACAGGCGCTGATGTCAGCTGTGCCAGTGCCAAGGAAGAAAGGACAGGTCAAAAGAGAACGAATCATCCTTTCCGGTGACTTGCCGAGTCCATCGAATCCACCGAAGGGCTGCGTATTTCACACACGCTGTCCTGCAGCGATGGATATTTGCAAGCAGGAAGTTCCGAAGTTCCAAGAGGTACACCCGAATCACTATGTTGCTTGTCATCTCTATGAATAGAGGTAAGGCGATTTTACTAAGTGAAGGGGGGAGAGCATAATCTTTAGCGTGTTTTGTAAGTCTGAGTCTTTTAAAAATTAAGGGGGGTTTAGCTAATGAAGGGTAATAAGAAATTCCATCTGCTATTAGTATTGACGTTTGTTTTTTCACTTTTTCTGGCGGCATGTAATGCAAATCCATCGTCTGATCCTAACGAAGAAGGTAATGGAAACGAGAATGAAAATGATACTGAAGAACAGGCGACTGGGGAACCTCAAGAGGGTGGAGACATCGTAGTGGGTTCAATAGGAGCGCCTACTATCTTCAACGATCTATATTCAACAGACACATCCAGTTCAGATATTTCCGGTTGGCTTTATGACGGGCTGGTGACTTTTGATGAAAACTTAGAACCAAAAGGTGTTATCGCAAAAGATTGGGAAACATCTGAGGATGGTACAGAGTGGACAATTACATTGAATGAAGGCATTACGTTCCACGATGGTGAACCACTTACAGCTGATGATGTTGTTTTCACATATAGCATTCCATTAAGTGAAGACTACTCAGGAGCAAGGGCTTCGAATTTCGAGAAAATTGAATCAATCGAAGCAGAGGATGACACGACGGTAAAAATCAAATTAAGTGAACCACATGCTCCGTTCCTGGTGACATTGACTTATGGGATCTTACCAGAGCACATTTTGAAGGATGTTCCAATTGCAGACCTCGCTGAACATGAATTCAATACAAAAAGTCCAGTTGGCTCTGGTCCTTTCAAATTTGTTGAATGGAAAGAAGGGCAATACGTTAAAGTTGAAGCATTCGATGATTATTTCCAAGGGCGTCCATATTTAGATACAATCACATATAAAATCGTTCCAGATGCGAATGCATTGATGGCTCAACTGTCTGCTGGCGATGTTCATGAGGCTCAAGTTCAATCACAAGATTTAGTGACTGCTGAAAAATTGGCGGATGAAGGAAAAATCCAGTTGTCGACAGAACTCTCTTTAGCCTATACCTATGTTGGATGGAACATGGAAAATGAATTGTTTAAGGATGAAAAAGTCCGACAAGCATTGACAATGGCTCTTGATAGAGAATCGATCATTGAAGCCGTTTTAAGTGGCGATGGAGAAATCGCACATGCTCCTTCAAGTCCCCTAAGTTGGGCTTATAATGAGGAAGTCCCTACATTCGATTACAACGTTGAAGAAGCGAAAAAGCTATTGGAAGAAGCTGGTTGGACACCAGGAGATGACGGGATTTTAGAAAAAGATGGGAAGAAATTCTCCTTTGAATTGAAGACGAATCAGGGTAACAAAGCACGTGAACAGATTGCTCAAGTAACGCAAGAACAATTGAAAGAAATCGGTATCGAAGTGAAACCTACCATCATGGAATGGAGTGCCTTCATTGAAGAAGTCACTGAGAAAAAGGATTTCGACGCTGTCATTCTTGGATGGAGCCTATCAACAGATCCAGACCCTACAGCGCTATGGCACTCTAAAGAAATCGAAGCTGGACTCAACTTTGTAGCTTTCTCAGATCCAGATTTGGACAAGTTGATGGAAGAGAATACACAAATTCTTGATCAAGATGAGCGTAAGGAAGTCATTGGTGAAATCCAAGCAGGTATCGCAGAACAACAACCGTATACATTCTTGTATTATCCAAATGATCACTATGCTCTAGCTTCAAATATAAAAGGACATGTACATCACCCATCAAGTGAATACTATATGATCGAAAAATGGTGGATAGAACAATAATGATTTGATTTATTGAAGTGAGGATGGATTGAGCCTCGTAAAGATGTGCTTTATCCTCCTCTTTTTTAAAGAATAGGTTTTTATATACTTTGATTTTTGCGAAATTCACTCCCTTTCCGCGGGCAAACGAAAAGCGGAAGCGACCCGGTCAGGCACGCAGGTCACTGGAAAACTGACAAGGAGGCTCGAACCAAACAAAGACTTGGTTCTGCGTGGGCTAACTCATAAGGATGTCAATCAATGTGTTGCCGCCGCAGGAAGTTTGAAGTGATCCAAGTGACTGGTCGCTGAGCTAGACATCACTTCCCTGTATCAACCCACTTCCGCGAGCCTCCTCACTTGCACAGGATCTCAACACAAAAATGAAATCATTTTCGTGTCTGCGATGAGGATTCTTAGAAGCTTTCCTTATGCTGGCTTCGACGTTCACCATAGGACGTGGTGATATTCAGTCGAAGTTCATTATTATAGTCGAAGATCCTTTATTAGAGTGGGGGTCTCGCCTGGCCTCCCGCAGGAGTGTCGCAAATTTTATTTCAATCAAACTCAGCCCAAAAACAACATCATTATTTATAAAAGCCTAAACAACATAAATAAGGGTTTTAATCGCCGCCTATACATAATGCTGGGCGATACTTTGGCTACAAGATTTAAGACAAAAGGGGGATGTATCTTGCTCTCATATATCATTCGTCGAATATTCATGGCGATTCCATTGTTATTCGGAATATCCATCTTGTCCTTTGCCATCATTCAATTAGCTCCAGGTGATCCTACTTCATTGATGATGGATCCTAATATCAAACCACAAGATAAGCAGGCGTTCATAGAAAAGTATGGTTTGGATGATCCGGTTCATATCCAATATTTGAAGTGGGTAGGAAATATGGTTCAGGGTGATTTTGGTCAATCACTAATACGACGCGGTACAGATGTGTCTTACTTAATTATGGAACGTTTACCTAATACCATTTTCCTGATGCTCGTTTCCACCTTTCTGGCATTATTGATATCCATACCGTTCGGGATATTGTCAGCACGTAAACCTTATTCTTTAACGGATTATTCTGTAACATTTACTTCATTCTTAGGGCTTGCTACGCCTAACTTCTGGCTCGGTCTTGTCTTGATCATGTTCTTTGCTGTGCAATTAGGCTGGTTGCCGACTGGAGGTATTGCGACACTTAATCAACCATTCAGCCTATGGGATAGGATCCTTCATCTAATCATGCCTGCTTTTGTTTTGGCTACAGCGGATATGGCTGCGTTGACCCGTTATACAAGAACAAGCATGCTCGAAGTGTTGAAGCAGGATTATATAAGGACAGCCCGTGCTAAAGGTTTTAAAGAGAAGAAGGTCGTGTATAAACACGGTTTACGTAATGGGTTAATTCCGATCATTACGATCTTTGGTCTATTGCTGCCATCGTTTTTTGCAGGTACCGTCATTGTGGAAAAAATCTTTAACTGGCCTGGAATTGGATTGCTGTTCGTGGATGCTGCCTTTCAGAGGGACTACCCTGTCATAATGGCAATAACCGTCATTGCCGCAACTTTGACGGTCATTGGGAATCTGATCGCTGACATACTCTATGCAGTGTTCGATCCAAGAATCGAGTATTAAAGGGGGATAATCATGTCACAGCCTGAAAAACAACTACGACCAGGGGTACCGGTCCATCCAGAGCCATTACCACCAGATCCACTGCCGAAACCAGAAACATTGACCAGAATTACGGTTGAAAAATTCACTAAAAACAAGCTAGCTGTAATTGGATTGATCACATTGGTTGTAATCATCCTGGCAGCTATTTTCGCTCCTTATTTAACACCCTATGAACCTAGCAAACAAGAATTGCTGAAAAGACTTACACCTCCTAATGGTGAGCATTGGCTTGGTGTAGATACCTTAGGGAGGGATATGTTGACCAGAATGCTTTATGGTGCACGAGTTTCCCTCCTTGTTGGATTTGCTTCTGTAGCTGTTTCTATTGTAATAGGAACCATAATTGGATCCATTGCTGGTTATTATGGTGGATTGGTAGACGCGTTTCTTATGCGTGTTGTTGACGTATTCCTATCTATCCCAAGTCTCTTCTTTTTAATAACAGTCGTTACAATCTTTGAACCGAGTCTTTCAATGTTGATCCTTGCATTTGCATTATTCGGTTGGACGACGACCGCTCGTCTGGTCAGAGGAGAATTTCTGACATTAAGGTCCCGAGAATTTGTCTTGGCTGCAAAGACGATGGGAGTAAGAAGTTCAAAAATCATATTTTCTCATATTCTACCAAATGCAATGGGTCCGGTAATCGTAACAGCCACACTTAATATTGGTATCATAATCCTGGCCGAATCAGCACTCAGTTATTTAGGTTTAGGGGTACAGCCACCTACACCAAGCTGGGGCAACATGCTTCAGGACGCCCAAAACTTAACGATTATGTACACCGCTCCATGGTATCCGATTTTCCCTGGAGTGATGATTTTGATTACGGTACTTGCATTTAACTTTGTCGGTGATGGGTTACGAGATGCATTCGATCCGAAAATGAAATCATAACCAACGAGTTAGAAGGAGGATGGAAGATGGATCAATTAAATGGGATAAACATTGAAGACCTTTTCAACTTGAAATTTGTCAGTGATCCACAATTATCTCCTGATGGAAACCGTCTTGCCTATGTCGTAAAAGAAGTTAATGAGGAAAAGAAGTATCAATCGAACATTCATTTGCTGGATGTCGGTACGAAAAAATCTGTACGTTGGACGAGCGGCATTTCAATGAATACTTCACCAAGATGGTCACCTGATGGATTGTCGTTGCTCTTTTTGTCAAATCGAACAGGAAAAAACCAAATATGGATCATTTCATCTGAAGGAGGGGAGCCAGAGCAACTGACAGATGTGGAGAATGGTGTCTCCAGTCCAGTGTGGCATCCAGAAGGACACTCGATTCTTTTTCATTACACCAGTACGGATAATGAAGAAGAAAAGCCGATTGTAGTAGATAAATTGAAGTATAAAGCGGATGGAAAAGCTGCACTGACCTATCAATCTTACCTTCATATCGGTGAAATTTCCTTAAAGAATCGGGAAGTAAGAAACTTGTCCGAGGGTGATTATGATCATGTGAATGCACGCTATACGAACGATGGTAAGGGAATTGTTTACGCGAGGTTCGATGAAGACGTGCCAGGTGCTTATCGCTGTTCGCATATTTATTATCACGAATTCGGAGGCACACCTGTCAGAATTTCAGAGCTGGATGGGACAATGGTGCATCCGATATGTTCACCGGATGGCAGGTACGTTGCTTATGTCGGGCACGATCAGGTATATGGTGGGGCGACGTACAGTGAGATTTTCCTTTATGACAGGGAAAAATCCACTACCCAATGTTTGACTGAAAAACTTGATATCCAAGTCGGGGACATGATGATCAGTGACCTTCATGCTGTGGAGCCATCACCGCACTTGACCTGGAGCAGTAATAGCGAATCGCTCTACTTTCTTGCGAGTGAATTTGGAAATACAGAGCTGTACTCGATTGATCTATTCGGAAATGTCGATAAGATTGTGGAAGGGGATAGGCACATCTTCCAATATGCATTAGAGGATAGTACGAAGGATGTATATCTCGCTGTCAGTACACCTACGCATCCAGGTGACATCGTACGTCATGATATCAACAGTCTGATGGAAGAACCGATCACCTACCATAACGAATCTTTTTTATATGACATCAAAGTTTCCGTCCCTGAGTCGGTCCAATTTCCAAGCCAGGATGGAACGGTTATCCACGGTTGGCTTCTCAAGCCGAACAATTTTAAAAAAGGTGAGAAATACCCTCTCATTCTTGAAATACATGGCGGCCCGCATATGATGTATGGAAATACTTTTTTCCATGAGTTCCAGGTGTTGACCTCGAAAGGATACGGTGTCTTATACCTGAACCCACGCGGAAGCCATGGTTATGGACAATCCTTTGTTGATGCTTGCAGAGGCGATTATGGCGGGGGAGATTATCAAGATCTCATGGCCGGTGTGGATCATACACTTGAGAGTTATGAATGGATTGAGCAGGAACAGCTATTCGTCACCGGTGGCAGTTACGGTGGGTTCATGACCAACTGGATTGTCGGTAGTACAAATCGTTTCAAGGCTGCTGTCACTCAACGATCCATTTGTAACTGGCATAGCTTTTATGGTGTCAGTGATATCGGCTATTTCTTTACAGAGGGTGAAATTGGTGCCCATATGGAAGAAGATCCTGAAAAGTTGTGGCATCATTCACCTATTCGACTTGTCAAGCAGATTGAGACGCCACTGCTTATCCTCCATGGCGAGAAGGATTATCGATGCCCGATCGAACAAGCAGAGCAGTTATTCGTTGCCTTGAAGCAACAAAATAAAACGACACGTTTTGTTCGTTTCCCTGGTGCGGACCATAATCTTTCACGCTCCGGGGACCCGGTGATGAGAGTGGCGAGACTGGAACAAATCGTTGGCTGGTTCGAGCACTATCGAGTTAAAGAAAAAACAACTGAAATGGCAAAATCAAAATAAAATAATGATGATGAAGTCTGACATTGATCGTAGCTTTAGACTGAGAAGCTGCTCAAATGCCAGACTTTTTTTATTAAATTTATAGTTGAGCAGTGTGCGTTGTAGTTGTAAGTGGGGCAGGCCAATTTTACTAAATTGCTCAAGATTGCATCAAAATTGCTCAAGATCGTATGAAATTTGCTCAAGCTCCCCATAAAATTGCTCGTTCACTACTAAAAAGAGGGATTCAGGAATTAGAAACAGAACTAATGAGGTGAAAGGCGAAGAAAAATGACATCAAATGAGGAGGCTGACATGAAAGATTGTCCATTTTGTAATCCGGAAAAAGATCCTGAACAAAATATTGTCTATGAGAACGAGCATTGTTACTTTTTGCTTCATCCCAAACACCAGGACGTTTTACAAGGAGCAGGAGTCATCGTCCCGAAAGCCCATCAGAAAGACGCATTTGCCCTCACCATAGAAGAATGGGAGGCTACGAACGATCTTCTTCAAAAGGCGAAACACTACATAGACGAAAAGTACCGACCAGAAGGGTATACGTTAGGATGGAATGTCGGTGAAGTTTCTAATCAATTCATCTTCCATGCCCATCTCCATATCATTCCGCGCTATGCGGATGAACCGCTTGCTGGTAAAGGATTGCGTTACTGGCTGAAACAGCCTGAAAACAAACGTCCCATAGAGAGTAGGTATTAACATGCGTACAAATGAAAAACTGGACTATTACAACGAGTTATCTGAGAAACCATTTTCGGGTTGGGACTTTTCTTTGCTTTCCGATACTGGGAGGGTCAGTTCAGAACCCCTGCCATGGAGTTATGGAAGTACTGTTTTACCTTACATAAGAAAAGCTGAATGCATGTTGGATATGGGTACGGGTGGAGGAGAGCTGCTATCCAAATTGCAGCCACTGCCTGAAACGACTTATGCGACAGAAGGGTATCCACCCAATTTTTCGATTGCAAAAGGGCGATTGAAGCCGATTGGTGTTGAGGTGTTTGAAGTGGGAGAAGACGATCAGCTTCCTTTTGAAAATCAACAGTTCGATTTGATCATCAACAAACATGAATCGTATTCAGTAGATGAGGTTTATCGTGTCTTGAAACCAGGAGGCACTTTCATCACCACAGCAGGTCGGGGGCAAAGACAATAATAAACTGAACGAGCTATTAGGCGAGAATCCGGATTTCGGTTATGGCTATTGGTGCCTGGGCTACGCGAAAGAGGAACTTCGAAATGCGGGTTTTACCATTGAAACTGCAGCGGAAGCGTACCCCTATTCCCGTTTTTACGATATAGGGGCAATCCTTTATTATTTGAAGGCAGCACCGTGGCAGGTTCCGAACTTCACAATCGAGTCTCATTTGACGAAGCTGGCTGACATCGAAGCAACAATTGAAAAAGAAAACTATATCGAAACGATTGAACACTGCTTCATCATCATAAATAATAAAGGGGCTGTCCCAAAAGTGTCTGAGTCTCTTCGTCCTTAACAACATTCTGGGAAAATCGTAGTTTGATACAAAATGGTGTGCTGGAAGTAAATCCGACACTTTTCTTTTGGAGACAGTCCCATTTCAAATCAATTAATCACAGAATGTTGTGAGAATCCGATTGATTCCAGTGCTTTTTGAAGATTGCTGAACGTAGAAATATCTTTGAAGTCGATTCCTAATGATACGACAGTCTGCGTCAATTCCGCACGCATACCTGTGATGATCGAATCGACACCTAGTAGTTTAAGAGCATTGACCACACGGAACATGTTGTTTGCTACCATTGTGTCAATGATGACAATACCTGACAGGTCGATGATTAAGTGGCGCAATTTCAACCGGCTGCTTTCTTCCAACGCTTTCTCGAGAATATATTGGGAGCGATCTTCATCAAGCTCACCAATAATCGGTAATACAGCAATACCATCTGAAATCGGAACGATCGGCATCTGAAGTTCCTGTACTTTCGCATGCGCTTTCGATAGCGTTTCGTAATGGTTCTCAAGGTGGGCGAGACTGAAGCAGTAGATACAACGATCAATCAACGGATCGATGATGGCCCATGCATCAATGACATCATCAATGGTTAAAATGTCGGTATCATTTGCTTGTTTCTTGATTGTATGTAGAATCGCTTTACGGAAAAAGCGCAATCCATCAAGTGATTCTTCTAAAGGTATTCCTTCATTTACCCCTATCTGCCCAGCTTTTTTACCCCATTCTGTTATGAGGGTGAAATAGGCTCTCTCGTCACTGAATAATGACTCCCCCAAATATGTAATGAAGGTTGCAGCAAACTCCTGTGATTCTTCTTGCGTCATTGAGACCAATTTTCTGGACATCATTTTTTCTACAAGTTCCGGTTCCTCTTCCATCCGTAATGCAGTAGATTCTTTTAATATATCTAACCGGTTTTCAATTATATTTTCACCTATCAATTTTAAATTTACACTCATATATCGTATCCCCCCCTTAATTGTAAAAGACCTCATTGTCCCCTTATTATACATTAAAACCTATATTAAAAAATACAATTATGAGACATACTGTTGGAATCATAGAATGAAAGAACAGGATCAGAAGGGTGGAGGGACTGATGAAGGACATAGATTGGCAGTTGATTGCATTCGTGACAGTATCTATTTTGCACGACCATTGGGTATATTCTAGGCTCCCGAAGCTCTATTATTATGATGCCTTCTATCCGGAACAAAGAGAAGTGGAAAAGGAGGAATGAAGGATTCCCATATCGATATGTAGAAAGACGTATGGACCAGTATTTTGAAAAAAGGAGATTTGGATATGAGATTTTCAGATTATAAGTATGTAAGACCCGATATGAAAAGGTTTGAAAAAGATTTCTTTTCGTTATTGGAAAAATTCGAACAAGCTGAAAGCTTCCAAGAACAGTCGAAGCAACTGGACAATATCGTTGAAATGCGAAATGAATTCGAGTCGATGATGAATATTTGTCATGTTCGCCATACGATCGATACAAACGATGAGTTTTACAAAGAGGAGCATGATTTCTTTGATGAGAATTCTCCAGTTTATGAAGGGTACATATCAAAATTCTATAAAAAGCTTGTGGACTCCAGATACCGCACTCAATTAGAAAACGAATGGGGGCCACAGCTGTTCAAGATTGCAGAGTTGACGCTGAAAACCTTCTCAGATGAAATCGTAGACGATTTGAAAAAGGAAAACAAATTGGCGTCTGAGTATTCGAAGTTGATTGCATCAGCAAAAATCGAGTTTGAGGGCGAAGAGCGGACGTTGGCGCAAATGAGTCCGTTTGTCCAATCGAAGGACAGGGAAATGCGGAAGCGTGCAAGTAAAGCACGATATGGATTTTTTGTGGAAAATGAAGAAAAGATTGATGATATTTATGACCTACTCGTAAAAGTCAGAACAGAAATCGCGAAGAAACTAGGATATAGAAACTTCGTGGAACTAGGGTATGATCGATTAACCCGTACAGATTACACAGCAAAAGAAGTGAGCGTATTCCGAAATCAGGTGAAAGATCATATTGTACCAATCACACAGAAATTATTTGAGCGTCAAAAGAAGCGTATCGGTCTTGATCGTCTAGCATACTATGACCTCCCGTTCAGTTTCAAATCAGGTAATCCGACACCGAAAGGGAATCCTGAGTGGATCATCGAGAACGGGAAAAAGATGTATGCTGAGCTTTCGCCTGAAACGGATGAATTCTTTAAATTTATGAACGAAAATGAATTGATGGATCTCGTAAGCAAAAGGGGAAAACGTTCTGGAGGCTACTGCACATATATCAGCCAGCATAAAGCTCCATTCATCTTTTCCAATTTCGTCGGAACTTCTCATGACATCGATGTATTGACACATGAAGCGGGACACGCCTTCCAGGTCTATTCCAGCCGCCATCTATCCGTTCCTGAATATAGCTTTCCAACCTATGAAGCTGCAGAGATCCATTCGATGAGCATGGAGTTTTTCACTTGGCCATGGATGGAGCTGTTTTTTGAAGAGGATACGGAAAAATACAAGTTCAGTCATTTGAGCGGGGCATTGACGTTCATTCCATACGGGGTAGCTGTTGATGAATTCCAGCATTACGTGTATGAACATCCTGAAGCAACGCCTACGGAACGTAAATCTGCCTGGAGAGAAATTGAACGGAACTACCTGCCTCACCGTGATTATTCCGAGAATGACTTTTTGGAACGGGGCGGCTTTTGGCATCAACAAGGACATATCTTCCGAACGCCGTTTTATTATATTGATTATACTTTGGCTCAGATTTGTGCACTGCAATTTTGGAGAAAAGCGAATGATGACAAAGAGCAGGCATGGGCGGAGTACCTTCATCTTTGTAAACAAGGTGGAAGCAAATCATTTACTGAACTTGTGGAAATCGCTAACCTTCAAGCGCCTTTTGAACGAACATGTGTAGAATCTGTTGTGTCTGACATCGAGCAGTGGCTTGATTCTGTCGATGACCAAGCACTATAATAATGAAGGATTGCATTGATTCAGAACGGTTATCCTAATGAACAGTGACGACACCAATGAATGAGATTTTATAGGAGGAATGATTCAATGAGTATTCATATCGGGGCCAAAGAAGGCGAAATTGCAGAAACGATTCTGTTGCCAGGAGATCCGCTCAGAGCGAAGTATATTGCAGAGACTTTCTTGGAAGACGTAACGTGTTATAACGAAGTTCGCGGAATGCTGGGCTTCACAGGAACTTATAAAGGGAAACGCATTTCAGTACAGGGTACCGGAATGGGTGTTCCCTCGATTTCAATCTATGCTCATGAGTTGATTGAAAGCTACGGCGTAAAAAATCTGATCCGTGTCGGGACATGCGGCGCGTTCCAAAAGGATGTCAAAGTCCGTGATGTGATTATTGCAATGTCTGCATCAACAGATTCTTCATCCAATCAGCATCGTTTCGGAATTGATTTTGCTCCGACTGCGAATTTCGATCTCCTGCACCGTGCATATGGAAACGCAGTAGAGCGAGGGCTAGAAGTGAAAGTCGGTAATGTATTCACAAGTGACACTTTCTACAACGACACGTTGGATCTTGCGAAAAAATTAGCAGATTATCAAGTTCTTGCTGTAGAAATGGAAACATCAGCACTCTATACATTGGCAAACAAATCCGGTGTCAATGCCCTGTCTATCCTCACAGTAAGCGATCACGTCTTTACAGGCGCAACCACATCTTCTGAAGAACGTCAAAAAACGTTCAATGAAATGATTGAGGTGGCGTTGGATACTACAGTGGAAAATCAATAAAATAAAATTGGGAAGCACCCGTGTGAGCGGGTGCTTTTTCGTAATGTGAAATGGATCTTCGACATTGAATTCTAGAAAACTTACAGTTAATCCTAGAAAAACGGTGCATAATCCTAGAAATTTTACGATAATTCTAGAAAAATGGACCACAATTCCAGAAATTAGTACTAAAGTCACTCACTTTTTTTCCATAAAAAGAGGAATTAAAGCGTTCATCACGAATAAAATAAAGTGAGTAATCACTCACAAATTCAAACTGGAGAGGTGAAAAACATGAACGAGTCAACTGTGATTGAACTGAAGGGCTTGACGAAAGCGTTCGGTAAAACAGTTGTCATAAAGGATACGTCATTAAGTGTGGAACGAGGCGAGATTTTTGGAATGTTGGGGCCATCTGGGGCAGGGAAAACGACTCTTGTCAAAATGATTGCGGGTATCGAAAAACCAACAAGTGGAGAGTTTTCCTTGTTTAACGAGAAAATGCCTTCCCATAAGCTGATCCGACATGTGGGCTATATGGCACAGTCAGATGGGCTGTATCATGATCTTACCGGGAGTGAAAACCTCAAGTTCTTTTCTGCGATGTATGGTTTGAAAGGCAAGAAACAAAAAGAGCGGATTATAGAAATTCTTGAGCTGGTTGATCTTACTGAACATAAGCAAAAGCTTGTCCGTAATTATTCAGGTGGAATGAAACGCAGACTTTCGTTAGCAGTCGCTTTGCTTCACGAGCCGAAACTGATTGTGTTGGATGAACCGACAGTCGGCATTGATCCCGTTCTCAGACAATCCATTTGGAACGAGTTTTACAAGCTGAAGGAAAAGGGGATGACGATCCTTGTTACCACACATGTAATGGATGAAGCTGAAAAGTGCGACCGCCTGGCGATGATGCGGGATGGTTCCATCATTGCAGTCGGAAAACCAGATACGTTAAAGGAAGAAACGGAATCTGAATCAATCGAGGAAGCTTTCTTACATTACGGGGGTGGAAAACATGAGGGTTAGAGCGCTCACAGTCAGGATTATCAAGCAGTTTGTACATGATAAAAGAACCTTGGCGATGATGCTGGTTGCTCCATTATTGATTTTGACGATCATTTCTCTTGTGTTCAATGGTGAGGAAGTTGTCCCTGCGATCGGGGTTGAACAAG
The DNA here is from genome assembly GCF_019720915.1 of Alkalihalobacillus sp. TS-13. Taxonomy (GTDB): domain Bacteria; phylum Bacillota; class Bacilli; order Bacillales; family Fictibacillaceae; genus Pseudalkalibacillus. The sequence continues at coordinate 402,278 of NZ_JAHKSI010000001.1, forward strand.
TTCCGGAACCGATTAAAAGTGTGATGGAAAAGCAGGATATTACGATTGAAGAAATGAATGAAGAGGAAGCCGAACAAAAATTCGAAGATGGTAGTCTCGATGCGTGGATCTCAATAGAGAATCAACAACCCAGGATCATACTTGAAGGAAGTGACCCTGGCAAGAACCAAATGACACTATCGATCATGCAGCGTTCCATGAAGCCGCAATATAATGTGATGGAACCTGAAGTTGAATATTACTACGGTTCTGAGGATATGACGAGCTTTGATAATATCGGTCCGGTTTTGATCGGATTCTTTGCATTCTTTTTTGTTTTCTTGTTATCAGGAGTTTCATTTTTACGAGAACGTACAGGTGGGACATTGGAACGGTTGATGGCAAGTCCGATAAGAAAATCAGAGGTGGTCATCGGCTATCTGTTAGGATTCGGATTTTTCACACTTATCCAATCGACTCTGATCGTTTTCTATTCCATCTATGTCCTTGACTTGCTCATGATCGGTGACTTCATTTGGGTATTAGCGGTCACATTGCTTTGTGCTTTCACAGCTTTATCGCTCGGAACATTGCTGTCAGCTTTTGCGCAAAATGAATTGCAGATGATCCAATTCATTCCGATTGTGATTGTGCCGCAGGTTTTCTTTTCAGGGCTGTTCGATCTAGAAGCGATTTCAGATTGGGTGAGCTGGATTGGTCCAATCACACCGCTTTACTACGCGGCAGATGCGTTACGGGATGTTATGATCAGAGGGCTGGGATTCGATGAGATAGCGATGGATCTAGCTGTCTTACTTGGTTTTTCCTTATTCTTTTCAATAGCGAACATCTTCGCTTTACGAAAATACCGAAGCTTTTAAACTGATTGATGAAATAAACTATACAACACTAACTATCTAACGAAGGAGCAACTAGTATGGATGTGAACAATTGGGCGGGTGATTTTATTAACCTGATGGATGAAGAGAAGATGACAGAAAAGCAGAAGAAGATTTTGCTGGCATCGATTGAGGTGTTTGCTGAAAAAGGCTATGCTGCATCTTCTACTTCAGAGATCGCGAAAAAGGCGGGTGTTGCCGAGGGGACGATCTTTCGTCATTATAAAACGAAAAAGGATCTGTTGTTGTCAATCGTAGCCCCGGTGATGGCAAAAATGATAGCGCCATTGCTCATAAAGGACTTTCAAAAGGTCTTCAAACAGGACTTCCAATCATACGAGGAGTTTGTAAGGGCATTATTACTGAATCGGTTGGCGTTCATCAAAGATCATTTATCAGTAGTGAAGATCTTGCTGCAAGAAATCCCATTTCATCCTGAATTGAGGCAGCATTTTAGTGAGACTGTCATGGAACAAGTGGTATCGAGAATTGAATCTGTCATTATTCCATTTCAGGAAAAAGGGGAGATCATCGATTTACCGCCAAAGTCGATCATCCGTTTTACCGCGTCCTCAATCATCGGTCTTTTGTTCGGCAAGTTCATCCTATTTCCAGAAAGTGCATGGAATGAGGAACAGGCGATAGAAGAGACAATCCAAATGATTTTACACGGTGTGGAGAAAAAGGGAGAATAAGACATGCTAATAAGAGGTATGTAAAGTGGTAGAGGTGAAAGAAATGAATAAAAAGGTCATCGTCCTGTACATTCTATCTGTACTTTCTTATTTATTAATGGTGGGTGTGAATACTTATGCGAACACCCTGCCTTTAAACGGTCAGATGACGGGGGAGATCTCTGACCGTTTCAATGTCTTGTTCAAGCCTGCAGGGTATGTGTTTTCCATCTGGTCAGTCATTTATATTTTACTGGCAATATGGCTCGTGTATCTGTTGTTTCCAAAAAGCGTGAACCACAATGTTTTTCAGAAAACAGGATTATGGTTTGTCATCAGCTCGTTGTTGAATACTAGCTGGACCGTACTCTGGCATTATGAATATTTCAATTGGACATTTGCTGTCATGGCTGGGCTTTTACTTTCACTGATTATTCTTTATTCACTCATACAGCGTTCGTCTGGAAGAAGGCTGATGGATCGTTTGCCTTTCTCGGTATACCTTGGATGGGTATCGGTCGCCACGATTTCCAATGCAAGTATACTTCTTGATTATAATAACTGGAGCAGGTGGGGATTATCTGATGCAACATTGACGGTCATCATGCTTATTGTTGGTGCATTGATTGCATTGATCTTTTCCCTCAAGAATGAGGACAACGTCTATCCACTTGTTTTTGTATGGGCTTATTTTGGAATTGCGATCAAGCAGGGTGGTGCTCCGATTGTTAAAAATACTGCCTTGGCTTTGGGGATTTTATTGGCCGTTTTCATTTTGTTCCATCTTTTCACTCGAAATAAACGATAATAGTCAGAAGATTCCAAAATATTCATTGACTCCTTTTCCACCGGGTGTGTAATATGAAAGATAAGAACCAGAACGGACGGAGGAATCGGTATGACTGTTATTCAAACGGAAGAGAAGCCTGGAATAACGCCTTATGATGAAAATGATTTTGATTTTACAGAAGTGTTGTCCAGTTATCGGATCGACCTCAGGAACCCGCGGAATGAAATGCCTGATCGATTTTTCAATACAAATGTCGTAAAAGATTGGTCGAAGTTGACATGGGAAGAGATCGGAAAGCCATACGAAGTGAAGAGGATGTCGATCGATCGTACGGATTGGGAAAAAGAATACCGGCAAACGATGCCAGTAAAAACGTCGTGGGAATATTTCAACCGGTCATTTCATGAGTGGTTTGTGAAAGATGTTCCTAAAGAACGAGACGATACAAAAGAAAACCTGAAAAATCATCTGAAACAATTCAAACTTCATGAAGTGAAAGAAGGAGTCGGGGACCTTATCCGATTATCACTATGGAATTATGCTCATCGTATTGAGGATGGTATTTGGGACCCTCGAGGGAAAAGAGCGTTGTTCGAGGGACTTGATGTAGATAAACCGAACATTCTATTCCTCGGTGCAGCTGAAGGATACGAAGCGATGCAGCTGCAAGCGATGTATCCAGGTGGACAAGTGGTCATGGTCGATTATGACGCATATTGTAAGACAAAACGGTTTGCTGAGTTTCCAGATACATATCCATTCTTAGGAGCAAACCCCAAAACAGGAAGCCCACGGGTATGGTATAAACACCAAATGAACGTCGAGTATGTGGTTGAGGATATCCGTAACCTCAAATATGGGAAAGAATTCGATATCGTCATCAGCGTCGGGTTATTGGAGCACGTACCCGATGCCTATAAAGAAGAAATACTTGATTTCCATCGCCGCTTTTTGAAGCCGGGAGGCTATGTGATCATGACTACACCACGCAATCAATGGAAATCACGCATGTATTATCACGTCATGTCCGATGTGATGAACCATACGTATCGTGAATTGATGGATATCCGGCAAATGGGATTATACCTCTATCAGTCAGGATTTGATATCTTAAGGCATGGTTATATGAAGGTCCATAATGGTATCGTTGCAAAACCAAGATAAAAGAGACTGGATAAGGTTCTTAATTGATGATTCCGTGATCAACAATCTCCACATTGACTTTTGCCTCCATTTTGATTTTAGGGTATTCTTTTTTCCAGTCTAATTTTTTCCATACTTCAGGGTGAAATGCCATCAATTCAAGACCGACACCAAATGGATCACTGTTCGCTTCCTTCAATTTTTCTAATACTTTGTTGGCATCTTTCGTCATAAGGGTTGAAAGCTTTTTGTTCAAATGATCAATATGTTTCTTCGACATTAAATCGTCGTGAGGATATTCAATGACATTGACTGCCATGTATACATTGAAGGCTGCAGTAATACTACCGTCAGCCGATGGTGTAACGGCCATCTTTGATTTGTTTTTCTTTATATGGAAGCTGAGGTAATTTTCGATTTCTTGTTCGGCTTCTTCACTCACTTTTTGAACATATCTTGCTATATTATTCTTTTTATTTTGGAGAAGGAGCAAAAGCTTTGATTCATCAGTATTCAGACGACCTGTCATTTTGTCATCATCAAAGAGGGCGACACCTTTAAGTCTAACCTCTTGTTTCTCTTCATCATATCCAATATAAGGGACATAAGGATCTTTCCCTTCGTTAAAAAATACAGGACAAACAGTTTGGACATCAACTCGAGGGACAACTGTATGTTCTTCTCCGCTGATGATCATTTCTTCTACAAATTCTCCAATCAATGTATTCCCTTTACGATACATTTCCAGGATTTTTCCTGCTTCCCCTTCTGTTACTGCAAGTTTAGAGTTCAACGAGCTCTTTGGATCACGGTAAAAAACATCCAAAAAGGGATAGAGTCCTTGTTCGGCAATCTCAGTGCTATACAGGAACACTCGATTCTTAGATGGATTGAATGTGTTTGAAAGTTCATGGTCGATATTTATCCGGGTCTTACGTATATTCACTCCTGTTGCTTGGACAACTTCATTTTGTGGTACACCACCGCCAGTTTCACCACCTGCCATAAATCCCCGGATAGCCGATGTCACTTTTATCTTACCATCATCAGTTAGATCAAAAGCGGTCGCATAGACGAGGCGAGCATCTTTGATCATTTGTTGATCCCAGCATCCGGTAAGGAGTAGTAAGATCATTACCCAACATAATAAATATCTCTTCATCTTCCTGTTCTCCTTTTCCTCATTTGATTTTGGAATATGGAAAGTAGCAATAAAACCATTGGTATCACAATGATGAAAACATAACTTGAATATTCGACGACTTTACTGAAGGAAGCGATTTGTAAATCTGTTTGTGGAATAAGGGCTCCTACAAATGCAACAGGAAAAATGATATATAGCATTTTACTATGTTTTTTTTGTTTGAACAGCTGCTGTAATCCTATAGCTGCAAATAATGCATAACTCATTAGTGAAGTCCCCACTACGACGATCCATATCGCGATAAACAGTAAGTCGATTCGTTCTACAACTTGAAAGGTGATGGCCTTCAACATATATAAAACGGGTTGCGGGATTAATTTGAGTTCAATTGGTGAAAAGACGACAAAACTGACAAGGACAAGATAAAGGTATAAAAGCGACGTAACCCCGCTTGCGATACTGACGGATTTAAGGATTTCACGATCGTTTGCTTGGGCATATGGGAACAATAAGAGCAGCATTTCAAAACCGAGCATTGAAATCAATACAGCATGAGCACCTTTCAGTATATTCATCATTCCTGCGGCACCGACTGGAAGTAAATAACGGTATTCCATAACCCCAGGGAAAGCTACAAGCGTTAACAAAAACAATAACGGAATAAAAATAGTGACAAACATATAAAACCTTGCAATGACTCTTATGCGATCTTTCACTAAAAACCAGCAGGTGGTTATCATTAAAATTAGTACAATCCACCTAGGGGTTGATTGGAGTACCCAAAGTTTAATAATATTCTCATATAAAATCAGAATAAGTGTCACCACGAGGATTCCATAGAGTACATAGGTAAATATAATTACTTTTCCTAAAACTTTTCCAGCTACCTGTTCGGAGATCCCGAATATGGTCTTATCTGGAAAACGACGCCCTAATAGCCATATCAAGAAAATCAGGAATTGAACAACGACGCCTGCAATAATGACGGAAATCCAACCATCACTGCCAGCCACCTGTTGCACTGAAAATGGCAGACTTAATACACCGACCCCAATTTGAGTAAGTAGGATCATGAAGATCAGTTGATATTTCGTAATGGATTCTGGTTTATTCTTCATCCTGTTTCCATCTCCTAGAATACCATTCCTGACGATAATGCTGTGGACGGGCGTCTAGCGGTCTGGTGTCCAGCATCCATCTTGGCAGCCTTATGATCGTATCCTTGATGTCTTTTAGATGGAACGGAGCAAACGGAGCGAAGTAAGGGTGTCCGAATGGCTCCATTCGACATAAGTGAATCAAAAGTACCATCAGTCCAAAGACAATTCCCACCACTCCTAATAAAGCAGCTAATATCATCAGTGGGAAACCTAGCAGTCGTAAAGTTGTCGTCATTTCATTCGATGGAACGACGAACGATGCAATTCCAGTAAGCGCGACAACGATCAACATCACATTCGAGATCAAATTGGCTTGAACGACCGCGGTTCCGATGACGAGACCACCAACAATACCGATCGTCTGGGAAATCGGACTAGGTAATCGCACTGCAGCTTCCCGTAATAATTCCAGCGTCAATTGCATGATGAAAGCTTCAATTAAAGGAGGAAATGGAATGAATTCTAACGAACTTTTTACAGAGAATATCAATTCAATCGGAATGACTTCCATATTAAAAGATACGAGAGCGATGTAAACTGCCGGGAGTCCGATCGCAATCAGGAAACTGGCAAGTCGCAAAGCTCTTAAAAATGTCCCGACAATCCATCTGGTATTGTAATCATCTGGAGATTGATAGAAACTGAAGAATGTTACAGGTACAATGAGTAAAGTAGGACTGCCTTCCATCAATATGGCAACCCTGCCCTCCATGATGTTTCCTGTAGCCCTGTCTGGACGCTCAGTGTTCAATGTTTGCGGAAATGGAGACCACGGGTAATCCTCGATGAACTCCTCAACATAACCAGGTGTTTGAATCGAATCTGTTTTGATACAGCTGATTCTTTTTTTTACTTTTTCAACCAGCTTTGGATCAGCTAAATCTTTTAAATACATGATAGCAAGGGTAGTATTCGTAGCTTTTCCCAAAACCATATATTCGACCTTCAGATTGGGATTTTCGATTCTTTTCCTTAATAAATAGATATTGGTCTCCAGGCTTTCAATGAAACCTTCGTGCGTCCCACGGATGACATATTCATTTGTCGGTTCTTGAATACTACGAAATTCCGTTTTATAAACACTGACTACATACATTTGCGGCTCTTTTTCAGACAATATCACAGTGTATCCTTTAACAAGCGCTCTTTCTGCATCAGTTAAATCATTTGTTTCATCAACTTTTACTGCCGTAACGATATCGGGGATATAGCCTTCTTCTTTTTCAAGCATCGGTTTTATGACCAGTTCATTGATTTTTTCTTTATTCACCAGTGAGGAAATGAACAGGATCGTATATTTTTGATTGTTGAATGTAATCGTACGTGATCCGAAGTCACCAGAGTCAAAGAACGCATTTTTCAAGTACTCAATATTACGGTCTTTGTCTTCAGACATGATTTTTTCTTTTATATTTAATTCCGTTTCATAAGACTTCATTTCATTTTTACTATTGTTCTTACCGATATACTTTCGAGACCGTTTCCTTCTCACTTTGACCACTCCATCTGTGTAGGTAAGCTAAATATTAACCTTCCCAATTCAGACATAAATATCCAGTTCCATAAACAAAATAGTTGCATTAACATACTATAGGGGGGTATAGTAATATTAAAGGTAAATAATGAACCATTAACTTGCCTTTCCCTCAGGAGTCTCGTAAATTTCCGCTGCTTTAGTTTTTTGCAATGAATTATCAGCACAAATCGTAACCAGCTTTTTGAAAACGTGGGACACTATAACAAGTTCAAATGAAAGAGGTGGCACAATGACAGAGCATGATTCCCCGATCATTCCAAGAACAGAAGACGAACGGAACCGGATTTTAAACCGGCTGAAGCGGATTGAAGGCCAGGTGCGTGGCTTGCACAAGATGGTTGAAGATGATCGTTATTGTATGGATATACTCGTGCAGATTTCTGCAATCAATTCCGCTCTGAAACAAGTTGGTTTTTCGTTGATGGAACGACATGCGAATACGTGTGTCAAGCATTCTATCGAATCTGGTAATGGCGATAAATATATGGAGGAATTGATGAAAGTCGTAAGACAGTTTTCAAAGTCATAACAAAAAGAAGGTGTACACATGAGTGAAGCACTTGAAAGACAAAAACCTATGAAGGACGAAAAGATACCGATCACGGGTATGACATGTGCTGCGTGTTCAAGCCGTATCGAGAAAGTTCTGAATAAGATGGACGGTGTAGAGGCTTCCGTCAACCTAACCACTGAAGAAGCTACAGTCAAATACGATCAGGATGCAGTGCAGACGAAAGATATGATTGAGCGTATTCAAAAGCTTGGATATGATGTACCAACTGAAGGTCTTGAACTTGCTATCCATGGGATGACATGCGCTGCTTGTTCAAATCGTATCGAAAAAGTGGTCGGTAAAATGGATGGTGTCAAAAGTATCAATGTCAATTTGACGACAGAGACAGGAAAAGTTGAAATCCAACCTGGTCTTGTTTCTAGACAAGATATTGTTGAGAAAATCGAAACGCTGGGATACAGTGCTGAAGTCAAACAAGACAGAGATGCGAAAGAGGAGAAAAAAGACAAGGAACTGAAAAATAAGCAACGGATGTTATTGCTTTCGATCCTTCTTTCAGCACCATTATTGTATACGATGGCGGGGCATCTACCCTTAAATATAGGAATCCCTGTCCCTCATATTTTGATGAACCCCTGGCTGCAATTTGCATTAGCAACACCGGTCCAGTTTTATATCGGCGGTCCGTTTTATGTCGGAGCTTACAGGGCACTCAAAAACAAGAGCGCGAATATGGATGTGCTTGTCGCATTGGGAACATCCGCCGCTTACTTTTATAGTTTGCTCGAGTCTTTGCGTTCGGCTTATTGGTCAGGATATGATCCCCAATTGTATTTTGAAACAAGTGCGATTCTGATCACTTTGATCTTATTAGGGAAGTATTTCGAATTCCTTGCAAAAGGACGTACGACTCTAGCAATCAAATCATTGCTGAATCTGCAGGCGAAAGACGCTACGATCATTGAAAACGGCCTCGAAAGGAAAGTTGCAGTTGATCAGGTTCGGGTAGGTGACCATTTACTTGTAAAGCCTGGAGAAAAGATTCCTGTAGATGGTGAAATCGTCAAAGGACGTTCATCTATTGATGAATCAATGATTACAGGAGAGTCGATCCCTGTTGAAAAAAACAGCGGGGATAAAGTGATTGGATCGACCATCAATAAAAATGGCACCTTGACAATAAAAGCTACGAAAGTCGGGAAAGATACAGCACTTGCCAGCATCATAAAGATCGTTGAGGAAGCCCAGGGATCCAAGGCTCCGATTCAACGGATGGCTGATGTCATCTCTGGGATATTCGTGCCGATCGTCGTTGCGATCAGTATTATTGTATTTTTCATCTGGTTTGTATTCGCAGCACCAGGGCAACTTACAATGGCTCTTGAAGCATCCATCGCAGTACTCGTCATCGCGTGCCCTTGTGCGCTAGGTCTTGCAACTCCGACTTCGATCATGGTGGGAACAGGAAAGGGTGCCGAACAGGGAATCCTTTTCAAAGGCGGAGAGTTTTTAGAAGGGACTCATCGGATCGATACGGTTTTGTTTGACAAAACAGGTACGATTACAAAAGGAAAGCCTGAAGTGACTGACTGGATCCCATTGAAAGAGGACGATGATTTGTTAAGCCTGATTGTTTCAGCTGAAAAAGGCTCTGAGCATCCTCTTGCAAGTGCGATTGTAACTTATGGTGAAGAACAACAGGTTGAAATGCTTGAAGCAGATAACTTTGAGGCTGTGCCCGGACATGGAATCATAGCTGATCTATCAAATCGGAAGGTGCTGGTGGGAACACGGAAATTGATGGAACAAAACCTCATCCCGACCTCTGAGCATGAAAACAGGGTCAAACAGTTGGAGCATGAGGGGAAGACGGTCATGCTGATGGCGATCAATAATGAGCTGGTGGCACTTATTGCTGTCGCTGATACGATCAAAGAAACATCTGAAACAGCTATCGGACAATTGAAAAGCATGGGTATAGATGTCTTTATGATAACCGGGGATAATGAACGCACTGCCAAAGCGATTGCAGATCAGATCGGAATTGAAGGTGTTTTTGCTGAGGTGCTTCCACAAGATAAATCTGAAAAGGTACGTGAACTGCAATCCCAGGGTAAAAAAGTGATGATGGTCGGCGATGGAATCAACGATGCGCCTGCACTGGCACTAGCTAACATCGGAGTGGCAATCGGAACAGGTACCGATGTAGCGATCGAAACTGCGGATATCACGCTTGTCGGAGGGGATTTGTCACTTCTTACAAAAGCGATCGTCTTAAGTAAAAAGACGATGAGGAATATCCGTCAAAACTTGTTCTGGGCGCTGTTTTATAATTCAGCAGGCATTCCCGTGGCAGCCCTCGGTCTGTTGGCACCATGGGTTGCAGGAGCGGCAATGGCCTTCAGTTCAGTTTCAGTCGTAAGTAACTCTCTTCGATTGAAAAGAGTGAAATTATAAATACCACTATTCTAGGAGGTAAAAACATGGAAAAGACACTTGATGTAAAAGGGATGACATGTAACCATTGCAAACAGGCTGTAACGAATGCGTTGCAAGAATTGAATGGAGTGACACGTGTTGAGGTTGATCTAGATAAAGGGAAAGCACACGTTGATTACGAAGAAGGCAAGGTTACTGAAGAGCAAATGAAAGAAGCAATTGAAGATCAAGGGTATGATGTAAATTAGAGATGAGGAAACCGTCCAGCAGGGCGGTTTCTTTTTGTCGGTGGAAATCCCAATCTGAGCATCTACCATACTGATCGTAGCCATAAACGTGGATAACCTCACATGAATAGATTGTGGTTAAAGGACGGTGAGTCATGTGTCTATTTCAGAATGGGATTATTATGAGGGTTATTCAGGATGGGGGGAATGGGTACCACGCTTGCCGATAACCACCAATCCCAATGATGTAACCCAATTGAAGCATTCTGCTAAAAGCTTCTTACGGCCAGCAAACGAGCTCCATGGGTTTCTGAAAACTGTTGTCGAAAAAGAAGGATTTGCAGAGCAATTGAAAAAGTCAGCAGAATTGAACCAGAATGAAAAAGTACGCAACTTGATCAAGTCAACCGGTGTGGTGACTGATTTCACCATAAATTTAAATCCGGACCGCATTCTCATCACCTTTCAGCCTGAAGCAGCGGATGCGTGTTTTAACATTAAGCTCTCTTTGTGCTGGTAAAATGCAACTTTAGACCTCGACAACCAAAATAATTTGGGAAAATCCATGATGAAATACACGGTTTTTCGGCATGAAATTCATCATACTTTCCCAATACAAGGGTGCTCTAAGCTGTGGTAGGATAAAAGTACCTTAAAAATAATTCGAAAAGGATGTGGGAAAATGTCTAGAATGATTGTAACCGTAAAAAGAGGGAAGAAGTGGGCAAATATTTTAGACGGGAATTACCGATCCTCTAGTACGCATCTTACCCAGCAGGACGCAATTGAAGTTGCTAAACATCGCGCACAGCAAAAAGGGTATGAACATGTCATTTACCGCAAAGATGGCACCATTCGTGAAATCAACAAGTACTTACCTCTTACCATCCAGCAATAATGGGAACAAGATCATCGATACGAATAAAAAGAAGGAAGGAATGATCCAAAGGTAAATCACCTTTTGGCGATCACTCCTTTTTTTGTTGCATTTAAAGAAAGTATAAATACATTCTTCAATATAAGGGCAACTAAGGCTCAGCTTGCGCTAAGGTTTGACCTTGCCAGGTTTTCTTTATCTTGATTTGTCGGCTTTATATAATGTTATTTTTGCGAAATTTACTTCCTTTCCGCAATAACAGAGCCTACAACAATGGGAAGAGGACGAACAAAAGCAAATCGAACACAAGATGGGACATCAATGGTACCCAGATGTTTTTCGTCTTTTCATAAAGAAGTGCCCATACAAATCCTGCAAACAGCGCCGCCAATACAAGTAAGATGCTCCCAGATGCTAGGTGAGCCCCTCCGTACAATAGAACCGAAATAATTACCCGAAACCTTACAGTCCCGTGCAATCGATTTTGGACATATCCTCTCCAAAACCATTCTTCTGCTGGGATGATGATTATGAACACGAGGAGTGTATGCCACAATGTTTCAGGTGAAATCATCCTATACAAATTTTCCAGTTGTATGAATAAAGAAGGGATGAAGAGTATCACCAGTAGTTTTCCGATTGCAAAAAAGCCATAGATGAAAATCCCGCTTCCAACAGCAACCATCACATTATTTTTACTGAGGTTCTTCCAGCTGATTTTTCCTTTTATAATCGAAAAAACCAATAGACCAGCCTGGACGAGGGGAAAGAACACCCAAAAAGATCCGCTTGCTTGGAATGCTGCTCCAATTCCTACCCATGCCATCAAAACACTAAGGAATACGGATGTGTCTTTAGACATTGTTTTTCACGCCTTTTCCAGTAATCGGCTGCGTTTTCTTCTTTCTCTTCAGAAATATATAGATTCCGAAAAGAATGATCGCTCCGCCTGACATTTGCTCGATTCGAACGGATTCAGACAAAATGAAATAAGCAAGGATCGAAGCACCGATCGGTTCGCCTAAGATCGACATTGAAACGACATTCGTACTCACATATTTCAATGCCCAGTTGAAAATGGTATGGCCAAGGAGTGTCGGGAAAATTGCAAGGAGCAAGAAATACACCCAATTTTCAGTGCTGTATGGTCCGAGCGAGTAATCTAGAGTCAAGTCATAGATGAATAGAGTGCCAGTCGCCATACCGTACACAAGAAACGTATAGGTCATCAGATGAAGCTGTTTCCGTACAGTCTGTCCGAATAAGTAATAGACAGTAACAGCGGCTGCACCTAATAGGGCAAGGAGATCCCCGAACAGAGCCATTCCACTGATCCTGAAATCCCCCCAGCTTATCAGAATGCTGCCGCCGATCGCTAAGGCACCACCGATAAATGCTTTCAAGGAAAGTTTCTCCTTGAAAAAGATGTAGGTTCCCACAAATGCGAAAATAGGCTGAAGTGCAACAAGCACCACAGAGCTTGCGACGGATGTGTAATTCAATGACTCGAACCATAAGATAAAATGGAGTGCGAGAAAGATTCCTGAGAATAAGCAGAACAGCATGTCTTTCTTATGTATTTTCTTGAAATCATCCCTGAAATAGAGAAGGATGAAAGGCAGCATAAGTAACGTTGTGAATAGCAACCGATAGGTAGCGATCACAGGTGCAGGTGCTGTGGATAGCTTGACTAGAATCGCAGACGTAGAGACGGATAACACACCAATACCAATTGCGATATAAGGATTTATGATCGGTTCTTGTTTCAATGGATGACCCCCGTACCAATTCTTCTCACTTGTAGTTTATCACTCTCTTTTCCTTGGAGAAATACACAATTTGATTGAATTACAAAATATACCTAAACAGAAGTCGAGAATTGTCGATATAAAGCGTAAAGAAGTTATAAGGTCAATGTTGGGGGCATTCGTTTATGACTCTGTCACATGTTCGGATAGGTGTTGGAACAATCTTGCTCATAATGTTTTCTCTCTTTCTTTTTCTTGGAGACTCAACACCTCATTTTAAGTCAATCATCATAGCTATTTTCGGAATACTGCTTCTTTCAAGCATATGGATATTATTCCGAAGGGCAGCCCGGAGGAATCAACTCACTAAAGTTTTAATAAATTGTGTAAGTACAAGTATAGTGTTCTATGGTGCATCTGAACTCATAAAGGTTTTCACTGGGAATAATAGCCAACTGGATCCAATTTCAGGTACCCTTTGGATCATACATATTTTACTTCTCTCATTTGGATTGGTATTTGTATTGACCAAAGTACGATCCAATTTCCAAATGGGCTATTTGTTATTTGATCTGCACATTACGATAACTGTATTAGGAGCCATTTCTTTTGTGACATATGAAAAATTAGCTGGAAATGGCGTGCCCATGCATACGGTCTTTTACCCGCTAGGCGTTCTTTATGTATTATTCATCCTGGCCACATTATTTTTGATTGTTGACAAGCCCATCAATCGAAGGATTCTGAATGGTCTTTTTTCTGGATTGTTGATCTGCCTGGCAGCGGATATCCTTTTGCTTTTTGATCTATTGGACGGTTCTCTATTGCGTGAGAAATACCTATTACTTGATGGATTAGGTATTTTTATGGTCGCATCTGCTTTTCGTCGAAAAAAAAGTCATTTCCTTAACCAATATCAGGACCGTTTCACATTATCCTATGCCCACTGGGAACTGATCCGGCCGATCATCCAATATGCAGGTGTCTTCATTCTGTTGTATGAATTTCTATTTGTCTATCGTGAGAATGACATATTGTTTGGAAGTCTGATTGTGACTTTCATTCTCGTGATTTGTCGGGACATCATCAGTATCATCCAAAACCAATCACTTGTGAAACATCTGAAATTGTTCAATCAGCAGCTTGAAAAGAAAATCGGTGAACGTACACAGGAACTGACAGATTCACATAAGGACCTGGAGGAGGCTTTCAAACAGATCGATTATATCGCACGCCATGATACATTCAGCCGACTGCCGAACAGACGCTATCTTGAACAAATGATCGAGTGGAAAATCCTCGACGCCAGTCAATCCCGTACGATGGTTTCATTGATATTCCTAGACGTGGATCGGTTAAAGCATGTAAATGATACACTCGGCCATTCGTTCGGGGATCAGTTATTGCTGCACGTCATTGAACGGATCAAAAGCTGCCTGCCTTCTGAGGCATTTATGGCACGACATGGCGGTGATGAGTTCGCAATTTTGATGGATAGTCTCTATTACGAAGAAGAAAGCAAAGAGCTGACGGCTGCAATCATCGAAACAATCGAAGCGCCTTTTCATATTAGCGGAAAGGAATTGTCGATCACGTTAAGCATTGGGGTGTCGATCTATCCTGAACATGGTGAATCGGTAGGAGAATTGATGAAGCATGCTGATCTTGCAATGTATAAAGCAAAAGAAGATAGGCAGAGTAAAGTTATCTTTTATTCGCCTGAAATGGACCAGGAGCTTGTTGGTAAAATGAAGCTTTTGACAGACCTTCACGCTGCCATCAAACACAATGAATTCCTAGTGTATTATCAGCCGCAATTTGATATCCACACAGGGGGTCTCTCAGGGATCGAAGCACTTGTACGCTGGAAGCATCCGAAACACGGCGTGATTTTTCCAGGAGAATTCATCCCGCTGGCTGAGGAGTTTGATTTGATCGTACAGATTGATGACCTTGTGATGAGGACTGCGATCCACCAGTTCAACGAATGGGAAAAGGAAGGGATCGCCCCGCCGCGTCTTAGTGTGAATCTATCTCCACAGCAATTTGCACAAGGAAATCTTTGTTCGAAAATTTCCGTGCTATTGGAGACAGCAGTTTTCCCAGCTGATAAATTAGTGATTGAGATTACAGAAAGCGTTGCGATGAATAACGAGGAATATTTAACAGCTCAATTGCACGAAATTACAGCAATGGGAATCCAGATTTCGATTGATGATTTCGGAACTGGTTATTCATCCCTGAGCTATGTGAAAAATTACCCGCTGAATCAATTGAAGATTGCAAGACCATTCATCATGGAGGTCCCAGGGAACTTTAATGATACAGCAATGCTGAGAGCAATCATTGATTTATCTCATCACTTCAACCTTTCCGTTGTGGTTGAAGGCGTTGAAACAATCGAGCAATTGAATTTCCTGAAATCCATCAATTGTGAAGAAGTACAAGGATTTTATTTTTCAAAACCGCTGACAACAAGAGACCTGGAACACAGTTATCTACTACCATTCAAACAAAGTGTATAAAAGGTGAGGACTGACCTGCGTCAGTCCTTTCATGTTATTCTTAGTTATTGTCCACTCTGTTTTGGGAAATGTACCAATAAAGCTAGGAAATGTTCCGCCGAAATTACATAAAGTAAAAACTGCAATATAAGGTTATTTCGTTCAATTGGGCTGGCATTTGGACGGCTAATGAATACGATATTAAAGGCAATGAAGCACAGTTGATGGTTTTCATCCTCTTTTTCCACAACGAAGAGTAAATAGATGAATTATGGGAATAAAGGAATTAACAAGGTATAAGAAGAGGAAGGATTTAAAAGATGGAAAAATCGAAACTTTATGATGTGTTGGAGACGATGCGGCTTTCGAATGGAGCCTTTCTGGCAAGTCCGTCAAAGCATTATTCCTATGTATGGATCCGTGATGTATGTTATGCAGCCCTTCCATTCCTATATAATAACGATGACCGATTTGAGAAAGCGTATTATGCACTATTTGATCTTTTCAAAACGTATGAATGGAAGATTGATATCCACCGATTCCAGAAACCAGTGCATCGCTATGAGTATATCCACGCCCGCTATTCTACAGATCTTAAGGAACTTCCTGTAGAGTGGGGGCATGCCCAGCATGATGCGATCGGGAGTTTCCTGTGGGGCATTGGTGCTGGTCTAGCTCGGGGTAAAAAAATGATTAGAGATGAAAAGGATCGCGAAATGGTCCAGAAACTTGTCGACTATTTAAATTGTGTCCAGTATTGGTCAGATGAGGACAACGGTATGTGGGAGGAATATCAGGAGCTTCACGCTTCTAGTGTAGGAGCATGTGTGGCAGGGTTGAAGCAGGTTCGTATGCTGGTAAATGTTCCTGAAGAGTTGATCAAAAAGGGAGAAGAGTCTCTCAAATTCTTGCTTCCCAGGGAAAGCGAGACGAAAGAAACAGACCTTGCATTACTATCCTTGATTTATCCTTATCAAATCGTTTCAAGACAAACAGCTCTTGATATTTTAGCAAATGTAACGGGACAGCTAGAAAGAAAATACGGTTGCATCCGTTATGCCAGGGATCAATATTTCAATGAAGGTTCAGAAGCGGAATGGTGTTTCGGGTTTCCTTGGCTTGGGTTATGTTATGGCCATTTAGGAGATATGGAAAAGGTCGAAGAATATGTTAAGAAAACGGAGTCCATTGTGCCTATCGATGGTAAAGTTCCTGAACTCTATATTGGCGGCAGATTTGAAGCGAATGAAAATACACCTCTTGCCTGGGCTGTAGCGATGAGCATCCTCTTATTTGAATACGCAGAAGCATTAAGCAGTGAAAAAAACGACACCAAAAAAACTTCCCTTGGCTAAGGGAGGTTTTTTTAGGTGCTGTTAATCTCGATGGTATAGCTAAGTTTTACTTGAAGGGAAGCCCACATTGAAATTTGACTCGGTCTATGTTCAGATAAGCTAAAAAGAAACTACTATCAGGATCGCGAAACGAGTAGGTATGTGTATCTCCTGGATCAGTACTTGGCATTTGATAATACGCAAGGCATAGCCCTGTCGTGTCATTTTCGGTTGATGTCTAATATTCATGAAGAGATCAGCTTAGGTAAGCGCTGACAAAAATAATAGGTTTTAATATAATGATTTTTCGCGTTGATTTCAAACGAAATTTACGACACTCCTGCGGTAATAGCGAGCCAGGCGAGACCCCACCACGCAGAATGCGCGAGTCCTGTATATCGTAATGCATGTTCTTTTATTTTTAGCGCAGATTTATTCGACAATCTATATTTCTGTAGGAACAGACGGATTTCGGTCCGGAGTTTTTTCATACAACTGGGGAGAAGTTGACCGTGTTGATTTCATAACCGGGCTTCATGAAGATAATCATAAATACCCTTCTGGAGGGATTGTCCGATTCATTGTCGGTGCGAAAATCTACAGCGCTGAATTGAAAAACTCAGAAGTTGATGAACTGGAAAATTTCATGGATGAACTTGTCGAAATATATAGAAATAAACAGAAGCATTTCAATTGATAGAATTTTTGAAAATATCTAAAATTATACTTTCTTCTTGAGTAGAATCTGTTACAATAGAGTCAATCCAAAATAGGAGGGAAGCAAGTTTGGAAAAAATAAAACTAGGTCAACCTCCCCACTGTCACAAGGTTTCTTTCGATGGTAAAGCATTCAAGATCAAAGGCTTGGAAAATGTAGTTGTTCCATTATCGAAGACTGAAACTGCTCAAATCGATGTTCTCAATGAAGAAACAGGAAATTTGAAACTTGTCGGAAAAGACACTATTTTGGCTCAGTTAGAACTTCCACTCAGGTACTGCGAAGTTGGGCAAGGGTGGGTATTAGACAAATTATCAAAAAAGAAAAAGAAATCTGGATAAAAAATAAACACCAGGGCTGACGCAATAGTGTCAGTCCTTTTAGTATCAGAAAGTATTAAAATCGGAAAAAAGGACAAGGATAGTAATAGAACATCTGTGTAAACGTAATATAAGAATAGTCTTGTTTTGATGATGGGACATGCATATGCTCATGATTTCTGTAAGAATTAGAAGGAGTGATACAGATGGAAAAAGATATGAAGAGAGAAAAGAGGGAGCAGGAGTTAGAGTCCAACAGTGCTTTGAATCCAGGCTTCGGTACGATCGACTCTAATGAAGCCGACAACTATTTCATGGATGGATCAATGGGAAATTCAATTGTAGATTTTGATGAAGCTGACACAGCCGTTGATGATATCGATGATAAAGAAATAATGCAGTATACAAGAACAGAAAAAAGGAGCTGACATGATGAAAGATCAGAACTATCCTGTCGCCAATGTTTCGAAGGATATGCTGGACAAAATCCAGAACTATGAAAAAGAACTGAAAAAAGAAAACAATGAAGATATCATCCTCATCGCTTACCAAAAAGAACGTAGTTAAAGAAAAATGACCTTGAAGGATCAAATCGTCCTTCTGAGGTCATTTTTATTAGGATGACTTTATTTAGCCAGACACCTTTTGGGACAGCCTTTTATCTACATACCAGCAACTATCTGGGAAAGTTTAGCGGTAAGAACCGCAGCATAGGTACCCACTACATTCCCCAATATCCCCATGAGCAATCCAACAGGTGCTAAGGCTGGTTGGAAAACGGATGCTACGATTGGTGCAGAACTCGTTCCGCCAATGTTCCCCTGTGAACCTACAGCAACGAAGAACATAGGTGATCGAAGCATACGAGCAGCAAAGAACATACACAGAATATGAATCGATAACCAGACAATGCCCATCAAGATGTATTGAGGTGCATCTTTCACAGCCATCAAATTCGCTTTCGCACCAATTGTACCTAACAACAAGTAAATACCTGCGTAACCAATTTTACTTGCACCATAGTCTTCTAATCGTTTGATCGGCGTGAATGAAAAGATGATACCTACTGCTGAGATGATCATGATCGTCCATGTTGTTGAATTTAAGATTGCACCCTGTGGCAGCAACTGTGCAACACGACCAACCACATAGGATACACCGAAACCAAGACCCAAAATAGCTAGCAATTGTGGGACTGCAAGTGGCTTGGCTTTCATTTTTTCAAGTACACCGATTTGTTCGTTTACCTTCTCAACGACACTGTTATCGGCTTTGTTCCATTTATTGAATTGACGTTGGAAGCCTGACAGAGCGATCATGATACCCATCCAACTGTAACCTACAACAGTATCGACTACGATCATTGGTGATAAGATATCTTTAGGCGTGTCCAATGCATCTACCATGGCAGCCATGTTCGCTGAACCACCGATCCAGCTTCCTGCCAACGCACCTACACCAGTCCATGCATCTTCTGGTAAATATGGTTGGAAAATGGCTAATGCAATCGGACCCCCAATGACGATTCCGAAAGTCCCTGCAAGAAATATGATAATCGCTTTCGGTCCTAATCTCAGGGTTGCCGGAACATCTGCAGATAATAGCAGCAATAATAAACCAACAGGTAGTATGATAGCACTTACAAAATCATAAACAGATGAGCTCGATGGAATGATTCCGAGCGTTGTAGAGATCATCGGTAAAAAGTATGTCCAGATGATTGGTGGTGCGTAATGGAAAAACTTCTGAAGTCCTTTATTCTTCGTCTCTCCAAGGATGAACACCCCGCCTACAAGTACGGCGATGTAAGTGAAAATGGCAATCGGGTCCTGAATCAGTGGATCGTTGATTGAAAACATATGTTGTCCTCCTTCTGGGATGAAATTCTAGTTGGCCACAGGAGGACATTATAACGCAAAAGTCTTCTGATTTATAAAAAGTCCTATAACTAGCATAATTTGAAAAAGTAAGAAAATTTCATAGTAATATTGTTGTAGTTAAAATGAGGAGATTGCGTTAGTCTTGGGTGTAATCATGGCAGGAGTTAGTTCAAAGCAGTATGGACACTGATGATAGGTTTTTTCAACCAAACTAATGATCTGTTCTTCATCTGTACTGTCTTCGCGTATATCGCTTTCATAATTAGGAATTTGACATGCATCGCATACATATGAAGAGTGATGGACCACTTTCGTCTTGTGGTTGATAATGTATTTAGACACAGTGCACCTCCTAATTTCATTTTTTCTTTTAGGGCTTGTTTCATTTATTTGTGAGGAACTTTATATATATATTCGTGAAAATTGGATATTTTTCGGGTATGAAGTTAACATTTGGAAGATAGACAAACGCCTAGCACTCTAAAGAAATCAAAGACATATGATAGTCTGAAACCCATATAGAAGGGGGAGTATGTCTTTGAATAATCGGCAAAACCCACTTTCCTCACTGCTTCAAAATATTCTAGGCGGATTCGGTCCACAACAGCAAGGCCCACCATCTGGCCCGCCGTTTCCTGATGGAGGTGGTCCGCCGCCAGGACCTCCACCGAAATTCATCCCAACACAATCACCATCAACTTTTCAAGCTGGACCTGGGGCTGGAACTTTTGCGGTAGATCCTGGCGCACTTAGGCCATGTATGCGCAGGTATGTTTATATTTGGCTCACCGGTGGATATTCATTCTGGGCATGGCTTACATTTGTCGGAAGAAACTCTGTAGCTGGATACCGGTGGACAGGGCGTAGATGGGTGTATTTTGGTATTGACCGTCGACAAATCGCTTCTTTTGTCTGTTATTGAGAAAATGCACTGACCAGATAGTCGAGCATTGCTTTGTTAGGAACTTGAATGATGTGACCCTGCGTTGAAAAGTTCCAGACGTAAAAAGGATGCAGCCTATTTGGTCATTTTTTTATTCACTTGGCATGTTTTTCATTACATGAAACCCTTTCATCTGGAAAAAGATACATATAATCGAGAGAACAAACGGAATACAATCATGGAGGACTTCGCTTGGTACAAAAACGAATCGTTTTCATAGTCATCATGAATATTTTATCGGGTTGCGGGACAGCTGGGGCTGATCGAATTCCTTCTGACTCGCCTGTAACGGTCATAGAAGTAAAAGCAGAAAATTGGAAGTTCAATAAAGACATCTATAAAGTATTTGCAGATGAACCCATCACGATCAATTTCAAAAGTATTGAAGGCAAGCATGTGTTTGCTATAAAAGGGATGGAATCGATAAAAATCAAAGGGAAGGGTTCCATTAAAGAAACGTTCGAACCTGGGGAGTATCAGCTCTATTGCCCTATCGCAAATAAGAATGGCCATACGGAGATGGTTGCTACACTGATCGCTGTGGAGGAAGAATAGAAACAGCAAAAGGGGCTGACTGGTCGTCGGCCCCTTTAAGTGTCATTAGAATGATCAATTATTACTATACTGTTGTTTGAATTGCTCTGCCAGACAATAAAACAATTCCTGGTCATTGCGTTCGAGTGCATCATCAATTTTCTCTCTGAGCTTTTGTCTCTGGTGTTCAAAAAACGACTCATCAAGCAGAAGTTGGGCGGCAAGGGATACAAAATACTGTTCAGCTTTTCTCTGTCTCAATTGTGCCTGTTCTTTCATCTTAGCTTGAAAAGATGAGGTATGCTTATTCATGAGGATTCCTCCCAAACCCTTTTAGTTATTATCTAAGATATGCACTTCAATGTCAATTAGTTTTCAGAATATTACATTAATTTATTTTTTTACAAAAAGAATCTGTAGTTTATATTGTTGATTTCTGAGAAATTTACAACGAAAAGCGGAAGCGACCCGGTTAGGTACGTAGGTCACTGGAAAACGGACGAGGAGGCTCGAACCAAACAAAGACTTGGTTCTGCGTGGGCTAACTCATAAGGATGTCAATCAATGTGTTGCCGCCGCAGGAAGTTTGAAGTGATCCAAGTGACTGGTCGCTGAGCTAGACATCACTTCCCTGTATTAACCCACTTCCGCGAGACTCCTCACTTGCATAGAATCTCAACACAAAAATGAAATCATTTTCGTGTCTGCGATGAGAATTCTTAGAAGCTTTCGCGCTTCGGCGTTCACCATAAGACGTGGTGGTATTTAGTCGAAGTTCATTATTATAGTCGAATATTTTTAAAAAGAGTGGGGTCTCGCCTAACCTCCCGCAGGAGTGTCGCAAATTCCACTTAAAGAAAACTTGGCACAGCCTGTTCGATTTTTCTTTTTGTTGATAAGAATAATTAAGTACAGGTAGTAAAAAAATAAGGTCAACTAAATGGACCGGGGGTAGATTTGATGGAACGAAAACCATATTATGTCACTGTACAGGCTGGTATCCAAAATGCTGAAATACGGAGCAACAAAGGTGAGTCCAGCTATGATTTCGAAGTATATGCAACAGAAGATGAAGCCTCTTTGTTAAAGGATTTATTTGAAGAGGATGATCGAGCTGATCGGACGGGGTATATCCATTCTCACTGGTTTTCGAATGTCATTGATTCAGGTGACCGCGACAATATGATCTATGACCGCCTCCTTAATGAAATCTATCTGACCATTTATGATTTAGGGACAGAGCAGACAAAAAAGGATATTGAAGAAATGGGAATACTCGAGAAACTCAGGGAAGTGAAACCTAGCCATAATCCAACAGACCCCGACCTCCTCCAATAAACCAGGCAGTACCAATAGTGTCTGACTCTCTTTACGATTACGTGGTACAGAGGGGTTCGGGCACTTTCTTTTTTTTGTTGCAATAGGAGTAGGAACCTTCTTTTAAATAATTTGTTATTGTTCATTTCCGCAAAATTCACTCTCTTTCCGACTGGAAAACTGACGAGGAGGCTCGTCCCAAACAAAGACTTGGTTCTGCGTGGACTCACACATAAGATGTCAATACAATGTGTCGACCGCCGCATGAAGTTTGATCCAAGTGACTGGTCGCTAAGCTAGACACCACTTCCTTGTATTTACCTACTTCCGCAAGCCTCCTCACTTGACACAGGATCTCAACACAAAAGTGAAATGATTTTCGTGTCTGCGATGAAAAGTCTTAGAAGCTTTCCTTATGCTGACTTCGACGTTCACCACAGGACGTGGTGGAATTAAGTCGAAGGTCCTTTATTATAGTCGAAGATCCTTTTAAAAACATCGTGGTCTCACCTAGGCCACTTTTCCCGCAGGAGTGTCACGAATTTCGAAAAAAAGCAGCTCTTTCATGTATACTTATGAGGGATGGACATGAAAGGATTGATCTGGATGATTAGAGGAATATTGTTTGATTTGGATGGAACGCTCTTGAATCGTTCAGTCTCGTTGCATCAGTTTATCAAAGCACAATATGAAAGAAATTACGCCATGTTGACTAATGTGAAGCCTCAACATTACTTCGATGACTTTATAACTTATGATCAAAATGGGTATAACCATAAGAAAAACGTTTATCAAAGTCTTGTGGAAAAATACGAACTGGATCATCATGTGGGGGAGCTTTTGTTAGAAGATTATTATTTTCATTTCCACGAACATTGCTTACCAATCGAGGGTTTTGATCATTTGATCCACTATTTGAAACAGTCCCAGCTTCAGCTCGGACTGATAACCAATGGGGAAACGGAATTCCAACGAAACACGATTAATGCTCTTGCATTGGCTGATGTTTTCCACTGTATCTTAATATCAGAAGAAGAGGGTATCAAAAAACCTTCACCCGAGATCTTCCAACGAGGATTATACATGTTAGGTGTTACAGCAAACAAAACGATATTTGTGGGAGATCATCCTACAAATGATATAAAAGCGGCAAAAAAATCTGGGATGTGTACAATATGGGTGTACAACAGTCATTACGAAAAGCCCTCTGAAGCCGATTTTACAGTACATTCATTGGTGGAAATCCCTGATATCATAACGTCTCTTAACAAGGAGGATACTGATGAAAATAAGTAATGCTTTTCTTGCACTTATATTGTTGTTGGTCGGATTTCTTTTCGGTTTAGGGTATTGGATTTCAAAGGGTTTACTAGGATAATGGGAATAGACCTTTTCTTATTATCGTCAGGAGTTCTTGAAAATGGATAAAGCAACATATAAAAATCGTGAACGGAATTCGAAGATCGCCATTACCATCATTACCATAATAGGTTGGCTGTTAGTCATCTATAGCCTATTCCTCTTACATACCATCAACGACATCTTGTCTTTCGCACTGCTGGTCGGATTTTTATTTATTACCGAGCTATACCCAATACCTGTCTGGAAGAGCATTACGTCATTAAGTTTTCCGCTAATTTATACGATCGTTCTCATTCATGGAACCTGGATGGGTCTCGTTACGCTAGTCGTCGTCAGTTTTACGGTCAACTTGATCAAGAGAAGGCGTATTGAGCTTGTTTGGTTCAATCCGGCTCAACTAGCTTTGACGCTGGTACTCACTCACTTTGTCACAGATGCAACACTTTTCTTGACAGGGACAGGAGAAGAAAACCCTGGTTATCATTACTATCAATTATTGATATTCACTCTTGGCTTTTATATCATCAACAATTTGTTGATTGATATGATTTTACTATTACGACCTCAAACCTATCCTTTTAAAGATTGGAAGAACAAGATGATCAGGGAAACCGTGATTGTCATCATTTCAATCATTTATCTTGGATTGATGTTGGTTTTAGCAGAACAAAACAGGGGCGGGGTAGTGGATGTCTTTTCATTCCTTTTCTTCTTCTCTCCTCTGGTAGCAGCGTCAATCATCAGTGCGTTCATTTACCGATTGAATCGGGAGAAGAATCGTTTCAAGGCATTGGTATCCCTTACGAAAGAACTGAACAGAACACTTCCTTCCGAAGATTGGGTTAATTCTGTAGAAAAGTGGATCGATGAGTTCATTCAAACAGATGCCACCTTGTTTATTGTAAAAGAGAATGATGACTGGAAAGGCTCTGTAAAGAAAGGCAGCATCAGTGAGGGAATCGAGAAAGTATTCGAGCAAGAGTGGTTTAAACGATTGGATGAATCGGTTTATTTTTCATCTCGAAAAGACCTTCCGAAAGGGTTGACTAATTATTTGTCGTCATCCATTCGTTCAGTTGTCATCACCCCTTTACGGGTAGAAAATGAAACGGTAGGCGTTTTATTAGTCGGGAAAGAAAATAATAAACTGTACCAAACGACGGATATTCAATTTTTGTCTACTTTAGCGAATCAACTTGCTGTTATAATAAAGACGAGAAACTTGTTTGCAGAAAGAGAACAGCGAATCGTTTTGGAAGAACGAAACCGTATCGCCAGGGAAATTCATGACGGAATCGCACAGTCCCTTGCAGGTGCAGTCATGAAGCTGGAGACATCGAAACGATTGAAAGCAGGGGAAAAAGAGAAGATGCAGCTTGTCAATGAAAGCATAAATAAGCTGAGAGGGAGCCTTCATGAAGTGAGGGAATCCATTTATGCGTTACGGCCGACGCCTAGCGAAAAATTTGGAATGGTTGAAGCGGTACGCGCAAAAGCTGAAGAAGTAATGAACGATTTCAACCTGAGTGTATCGATACGGACTCGGGGTGTTACGAAAGAAGTTTCATCCCATATTGAAAAGAACGTCTACGAAGTTGTAGCAGAAGCTTTGCAAAATGCAGGGAAACATTCAGATGCTTCAGCGGTGGATGTCTTGATCAGGTATTGCAGGGAACATGTGATTATCCGGATCTCAGATGATGGAAAAGGTTTTCTTTTATATGAAGCCTTGTTAAAAGCGAAGACCCAGGCTCATTATGGCATCTTGAACATGAATGATTTAACGGATCAAATTGATGCCTCGCTGAAAATAAATAGTACACCAGGAAAAGGAACCGAAATTCTGATGCTTGTACCAGTATCAAATTGATGTGAAGGAGACTCAACTATGATCAAAGTTTTGTTAATCGATGATCATGCGATTTTGAGAGATGGATTAAAGAATATTATTGCTATTGAAGAGGATATTGCTGTTGTTGGAGAGTTGACCTCCGGTGAAGAGTTTCTAGAAACGATCGAAACGACTGAACCTGATGTGATTCTGATGGATATCAATTTACCGGACAAAAATGGAATTGAGCTTACTAGTTTAGTAAAACGAACATTTCCGAAGTGTAAAGTATTGATTTTGACGATGTACAAGCATGATGAGTACTTCATGTCTGCTTTAAAAGCGGGTGCAGATGGATATATCCTGAAAGATGCGCCTTCTGAAGAGGTCATTGAAGCGATTCATTCGGTAGCTGAAGGGAATTCGATATTACACCCTAGTATGGCTAAAAAACTAGTGGATTATCATCAAAAGAAAAATCAGACTCGACCAAACGGTAAAGATTTGACTGATCGAGAGAAAGATGTGTTGATCTGCCTTGTGGAAGGGTTGAGTAATAAAGATATCGCAGAACGCCTGTACATCAGTGATAAGACGGTTAAAATCCATGTCAGCAATATCTTGAAGAAGCTTGAAGTGAAAAGCCGATCCCAGGCGATCATCTATGCTGTACAAAATCAAATCGTACCATTGCCATAAAACTAAATGATCGATCAGATGGACCTGAATAGAGACGGAAATTCTCTATTCAGGTTTTTTGCATTTGGCATTGTTAATGAATGATGTTGATTTCTTCGAAATTCACTCCCTTTCCTCGGGCAAAAGAAAAGCGGAAGCGACCCGGTTAGGCACGTAGGTCACTGGAAAACGGAGTGGGCTAACTCATAAGGATGTCAATCAATGTGTTGCCGCCGCAGGAAGTTTGAAGTGATCCAAGTGACTGTTCGGTGAGCTAGACATCACTTCCCGGCATTAACCTACTTCCGCAAGCCTCCTCACGAACTGAACAGTTCGTTACGGGGTCTCACCTGGCTCGCTGTTTCCGCAGAAGTGTCGTGAATTTCGGTAAAAAATCAACAGCGAAGATTAACAAAGCCTTCTAATAAGGAATGATCATTAATTTCACTAAAATCAACAATGTAGACTAACAAAACTTTGCATTTAAAGAAAGCATGTGGTTTTCGGTTGAGCGAAAAACCCTCGTTAAACGGATAACTGGATAAAGATCGTCTAATTACCTTTGAACGCGAAAAGTAATTCGGAAGTTACTCATTGTGGTGTTAAGAGTACTAAAACACGAA
Source organism: Alkalihalobacillus sp. TS-13 (assembly GCF_019720915.1). GTDB lineage: Bacteria > Bacillota > Bacilli > Bacillales > Fictibacillaceae > Pseudalkalibacillus. The sequence goes on from NZ_JAHKSI010000001.1 coordinate 429,453, forward strand.
AAACGGAATTTGAGGTATCCAAGAAACCTACATAAGACCGTTCGAGTACTCGAAATACTCCTCGCAAAACCCATCACTCAAAAACCCCATCAACATTTTTTTAGATACCAAGATACAAAAGGATTTCCTACCCTTAATTTGTGACTATTGGAATAATTCTGATTTTTATGTTGAAATCATATATGATTTTATATATTATGAATTTATGAAAGCGCTTAACTCTAAATCCATGAATAAGCAACAATTTGCGTATAAGCTGTTGCGTGCTCGTATTCTTGATGGGACATATGGACCTGGATATCGGATTGTGATCGACCAGATAGCTAGGGAAATAGAAACCAGTGCTATTCCAATAAGGGAAGCACTCCGGCAGCTTGAATCGGATGGATTGATCCAATTCAAACCATACAGCGGTGCCATCGTTACGCCTATCAATGAAAACGAATATTTGGAGACGTTATCTGTTCTTGCTGTTATCGAAGGTTATGCAACCGCCATCAGCGGTCAACATTTTCCGCTTGATCGAATTTCTGATCTTGAGGAAATCAATCAATCTATGAAACAAGCTTTGGAGGAACTTGATTTCGTATCTTTCGGGAAGCATAACCGAGCGTTCCATGGACTTACGTACGAGTATTGTGAAAACAAATACCTCGTCGAAAATATCAAATCAACATGGAAACGCCTTGATTCGATCCGGAGGGCAGGCTCTGCATTCTTGCCAGTCCGTGCTAGAGAATCCGTCTTGGAGCACGAAGAGATCATACGCTTACTCGAACAGAGGGCAGAACCAGGAAAGATCGAAGCCTTCGTCCGGGAACACAAACTGAATACTGTCAAATCGTTTTATCATCAAAGGCATTGATCAGCACTTCGAAAATGGAAAAGGAAGGAGCTGTACACGTTCTTCGTTTTACACTGTTCAATTGAAGACTCACCTGATTTTTCAGGTCTGAACACAATCAAAAAGGAGATGTAGTGATGTCAAAGTTAGATGAGTTGAAACAGGAATTAAGAGGATCGATCGCACCGATCATCACCCCGTTCAAGGAAGATGATTCTGTTGATCATGATACGTTGAAAGATTTAATCAACTGGCACATTGAAAGCGGATCACATGGAATTTCCGTCACCGGGACGACGGGGGAACCGAGCTCTCTGACACTCGAGGAAAGAGTAGAAGTCATGGAGACAGCGGTGAAAACAGTGAATGGCAGGGTTCCATTCGTGCCAGGGACAGGTTCTACCAATCACCAAGAAACGCTATACCTCACCAAGAAAGCAAAAGAAATTGGAGCGGACGCAGCAATGGTCATCGTTCCATACTACAACAAGCCCTCACAACATGCACTTTACAAACATTTCAAAACAATCGCAGACTCCGTAGATATTCCAATCATCATCTATAACATACCAGGTCGAACAGCCGTCAATATGGACGTAAAAACAATCGCAAGACTGAACGAAGATTGCGAGAACATCATCGGAATCAAAGAATCGAATAAAGATTTTGAGCATGTCAATCGTGTACTGCTTAATTGTGGAAGGGACTTCTTGCTCTATTCTGGAATCGAACTGCTCTGTTACCCAATGCTCGCAATCGGCGGCGCGGGATATATCAGTGCAACTGCGAACATCATGCCAGGAAGGGTAGCGGATGTGTATAACTACTGGGCAAACGGAGATGTCGCTAAAGCACAGGAACTCCACTATGATTTGATGCCTTTGAATGATGTGTTGTTCAAGGATACAAACCCGGCTCCATTGAAAGCGGCACTAGGAATGATGGATCGCATCCACCCGAACCTCCGCTTGCCTATGGACCTTCCTAGTGAGGAATTACAGAAGGAAATCCGCTCTGTTTTGAATCACTACGGATTATTATCTAACAATGTTGGGAGTCATGCGTAATGAAACATGCACGATTTATAGTAGAAGGTAGAGAACAATCTGGAACAATTGTCGATGGAAAAATCCAAGCATCCTCTGGAAAAGTATATGAGGAAAGTGAAATCAATGTATGGTTAGCACCATTCAAGCCGAATAAGATGGTCGGGCTAGCCTTGAACTATGCGGATCATGCCGATGAATTAGGGCTCGAAAAGCCGAAGGAGCCGGTTCTATTCATCAAGCCGAACTCTTCGATCGTCGGTCATAAGTCTCCTGTTTACTATCCGGATGGCGCCACATATATGCACTATGAAAATGAATTGGCAGTGGTCATTGGAAAAGAAGGGCGTAATATCAAGAAAGAAAATGCAATGGATTATGTCAAAGGCTATACGATCGCAAATGATGTGACTGTACGGGATTTCGTCAATAACATGTATCGCCCGCCAGTAAGAGCAAAAGGACATGACACGTTCGGACCGATGGGACCTTATTTCGTCGATAAGGAGGACATCCCGGATGTGAACAATATCGAGTTACGATCTTACGTAAATGGGGAACTTCGTCAGCAAGGGAATACGAAGAATCTGATTTACGGTATCGAAGAATTGATCGAATTCATCAGTTCCTTCATGACACTTGAGGAGAACGACGTCATCTGGACAGGGACGCCGAAAGGGATTTCTCACGTCTATCCAGGTGACCATGTACGTCTAGAAATCGATTATCTAGGGGCTTTAGAAAACGAAATTTTGGATGGAAGAACAGATAAGGTTGCGGCAGGAGGTGCCGAGAATGCAAAAACCAACGGTTAAAGACCCGATTCAGCTTTATATCAACGGTACATTCCAAAATGCAAGAAGCGCCCAAATCTTTGAAAACCTCAGTCCATTGACAGGGAAAGCGTTGAACCATGTTGCTGAAGGTGATAAAGAGGATATCGAATTCGCTGTCGATGCAGCGAAGGAAGCATTCCGTAACGGCCCATGGGGATCAATGAAAGTCAGTGAACGTCTGGAATACATCTATAAAATTGCGGATCTCATTGATGAGCATATCGAGGAAATCGCTCATCTTGAATCTCTTGATACAGGGCTTCCAATCAAGCAAACGAAAAAAATGACATCAAGAGCAGCGGCTAACTTCAGGTTTTATGCGGAAATGGTGAAGAACCGGATGGTCGGCGATGCTTATCAGGTGGATGACGAATTCTTGAATTATACCGTTCAAAAGCCAGTCGGTGTCGCTGGATTGATCACGCCATGGAACGCGCCATTCATGTTGGAAACGTGGAAAGTGGCCCCGGCCCTTGCAACTGGAAACACCGTTGTATTGAAACCAGCGGAATGGTCTCCTCTAACAGCAAATAAGCTAGCAGAAATCATTGACGAAGCAGGCTTGCCGAACGGGGTATTCAACGTCGTTCACGGATTCGGGGAAACGGCTGGCGCATCTCTCGTGGCCCATCCCGATGTCCAGTTGATCTCTTTTACAGGTGAAACGACGACCGGATCTGAAATCATGCGCAATGGGGCAGCAAGCTTGAAACGCTTCTCCATGGAGCTTGGCGGGAAATCACCGATCATCGTTTTTGATGATGCGGATATGGAAAGAGCTCTTGATGCTTGTGTGTGGGGAATCTTTTCCTTCAACGGAGAACGTTGTACAGCGAACTCGCGCCTGTTCCTACAGGAATCAGTAGCCGATTCCTTCATCGAACGGTTGAAAGGACGAGTATCGAACATCATCGTCGGTGATCCGATGGATATGGAAACAGAGGTCGGTCCGCTTGTCCATAAAGAACACTACAACAGGGTGAAAAACTACCTGGCGATTGCCGCTCAAGAAGGTGCAGAGCTTTATCACGGAAACATTCCACCAGGACTTGAAGATGGTAATTTCGTAGCGCCTACATTGCTTTTAAATGTGAAAAATGACATGCGTGTCGCACAAGAAGAAATCTTCGGCCCGGTCTTGTCTGTAATCACGTTTAAAACAGAAGAAGAAGTCATCCAGCAGGCGAACGATATCCGTTATGGTCTTGCAGGATACGTGTGGACAAATGACATGAAAAAAGGCCATCGGGTCTCTCAGGCTGTCGAGGCAGGCATGCTGTGGGTGAACTCACAGAACGTTAGGGATCTTCGTATACCATTCGGCGGTTCGAAACATTCGGGTATCGGTCGTGAAGGCGGACATTACGCATTCGAATTTTATACAGAAATGAAAGTGATCCACGTTGCGATGGGAGAGCATCATATCCCGCAGTTCGGAAATAAATCATTGACGTCCTCATCGTCACAGCAACAATGAACGAAATCCTCCGGCGAATGACATAAATAATTGACAGCCAGACTGATTTGTCGGTGAATGTATCAACAATTGTAATGATCAATTATTCAGGAGGGATCGGATTGGGTGCACGTAATGGTAAACAATATATAGAAGGCTTGAAAGCTGCGAACAATAATGTATGGATCCATGGTGAAAGAGTAAAGGAGGTCACAGAACATCCAGCTTTGAAAAATGTCATTAAATCAATGGCTGATCTGTTGGATCTTCAACATGAAAGACCTGATGAAATGCTCTTTACCTCACCAACATCGGGAGAAAAGGTAGGGTTGTCTTTCATTGCCCCGAAAACAAAAGAAGATCTGATGAAACGGAGCGGAATGTTCACTGAGTGGGCTCGCTTCACCGGCGGGATGATGGGCAGAACACCAGATTATTTGAATACGAGTGTAATGGCATTCGGTACTGCTGGACAATTTTTTGCTGAACAAGATCCAATGTTCGGTGAGAATGTCCGTAAGTATTATGATTATTGCCGTGAGAACGACGTTACATTGACACACACGTTGATCCATCCACAGGTCAACCGCTCGAAAATGCAGCATGAACAAAAGGATCCTGGTATTTCAGCACATATCGTCGAAAAAAACAAAGATGGAATCGTTGTCAATGGGGCGCGTCTTCTAGCAACACAAGGCGGTATTACCGATGAAATCGTCGTCTTCCCATCGACATTGAATAAAGCTTCCACGGATGACGATCCGTATGCAATGGCTTTTGCGATTCCAAACAACACAGAAGGCTTGAAGTACGTTTGCCGAGAATCATTCGACATTGGTCGTAACCAATGGGATCATCCTTTAAGTGCGAGATTTGAAGAAAGTGATGCGATCGTCATTTTCGATAATGTATTCGTTCCTTGGGAGCGCGTTTTCGTGGCTGGTAACTCTGAAATTTGTAATCGGACGTATGTCGAAACGAATGCGATGGTCCATATGACGCATCAAGTCATTGCAAAAAATACAGCGAAGACGGAATTCGTCCTTGGTGTCATACTGAGCATGATTGATGCAATCGGAATCGAGCGATTCCAGCATGTTAAGGAAAAAGCATCTGAAGTGATGATCATTCTCGAAACGATGCGCTCTCATATGTTCCGTGCTGAACATAATGCAGCATTAGACAAGTATGGCAATATGACACCTGATTTTGCACCGTTGAATGCTGCTCGCAACTGGTATCCGAAAGTGTATCAAAGGATGGTCGAGATCGTACGCATCCTTGGTGCATCTGGACTAATGGGGACACCGACACAGGATGACTTCAGCAATGAAGATATCGGAGAACTCGTCCATCGCTATACACAAGGCGGACAGATCGATGGGTATGAGAAAGTCCAATTGTTCCGTCTCGCCTGGGATATTTCCCTAAGCTCCTTTGGCGGCCGTCAAGCCTTATATGAATATTATTTCTTCGGAGACCCTGTCAGGATGTCGAACGTTTATTACGATGTCTATAACAAAGAGCCATATAAAGAAATGGTCAAATCATTCCTTGATCGAGTCAAGCCGACTACGAATCAGAACGTGAACGTATAAGGGGGAGGGGAAATGGACTTCAACATCATTCGTGTAGCAAGGGTCGTCATGAATGTGACAGACCTTGATAAGGCAAAAGCCTTTTACGTTGATGCTCTTGGATTCGTAGAAACGGAACGTGATGATGAGCATCTTTACATGCGGGGATTGGAAGAACATGTCCACCATAGTCTCGTCCTAAAAAAAGCGGATGGGCCAGGTGTTCAGGCGATGTCCTATAAAGTTATGGAAGATCGTGATCTAGATGCATTATTCAAGCTTTTTGAGTCAAAAGGCATGAAGCCGAAGTGGCTTGAACAAGGAGCGCAAAGAGCAGTTGGAAGAACGTTGAGGGTTCAGGACCCTTCTGGTTTGCCGCTTGAATTCTTTGCAGAAATGGAAGGTGTCGAACGTTTGCTTCAAAGGTTCGACCTATACCGGGGAGCACGGGTCCAGCGAATCGATCATGTCAATTGCATGGTCCAGGATGTAGAAGCAGCGAAGAACTTCTACATCAATGAATTAGGGTTCCGATGTTCCGAATATACGGCAACAGATGATGATCGGGTTTGGGCTGCATGGCTGCATCGCAAGCCGACAGTTCATGACCATGCATTCATGAACGGAAAAGGTCCTAGACTACACCATGTTGGTTTCACGTTAAGTGATCCAATGAGCGTCATCCATTGCTGTGATATCTTGGCTTCAATGGGTTACGCACATGCGATTGAACGTGGACCTGGGCGCCATGGCCTATCCAATGCCTTCTTCTTATACCTGAGAGATCCAGATGGTAACAGAATTGAAATGTATACAGGAGATTATTTGACGAGCGACCCGGATTTCAAACCGATCCGATGGGATTTGAACGATCCGCGGAGAGCGACATTCTGGGGTCATGCTGCACCTGATAGCTGGTTTAATGAAGCGACCGGTGTACTCGATGTACATACCGGTAAAGAAATTTCTCAAGCAGAACCAGTTCTACAACAACGTAAGCCTGACTTCATAACATGATGACAAAGAATGGAGGCTGACGATCCGTGATCTCAGCCTCTTGTTGTACTGTGTTCTGTAAGAGGTTGATGTTAAACATTTCTTTGAGCGAAATTTGCAACACTCCTGCAGGAAAAACCAGCCAAGCGAGACCCCACTGTTTTTGAAAGGATCTTCGACTATAATAATGAACTTCGACTAAATACCACCACGTCCTATGGTGAACGTCGAAGTCAGTACATCCTGTACAAGTACGTCCTGTGGTGAACGTCGAAGCCAGCATAAGGAAAGCTTCTAAGAATTCTCATCGCAGACACGAAAATGATTTCATTTTTGTGTTGACATCCTGTGCAAGTGAGGAGGCTTGCGGAAGTGGGGTTAATGCAGCGACCAGTCACTTGGGCACTTCAAACTTCCTGCGGCGGTCCACACATTGATTGACATCCCTATGAGTGAGCCCACGCAGAACCAAGTCTTTGTTTGGGTCGAGCCTCCTCGTCAGTTTCCAAGTGACTAATCGATTCGCTTCCGCTTTTCGTTTGCCTGCGGAAAGGGAGTGAATTTCGCAAAAATCATCAATATCGAGTAACAGAGCTATAACGAGTTTGCACCCGTTTGAAAAAGGGGAAACTTGAAGTAAGATTTTATGAATGAACAGGGGCTTTGCAAGAGTCCAAACCCTTGCACCTTTCATGACAAATGATATGATTGGATTAGCAACAGGTTAACATTGAAAGGAGTTTTTGACTTGGCAAAACAAGAAATACCTACAGAACTTTCACCAGAACTCGTTGAATTTTTCCAGGGTGAAAAACTAGTAAACATCGCAACAGTTGATGCAGAAACCGGGGCTCCTAATGTAAACGCGATCTCCTGGGTGAAAAGTGTTGATGAAAAGCGGATTCGTTTTTCGGTGACGAACAATTCACGTATTGTTGATAATATCAAGGCGAACCCAGGGGTTGTCCTGAATATCATCGGTTTGGAGACGGTATATTCAATCCAGGGAAAAGCTGAAATTCTTAAAGATACGATGGAAGGCGTCAACCTTAAACTTTCTAAAATCGAAATCACTGTGGAAGCCGTTTTTGAAAGCATGTTCTGGGGCGCGAAGATTACACAGGAACCTGAATATGAAAAGACTTACAACCCAGAAAAAGCAAAAGAATTGGATGATTCCGTTTACGCGGCTTTGATGAAGTAGAAATCAAGGGCTGACTCAGATTGAAGTGTCAGCTCTTTTTTAAATGGGCTTTGGTGAATTATTTTTAAATCGTAATTTTCTTTAAGCGAAATTCTCGACACTCCTTCTACGCCCGCGGGAGGGAATTTCAAAAAAAATTAAGAATAATAACATCTTTTATGAAAAAATATCAGGTTAAAAACCTATTGTTTTGCCGTATGATAAAATAAGGGCTATACATAGAAGAATGAAGGAGTACATTCATGGGTACTTACTGGGAACAACTTAAATATTTTTTAACAGAATTGACGCAGGAAGATATTTTACGTTGGTTGGATGAGTATCAGAACCTGGGTCCATTTCCGGGAATCCTTTTACCTATGCTTGAAGCATTTCTGCCAATCCTGCCACTCGTGTTGTTTGTTGCTGGGAATGCAGCAGCATATGGATTCTTCTGGGGAGTGTTATTCTCATGGATCGGAACCGTCTTCGGGTCGATCTTTGTCTATATGCTGGTCAGAAAATATGCACAAGCAAGATTTTTCAAGTTCATCACTCGACACGATAAAACGCAGTCATTACTTGGGTGGGTTGAAAAGAAAGGCTTTGGTTTGTTGTTTGTGATCTACTGTTTCCCATTCACACCATCAGCTCTGATCAATGTCATTTGCGGATTGTCCAAGCTGAACACCTTGACCTTTGTTCTTGCCGTCAGTCTTGGAAAGCTAGTGATGGTGTTTTTTATTTCATATATCGGACATGATTTCTTCTCGATCATCAAAGAACCGATGAAAATGATCATCATCAGTCTGGTAATCTTTGTGTTGTGGCTGGTAGGGAAATTACTGGAACGAAAATTGCATCGCCCGTTAAAAAAGGTTTCCCAGTAACATGAAGCATATTCGATTAATAAAATGAGGTAATTCACTTTGAATTATCTCATTTTTACGTTATCAAAGGATTGTTATATTGATTTTTGCGAAATTTACTCCCTTTCCGCGGGTTCAAGAAATGCGGAAGCGACCCGGTTAGGCATGTAGGTCACTGGAAAACTGACGAGGAGGCTCGAACCAAACAAAGACTTGGTTCTGCGTGGGCTAACTCAAAAGGATGTCAATCAATATGTTGCCGCCGCAGGAAGTTTGAAGTCATCCAAGTGACTGGTCGCTGAGCTAGACATCACTTCAAAGCATAGCCCTAAATCCGCGAGCCTCCTCACTCACCTCCACAGGATGTGGTGGCTTCGACGTTCACCACAGGACGTACTTGTACAGGATGTACTGACTTCGACGTTCACCATAGGACGTGGTGGTATTTAGTCGAAGTTCATTATTATAGTCGAAGATCCCTTTAAAAAGTGTGGGGTCTCGCCTGGCTCGCTTTTCCCACAGGAGTGTCGCAAATTTCGCTTCAATCAAACTTAATGAGAAATCAACACTATGATATAACAAAGCCTTATCAAAAAGTTGTAATAGAGAGAGGGGAAAGGGATGATCGTTTTAAAAACGAAAGAAGAAATCGAAATGATGCGTGAAGCAGGGCGGTTACTCAGTGATTGTCATCGTGCAATCAGGAATCTCATCAAGCCTGGGATTACAACGATTGAAATTGATGACTTTGTGGAGCAATACTTAAGGAAACACGGGGGGACTCCAGAGCAGATAGGCTATCAAGGGTATCAGCATGCGATATGTGCTTCTGTCAATGATGTCGTCTGTCATGGCATACCCTCACCAGAAAAATTGAAAGAAGGCGACATCGTCACAATCGATTTTGTGGTGAATTTGGAAGGATGGTTAGCAGATTCAGCCTGGTCGTATCCGGTAGGTAAAATCGATAAAAAAGCTATGGACTTATTGAAAACGACTGAAGAAGCGTTATACAAAGGCATTGAGCAGGCGAAGGTGGGAAACCGGATCGGGCATATTGCAAATGCAATTGAAACATATGCGGAGGAAAAAGGGTACTCTATAGTTCGGGATTTCATCGGTCACGGGATTGGCAGACAAATGCATGAACCACCGATGGTTCCTCATTACGGTCCAATCGAACAAGGTCCTGAATTGAAAGAAGGGATGGTTTTCACAATCGAACCGATGCTGAATTGCGGAAGTCATTTCGTTTATGTAGAAAAGGACGGTTGGACCGCAAGAACTGTTGATGAAGAGTTGTCTGCCCAATATGAACATACAATAGCCATTACCAAGAAAGGGCCGATTATATTAACAAATCAATATCGATGAACGAAACTGCTGAGCCTATACAGCAGTTTTTTATTTCAATGATAATTCCAGAAAAGTTGCGTATAATCCTAGAAATTTGATTAATAATTCTAGAAAAGAGTACTAAGGTATCGTCGAAGTTAGCCGATAATAGAGACTTATCTGTCAAAACTCAATCTTTTCACATAAAATTATAAAGTCACTTGACAAAAGTAAGTATATCGAACTATAATACTTACATAAAGTAAGTGAAAAGCAACTAAGTAATAGAAAAGGAGAGGTTAGGAATGGATATAGCACTATTATTAATTCGTCTCGTATTCGGTTTGACTTTTGCCGCACACGGAACTCAAAAGTTGTTTGGATGGTTCGGTGGCCATGGATTGGAAGGTACAGCAGGGTTCTTTGAATCACTCGGTTTGAAACCAGGAAAAATGATGGCTCTTATGGCTGGTATAGGTGAAGTGGTGGGAGGACTGTTGATTGCATTCGGTTTTCTTACTGAAGTCGGTGCAGTTCTAATGATCGTACCGATGCTCGTAGCAATCTTCAAGGTCCATGGCCAAAACGGCTATTGGGCAACAGAAGGCGGTTATGAATACAACCTTGCAATCATCACTGTTGCGGTGGCACTTGTTCTTGCGGGTCCAGGTGCTTACTCAATTGATGCTTGGATGCTTGGTTAAAATAAATATCAAAAAGGGTTGATTCATTTGAATCAGCTCTTTTTTTGTTTTAAAAGAGCGAAAATGAAGGCGCTATGAAATGAATGACGTCTAATATCAGTGGATCATGAATAAGGTGTATATGACATTGTTTATAGGGAGGTTTTAACCGTAATGAGCAGCTACAGAAAATCCTGGCGTCCCTATATCGGACCGAATGATCCTTGTCCGCCCATAGAATTGAAATACTATGAAACTCCGCCAAATCTTTATTTAGGATTCCAGCCTTATGGACTCAAGCAATTCGATCCATCCACAGCTTTGTTTAAAGGTACGTTGTGGCCAGCGTTATATGCGCCGTACAGCAATCCTTATAAAAAGAAGCGAGAGGAGGGGGAGTAGGTGGCGCAATCGAAACAGATGCCCAAAGAGTTTTATGACTGGATGAAACAGCTTCAAGAAATTGATTTCGTCCTTGTCGAGCTGACGTTATATCTTGATACACATCCTGAAGATTTTGATTCCATTAAGCAGTTCAATGAATTCGCTGAAAAAGGAATGAAGTTGCGTCAGCAGATTGAAAAGAAATATGGACCGTTGATGCAGTATGGTCAAAGCTACTCCGGATATCCATGGAATTGGGATGACCCTCCATGGCCGTGGCAGATGTAATCAACCTACTACTCGAAGGAGGTATGCGCTGAATCATGTGGGTCTATGAAAAGAAACTACAATATCCTGTCAAAGTGAGTAAATGTAATCCGATGCTGGCGAAGTTTTTAATTGAACAGTATGGTGGAGCAGATGGAGAATTGGCAGCCGCATTGCGATATTTGAACCAGCGTTATTCGATTCCTGATAAAGTAGTCGGATTGCTGACGGATATCGGGACAGAGGAGTTTGCGCATTTAGAGATGATTGCAACGATGGTCTATAAGCTTACGAAAGATGCCACACCGGATGAAATGAAAGAAGCAGGTCTTGGGGACCATTATGCAAATCATGATAACGCATTGTTTTACCACAATGCAGCGGGGGTCCCATGGACGGCGAGTTATATTGCAGCTAAAGGGGATCCGATTGCTGATTTATATGAAGACATCGCCGCTGAAGAAAAGGCAAGGGCTACATATCAGTGGATAATCAATTTGAGTGATGATCCGGACCTGAACGATAGCCTCAGCTTTTTGAGAGAACGCGAAATCGTCCATTCGCAACGCTTTAGAGAGGCGGTTGAAATTTTAAAAGAAGAACGCGACCGGAAGAAGTTTTTCTGATTATGATAAAAATAATGAAAAAGGAGGGACACTGGCCACCGAAGGCAAGGGATCCCTCCTTCTCGTTATTAATAAAGAACTAAGCATTTCCGGTTTGTTCTTTTGAGCTTTTCTTCTTCGTTTCAGGTTCTTTCGTCTGTCCAGAAAGAAACCAACCTGCAATTGCAATAGCTACTAAGATACTGTAAAAAGTGAATTTCCAGGGTACGCTGTGTGCAAAGTGCTCAGAGATGATCCCTACTTTCTTATGAGCAAGTGTAAGGACAACCAGCTTTACTCCGACCCACGTAACGATGAGATATGCCGCTGTTTCAAGGCCGGGACGTTTTTTCAAGACCTTGGAGATATAGGTTGCAGCCGTCCGGATCAATAATAAACCGATCAAGCCGCCAAGGAAAATAACACCGAATTGTCCACCATCCATCCCGCCGATCTGAGGAAGTGGTGTTCCCGGTAATGCAAGAGCCAATGCAACGGCTGCTAAAATGGAGTCAACAGCAAACGCAATATCTGCAAGTTCTACTTGTATAACTGTTTTCCAGAACCCCTTTGCACTGACTTTTTTTTCTGTTTTTTCTTCTTCATGACCCTCGTTTTTTATACGATGCTGTTTATAAATGTGTTTAAGACCAATGAACATGAGATAAGCCGCACCGAGTGCCTGAATTTGCCACACGTTTACGAGAAAAGAAATTGCGAATAAAGCGGCAAATCTGAAAACAAACGCACCGAGGATACCGTAAAAGAGCGCTTTTTTACGTTGTTCTTTAGGGAGGTGCTTAACCATTACAGCCATTACTAAGGCATTATCGGCTGATAGTAGACCTTCAAGACCGATCAAAATGAGCAAGGTCCAAGCATACTCCAACCAAAGTGAATCCATAATCGTACTCTCCTTTCGAAAGAAAGACTCGAATCCCTCAATGGCTTGAGTCCGAAAATACAAAAAAGACCCTTACCATTAGAGGCAAAGGTCTTGCTAACAACGTAAGTTGCCAATAACGCCGAGAGGAAGTGCCCTCTGAATTGACGACGATATTGTAAAAGCTACTCCCCTTTGAAATTCTATGGTAATTATTAGGATGTACAAGCCTTCTTGTCAATGGTTTTTCTCAGAAGTATCTATCCCTTAAATTACCCAAACAATCAATCGTTAAACACGGATTCGTCGTCTTGGTTGTTCCATTTTGGTAGGATGATTTCAGCAATTGTGCCGACATCTACTTTACTTTTGAATGAAATTTTTCCATGATGGTTCTCAATGATTTTATAACAAATCATCAAGCCCAATCCCGTGCCTCGTTCTTTTGTTGTGTAAAATGGTTGGCCTAAGGTCGTCAGCCTTTCTTCTGCAATTCCGCAGCCTTCATCCTGGAAACAGATCCGCAGTTCATCGTCATTCAATTTTTCCGCACTGATGAAAACATTTCCACCTGAACTCATCGATTCAATCGCATTTTTCAATAGATTGATGAAGACTTGTTTAAGCTGGTTTCCTTCCCCCTGGATCAATATGTTTTCAATCTGATAGTCCTCATGAATGTTCACCTTGTTCATGGTGGCTTCAGAATACAGGAACGAAACGACTTCTTTTATAAGTGATACCGGATTTTGTTGTGACATTTTGGATAACTGCGGTCTCGAGAGCATAAGGAATTCCCCGACAATACTGTTCACTCGATCCAGTTCTTCAAGCATGATGTCACAATACTCTCCATAACGGTGATCGGTGACGGTTTGGATCAATTGGATAAATCCCCTCAAGGAGGTAAGGGGATTACGGATTTCATGAGCGATTCCTGCAGCCAGCTCCCCAAGTACAGATAACTTATCAGAACGGATGATCATCTCATCAAGCTGTTTCTGTTGCGTAATATCCTTTATAACGAGGACTGTACCTTTCTTTTCATCATTTTCAGTGATCGGTGTAATCGTGATATCCGTTAGAATCGATTCGCCTTGTTTGCGATTGATCAGTTGTTCGCGTTCTTTGTGGATGGTTTGCTCCTTGATGGATTGATCCAGTTTTGCTAGAAAGTTACTATAGGTAACGGAGGATTCAGGGAAAAGGATGGAAACGTGCTTCCCGATCAATTCTCCATGAGCATATTCTAAAAGCTGGATTGCTGCATCATTGGCGAATATAATATGTCCGAAAGGTGATAAACTTAATATTCCGTCACCTGCTGTATTTAAAATCAGTTCATTCTGTTGGTTGATCGCTTCAACTTCTTTTTCTGATTTTTTACGTTCGCTTATGTCAGAAAGCATGAGAAGAATCGCATTCTGATGTTCAAAATCGATCGGAAGTACAGTCATTTCTACTTCCAAGGTTTCACCATCAATGCGAAGCAACTTACTTTCCATCGTAAATGAAGGGATATCTGCATTAGCTATCTTCCTCAGTTGTGTAGTGACGTCACTTTGGATATCCTGATGAACCATTTCCAGTATCGATCTTCCAATCAAACAACCGTCTGACTCTGTATTGAATAACTCCAAGCAAGAGGAATTTACATAACTCATTTTATTTTTCACAAGGACGGCAATTGCGATAGGTGAATTCTCTACAAGAATCCGGTACCGTTCTTCACTGAGTTCTAAATCTTTTTTGTATTGAAGCTGTTTCGTGATATTACGGGCGACACCATATACTCCAGTTATCTGACCATTGATGACGATCGGTACAGCGGTGACCCGAAGTTCTTTCCGTTCATTCCTCTCGTTCTTGATCGCACATGGGAACGTCAAAGATTCACCTCGCATCACTTGTTGGAACTTATGCAAGGTATCAAGTTGGTAATCAGGTGTGATATAAGGCAGAAACGTACGCTGTTTCATTTGTTCTTCCGAATGACCTGTAATTTCACTTCCGGCCTCATTGACACTAGTGAAATAACCGTTCGAATCCAAGGAAAACACAGGATCAGGATTATAGAGGAACAGAGATTTGAAATGCTGTTCACTCGTTTCTAGCAAGAGCTCCTTTTCTTTACGATCAGTGATATCGATGCAGTTTCCAATTACCTGCACTACTTGATCATCAACGGTCACCGGGTTCAATGATGCCAGGTAAGAGATGTTGAATACAGTGGCTTCGTAAGATACAGCCTCACCAGCCCAGGCTCTTTCATACATCATCGATTTCTCGATCGCTTTTTCTTCAGGTAAAAAATCCTTAAGTTCATAGCCGACAATTTGATTTGGATCAAGGTTCATTTTTTTCAAAAGCTGCCCCTCGCAAAATGTATGTATGAACCGGCCGCTATCTATTTTTGTAAATGTGAAAATAAAACCATTCTGCTGTTGGATGATATGTTGAAGATGTTGTTTTGACAGAGCATCGATATGTAGTGTAGTCATTCTATTCATACACCTCTCTAAAAAGTGAGTATGATTGATACTTTCCACTTTTATAAAGGAACTCCTTTAATTTCAGTTATACCGCAAACTAAATGAGTCTAAAGGTATCTTTTTGTAAGTATGAAAAAAGAGCAGAGCACTATTGTGCCAAGCTCTTCGTGAATTCATATGTCATCATTCCTATTTTTCTTCAATCCCTATTTCACCCGTGCAATTGTCAGTCCATCACCAAGCGGGACCAGAATGCTTTCAAGCTGCGGGTGGTCTGCCGTTTTTTGATTATAGGCTTGTAAGGCTTTCGTATCGTTATCCTCTGTATTCTCATGGAGCACTTTACCGTTCCATAGGGTATTATCTGCGATGATCAAGGCACCAGGGTTAGCAAGTTGGATGCAGTAATCCAAATATTTGCCGTAGTTTTCTTTATCTGCGTCGATGAAAAATAAGTCATAAACAGCATCACTATGAGTAAGTTTCTCCAAAGATTCGAGTGCAGGGCCGACTTCATATTGCACAAGGCCCGTGAAACCAGCTTCTTCGATATGTTTTTTGGCAACATTCGCATAAGACTCATGCAATTCAAGAGAGGTCAGCCGGGCTTTTTCGTTTCCTCTTAGCAGGCAGATCCCGCTATATCCACCTAAAGCACCCACCTCGAGGAGGTTTTGAGCACCGGATATTTTAACAAGCAGTGTCAATAATTTACCTGATTCGGGTGAGACAGATATCGTCGGCATTCCGATCTTAAGCATATTTTCCGTGATTTTTTCGAGATCTTCGTCTTTTTGTACGAAAAGTGTTTGGATGTATGTTTCTATATTCATATATTTCCCTCCTCTCCTAATCGGATGTAAGGATGTTCTTTATTTTCAATACTATAGATGATTGTGAAGCCGAATACGATGCCAGCAAAGAAATGGAGCTTTTCATTGCCGTAAAGCAAGTTTGCAAAAGGAATCAAATCGCCCCAGCCGAAAAGGGAGAAATAATATGCAGGAAAAAGCAAGACGAGAAGAGAAGGAATTCCGAATATAAGCAGCTTTTTCCAATTGATTTTCAGATTCCGGCTGTTTTTCAATGAAATATCGCTCAAGGGAACCGCCAACGCCATTCCAAACAAGATTGGAAATAGGATTGAATAATAAAAGACGGAAGTGAGCAGGAAATTCTGTTCTGCCTTCACATGAAGCAGACCCTCAATCTTAAAACCAGCAATCAAGAAAAAGCTGTATATGATCAAATATATGAAATAACGGATTGTGGATGAATGTTTCATTTGAAAGACCTCCATTATGAGTTCTTTGTTTGATACTAACTGAAAGCAGATATGAAGTTATCTGGGCTAACATGGAAATATACGGGACTACTGTGGGAAAAGCAAGCTAAGCAAGACCCCGCAAGCGAATGTTCGGCTAACAACCATCACGTCCTGTGTAAGTGAGCTGAGGAGGTTTGCAGCTTGCCTGCGGAAAGCGAGTATATTTCCTTTATAGAAAACAACTTCTACGAAAACGGCTTTTTAAAAAAAGTTATCACAGAAAGGTGATCATGATGATCGAGTCTGGCAATCTATTCATACGTCCGTTGAAAAGAGAGGATGCCGTCCATTTGGTCAAATGGTTGAATGATCCAGAAGTTTTGCAGTGGTATGAAGGACGGGATCGCCCCCATGACCTTAACAAAGTCTATGAGCATTTTTATGAAAGTGATAATCGGGTCATTAAGAATCTTGTAATGTGGAATCAGACTCTGATTGGTTATGTTCAATATTACCCTTTATCGGAAAAAGAGAAAAGAATTTATGGCTATAAACGTGATGATTCTTTATATGGTATGGATCAATTCATCGGAGAGCTGTCGTATCAGGACCGTGGGATCGGAACACAGCTCGTCAATACGGTTGCAGCGTTTCTTTTCGATAAGCTTGAAGTTGGAAAGGTAGTCATGGATCCACAGCTTCGCAATCCACGCGCACTCAGATGTTATGAAAAATGCGGCTTCCGTCCTGTACGACGCTTGAAATCCCATGAAATGCATGAAGGGAAAAAGGAAGACTGTTTATTAATCGAAAGGCTTTGTTATACTTAATTCTTGATTTTTTCGAAATTCACTCCCTTTCCGCGGGCAAACGAAAAGCGGAAGCGACCCGGTTAGGCACGCAGGTCACTGGAAAACTGACGAGGAGGCTGTCGCTGCCGCAGGAAGTTTGAAGTGATTCAAGTGACTGGTCGCTGAGCTAGACATCACTTCCCTGAAACAGAATGCCCTTCTGCAAAAGAGGTCAGTGCCCATCTGATTCCCGAAGTTTATGAGTTTTATCCTGACGACTGTGTGATGACAATTGGGAAGTGAGGGAATGGGCTGGCGGCGGCTGTGGTGAGATCTTGGCTGAACGTTTTGAGAAATTCTATCCTGTCATGGAAGTGTGGAAGGAGGATGAATCTGAAAATGTTCGCAGAGCGGTAGTATTATCAGTCATGTATGCAAGTAAATCCTTAGATGAATCCTATGTCCGCAAGCTATTGGAAATCCTTGAGCCCCTGATGAAAGACGAGTCGGAGTACGTGAAGAAAAACCTGGGGGCATTTGTAATCGGGGATGGGTTATTGAAGCGATACCCTGCACATGTCCTTCCGTGGTTGGAATCGCTCGTCGGTTCTGATGATGAGACTGTACGCTGGAATATTGCGATGGTCTTTTCAGCAACAGCGGTAAGATCATTTTACAAAGAAGGGGAAAAGCTTTTGGTTGAATTGGAAACTGATGAACGGAAAAAGATACAACGAGCAGTGAAAAAAGCCCGGAGGAATTTGAACAAGGCGATTAAAGTCTCGTGAAAAAATCGGATTAATTTCCAAAAAGCAGTTGAATCCCGCCCCCAAATCTGTAAAATAGTCTTAATACCTATCGACGTTATATACAAGGTAGATGAGACTTTCTGTATTGAAGAGGGGGATGGAGATGATCAGAAAGCTGACAGAAAAAGATCATGAACAGGTGATGTCGTTTTTAAGTGAGGAACGAGCTATAAATCTTTTCATCATCGGGGATATTGAAAACTTCGGCTATGAAACGGATTTTCAACAAATTTGGGGTGAATGGGACAGAGCGGACGAATTGATTGCAATCCTGCTCCGTTATAAAGAAAATTTCATTCCATATGCGAAAGGACCATTTGACGTAGAGGGATTCGCAAAAATCATTACCTCAGACGAAAACTTTCACATTTTATCAGGTAAAGAAGACATTCTTGAGCAATTCGGAGGTTACATATCTTCAAACAAGAAAAGAAGCATGTATTTCGCGGAATTGATCAACGGAGACATGCTGCCGCGAGCTTTTGAACGAGAAGGTATACGGATGGCAGAAGAAGAGGACGTTGAAGCGATCTTTATGCTGCGGGAAAGGATCGAAGAATTCACCGACTCCATCTCTTCTCGTGAAAGCTTGCTCCATTCGATCAGAAGCAATACGGGTCGAACATATCTTGTCAAAGATGGGGATTTTGCAATTACCAGTGTGTCGACCACAGCTGAAAATTCAATGTCAGCTATGGTCGTCGGGGTCTGTACAGACACAGCCCATCGAAATAAAGGTCTTGCTTCCAGGTGCTTAAGTGCTCTTTGTGAAGACGTATTGAAAGAGGGAAAGACCTTATGTCTGTTTTACGATAACCCGGCTGCAGGATCGATTTACAAGCGCTTAGGTTTTAAAGATATCGGGCGATGGACGATGTGGCATAATACGGAAAATCAGGCTTGATTGGCTGGAATTTTTCAGGTAATATAGTAGTGATTACGATTGGAATTAGGAGGTGTAAGGAATGCTTACAGGATTGTTTCGTATTTTGGATTGGTTGACAGTTGAGGTCCGTTCCATTACGCATGATTTTGCGTTCGACGGGAGAAGTATGTCCATTTTTCCAAATACGAAAATGATCAAAACGTAAGCAGAACCTTATCCCTTTCATCCTTTTAAAAGTACGGATAACCATGGGCAGGTCAGCTTGCTCATGGTTTTTTGTTGTACTTAGAAATAGGGTTTGTTGCACTTCAATGTTGATCAAACAAACGAAATTCACGGCACTCCAGTGGGAACAGCGAGCCAGGTGAGACCCCGCTGTTTTTAAAAGGATCTTCGACTATAATAATGAACTTCGACTAAATACCACCACGTCCTATGGTGAACGTCGAAGCCAGCATAAGGAAAGCTTCTAAGAATCCTCATTGCAGACACGAAAATGATTTCATTTTTGTGTTGGAAGAGGCTTGCGGAAGTGGGTTGATACAGGGAAGTGATGTCTAGCTCAGCGACCAGTCACTTGGATCACTTCAAATTTCCTGCGTCGGCAACACATTGATTGACATCCTTATGAGTTAGCCCACGCAGAACCAAGTCTTTGTTTGGTTCGAGCCTCCTCGTCAGTTTTCCAGTGACCTGTGTACCTGACCGAGTCGCTTCCGCTTTTCTTACGCCCGCGGATAGGGAGTGAATTTCGAAGCAATCAACATCATTCTTAAACAAAGCCAAAATTAAAAAGGCAAAAACTAAACAACCGTTCCATAATTCATTGGATGACATTTTGGAACATCTATAAAAGGAGACTAATTTCATGATCGTAACATCAATAAATAACATCGCAAAAACGTATGCAGGTACTTGGATTTTTGAAGATATATCACTACAAATTTATGAAAAAGACCGTATTGCACTCATCGGTCCGAATGGCGCTGGAAAATCAACATTGATGAAGTGCATTGCGGGAATCGAACACGTCAACAAAGGCAATATTTCATACAAAAAAGAGTTGTCAATCGGCATGCTGGATCAGATTCCCGATATCGAGGAAGGATTGACCGTTGAAGACGTCCTTAAGCAATCGTTTGTTGAAGTGTATGATATCGAACAACAATTGAAACAGGTCACTGAAAAAATGGCAGATCCTGGTGAACAAGATCATCTTGAGAAGCATTTCAATAAATTCAGTAAGCTGCAGAACCGCTTGGAAGAAGTGAATGGTTACGCAGTCGACTCGAAAATAAAAGGGGTTTTGCATGGACTTGGATTGGAACTTTTATGCGATAAGCCTTTCCAGTCCTTGAGCGGTGGAGAACAGACGAAAGTCGGGCTAGCTGCAATCTTGCTTGAAGAACCCGATCTGCTATTACTCGATGAGCCGACAAACCATCTCGATATGGAAGCACTTGACTGGTTGGAGGAGTATATCCGTAATTATGATGGAGCAGTCGTTATCATTTCGCATGACCGTTATTTCCTTGATGCGGTTGCTACGAAAACCATGGAGATCGATTCAGGGATCATCGAGGAATATAAAGGGAATTATTCAACCTTCGTAAAAGAAAAAGAGAAACGTTTGATGCTCGAATTCCAGGCTTATCAGGACCAGCAGAAGAAAATCAAAAAAATGAAAGAAGCGATTAAACGGATGCGGGAGTGGGCTATCCGGGCTGACAATCCAAAAATGCACAAGCGCGCTCGGAACATGGAACGGGCACTGGAACGGATGGATAAGCTCGATCGTCCTAAGTTCGAACGGCAGACGGCGTCCCTTGGGTTCAATTCCGCCAAACGCAGTGGGAAAGATGTAGTCATTTTCGAAGACGTCACGAAGGATACCGGAGACCGTATGTTGTTTGAAAATTTGACCATGCTGCTCCAATACAGGGAACGTGCTGCGATCATCGGTAAAAACGGGGTCGGTAAGTCGACAATCCTCCGTTTGATTTTAGGGGAAATCGAGGCTGATCATGGAAATGTCCGTATCGGAGCATCGGTCAAGATCGGTTACTTGTCGCAACAAGGGCTGACAGGTTATGAAGACTGGACCGTCCTCGATGCCTATCGGGATATCGCTAAAGTCGAGGAAGGAGAAGCCCGCTATCGGCTGAGCCGGTTCTTGTTTTTCGGAAAAGACGTTTTTCAAAAGGTGAACAAGTTGAGCGGCGGGGAGCGGACACGATTACGACTAGCACAAATGATGTCCGAGAATTATAATCTGTTGCTGCTAGATGAGCCGACGAACCATCTCGATATCGAGTCACGAGAGGCATTGGAAGAGGCTTTAGAAGGGTTTCAGGGTACAATCCTAGTCGTGTCGCATGACCGGTACTTTTTGAACAAACTGATGGACCGGACCTACTGGCTAGAAGACCAGCAGTTGAAAAGCTACATCGGCAATTATGAAGCCGCAAAAGAAAAAAGAATGCAACTGAGTTGAATTCTTTGAATGCGTTTGTTTAGGGACTGGCACATGGTGTCGGTCCTTCTTTTAGTTGGCGTTTTGAGCGCATGGAAATGTGAAAAATAAGATTCGAGCTAATTCATGAGGATTTCATAAGACCGTTCATGCACGGAGATTTTATATGATGAGACCATAGTTTTGTGAAAAACCAAAACGAGGTGATCAAAGAGGCTTTCTGACCGTAAAAACAGGAAAAGACCAAATTGATATACAGAACGTTCTCAAGTCGAGGTATCCTCTATGATCTTCCACCTAGATCTTAACACCCTCCTAAACTGGAAAAAATTCTCACCGTCCAACTATTGCATATAGAACTTATGTTCGCATATAATAATAAAAAATGGAGGGTTGAGCATGAGAAGGATGTTAATTCGATCATTTGAACAAAAGAAGCCGGTTGAAATCGTTTACCTGTCCAACGATGGTACGATTACCCAGCGTATGGTCTGGATCACATCACTCACGGAAACAACGATGTCAGGATATTGTTCCTTAAGAAAGCAGACTCGGACTTTCAGCATCGATCGGATTCTTTCAGCGCGCATGCTTCCATTGCGGAAGAACAGAAATACCAACGCTGGATAAGGAGGGGCATAGATTCATGTATGCGACAAAAGAGGAAAGCCTGCTTATCGATCGTTTCATTCTGTACCCGATGTTATTGACAATCCTCAATCGGGATTTGCAAATTTTCCAACGTTCACCATTCAAATTCACCCAGCCTTATGTCCTCTGGATTGAAAATAAGATGACAGAAATTTCACATGAACTTCATCACATCCGGAAAGAAATGAAAGCGAAGAACATCAAAGTATCCTTTCATCAAAGGTACGAGGATACGTCAGAATATAACATCATCGTCCGGGGCTATCATGAAGTCATCAAATATTCCAACTTCCATCTTCGGAATCAAGCGGAACTGACACTCCAAAGGCTTTTCCTCGACCAAGCATGGAAAGAACCAAGCACAGGCGATTTGCATTGACTGTTTTTCAATACTTGGCAAATCTTAAAACCTACAAAAGCATACGAAAACATGAGATAATAGGAACTAGGATTCGGAAAGGAGAAATGTACATGTCGGTCCGATTTTTGGTCGGAAGATCCGGTAGTGGCAAAACGACAGTCTGTTTAGACGAAATGAGGAAACAGTTACATACTAACCCAAAAGGGAACCCACTCGTTATGCTCGTACCTGATCAGATGACCTTTCAAATGGAATATGAACTGGTAAAAACACCTGGACTAGGCGGAATGATTCGTGCACAGGTGTTTAGTTTTTCCCGCCTCGCTTTGAAGGTTCTCCAGGAAGTGGGGGGATTGACACGTTACCATCTGAATTCGACAGGGATGAATATGCTTTTGCGTAAAGTCGTTGAAAAGCAAAAGGATCAACTCATCCTGTTCCATAAGTCATCGGAACAAAGCGGTTTTTATGAACTGTTAGAAGAAATGATAACGGAGTTCAAACGCTATTGCTTAGGGGCAAGTGACATAGAAGAGTTGGAACACACACTTATGGGCGAGAATGATGATCGCACCCTTTTAAAAGATAAACTGCATGATTTACATATCATCTACAATCAACTGGAAGAATTGCTTGCTGATAAATACGTAGATTCAGAGGATTATTTACGATTGCTGGAGGAACGGATGGCGGAGTCGACGTTTTTCGATGGCTGCGAGGTATGGGTCGATGGATTTCATAGTTATACACCGCAAGAGCTTGGTGCGCTGCGGACTTTGATGAAAAAAGCGGATCGTATGACGATCACTTTGACGATGGATGAAGCGACCGATAATCCACCATCGGACCTGGATTTGTTCCGAATGACGACGACTACCTACCAAAAGCTGAAGAATATTGTTGAAGAAGAAGGCGTCGAAATTGAAACAGTTCAGAAGCTGCCTCAGAAACCACGCTTTGAAGAATCGTCTTCGATCAGACATCTGGAAAATTATTATCATGAGCGGCCGGTCGTCCCATTTTATGGTGATGAATGTACTGTTCAGCTCAGCGGTGCGGTCAATAGAAGGGCAGAGATCGAAGGGATTGCAAGAGACATTCAAGAGCTTGTCCAGAAAAAAGGGTATCGGTATCGTGATATTGCAGTGCTTGTGAGGGATCCTTCTTCCTATTCGGATTTATTGAATACATTATTCGAAGATTACGAGATTCCGTATTTCCTTGATCAAAAGCGCTCGATGCTGCATCATCCATTGATTGAATGTATCCGATCGAGTTTGGATATCATCCTTCAAAACTGGCGATATGACGCTGTATTTCGTTGCATTAAGACAGATTTGCTGATGGATCAGGATAGTGCGACCCAGGATTTCCGTGAACAGGTCGATTTAATGGAGAACTATGTACTGGCGCATGGAATCCATGGGAAGAAGAAATGGACAAGCAATGAAAATTGGATTTATCGGAAGTTCCGTTCACTGGATTTCAGCTTCGGAAGTCAAACGGATGAGGAGCTGACTAAGCAGCGTCTAATCAATGATGCAAGACAAAAGGTAGCTGATCCGTTATCAAGATTGGAACGGGATTTGAAAGCTGCAAAAACTGGGAAGTCGCTATGTGAAGCGTTGTTCCTTTATCTTGAGTATCTGCAGGTTCCTGCAAAACTTGAGGAATGGCGCTATCAGGCGGAAAAAGCCGGCAATCTGAGGCTGGCGAGAGAGCATGATCAAGTGTGGAGTGCGGTCATCGATCTAATGGAACAAATGGTTGAAATCGTCGGGAATGAACCATTGAGTCTCGAATTGTTCACCAAGATGCTCGATACAGGTCTTGAGTCGATGCGTTTTGCACTCGTACCTCCGGCTATTGATCAGGTATTGATCGGAAGCCTTGATCGATCCAGGTTTTACAAAGTGAAATGCAGTTTCATTATCGGGGTCAATGATGGCGTTTTGCCAGCAAAACCGACAGAAGAAGGAGTTCTATCTGAAGATGACCGTGAAGCGCTTGTAACACTCGGTGCAGAGATGGCCCCGACTTCACGGGAGAATTTGCTGGATGAGAATTTCCTCATCTATATGGCTTTGTCAAGTGCATCGGATCATTTATATGTCTCTTACCCGTTAGCAGATGAAGAAGGGAAGTCCCTTGTTCCGTCGATTCTCATCAATCAGCTGAAAGAATTGCTTCCGAAGCAATCTGAACGTCTATTGATGCAAGAACCGAGTGAGAGTGATGAGACTAATTCCCGGTTCATCGTCCGTCCAGGAAAGACGCTATCTTTCCTGACTGTACAATTGCGGCAGTGGCAGAAGGGCTATCCAATTGCTGAGGATTGGTGGCATGTATACAACTGGTTCGTCGAGAGTGACGAGTGGGAGGCAAAAGCGAGACGGACGATCCACAGTCTCTTTTACCAAAATAAAACGGACAGGCTTAAGGGCGAAACGAGTAAGGAATTGTATGGCGATCACCTGAAAGCGAGTGTATCGAGGATGGAGAAACATCAGTCTTGTCCATTCTCGCATTTTGCCAGCTATGGATTGAAGCTCGAGGAAAGACAGATGTTCAGACTTGAGGCACCGGATATTGGACAGTTGTTCCATGCTGCGTTGAAGGAAGTCTCGGATTATCTGCAACAGCGGGGCATTGATTGGAGAGAGCTTTCGGCAGCAGATTGTTATCGTATTGCTGGAGAAATGGTCGAAAAGCTTGCACCACGCTTACAGAGTCAGATTCTATTAAGCTCGAACCGCTATCAATATATCAAACGGAAATTGAAAAATGTCGTTGGAAGAGCTTCCTACGTACTCAGCCAGCAAGCGAAGGCGAGCGGGTTTTCACCAGTGGGACTTGAGCTCGGGTTTGGCAACTCAGATAAAATCCCGCCGTTGAAATATACGTTACCGAATGGGACGACAATGGAAGTGATCGGTCGGATTGATCGGGTCGATGCAGCAACCAATCATGATGGACTGTTCCTTCGCGTCATCGACTATAAATCAAGCCAAAAAGGGTTGAATTTGTCTGAGGTTTATTACGGAATCGCACTACAGATGCTTACCTACCTGGATGTGGTGATCACCCATTCTGACCGTTGGCTTAATAAAACCGCGGATCCAGCAGGTGTCCTGTATTTCCATGTGCACGATCCCGTCCACTCATCGAAAAAGCTTTTGACCTTAGATGAAATCGAGAAAGAGCTTTTCAAGAAGTTCAAGATGAAAGGCTATGTACTTGAGGATGAAGACGTCGTCCAGCTGATGGATGAAGGTATAGATGGACACTCTGAAATCATCCCTGTCGCTACAAAGAAAGATGGCAGTTTCCGTAAAGGGTCATCACTCATGAACAAAGAGCAATTCAATGAGGTCCGCTCCTACGTCCGTTCGATGATCGGTTCCATCGGGACGGATATTACGAACGGAAATATCGATATCGCACCGTATGAAATGCAAAAACGAACACCTTGTACGTTTTGTTCGTTCCGATCAGTGTGTCAGTTCGATCATTCATTGGAAGAGAATAACTATCGACTATTGAAGAATATAAAAGACGATGAACTGTTTGAACGAATTCGAAAGAAAGGGGGAGATCAGAATGCGTGATGTCATTCCAAAGCCTGAAGGGGCACAATGGACCGACGAACAGTGGCATGCAATCACAGCGAGAGGAGAGGACATCCTCGTCGCAGCTGCCGCCGGATCAGGCAAAACAGCTGTTCTCGTGGAACGGATCATCAGAAGACTGACGGACCATGACGGTGTCGATGTCGACAGGTTATTGATCGTGACATTCACCAATGCAGCAGCTGCTGAGATGAGGAAACGGATCGGAATCGCGCTTGAGAAGGCATTGAAGGAAAAGCCTGGCTCGCTTCACTTGAGACGACAGCTGACATTGTTGAACAGGGCGTCGATTTCAACCCTCCACTCCTTTTGTATCGAAGTTTTACGAAAGTATTATTACCAATTGGACTTGGATCCTAATTTTCGGATTGCAGATGAAACCGAAGCGGAATTGATCCGTCAGGAAGTCCTTGAAGAACTTTTGGAAGAGGAGTATGGCCGAGAAGATAATGAACCGTTCTTCGATTTGGTCGACCGTTTCAGCAATGACCGCGGCGATGATGAAATCCAGAACATGATCATCCGCTTGTATGATTTTTCCCGCAGTTATCCATGGCCGGAGCAATGGCTTGAACAAATGGGTGGAAAATATTCGAAGAGCGAACAGGTGGAAACGATCGAGGAGCTTTCGTGGACGAATGAGTTGGTCCAGGATGTCCAGTTGCAGTTGCGAGGCATGCTTGAATTATTGGAACAAGCGAAGCAATGGGCGCTTCTTCCAGGCGGTCCAGGACCTTATTACGACACGTTGCTCGAAGATGAGCAGATGGTCCGCAATCTAATTGAATCTGGAACAGTGTCGTGGCAGAAGGTGTATGAAACGTTCCAGGAAAACAAATTTTCACGTTTGAAGGCGTGCAAAGGGGACGAGTACGACGAAGCTCTGAAAGAACGGGTCAAGTCGATAAGAGATCGTGTGAAAAAGCAAGTGGAAGGTCTTCAGGAAGAGTTGTTCAGCCGGTCTCCGAAATCATTCATCACCCATATCCGGGAACTCGCTCCAGTAATGCAGACGTTGATTAAGCTTGTAAAAAGCTTTTCAGTACGTTTCCAGTCCGCGAAGAAAGAAAAAGGACTGGTGGACTTTTCTGATTTGGAACATTTTTGCCTTGAGGTTCTGACAGGGGAAGGGTCATCAGAAAAACGGTTGGTTCCTTCCCAGGCAGCACAGGAATACCGCCAAAAATTCATTGAAGTCCTTGTCGATGAGTATCAGGATACGAACCTTGTCCAAGAATCGATTGTCCAACTCGTCACGAAGGAGCAGGAAGAAGGATCGAACCTCTTCATGGTCGGTGATGTGAAACAAAGTATCTATCGTTTCCGACTGGCTGAACCGACTTTATTTTTAGATAAATATAAGCGTTTCTATGAATCGGATCCGGGGGAAGGGGTACGCATCGACTTGTCTAAAAACTTCCGGAGCCGGCGGGATGTTATCGATAGTACGAACTTCCTGTTCAAACAGATCATGAATGAAACAGTGGGTGAAATCGAATACGATGAAGCTGCGAAACTGCGCCTTGGAGCGGACTATCCTGAGAATGAACAAGCGGCCACAGAATTGGTTCTGATCGATCGAAGTGAAGAAGATGAGGAAGACGATGATATTGAGAATCTTGAATCGATCCAGCTAGAAGCCCGATGGATGGCTAACCGGATCCAACAATTGATCGGCCATAATGAAGAACAGCAGCCTTATCAGGTCTATGATGGGAAGTTGAAACAATATCGCCCGATCGAATACCGGGATATCGTGATCCTGTTACGCTCGACTTCTACAATAGCCCCGATCCTCCAGGAGGAGTTCAAAAAGCAAAGCATTCCAGCTTATGCAGACTTGTCAACAGGTTACTTCGAAGCTGTCGAGGTATCCGTCATGCTATCGTTGCTGCAGGTCATCGATAATCCGTATCAGGACATCCCACTTGCTTCAGTACTGCGTTCTCCGATCATCGCATTGACAGGTGAGGAATTGGCGGAAGTGCGGATTGCTGACAAAAAAGGCTCGTATTATGAAGCTGTCATGGCCTTTAAGAAACTAGCTGAGCCCTCGCCTGCTTTGGAGAAAATAGAATTTTTCTATAAAAAACTGCAAGAATGGCGGACGAAAGCACGTCAAGGGGATTTATCAGATCTTATCTGGCAGATCTACCGTGAAACGGGTTACTACGATTATGTAGGTGGAATGCCGGGTGGACAGCAGCGCCAGGCGAACCTGCGGGCATTATATGATCGTGCAAGACAATATGAAAATACATCATTCCGTGGTTTATTCCGTTTTCTTAGATTCATAGAACGGATGAGGGATCAAGGAAAGGATCTAGGAACTGCAAGAGCCTTGGGCGAACAAGAGGATGTCGTCCGGATCATGACGATCCACAAAAGTAAAGGGTTGGAGTTCCCGGTCGTTTTCCTTGCGAACCTGAACAAGCGGTTTAATGAAATGGACTTGAGAGGGGGATTCCTCCTTCATAAAGAAATCGGATTCGGCGCAAAATTCATGAATCCGAAGCACAGGATCAGTTATCCGACATTGCCTCAACTTGCTATCCAGAAACGTCTCCGGATGGAGATGGTGGCCGAAGAGATGAGGATCCTCTATGTTGCATTGACACGTGCGCAAGAGAAACTGATTCTGCTAGGGGCAGCTCGGGATCTTGACAAACAAGTGACGCAGTGGGAACATCTCGTATCTCGAAAAGGGTGGTTATTACCTGACTTCGAGAGAGCATCAGCAAAATCATATCTGGATTGGATCGGTCCAGCAGTCATACGTCATCCAAGCATGGAGTTATTAAGAAACCGTGTAGGAAGCGGGAGTGCGATTGATGAGGACCTCACCCAGACCCAGCACAGATGGGCGCTATCCATCTTACCATCCCGGGATATCGTCGTGACGGATGAAGAGAAAGCAGAGGATAAAAGCACACGTCTTGAACAGATCAAATCATGGGAGCAGGTTGATACAGAAGGGTCGAGTGATGTAACAGAATC
Organism: Alkalihalobacillus sp. TS-13; assembly: GCF_019720915.1. Classification (GTDB taxonomy): domain Bacteria; phylum Bacillota; class Bacilli; order Bacillales; family Fictibacillaceae; genus Pseudalkalibacillus. Next base: position 458,773 of record NZ_JAHKSI010000001.1, read on the forward strand.
ATTGTCATGGCGATATCCGTATCAGCTTACGGAAAGGCATATGTCCAAGCAGTCTGTTACGGAATTGAAACGAAACTTGGAAACGCGAGACGAATATGGTGACACATCGTTTGTCCGACAGTTCCGTAATTCACTCGGGGAACGTCCGAACTTCATGCAGGAAAAATCATTGAATGCCGCAGAGCGCGGTACGGCGATGCACCTTGTCATGCAGCATTTGACGAAGCCTGAAAACATCTCAAAGGAAACGATTGTTGAGACTGTCGCGAAGCTTGTCAACGACGAACTGCTGACCGAAGAGCAAGCAGATGCGATCGATTTTGTTTCCATCGAGCGCTTTTTCAAAAGTGAACTCGGTGAACAGATTCAGACATGTACATCTGTCCATCGTGAAGTTCCGTTCAGTCTTGCTTTACCAGCTGGGGACGCCTATTCTGATTGGTCTGGCTCCCTTGATGAACATGTCCTCGTCCAGGGAGTGATGGACTGTGTGATTGAAGAGGACGATGGCTTTATTTTGCTTGACTATAAGACAGATGCTATCAAAAATCGATTCGAGAATTTCGAGAAGGCACGGCCAGTTTTGGAGCGACGTTATCAAGTTCAACTTGAAATGTACGCAAATGCGATTGAACAGATCTGGAAAAAGCCGTGCAAAAAGAAATATCTATACTTTTTTGATGGTGGACATCTTCTCCGTCTGCCATGACAAGGGGGAAACAATGAGATTACTTCATACTGCCGATTGGCATCTCGGAAGGACGCTTGAAGGAAGAAACCGACTTCCGGAGCAGGAACAATTTTTAGAGGAATTATGCGATATCGTTGAGGACCAAAAAGTGGATGTCGTGTTGATGGCTGGTGATGTATTTGACACGGTCAATCCCCCTGCGGCAGCTGAACAATTATTTTATGAGGCGATGGCGAAGTTGACGAAGGATCAACAATGTAAGGTGATCATCATTGCAGGTAACCATGATAATCCTGATCGATTGAGTGCCTCCGGTCCACTCGCCGCAATGCACGGAATCACCATCATAGGGTATCCGATGAACCAGCCACTCTGTTTTGGGATCGAGTCGACTGGAGAACGCTTGAAACTAGCCGGGCTCCCATATCCATCTGAGTCCCGATTGAAAGAAGTATTGTCGGATTCCTTTGATGAGCAAACATTGAGGAATGCCTATGACATCCGTATCGAAAAATTGTTCGATGAGCTGTGCGGCAATTTTGATACAACCAGTGTAAACATTGCGATGAGCCACATTTATGTTGCAGGCGGGCGTGAAAGTGAGTCGGAAAGACCGATCCAAGTAGGCGGGGCTTATACTGTATCGTCGAATGCCCTTCCTTCAAAAGTTCAATATACGGCACTCGGTCATCTGCATCGCCCGCAATCCATCCATCGGTCTAGCAATCTGGCAAGGTATTCGGGTTCACCGCTTTGCTATAGTTTTTCAGAAGCAGGGCAAACGAAATCAGTCACCATCCTTGATATCGAACCAGGCTCTGAACCGAAAATGGAGGAAATCTTCCTATCGTGCGGTAAACCATTGGTACGATGGAAAGCAGAAGATGGTTTGATCCAGGTTCATCGCTGGCTTGATGAAAAGAAGGACGCTAATGCTTGGATCGATCTAGAAGTGCATTTGAAGGATACATTAAGCATGGAACAGATTCACCATCTTCGGAATTCACATAGCGGATTCATCCATATCCGGCCAGTATTTGAAGAGATGGAAGAGATGAGTATGGAGACAAGGACCTCTGATCTTCCGATTGACGAGTTGTTCACACGGTTTTATGAACGGCAGACGAACGGTGGAACGCCTGATGAACAGACAGTGAAATTGTTCATGGAACTGATCCACGAAAACGAAGGGGGCGTATAAGAATGAGACCTATACACCTCTCTGTAACAGGTTTACATAGTTTCCGCGAAAAGCAAGACGTGGATTTCCATACCCTCTGTGAAGGAGGCGTGTTTGGGATTTTCGGACCGACTGGAAGCGGAAAGTCTTCCTTGTTAGATGCTGTCACTTTAGCCCTTTATGGGAAAATCGAACGCGCTGCGAATACGATCCAGGGAATCATGAACCATGCGGAAGATCAGCTGTATGTCAGCTTCACATTCGAATTGGGGAAAGAACACTCAGCTAAGCGCTATCGCGTAGAACGAACCTATAAAAAAGGAAAGAATGAATCGATTCGGACGAGCACTTGCCGTCTGATCGAAGTTATCAACGAAGAAATGACGGTTCTTGCTGATAAAGAACGGGATGTGACTTCACGGGTCGAATGCATTTTAGGGTTAACGCTCACCGACTTCACACGTGCAGTCGTCTTGCCTCAAGGGAAATTTGCCGAGTTCCTGTCGCTTAAAGGTGCGGAAAGGCGGCAGATGCTTCAGCGTCTCTTTCATCTAGAAAAATACGGTGATCATCTGAATCACCGTCTGAAACGGAAAACTGAAGAAACGAACGTGGTTCTAAAAGAGATTGCAGCTGAACAACAGGGTTTAGGAGATGCATCGAAAGAAGCGATCATCGAACTTCAGAATAAGCTTGAAGAAGCGATCCAGACCGTAGAACGAAGAAATCTCGAATTGGAAAAGAAGGAAATGCAATTCGAGCATTACCGGCAAATTTGGCGTTGGCAGGAAGAGCTTGATGAAGTAAAACGGAAACTCGCTGTTCTGGATGAAAAAGCGCATGAAATCAAGGAACTTGAAGAGAAACTGAAGCTATCGAGAGAAGCAGATTCCTTGTTTCCGGTTGTTGAAGAGCTTGAGTCGATCCTTAATGAGCAGCAATCGTGGACGTCGAAGAAGGCTGAACTCGAAGAAGAAACCAGACAATCGAAGAAACTCGTTAAGGACATAAAACATCAACTCCGTACGATCCAGAAGGAACGATCTGATCATGAACCTGTTTTATATGAACGCCTTCAACAATTGAAATATGCAAAAGAACTCGAGGGCGACTATGAACGAGGAGCACAATCCCTCTCTAGTGAAAAGACGAAACTTGCAGAAGCAAAACAAGAACTGAATACAATAGAAACAGAACTTAATAAAATCAAAGATACGAAACAAAAAGCGATCGACCGACAAGCGGAAATCAAGTCCGACATTGAAAAGAAAACGGTTCCGATTGAAGAACGTAATCGAATACGGGATGCTCTCGCATTGAAGCAAGAAATTGACCGCACGGAAGAAATGAAAACTGAATTGAAAAATGAACAAAAAAAGATAACGGATACTGAACAGAAACTGAATGCTGAAATAGAAAAACTTGAAAAGCAGAGGAAGAATGTAAAACGGAACATCAGTTATCTGCTGCAGCATACCGAGTCGATGTTCAATCGCGTTTGTGAACATGAACGGGTCATAGAACGTGCCAAACATTCAATCGAACAATCCTTGAAGGATGCGATCCAAAGGCAAAAGGACGGGGAAGTCCATACACTAGCAGTTCAGATTGCCCAAGAGTTGAGAACAGGAGAAGCTTGTCCCGTGTGTGGATCAAAGGAACATCCTGCTCCTGTTGGAGAAACAGGAGACAGCGAAGATCATCATGCAGCAATTGCTGAATTGGAAACGTTTTTCAATTCATTGAAAGATGAAGAGTTAGCTGTCCATTATTCTAAAAAAGATCTCGAACATCTCTTTGAAACGGTACAAGATTATGTGCAAAGAGGTGAGTTCAGCGATGAAATCGCTGCAACCACGTTCGATCCAATCGAAAACGGTCTCCAAACGAGGGAAGACTTGAAGAATTATTTGCGATTACTGCAAAAAGAAACAAAAGGATTCAAGCAAGATGTGATTGAACTTAAAGAAAAACGGGTAAAGTACACGACTTTATATTCAGAATACGATAAAAAGTTGGTGGAGAATACCGTAACTTTGAATACGTGTAAACGTGATGCTTCCAGAGTCGAAGAGAAGCTGAAAGAAGTTGATCGAAAAGCTGCAGAGTACGAAAAGCGATGGAACGCTGCATTCAAAACCTATGAAATTGATCAACTTGAACAATTGCAAAAAGAAATGGATCAGAAGGAACAAGAAATTGAGGATTTGAAACGGCGATATGATCGAAGTGTATCTTATTTGGTCGAGGTGGATGGGACGATCATGCAATTCACTGAAGACTGTCAGTCACTTAAACTGAAAGTAGCTGAACTCACTTCCACCGTGTCGAGTAAGGAAACCCGGTGTGAAGAGCTTAAGAACAAGCTGGAAGAAATCTGTGGCACGGAAAAAGCGGAAAAGCTTCATAAGAATGTGCAAGCCCAATTAGAGGACTTGAAACAAAAGGAACAACACGTCCAGCAGCAGTCTGAATTTGAAAGTAATAAACTGCAAAAGTCGGAACAGGAACTTGAAGTTGCGAAATCGACCTTACAAAACATTGAAGAACGATTAACGAAAGCACGTGAAAAATGGGAGCAAAAAGTGAAAGAAACTTCATTTGAAACGAAAGAGGAAGTGAAGGAGGCGCTTATCCCAGCTCAAAAACAGAGCAATTGGGAAGATGAGATCGAGCAATACCATAAACAAAAGCAGAATCATCAGCATGATCAAAAACGCCTGCTTGCTCATTTGAATAACAAAGAGGTCAGTATCAATGAATGGGAACAAGTCCAAGAAGAGTTGAAGCATGCCAAACTGAAGAAAGAAGCGGCGCTTTCTGAACAAGCAAAATTCGAATCAGCATTATCAGATATGAAAACTCGAGCAGAGAAATTCGCCAGTTTGGAAGCAAAGCGTCTGAAAAATGAAGAGCTTTCTGAGAGACTCGGAAAATTACAAGCTGTTTTCCGTGGAAACAGTTTTGTCGAATTCATAGCTGAAGAACAATTAAGCCAAGTGGCACGGGATGCGTCACAGCGGCTCGGTGAATTGACAAGACAGCGTTATGCTTTGGAAGTGGATTCCACAGGTGGATTCGTCATCCGTGATGACGCCAATGGTGGCGTGCGCAGACCTGTCACCTCATTATCAGGAGGAGAAACATTCTTGACCTCCCTAGCACTGGCGCTCTCTTTATCAGCACAAATCCAGCTGCAAGGTGAATATCCATTGGAATTCTTCTTTCTTGATGAAGGATTCGGGACGCTTGATCAATCGCTGCTGGATACAGTGATTACTGCTTTGGAACGCCTTCAAATGCAGCAGGTATCCGTCGGAGTGATTTCCCACGTACCAGAGCTCCGTGCTCGTTTGCCAAGAAAATTGATTGTTACCCCGGCGACACCATCAGGAAAAGGAAGCAGTGTAGCTATCGAGACTTTATAAGTTTGATCAGGATTGGCCGAAAATGGTCAATCCTTTTTGATTTCTCGTAAACTTAAATGCCGGATTCTTTAAGCGATATTCCCAACACTAACCCGCTGAAAGGGAATGATAATCTCATAAAAGATTTTGGCTTTGTTAAATAATACGGTTGATTTCTGACTAAATTTTATCGAAATTCGCGACACTCCTGCAGGAAAAGGGACCTAGGCAAGACCCCATCTTTTTTAAAAGGATCTTCGACTATAATAATGAACTTCGACTAAATACCACCACGTCCTATGGTGAACGTCGAAGTCAGCAGAAGGAAAGCTTCTAAGAATTTTCATAGCAGACACGAAAATGATTTCATTTTTGTGTTGAGATCCTGTGCAAGTGAGGAGGCTTGCGGAAGGAGGTTAATACAGGGAAGTGATGTCTAGCTCTGCGACCAGTCATTTGGATCACTTCAAACTTCCTGCGGCGGCAACACATTGATTGACATCCTTATGAGTTAGCCCGCGCAGAACCAAGTCTTTGTTTGGTTCGAGACTCCTCGTCAGTTTTCCAGACCTACGTGCCTAACCGGGTCGCTTCCGCATTTCTTGTGCCCGCGGAAAGGGAGTGAATTTCGAAAAAATAGGAGAGGATGGTTTTATACTACAAAAACAGAGGAGCCTTTCTAATGGAAATATTTATGGACTCAGTCAAAGTGATTGGCCGTATCATCACCATCCTCCCCTTCATGTTGTTCATCACTCTTTACATGGGAAAAAGATCGATTGGAGAACTCCCAGTGTTCGATTTCCTTGTTATTTTAGTTTTAGGAGCTGTCGTTGGAGCCGATATTGCTGATCCGAACATCAATCATATTCACACTATCGTCGCGATGATCGTGATCGCTCTTCTAGAAAAATTAATCGTCTATCTGAAAATGAAGAACCGTAAGCTTGGAAAAATAATGACCTTTGAAACCGCAGTGGTAATCTATAATGGGAAATTTCTCTATGAAAAAATGAAAAAAGAAAAATATGCCATTGATAATATCCTTCAGATGCTGCGTGATAAGAATGTCTATAACATAGAAGACGTGGAAATTGCGATCATTGAAGCAAACGGTGATTTGTCTGTAAAAATGATTCCTTCAAAAGAAGGTGTTACGAGAGAAGATTTGAAGGTTGAAGGAGAACCTGGGAATTTTGAAATTCCGATCATTTTGGATGGGGAAATCCAGTTGGATCTATTGAGGTGGTTGAATAAGAATGAACTGTGGTTAGAAGACATGCTTGCAAAAAGAAATATTACTGATGTGAATACTGTTTTCTATGGGGCATATAACCGGAAGGGCGAGTTATATCTTTTTACTAAAGGATGGAACAAATCCGGACGTTCCTCCTATTGATCATTGACAACAAGTTTCTGTTGTAAGGCTTTATTCCTGTAACTAAATTTTCTGCTGTAAAAACAAGGATATTGCAAAAAAATATCGAAGTTTAGCAGAACGAAATGCCAATGTATTCTAGTTAACAATAAATGAAAAATAATTTTCGGAAAATATATTGGAAAAATATGATATCATTTGAGAAATCTGATAGGATAGATTATGTCATCATGTTCGACACAGAAGAGGGGGAATATCGGTTGGAGCATCAGGTACAGGTTTGGAAAGGGCTGTTCAGACCGCAAGAAACATTACATACATTGAGAGAGTCGACATCCATCCAAGGTTATAGATTCAGAGTTTTGATCCTATTATTGTGCAGTTCGATCGTATTCGGTTTTCTTTTATTTATAAGTGCACCTGAATGGCTGAAGATGCCAGAAGCAACTGCCATTCAATTGACGGCTGAGCAAAAACAGGCAGCTTCGATTTTCATCGGAATCGGTGGAGTGATCAGTGGTTTTGCCTTACCATTCCTACTTATAGGAACGTCTGCATTCTTATTCTGGGGATTCTTCCGGGATATTGGTTTTAAAAAGTTATTTGTTTTACATACGTATTTGTACGTCATCATTTTGATAGGCCTAGCAGCGAATATTCCTTATATGCTGGCTTTCGGTTCCACTGAAATGTTGTCGCCATTTGGTGTTGGCCCATGGGTTAATGCGATTACTGATAATGTATTTCTGACAAGCTTTTTCGGATGGATTACGGTCTTTTTCATATGGCATATCTATGCATCAATCAAACTGTTGATGGAAGCTTCGTTGAAATCTAAACGGTATGTATTGACTGTTTCGATAGGATTACATCTACTATTCCTCGTAATTGTCGCTGTCATCAATACCATGTACCATATGCAATTGAACGGATAGAATTGGGGGGCATCATGTTGAACCGGCACATGAAAAGAGCTTTGATAGGACTACCGATCCTATTATTCATCATATTGAATACGTACTTGTTCCTTTTGAATGAATCATTGTTTGCTAGCGAAAAGCCATATGACGTGACGAAGATCGAACAACGTGATTTAAGGGAGACGATTGAAGCTACGGGGATGGTTGTACCGAAGGAAACGCAGGAGTTTTACTATGAATCCCACCGCGGGAATATTGAAGAAGTACTTGTCGAAGAGGGGGATGAAATTTCTGCAGGAACAGAAATTTTAAAGTATCAAACGTCAGATATCGATAGTCAAATCACAGCATTAGAAAATGAAATTGATGAGCTTGAGACAGAAAAGGATTATTATGAAGATCGTGAAACCATTCTCCAAGGCCAGATTCGTACTGAGTCCAATAAAGAGGAAGAAGAGAAGAACGAGTCGAACATCTTCATGCTTGAACATCAGAAAGCCGATGCTGCCTATCAAGCTGATCGTGTAGATAGTCTCATATCCAGCAAGGAAAGTGAAATCAGTCTATTGGAATCACAATTGGACGAAAAAGTAGTCAAAAGCAATGTTGCAGGCACTGTCAAAAAGGTGAATAGAAATGCAGCATCGAGTGACCAACCCATGGTCATCATTTCAAGTGAGGATAATGTCATTGTAAGAGCTTATCTCTCAGAGGATGAGGTTGTGCTTTTACGAGAAGGGGATGAAGTAGCTGTAAGCTCTCCTCGTGGTGAAGACAGAAAAGGGCAGATAGTAAAAATCGGCACACCTGATGAGGAAAAAGAAGATCTGAAGTTCCCGGTGGATATTGAGGTTGAGCCAGAAGCGGAAAACCGAGCTCCAGTCGGAAGCACGGTGAACATTACTGTTAAACCAGTCGCTGTTGAAGATGCAGTAGCTGTTAAACATGAATGGATCGTCCATGATGATGGTGAGGACTTTGTCCTGGTCGTGAATAATGATTATATCGACAAAAGGAAAGTCAACTTCGGTTTCGAAAATGAAACCTATATAGAAGTGACCAAAGGATTGAAGGCTGAAGAAACGATCGTGATGAATCCGAATGTGCTGTTAGTCGATGACATGGAGATCGAAACGAAAGATACCGGAAAAAAGAAGAACGATCACAATGAAGAACCATCTTCTGATGATCAAAATGGAGAAGACCCAGCTGATGGTGAGAATCCTGCTACAGACTCAAACGACGCGGAAATTGGATCAGATTCGAGTGAAGATGATTCAGATAGTGTCGAACTTGATACAGAAGATGATGGGACCGAATAGATATAAAAAGAGGACGACTCCTAAAAATGCATGTGGTTTTTCGTAAGAAACCACATGTGTTTTTTCATTTTACTTAAAGATGGGAATGATGGAAAGGGGGATTTTGTCTTCCATCAACGATCTGTTATACCAGATCGTTGATTTTCATAATTCGCTGGGTCTCGCTGGCTCGCTACTCCCATAGGGGTGTCGCAAATTTGCTTCAATAAAACTTAGTCAGAAATCAACACTATTATTTAACAAAGCCTAATAAAAAGTAAAAAGAATAGGTGGCGTACATAAGATGTTCAATCAAATAACATTAAATAGATATGAAACAAAATACGATGCTGTTCTAAAGAACTTTTCCTTACCTGAGGAACAGGCGCAATTTACCGGAATGCCATTGGAAATGCTCATCAAGGCAAAAGACGATCCTGAAAGAAATCCAATCGTTATTTTAGAGGGAGCTCATCCTGTCGGCTTTTTTATGCTTTGTACCGGTGAGCTGGTTACGGAATATTCTTCGAATCAAAACGCATTACTCTTGATTGCCTTTTCGATCGATCATCCACAACAAGGTCGAGGCTATGCAAAAGAAGGTTTGAAAAAGTTAAGAGATTTCATTACTGAAGATTTCCCTGATAAAAATGAAGTCGTGTTAGCTGTTAATTGCAGAAACATTCCAGCACAAAAGCTTTACGAATCAGTAGGTTTTTTGGATACAGGAAAGCGGAAAATGGGTAAGATTGGAGAGCAAATGATTTTATCACTATTATTGTAATTTCCATCCATACCAAATTATAATGAAAAAACCGTCCAAAAGGACGGTTCATACCAATTGAAGCGGAAGGATGTACAAGAGGATGGCGAAAAAGTGGGCGGCTGATCCTGCCAGGACGAACAGGTGCCAGACTGCATGGTGATAAGGGAACCCTCGCCAGACATAAAACACTGTTCCGACAGTGTATAACACTCCGCCGATGATGAAAAGCTGCATCCCTGTGCTTGGCATCGTCGTCATCAATGGCTTCCAGGCAATCAAGGCGAGCCATCCCATCAAGATGTAAATGATGGTCGAGATGAACAGGAACCGTTTTACGAAGAATGCTTTGAAAAACACCCCGATAATTGCGATTCCCCATACCACTCCGAACAACGTCCATCCGAGTGCCCCTTTGACGACGATGAATAAGAAAGGGGTATAGGTTCCGGCAATAAAGATATAGATGGCGGCGTGGTCGAAAATCTCGAAAAGATCCTTCGCTTTTCCTTCTGGAAAACTATGGACCAGGGTTGAAGCGGTATACAATAGGAGCATCGAAGCACCGTATATTGAAAAACTCACCACATGCCAGACCGATCCGTCCAATGCTGACATGACGACGAGAAATACGAGTCCAACGACGCTGAATAAAGCCCCTATTCCGTGTGTGATTGCATTGGCAATTTCTTCTTTCCGTGTATACGTATGGGTATTCGCCATTATAGCCCTCCTATGTTTTAAACGACTTCCGTTGTTTTCGTATGCTCATCATCAATGGTGAATGAGGTTGCAGTTTTCTGTCTCGGGTCGAAATAGACGATCAAGAGCGTATCTTTTTCTACAAGTTCATCATCTGTTAAAAATGCATCTAAATCAAAGGATAACCGTTCGATCATCACATGCTTATGCAATTCTTTTTCACTCAGGTTGAGTTCCTTGAAGTCTCCTGACACTTTTTCAGGATGGTCAGCGAGAAATCGCAGATAAGCGGATTGCGTAGCCTTATCCATGGAAAAGTCCCACCATGGCTTTCTCGGCTTGTGGTTCTGACGGATGAAATAGTCATACTTCATCAAACCTTCCACGATCTCGAGGTTAGAAATACCCAGCACACTTAAGAAGGAGTGGAGGCGCTTGAATAAATCCTCCAGCTGATGTCCGATCCTTGACCATCCACGGGTTTCCCAATAGTCTCCGAATTGCTGAAAGAAGTCGAAGGCAGAAGGGAAGACGTGATCGATCAAATAACTGACAGTCGTGTCCATGCGGTGGTCATTCCAGAACTTCTCCAGGACATCCTCCACACGCTTGATCTTGATGATTTCATCAAAACTCAGCACATTGTTTCCAAGAATCTCATACGGTGCTTTGTCCATATAGATATAATCATGGTTGTCCGCTCGGAGACGCATTCCTGTTCCTCTGAGCATTTTCAAAAAGCCGAGCTGCACTTCTTCGATACGGAAGGCAAATACATCGTTGAAAGTTTTCCTGAACGAGTCATAATTTTCTTCAGGCAGTCCAGCAATCAAGTCAAGGTGCTGGACGATTTTACCGCCATCACGGACGGTTGTCACTGTTCTTGTCAGCTTTTCGAAATTCTGTCGTCTTTCAACGAGCTCATTCGTATTGTCATTCGTGGATTGTACCCCGATTTCGAACCGGAATAAGCCGGCAGGGGCATGTTCATTCAAAAAATTGATGACTTCAGGACGCATGATATCAGCTGTGATTTCGAACTGGAACACAGTGCCTGGAAGATGTTCTTTGATCAAGAAATCGAACATTTCGAGCGCATAATCCCTGCGGATATTGAATGTCCGGTCGACAAATTTGATGGTCCGTGCTCCATTATCCATCAAGAAACGAATTTCTTCTTTCATCATTTCAATGTCAAAGTAACGGACGCCGACCTCAATTGAAGACAAGCAAAAGGAACAGGAATATGGACAGCCTCTGCTAGTCTCGATGTATGTGACCCGTTTTGAAAGCTGTGGCAGATCCTCTTCCACTCGGAAAGGGGACGGGACCGTTTTCAAATCGAGCTTCGGTCTCGGACCAGTCCGGAATGGTTTCCCGTTCTTCCTGTATGCTATTCCTGCAACCGAATCGATATCTTCTTCCTTTTCAAACGCATGTAAAAGGTCTTTGAATGTTTCTTCGCCTTCACCTACAACGATGTAATCAACATGCTCAAGCCGCTCCAGCCATTGTGGCACATCATAAGAGACTTCCGGTCCTCCGAGCACGATTTTGACATCAGGTTTGATCTTCTTCATCATTTCAATGATCGGAATCGTTTCTTCGATGTTCCAAATATAACAGCTGAAGCCGATGACGTCAGGATTTCGGGAATACAAATCACTGACGATGTTCATCACTGGATCTTTGATCGTATATTCAGCCATATCGATTTTGAAATCAGGCTCACAATACGTTTTCAAATACCTTAAGGCAAGGCATGTATGGATATATTTAGCGTTCAGGGTGCTTACGACTATGTTCATCTTTTTCACTCCGTGTTGGTCAATGGTAATCAGCGATTCAACTTAAATGCTCAGTTGGATTTGAGTTAGAAATTCACGACACTCCTGCGGGAAAAGCGAGCCAAGCGAGACCCCGCACTTTATAAAAGGATCTTCGACTATAATAATGAACTTCGACTAAATACCACCACGTCCTATGGTGAACGTCGAAGTCAGTACATCCTGTACAAGTACGTCCTGTGGTGAACGTCGAAGCCACCACATCCTGTGGAAGTGAGTGAGGAGGCTTGCGGATCGTCCGCTGAATTTCTTGAAAATCCACAATAATTTATGACCAAAAAATAATGTACTATTTAACAACTCATTTTATCACATTTTGGTATGTGGCTCACGGTTAATGTGAAAAGAGGAATTTTAAAAGGAGAAATGGAAGTATATACGACGTTACGAGCGAAATGTTTTACAAAGGTGATCGATTAGCAGAAAATCAAATTAACACGGTAAAAGAAGGAGGGTCTGATATGGAACGATTAACAGAAGAACTAGTGTCTGAGCAGCTCCAGAAGCTTAAAGACTGGAAACTGACCGATGAAAAATGGATCACAAAGAAATATCGATTCAATGATTATCTGGAAGGAATTGATTTTGTCAGTAAAATCGCTCGTCATTCTGAGGAAATCCAGCATCATCCTCTCATTTCCATCGATTATAAGCTTGTAACAGTCAAGTTGAGCTCCTGGCAGGCAAAGGGTCTGACAGAACTTGATTTTAAGCTTGCTGCTGATTATGACCGTATCTACGATCAATAGGAGGAAAATATGAAATTCATCTATGGAAATCACCAAAATGAACCGATTGTTGCAGTCCTTTTAGAGAATCAGACTGAAAAAGCACTTGATCTGACACGTGCAGCATCTGCGGTGGGAGCCGATTTGCCGAATACACTACTTGAAGCTGTCCAACTTGGCGAAGAATTCGTCAAAAAGGTCGATGAGTTGCAGTCGCTTTTAAGAGAACAGGGTAATACCGAAAAGTACATTCTAGAGCTCAATTCGATTGAACTGCTGGCTCCGATTCCAAGGCCGACGAAAAATATCTTTTGTGTAGGGAAAAATTATCTCGACCATGCGCTTGAACTTGGTACAGACGCAGATGTACCGGAAGTGCCGATGATTTTTTCAAAAGCTCCAACGACGGTAATTGGTCCGGAACAATCAATCATCATTCCGACAGAGGTCACGACTGATATCGATTATGAAGGTGAACTTGCAGTGGTAATCGGGAAAAAGGGAAAGGCGATTACTCGTGAAGAAGCATATGACTATGTGTTCGGTTATACACTCATCAACGATGTAACCGCAAGAGACCTCCAGAGTAAACACAAACAATTTCTAATCGGAAAGAGCTTGGACGCAAGCTGTCCGATGGGACCTGCTTTGGTTCATAAATCAGCAGTCCCTGACCCTCACGATCTACATATTACCACTTACGTAAATGGAGAAACACGACAGAGTTCTTCAACATCGAAAATGATTTTCTCGATACCTGAATTAATCGAGGTCCTATCAAAAGTAATGACACTCGAACCAGGAGACATCATCGCAACCGGTACACCTGCTGGAGTTGGAAAAGGATTCAAGCCGCCTAAATATCTGAAAGCAGATGATGTCGTCAAAATCGAAGTGGAAAACATCGGTATCCTGTCGAACCCTGTACACAATGATGTTTAACGGAACCCACCGAATGGAATTGTAAAAGTAGAACACAGATTAGTTGTATCATTTTGAAAAATGGAGGCGTTACGATGGATAAAGGTATTTTTATCAATAATGAATGGTCTGATTACGGTCTGGAAAAAGTCGAAGTAGTGAACCCTGCAACAGGTGAACGCGTCGGTACAGTTCCTCGAGGCGGGAAAAAAGAAGCAAGAATGGCTATTGATGCAGCCCACGAAGCATTTCCATCCTGGTCCAATTTGACAGCATATGATCGTGCTGCTTATTTAGAGACGTTATATGATTTGATGCTGGAGCATGAAGATGAGCTAGCGAAACTCATGACGGAAGAAATGGGTAAGCCACTGAAAGAATCGAAAGGCGAAGTCCAGTATGCGGCGTCCTTCTTAAAGTGGTTTGCTGAAGAAGGGAAACGTATCTACGGCAGGACGATACCCGCTTCAAAAGAAAACAAACGAATGCAAGTCAACAAACAGCCTGTCGGCGTCGTCGGTGCGATCACACCGTGGAACTTTCCGGCAGCGATGATTACTCGTAAGCTTGGGCCAGCATTAGCAGCGGGATGTACGTTCGTCGTCAAACCGCCGAATGAAACACCATTGACAGCTGTACGTCTAGTAGAGCTCTGTCAGGAAGCAGGTATTCCGAAGGGTGTCGTCAACCTCGTATCCGGTAAGTCCTCAGAGATCGGGGAAGAGCTTTTATCTAATCCGAAAGTCCGTAAAGTGACATTCACTGGCTCGACAGAAGTCGGAAAGCTATTGATGAAACAAGGTGCGGAACAGGTGAAAAATATGTCACTAGAGCTTGGTGGGCATGCTCCGATCGTCGTACTGGATGATGCTGATGTCAAATATGCCGCCGCACAGTCAGTCGCCTCTAAATTTCGTAACGGTGGGCAGACGTGTATTTGCGGCAACCGGATCTATGTGCAGGAAAAGATTTATGATGAATTCATCGAAGAGGTAGTAGCCATTACGAAAAAGCTGAAGGTCGGCAATGGTCTTGAAGAGGAAACAGATATTGGCCCGATGATCAATAAAGATGCATATGAAAAAGTCGAAAAGCATGTTCAGAATGCAATCAAGCAGGGGGCGAAGTGTGTAGTCGGCGGAAAAGGTCAAGAAGCTGAGAACGGAACGTATTATTACGAGCCGACGGTCCTTATCGATGTTGAACCCAGCATGCTGATCATGAATGAAGAGACGTTCGGTCCAGTCGCTCCGATCCAAAAGGTGAAAACAGATGAAGAAGCTGTGACGTATGCGAATATGACGCCATATGGATTAGCGGCGTACGTGTTCAGTGAGCATTATAGTCGTGGATTGAAAGTGGTCGAAGCGCTCGATTATGGTATTGTCGGCTGGAATGACGGGGTACCTTCAGCCGCACAAGCACCGTTCGGAGGCATGAAACAGAGTGGACTCGGCCGCGAAGGCGGAATTGAAGGAATCGAAGAGTATCTTGAAACGAAATACATCTCGATTGGCTTGAAAGAATAGAATTTAGATGGGGAAAGGATTGACCTGACGGCAGAAATGCCCTAGTCAATCCTTTTCTTTTCTCGAATTTAGTCTAAAATTACTGGTTTAAATCAAAAAAATCGTGATTAAGTCTAAATATTTTGTTTTATGTCTAAAAAGTCCACTCCTAAGTCTAAAATCAATATCCGCGTGAGTTTCCGAATGCTTACTTGAACACAGCCCGATTCCGAACTTTGACACTTTTTTCTTTTTCCCCGTCTAGTAAAGGTGAAGCTACCAGTAGTAACGAGATGATCAAAGTGATATAGAAACCAGCTGTCACGATGTTTCCAGTGTTCGTGAGGATATAAAGACAGCTCATCACTGCGACCAGTCCCGCTGCACAATCCAAATAAATGCTTGGCTTCCGCTTTGAAAATAACATCGTGAGTACGAAAACTGAAATGACTGGTGCAAGCAGCATCACAAACAACGAGAACATTTGCTCATTGCTGATTTTCATGACACCGATACTGTTCAGCTGATTGGCAAGCGAAATTGTCTTGAATGGGAGAAGGTAGCCGATTACCGGAATAGTGGTGACGATGAAAGGTATTTTCAGCCATGGGAGTGCAAAGCTCCCGAGAAGAGCAATATGTAACCAGATGCGTAGTTTTTTCATAATGAACCCTCCAAAGATGAAATTGAGATAAGCTACCATAGACATATTCAACTTCACGTGCAATAAGAACTGACGAAGGTCCTGATATGGTGAAAATTATGTGTACACTTTCTGCTTTTATTGGACAT
The DNA here is from genome assembly GCF_019720915.1 of Alkalihalobacillus sp. TS-13. Lineage (GTDB taxonomy): Bacteria > Bacillota > Bacilli > Bacillales > Fictibacillaceae > Pseudalkalibacillus. The sequence goes on from NZ_JAHKSI010000001.1 coordinate 474,911, forward strand.
AAATTTTGTTTTATGTACATTTCCCACGTTATATATACATATTTTCGTCTTTATCAACATTTGACTTATTTCGACATGCGGCAGGAAAAGCTTCTGTTTCCCAGCGAAATAAAGAAAACTTGGCAAAGCCTCGGCGCAGGCAGAGCCATAGTTGCACTGATATTGAAGAAAGTATTTTCTTTCTTTAAATGCAAAAAGAACAGGCGCCAATGAGCCTGTTCTTCATCAAAATGTTTCTTTTATGCTTCTAATACTTCTTTAATCTTTCCGATCGCCCAATCGAGATCTTTTTTGTCGATCACGAGTGGTGGTGCGAAACGGATGACAGTTTCGTGCGTTTCCTTACAAAGCAGTCCTTTTTCCTTCAATTCCTCACAATACGAGCGTGCGGCTTCAGTCAATTCAACACCAATGAACAAACCGCGTCCGCGAATTTCTTTTATCTTCGGATTGTTGATCTTCTTCAATTCCTCTTGGAAGTAGTTCCCCAATTCCAAAGAACGTTCTACTAATTTCTCTTCTTCAAGAACTTCAAGTGATGCGATCGCTACCGCACATCCTAATGGGTTCCCGCCGAAGGTAGAACCATGGGAACCAGGGCTGAAGACACCTAAGATATCTTTGTTAGCAGCAACGCAGGAAATCGGGAATACCCCTCCGCCAAGCGCTTTTCCAAGGATATACATGTCTGGAACGACGTTTTCCCAATCACAGGCGAACGTTTTACCAGAACGACCTAAGCCGGATTGGATTTCATCGGCAACCATCAACACATTTTCAGAAGTACATAATTCACGTGCTTCTTTCAAGAAACCATCTTCCGGAATGTTGATCCCAGCTTCACCCTGGATAGGTTCGAACAAGAATGCTGCAGTATTTTCTGTAATTGCATTACGCAATGCTTCGATATCGCCGTAAGGAATGACCTTGATACCAGGAAGCATTGGTCCGAATCCGCGCTTGTATTCAGCTTCTGATGAGAGGGAAACGGCTGTCATCGTACGTCCGTGGAAGTTTCCTTCACATGCGATGATTTCTGCTTGGTTGTCTTGTACGCCTTTTACATCATATGCCCAGCGGCGAGCGGTCTTGATTGCCGTCTCAACCGCTTCTGCACCAGTATTCATCGGCAGAATCATGTCTTTATTCGTCAGTTTCGATACTTTTTCATAAAATGGAGCTAGTTGATCGTTGTGGAACGCTCGGGAAGTCAACGTTACACGGTCAGCCTGCTGCTTAAGCGCTTCGATGATTTTCGGGTGTCGATGTCCTTGGTTGACAGCGGAATAGGCACTCAACATATCCATATACTTATTGCCTTCAGGGTCTTTCACCCAAACACCTTCAGCTTCGGAAATGACGATCGGGAGTGGGAGATAGTTTTTTGCTCCATACTGTTCTGTTTTCGAAATGATTTCTTCTGTTCCATGTTGGTTTCTTACTTTACTCATGTAGCTCACTCCATTCTTTTCAATTCATTTTGACTCTTTCCCCATTATAAATGAAAACGCTTATGCATTACACCCTCAGCATCAGATTTCCCTTTTGGAAAGGGTTTTGATATGATGAAATCGATTGAGTTTAGAGGAGGAATGCTGGATGCTTCATGCACATGTTACGTCTTGGGCGATTGCAATCATCCTGTTTTTTGTAACGTATTTTCTATTAAAAGCAGGAAAAGCGAAAGGCCATAAGATCACAAGCATGATTTTAAGGTTGTTTTATGTCTTCATTATTGTTACTGGCGGAATGATGTTCGTACAATACTTATCAGGCGGATATTATGAATTTAAATTATTTGCGAAAGCACTGGTTGGTATCTGGGTGATCGGAAGTATGGAAATGGTGTTGGCAAAAGCGAAAAAAGGGGCTTCTGTCACTGGAATGTGGATCATGTTCGTCATTTCACTGATCCTTGTTTTATACCTTGGTTATCACGCATTGCCAATGTAAAAGAAAGGACAAACCTTCAAGAAAGAGCTTATCCGATAAGGACAAGCTCTTTTTTAATCCATAAACGTATTTTCTGTGATGATCACCATGACCGCTTTTTCAATCGAGTCGTCCTTCGAATTGGTTTCAAAGTATGTATCGATTTGATCAAGAAGTTGATAAGGGTCATCTATGTGTATATCTCTTGACTTCAGACCCTTTTTTAGATGGATGGCAAAAGTAAGACGATCTTGAGTTGATAAGGACTGCCACTCTTGACCGGTGTGTTGTAAAATGTCTTCAGGATTCTTCGAAGAGGACGTGTGGCCGGCTGATGGTTCTCTTTGTTCTTTCATTTGGATCATGCTTTTTTCATCTACAAAAAAATCCGTTAATTCAGGACTAACAGCTATTGAGGAAATTCCCAATAAGACTGCAAGAGTAAGTAGACCGAATAAGAAGTTTTTCATATGTACCATGCCTTTATCTTAATGTGTATATCAGTATAACATTTCTGTGCTAAGCGGTTAACGTTCTTCACCAAAAAAGGGGGAAATTATGAAATTCTATCAATTCAATCCAACTCAAGCTAAGGTGATCGATCGGTTTAGTAGTTCAGGTGTACGTATTTCGCCTTTTATACGTCAAGAAGGATTTCAGCAGACAGCTTGTATCCACTTCGAAAAAGAAGGCTGCCTCGGTATGCATCCTGCCACAGTCAACCAATTGTTCATTGTTGTATCTGGTGAAGGGTGGGTACGTGTAAAAGATTCAGAGAAAGTGAAAGTTTCTGCTGGAATAGCTGTGTATTGGGAGCCGGGTGAAGAACATGAATCAGGTTCAGAGGAATCCATGGAGGTCATTGTGTTAGAGGGAGCGAACATCGATCCATCAACCTTCATGGCTGAAATCGAAGTGAAGTAGGATAAAAGACCTCATTTCCTTTATTCGAACACAGTAAAATAGGAGTTTATACACCCCGCTGATTGATGAAGGGAAGAACAAATTTGGTCGATAAAAGGTATGGATATGTCTTAAATTAACAATCAGATCATTTTCAATCGATGCTGGGGAAGGGTGTAAAGATGAAGACTGTCAGCACGATTTATAGTAGTAAGAAACAATTACAAACATTCATAGATATGAACAACCTACAATCGATGCATGATCGGTTATTGATCCAGATCTTCACATCAGAGGGGAAGGTACGTATTTCAAGACTTGTGGAGATGCTTGATCAGGAGTTTCCGAATGCAGCAATCATCGGTGCGACAGTGGACGCCTCCTTTTGCAAGGAAATCAGGACGAGCGGTACGACGATCTCTTTTACGGTTTTCGACAAGGTGCAGCTTGCATCTATTGGCATTTCTGATGATGGAAATATGGAAGCCCATGAATGTGGCATTTATATTGCTGAACGGATCATCAAACCAGATACGAAGGCCGTTATCCTGTTCGGAAGCAGCAGTACATATAACAATCTGGGAGTTCTGAAGGGGTTGGAGGAAAGGGTCCCTGGTGTTGTAGTTGCAGGTGGAAATGCCGTGCCGATTGGTGAACGGAATATAGAATACCTGATCTTCAATGAAGGTTTAATTGATTCAGGCGTGACGGCGGTCAGCCTGACTGGTGAGGAATTGAAGGCCTCGGTCCATGCTTGTTTAGACTGGAATACGGCAGGTCGCTCTTTCATGGTAACGAAGGCTGAAAATTCGATCCTATATACGTTGGATGATAAACCAGTCAAAGATATCTATGAAAAATATCTTGGAAGCGAAATGACGACGAGTATCATAGATTCCCATTCTTCCTTTCCTTTGATGGTGACGCGTGGAGAGCAGACAGAGCCTGTGATGGTGAAGCGTTTTTGTGAAGACGGTTCGATCGAAGTCTTTCAACCAATTCAGGAAGGTTGCAAAGTTTCAATTGGTTGCGGAGATGCCGGAATATTTCTGGATTCGATGAATTGTATCTATCGCCAGCTGGAAAATCAGCCTGTAGAAGGACTCTTCCTATATTCATGTTTATCCAGGCGCCGGTTTTTCAATATCGGGATCGCTCATGAGATGGACATGATCAAAAGACTCGTTCCGACAGTAGGGGCTTTCACAGCGGGTGAATATTATCATGAGGATGGAAAGAATGACGTCTTAAGCTATGCCCTTTCGTTCCTAACGTTAGCAGAAAATGAAACGTATATTGATGAACAAACCTTCAGGAACGCAAATAACGTTGCTTCCCACTACCAGGAATTTCTTGCGATGTCACAGCTCGTGAAGGCATCCACAGAGGATCTTGAGGTTTTGAACGATTCTCTTATGATAGCGGAAGAGAAAATTTCACAGTTGGCTTATCACGACAGTTTGACAGGCTTGCCAAACCGTATGTATTTCCATGAGAGGTTGGCTGAAGCGATCGAGTCAGCAGAAAAATCGAATGAAAAACTTGCTGTGATGGTAATCGATTTGGATGAGTTCAAGATGATCAACGATAGTCTAGGGCATCAGGCTGGTGACCGGATTTTAAAACATGTGGCAAGAAATATGAGCGGGATGATTGAAGAGGAGCAATGCATTGCACGGTTTGCTGCAGATGAATTCCTCATTTTCGTTCCTGGTGCAAGTGATTTGGATAAGCTGACGAGTTTAGCAAAAAATATCTTGTCAGTTATCAAAAAACCGATTTTCTTGAATGGCAAAGATTATGTTCTGTCTGGGAGCATCGGAATCAGTATTTACCCTGATGATGCCAGAGATGATGAGCACCTCTTGAAGAATGCGAACCTGGCGATGCACCGTGCAAAATTGGACGGGAGAAACAGTGTGCAGTTTTTTACTATGGAGATGAATGAATCAATTAACGAACGCCTTGAAATGGAATATCATTTGAGAAAGGCGATGTCGTTGGGCGAGTTTGAAATCTTCTACCAACCGCAGATTAATATATCCGATGGAAAAGTTTTCGCTTGTGAAGCATTGCTGAGATGGAATCATACGAAACGTGGAATGATTCCTCCTAACCTTTTTATTCCGATCGCCGAAGAAGCGGGATTGATTAATGAAATCGGAAAGTGGGTCCTTGAACAAGCCTGTAATCAAGTACGCAGATGGCACGACCAAGGTGCGGGACACTTATCGGTTTGTGTAAATGTTTCTGGAAGGCAATTTCAACGGTTAGAGTTCGTCGATGAAGTAAAAGAATGCTTGGGGATTTCTGGTCTGAGTCCTTCCGCCCTGCACATCGAATTGACGGAGAGCATCATGCTTGAAGATGTAGAGCATAGCCTGTGGATCATCAATCAGTTGAGAGCTCTCGGGGTGAAAATCTCTGTCGATGATTTTGGCACAGGATATTCTTCTTTAAGTTACTTGAGGGATTTTCCGATCGATATTTTGAAAATCGACCAATCGTTCATACGGAATCTGGAAGAATTCAGTTCAGATGCTGCAATTGTCCGTGCAATCATTACGATGTGTGAAGGATTGAACGTCACTGTCCTTGCTGAAGGCGTTGAAACGAAAAAACAGCTGATCACCTTGAAAAACTTTGGATGTGACCAAGTGCAAGGGTACTATATCAGCAAACCTGTCAATCCAACACAAATCCAAACCTTCCTAACAGGGAACAAAATCATTTGAAGAAAACCTGGCACAGCAAAAACTTCGTTTGGCGCTGGTTGAACCATAGTTGCTCTTATTTTGAAGGGACTGACCAATTAGTTCTGAGCATATGTGTTATACGCGATCCAACTTGCTGAATTAGTCTCCGAAAATCGCTAACGGACACAGGAGACCTTATTTTAAAAAACTCGCTCATTTATAAAAATAACGGACACCAGAGATCTTATTTCCTTAAAACCATAGAAGATCAGCTCTTTTGTTCACAAATAACGGTTCTGGTATCCGTTAATTTTTCAAAACATCCATGAAAACACAAAGGGGCTGATCAAACATCTATTTTCATCGATGTGTTGGATCAGTCCCTTTAAAATGTGAAATAAGGAAAGCGGCTCGACTCAAACCAATCGAACCGCTTTTTATAATTTAGGATAGGCGTGCCTCGTTAAGTGTGCCTGGCACCGGACAAGACCTCAACAGCGCCAAGGGTCCTGAAAGTGTGCCTGGCACCGAAATGTGGCGCTGCTTCCTAGTATAGGTCGGTGCGGCGGTCTTCGTAGATTGGTATTCGGGTACGGATTTCGTTTAGCTCGTCAATGGAGATGTCAGCGAATAAGATGGTTTCTGTTTCATCTGCTTCTGCGATGATTTCGCCCCATGGGTTGATGATGATCGAGTGACCGCCAAATTCATTGTCAGGATCAGCGCCGATACGGTTACAGGCAACGACGTAACATTGGTTTTCAATCGCTCGTGTAATCAAAAGGTTACGCCAGTGTTCCGTTCTAGGTTTCGGCCATTCAGCCGGTACAAACAACACTTTGGCACCATCAAGCGCATGCTTGCGCATCCATTCAGGGAAACGGATATCATAACAGATGAATCCTGCTGAAGGGACGCCATCGATTTCAAAATGCCCATCATTATTTCCTGCAGTCAGGTATTTTTCTTCATTCATAAGTCGGAACAAATGGACCTTGCTGTATTTTTTCACAACCTCACCTTCACGATCAAATACGATCATCGTGTTGTAGACGCTGTCTTCAGACCTTTCAGCGACGGAGCCCGCTATGATATTCACCCGGTAAGTCGATGCAAGAGAAGAGATGAATTCGATGGTCTGTTTCCCTTCATCATCACCGATTTCATCGAGCCTCTTTAAATCATACCCCGTCGTCCACATCTCTGGAAGGACGATCACATCAGCTGATTCATTACATGCATCGCGGATGGTCGCGGTCACTTTTTCAAAATTCACTTGTGGTTTTCCGAATTCTATATCCATCTGTATTACTGCTACTTTCATACAAGGACCCCCTTAATTCCAGATATTCAACATAAATTCCTTTACATTTAGTCATTAACACTTTAACATAAGTGATTAGAATTTTACGACAATTTACAATTAAAATTTTTCTCAATATAGGAGGTTATCAGATTGTCTCGTTTTCAACAATCAGAATCACTCAAACGTTTGCCTGACCAATTCTTTGCAAAACTTGTAAATAAGATCGAACCCTACTATCAAGCTGGTTATGACATGATCAATCTTGGACAGGGGAATCCTGACCAGCCTACCCCGGATCATATCATCGAGGCACTGCAGACCTCAGCAACCAACCCGATCCACCATAAATATCCGCCATTTCGAGGTCATACCTTTTTGAAAAAAGCGATTGCCGATTATTACAAAAGGGAATACGATGTCGATCTAGACCCAGAAAAAGAAGTCGCTGTTCTTTTTGGTGCGAAGGCGGGTCTCGTAGAAGTAAGCCAATGCTTGTTAAACCAAGGTGATACTGTATTAGTACCCGATCCAGGTTACCCTGACTATGAATCTGGGATCGCCATCGCTGGAGCAAATCAATATAAGATGCCGCTTAAAAAGGAAAACGACTTCCTGCCAGACTACGATTCTATTCCACAAAATGTACTGGAACAAGCAAAGCTGATGTTCCTGAACTATCCTAACAACCCGACAGCAGGAATCGCAACAAGGGAATTTTTTGAAGAGACGGTTGAGCTCGGTGAAAAGACTGGATGCTGTATCGTCCATGATTTTGCGTATGGATCGATTGGGTTTGACGGAAAGAAACCGATAAGCTTTCTTCAGGCAAAAGGGGCAAAAGAGGTCGGTGTCGAAATGTACACGCTTTCCAAAACATACAATATGGCTGGTTGGCGTGTTGGATTTGCATTAGGGAATAAGGAAGTCATCGAAGCACTCAACCTTATCCAGGATCATTACTACTGCGGTATGTTCGGCGGCATCCAGGAAGCAGCTGCAAGTGCACTAAACGGTCCACAAGACTGTGTACACGAATTGACCGCATTATATGAAAACCGTCGCAACGAATTCATCACGAAATTGAATGATCATGGATTCAACGTTGATCTTCCAAAAGGATCCTTTTTCTCGTGGCTTCCCGTGCCAGAAGGATATACATCACAAGAGTACGCGGAACTATTAATTGAAAAAGCGCATGTGATCGTAGCACCTGGAAATGGATTTGGCGAAACTGGTGAAGGATTCGTCCGAGTAGGTTTGAATTGTGAAAAAGAACGCCTGCTTGAAGCTGCCGACAGAATGATCCATTTACACGAAAACCACTTGTAATTCTAACTCCTCAACCAATTCGAGTGGGCACATTTCACTCTTCTCCGCATAAATTGTGTAGAGAGCAATCCCTGGAAGGGTGAGGTAACAAAATGTGTGGAATCACAGGATGGATCGATTTTAAAGAAAATTTGGCAAAAGAAACGGCAACAATACAAAAGATGGCAACCACGTTAGGGAAGCGAGGCCCGGATGCTACAACGCATTGGACATCACTCCATGTGGCATTCGGGCATGCACGTTTAATTGTGGTCGATCCTGCTGGTGGGGGTCAACCGATGCAGAAAGTCCATCACTCGAATCAATATACGATGGTTTATAACGGTGAATTATACAACACAGAAGACATACGGAAAGTCCTGGTATCCAAAGGGCATCGATTCGATTCCCACAGCGATACCGAGGTTCTTCTGACCAGTTACATCGAGTGGGGGGAGCAATGTGTAAACCATCTGAATGGCATTTATGCATTTGCTATTTGGGATGAAAAGCACGAGCGGGTTTTCATGGCGAGAGACCGGCTTGGCGTAAAGCCGCTATTTTACAGAGAAAAATCCGGAACATTGATATTCGGTTCAGAATTGAAGGCGATCCTCGCTCATCCGAACGTAAAAGCAGAGGTTGATCGCGAGGGCTTGCAAGAAATTTTCGGATTAGGACCATCAAGAACACCGGGGCATGGCGTTTATAGAGGAATCAAGGAACTAAGGGCCGGTCATGCGCTCAGATTGGACCGAAATGGATTGCGAATATGGCGCTATTGGGATGTGAAAAGTGAAGAGCATACGGATTCGCTCGATGAGACAGTTGAGCAGGTGCGATGGCTGTTGAAAGATGCTGTCGAAAGGCAACTGGTCGCTGACGTACCGGTGTGTACTTTTCTGTCAGGCGGGGTCGATTCAAGCGCAATCAGTGCATTCGCTTCGCGTTTTTTCCAACAGGAGGGGCGCGGTGCACTGCATACGTATTCCATCGACTATGAAGAAAATGATAAGTACTTCAAGCAAAGCACTTTCCAACCGAATTCCGATGGTCCCTGGATTGAAATCATGAGGGATTATTTGAAAACGGTCCATCACTCCTCTGTAATTGATAATGCAAAATTGCAGCATTACCTGACAGCAGCTGTCCATATGAGGGATTTACCAGGAATGGCTGATGTCGATTCCTCATTGCTTTGGTTTTGTGAAGAAATCAGACAGCAGTTCACGGTTGGGCTTTCTGGTGAATGTGCAGATGAAATATTCGGCGGGTACCCATGGTTTTATCGACCGGAATTGTTAGAGAGGGATGCGTTTCCATGGATGCATTCGACTTATGAACGTGAATCGATTTTGAGAACAGACTTGAGGAAAAAGCTCGATCTGAAAAATTATGTTCATAACCGCTATCAACAAACAATCAATGAAACTCCGAAACTTGATGGTGAAGAGCCAGCAGAGGCTAGAAGAAGAGAGATGTTCTACCTTAATATGCATTGGTTCATGGCGACGCTCCTTGACAGAAAAGATCGCATGAGCATGGGGGCGAGCCTCGAAGTCAGGGTTCCATTCGCTGATCATAGGATTGTAGAGTATGCCTGGAATATCCCATGGGAGATGAAAATGTTTGGGGGCAGGGAGAAAGGCATATTACGAAAAGCGCTCGAAGGTATCCTTCCAAATGAAATTCTGTATCGGAAAAAGAGCCCTTATCCAAAAACACATCATCCGGAATACACGAGGCTCGTAAAGGAATGGCTGAACTCGATCATTCAAAAGGATTCAGCGCCTATCCTTGATTTGCTAGATCGGAACAAGGTATCGGAAATCATCCAGACAGATGGCGGAGCCTTTAAGACCCCATGGTTCGGACAGTTGATGACAGGACCGCAGCTAATCGCCAATCTTGCACAAATCAACGTGTGGTTGGAAAACTACAATGTCAATATCATAGAGTGATAATTTTGCGTGCGACTCTTTTGAAGGGTCGCTTTTTATTTTCAAAACGCTTTTTATATAAAACCTCCTCAGAATGGAAAATTAGGTCCGGAAAACTATAAATCCGACGAATGTTCCGGTTAATGAAAAACATTAGGTTCATTATGTAGGACATCAGTATAGAGTAACAATATTCCACAACAATCCCTCCTTTATTTCGACATTCCCTCATACTATGGTCTTAGCAAAATTTAGGGATGAACATCTATAATCCTATATACCTAGTGATTACTGATAAAGTACTAGGACCATCCAAACCATTGGTATTAATGAATCAATCCCAATTTCAACAGAATTCCAGAGGAGTTGAAAGTCCCAAACGAAATTTATCGACTAAACATTACCAATTCTTCAATTTTAGAAAATTCTGTTATTTATATTAATATATGCAAAAAATTGCTTTATTATGGATTCAACAACAAAGGATACAGTCATCTTGCATTCGACAGGAAAGGGGGCCAAGTTTTTTACGTTTCGGACAAGCTTATAACTTTTAGGAGGGGAAAGATGGTAAATTATCGGAGGTTTTTGTTGAATCGACGGGCATTTGCACTCGTCACAGCGATTCTACTACTAGTTTCAACATTTCTAGCTCCAGCGGTCAACGCACGGACGATGGTGACACAAGAAACAAATCCGATCGCCACATCGTTCAAAGATGAAGCCCTAACCAATAAAGTAAGTAAATCACTACAAAACCAGTTCAAGGATGAAGATCAGGTTACGTTCTTGATCAAATTCAATGAACAGGTGGATACACAGAAAGTTTCGAAGAATGCGATCGAAAAAGCGGAGAAGCAGAAGCTGACGCCTTACAAGAAGGAACTCGCGCAACGCTCTGCAGTCGTATCGGCTCTTCGCTCCACGGCAATCGAAACACAAGGGAACGTAAAACAATTTTTGGAGAAACAAAAAGCAAGTAAGGCAGTGAAAGACTATCAATCTTTCTTTATTGTCAATGCAATGGCTGTAACAGCGAACAAAGAAGTCATGGAGCAATTGGCTGCGTTTCCTGAAGTAGCGAAAGTGCTGCCGAATGAAGTACGCCAGCTCCAACCGATGCCTGAAACGACAAAAGCATCCACTCAACCGAAAGCGGATGTGAAAAATGAAACGAATTCCATCGAGTGGAACATCGAACGTGTCGGTGCTCCAGCTGTTTGGGATATGGGCATCGATGGCTCCGGTACTGTTGTCGCGAACATCGATACCGGTGTCCAATGGGATCACCCAGGCCTTGTCGAGCAATATCGGGGGTATGACGCAGCGAATCCAGACGCTCCGAGTCATGAGATGAACTGGTTCGATGCGACGGCTGGTCAAGACACACCATACGATGATCAAGGTCATGGTACACATACAATGGGTACGATGGTCGGTGCTGAACCGGATGGTTCAAACCAAGTCGGTGTTGCACCTGGTGCGAAGTGGATTGCGGTCAAAGCATTCACGGCTGCAGGTGGAACCGATGTTGACCTCCTGGAAGCAGGGGAGTGGATCATCGCTCCGACGGATGCCGATGGGAACCTTCATCCTGAAATGGCGCCGGATGTTGTCAACAACTCGTGGGGTGGCGGACCTGGTTTAGATGAATGGTATCGTCCGATGGTTCAAAACTGGCGTGCAGCCGATATTTTCCCAGAGTTTTCAGCAGGGAACACGACAATCTTCAACCCTGGTGGACCTGGATCTATCGCAACTCCAGCGAATTATCCTGAATCCTTTGCGACTGGTGCAACGGATATCAATGACAACTTGGCAAGTTTCTCATTAGAGGGGCCATCCCCTTATGATGAAATCAAACCGGATGTCAGCGCACCAGGTGTCAATATCCGTTCTACGGTTCCAGGAAGCGCTTATGAAGGTGGATGGAATGGAACATCGATGGCTGGACCACACGTATCAGCTGTCGTCGCACTGCTTCGTCAAGTCGACTCTTCCTTGACTGTCGATGAAATCGAGGAGATTTTACTTAGCACAGCAGAACCGATGACCAATGGAGAATACCCTGAATCTCCAAATAACGGCTTCGGATACGGTTTGGTCAATGCCTTTGATGCTGTATCTTCAGTAATAAGCGGACTTGGCGTCGTTAAAGGTAATGTAACGAAAGAAGGGGACGATGCAGAAGCTCCTTCATTTGAACATGACGCTCCGGCTGAAACCTATGCTGGCTTGAATTTACCGTTGACGATCACTGCTTCTGATAATGTCAGCGTCACAAATGTTCGTGTCGAATACGAAATTTCCCACAATAACTGGGAATCTGTAGATGCTGTACGTACAGATGGTGATTATCACTCTGGGACATACGAAGCAGTCATTCCTGGAGATGCAATTGAAGAACCAGTCCTGTATTACCGTTTGGTGATCGAAGACTTCGGTGATAACGATATCGTATCAGATGAATATGAAGTTTCAGTTTTACCAGGGATCACGACTGGTTATGAAACAGATTTCGAATCTCAGCCAACCGGTTGGATTTCTTGGGGAGACAACAACTCCTGGGAGTGGGGCGCACCGACTTCAGGACCAGGTGAAGCAGCCTCAGGTGAAAATGTCTATGCGACCAACCTTGAAGATCAATATGACAACAATGCAAACATGACACTGATGATGCCTCCAATCGACCTTGGTGAAGGGGAAGCATATCTTCAGTTCAATAACTGGTATAACCTTGAAAATAACTATGATTACGGTCATGTAGTTATCTCAACTGACCAAGAAACTTGGGAGCAACTTGATGTATTCAACAACGTAAGTGATGGATGGGTAGAAGAGGAAATCGATCTTTCTGAGTATGCTGGTCAGCGTATCTATGTCGGTTTTAATGTCGATACAGACGGAAGTGTTTTGCGTGATGGTTGGTACATTGATGATGTGCGTTTAAGCGATTCTTCCAACGATACATCCGCAAAAGCTTCTTTACATGGCAAAAATGCGAAACCAGATAAGGATGCTAAACCTGCAAAAGAAAAGGTAGCTAAAAAGGAAAAAGTGAACCCGGCTGAATTGATGCCGACGAAACGAATCGATATTGAGAAAAAGAAAGATAAAGGTAATGATCAAGGACCCTCAGCATTGCCGCTTGAAGCAGAAGTAAGCATCCTTGAATCCGGCCGCTCTACCACTACTAGCCCCGTGGATGGAAGCTACTCGATCACGCATGCTGCTGGCGACTTTACGGTCATGGCAGAAGCATATGGATACCACCCACAAGAACAATCAGTTTCAATTGAAGATGATGGTGAAACCGTAGCTGACTTCACATTGGAAGAGATGGCGCAAGGTACAGTTTCAGGTACGGTAACAAACGAGCAAACAGGTGATCCAATCGAGGGAGCAACTGTATTGCTTGTCGAAGACGCAGCTGTCACACCTGTTGAAACCGATGCGGACGGAAACTACTCGCTGACTGCTTATGAAGGCGACTATACGTTGAAAGTCAGCGCATCAGGCTACTATGGTGAAGAGTTCACTGTAACAGTCGAAGGTGATGAAGTAACTGATCAAGATGCGCAATTGAAACCGTTCATCGGCTATCCAGGCGAAATCGGATACGATGATGGCACTGCTGAAAATGCACGTGCATTCTATGATGCAGGGAACGGATGGGGTGTAAGGATGTCTCTTCCGGAAGGAAAAGAAGAGGCTCTTGTCACTGGCGGTATGTTCCGTTTCTGGACGACCGACTGGCCGAACCCAGGCGGAACTGATTTCAAAGTTGAAATTTGGGACGCAAATGATGAAGGAGCACCTGGTAAGAAGTTAGCTGGACCGATTGATGCGACTGCCCTCCGTAATGGAGAGTGGACACATGTCGATCTCGCAGACCAAGGTGTCACGGTTGAAGGCGACTTCTTCATGGTATACGTCCAATCAGATCCGAACCCGAATGCACCAGGTTTAGGAACAGATGAAAACGGACCGAATGCAGAACGAAGCTGGCAATTTGTCGGTGGCGCATGGTCTCAGTCCCCTGCAGCGGAAGGGAACTACATGATCCGTGCAACAGTCGATTATGAGGTGACTGCACCGGTCATCACATCTCCAGCAGACGGCACGCATACAAATGATGAGAATGTAACTGTAGAAGGTCAATCTGCACCGGGTGTGAATGTCCACCTTGAAAACAATGGCGAAGAGGTTGCTGTCGTAGCAACGAATGAAGACGGATCTTTCTCTGCAGACATCACACTTATTGATGGTGAGAATGTCCTGGTTGCGACTGCTTCCAACGAACGCGGCATGACAGATCCTTCCGAGCTGGTGACGGTCACGTTGGATCAAACGAAACCGGAATTGACAATTGAAAGTCCGGACGACGGATTAAAGACGAACCGTATGGCAGTAAATGTGACGGGTACCGTCGATGACGCCCATCTGGATTGGGTCAAGGTAAACGGTCAAAAAGCAACGGTCAATGAGGATGGCACATATTCTCACCGTATGCTTCTTGACGAAGGGGAAAATGTCATCAAGGTCGTTGCGAAGGACCTTGCAGGCAACCGCAAAAATCAAACGGTGACAGTGGATGCGAAGTTTGGTCCGATCGAAGTGACGAATGTCAAACCAGATATGGATAAGAACCTTGAAGCTGGACAATCCGTGATGATCGAGTTTGACAGTGAGCCAGGACTCGAAGCGCGTTTCCGTATCCATATGCCATTGACCAACACGGGCATGGGTATGGTGCAAAATGCGAATGAGCTTCCAATGATGGAAATGTCTCCTGGCCACTATGTTGGCTATTACACCGCAACTTCCAACGTTGTCGCTGATGGAGCGGTCGTTGAAGTAGTCGCACGTGACGACTATGGAAACGAAACAGAAGAAATTGCAGAAGGTAAGCTCTACATCAATGTAGAGGAATAAAACAACGCTGTTGACGCCGGATTAACTGCGGAGACGGAACAAAAGGAAAGAGGCTGCCGATTCGTTGGCAGCCTCTTTCTTTTTTATGGAAAATCAATTAGTTAGAGTTATAGTTATGAGATTGATGATCATCTGTTCCAAGTTGGTTGAGGCGGTTGACCAAACCGTACCCGAAGCTTGGTTGGTTGTTCGCCGGTCCAAACGATTCACCCTTCATATCGTATGCAGTTGAACCATGTTCACTGAAATCAAGCCCCTGGATTTCTTCTTCACGTGTAACCCGGATGGAAGAACGGAGAGTGATGACTTTCAAGCTCAAGAAAGTGAGACCGAATGTCCAGGCGATGACAGCAAGGACTCCGACGCTTTGGACCGCCAAGAGTGACGTTCCGCCTCCGTACAATAAACCGCCGTTAGTGGCGAACAATCCGACAGCGATCGTTCCCCAAATACCACAGAATCCATGGACCGCAATCGCGCCGACTGGATCGTCAAGTTTTAATTTTTGGTCGATGAATGGAACAGCCTCAATGAGGATGATGCCTGCAATGAACCCGATCGCGACAGCTCCGAACAAGGAGACATCCGCTGTACCTGCCGTAATCCCGACAAGACCTCCCAGTGCTCCGTTCAAAGTCAGAGTTGCGTCCATTTGCTTGAATTTTAAATAAGAATAAATCGCGCTGGAGACAATCCCAGCAGATGCTGATAACAATGTCGTCGTAATGATCATCGGAACGAGGGATGGATCCGCCGCCAAACTGCTTCCGGCATTGAATCCGAACCATCCGAACCATAAAATGAAAACCCCTAAAGCCCCGAGTGGAATGTTGTGACCTGGGATGACATTCACCGTTTTTTGATCATATTTACCGATTCTGCCCCCGAGTAGTAGGACAGCAGCTAAAGCGCCGGTTGCTCCGGTAAGGTGAACGACAGTGGATCCTGCGAAATCGATGAAGCCTAATTCTGAAAGGAAACCGCCGCCCCAGACCCAGTGTCCGACAACAGGGTAAATGAACATCACCATGCAAACCGTGAGCATCAGGTAAGAGCTTAATTTCATCCGTTCAGCGACCGCTCCAGAGATGATCGTTGCGCAAGTAGCCGCAAACACCGCCTGGAAGACGAAGAATCCGATGTCGTTCTCAGCATTTTGCAGGAAAAAATATGAACTCCCTACAAGTCCGCTTAACGAGTCGCCGAACATAATTCCGTAACCGATCGCGAAATAAAGCAATGCTCCGAGGGCCATAGTCAGGAAGTTTTTCATAAGGATGTTCAGTGCGTTTTTTGCCCGGGTAAATCCGGTTTCGACCATCGCAAACCCCGCATGCATGAAAAAGACGAGAAGCGTAGCGATAGCGACCCACATCATATCCACTGACTGGACGACTGATGAGATTGATGGACCCTCTGCACCATATGCGATTGTCGGTAAGCTGCTAAGTGCAAAAACCAATGGAATAATTTTTTTCTTCAAGTTTGTTCAATCCTTTCAAAATTATATGATTGCCTGTGTGCCATTTTCTCCGGTACGAATACGATAGACATCTTCAATAGAAGAAACAAAAATTTTCCCGTCGCCTACAGATCCTGTTGAGCAAGAATCAATGATGACTTTGATTGTTCGTTCTTCAAGTGATTCACGAATGACCATTTCCACCTTTACTTTCGGCTCAAGCTGGAGTTCGAAAGGGTTTCCTCTGAACACGCCTTTCTTTTTCCGTTGCTTTCCACAGCCAGCCGCTTCATACACCGTCAAGCCGTCAATTCCGATTTCTAAAAGTTTTGCTCTGAGCTGCTGGAACTGTTCTGGCCTGATGATTGCTTCAACTTTTTTCATTTGCCTCTCCTTTCATGTCAGGAAACCTAACATTAATTTTGGATTTATATTTAATAATAATATAAATTTTCAGAAAATCAAGTGTTATTTTCAGTTAATGTCAGAAAACCTAACATGAAGAGATCGAAAAATGAGGCTGGGTTGTAGGCCCAGCCTCTTCAAAAGGGGGAAAGTGTGGTTTTGTAGATAATTTCTTCTCTAAAGGAAAATTTACCCTTTTCGAAGGGTTGGAAGCCTCAAAGAGAATTTATAGTTGTAAAATCTTATAAAGGAGTGTTGTTATGTACAAAAAAGAACTACAAATACCTCATAATCTACTTGAATTGATTGCATTTAAACGAAGATCCCTTTTTGACCACCCCAAAGTTCCTTTGATTGAAAAGTCCTACAATAAACTAAAGAAAGGATTTATGGATGAAAAGAAAATCGAGTATCAACTACACTATCTGAATCCCGAAAAATACTTCATTTTCCACGCGATTCTGTATTTAACCAACAGATACGTAAGAAACCAGATGGCAGTGAAGATGTATTCCGCGTTCCAACCTATCAAGTAGAGAGGCAACAAAATCAATTGACCAAATGGCTAGTTAAAAATAATTTGCCGATTGCTCCACTAGAATATTTGATTGGAGTGGGGGATTCGAATACAATTCTCAAAACCTCTCTGAAGAACCACAATATCTCTAAATGGATCGTCCATCACTGGGCAACTGCTCGTGAAATCGAAAACTTCGAGAAGGTTTACACTAAAGAAATTGTGTCCCAAAAAGAGTTGAAGAAAATAACAAGAAAAATACTAAAGTACCATCAGCCGCTCAAAAGCGATATGCTTGAGCGTTATCACTGTAGATGAAATCACGAAAGGGGTTAAGTGTGTGAAATGTCTGAGGTTTCCTATGGAGTGGCGTAGTGCCGGGTGAATTTGTTCCCATTGCAACTTTGAATCTAAGAATACCCATCTAGCTGCTGTGGCTGACTACTCATTATTAATCGATTCGCCTTTTTCAAATAGGCAAATTAGCGACTTTTTATACCTCCCAACAAGGTCGACAAACTACCTCCTCAACAAAATGGGCATGGAAAAAGAGGGGCGAAAATACATTCTGGCCCCTCATGATATATTCCGCTATGCAGATAAAGGTGACTTGACCGCGACCAGTAACCAATAATCGCCTCCCAACCCTTCATCAAACCACTTTCAAAATCTTAAACCCGTAAGCCTCGACCTCAACCTGTCCTCCCGTAAATGTGCGATCTTCGTTCCATAAGTCCCGATAATTTCCTTGAGGAAGACCGATAACACTTCTTTCCGCAGAATTATTGATCACGACAAGAATTCTTTCATCACTCGTACTTCTCTCATAAACAACGACATTGTCAACCGAACCGGTATCGATAAACCGTATGTGTCCTTTACCCTGCAGCGATTCTTCTTTTTTTCGCAATCCAATCAATCGCGACACAAATGAACGTAATTCCATATCATGTTTGGATTCATCCCATTCCATGCATTTACGGCAGCCTGGATCCTTGCCACCGTCGAGACCGATTTCGTCCCCATAATAGATGCAAGGAGAACCAGTGAATGTCAATTGGAATAGGAACAACAGCTTTACTTTCCGTACATTATCTTCACAAATTGTGAGGATCCTAGGGGTGTCATGGCTTCCGAGTAAATTGAAGGCCGCGTCATTGACATTTTTAGGGTAGGCGACCATCCACTTCGTAATCTGTTCGATAAACGAATCCGCCTCAATAGTTCCTTTAGCAAAGAATTCAAGCGCCGCATTCGTAAACGGATAGTTCATCACCGCATCGAATTGATCTCCTTGAAGCCAGGGCATTGCGTCGTGCCAGATTTCTCCAAGGACATAAACATCTCGCTTCACTTCTTTCACGACTCGTCGGAAATCACGCCAAAACGCATGATCAACCTCGTTCGCCACATCCAGGCGCCAGCCGTCAATATCAAACTCTTCAACCCAGTACCGTCCGACATTCAACAAATATTCTCGAACTTTCGGATGTTCCGTATTCAATTTTGGCATGGAGGAAACAAATGCGAACGTATCATAGGATGGTGCCGGATCTTCAACAATCGGGAATTCTCGAATGTGGAACCAGTTTCGATACGTTGAATTCTCCTGATACTTCAGAACGTTTTGAAAAGGTTTGAAAAAATAGCCGCTATGGTTGAACACCGCATCGAGCATCACTTTGATTCCACGCTTATGACATTCATCAACCAACTTCCTGAAGGTTTCTTTATCCCCGAATTGAGGATCGATTTCCATGTAATCGATCGTGTCGTATTTGTGGTTGGAATGCGCTTTGAAAATCGGCGTGAAATAGACGCCGCTGATTCCTAAGCCCACTAAATAATCAAGGTGCTCAATAACACCCTGGAAGTCTCCGCCGAAAAAATTATCGACAGCTGGCTCTGCGCTGCCCCATGCCAATGTGCCCGGTGGATCGATGGAAGGATCCCCATTCGCAAACCGCTCAGGAAAAATTTGGTACCAGACTGTATGGCTGACCCAATCTGGTGCATTAAAAACATCGGCTTCATTCAAGAAAGGAAATGCGAAATAAAAATCCGTATCCCTGGGATCCTCTGCAACGAACCCTTTCTCCCCATAAACCAAGCGTTCAGCACCGTCATCCAATTCAAATCCATAGCGTAATCGTTTGAACTCAGGCTCAACTTCGCAGATCCAGTAGTCGAAAAGGTCATCAGAGCCTTCAAGTTTCATTGAGGTACTAGCATTTTTCCAGCCTATATCATCCCATACATAAGGATCGCCATGGATCAACTCGACATTCTTTAAATCATTTTTTGCGGATTGCAGCCGAATATGGATTTTCCTATTCGTATAAGCGTAAGCAAAGTTATTTTTAGGGCGATGGTAGATTGCTGTTTTTTCCATACATTTGCACCTCGGTTTTGAGAGTTTAATAGTAATTCCATCATAAATTAAGAAAAAAAGTTATGCAAACGGTTGCAGAAAATTCTTGGCATATGTATAATACAGATAAATCAGTGCAAACGTTTTCACACAAATTTGATTTATTTTGGGGGAGGTCTACTAATGTTAAAGAAGTTTTTGAACGTATCTCTGACAGCTGGTTTAGCCGTATCAATGCTTGCAGCCTGTGGTCCACAAGATTCAGATGAGGAGACAGGCGGAGAGAAAGACAAGGGCAGTGAGAAACCTGAAAAGCTAGTTGTTTGGGAAGACAAAGAAAAAGGGATCGCACTTGAGCCAGCGATCAAAAGTTTTGAAGAAAAATATGGCATCAAAGTAGAATTCAAAGAGTTGGGCATGGCAGATGAAATCCGTGAACAGCTTCCGTTAGATGCTCCTGCTGGAACAGGTCCAGACGTGTTGACGTTGCCTCATGACCAGATTGGAGCAATGGCGACTCAAGGGTTGTTAGCGCCACTAGAAGTCGAACAGGATGTCATTGATACATTTACTGAATCATCCATTCAAGCTCAATCTTTTGAAGGTGAGTTATATGGTTTGCCTAAAGCGACAGAAACGCCAGTATTCATTTATAACAAAGAGCACATGGATACAGTACCTGAATCCTTTGATGAGCTTTATGAGTTCTCAAAAAATTTCACCGAAGGTAAAAACTATGGCTTCTTAGCTTTATGGGACAATTTCTATTTCGCAAACTCAATCATGGCTGCGAACGGCGGTTATGTTTTCAAACAAACGGATGAAGGCCTAGACGCGGATGACCTTGGTTTGAATAATGAAGGAGCAGTAAAAGGGGCTGAATACATCCAAAAGTGGTATGACGAAGGCTTATTCCCTAAAGGAATCGTCGGGGAAAGCGGAGGTTCAGCTATGGACGGCCTCTTCAACGAAGGGAAAGTCGCTTCAGTCATGAACGGACCATGGGCATTCCAGGGGATGCAAGATGCTGGAATCGAAATCGGTGTCGCACCACTTCCGAAGCTTCCGAACGGTGAGTATCCTCAAACATTCATCGGAGTTAAAGGATGGCACGTATCAGCTTATTCTGAAAACAAGGAATGGGCTACGAAACTAGTTGAGTGGGTCACGAATGAAGAAAACGCAAAAATCCGTTATGAAAAGACACAAGAGATTCCACCTGTAAAATCATTGATCGAGGATCCTGTCATCGCTGACAACGAAGGTGCTTCAGCAGTTGCAGTTCAATCTCAACGCGGTGTTCCAATGCCTAACATTCCTGAGATGGGGCAAGTTTGGGAGCCGATGGCAAATGCACTTCAATTGATTGTCACAGGAAAGCAAGATCCGCAGTCTGCACTTGAAGATGCCACTAAGAACATTAAACAACAAATTGAAGCTTCAGGCGCTAAATAATCGAACAATAAACGAAAAATAAGGGACTGTCCCAAAAGTGTCTGAGTCACTCCGCACTAAACAACATTTTGAGAATAATCGTGATTTTGATCTAAAATGTTGTGTTGGAGCTGTCGGACACTTTTCTTTTAGGGCAGTCCTTTCTATTACTCTTTCAGGCGGAAATGTACTTTAGCCTGAAATGATAAGAAAGGACAGGGGGCAAATATGATAGATACGAACCAAAACAGTACCGCCCATCGGAAAAAAGCATTATTGTTGTCCCTGATCCCAGGGCTAGGACAACTATACAATCGCCAATATCTCAAAGCGCTCGCATTCATCGTTTTGACGTTTTCATTCATCATCGCATTCAAAGATTTGCTGAACATGGGGCTATGGGGAATCGTCACACTAGGGGAAGAACTGCCGCGTGATCATTCCATTTTCCTGCTTGTAGAAGGGATCATCGCGATCCTTGTCCTGGTGATCGGACTTTGTGTATACGCACTTAATCTCTATGACGCCCATTTGAATGGGAAAAAGCGCGATTTAGGTATTGCGCTGAATTCGATTCGTGAGCAGTACCGTAACGTCATCGACACCGGATTTCCGTATCTCATGTTGTCGCCAGGCTTTTTCTTACTTATATTCGTGGTGATTTTTCCAATCCTTTTCGTCATACTGCTCGCTTTTACAAACTACGATCTGTATCATTCACCGCCAGCTAGGTTAGTAGATTGGGTTGGGTTCCAGAACTTCATCGATATTTTCAAGTTGGATATCTGGCGTAGAACATTTATCAGTGTATTCTCCTGGACAGTCATCTGGACATTCGTTGCCACTACCATACAAATTGCAATCGGAATCTTCCTGGCTGTTTTGCTGAACCAAAAAGATTTGAAGTTCAAAAAGCTATTCAGAACCATCTTGATTTTACCATGGGCGATTCCAGCTTTCGTATCGATCCTTGTTTTTGCTGGAATGTTCAATGTCACATTCGGGGCCATCAATAACGACATCCTTGCTTTATTCGGCATCGATCCGATTCCTTGGCAGACGGACCCATTCTGGGCGAAAATCGCTTTGATCATGATCCAGTCCTGGCTGGGATTCCCATTCATTTTTGCGATGGTAACGGGGGTTCTCCAGTCGATTCCGGAAGAATTGTACGAAGCTGCAACTGTTGATGGCGCTTCGATCCTGCAAAAATTCCGTACGATAACATTGCCATTGATCCTTTATGCGATTGCACCAATCTTGATTACGCAATATACGTTCAACTTCAATAACTTTAATGTCATCTTCCTTTTCAACGGGGGAGGTCCTCCGATGGCCGGGCAGACGGCTGGGTCGACCGACATTCTGATTTCATGGATTTACAGTCTGACATTAGAGTCAAAGCAATATGCGAAGGCGGCTGCTATTACGATGATCCTATCCTTGATCGTCATCTCAGTTGCATTATGGCAGTTTAGAAGAACGAAATCTTTTAAAGAGGAGGATATGATGTAAATGAGCATGAAAAAACAAAAGCTTATTCGTCTCACAATGTCATATATAGCAATCTTCATTACTATTGCCATTGTCATCTATCCAGTCCTATGGATTGTAGGTTCTTCGTTCAATCCGGGAAACAGTTTGTCAGGGTCGACGATTATCCCGAAAAATGCGTCATTAAAACATTACCAAGAGTTGTTCGATCTTAGTTCAAGCAATTATCTGTACTGGTATTGGAACACGTTGAAAATCTGTATCGTTACGATGGTTCTTTCTGTGACGATGATTGCTTTGATGGGGTATTCTTTTTCGAGATATCGATTCATTGGGCGGAAGAATGGTTTGATGACGTTCTTGATCCTGCAGATGATCCCCAACTTCGCAGCATTGATCGCGATTTATGTGCTGGCAGTACAAACAAAGCTTATCGATACACACCTGGCTTTGATTCTGCTTTATACTGGTGGATTGCTGCCGATGAATACATGGCTTGCTAAGGGTTACTTCGATACGATTCCGAAAGAGCTTGATGAATCAGCACGTATAGATGGTGCAGGACATTTCCGGATCTTCTGGCAGATCATCCTGCCGCTTGCCAAACCGATCCTTGCAGTCATAGCATTGTTCAGTTTCATTACACCTTTCGCTGACTTCATCCTTGCAAAGGTGATCTTGCGTAGTGAAGAAAAATATACACTGGCAGTCGGGCTATACAATCTGGTAGCAAAGCAATTCGGTGGTGAGTTCACAGAATTTGCAGCCGGGGCGGTGTTGATTGCAATCCCGATTTCATTATTGTTCTTGTCGCTACAGCGTTACCTCATTTCAGGTTTGACTGCAGGCGGAACGAAAGGTTAAAAGAATTTTACGAAAAAAGATTAAAGAATGAGCAACTTAGCTTATAATGGTACTATAGAACCAGTTAGCAAACGGATGGGGGGAAGCAGACTTGGCTGTAACAATTAAAGATGTAGCAAAACTTGCGAATGTTGCTCCCTCGACAGTATCCCGTGTCGTAGCGAACAACCCGAGGATCAGCGAAGAGACGAAGAGGAAAGTCCGCGAAGCGATGGACTACTTAGGTTATCACCCGAACTTCACTGCTCGCAGTCTTGCGAACCGAAGTTCACGAGCAATCGGTCTTGTGATGCCGAGTTCCGCAGAGAAGGCGTTCCAAAACCCTTTCTTCCCAGAGGTGTTGCGTGGGATCAGTACGAAGGCACATGAAAAAGAATACACATTGCTCATGTCAACCGGGACGACAGAAGAGGAAATCTATCGTGCGGTCGTCGGTATGGTCCAAGGAAGAAGAGTAGATGGAATCGTCCTTTTATACTCTCGTGTGGATGATCGTATCATGAACTACTTGTACGAACAGGAATTTCCGTTCACTGTTATTGGGAAACCCTATAAAAACGATAATCTTATCAATCATGTCGATAATGATAACTATCGGGCAGCCAAAGAACTGACCGAGCATCATATAGAGAAGGGACACGAACGGATCGGATTTGTCGGGGGGAGTCTCAATCTGGTCGTAACGACTGACCGGTTGCTAGGCTATGAAAAAGCGTTACAAAACGCTAAGATACCTTATCGGGAAGATTACGTCATCAATGCTGATTTTGCGGTAGAGGATGGTCAGAAGGCAGTTTCCGAATTGATGTCACTTAAGGAACCACCTACTGCACTAGTGGTGACGGATGATCTTATGGCACTTGGCGTTTTGAGGATGCTTGACGATATGGGAATGACCGTTCCGGAGGATGTCTCTGTATCCAGCTTCAATAACGCAATGATCGCGGAGCTCTCTACACCCGCTTTGACATCAGTTGACATCAATATATATGAATTAGGTTATCAAGCGGTGGACGCACTGCTCCAATCCCTTGTAAAACCAGATGCACCAGCTAAAAAGGTGAAAATTAAACATGAAATCATCATAAGACAGTCAAGCTGTGGTGTAAGGAATAAATAAATCAATACAGTTTTTGTTGAAAGAGTTCACCAAAGTGAGCTCTTTTTTTACATTTAAAGAAAGTATAAAATACTCTCTTCAGTATAAGCGCAACCATGGCTCAGCCTGCGCCAAGGCTTGGCTTTGCCAAGTTTTCTTTATGTATTTTTAAGGTGGTTGTCGACATATTTCAGGGTTGATTGTGCGCATTTCAAGGGTATTTTGAGCAAAATCATGGTTAGCTTGAGCAAAATCATGGGCAGCTGCAAATTCGAATTTACTTCTTTGGGCAGACCTTATTTTTAATGGAGGAATGCTCAGTTTATTATGGAATGTGTAGTGTAGATAGAAGGATGTCAGTAGGCACAGGGAGGTTACACAATGTCACATATAAAAGATTTCCCATTTCCGTTCACCAAGGACCAATATGCATACTCGAATAATTCTGTACTGTTGGATCCGGCGAAAACCGTAACCATCACGGATGTTTATAAAAACGAAATAGAGCTGAAAAGGAAGTTGTTGCGGGAAAATCACGAGCGATGCTTTTGCTCACTCCCGATTTCAATAGAATCTCAATGGGAGGCGATGGTGCTGATTTTCAGTGAGCTTGCCTCTTATTCGCCTGATCATTTCACTTTTAAAAAAAAAGGGAATGACTGCTTGTTCCAAAACCATCTCCTGGAGGAAGAAGAATCATTCGTATTCCGGAACTCGTCATCGATCGACTTCGAACCGCTTGACGTGGCAGGAAGACATGTCCAAGAAGACTTGATCATCATGGGCGATCGACATGATGGACTCTTTTTGGAAGCAGGTCAATTATGTTTTCCATCGAATTGGTCACTCGCATTTGTCCAGGGAATGGAGTTCAAATCAATTCACACGCCAGTACCTGGAATCCAAAAGGACAGTTTCATCAATAAGGTTGAACGGTTCATTTCGAAGATCCGTCCCGGGGCCGCCTGGGAAAGGAAGAATTGGTCGATCACGGTCACCAACAAGCTTGATACACCTTTAGAGACTTATTCAGAGTGGGGAAAGCGCCGGAAGGAAGTCACAGCTGAGAATGTAGGCGAGGTGATTCACCTGCGGGTGGAAGTTCAAAGACTGCTCAGGCTGCCTATGAATCATGATGTACTTTTCACGATCCATACGTACCTATTACCCCTCGAAGAATTGATCCAAAATGGTGATTGGCTCAAAATCTTTTATCGCAACATTAAAACGCTTCCTGAAGATATTGCGGAATACAAAGGCATTTTAAATTATCGTGAAGAATTGCTCTGTTTTCTGGAAGAACAATTAGGAAAAGAGCGGATCGATCAATGAACCACATTTTGATTTTAACCCAAAAACAATACATCCACGAGGCAGAAATCAAACAACAGGAATACCAGGTCTGGCACAACAACACTGAACTAAAAGTGCTGAACCGGTTAGACGCTTCCGAGGAAATCAGATCGATATTGGAAAATCGATCACTCGGTACACTATTAATCATTATAATGGACGACGGAAAAGCAGGCTTGGTCCGTCAGGCTGCTTTTTCAGAAGGATACTCTCAATCGGATGTATTGATTGAACCTATAAATCAAAAAAGATACAGGGTTTTCTGTTCCCAGTGTCATGGAATCAACATGGTGAACCATCTTGAAAGTTCCTTTGAATGTAAAAAGTGTGGTCAGTTCCTTGAACCGTCAGATCACTATTCAACGTATCACCGTTCTTATCTCGGTTATCCAATACTGTGAAACAAAAACAGCCAGAAGGATGGAAAAGATGAAGCAAACTATGCCATTAACTGTAGAAAAAATTGAAAAGGAAACAGATACTATTACCACGTTCACTCTTACATCGGAAGATTTCGTGCTGCCCCAATTCGGAGCAGGTTCGCATATAACAGTCCACTTGCCAATGGGAAGACGGCAATACTCGCTTGTAAACAATCCACTAGAGATGAATAACGAATATAGGATTGCTGTAAAAAAAATCAGTGCTCAACACGGAGGCTCCGGCTTTATGCATGAATGTGTCAGAGAGGGGGACACATTGACCATTTCCACCCCGGATAACTTCTTACCACTCAAGACAGAAGCAAAGCACCATGTTTTCTTTGCTGGCGGAATAGGTATCACCCCGTTCATGTCCATGATGGCGTATCTTAAGGAAATTGGGCACAGCTTTGAGCTTCACTATGCTGCACGGAGTGAAAAGGAATGCGCATTCTATCACCATATCCAACATCAT
The DNA here is from genome assembly GCF_019720915.1 of Alkalihalobacillus sp. TS-13. GTDB lineage: Bacteria > Bacillota > Bacilli > Bacillales > Fictibacillaceae > Pseudalkalibacillus. The sequence goes on from NZ_JAHKSI010000001.1 coordinate 501,827, forward strand.
TATCAAGATGCAGTGTCCTGTTTCTTCATGGATAGAGAAGAGAAAACAAAAAGACTGCAACAGGCAATGCAAAACAGAACAATGGGAACGCATATGTACATATGCGGACCGCAACCTTTCATGAACATGCTGGTCGATTATGCTCATGAGCTTGGCTACCCGAATAAAGTCATTCATGAGGAGCGGTTCCAACCTGCCTCCGTGATTGAAAACCCGCAGCCTTTTTCCGTGACCGTCACCAAGTCGGAAAAGACCTTCCAAGTAAAGAGCGATCAAACCTTATTGGATGCTCTAAATGAACAAAGAATCGACGTCCCTTTTAATTGTCGGATGGGTGTTTGTGGTACGTGTGAAGTGGGAGTGGAGGCAGGGGAAATCCTCCATTGTGAATCGTTTCTGACTGAAGAAGAAAAGGAAGATAAAATGCTTACCTGTGTTTCGCGGGGAGTCGACCACATTAAACTCGACCTCTGAGAAAGAAGGTTCAACCTATATTCATCCGTTTTTCTGTTTCAAAAGCCCCGTCAAAATCCGTTCGAATGGTTGTTTTTTCCGTGCAGCATCCATTTTCGTAAACGGGCATTCCTGATTTTCGAGCCGTTCGAGAACAGCGTCCATTGTAAATTGAAGAGGCGTCAATTGTTGATCGACTTCATTCCATTCAAGAGGGGTCGCTACCAGACCTTCATCATTTCCTCTTAATGAGTAGGGGGCAATAATCGTCTTTCCTTCCGCGTGCTGTAGAAAATCAATATAACACCTCGAGCCACGTTTATTTTTCAGGCGTTCGATCGTAAATGAATCCGGAGATTGATCAACCAGATATTCAGCGACGAATTGGGTGAATATTCTCGTATCCTCGTATGTAAACTGGTTTTCTTGCAGCGGAATGTATATTTGCAAACCTTTGTTTCCTGACGTTTTCACAAATGAATGCAGTTCAAGGCGATCAAGGATGGTTTTGATTTGCAAGGCAGCTTCGATTGCCAAAGAAAAATGATCCCTTGAAGGCGGATCAAGGTCGAATACGATTTCTGAGGGGCAGACGGAAGTCACTTTATTGAATGGTATGTGGAATTCAAGTGCAAGCTGATTTCCCAACCAGATCAGCGTTGAAAGGTCATTGCACAATATATACCGGATATCGTCCTGTTGGAACGTCTCTACAAATGACGGTGCGTAATCGGGACAATTCTTTTGATAGAAAAAATCATCGAACATGCCATGAGGATAGCGTTTGACAGTCAGACAGCGATTCTTCAGAAATGGAAGCATCACGCTTTTTACTTCAATCAAATACTGTAGATATGTTTGTTTGTTGATCGCCATTTTTGGATAAAGGATCTTATCGAGGCTGGTGACTTGAATCGTGTTCCCTTCGATGTTCAATTGTCCATCTGATTTTGAAGAGCTTGCCATGTGCAATCCTCCCAGTGGATGTCGAGTCTGAATTGTATGAATCGAGGCTGTCGCAATTGATTTTCGTGTATCTCAAGGAATGCCAGCTCCACACAAATACGAGGTGCTATTTCAATAAAGGATCCTGTTTTTTTGATTTGGTTGTTTTTGACGATCTGGATCAGCGCTTCTCTTTCTTTTCCTTCTAACCCATGTGAGAATACGCCGCATGATATCAATTCAGAACCGTCAAGGACAGCAACGTGGGCATAACCGTTTTTCTCGTCAAATCCGCTGATGATGAAAAATCCGTGAAATAATCGTTTAACCTTCAACCATTCTTTCGTACGTTTGCCCGGAAGCCATAGACTTTTTAGCCGTTTTGCAACGACACCCTCTCCATGATGTTTTTGCACGTCCTCAAATAGAACGTCGCCAGCCAGTGTATGCGGTAGCCATTGGATTCTGCTCGCATTCTCTTTCGATACTTTTGGAAAGTCATGCGACTCCATCCATTGTTGAAGAAGTTCTTTCCTTTGTTTGTAGGAAGAATCCATAAGAGATTTCCCACTTTGGATCAGTAAATCGAATACTAATAGAGTGGCAGGGAGTTGGAATTGTTGCTGTTGGATTTTCAGCTCATTTTTCAGTCTTCCTCGCTTTTGGATAGATGAGAAAGAAGCTTTGAAATCAGATTCCAATATACAGAGCTCTCCGTCAAGTAGCATAGGGAGTTCATCATTGGAGGTCTCCCGGATTCTCTCCGCTTCTGATAGGATTTCAGGAAAATTCTCTTTCAAAGATTTCAAATTCCTGCTGTAAAAATCGATATGCGTGTGATCGATATAGAGAAGGCTTCGAAAGCCGTCATATTTGATTTCATAAAACCAATCCTCTCCTTCAGGAAGTCTGGAGGAGAGGGTTGGCAGCATAGGTCTGTGACGCATCATTCACTGCTCGCTTTTTTCTTGCGGGTCGTTTTCTTTTTCTTCTTCGGTTTTGTATCATCAATACTTGCTTGCAGGGCATCCATCAGATCAACGACATTCGCTTTCGGTCTTTCTTTCGAAACTTTGATTTGCTCACCTTTGATTTTACTTTCAATGGCACCCATCAATTCTTCACGATAATCATCATGGTATTTTTCTGGATCGAATTCGGCTGTCAATTGATCGATCAATTGGATAGCCATGTCTAATTCTTTTTGGTTCAAATCAACGTTTTCTGGAATTTCAGGTACTAAATCGATGCTGCGGACTTCATCTGGATAGTGGATCGTTTCAAGCACCAAGCCTTTATCATAGACCCGTACGACAGCTAAGTGCTGTTTGGAGCGGATCATCACTTTGGCTATGGCAATCTTACCGGAGTCTTCCATTGCTTTTTTAAGCAGGCTATAAGGCTTTGAGCCATTTTCCCCCGGTCCGATGAAGTAAGAGCGGTCGAAATAAATCGGATCAACTTCTGAGAGATGTACGAAGTCTACGATTTCAATCGATTTTGTCTGTTCTTTCGTTAAAGCTTCCAACTCTTCTTTTTCAAGCTCTACGAATTTGTTCGGTTCATATTCATAGGCTTTGATGATTTCATTCTGTTCGAGTGATTTTTCACAAACTGGACACGTTTTATCATACTTGATTGGATTATGGCACTCTTTATGGAGCTGCCTCATCTTTATATCCTTATTTTCTGTAGCAGCAAATAGTTTGATTGGGATGGTGACAAGTCCGAAGCTGATGGAACCTTTCCACATTGTGTGCATATTGAGAAATTCCTTTCATCCTTTTATACATAATGTGGACGAAGAGTGCCATATCCATAAATTCCATTTTTTGACAATATCCTTTTGGTAAAGATTGTTGTTTGTGGATCCGTGGGAAATATACTCGCTTTCCGGGGGGCGAACCGCAAGCCTCTTAAAGACTCGTTCCACGCTGTGGGGTCTCGCCTGGCTCGCTGATCCCGCTGGAATCTCGTATCGTTCAACCACTTATAGGATCAATAGCAACAAACTTTTAGAAAACAGCCTTTAACGATAAAATTATTTCCGGAGTGTCGCAATTTGGATTAACCGTTCAGTACAACGCCTCCGTTGACATGGATCATTTGTCCAGAAATATAGGAAGAGTCGTCACTTGCGAGGAAGACGAAGCTAGGTGCGACTTCATCTGGTTGTCCCGGTCTTCCCATCGGCGTGTTTTTCCCGAACTCACCGACATGTTCAGCGTCAAAAGTCGAAGGAATCAACGGTGTCCAAATCGGGCCTGGTGCAACCCCATTGACACGTATACCTTTGGACACAAGGGATTCTGATAAAGAACGGGTGAATGCGACGATTGCTCCCTTGGTAGCAGAATAATCAATCAAATGATCATTCCCTTTATACGCAACTACAGATGCTGTATTGATGATGGAGCTACCTTCTTTCAAATGGGGGAGAGCCGCCTTCACCATGTAAAAGCATGAAAAGATGTTCGTTCTGAATGTACGTTCAAGTTGTTCCTGGGAGATTTCTTCAATGCCATTCCTAGGATGTTGTTCAGCTGCATTATTGACCAATACATCCAAAGCTCCGAATTCAGAGATCACTTGGGAGACGACATGCTGGCAGAAAGATTCATCACCAATGTCTCCAGGGATCAGAAGACATTTTTGTCCTTCTTCTTCTACTTCCTTCTTCGTATCATTGGCATCTTCATGTTCATTCAGGTAAACGATCACTACATCCGCGCCTTCTTTTGCAAATAAAATCGCTGTGGATTTTCCGATTCCGCTGTCTCCGCCTGTAATAATCGCTGTCTTTCCTTTGAGTTTACCACTCCCTTTATAATACGTATCTTCCGTTTGTGGAGTAGGGACCATTTCTTTCTCTGTACCAGGCTGTTTGTTTTGATGCTGTGGTGGCTGTCCTGTCGGTTTTTCTTGGTGAGGTGAATGATAGATAACGTTATACATGATACTAAACTCCCTTCATTGATCGAATTCCTAATAAAGCCTTTTTCTACTATTACCTCATTAAAAAAAAGTTAATCGTGTTTAACCGATTGGCTATGAAAAATCGTCATTTGGAATCATATTCCTTTAGGGCTTTACGTTAGTAGAGAAGGAAAAGTCTGTTATAATGGCAGTAATAGTGTAATTGAGGGAGATTAGAAAAAATGAAATTGAAGCATGAGCTGAATGAGAATGAAAAACAAGAAATAATAGAATTATTCCATTCGTATCATGAAACGATTCTGTCTGAATGGCTGAAGGCAGCCTCGATTTCTGAGGACGACCCATTCCGCTATGAAATCACGATTAATGGTGGGCATACGATCCGTTTGGTGGTGGCGTATATTGAGGATCCGGAGACTCCACTCGTTCAACAATTGACGAAAAAGATTGCAAACGAACGGGTGAAAGCTAAAGTCGGTATTGGAGAATTCATATCGAATATTAATCTCGGACGTTCGATCATTTATCGCGTTCTCAAAATGACCGATGTATCAAAGGAAGCACAATTGAAATATCTCTTAGTAGTGAATGACTTCTTCGACTTATATATGTATCATTCCTTAACGGAGTATACGAGGGTGAAAGATTCGATCATCCAAAATAAAAGCCGCTTCATACAAGAAATGCACAGCGACCGTCTATCGATTTTAGGCCAGGTTGCTGCAAGCTTTGCCCATGAATTCCGTAATCCTTTGACGTCAATAAAGGGTTTCATCCAAATGATCGAAAATCAATCTAAAAACCCTGAGACTTCAACCTATTTCGATATCATCAATCACGAAATGGTAAGCTTGCAGGAGAAAATCACCCAATTTCTCTATCTTTCTAAAATGAAGGGACTTGATGATCAATCGGATCTGTTTTCTATGGATCGTGTCGTAAAAGGAATGCTCGAATTCCTCTACCCTCGATTCCTCGACGAGAATATCAATGTGTATCACGATCTTTTGCATGACGTCAAGGCCTATGGAGTAGAGGGTCAGATCAAACAGGTCCTCCTCAATATTCTTAATAATGCAGTTGAGGAATTGTCGGAAGTGGATGGGGACAGAAATATACATGTAAGGTTAAGTGAGGAAGATGAAAATATCCATCTTACAATCTCCAATAATGGGTCTATGATTCCCGAACATTTATTAGAAGATATATTCGAGCCGTTCATATCCACGAAGCAACTTGGGACAGGATTAGGATTATCTGTTTGTAAACAAATTGTAGAGAAGCATAAAGGAACGATCAATGTCATTTCGACAGAAACGGAGACCTCGTTTTTCCTTAGCTTCCCAAAGGCATTTAAGAAAGGAGCTGCGTATGACGATCAACAAGAAAATACATTACAACGCAATTGAATTGAAACAAGCAATCGAATCGGATGAAATGATTCAACAAAAACGTCCTGTTTTGATCTGTAATGCTCATATAACGGGTTTGGCTGTTGCGAGAGGTTTAGGCCGTGAGGGTATTCCGGTGATAGCTCTTGATCGGGAAAACCAGGGTCTTGCTTTCGCGTCGAAATATGTAACCTTACGTGGGGTTTGTCCGAACCCGGTTATTGCGGAAAAAGCGTTCATCCAGTACTTGCTGGATATTGGACCCGCATTCAATGAAAAGTGTATATTGATTCCCTCTATGGATGAATGGGCCTTATCATTAGCGAAGTATGCTGAAGAGTTAGCGGAGTATTACATATGGCCATTTTCTGACTATGCTACCATCGAACAAATTCTCGATAAATCCCAACTGTATGAACGTGCGGCAGAATTGGATGTTCCGGTACCAGGCTATGAATTCATCACTGATGCGAATCATAGTAAAATACCGGATCGTCTTTCTTTTCCGATGGTCTTGAAACCGATCAATAAACGAGCGTTTTATGATGAATTTCAAGAAGGGTTGTTTGTCATAGAAAACCAAAGTGAATATCATGCGAGAACGCAATCCGCCAAAGAAGCAGGTCTTGACTTGATTGCACAGGAGTTTGTCGATGTCGGAAGGAACGGATATGTGACGGTTGTAGTATATATGGATGGGGATCAGACAGTCAGAGGGGCTCTGGCTGGACAAAGGTTGGAAATCTATCCACCCAAAGCTGGTACGACATGTCTCGTTGAATCGATCGAAGCCCCTGAATTGACTGATCGTGCGGTGGCGGTCTTAAAGGCATTTTCGTATGAAGGAATTGCCGAATGTGAGTTTATTTATGATCAGAACGATGGTGAATTCAAGCTTTTGGATATCAATACGAGACCTTGGAAATGGATCGGCTTACCGATTAATGCTGGAATCAATTTACCGTATCTCCTTTATTCATATGTGAATGGACATCCGCAGTCCAATATTGAAGCAGAGATCGGGAAGAAATGGGTCTATCTTAAAGACTATCTGAAATTGAAAGAGGACAATCAGGGGCTGTTTGAAGGAGATGTCCTGACAAAAGAAGAGTGGATGGACATCATTCTTAAACGCTTTGACGAAAGTAAGTTGATCACTACTGCAGTAGAATCACTTGATGATCCGGAACCGACCTATCAACAATTACAAAATTCTTTTGCTAAACGGTCATATTACTGCCCGTGTTAAACAGAAAACCAGAATAACCTCAGTTCATAAGACCAATTTGAAGCCAGTCAAGCAGCTGGCTTTTTTTCTTTGGATCAAAGAAAGGGAATACAAACCTCTAATAGGAATATCTCATCTAATCCTACGTAATAAAGAACCATAATACTTCTCATCATTCAGTTTTAGACGCATAATCCTGCTGAGGAATGCACAAATTCGGTAAATGCTTAGGATCTTCCGCTTTTGTAAGATCGAAATGACCGCGGAAATCTAGAAGAAAGCATGCTTTCAAGAATGGAGTTCGTCTTGAAAGAACCATTTGAAAAAGTGCTTGCAAATTATGATCCATTAATCAAAACAATGATCAGAAGGTATTCCCATAGCCTGGAATTCGATGAATCATATCAGATCGGCAGGATCGCCCTTTGGGAAGCCTATAAACGTTTTGATCCAGACAAGGGGGCGTTCCCCGCTTATGCTCAACGTTACCTTTCTGGTAGATTCCTGCAAATAATGAATAAGAAATATGTGATCATGGTCCATGCAGAAGAGCACACTTTAGAAGAAAATAATTCGTTTGTTGTTCCTTATCTAGATGACCTTATCGTTAATGACTATTTACAGAATCTATCTGAGCGGGAACGACTATATGTCAACGAAATTATTTTGAAACAGGGAAGCATGAAAGAGTTAGCGCGTATCGAAAGAGTGTCATATGAGACTGTCCGCTCGTGGCGGAAGAATGCTTTGGTTAAATTACGGATAAAAGGAACAGCCATGAAAAAAGATAAGTAAAACAAATAGAGGCTGTCCTTCTGGAGGCAGCCCCTTAAATACTTAATTATGTTTGTTGATTTTTGGAAATTCACTCCCTTTCCGCGGGCAATCGAAAAGCGGAAGCGACCCGTTCAGTCACGAAGGTCACTGGAGGACTGACGAGGAAGCTGTCGCTGCCGCAGGAAGTTTGAAGTGATCCAAGTGAATGTCGCTAAGCTAGACATCACGTCCGTGCATGCAAATTTCGCTTCAATCAAACGGTCTTAATTATAAATGATCTGTTTTCTTTGAATATTGTCGTGTACCTTTGTTGATATTCGATTGTTCCATTTTATTTTTCAATTCTTGCTGTGCTTGGTTATCGCGCTTTTTCTTATCGTTGTCTTTTGTGTTGGACATGCTGGATCCTCCTTATGGACGGCGTTATCCCTTAGGCTTGACCTTTAATAGAGGAATTATTCGAAATCAGGTGTACCATTCAAGAAGAACACAGCCAATGTGCCAGGTCCAGCATGCGCTCCAATCGCACAACCGATTGTATTCACCATAACGTTTTTGGGGTTGAAAGTGGATTCAATCAAATCTTTCAATTCATTTGCACGGGATAGATCGTCAGCATGCGAAATCGCAACTGTCTGATTTTCCATTTCACTGCTGCGTTCGCCAATCAACTCGATCAGGCGTGAAAGAACTTTCTTGCTTCCTCTTACTTTTTCCAGAGGAAACAGCTTTCCATCTTCCATGTGCAAAATTGGTTTGATCTTGAGAAGTCCTCCTACAAAGCCTGCTGTTTTGGAGACACGTCCCCCTCGAACCAAATATTCTAAATCATCCACAGTAAAAATGTGTTCGATTTTGTCAATTAGGGTATGTGTGTAAGTAATAAGAGCGTCTATATCATCTGAGCCTTGTTGGATAGCTTGAGCTACATAATAGGCAATCAATCCATATCCAAGCGAAGCACTCTTTGAATCGATGATCGTTATGTTGGTTTTCACGCCGTCATCCTGTAACTGATCTCGAACGAGACAGGCGGTTTGATATGTACCGGATAACTCAGAGGACAATGTAATATAAATAGCAGGTTGTCCACTTTCAGCAAGCTTTTCAAATAATGACCTCATACGGTCAGGTGGTACTTGAGAGGTCTTTGGTGCAGCTCCGTCTCTCATGAGTGAATAAAGTCTTGAAGGCTGGATGGATTCCTTGTCGTAGTATTCTTCCTCATTAACATGGACCACTAAGGGAAGAACATGGATCTTCTGCTCATCAACCACATGTTGTGGCAGATCACAACCCGTATCAACAATCAATTGTATAGTCATTTTTACACCTCACATATCGTTGCGTTTAGGACTTTTATCTAAGTGTAGCCTTGACAAGGGTAAAAAGCAATGGAATATTGCTTTTTGTAAATTTACATGGTGACATAACGCGCTTACAGCTTTTCAATAGAAACAATCATAAAGTAAAATGCCTTTGTATAAAAAATCCGTTGACAACTTGAAGGATGATCTGATAAAACTAGAACGTTCTACTAGGAGATGAAAGAAGGGATTCATATGTCGTTGGTAACCGAAATCAAAAAAATCATAATCATTTTATTAGGTGCTGCTCTCGGTGCCGTTTCACTTAACTATTTCTTAATACCAGCTAACGTCTATGCAAGTGGGTTCACTGGGATTGCGCAGTTGCTCGCAAGTGTATTACAGCAAACACCTATACCAGCCTCAACCGGTATTATCTTATTCATATTGAATATTCCTGTGGCAATCTTAGGTTGGTTGAAAGTCGGAAAATCATTCACGTTTTATAGTATCATCAGTGTCGCAGCAACTACATTTTTTCTTGAAATCATTCCTATAAAAGTAATCTCCGAAGATATATTATTGAATGCTGTCTTCGGTGGTGTGATTGCTGCAATCGGTATCGGTTTTACGTTGAAATGGGGTGCTTCCACTGGGGGGATGGATATTATAGCGATGGTTCTTTCACGCATGAAAGACCGGCCAATCGGAATCTATTTCTTCACCCTTAATGCAGCGATCATCTTCACAGCTGGCATATTATACGGCTGGGAAAAAGCATTATATACATTAGTGACGCTATATGTAACTTCACGAGTTATTGATGTCATCCATACACGACATGAAAAATTAACTGCGATGATCATCACGAAGAAAGGGAAAGAAATCCAACAGGCGATCCATCAAAAAATGGTGCGAGGAATTACCAAAATCCCTGCAAAAGGTGGATTTACCGATGAAGACAAAGAGCTCCTGATAATCGTCGTAACACGGTATGAATTATATGAGCTCGAACATGCGATCAAGGAAGTCGATCCACAAGCATTCACGAATATCGTCAATACTACTGGAATTTTTGGCTTCTTTCGACAAGACTAAATAGCAAAGGGGATGATCGCCAATCGGTCATCCCCTTGAATTTGTTTTAATATGATTTTTGGAATACTTCCTGTACTTCAGGTACGATCTGATCCCAATCACCATCAGGCGTCTTGTTCACTGTAATGAAGTCCTGAAATCCGAAAATGGATTCTACACCTTCAATATCGAGTAGTGCTGAGGCGACTTCATCCTCAGGGGCATCTCCTTTACGATAGGAAAGTCTTCCGTCAAACAAAGGTTGATTTGCTGAAAATTTAAGTGCGTTCGGATTGGGTGTTGGATCGATTGTAAATTCAACTGTCATTGTAAATTGCTCCCTTCATTAGTTAATTCGATTGTATCAAAATTATTACGTGCTAAAAAGAAAATCCGTAGCGTTTCGATACAACTTCATAAAAACCGAGAGAATGGTAAATATGTTTTGTTACGGCATTATTGATGCCTGTTTCAAGTTCAATCGACTTGATACCGTTTCTTTCAGCCCAATAGACGACATGAAGCAGTAATTTCCGGGCGATTCCTTTATTCCGTTGATCTTCTTGAACATAAAGTTCATTGAGCCACATGTAATGTCCGCCCTTCGCCAAACTCACGCCAATGTTGAAAAAGGCGACACCGACAATTTCATCATCAACCTCAGCAACTACTATATAAGCAGTGTCTTTACTTTCGAGTGCAAGATGGATGCCAGTCAAAATGTGATCATACGTTCCTGAATTTTCGTGATTGATCCGTTGTTTAGTTAATAGGTGTGCAATATTTTGTCTCGTACTATGAGAAACTTCTCGATCTACTTCGTATATTTTCATGGTGTAACCCTCCTATGACCCACTTTCCTAATTCAAGGTCAAAGACTTAATTCCTGCTTAATAAGCATAATAAACACAATCTTTAATTTTTTACCTGAAAAAGGAAACCTTTTTCTTGGTTCATGCGTCTATATAGAAGGGTACAATATTTCGGCATGTACGGAAAGCGGTAAATTCGTTCGAATACATATATAAAATCCAGTTCGTAAAGGAGGGAGACAATGAGGAACCGATCTGTCCTTTTCTGGAGTGGGGGTAAGGATTGTTTGATGGCTCTGGATCAGGTGCTCGATTCTCAAACATCCAGCGTCGCATACCTTCTTACGACTTATGATGAAATGACCAATAGAGTCCCTTTTCATGGCATTCATATAGAATTGATTAAAGCGCAGGCAAGTTCACTTCGAATTCCGCTAGTAGCAGTACCCTTACCGCATAAACCATCAAATATTGAATATCAAACTATTTTACATAGACATTTAGATCCTTTAATACAACAAGGAGTGGGCTCTGTCATTTTTGGAGACATATTTCTCGATGATTTACGAACATATCGAGAATCTCTTATACAGGAGAAACAGATGAATGCTTTATTTCCACTATGGGGAAAATCCACAAATATATTATCATCCCAATTCATTTCAAAAGGTTACAAGGCTGTCATTTGCGGAATAGATACTGAAGCGGTGATTAAGAATTCACTTGGTCAGGATTTTGGTGAAGATTTCCTCAACCAACTTTCCGATCATGTCGATCCTTGCGGTGAGAATGGAGAGTTCCATACTTTCATTTATGATGGCCCGTTATTTGAAAAGAAGATCGATTATGTTGCCAGACCGAAAACAAATAGCCTGTATGGAAAGTACAAGTCCATTGAATTGGACACCCCTACATGATAAAGGAGGTTAGGAACATGCCAACATTGGTTTGCTTTGGAGACAGCCATACCGCGAAGGAGGAAAGCTTGGAAGGGTATGAGCGTTTGACTCCACGTTTGAGAAACAATCTTACAAACTGGACAATCGTTAATTCAGGAATTTCAGGAGAGACAACAAGAGCAGCTCTTGCCCGGTTGCAAGATGATGTATTACGCCATTCTCCTGACATTGTGACAATCTTATTTGGTTCGAACGATGCAAGTGAACATCGACGGATCAACCTCCCTGAGTACGAACGGAATTTAGAAATTATGATCGATCGGATTACGGCAGAGAAAACGATCATAATAAGCCCGCCACCGATCATCGAGTTCTATCAAAAGAAGCGCAGCAATGAGGAACTGCAGAAGTATGCAGAAGTAGCAAAGAAAATCGCTGCAAAACGCGGATGTCACTTCATTGATTTATGGTCGTACTTTTCAAAAAATAAGTTGTATGAAAAGATGCTAGAGAAAGATGGATTGCATTTCAATGAAAGGGCATATCTCTTCCTTTCTGAACTCATATTGGATGAGGTGAAGAACATTTATGCTAAAGCGGTTTGAAAGGATGAAAAGGACTGAGTGGACCATCAGAGGATGTTTCTGGTGTCTCTAAGCAGTTCTTTTTTTAATATTCACTACGAAGAGTTTGTTCATAATCGTTTAAAATGTCGAAACATGTCCAATGTTGATAAAATCGATAAATGGGAAATGTTCAATAAAAGATGATCGATGTACATTTCATCTTATTTCGTTATCGCGGGACAATGAATTATCCTTCTGACCTATACAATTAAAAAATGACCACAAAAGGCAATGATTCAATAAGCCTTTTGGGTCATTAGCAGCGTTATTCTCCGCCAGTCGATAAATATTCGGATCGTTTCTTTTGTTTTGTACGATCTTCGTCAGACATGGTTGTATTGATTTCTTGTGCATCGTTGCCCTGAACTCTTTCAGCGCCTTGTTCAATCGCACGCTTTGAACGGTTTTTCTTGCTCATGATTCGAACCCCCTTCACGATCTAGTATCCCGCAAATGGACGTCCTATACACGTTCCTTCAATGAAAGTAAATCCTCCAAGAAATAGGCGATCCCGTCCTCTTCATTCGTTTTGGTAACTCCGTTAGCAATATTTTTCAGTTCCGGAATGCATTTCCCATCGCAATCCCATATCCCGCATATTCGATCATTTCTAGATCATTATCTTCATCTCCAAATGCGATGACCCTTTCCTGGGGAACGTTCATTGATTCAGCTACCTGTTCCAATCCTACTGCTTTATTCAAGCCGGCTTTGACAACCTCTATAATGTTCCAGGGTGCACCCCATACTCTGTGATCGATGACTTCAGCATGCTTTGCCTTCAACAGTTCTCTCAATTCCTTGACATGGTGGTCTTGCGGACGGACCAATAAGGAAGTTGGATTATGCGGGAGAGCGTGAATCAGGTGTCCGACGTTCAAGTTTGCTTTTTCAATTAAAAAAGAATTGATGATGAATTCGTCTTCCCGGTGTAAATAAACATCATCTAACACCTCGGCAATGACATTTTTTACATCAAACTCTAGGCAGGTTTCTACGATCTCTTTGGCGACATCTATCTCCATCGGTGAATGGAACCGTCCCCATTCTGGGCTTTTCGGGTGATGGATAAATGCGCCGTTGAAGTTAATAATAGGAGTGGATAATCCGAGTTCATGGTAATATTGTTCGCTGCCACGAAATGGCCTCCCGGTAGAAATAACGACATGATGCCCGTTATCCATAGCTTGCTGTAAGATATTCTTTGTATGTACTGAAACAGTTTTATCATCTTTCAATAAAGTTCCGTCTAAATCAACGGCAATCAAATAGGGTTGTGACATCCCCATGCCCCCTTTGTTTATATCATGACTAGTTCCATCACCCAACCACTTGGATACTTAACGTACGTCCCATTTTACCGAGTCAGGTGGAAAAAGTCCAATAATTGTAAGTCTTTATACGCCTGTCGAATAAAGACGAAATATGATATGATAATTCAGGACGTTTTTTATGAAATGGAGGAAAGTCTATGGGAAATGAACATCATTCAAGCGAAGTGAAAGAGGCGATTGGGAAGAAAGATATCGGACGCCTTCATTTTCGTGGGGGAGTCTTTACAGCAACTATTCCTCTCGTTTTTTTCATCGTTTGGGCAATTACATTAAGTGTTCTTGAATTAGTCACAGAAGAGGCACTTGTCCTTGGAATGGTTCTAGGAATCTTGATCGGCTTATTTTTTTGTAAATCAAAATGGTCCGATTATGCACAGTCTCTTTTTGCAGGTATGGCACAACCGATAGGAGTCATCGCTGTCATTGCCTGGTTTTGGGCAGGGATGTTCGCGAAACTTCTTTCTGCAGGAGGATTAGTGGATGGATTGATCTGGTTTGGTTTTCAGACGGGACTTGAAGGCGGTTTCTTTGTCGGACTGACCTTTCTGTTAGCGGCATTATTCTCTACAGCTGTTGGGACAGGCTATGGCACAGTCGCAACTTTTGGGATATTGATGTACCCAGCAGGTCTTGTCCTTGGAGCAGACCCGGTCGTATTATTAGCAGCCATATTAAGCGGAGCTGTGTTTGGGGATAATTTAGCGCCGGTTTCTGACACAACGATCGTTTCAGCAACGACACAGGATGCAGACGTACCTGGAGTCGTTCGTTCACGTTTCAAATACTCTATTGCAGCGGCGATTCCATCATTGATTTTATTTGTTATATTCGGGGGCGGCGGAAGTATCAACAATCAAACCGCACTCACCCAACTTGAACAACAGGTGACGCCAGCTGGATTATGGTTGCTTCTACCTTTCGTTCTTGTCCTATACTTAGCTTTGAGCGGACATCATTTATTGACCTCCTTGACATGGGGAATCGTATCATCAGTTGTTGTCATTTTTCTGACAGGTACTCCTTTGAGCGAAGTCATTTCAATCCATAAGGAAAACGGAACGCCTGTAGTTGAAGGAGCATTGATGAGTGGTATCGGCGGATACTTCAATATGGCAATCCTGATCTTATTCATTCTCTCAGCAGCACATTTACTTGAAGTAGCAGGTACGATGGAAGCAATACGGAACTTCTTCCTGAAACTCATCAAGAATGTTGTCCGCAGGGCGGAGCTATCTATTTTTGCAATCGTTGCTTCATTGAATGTATTCATAACAATCAATACAGCAGCAGAAATTGCAGCAGCACCATTTGTAAGAAAACTTGGTAAAGAGTTCAATATCCACCCTTATCGACGGGCTAATTTCCTTGATACGATCTCGTCCTCATTAGGCTATATCTTCCCTTGGAGCGGTGGTGTGCTTCTTGCCTGGGCGACAATAAAGGGAGCGGCAAAGGACTATGATTTCTTAACGGTAGTAGAGCCGACAGACGTGTTCCCGTATGTCTTTCAGGGCTGGGGATTATTGATCGTCATGCTAATTGCAGCACTTACCGGGTGGGGTCTTCGTTACACAGGTAAAAATGGTGAAGAAATTCATCCGAAAAATTATAAGCATGAATCTTAAATGTGTATAAGGTTACTTTCTTCAATAGTGTACGTTGACTATTGGATAGGAAGATGTTGGGTGTTTAATGTTATAGAGAAAGGGTAATTATGAAATTAAACTACTTGAGGAGGTTGACTTGAAATGAAATTCACACCGAAAAAAGCAATTGTGTCAGGTGTCGCAGCAAGTGTAGCAGGTGCAGCTACCTATTATCTAAAAGATCGCTCAAACCGAATCAAGGTAAAAGAGACCCTGACTGACTTCACGACTAAGATTAAAGATCGTGCAGGGAAGTTCAACAATTCTAATGTACCTGTCGAGAAAGCTGGAGAGCCAAGCGACGTTGAAGACAGCAAGATGGTTGCTGAAGGCGCTCAAACAAGTGTTGATTATTATAACAAAACCCAACAATAAAATATTTGAAAGAAAGCATTCGCTGCTTGCGGGTGCTTTTTTTGGTTCAGACCGTTGTCGAGGTCCTTTAGTTCCACTCATAGCATAAACTTTGTTAAAATAATGACAATCAATCTTTGGAGTAGATGTCTTATGATAAAAATCAGTACAGAATACATACAAAACATACCAATACTGAATGTAGCTAGAGAAGATATTTTTTCAGATACACTGCCTACCCTTGTTTTTCTCCACGGTTTTACGAGTTCGAAGGAACAGAATCTGTCCTATGCCTATCTGCTAGCCAAGAATGGGATTCGTGTCCTATTACCAGATCTTCCGTTGCACGGTGAACGCTCTGACCCGATCTCAGTAGAAGAACGGCAATGGAAATTTTGGGATATTGTCGTGCAAGGGATTGCTGAATTCAAGGAAGTTGCAGACCATTATGTGACAAACGGTCATACTGACTCTGGTCGGATTGGAGTCGCAGGTACCTCTATGGGAAGCATTACGATGTTCGGTGCACTAACGCAATATGACTGGATTAGAACCGCTGTTTCCTTAATGGGGACTCCTAGTTATGAGCAATTCGCCAATATGATGATCCATTCGATCCAAAAAGAGGGCAGGCAGCTACCGTTATCCACATCTGAACTAGAATCGAAAGTTCAGAGCTTAAAGCCTTATGATTTATCCTTGAATCCTCGTTTGTTAGGGGATAGATCTCTGTTGATCTGGCATGGGAAAGCAGATAATGTTGTCCCATATCAACTGACGAAACAATTTTATGAAAGCTTAGTGAAAGCAGGACTATTTCGAGAAAACCAGGTTGAGATGGTGACTGATCCAATTGCTGGCCATAAAGTGACGCGCGATGCCTGTCATAGAGCAGTGGAATGGGTAATAGAAAAATTATAGAGAATGGAAGAAGCCCTTAATCGGGGCCTCTTTTTTTTGCTCGTGTATTCCACTGCACTTGCACGCTTCCAACTTAAAGTTGCTCAATTAACTTCTGAAGTTGCACAATTTTCCACTAAAGATGCACGATCACCCACAAAATTCAAATTCACTCCATCTCCTTATCTAAAGCTTTTGAGAAAAAAATCAAATTCGTCTCCCCCTTTTTGCGATGAACTTTGTATTTATTAGGTGAAAGGGGGTGAGGGAATGGCAACAGCAATCCTGAATGACACAAGATTGACGATCACTTTTGATGCTGGGATCGATCTCGAAGGGAAGCCAGTCTATAAACGTAAAAGTTTCACTAACGTAAAGAGCAGTGCAACACATGACCAGCTCTTTGCTATTGTTGAGGCACTGGCACCACTTCAACAGTATCCAATCAACGATGTCGAGCGTACAAACTCATTTGACCTTAGTGCTTAAAGCGTCTAACTAATTGAGGAGAGGAGGAATCTTGATGGCAAAACAAATTGAATTGTTATTCGAAAATGAGGAAGGGAAAACAGTCCGTCTATCCCTTGATGAACCTGTAGAACCAGTTGATACAATTGCATTGGAATCAGCTATGGATCAGATTTTGGCAGAAAATGCATTCGTATCTTCTGGAGGCGATCTTATAGCTAAGAAGGGTGCACGCATTGTAGAACGTAACGTTACAGATATTCCATTATCATAATGGGTATTTTAAGGATCGGCTTCATGCAAGTCGGTCCTTTTTTCGATTAACTTAGCCATATATAAAGGCTTTATTGTTGATTTTTACGAAATTCACTCCCTTTCCGCGGGCTCAAGAAAAGTGGAAGCGACCCGGTAAGGCACGCAGGTCACTGGAAAACTGACGAGGAGGCTCGAACCAAACAAAGATTTGGTTCTGCGTGGGCTCACTCATAAGGATATCAATCAATGTGTAGACCGCCGCAGGAAGTTTGAAGTGATCCAAGTGACTGGTCGCTGAGCTAGACATCACCTCCAAGCATTAGCCCTAATCCGCAAGCCTCCTCACTTGCACAGGATGTCAACACAAAAATGAAATCATTTTCGTGTCTGCGATGGGTATTCTTAGAAGCTTTCCTTCTGCTGGCTTCGACGTTCACCATAGGACGTGGTGGTATTTAGTCGAAGTTCATTATTATAGTCGAAGCTCCTTTTAAAACAGTGGGGTCTCGCCTGGCTCGCTTTTCCCGCAGGATTGTCGCAAATTACGCTTCACTCAAATTTAAGCAGAAATCAACAGTATGATTAATTTTAATAGAAATGAAAGGGGTGACGAGATGGAACAATGGGTTACGGTGATGAGTGATTTTGGTTTTCCTGTTGTTGTAACACTCTACTTGCTGCACAGAATCGAATCGAAACTCGAATCATTGAACCAATCCATCAACAATCTTCCTAATCAATTGAAAAGCTGATGCGGAACATTTTATGTCCTGCTTCCAATGGGTTATACTATAATCAGAAATTCGAAATGGAAGGGGTTCATTATGGCTAACGAAGAAGTTAAAGAAAAGTTGATGGAAGCACTTGAAGAAGTAGAAGATCCTGAATTGGGTGTAGATATCGTTAATTTAGGGCTAGTATATGATGTCGAGCTAGATGAAGAAGGTATGGCAAAAGTAACGATGACTTTGACTGCTATGGGTTGTCCGTTAGCAGGAACGATCGCTAACGATGTACGCAATGCACTGATCGATTTTCCTGAGGTCAAGGAAGTTGACGTTAATATTGTGTGGAATCCACCGTGGACAAAAGACAAAATGTCCAGATATGCAAAAATCGCTCTTGGAATTCAATAAAAGAGGAACCATAATACAAAAACGATGGATTGATCCGAAAAACAGTAGCTTTCAATGCAACAGTACATGTCTTATGTTGTAATATGCTGCTCTCGGGTCGATCCTTTTTTGCATTTAAAAAAGGTATAAAATGCTTTCTTCCATATAAGCGCAACGAAAGCTCAGCCTGCGCCAAAGGTTTGGCTTTGCTAAGTTTTCTTTGTTGATTTCGTGAAACTGTCAGGAGTCTTTGCTAAAATGAAAGTGGAATGTTAAAAGGCGGTGACAAGTATGGTCGTTGAACGCAGGAAACCGATTCAGATTGGGGAAGGGATTAAACGGGTCCTTGAGTATCCTCTTCAATTACAATCTGAAGAATTGAATATAGAAAATGCGGCAGATCGAGTATTAGCAGAACCGATTATTGCAGATCATGATGTACCTCCATTCAATCGTTCTCCGTATGATGGTTTTGCATTAATAGCAAAGGATACAGAACAAGCTTCGACTGAAACGCCTGTCCATCTTGAGGTTATTGAAGAAATCGGTGCAGGTCAGGTTGCAGAGTCCAACCTACAATCTGGACAAGCGATCCGCATCATGACCGGAGCAGCGATTCCAGATTGTGCAGACGCAATTGCCATGTTTGAAGTTGTCAAAGAAATTCAAAAAGACGATAAGATAATGATCGAGATCGGCAGAAGATTTTCGTCTGGACAAAATATTGCGAGGCAAGGCGAAGATACGGAGAAAGGGACAGTGCTCATAACAAGAGGGACAATGATCACACCAGGCGTGACTGCTTTGTTAGCTACTTTCGGGTACAAAACCGTTGACGTCTTCCGGAAGCCGAAGATCGGAATTTATGCAACCGGTACTGAGCTTTTGAACATTGATGAACCTTTACAACCAGGGAAGATCCGTAATTCCAATGCCTACATGATCGCTTCTCAAATCCGAAAAATGGGCGGAGAACCGCTATATCTAGGGAAATTAGATGATGATTTTGATGTGTGCTTTGATGCTGTGTCATCTGTATTACACGATGTTGACGCTCTCGTCACAACAGGCGGTGTTTCGGTCGGGGATTATGACTATTTACCAGCTATATACGAAAAACTCGGCGCAACTACGCTTTTCAATAAAATTGCTATGCGGCCCGGAAGTGTAACCACTGTGGCCGAATATGAAGGGAAGCTGCTTTTCGGTTTATCAGGGAACCCTTCCGCTTGTTTTGTCGGTGGTGAGCTTTTTGTAAGACCGTTCATAAAGCAAGCTGCAGAGAGTACACCATTCCTAGCAAAAATGAGAGCGATTCTGGCAAAGGATTTTCCTAAGCCGAATCCTTTTACACGGTTGGTCCGGGGAAAAATCGATTACGCCCCAGAAGGGATCCGCGTCGCCCCTACAGGTCTAGATAAATCGAGCTCGGTTACATCGATTGCTGAAGCGGATGTTTTCATTGTCCTCCCGGGTGGAACGAGAGGCTTTCAAACAGGGGACGAAGTGGATGTCCTATTATTCAACCATGAAAGTGACCTGAATCCATGGGAAGTGTAAATAACACCATTCCTGTCATTCAATTTGCAGGATATAAAAAAAGTGGGAAAACAAGCTTCATTAAAAAAATCGTCAGCGAGTTATCAGGAGAGGGTTACCGTATAGGCGTCATCAAACATCATGGACATGGCGGGGCGCCTGACATAACAGAACCTGAACACACTGATACAGCTCAATTTCAGAATGAAGGAGCCTATATGACCGCAGTAGAAGGGGAAGGTGTCCTCCTTTTAAAGGTGAATGGAAATGGAGGAACCATTCCCCTCGAACAAATTGTATCGATGTATCAGCAAATGCCTTTGGATCTTATTCTAGTAGAAGGATACAAAAAGGGTCCCTATAGCAAATTCCTAATTGCAAGAAATGAACAAGAGCTGAAGTTATTGCTTGGGGTTTGCGAAAATGTCATTGGAGTGATCGATTGTAAAGCGGAGGAAAGCTCTAGGCTCATCAGCTTCGGTTTCAATCAAGCTGATGAATTCACCAAGTATCTAAAAGAAGAGTTTTTAAAACGGAGATGAATCCATGTCTAAACACTTTTACATTACAAAAGAACCGCTCGACGTAAATGTAGTCGTTGAGAAAGTGGTCCATCCCCATGCCGGAGCGATCAATACGTTCATCGGCACTGTACGGGAGTTGACGAATGAGAGGCGGACACTCTTCCTTGAATACGATGCTTATATTCCGATGGCTGAAAAGAAATTAGCGCAAATCGGTTCAGAAATCAATTCTCGTTGGAATGAAGCGCGTGTGGCAATTGGCCATCGGATCGGCAGGTTGGATATTTCAGATATTGCTGTCGTCATTGCGGTTTCGACTCCTCATCGGGCAGACTCGTATGAAGCGAGCCGCTATGCGATTGAACGAATCAAAGAGATCGTCCCAATTTGGAAAAAAGAACATTGGGAAGATGGCGAAAAGTGGATCGGCGATCAGCTGGAAAAGACGGAATACCCGTCAGGAAAACCAGGAAAGGAGAATCTTGATGATTAATGTATTATTGTTTGCCGGACTACAGGAAAAAGTCGGAAAAAGCGAGCTTTCTGTTGAGAAACAGGAAGTGACGGTCGATCAACTTATTACTCATATTCGTGAAACGGAGCCCAAACTGGACCTCTCAAATGTAATGGTTGCAGTCAATGAAGAATTTGTAAACAATCCCGGTCAAGTCATCCGTGAAGGTGATACAGTAGCGCTATTACCGCCAGTTAGCGGTGGTTAAGTAGATTTCCTTTTTCGATCACATTCAAAACAGCATACGCCTGTTTCTGTTTTGATTCCATTGAAAAAGCCATCCATACAATAAATCGGCTTTTTGCAAATCTCGCACTTTCCGATATATTCTTTCATATCTATCCTCCTTACACATAACACATAAATAGTCTTGAGGTTTAGTTGACAATGTTTATTCAAGCAATGCCAGTCATTCTATCATTCTTAGTTTATATTTTCTTTTATCTTGATACAAACCCGAAATTGATTTATTTATTAATCATTACAAGCTATTTTACAGGCGCTTTACTTGTTTCTTCTTTTGTCCGGAAGGAAGATCCCAGTAAAGGAGCTCTGATCATGGGTTTAGGTATCGTATCATTTGGACCGGTCCATACAGTCAATTTCATTCAAGAACCTGAAATCGTTCCATTTTTATTGATTGGTTTATGGATTCAAATATCGATTAGTTATATCAAGCACTTCAACAAATGGAGCTTTCGGGATGCCAATCATACTTTTTTGCATGGAACATGGGTGGCCGCTACATCAGTAGTAGGGGTTTCTGTACTCTTTTATTATCCGCATGAGCCCTTTGTGTCCAAATTGATCGCAGTCTTGGCTGTTTTGCTATGGGTAGGATATGCAGTTCTATCAATTTACGCATTCCAAAAGATCATCTTTTCTAAAATGGATTTAGATAAGGTACATGGCGGCATTTTGCTAACAGTTGTAGCAACACAATCCGTCGTTATCGTGATGGAATGGACGTTTGATCTATTGAAGTCGGTAGAGCTAATCTTGATGAGTATAGGTATCGTATTTTATTTGGGTAGCGTTGGGGTCCTGATTATTCGATATGCCAGGAACACTTGGACAATTGTTGATGATTGGAAAAATACGAATTGTATTGTGCATGGGGCTTTATCAATCACAGGAGTAGCCTGGCTGAATATCAGTGTACCCAGTAGCTCTTTCAGAATCTATTGGCTTCTTGTTTTCAGTGTTTTTCTTCTTGTTGAGTTGATGGAATTGTACCGGGCCATCAAGTTGATAAAGCTCTTAGGGGTGTATCAAGGTATTTATGTGTATCATCCATCCCAATGGACAAGGATTTTCACATTCGGTATGTTTTATTATTTCACTTCAATATGTAAGCCTCTGATCCCTGTTACCTATGGGTATATAGGTGTTATTGATGTCAGCATCCTTTTACTGGGACCTGTCATTATCATCTTGACGATCATCCAACTTCTCATAATGGGATATCCAATACTAATGAAAGTCACAGAAAAAGCGCCGGGCAATTAAGCCCAGCGCTTTTTTCAATCAAACTACATGAATAAAATCACCAATGGTCCGACGATGAAACAATAGATGGCAAAGTATTTCAGATTTCCTCTAGCCATGATCCCCATCAACCACTTCAATGAAATGTATGAAGCGATAAATGAAATCAGAAAGGCTACAAGGTACGGTATCAATAATTGATCAAGCAGCGGGTCGTCCTTTAAATCACCAAAACTTAAAATCATTGTCCCGACACTTACCGGGATGTATAGCAAGAATGAATAACGCAGTGCAGTTTCTTGCTTCATGCCACGTCCCATTGCAGCGACAATCGTTGCGCCAGAACGGCTAATTCCCGGAATTAGTGCAACCGCCTGGGCAAGGCCTACAATCAGTGCATCCTTAATCGATAGGTCTTGCTCGTATTTACGCCCACGAAGGTTTCGGATCAACCATAACGCAATACCGGTGACGATTAAGGCTGCTCCGACCACCTTGATGTCTTTCATATTCCCAGAAATGAAATCCTCAGCTAATATTCCAATGACTGCAGCAGGAATCGTTCCGATGATCAGATAGACAATGAACATGAAGTCTGATCGATATTTTCTGTCTCTCGTCATCGTAAAATTCAGACCGTTTGTCGTAAGCCTAACAAGATCCTCCCGATAGATCACTAGAACAGCAAGTAACGATGCGAAATTCATGAAGACTTCAAAACTGAATCCCTCGATATGTATATCCAAAATCTTTTCTGCAAAGACCATATGGCCGCTTGATGAAATAGGGATGGGCTCAGTAATTCCTTGTACAAATCCAAAAAAAGCATATTTCAAAAGTAGAAAGAGTTGATCCATTTAACGTTCCTCCGAATAATATATCTCTGTTTCTTTTCAAATGCACATGTAGTCATTAAACAATAAATGAACGAACTAGTAAAGAGATAATTCGTGAAATTTGTCATA
Organism: Alkalihalobacillus sp. TS-13; assembly: GCF_019720915.1. Lineage (GTDB taxonomy): Bacteria > Bacillota > Bacilli > Bacillales > Fictibacillaceae > Pseudalkalibacillus. Next base: position 525,381 of record NZ_JAHKSI010000001.1, read on the forward strand.
AACCTGTCCTTACACATTTATAACTCTGTGTGAATATCATGAAAATGTGAGGGGGGAAGATCGTGCCTTATCGTAAATATATGAAAGCTTTAAACAATCATAACCAGATGATGCAAAAACAATGTAAGAAGCATATAAATCAGTATGTACAGTGTCATATGATGGATGGGAAAGTGTATGAGGGGTATGTTGAAAAGGTTGATAAACAGAATATATACTTAATCATAGAAGTAAAATACAAGAAAAAGCCTGGAATGAGTCAACCTAGACAATATTTGGGATTTCCTGAGCCGGGGTTAGGGTTTGAACGGATCATCTTGCCTCTGCATTTCCTGACGGCTGTATCTTTGGTTCCATATTAAGATTTGAAAGTCACCACAAAAAGGTGGCTTTTTTGTTGTTTTCTTATTATTGATTTAGGAAATTCACTCCCTTTCCGCGGGTTCAAGAAATGCGGAATCGACCCGGTTAGGCACGTAGGTCACTGGAAAACTGACGAGGAGGCTGTTGCCGCCGCAGGAAGTTTGAAGTGATCCAAGTGACTGGTCGCTGAGCTAAACATCACTTCCAAGCATAGCCCTAAATCCGCGAGCCTCCTCGCGCATTCTGCGCTGTGGGGTCTCGCCTGGCTCGCTTTTCCCGCAGGAGTGTCGCGAATTTCCCCTGTCAATCCCAACTGACCATGCACAAACATTGCATTACGAGAAATTCATCTCGATTAATTTTTTATTGAGGAGGTTATCCTACTGATAAAAAGGAGGGATTTAGAATGGGACAGAATCATCAGTTCAATCCTGGTCAGAAAGCACCAAACAATGGCGTTTACGTTGAGATAGGAGAGACGGGAAGCATGGTGAATAACCCAAAAGAAATCAAACTGCATGCAGGTGACGCATTTCCGGAAACAAGTAATCATAATCGGAAGTGGACGTATAAACGGAAGCCGTGATTATGCAAGTTACCAAATATGAACACTTGTTCAATTTTTTGTTGAAATTAACGGACTTTAATACTAGAATTAAATTATTAAAAATTTAGAAAATTATAAAAGGAGAGGGTAGAAAGTCGGTCGTCATCATAAAACATTTGGGGGAGGATATAATGAAGATTATTAAAGTTCCGTTTCTATTTATGCTTATCGGCCTGCTTACCATTTTGGCTGCATGTGGAGGCAGTGGGGAAAGTTCAGGTGATAACAATAAGGAGTTAGAAGTTGTCACAGACGCAGCATATGCACCTTTTGAATATATGAAAGGTGATAAGATTGTTGGTTTTGATATTGATTTCATGGATGCCGTGATGGAAGAAGCAGGCTATACGCCGAAATATAAAAATATCGGCTGGGATCCGCTATTTGTAGAGATTCAGGGAGAAAAGGCTGATGTTGCAATTTCTGCCATCACCATCAATGAGGATCGTAAACAGACATATGATTTTTCAACACCGTATTTTGAATCAAGAAATATGATTTTAATTCCTGAAGATAGTGATATCCAAAGTGCTGAAGATTTGAAAGGGAAAAAAGTAGCTGTCCAGAATGGTACAACTGGACAAGCTGCTGTGGAAAAGATTCTTGGATCAAATCACAAAGATATCAAAAAGTTCGATAATAATACACTTGCGATCATGGAGTTGGTTCAGGGAGGAGTCGACGCGGTAGTTGCGGATAACAGTGTCGTACTCGAATATGCGAAAAACAATCCTGATAAAAAGCTCAAGACAATCAGTGATGAAGAAAATTTCGAATCTGAATTTTATGGACTCATGTTCCCGAAAGGAAGCGACTTGAAAGCGGATTTCGATAAAGCTGTTAAAGAAGTCATCGAGAATGGAACATATGCAGAGATATATAAAGAATGGTTCGGTGATGAACCAGATCTTGAAGCATTGAAACAGCAGATGGAAAACGAATAAATCAAGTCATGGGGCTGACCAGGTGTTGGAGTGATCTGACACATTGCTTGTCAGCCCTTTCTTCAATAAAAGAGGACATCCAAGGGGAGAGGTTTATGGAATTCAGATATGATTTGATAATTGACTATGCACCATATTTCTTAAGAGGAACACTTTATACGATAGGTTTTTCATTTGTCGGCATCTTGATTGGTACGGTCTTAGGCTTATTGATAGGATTGGGGAAACTTTCGCCTTATCGAGTTCTCAGGTATCCACTTGATTGGTACATCACTTTTTTCAGGGGGACCCCTTTTTTTGTACAGATCCTATTGATATACTTTGGGGTTGTACCGCTACTGATTGGCGATTCAAATGCGATATTGGCAGGAGTCTTGGGGCTCTCCTTAAATGCAGGGGCGTATATTGCAGAAATTTTCAGAGCTGGAATTCAATCGATTGATAAAGGGCAGATGGAGGCATCACGTTCATTAGGGATGAATTATTATGAATCGATGCGATATGTCATTTTGCCACAGGCAATTAAACGTATGATTCCTCCGTTAGGGAATGAATTCATTGTTTTGATAAAAGAATCATCAATCCTGGCAATCATAGCGGCACCTGAATTGATGTACTGGGGAAGAGCGATGCAAGGGCAATATTACCGGGCATGGGAGCCATATCTTACTGTTGCACTGATATATCTTCTCTTGACTCTAACAGTCAGTACAATTTTAAACTACATCGAGAGGAGATTAACTACAGAATGATAAAAGTTCAAAATTTAAAAAAATCATTTGGTTCACTAGAGGTTTTAAAAGACATAAGTGCAGAGATAAAGCAGCAAGAAGTTGTATGTGTGATCGGGCCGTCTGGATCAGGGAAATCCACTTTCTTAAGATGTCTCAATCTGCTCGAATCCATCACCGATGGCAAAGTATATATAAAAGGCATTGATATTACGGCAAAATCAACGGATATCAATAAACTGCGTACAGATGTCGGCATGGTGTTCCAACAGTTCAACCTTTTCCCCCATAAAACGGTGTTGGAAAATATCATCTTATCGCCAATGAAGGTAAGGAAGTGGAATAGGAAAAGAGCTGAGGAGAAAGCACTCGAGCTTCTTGCAAAAGTAGGATTATCCGAAAAAGCGGAGGTATATCCGAATTCACTTTCAGGTGGCCAGAAGCAGCGGGTCGCGATTGCGAGAGCATTGGCGATGGAACCTGAAATCATGCTATTTGATGAACCGACATCTGCACTGGACCCAGAAATGGTCGGTGAGGTTTTGGAAGTTATGAAACAACTGGCCAAAGAAGGCATGACAATGATTGTGGTCACGCACGAAATGGGCTTTGCTAGAGAAGTCGGAGATCGCGTTCTCTTCATGGACGAAGGGTATATAGTAGAAGAAAACGAGCCGAAGAAGTTATTTTCAGATCCACAGCACGAACGAACCCAATCATTTTTAAGTAAAATACTATGAAAGAAGACGGGACTGGTTGAAATCAGTCTCGTTTTATTTGCACTTAAGGAAAGCATATACTTTCTTCAGTATAAGTGCAATTATGGCTCAAGCCTTCGTCAAGGCTTGGCTTTGCGAGGTTTTCTTTAGATGTTTTAAGGCTGTGTTGATTTAAACGAAATAGCGAGCCAGGCGAGACTCCACTGTTTTTAAAAGGAGCTTCGACTATGATAATGACTTCGACTAAATACCACCACGTCCGGTGGTGAACGTCGAAGTCAGTACATCCTGTACAAGTACGTCCTGTGGTGAACGTCTAAGCCAGCATAAGTAAGCTTCTAAGAATTCTCATCGCAGAAACGAAAATGATTTCATTTTTGTGTTGAGATCCTGTGCAAGTGAGGAGGCTCGTGGATCGCCCGGAACAATATCAACTATTTCAGATAATGAGAAAAAGATAGCCAAGACAAAAAATGACCCAAAAGCTGTTACGCTTTTGAGCCACTTTCACTACACAATCATCATTCTGTTGTTTCGTCCTTTATTCCTGCATCTCCGAGTACAAATACGAATACAGAAAGAATAAGTCCGATAACTGTTGCTAGGCCGAAGCTGTAATGGCCGCCTTGCATTGAGCTTAGCACATAGAAAGCCATATTGCTCAACAATAATGCCCAGATTATTGTCCAAATGTAACGCATATGATCACCTCAAGAATAATATGTAGCAATTTACACTTAAAAAGTGCAACTAAGGCTCAGCCTTCGCCAAGGCTTGGCTTCGCCAATTTTTTTATCCAATTCATATTGTAGCACAACTTGCCTTCTATCAAAACGTTTTCACGAAACTTCCAAAAAAAGTTCACCTTTTGCTGTTTATGGCACCTATGCAGAGTAAAGCATAAGAAAATTGGGCGAAAAACCTGTTCTCTTTTCTTTTTCTCGCATACATTAACTTAGAATGTAAGATTAAGGTGTGATGAATTTGAGTATAACCACTCACCGATTTATAAAAACGAATGATCAGCATGCTATCATTCATCTTCCGGAACAGCCTAATGGTTTTGCGATCCTGATAATAGGAGATACGAATCATTATGTGACTAACCAAACAAGCTCATGGTTGCAGCATCCAGAACGGAGGAAATTCATCGAGGAACTGTGCCGTTATGGATACACCGTTTATTATTCCAATTTATATGGACGGCATTGGGGGAATGATGGTAGTGTCGAGCTGCTGCATCGAATGTATCATACCATCCTGAAGCAAGAAATCATCAATTCCAGAATCCATGTGTTTGCTGAAGGAATGGGGGCCTTATCTGCTGTTAAATGGATGTATCATCATGAAACACTCACGAGGTCTGTAGCCTTCATGAATCCATGTTTCAGCTTGAAAGTCCATGCTGAAGCCGTTATGGAGCAAAAACTCTTTTATAAGCAGTTTCATAGGGAAATCAGAAAAGCATATGATATGTCCGAAGATAAAGCAACGTTGTTTTTGGTGAAGGATAAAGGAATGTACGACTACCCTTCGAAAGCACCGGTGAAGATTTGGCACAATATGCAGGGAACTCCGTATTCATTTATAAAACATAGCCGTGCTTATGAAAAATTCAGGGAGGATCTAGGAGCGCCGATCGCACTGACGCTGCAGTTACCTGGGGGAAAATACGATCTCGCAAACAAAGTGAAGAATTTCTATCAAAAAAATGAGCTTGAACTATAGTGATCAACCAGTGTATAGAGAAGTAATTCCGAATGTAACTCAAAGGGAACGGATTTTACTGTTAAGCTGGTTGATCTTATTCATGTTTATTTCAATACATAAAGCTTCTCAAAGTTAGTCATAAGGACTCTGTAATCCATGAAGAAACAGGATTTAGTTCATCATTTGCGGACGATCCGCGAGCCTCCTCCCCTACACAGGATGTCAAAACAAAAGTGAAATCATTTTCGTGTCTGCGATGAGAATTCTTAGAAGCTTTCCTTGTCGAAGCTCCTTTAAATAACGGGGAGTCTCGCTTGGCTCGCTTTTCCCGCTGGAGTGCCGTAAATTTCGTTTCAGTCAAACTTAGTCAGAAATCAACTGTATTATTTAACAAAGCCTAAAAATAAGATAGTAATAGACTGTATGAAAATGGAGGGCCAGTTATAATGAAGAATACCTTGATTACTGGAGTGGCTGGAGAGCTTGGAATGCTCCTTTGTAATGAATTTTTAAATGATGAGATTGATGTATATGGGATTGATCATTTAGATAGGGAAGGACATGTCGGCCTCGATCTAATCGGAAGGAATGCCTTATTCCATTTCTATAACCTGCCGATCCAAGAGGTCGATTGGGATGATATTGAACAGCCAAGGACCATCTTCCACTTAGCTCAAACTTCGCCAAAGACGAACCAGTTATCGGAATTGAAAACAATCCTGCAAAATCAACAACAAAATATGAGGAAGGTTATTCAATACGCAGCTGAGCAAAATAGTAAAATCATCCTTATTTCTACAACGGATGTATATGGAAATAGCAGACCACCCTTTCAAGCCGATCGAACACCACAGCCAAACAGCTTGTATGGCACATTGATGTTGACGGAGGAAACATACCTCACTGAAACAGCTGAAGTTTTTGATGTGGATTATCATATTATGAGAATTCCCATGGTAAATGGCTGCAGAAATTCCATCGAAGAAAGATGTTTTGCGGTGGATAAATTAGAAAAAGCAGGAGTTTCGGACCAGAATAGAGAAATCAGTAATACCTTTACAATCACGAAAGAGACGTTTATCATGTCTTGTAATCAACTTATGAAGGGAGAATACTCCGATAAAATCATTACCCTATACGAAGAAAGATGACAACGTTTTTTGCATACCGGACCGTTTGGAAGAATGATTTAGTACTCTTGGAATATTTCGAAATCATATGTATCGTTTATACTAGTACTAGTAATAATGTCTTGGCAGTAAAGAGGAGAGGAAAAAAGAATGGCAAAGATAATACCTTTCCTGATTGCAATTTCCCTTCTATCTCTTTCAGGTTGTCAGCAAGCACTGAATTCCGGAGAGTTAGAGAGCATTGGACTTTTGATTGAAGATACCATAACCGATAAAGGGTGGGGCACGAAAGGTTATAAGGGCTTACTTCAAATTCAAGAAAAACTCGGTAAGGAAGTATTTTATCGTGAAGAGGTTAAATCAAAAGCACAAGTTCTATCAGCAGTCAGAGAATTTCAGAAGAATGATGTGAATCTTGTATTTGGCCATGGAAAGTTATATGCACCTCTATTCATGGAAATTAAATCGGAATTTCCCGATATGCATTTCGTTAGCTTCAATGGAAAAGTGAGCGGAGAGCGAATAACGAGTATACATTTCGATTCATATGCCATGGGTTATTTTGCAGGGGTGATATCTGGTGCTATGACTGAATCCGGGCAAATCGGTATGATCGCAGCTTTTCCCTGGCAGCCTGAAGTAACAGGATTCCAAGAAGGTGCCAGCGTTTATAATGAAAACGTAGAAACACATATTGAATTTGTTGAAGACTGGGAGGATACGAATAGAGCATTCAATATTTTAAGGAAAATGACAGGACAAGGTGTTGATGTCTTTTATCCTGCAGGAGATGGATATACCGTACCAGTGATCGAAAGGATCAAGGAGCAAGGAAATTATGCGATCGGGTTTGTTTCCGATATGGCGGATCTAGGTGAACAAACCGTTTTAACAAGTACGGTCCAACATGTCGATCGTCTTTATGTCAGGATTGCCAAGAAGTATGACGAGGGGGAGCTCCGGAATGGAAATATCCATTATGATTTCCAGGAGGATGTGATATCACTCGCGCCTTTCAGTGATGAAGTGCCGAATGGCCTACAAGATAAGATAAGCACATTGGTTAAAGAATATAAAGAAACTGGCAAACTCCCACAACCATAATATCATTGGAGGATAAACCTTATGAATCAAGAAAGAAATATGAAGTTCATGCAAATTGCGATGACACATTTACCTGAAGCGAAACAGATGATGGAAGATAAAGGTATGCAATTATCAATGGAAGACATCCAACCTTTACTCAACATGCTGATGAATGTGATGAATGACGCGTATGAGCTAGGAAGAACAGAAGCCGTATCCGAGGACGATTAAGAAATCGTCGGTCATACTTAATACATAGGAAACATAATACATAACCCGTTGGACCTTCAGCATGAAAATTGCAGAAGGTCCTTTATAAAAAGATAGGTCTACCCCAGCACTTCGACGTGGTATTTTTTTATGAAGACAGTCAGTGGAAGGTTTTTGTGTTTTGTAGATAAAATCTTTTTTTGTAGATAAATCAGAATTTCATATAAGCTGAGCAATCATTTTACCTTATTTACGTCCAACCTCTGCATTTTATGAATAAATACCATCCAATATTGCCCTTATTATTCTGCTTTTCTTCCATAATCGGATAAAAACATCGATTTTTGAAAGGGTTTAAGTTTTGCTGGCGGTCCCAAAAGCTCCCTAACTCGCGCTGGACTCAACACAAAATGATTTCATGTTCCGAGGCTGCGATGAGAATTCTTAGAAGCTTTTCTTGATCTAAACTAAACTTATCCTACGCTGTTCCGGCTTTAATGAGCATGCCGTCGAGGGATGTTCCATGTTTTGTTCTATACATTGATTTTAGTAGAAATCTCTTGTAGCAATATTCGAAGATAGTGTAATTTCGGACAGGAACGCAAGAAATAAAGGCAAAGCATCCCGAAGCCGGCCTAACTTCGGACAGGAAAACCATAAAAACATCAGTCTATCATACAAAGGAACCTCCTTCGATAAACGTTTCCGGAATTATCCAAAGGGCGAATTTCTGCATCGTTAACACATACATAGAATAAAAACCAATGATAATAACTAGACAATATAGAAATATTGGATTAAAATTAGTACCAAGTCATAATATAAGATACTAAGAAAAGTCATACAAAAAGGGGTAATAAAATGAATGCAGGCGTAATCGGAATTGGCAGATATGTCCCGGAACGTGTGATGACCAATGCAGACCTTGAAAAGATCGTCGATACATCTGATGAATGGATCCGTACAAGAACTGGAATCCAAGAAAGAAGAATAGCAGATAATGATATGGATACATCCCATATGGCAGAAAGAGCTGGAAATGAAGCGTTGGCAGATGCAGGCCTGGACGCAGCTGATATTGATTTGATTCTAGTCGCTACAGTGACTGGTGATTATGGATTCCCTTCCGTAGCTTGTCTAATCCAAGAAAGGCTTGGAGCACATAATGCAGTAGCTATGGATATAAGTGCAGCATGTGCGGGGTTCATTTATGGTATGATAACGGCAAAGCAATATATTGATACTGATACTTATAAAAACGTGCTCGTCATCGGGGTTGAAAAGTTATCAAAAATCACGGATTGGGAAGATCGGAATACCGCTGTCTTATTTGGGGATGGAGCAGGTGCAGCAGTCATCGCACCCGTGTCTGATGGGAAGGGTATTTTATCGTTCGATATGGGCTCTGATGGTTCAGGGGCAAAGCATCTATTCCAAAACGGTGACCATTTATACATGAACGGACGTGAGGTATTCAAGTTCGCTGTCAGACAAATGCCTGAATCCTCCATGAAGGTCGTTCAAAAAGCAGGACTACAAAAAGAGGACGTAGACTTTTTGATCCCACATCAAGCAAATATCCGCATTATGGAGGCTGCACGGGAACGCCTTGGTTTACCTCAGGAAAAAATGGCCTCCACTGTCGCAAAGTTTGGAAACACATCCTCCTCTTCAATTCCAATTGCCTTGGTCGAAGCTAGGGAATCAGGTAAGATAAAAGATGGAGATGTACTTGTACTCGTAGGTTTTGGCGGAGGATTGACCTGGGGTGCAGTCGCGTTAAGATGGGGAAAATAGTTTTTTAAGGAGCTGAATTAGACTATGAATAAACGAGTTGTCATTACAGGACTGGGTACAGTCTCTCCACTCGGAAATAATACAGAGACGACTTGGACGAACATTATCAATGGAAAATCAGGAATCGGTGAACTGACAAGAAGAGACAAGGATCAATTCCCTGCAAAAGTAGCTGGGGAAGCGACTGAGTTCGACCCTGCACAATTCATGGATAAAAAAGATGTACGCAAGATGGACCGCTTTACTCAATTTGCAATTGCAGCTACACAGATGGCTGTGAAAGATGCTGACTTAACCATCGCAGATGATAATGCAGATCGAGTAGGTGTATGGATCGGTTCTGGAATCGGCGGGATGGAAACGTATGAACAGCAATTCCAGGTTTTCATGGAAAAAGGGCAACGGCGTGTCAGTCCTTTCTTCGTACCGATGATGATCCCGGATATGGCCTCAGGTCAGGTATCGATCATGCTCGGTGCAAAAGGAATCAATTCATGTACGGTTACGGCTTGTGCATCGGGAGCGAATTCAATCGGAGATGCGTTTAAAGCGATTCAACGCGGTGATGCTGATGTAATGATCACCGGTGGGACGGAAGCGCCGATCACAAACATGGCCTTGGCCGGATTCTCATCGGCTAAAGCTTTATCTTTCAATACCGATCCTTCCTCTGCAAGCCGTCCGTTTGATGCAAATCGTGATGGTTTCGTCATGGGTGAAGGGGCTGGAATACTTGTACTTGAATCGTTGGAATCAGCTCAAAAACGCGGAGCTAGAATTTATGCAGAGATTGTAGGGTATGGTTCAACTGGTGATGCCTATCATATTACTGCTCCAGCTCCAGGAGGAGAAGGCGGCGTACGTGCGATGAACATCGCTTTGAAGGATGCAGGGATGTCTCCTAGTGAAGTCGATTATTTGAACGCCCATGGTACAAGCACTGATTTTAATGATAAATATGAAACAATGGCGATTAAATCAGTATTCGGTGATCACGCGCAAAAGCTTGCGATCAGTTCAACGAAATCAATGACAGGACATTTGTTAGGTGCTGCAGGCGGGTTGGAAGCAGTGCTTTCAATCAAATCGATTGAAAACAATATCATGCCACCGACCATCAATTACGAAACTCCTGATCCTGAATGTGATTTGGATTATATACCGAATGAAGCAAGAAAAGCAGAAGTCAATACAGTCATGAGTAACTCCTTAGGTTTTGGAGGCCATAACGTAGCGCTATTATTCAAACGATATACGGATTAATAGAAATAATAAAAGGCTGATGGGATTATTATCTCATCAGTTTTTTATATCTTATTAAAGTTGTTTTTGAAGAATCGTATTTAAGGGATTAAATCAACAAGAAACAACAGCAGGAGTAAATTGATGAAGTGGATTTTCGTGCACACATTATAATAGTAGAAACTTAGCAATGAATAGTTGTCATAACCTGACTACATGTCCCATATAGTGAATTAACATATGTATACAAGCACTCTAATAGGAGATGAGGGCTTTGGTTTTTCGACTATTCTTACTATTATTAGGATTCAGCTTTGCTGTTTCAGGCGGGGTCAGCTTGATAGCCTTCTTAAATTTGATTACAACCGGCCATGGATTTGTTAATTATTTAGCCTTCATCCTGACGCGGGTTGAGTCCATTTTATTCATAGTCGGTTTGCTGTTGGTATGGGGCAGTATCTATTTGCCTTCCTTCAATGATAAAAACGATGAGAATTGACGAAAATGTACAATTGTCGACTAAAAAAAGTGCGATTAAAGAATAAATTTGTAGCCCTCTGACTATACTGATTTTAACAAAACAGTAAATCCTGTAAAGTGAGGGGTATACATGTTGTACTTAAGAGACGTTTGGGTAAACTGGTTCGAAGGCGAAGAGAACGGTTATAATGTTTGTGAATTCCATGAATGGAGGAAGGAAGACTTCATCGAACTTCTCGATCAAGTCCCGATCATCAAGATGGAATCACCTCTTTTAAACTACATAGAAAATGACTTGAGTGAATTGCCTGAGGAACTGTTGCGAGAGGTAAAAAACAAGAGTTATATCCGTAAAAACAACCAGAGAGAACAAATCGAGTATTGCATGATTGCGACGGACGGAAAGAAATGTCTTGTTGTGGATACGATGGGATATAAAATTCCGATCCGTAAAAGCAGGATGATTCCACGGCAAGAACAATTGGTATATGAAATGGCTGAAGAATTGGATCCGAAGAAATACACATTCGATTCTACAAATGAACAAAAAAAGGAATACCATATCCTCTCCCCAGACCCTAAGGATATGAAAGGCCTGACACGTCGTGAACGACAGCTGAAGCAATTGTTATTCATGGCCCTTGACCAGATGTATACGAGCGGCAATACAGCAGAAGCCAGATATTGGTACACAGAATGGATTCCAGAAAAGTATACAGATATCCAGATGATGAGTTTTGATGAAGCATGGAGAGCTCTCTATAATGAAGTATGTCAAGGGTGGACATCAAAGCATCAGTCGATCTGTGAACGGCTGATAAAAGGACAACCTTACTTTGAGAAAATATGGGAATTAGAAAAAGGAACACATGTAAACCAACAGAGGAGCTGACGCTGATCAGCTCTTTTTTATTTGATACGTTTAAATGCATGTGTTGAAGGGAATTGTCAGTTGTACAATTAACTACAAGGAGGTTTATCATGTCTAAAAGAATCCTCATGATTGTAACGAATGCAGATAAAATAAATGATGAAAAGGAAACCGGTTTATGGTTGGAGGAATTCGCTGTACCGTATAACCTTTTTATAAATCAAGGGTATGAAGTAACGGTCAAGAGTCCAAAAGGCGGCCAGATTCCACTTGACCCAAATAGTATTCCTGAAGAAGAGAAGCAGGAATTCGCTGATGCGCAAGACAAATTGACTCAAACGGATAAGCTAACTGAAAATGACCTGAAGGAAGAATATGATGGCGTGTTTTTACCAGGTGGACATGGTACGATGTTCGACTTTCCAGATAATGAATTGATGCAAAAAATTATCGGCAAAATGGCTGATCAAAATAAAGTGATTGGAGCTGTTTGCCACGGACCATCCGGTTTAGTCAATGTAACTTACCAGGATGGTACCCCACTGGTAAAAGGGAAAAAAGTCAATGGTTTTACCGATGAAGAAGAAAAAGAAATGCAACTGACTGAAGAGATGCCGTTTTTACTTGAGACAACACTTAGAGAAAAGGGTGGAAAGTTCGTCCAAGGGGATAAATGGACCGACTTTTCAGTTAGAGATGGAAACCTTGTAACAGGGCAAAACCCGATGTCAAGTGAAAGTACGGCTCAAAAATTGATTGAAGCACTGAATGAACAATAAAGCAAAAGGGATGATCGCAACGATCATCCCTTTTATCACTTCTTTTTCCTTTTACGTTCTAAACCCATTGCCCTTTCAGCTTTTGCAAGCATTTTGTTGGCAACGAATTCAGCTTTCTCTGCACCTTTATCAAGGATGTCATCAAGCTCATCGGAATCGAGTAATTGATAATAACGCTCCTGGATAGGCTTGAGTTGACCGATTACTGCTTCAGCAACACCTTCTTTAAAGTCTCCATACCCTTTACCTTCATACTCTGCCTCTAATTGTTCAATCGATTTTCCAGAACAAAGTGAATAGATCGTGAGAAGGTTTGCGACACCAGGTTTATTTTCCTTGTCATATTTTACAGTGGCATCTGAATCTGTTGTCGCACGTTTGATTTTTTTGCGGATTGTCTTTTCATCGTCAAGCATTGAAATGAAACCACTTGAATTCTCATCAGATTTGCTCATTTTTTTCGTCGGGTCTCCGAGATCCATGATTCGTGCGCCAACTTTCGGGATATGCACCTCTGGTATGGTGAAGATTTCATTATATTGTTTATTGAATCTTTCGGCCAAATCCCTCGTCAATTCAAGATGCTGCTTCTGATCGTCACCGACGGGTACGATGTCCGTCCCATACAACAGGATATCCGCTGCCATCAAAGGAGGATAGGTAAGAAGCCCGGAAGAAACACCAATCCGATTTTCCGATTTATCTTTGAATTGCGTCATTCTCTCAAGTTCCCCAATATAGGAAATACATTGCATGATCCATCCCATTTTCGTGTGGGCAGGGACCTCTGATTGGATGAACAAAGTTGATTTGTCCGAATCAATTCCAATAGCTAGATATAATGCAGATAAATTCCTGGAATTATCTCTAAGTTCCAGTTTATCTTGAGGGACTGTGATGGCGTGTTGATTCACCACACAAAAATAACAATCATGCTCCTCTTGATAGGTTACAAAATGCTTCAATGCGCCGAGATAGTTCCCTAGTGTCGGGATTCCTGTCGGCTTTACACCAGAAAAGATTGTTGCCATGAAAATCACTCCTTATATGTTCTGTTAAAGAAAAAATAAAAAACGCGACACAACCGTCCATTATGGGACGATTGCACCGCGTTGCCACCCAGAATTATTCATAAAGAATCACTCAGTTCTCTGCGTATAGACATCAGCCTATAGTACAGAGTGTCCAGGATAACGTCAGGACCTTACGTCAAAGCCTACTACAAAATGTTTCGGTTTGATAGCTCAGAAGCCCATTCCACCGATGACCTTGTCTGTTCTCACCAACCACAGACTCTCTTAAAAGGGGAATTCAGTGTACTCCTCTTCCTCATCGCAATAACAAATTTTATTAACGATAGTATATACAATTGGAAATCAATTTGCAATATCAAATGGTAAAAGAAATCAATACCGTTGTCAAAAATCCGAGCAATCCCGTAATCAGCAATGGTTCTGAAAGGGTATATTCAAACGCTTCTGATGGTAATTGCATATTTTCGACGTCATCCATGATTTCACCCATTTTCGTACCTTTCTTCATGAACTTTCTGAAACTCAACGTGAATGCATCGAAAAATCCGCCTCTTGTAACGAACATAAGACCGCCGAACATGATGTAGAGCATCGAAATCAGGAAGACAGAGTTTATGAATGTTACAACTGTAATGTTGTCGTAGTAAAAATACATAAAACCAGAGCCGATTACAAGCAAAAGTGCTAATAAATATGTGGATTGTCTAATCAATCGCATTATGTCACCTCATTATTGATGATACACGATAGAAGTTTATCGTAGCAATACCCTAAACACTGTTAAAGCACGTGTAATATGTCAGAATATTTGATAATGAATGACAATTGCATAACTCATTCATTTCTATTAACGATAAATACCATTACATCAACCGTTTGGTGTATCTTCTATGCAAAAACTTCTATTTTTAAGCACTCTCTACCCAAAGATGCCGATTTTTAAAGTGGTTCAAAAGTCCTAATTATTGTTATCAAACCGTAATGAACATAGGGTTTTTGTAAAATATATTAAAAAAGTGCATGCAAAATTTTGTGAAAACTTGTATAATACAAAATGTGAACGAAATTCCTTAAAAAATCTGACATTTTCTGAGGGTGACGTTCGCATAATTTCACCAATATTTAGGGGAGGTCATTAAGACATGAGAAAGTCAAAATGGTCATTGCTTTTAACACTAACATTAGTGTTGAGCATGTTCCTTGCTGCATGTAGCGGCGGCGGCGGAAATAACGCTGACGGCGAAAAAGACAGCAAGGATGGAAAAGATAGCGGTAACAAAGATGTACCTCAAGTATTGAACATACTTGAAGGCGCAGAGATCCCGACAATGGACTCTGTAATGGGAACTGACGCTGTAGCGTTCCAAGTTATGGCAGAGACAATGGAAGGTCTTTACCGTCTTGGAGAAAACATGGAGCCTGTTGAAGGTATGGCAGAAAGCCATGAATTAAGTGACGATGAGAAGACTTACACTTTCAAACTTCGTGACGCTCAATGGTCAAACGGAACACCTGTAACTGCAGATGACTTCGTTTATTCTTGGAGAAAAGCTGTAAATCCTGACACAGGATCTCAATACAACTTCATCCTTGGAGACGTTAAAAACGCTAACGCTATCATGGCTGGCGAAATGGATCCAGAGGAGCTTGGTGTAGAAGCAGTTGACGAGAAAACGTTGAAGGTTGAACTTGAGCAACCAGTTCCTTACTTCATCAGTTTGACTACTTTCGCAACTTTCTTACCACAAAACGAAGAATATGTTGAAGAGCAAGGCGACCAATACGCATTAGAAGATGAGAACCTTATCTACAACGGACCATTCACCCTTACTGATTGGAAACATGAAGAAGGTTGGGTACTTAAGAAGAATCCTGATTATTGGGATGCTGAATCTGTAAAATTAGAGCAAATCAACGTAAAAGTTGTTAAAGAAACTGCAACTGGCGTAAACCTTTACGAAACAGGAAAAGTCGACCGTGTTGGCCTTTCTTCTGAATATGTAAACAAATATAAAGATCATGAAGAATACAAAACTTTCGAAGAGCCAGTAATGTTCTACCTTAAGATGAACCAAGAGCGTGAAGATCTTGCGAATGTAGATATCCGTAAAGCGATTCAAATGGCTGTAAACAAGGAAGACCTTGTCAATGTCATCTTGAACAACGGATCACTAGCTGCAAACTACTTCGTTCCAAAAGGATTCGTCACTCACCCAGAAACTGGTGAAGACTTCCGTGAGTTGAATGGAGACCTGATTTCTAACGATGTTGAAAAAGCACAAGAACACTGGGAAAAAGGTTTAGAAGCACTAGGGAAAGAAGAGCTTACACTAGAAATTCTTGGTGGAGACTCTGAAGTAGCGAAGAAAATGGACGAATACCTTAAGAACCAACTTGAAACGAATCTTCCTGGTTTGACAATCAAGTTGAAAGGTGTTCCATTCCAACAACGTCTAGAGCTTGATGAAAACATGGATTATGACCTGCAAAACGCTGGTTGGGGTCCTGACTATGCAGATGCAATGACATTCATCGACATGTGGGTTACTGACGGTGGACATAACAAGACTGGATTCTCTAACGAGAAGTATGACCAACTTGTTAAGGACGCTAAGACTACATTGACTTCTGATCCTGCAAAGCGTTTTGAAGCAATGTTGGAAGCTGAAAAACTCTTGATTGAAGAAGAAGCAGTACTTGCACCACTTTACCAACGTGCTCGTGCTCAGCTTTGGAAGCCATACGTGAAGAACGTTTACCAAAACTCATTTGGGCCTGACTACAGCTATAAGTGGGCTTACATCGAAAAGTAAGAGGAAACTTAAAGTTTAGTCAGTAAAGGGAGAGTATCAGGAGAGTATATGTCGCCTGAATGACGTATACTCTCTTTTTCCCTGTTAATGGATAGTTTTCAGAAAATAATAAACCATTCGTTGGACTTCTTCAATAGACAAAAAGGCATACATGGAGGTGGAAGAGGATGAAAGGGTATATTTTAAAACGTGTGATTTATATGTTTATCACCCTGTTCCTCATTGCGTCAGCTACATTCTTCTTGATGAAAATCATGCCGGGTACACCTTTAAGTAACGCGGCAAAGTTAACGGCTGAGCAAGAAGCGATTATACTTGAAAAATATGGACTTAATGACCCCGTCCCTGTTCAATATGTAAAATATATGGCTAATGTAGTAACCGGTGATTTAGGTGTTTCATTCCAATATGATGGACGGAATGTTACAGATTTAATTATGAGTAGAATTGGTCCATCTGCACAACTTGGACTTCAATCGATCATTTTTGGGGCAATATTTGGTATCTTACTTGGTATCATATCAGCAATCCGCTATAACACGATTTGGGATTATGGTGCAACATTCATCGCAGTTATCGGTAAATCGATTCCTAGCTTCGTGTTCGCAGCTTTGCTTCAATACTATGTTGGCGTTAAGTTACAATGGTTCCCTGTCGCCTTCTGGGAAGGTTGGGAATACTCAGTAATGCCAACGATTGCATTGGCTGTGTTCGTAGTAGCCGTTTCTGCACGATTTACCCGGACTGAGATGCTTGAGGTCATGAATCAGGACTTTATCACGACTGCAAGAGCAAAGGGTGTAAGTGGTTTTGCTGTTGTATTCAAGCATGGTATTCGAAATGCGATGATTCCATTGATCACTATTTTAGGACCACTTGCAGTTGGATTGATGACTGGTACGTTGGTCGTTGAGCAGATATTCGCAGTACCAGGACTTGGGGAACAATTTGTCCGTTCGATTACGACAAACGATTATCCAGTTATAATGGGGACAACTTTGTTTTTCTCATTCTTCTTGATTTTGGTGATTCTGATCGTCGATATCCTTTATGGAGTCATTGATCCTAGAATCCGTTTGGCAGGAGGGAAAGAGTAATGAGTAAACGTGAAAATTATGTAAATGATGAACTTTTCCAGCCTGCACATCTTAGCAATGAAAAGAGTGAGAAGATTGCTGGTCCAAGTCTAAGCTTCTGGCAAGATGCTTGGATGCGGTTAAGAAAAAATAAATCAGCCATCGCTGGTTGCATCGTTTTACTCGCTCTGACGATCCTTGCAATATTCGGTCCTATGATGAACGATTTTGGATTTGATGATCAGAAACTGACCCGTGCGAATCTTCCAGCTAAAGTCCCTGGACTTGAAAACCTTGGAATCATGGACGGAAAAGATGACATGGGTAATGATATGTATGAAATGAAGGGCATAGAAGAAGGAACGTATTTCTGGTTTGGTACAGATGGACTTGGACGTGACCTTTGGACTCGTGTATGGCAAGGTACTCGTATCTCTTTATATATCGCTTTATTAGCGGCTGCAATCGATATGGTGATCGGGGTTATCTATGGCGGTATTTCAGCTTATTATGGCGGCCGTGTCGATAACGTCCTTCAACGTATCGTAGAGGTACTGGTTGGAATTCCGAACCTGGTCGTCGTTATCTTGATGATACTCGTCTTAGACCCAGGAATTATATCGATAACCGTTGCCCTGACAATAACCGGTTGGATTGGAATGTCGAGGATTGTCCGTGGCCAAATGTTGAAACTAAAGGGCCAAGAATTCGTTTTAGCTTCTAGAACGCTGGGATCATCCGATAATAAGATCATTTCCAAGCACTTGATCCCGAACGTAATGGGTGTCATCATCATCAATACGATGTTTACGATTCCATCTGCAATCTTCTTCGAAGCATTCTTAAGTTTTATCGGTCTTGGATTACAACCGCCACTAGCATCATTAGGAACATTGATTGAAGAAGGATATCGTAATATGCAGATCTTCCCTCATATGATGATCTATCCCTCGATCATCATCAGTTTGGTCATGATCGCATTCAACGTGGTGGCTGATGGATTACGAGATGCGCTTGATCCGAAGATGAGAGATTAATAGAAGGTGGGTGAAGAGGATGGAACACATTTTAGAAATCAAGAATTTACATGTATCATTTGACACTTTTGCCGGTGAAGTACAAGCCGTCCGTGGTGTCGATATCAAATTGCAAAAAGGTGAAACCCTGGCGATCGTTGGTGAATCAGGATCAGGTAAATCCGTAACGTCTAAAAGTATTATGCGATTGATCCCTAACCCGCCTGGTAGAATTAAAGAAGGACAAATTCTCTTCCAGGGGAAAGATCTAGCACAATACTCCGAACGACAAATGCAAAAAATCAGGGGATCAGAAATATCAATGATATTCCAGGATCCAATGACGTCATTAAATCCAACGATGACAGTGGGTAAACAAATCATGGAAGGGCTTCGGATCCATCAGAAGATGTCCAAGGCTCAAGCTACAGATCGTGCTTTTGAATTATTGAAATTAGTCGGTATTCCGAATGCAGAAGCACGATTGAAACAATACCCGCACCAATTCTCGGGCGGTATGAGGCAACGTGTGGTTATCGCCATTGCGCTCGCGTGTAATCCTAAGATTTTGATTGCGGATGAGCCGACAACTGCACTCGATGTAACGATTCAAGCACAAATCCTTGATTTAATGAAAGATTTACAAGATAAGACTGGTACAGCAATCATCCTGATCACACATGACCTGGGTGTCGTAGCGAATGCTGCTCAACGTGTTGCCGTCATGTATGGAGGACAGATTGTTGAAACCGGAACTGTTGACGAAATTTTCTATAAACCGAAGCATCCTTATACTTGGGGATTGTTAGCTTCAATGCCGAAGCTTGGTACTGCTGGAAGTGATCTAATCGCAATTCCAGGTTCACCTCCTGACTTGAGTGATCCTCCAAAAGGATGTCCATTTGCTGCACGTTGTCCGCATGCGATGAAGGTTTGTGTAGATCATATGCCTGATGCTACAGAAGTTTCTGGTACGCATAAAGCAGCCTGCTGGTTATTGGATGAAAGAGCACCTAAAGTTGAAAAGCCGGTTGAGGCATCAGTTGGGGGTGCAAGATAATGGCAACAAGAGAGAAATTAGTAGAAGTAAAGAATCTAAAGAAATACTTCAACATGGGCAAAGGGCAAATGTTGAAAGCAGTAGACGATGTTTCATTTGATATTTATAAAGGTGAAACGTTAGGTCTAGTTGGTGAATCCGGTTGTGGTAAATCTACGACTGGAAGAACGATCATCCGCCTATATGGTGCTACAGACGGATCTGTCACTTTCAACGGTGAAGATGTCCATGGTAAGAAAAATAAAGCGAAGCTAAAAGAGTTCAATAGAAAGATGCAGATGATCTTCCAGGATCCTTATGCATCATTGAACCCAAGGATGACTGTAAAAGATATCATTGCTGAAGGTATTGATATTCACGGACTTGCAAAGACGAAGGAAGAAAGACTGAATCGTGTATATGAACTTCTAGAAACGGTCGGCCTGAATAAAGAACATGCGAACCGTTATCCGCACGAATTCAGTGGTGGACAACGTCAACGTATCGGAATTGCCCGTGCATTAGCAGTAGATCCTGATTTCATCATTGCTGACGAGCCTATCTCAGCATTGGACGTATCCATTCAAGCACAGGTTGTCAACTTGATGCAAAAGCTTCAGCGTGAGCGCGGTTTGACATACTTGTTCATTGCACATGACCTGTCAATGGTCAAGCATATCAGTGACCGTGTCGGGGTTATGTATCTTGGTAACCTTGTAGAGCTTACTGAAAGTGACACGCTTTACAATGAGCCTTTGCATCCATACACACAAGCTCTACTGTCTGCGATTCCTGTTCCAGATCCGGAGCTTGAGCGAAGCCGTGAGCGTATCATTCTTGAAGGTGATGTACCATCTCCTGTATCACCACCTAGCGGCTGCCGTTTCCGTACAAGATGTCCACATGCGATGGATGTATGTGCGAAAGTGGTACCTAAGTGGCAAGAAGCTCGAGAAGGTCACTATGTAGCTTGTCACCTATATGATGAAGAATTGAAGGAAAATTAATTTTTTATAAAAACGATCTCCGTAAAAGGGGGTCGTTTTTCATCTTTATTTTGTCAAAAGCATTCAGCCATTTATTTTTAATCTAAAATAGTTGTATTTTATCTGAAAACACACTACGATAGTATGAGAGACTATGCGGAGTATGGATAGGAATGAGGATAGAGTATGAAGATAGCTTTAGTAGTTGATAGTGCGAGTGATTTTTTAGGACAAGAAGAATACATAGAAATTACCACTCCATTGAAAGTAGTCCCGCTGAACGTTAATTTTAAAGGGGAAGATACCTATTTAGATGGCACTACTATCACCCATGAAGAATTCTATGAAAAAATGAGAAATTCAAAAGAGCTGCCTAAAACGAGCCAGCCTGCACCCCAAAAATTTTTCGATACATTCAAAGAATTACTTTCAGAAGGCTATTCAGTAATTTATCTAGGCATCGCGAGTAATTTAAGCGGTACTTTTCAAAGTGCTAACGTAGCCAATGAAATGTTTAGTAAAGAAGAGCAAAAAAGGCTTTATTTAGTTGATACAGAGACGGTTTCAGCTGGAGTTATTTATTTGTTGGAATTTGCCGATCAATTAATCCAAATGGGTCATACACCAGAAGAAGTCTATCAAAAAATACAAGAACGCAAGAAAGATGTAACAGGGATCATCCTACTCGAAACATTAGAGAACTTGAGAAAAGGCGGTCGCATCTCAACATTACAAGGTAAAGTCGGTAACTTTTTGAATATCAAACCTTTGCTTAAGATAAAAGAGGGGACAGTAGAAACTCTTGAAAACTTCCGGGGTAAAAAGAAAGGGATTAAAAAACTGGCTGAAATGATTCATGACTGGAGAGAGGACCACGGAGAATTATTGATCGTACACAGTTACCCTTCTAAGCAGGTTGTCATTGAGAGCTTTAAAGAGCAATTTTCCTTGGATACATTCAAAAAGATCCGTTGTATTAAGTTAGGTAGTGTCATCGGGACTTATGGGAGTGAAAATTCCATCGGGATCATAAAGTATTGAACAGTTCTGGTTACAGGGCTGTTTTTTTGTGTATTTACATCTGTTGGTTTTTATTGTTGATTTAAACGAAATTCACTCCCTTTCCGCGGGCGATCCACAAGCCTCCTCGCTCGTTCCGAGCTGTGGGGTCTCGCCTGGCTCGCTGTTCCCGCAGGAGTGTCACGAATTTCGTTTCAAAGTTCATTAGCAGAATCAAGTGTTTAAAGAAAGCATAAATTACTTACTTCAATTTAGGTACATAAGCTGGTCGTTTCGGTAAGAAGAGGACGTACAAAGGAAAAGCAATTACTTTTTGACTTATTATAACTCAGCTATCGTCTAAGGCTTGTCTTTACAAAGTTTCCTTGTTTTGGTTAAGTTGAAGGAAATCATGCGGTCAGCGTATAATACTTAATGAAAGTTCGTATATATGAACGAGGAGGAAAAGTGTTGATTTATTATCAATTTGATCCTGAAACAGATTTGGAACTCCTTAAATCAATAGATCAAAAAGGAAAACTTCCTGATACAATTTCCTCTTCATTGCTCAAGAAACAATTTGTTATGAAGGACAACGAGGAAGTGTATGTATTTTCAAATGATGAAGAGGATGCAGGACTTTTATGGCTGAATATCTCTAAAAAACAGATGCTTGAAATCACTTGTTTATTTATGAATGACCGAATGGCCACTGAAAAGTTTCAAACTAAGTTGATCGACTTTGCGGTCAAAAGAGCGAAATATTTACAATTACGTCGAGTGGCTTTCAATAATGAAGTATTGAATGGAAGAACTGAACTTTCCCAGCTGAAGGAGGAACTGGGGTGCATTCGGATGGAATCGAAAGACCCATGGATCGAATGCATTCTTGGATAACGGTTCAGCTTGTTTGTTGAAGTGGTGTTGGATTTCCGTTTTCATTTAACTTCGAGTCAAGCTTTTTGACCAGCTCGATTGCTTTCTCATATGAAATTTCACGATAATGGTGGAGACCACCAGGTTCTTCATCAGCTTCATCAGCCAACCTGACGACTTTCTGTAATGGATTCAATTCTAATGATCCCCCAGGCAAATATGAATCAGTATGCAAAAGAATGGCTAATGAAATAGCTTTCGCATTTTCACGATCTTCCCCAAGCTCAATCAATAATTTATGTGCTCTTTCAGCACCTTTGATTGCGTGTATATCATTTGCTTTGTACTGCTCATAATCCCACTTACCATCCCTGTACCATGTATAATGACCAATATCATGAAGAAGTGCTGCTTTACATGCAAGCATAGGATCGACCCCATATTGACCGGACAGCTTATAGGCATGGAAACTGGAGGCAATGGCATGCACAACTCCAGATCGTTGTAAATATTTTTGTGTTTTATGATGTTCGAATATTTCAAGCAATGTTGGTTGACGCATGGATATTCCTCCTTTGTATAGAATGTATAAATGCATGAAGTACTGATTTGCTCTATTGGGTAACGGGTGGGCAAGGCACTTCTGCTTTTCTAAGTGTATTGTTCAACAATATAGCACGTCTCCAACTCCGATTCAAGTGAAAAATTTTTAACCATAGTCATGTTTTATATATTTATCGTAAAATTGTCTTAGTAAACATGTGAACTTTTTGGCAAAATGATGAAATTTATGTCGAAAGTTACTTTTCATGAAAAGAATGGTTTTCTATAATAGTATTTATAACGAGATACAACAGGGGGAGGAACAGAAAATATGGGGATGATGAAAGTAATCATGTCGATGTTTCTTTTGACGTTTCCGTCTTGGGAGATGGCAGATGAAACACAAGACTATGAAGTAGCATTTCACAAAGGTATTGAAACACATGTAATGAAAAGGGAACTTCCGGAGCAGCTTCCGAGGTTTGCATATGACTCAGGATTTACATTTCAATATCCAGATGCAGTAAGAGGAATTTATGTAACAGGGCACTCTGCAGGGGGCAGCAGGTTTGAGAAGCTTGTATCAATGCTTGATAATACTGAATTGAATGCAATGGTGGTTGATATCAAGGATGATCATGGGTATATTACGTACATACCAGATAAAGAATCCCCATTACATTCTGCTGGTCAACCGTATATCAAAGACCCGAGAAAAATGTTAGAGACATTAGAGAAACATGAAATTTATCCAATTGCACGGGTTGTCGTTTTTAAGGATTCCGTGCTTGCAAAACAGAAGCCTGGACTCTCCTTTAAAAATGGTGGGGCGGTTTGGAAGAATGGTCGAGGAGAAGCATTCGTAAACCCATTCATGAAAGAAGTATGGGATTACAATGTACAAGTGGCGATCGAAGCAGCGAAGTTAGGATTCCAGGAAATTCAGTTCGATTACGTCCGTTTCCCTGAAGGTTTTGAAAAACGGGATAAAACGTTATCGTATAATCAGGGTGAATACGCTGATCTTGATATCGATGATGTTCAAAAGCGAGTGACCGCTGTAACAGAATTCGTGGAGTATGCTAAGAAACAACTAGAACCATATGGTGTTAAAGTGTCTGTAGACATTTTCGGATATACCGCAACCTTACCTGAAGCACCGGGTATCGGTCAAAACTTCTCAAAAATATCGAGTCATGTCGATGTCATTTCATCTATGATATACCCTAGTCACTGGACCTCGTATTTTGGGATTGCAAAACCAGACTTGGAACCATATCGTCTTGTTACGGAATATGCAAAAATGGAAAATAAGAAGTTGAGTGAACTTGAAAACCCACCGATCTCCAGACCTTGGATACAGGATTTTACGGCTTCTTATCTAGGGAGCGGCAATTACATGAAATATGGTAAATCTGAAGTAGAAGCACAAATCCGAGCACTTAATGAAAATGGTATTAAAGAATTCCTTCTATGGGATGCCGGAAACACATATACACCGAATGTAGATTACACGCCGTAAATAGATAACATTAAAGAAAACTTGCCAAACCCAAGTTTTAGTGAAGGCTGAGCCATAGTTTCACTTATACTGAAGAAAGTATTTATAAGTACAAAAGAGACCCAGGAGGATATTAGTCCTCCCGGGTCTTCTTTGTTAAAGGACTTTGTTGATTTTGAGTAAAATTTGAGACACTCCTGCGGGAAAAGCGAGCCAGGCGAGACCCTGCAGCGAGGAACTGGTGAGGAGGCTCGCGGAAGTAGGTAAATGCAAGGAAGTGATGTCTAGTTCAACGACCAATCACTTGGATCGCTTCAAACTTCCTGCGGCGGTCGACACATTGAATGATATCCTTATGAGTTGGCCCTACGCAGAACCAAGTCTTTGTTTGGTTCGAGCCTCCTCGTCAGTTTTCCAGTGACCTTCGTGACTAATCGGGTCGCTTCCGCCTTTCGTTTTGCCCGCGGAAAGGAGTGAATAGAAATCAACAATAAAAACTAAACAGAACTTATAATTTTTATATTCTCCTTTGAACCTTTCGCCATCCTGTTTGGGTTTCTTTACTTTTATTCAAGAAGAATTTTGCTTTTCCTCTTCCAAATAGTTTTGAAGCAGCACCCTGTGTAATGATCCCCATGAAAGCAGTCAGCCCGATGACAAATACGCCGAGCAAAGTAAGGTCGATGAAAAATTGCATCTGCTTTACCTCCCTTGTATGTAACATCCATCATTTCCTAATACTACTATTGTAAAAGAAGTTTAAAGCCTTTGGAAGAGGGGAAATTATTAATCGATTAATATCGGAATTCCCACTTAGCTGTCCACTGAACACCTTCTATTCCCCTTTTATTATAGCTTATTTACTAAATTATTGATACAAACTGTCTAGTGCTTTTTCATCATTTTACGTTTCATTCATGGAAGGTCGAACCAATCCTTTGAATTCAAATTTAGAGCCAAATGGAGGTTATGTTATAATGGAAAGGAATAAACCAAATGGAAAGGGTAGATCTATGAACTGGTACGAAAAACTGAATGAATATTTTCCTGTAGAAGAAATGAAGTCGAAGAAACACATGGAGCTATTGTTGAAGGAAAAAGGTGATGTTTATCATAAGGATGAGAGTAAATATCACGTCCTGATGTATGCAGAATTCGAGGATTTTATTTTCATCGATTATATTTTTGTATCTGGGGCTGCGAGAGGGCAAGGAATTGGCCACAAGATATTAGAAAAGCTTAAAGAGAAGGGAAAGCCGATCATCCTGGAAGTAGAGCCCGTTGATTACGAAGATTCTGATACCGAAAAAAGACAACGCTTTTATAAACGGGAAGGGTTCATACATGCAGAATCGATCGGGTACAGACGCCGCTCACTTGCGACCAATGAAATCAATGAGATGGAAATCCTGTTCTGGGCACCTGAAAATGAATCAGAAGAAATGGTTTATGAAAGTATGAAAAAAATGTATGAAAAGATTCATACCTACAAAGACGTAGAGCTGTACGGTAAATCTTATCAGGATGTAGATGATGTTCTCACATTTGAAGAGTAAGTGAGGAAAGGACGGTGAGATTCATGAAACGCCGTACAAAGAATAAGAAAAAACGAGAATGGATCAAGGACCTTCTTAAAAAGAAGCTGCCAGGTTGGTCGCCTAAGCCGACAAAAGGCCCAGCGTCACAATCCAAGAGACATACAGCTTGATATCTACACAAAGATGGCTGAACTAACAACAGGGGGCTTAGTCATGAGTGTCCGACACTTATGACTAAGCCCCTTTTCTATTGGTTTAAGATTTTGGTATATCTTTGGCTTGTTCTTTCTTTCCTTTACGTGTTTCTTTTATCCGGTCGAATTGGTTATAGATGACTGGTATGAAGATCAGGCTGATCAGGGTTCCGAATAGAAGACCAAAAATAATCACAATCGCCATAGGTTGTTGGATTTCTGTGCCTTCACCGATCCCGATCATAAGTGGGATCAAGCCGAGAATCGTCGTCAAGGCAGTCATCATGATCGGACGTAGACGCGCTTTACCGGCTTTTACAATCGAGCGCGAAGTGGAGAGTCCCCTTTGCTTCAGCTGGTTGATATAGTCGACGAGCACAATGGCGTTGTTGACTATGATTCCTGTCAAGATCAAGATACCGACTAACGAACCAACTCCAAAAGGCTGTCGGGTGACTACCAATCCAAGTAAAATCCCAATTGCAGTAAGCGGAATCGAGAACATGATGATGAATGGGTAGGAAAAGGATTCGAATTGACCCGCCATAACCATGTATATTAATACGATCGCAAGTGCCAAAGCACCACTAAGTTTGAAGAAGGCATCTTTCATTTGCTGATTTTGACCACCGAATGAAATTTCATAACCAGATGGTAAAGAGACATTCTCTTTAATTTGTTTTTTGACATCATTCATGACATTTCCCAGATCTCGATCGAGAATTGATGCGCTAACCCTAATTTCCCGTAATCGATCGGATCTGTTGATTTGACTGGGGCCAGTTCCTTGCTTGATCTCAGCGATAGATTTCAATTTCACTAATTCTCCCCTAGGTGTCTCGATGTTTAAATTTTTCAGATCCTCTACATCCTCAAGCT
This sequence comes from Alkalihalobacillus sp. TS-13, assembly GCF_019720915.1. Taxonomy (GTDB): domain Bacteria; phylum Bacillota; class Bacilli; order Bacillales; family Fictibacillaceae; genus Pseudalkalibacillus. Next base: position 552,544 of record NZ_JAHKSI010000001.1, read on the forward strand.
TTTCTGGATCGACTTGCACTCTTACATCGACTTGGTCACCGCTTCGATTGAATACAGTAGCAACTCTCCCGTTCGTTGCATTTTGAACAGCTTGCGAAACCTGGGCACTCGTCAATCCAAAACTTGAGGCTTTGGTTCGATCGACTTCGATTTCAAGCTGAGGATTCCCTGTTTCATAATTAGAATCGATTTCCCGAATTCCATCCACTTTATTGATTTCTGCTTTAATATTGTCTGAAATGGTTTCTAGCGTTCCTAAATCCGGACCAGAAACTTCTATTGAAACGGGCGATTCTGAAAAGCCTGCATCACTCGCTTGAACAGATATCTCGGCATTTTCAACCTTGCCGATTTTCGATCTGATGGTTTCGGCTATTTGAACATCCGATTGCTCACGTTCGGAAATAGGCTTCAGTAATATGCTGTACATTGCCGTATTACTATTGGTGCCAGCCTGGATGGAAAAGTCATTCGACCCACCGATCGTCACATAGTAGAGATCGATCGCACTAATGCTATCCAATTTTTCATTGATGATTTCAGTTGTTTGATAGGTTGAATTTGTACTGCTTCCTGGAGGCAGTTCTACATCAATATTCACGTAACTCTGGTCTTGGGCTGGTAAAAACTCTGTCCCTATGAATGGGATAGCAGAAAGCGATACGAGAAGGAGAACCAATGTACCAAGAATCACCCGTTTCGGATAGCGAAGCGCTTTTCTTAAGAGATAAATATATCGCCTTTGAAAGTTTAGAAACTTTCCTTTCTGGTTGATTTTCTTGTGTTTTCCTAAGATCAAGTTTGATGACAGCAATGGAACGATGATCAGCGCCGTGATGAGTGAAGCTGCGAGCGCATACGTAACACTTAGAGCTAATGGTTTAAATAACTGTGCAGCCAAACCATCGACAAAAACAATCGGCAGGAAAACGACCACAGTTGTAAGTGTAGAGGCGATGACAGCACCGCTAACTTCTTTTGCTCCAGTGATTGCAGCCTCTTTTATAGGTACACCTTTTTCCCTTAGCCTGTATATACTTTCTAAAATGACGATGGAATTATCGACAATCATACCAACCCCAAGCGCTAACCCACCTAAAGTCAAAAGGTTGAGGGTTTGGCCGGAAAAATACATGAAAATGAAAGCAGTCATCACCGAGATCGGTATCGAGAAGCCGATGATCAACGTACTACGGAGATTCCTTAAGAAAAGATACAGGATTCCGGCAGCGAGTATACTACCGATGATCATATTAAGCAGAACCGCTTTAATGGACTGTTTAATGAATTTTGCCTGGTTGAAAATCGTCTCCACTTTCACATTTTCGGAGAGTGAGAGATCTTCCAATTTCTTTTCGACGTTGTTTGCTACTGTAACGGTATTCTCTCCGGATTGTTTCAGGATGGATATACCGATGCTCGGTTCCCCGTTCAGATAACTGATCTGGTCAGTATTTGCCGTCGTCTCTTCAATTTCAACGAGCTGATCCAGTTCCACGACACCGCTCTTAGTCGGAATTGGCAATTGTCTGAGCTCGGTGATCGAATCGAATTCTCCAACAACACGTAATGGATACTTCATATCCTTGTCATTGATTTCTCCACTCGGCATCGTCACGTTTTCTCCAGCCAAAATTTGTCTGAGCTGGTCAATGGTGATACCGAAATCATTCAAAGCTTCTGAATCTACAGACACGTTGACAACTTTCTCTGTGCCACCTTCAATCGTGACGGAAGCAACGCCATCAATCGAATCCAGGGCAGGCTTGATTTCATTTTCTACAAGTTTCTTGGCAGAGACCAGGTCACCCTCTGGCGCTTGGATGCCTAAACGGACAATCGGGAGGTCATTCGGATTAAACCGGAGAACTCTTGGTTGTGGAACGTCTCGAGGGAGTTGATCACGAACTGCATCAAGCTGTTCCCTCATTTTTAAGGCGGCAAAGTCCATGTCTGTGCCCCAGTGATATGACACAATAATAAGTGCCCCGCCTGTTCGTGAAACAGATGAAACACTTTCTACGTTAGGGATGGTCCCCATGATATTTTCAATCGGTTGTGCAAGAAGTTTCTCAACTTCCTCTGGACTTGCGCCTTCATATGTAACCGTGACTGCTGCAACAGGGAAAGTAAGGTCAGGAAATAAGTCGACCGGTGTATTCCGAACACTTACCGCCCCGATGATTAGCATGAATAAGATCACCATTCCCATGGCGATTGGTCTAAATACGGAAAGTTCAGTTATTTTCATCAAGTCCACTCACTTTTTAATACTGATTTTCGAACGGTTTATCAATTGGTATTTTCCTTCGGTGACAACAACGTCACCTTCAGTCAATCCTTTGCTGACATGGCTAGTATGCTTGCTTGTTCCTTCGAGCTCAATTACTCGTTTGATCGCTCGCTCATCCTGGACGACAAAGACATATGGTTTGTTTTGATCATAGAGAATGGCCTGATTCGGTACAGTCAGTGTATTTTCTTTGATCTGGGTATCGATCAGAGCGGTTGCGGTAGAATCTGACTGGATGTTTTCCTGGTTTTCAGGTAACGTGACTGAGACCGTGTACGTGCTTGTTTCCGGATTCGGTTCTGAAGAAATGGATTCTATTGTACTCTTAATCGGCTTTGAGACGTCTTCGAAGCTCATTTGTACTGGCATATCCTCTGTGAGTTCTTTTACCTGAAATTTGTTTGCACTGAAAACAGCTTTCAGGTCTTGATTACTTGAAACAACAGCTAAAGGTGAAGAGGGGAGGGCTGGTGCTCCAGCTTTTGCATTGACTTGACCAACTGTCCCATCAATTGGTGATGTGATTTTAGTTGCTTCTAATGCGCTTTCGGCTTGTCTCACTCCTCCTTTTGCCTGTTCCAGTTGACCGTTGATCAGCGGTAGGGTGGAAGCGGTGAGTGAGGAGCCAGATGAAGCCACTCCTTTTAATTGTTCAAGTGTTTCTGAGATCGTAGCTGTGATTTCATCCGAATCAGCTTGCTCTGGCAATGGGATCTCTTCCAGCTGATCGATCGTATCGTCAATGACTTTGTTCACTCGGGATTGTGTAGCTTGTTGTTGTTCGATAGCTGAATTAAGTTGATTTCTCGAACGTTCAAGGGTCGAGACGGCTGACCTGGCTTGTGCAAGTTGTTGTCGCAGTTGTTGATCTTCTAATGAAAAAAGCAGATCTCCTTTTTTAACATTATCTCCTTCTTTTACATGTACTTTTTTTACTTGGGAAGGTGTGGAGGAGATGACCGGGATTTGCTCAGACGGGGTTGTTCTACCCACGAGTTCAATTGATTCTTTGAAGGTGGATTTTTCAACGGCTTCCGTCTTTACAGGTATCGCATTGTCAGCAGCGTTGTCGCTTGTAATGATATCTTCAGAACACGCTGTTAAAAGGATTATAAAACTACTAAGCAAAGCTAATGACTTTTTCAAGAATACTCACTCCATTATCATCTACAAGCAAATTTCTGAGAAACAATCTAAGTTTTATTATAGTTTAGGTTTAAAAAAAATAAACAAGGGAACATGGTTTTTGGGAAGGTTTAACAAGATGGACACAGTTTCTGAAGGAAATCCATTTATACCCTATCATACACATAGAAATTGTTGTATAATAAGAAATGTGATTAATAATCTTTTTAAAGTAAGATTTCTTATAAATATGATTTTCAAATCATGAAAGGAGACGATCCTTATGGTTACATTATATACTTCTCCAAGTTGCACATCATGCAGAAAGGCTAGAGCATGGCTAGAGGAACACGAAATACCTTTCCAAGAGCGTAATATCTTTTCAGAGCCATTGTCAATCAATGAGCTTAAAGAGATTCTGCGTATGACAGAGGAAGGTACAGACGAAATCATTTCGAAACGCTCCAAGACGTTCCAAGAGTTGAATGTCAACCTTGAGACTATGCCGCTTCAAGATTTGTTTGAGCTGATGAGCGAAAATCCTGGATTATTGCGTCGTCCGATTTTGATTGATGAAAAACGTCTGCAAGTAGGATACAACGAAGATGAAATCCGTCGTTTCCTACCAAGAAAAGTACGTACATTCCAACTCCTCGAAGCTCAAAAAATGGTCAACTAATAATGAAAAGACTGCTGCTTAACTGAATGGTAGGCAACAGTCTTTTTTTTGTTTTATTTAGGGGGGAGGGAGCTGGGGGTTCTAGGGATGCTGATTACAGGGAGTGTAGGTTTTTTCTTGTCGCGGCCCGGGTTTGTGCTGTCGCGGCGCGGGTCTATTTTACTGATTTACTCAAGATGCCCTCGAAATTGCTCAAGATGCCCTCGAAATTGCTCAAGATGTCCTTGAAATTGCTCAAGATGCCCTCGGAATTGCTCAAGATGCCCTCGGAATTGCTCAAGATGCCCTCGGAATTGCTCAAGATGCCCTCGGAATTGCTCAAGATGCCCTCGGAATTGCTCAAGATGTCCTTGAAATTGCTCAAGCTCCGCTCAAATTTGCTCTAATCATCCTCATATGCCCCATGAAAACATCTTTTATAGAAAATTATCGCCATTAAAAAAGGAAAAATGGTGATGCGACTAGAATAAAAAATTACAAAATAAAGAAAGGTGTGATTTATTGACGAAAAAAATCAATTTTTACTCACCAAAAATCGAAAAACTTGAAGCAATACTAAGAAGATCTACACCATACCATCCAGGAAGAGCAAAAGCGGAAAGCTGGTTGTCAATAAGCAAGGCAGGGGTCAAGGGAGAAAGATCACTCGATTATCCTTTAAGTTTTCTCGATGGTAATGAATATACGATTTATAATGGCACACGCTTATCAAGCGGTAAATATTACTTCCAAATTGATTCACTTTTAACTCACACGAAATACAACATTATTTTAGAGGTCAAAAATTTAGCAGGAAAACTTATCTTTGACACTGCCCATTGTCAACTCATCCAACAGTTTGATGACGGTAGGGAAGTAATCCACAAAGATCCTATACATCAGGTAGACCATCAACATTTTCAACTGAGAAGATGGTTAGAACAACATAAATTCTCGAATGATATTCCGATATACTCATTTGTTGTTCTAACAAATGATTCCGCTCAAATCGAACCTCGGGATAATGAAAAGCTGCTCACGAAAAAAGTCCTTCAATTCCTCACTCCGTGTTACCATTGAAACTCTGCACAATAACCACACCAAAGAGTACCTCTCAACAAAAGATCTCAAAAAACTAAAAAATCTGCTTATTAAAAGACACACTTTACATGACCCTGACTTGCTCAGCCAGCTGCAAATTACAAAAGATGAACTGCTAACAGGAGTACACTGTCCTCACTGTTTCACTATTCCAATGGAAAGAATTCACGGTAAATGGATTTGTCTCGCTTGTAAAACAGTCTCAAAAGACGCCCACCTAAATGCGCTTCGTGATTATTACCTCTTAATCCAGCCCACAATCACAAACCAACAATTAAGAAATTACCTCCATATCGATTCCAGAAAAACTGCAAGCTACTTATTACAATCATTAAAAATGTGACATGAAGGAAACACATCCAGACTCTGTTACGACCTTTCCTCCATATGGTCTGACAAAAAAGACCTTCTATAAATGAAAAAAACTCACCCAATTTCAGGCGAGCCTTTTTACAAGCTGTTTAGTTCAAGCTTTCGTGTGTTTTTATTCGTTTGGTGAACCATCCTGATAACAGGACTCCACCGATGATGAATACGTATAGGAGAACGCTAAGGAAATCATTGTGTCCAATCAAGTTGTGGATGATTTGTTCCTCTGTAATCATCTTAGCTGCTGTAAATGCGAGAATTCCAGATCCAATATAGACGAGTGCCGGAAACCGTTCCATGAAATGGAGGATTAATTTACTTCCCCAAATGATGATTGGTACCGATACGAGTAAACCGATGATCACGAGTAAGATGTTCCCGTGAGCCGCACCTGCGATGGCAAGTACATTATCGAGCCCCATTACGATATCCGCAACGACAATTGTCCTTACAGCCTCCCTTAATGTTGTCCCAGCCTTGATGTCTGCTTCGCCATTATCTTCAGCCAACAAATTATAGGCGATGTAAACAAGAAGGACACCACCTACTAACATAAGGTAAGGTATTTTTAATAAGTAAACGGCCACAATGGTTAGTACAACCCTTACGGCAATCGCTAAGCCTGTACCTAATAAAATCGCTTTATTCCGCTGGTGAACGGGTAAATTACGGCTGGCCAACGCAATGACAATCGCATTATCCCCGCCAAGAACGATGTCAATGGCAATAATTGATAAAAGTGCAATGATAAATTCCGATTCAAACAAAAAAGTAAGCCCCTTTCTAATATGAAAAAACACTTGACGTTGGCTTATAATCCACGTACAATCAACCAAAATAGCTATATGTATAAGGTCTTGAACGTTGAAATTATAAGATAGTTCTTCAATAGCGTCAAGCTAGGTGGTATCGGTTATCGGCCTATTTATGGTAAAAAAGTAAAAATGGTCATGCATTTTTATTTCATTCCTTCCTTATTTATCATAGAATAGAAGTACAAGAAACTCCAACAATTTATTATTGATTCAGTAGCGTACAAATCGGGAACACTATGCGAAAGAATGTAAATTTTAACGTACAGGGGTTCAAAATCTCTTCCAGGTGAGCAATCTGGATCGAAGGGAGAGAAACACCATGGAAATAGAACGTGTAAATGAGTATACAATCAAGTTTTTTATAACTTATAGCGATATAGAGACAAGAGGATTCGATAAAGAGGAAATTTGGCAAAACCGGGAGCGGGGAGAAGAGCTGTTCTGGGAGATGATGGATGAAGCGCATCAACAGGAACAATTTTCATTAGAAGGTCCGCTTTGGATTCAGGTCCAGGCTTTGGATAAAGGACTTGAAATTCTGGTAACACGGGCTTCGTTATCACAGGATGGTTCGAAATTGGAGCTTCCGATATCAGATGACAAGCAGGTCGATGTGCCAGTTGATGAAAACATTGAAAAGATGCTTGACCATCAATTCAATTCAGATGTTGATAACGAAGATGCTTCTGACCACGATGATGAAGATTACTTATCTTTCATGATCCGTTTCGATGACATCGAGGATCTCATTTCATTAAGTCACGATATAAATTGTGAGTCATTTGAAGATATCCTTTATCATTATGAAAACAAGTACTATTTGTACGTGACTTTCTATGATTCGTTCAGTGAATCTGAACAGGATGATGTGTTGAGCAGATTGCTGGAATTTGGTGACGAAACAGATCTTACCGTTCATCGGATCGAAGAGTATGGTAAAGTGATTCTTGCAGAAAATGCGCTCGAACAATTGAACGAGTATTTTCCTAAGAAGTAGTGGGACGCCGATCTTCGTCAAGAATTTCGGCGTTTTCGTTTTAACACCATTACATTGCCAATCAATGCCACATTGAATTCAGAGGGATGTAACCATGTTCAAAAAGACATTGCAGCTTACGATGTTTTTAGCAATCCTGATAAGTATATTCGTCATTACGAAACCGTACTGGGAGAATTGGATTGTCGGGGCAAATTGGATCCTTGGTGCCTTAAGTATCTTTTTTTCATTTTCTGCATTATTCATCGGGATTGTCATCTTTTTAGAAAATCGGCATCCGTCCCAGACGCTGACCTGGTTCGTTGTTTTGGCCGCGTTTCCTTTAGTCGGTTTCTTTTTCTATATGATGTTCGGTCGGAATTATCGTAAAAAGAAAATGTTCGATCAAAAAGCGCTCACTGATGAAGAGGCTTTTTCACGGTTTGAACAAAATCGTGCCATCGATGATGACAATATGAAAATGATGGGGGATCATCAACGGTTGCTGTTCCAGTTAGCCCAAAGGCTAGGAAAAAGCCCGATTTCATTCAACACCGATACCAAGGTCCTTACAAATGGGAAAGAAACATACACATGTATTCTTGAAGCCTTACGGAATGCGGAAGAACATATACATATGGAATATTATATTGTGCGTCATGACAATATCGGCAGACAGATCCGGACGATCCTGATGGAAAAAGCGAAACAAGGAGTCGAAGTCCGGTTCTTGTATGATGCAGTCGGAAGCTGGAAGCTTTCTCGCGACTATATTGATCAACTTCGAAATGCAGGCGTTCAGGCAGTACCTTTTTTACCTGTTAAACTCCCTTTATTCAATAACAAGATCAACTACCGGAACCATCGGAAAATTGTCGTGATTGACGGGAATGTTGGTTTTGTCGGCGGACTTAACATCGGCGATGAATACTTAGGATTGAATCCCACTTACGGTTACTGGCGGGATACACATCTGATGGTAAAGGGGGAAGCGGTTAGAAGCTTACAGATCATCTTTCTGCAGGATTGGTATTCGATGACTGGAGAGACCTTGTTGGACCCGAATTATCTTTCTCCTGAAATTCCGAGTGCCCAAGTGTATGGTGGCGTACAGATGATTGCCGGCGGACCGGATCACCAGTGGGACATCATAAAAAAGTTGTTTTTCTCGATGATTATTTCCGCTAAGAAATCAATTTGGATCACATCGCCTTATTTCATCCCTGATGAGGACATTCTGAATGCATTGAGAGTCGCTGCTTTAAGCGGAATCGATGTTCGGTTGTTATTCCCCGCAAGACCGGATAAGAAGCTGCCATTCTATGCGTCTAGATCTTATTTTCCAAGTCTTCTCGAAGCGGGTGTGAAGATCTACGAATATCGCAAGGGATTTTTGCACAGTAAGATCATTATCGTCGACAATGAACTTGCTTCCATCGGTACTGCAAATATGGATATGAGGAGCTTCCATTTGAATTTCGAAGTGAACGCATTTTTATATCGTACGAAGAGTACATTGAGGCTGGTGGATGATTATATCCAGGATCTTGAAGATTCGACCCCACTTGTCCTTGAATCATTCCACAAAAGGGGGTTTTATTATAAAATCCTCGAATCTACATCAAGGCTCTTATCTCCATTGCTTTGATGAATTCACAGAATCTTTTCTCCATCGAGAAGGGTTCTGTTTTTTTATATGGAATACTATTGAGGTGCGAAAAAATTCAATAGATAGAGGTGATTCAATGCTTTCTGCGAATTCCAGCAACGGACAGTGTATCAATCTGGCCGAAACCTGGAAAAAAGACGAGTTGGAAAAGCTGAGAGATTCAGATGCTTTCCAATGTCCCGTCTGCAATAAGAACGTTGTCCTTAAGCTTGGGACAAAGAGGATCTGGCACTTTTCACACGTAAGCGGCACTGCATGCGGGGTGGATATCGAACCAGAATCCACCTACCATTTGTTAGGGAAAAGACAATTGTATCAATGGTTATCCGCTCAAAACGTTGCCCGAGAATTAGAACGATACTTCCCCTTATTAAGGCAACGCCCTGACCTATATCTCCCTGGCTTATCGACCGCGATCGAATATCAATGCGCGACCATCCCCATCGAAATTTTCAAAAAACGTACCCGTACCCTTCAAAATGCAGGAATCGAGCCTATCTGGATATTAGGATCAAAAAGGATATCCAGAATCAAGAATACAAGCTTTTATAGGTTGGACGAGCTTGCCTTTCAATCCTTACGATTCAATGACCGTTGCGTGTTTTCACCATATATCATGTATTACTGCCCTCTAAGCTTATCCTTTACGTTTCTTCATTCCATCGTTCCATACACCTCAAGGACGATTCTTGCCTGTAAAAAGACCATCTCCTCAAATCAAATCGTATATCCATTCCACTCAAATGAACTTGAAGCGCCTAATTTGAAGGATTTCCATTCTGAATGGATTGAAAAAAGCGTAACGACTCGCCTTTATATCCATGTGAACAAAGATCCCTCCGTTATCATGATGAAGAAACACCTTGTAAATAAAGGGGTTCCGGTAAGTCTTTTTCCAGTTGAAGCGGGACTTCCCTCTAAACACCTTTTCTGGTTCAACTCGCCCGCCTATGTGTGGCAAACTTGTTTTCTGATCGAAATCCTCCATCCAATGTCAATTGATTCCACTTTTTCATTCCGTCAAATCTTCCGCCAATTCATTAAAACAATCAAGTTTTATAAAATCAGCACCCGTCCTTACCTTGCAGATGAGAAGAGTCATATTTCCTATGCATTGATGGATTATTTGCAATGGTTATGTAAATTCGGTGTGTTGAAAAGGGTTGATGTGAATCACTTTATTAAGAGGAAGGACCTCCAATTCCCGGAATCGATTACTGATGTTCGAAAAACGATGAAACAGTATTTTAAGGTGTAAAAAACCTTATTGCTTGCTATTTTTCATTAAGAAATCCACGAGACTCCTGCGGGAACAGCGAGCCAGCCGAGACCCCGCAGTGAGGAACGAGCGAGGAGGCTCGCGGTTCGCCCGCGGAAAGGGAGTGGATTTTGGGAAAATAATTAATAAGAAAGTTAAAGCAAGTATATAATAATCTGGATTTATCTGAAAAACATAGGGAAGATAGAAAGGAAATTGGAACTGTCCCTCGAATTTTATACAGATGTAGGGAATGTTTTCTATTAGCAACAACCTACCTGAACCAGTAATTTTGTAAGAGGAAATAAGGAGGATTTTAAATGGCAGAACAAGCAGTGAAATCATTACCGAAAAGAGATGAAATTCCGGTTGAAGATACTTGGGATTTAGAGGATATTTTCGAAACTGATGATGTATGGGAAGAAGAATTCAAACAGGTAAAAGAATTGATTCCTCAGATTGACCAATACCAGGGGAAACTTGGAGAGTCGTCAGCAACCTTATATGAAGCCTTGCAGCTTCAAGATGAAATTACCAAACGGGTTGGAAAGTTGTATACATATGCGCATATGAGAAATGACCAGGATACAACGAATTCCTTTTACCAAGGCTTGAACGATCGAGTGGCGACCTTGGCGACTGAAACAAGCAGTCACCTTTCTTATATCGTTCCTGAAATTCTTTCTTTAGACGAAAGTCAGATCAAATCCTTTGTGGAAGAGAATGATGACTTGAAGCTTTACGATCATTTTCTTGATGAAATCAACAGAAGCCGTCCTCATGTGTTGTCTCAAAAAGAGGAAGCGCTGCTCGCGGGTGTAAGTGAAGTGACGAACAATGCGAGTAATACTTTTGGAATGCTGAATAATGCGGACCTCAAGTTCCCGACAGTCAAAGATGAAAATGGGGAAGAGGTTGAACTTACACACGGTCGTTATATCCGTTTCTTGGAAAGTGATGATCAGGAAGTCCGCATGAATGCTTTCAAGGCAATGTATGGAACGTATGATAAATTCAAAAATACATTCGCAAGTACATTAAGCGGAACAGTGAAAAAAGACAATTTCAATGCAAGAATAAGGAAGTATGATTCTGCACGTCAAGCAGCACTAGATGCAAACAATATCCCTGAGACGGTCTACGACAATCTCGTGAAGACGGTGAATGACAATCTTCATCTGATGCATCGCTATGTGAAGCTCCGTAAAAAGGCTCTAGGCTTGGATGAACTGCACATGTATGATCTTTATACACCGATTGTAAAAGACGTTAAAATGGAGATCCCTTATGATGAGGCAAAGGAACTTGTCGTGAAGAGTCTTGCACCGATGGGTGAAGAGTATGTCAATATCGTAAAAGAAGGCTATGAGAAACGCTGGATCGATGTACAAGAGAACGTAGGAAAACGAAGTGGAGCATATTCTTCAGGAGCGTACGGGACGATGCCATATATTCTTATGAATTGGCAGGACAACGTAAACAACCTGTTTACATTGACACATGAAATCGGACACTCTGTGCACAGCTACTACACACGTGAGACACAACCATATCCATATGCGAATTATTCGATTTTTGTTGCTGAAGTAGCTTCTACTTGTAATGAAGCATTGTTGAACGAATATATGCTCAACATTACAGATGACAAGAAGAAGAAATTATACTTGTTGAACCATCTTCTTGAAGGATTCCGAGGCACCGTTTTCCGCCAGACGATGTTCGCCGAGTTCGAACAATTGATCCATGAACGTGCAGCAGCTGGTGAAGCGTTGACTCCTGATTTGTTTACGAAACTCTATTATGACCTTAATGAAAAATACTTTGGCGAAGATATCATCATTGATGAGGAAATCGGACTTGAATGGGCAAGGATACCTCACTTCTATTACAACTACTATGTATATCAATATGCGACTGGCTTCAGTGCAGCCGCTTCGCTTTCTAAACAGATTTTAGATGAAGGTGCGCCAGCAGTTGAACGATATCTTGAATTCTTGAAAGCTGGAAGTTCTGATTATCCAATTGAAGTCTTGAAGAAGGCAGGAGTGGATATGACTAGCAGCAAACCAATCGAGGATGCTCTTTCGGTATTCGAATCCGTATTGAGTGATATGGAAGAGTTACTTTTCGAAACAGAATAAAATTACTACCGGGCTGGCTGTAGGGTCAGCCCGTTTAAATTTTAAAGCCCTTGAATCGTTTGCGGCTGTTGATACGGACAAGAATATAGAGAATGGATATGAAAAGCAGTGGTGTTGCTATGAATAATGGAAAAATTTTGAGGAAGCCGAAAACGACGAGGACGAAACTAACCAAAACACCAATGACTCCGAGAATCATCCCTATTTGCATGATATCAATCTCCTTTCACTACATTTTATGAATTCAAAAATAAAACATGCTTTCCGATGGAGGCAGAATGTGAGAAATCGGAGCAGAATCATCCTAATACAATCAGAACAAATGCACTGATCAAACGTGTGAAACAATCAGAAATCTATTATGTTATCACTGGCGGCGGGATAGAAGATGGTGAAACACCAGAGGAAGCCGCACGTAGAGCTGCGAAGGAAGAATTGGGCGTCGACGTCATGATTAAAGGGTTGGTCCATACAGAAAAATGGAACAGTCTGCAGTATTATTTTCAGGCTGAGATCAGTGGCGGTGAGTTTGGAAAGGGCATTGGGGAAGAGATGAATGGCAAGAATGAAGCAAAAGGGAAGTACATCCCGATTTGGGTCAATGTCACGGAGTTGACAGAGCTTCCGTTGCGTCCAAAATCAATCATTGATAAAATATTCAGTTTACTATAAAGAAAACTTGGCAAGGCCAGGCCTTAGCGAAGGCTGAGCCTTCGTTGCCCTTGTATTGAAGAAAGTATTTATATTTTCTTTAAATGTAAAAAAGGGGTCTGACTTATACGTCAGCCCCTTCAATATAACGCCAAAAGGTTCCGTGTTTTACTGGAACTCTTTCAACCTTTTGCTGTAAGACAAATTCTTTAAGTTGTTTCTCCACTTCACGTTCACTGAGATTATAAACTTCTGAAATTTCTTTTGTAGCCACGAATTGATATTTTTTCAAAAAATACTCCATTGGCGGCGGGGGACATTTTTTCGGTAATTCCCCGAGAAGTTCTTCCAAAATATGAACATAAATCTCATATGAGTACATTCCAGTAATTTTTATGCCTTCTTCTGAAGTATCACTGAAAAAAACGAGTGATGGCAGTTGGTTGACTTCCATTTCTTGTGTTGTTTTAACGTCACACTGGAACGCTTTTACTGCGCTTTCTGAATGAAGGTCTTTTTGGAACTCATTCACATCGAGCCCAGCTTCATCTGCACACTGCACCAGTACATCCAATTTCGTAATATTCTGCTTTTGCAGAAATAATTCTTCCCTTAATTTTCTCAAGAAGCGTACACCATTTGATTTTCCTTGTAATTCAGCAGCCTTTACTGCAATCGAAGCGATATAAGGAGTTTTAATCGGATCTTCATACCATACATCTCCATCACAAGACATCCCGGAGCGATTGGCTGTGATTTCCCATTTCTTTGCAACATCTTCTTTCGTACAAATCCCATTCCGTCTCTGTATCGCAGAATTCCAGTAATCGAGTGTACCCCCCATCAAATGTCTAAGTCGGATGTGATTTCCGAACTCGATCTGTAACTTCTTTATGACAGGTTCAAGGCCCCAGCATTCTGGACATAGAGGATCTACGAATGAGTATATTTCAATGGGGCGATTCTTATATGAAGTTGGTAATTCGCACTCACATTGGATAGCATTTTTAGCTTCTGTTGATTCTGTCTTGTGCTTCGTCAATGGTTATTCTCCTTTCTATCGCTCTTATTCAGGATTGTTAACCATGTGATGGGCTGTCATCGTCAAACGGCTGTAAATTTGTTCTTTATAAGGGCTTTCCAGGTTGACTTCTTCCATTGCTTCCTTCATACAGGAAAGCCACGCTTCCGCACGTCGAGGTGTGATTGGAAACGGCATATGTCTTGCCCTTAACATCGGATGGCCATGTTCTTCACTGTATAATGGCGGCCCTCCTAAAAACTGGGTTAAAAATTGTTTCTGTTTTCTTATCGTTTCAGTTAAATCATCTGGAAATATCGGAGCGAGATCCGGATGAGCTTGTACGCGAGGATAGAATGCCTCAACAAGCTTATCAACCATCTCTTTACCGCCGATAACTTCAAATGGTGTATAATTTGAATTCATAATTCGTTACCTGCCTTATTTTGTTCCAACTTGAAAAAGTATAATCACACTTTATTCTTAGCAAGAAGTTATTACTTATTTTAGCAATGCAATTATTGTTTCAGCAAACATTCTGATTTACAGTTCATTTGACCTTATATTCACCTTGGACGTTCTTGTACAGGATGTATTATACTCGAAGATCTTTAAAAAGCTGCGGGGTCTCGCTTAGTTGGCTGTCCCGCAGGAGTCTTGCATATTTTCACTTCCCTAACCTTTCACTACCTTCCTTTACAACATTCCAATAGCAACAAACAATAAGCCTAAAAAAAAGAAACCCATCCGAAAATGAGTTTTTGTGTACGATCTGCGAGAATGTCATAGCATTTTATTCAATTTATCTTAGGTACGTTGATAATTAGACATTACTTTGCTGACATAACCTTTCGTTTCGGAAAACGGAGGGATTCCATTATAGCGATCGACATTCCCAGGCCCAGCATTATAAGCGGCAAGCGCATTCTGGATATTACCGTCATAGCGATTAAGCATTTGTCTTAAATATTTCGCTCCACCCATGATGTTCTCTTCAGGATTATAAGGATTTCTGACACCAAGACCCTCAGCGGTTTTCGGCATCAGCTGCATCAATCCCATCGCACCTGCAGGACTGGTACTCAAGGCATTGAAACTCGATTCTTGTTTGATGACAGCTTCAATCAAGTTCGGATCAAGATTGTACTTCGCCGCTGCTTTGTTAATATATGTACGATACTGATTGTTGGTTGATATAGTCGGAGTCTTGTCCGTCAGTGGATTCTTCATCATGACTGCCGAATTCAATTCCATTGGTTTCATGTTGTTATCACTTGTAGCAGTATCAGGTTTAATAAATGACTGGAGAGCTTCCTCAAACATCCTACTCCATGGTGAATCGACAGAAGAAGTTTTCGGTCCAATCTGAAATTGGCTCAGTGATTGTAGTTCTATTAATGATCGGATCAGTTGACTGTTCAAACGTCATCCCTACTTTCATAAACTACCTTCATCATAGCAAACGGCATTCCCATAAACAACGAATTTTGACAAAAATTTCATATCACAATCCGTAGATTCGGTTCAAACGCGTTTACGATTGAAGAAGCGCTCGATTTTATTCGGCGTGTTTCGTTGTGGAATGTGGTAGGTTTCAAGAAGGTTGTGGAATTCTTGTTCGCCAGTCTTGCGGTCACCGACTTCGTATTCCAGTTCAAAGTCTTCTGTTCCAAGATAAGTGGAATGATCAAATACAAGTAAACCGGATTTATATGCTCTTTCAACTCTTGAAGTGACAAGAGACCCTAAGCATTTTAACTTGCTGGATTCGATTCCGAAAGTGTCTTCAAGTAAATCCAGCATCTCACTTGGATCGACTCTACGACCATTAATCAAGTTCAAGGCAGTTGCTTCTGATAGTACTTCATGCGCTTCAAGCAGTCCGTCATCTTGAGGTCGTTTCAGAGTGAATGTATAGTTGTTCTTTTTATGACGGATACGGAGAGCACATCCTTTTTCTTTTAACGAAAAATCCTCGGTATCAAAATAATGATTCGTTTGCTCGATAAAAGAATCATCCGATATAGAGAAGGCAGCACATAGAGAATTGAATTCTTCTTCAGTAACGAGATTCTTAAGTTCAATTTCGATTTCTTGTTTCATAATATCGGTCACCTCATATGACATTCATTTCCGTGTCATTATCTCATATGAGGATACGTGCTACAATTTTAATTTGAGATTTAAAATATGATACACTTAATAAGGAGTTTTAAAAAAGAGGACTGTTTTCGTATGAATTGTAGTTCTACAATTTGGAAATATACTCGCTATCCGCGGGTTATAGAAAAGCAGAAGCGCCCCGTTTAGTCACGCAGGTCACTGGAGGACTGACGAGGAGGCTCGAACCAAACAAAAACTTGGTTCTGCGTGGGCTAACTCATGAGGATGTCAATCAATGTGTTGCCGGCACAGAAAGTTTGAAGTGATCCAAGTACTGGTCGCTGAGCTAGACATCACTTCATGTATGGAGCCCTAGATCTGCAAGCCTCATCAGCTCACTGTACAGGATCTCAACACAAAAATGAAATCATTTTCTTGTCTGCGATGGGAATTCTTAGAAGCTCGCCTTATGCTGGCTTCGACGTTCACCACAAGACCACGGCCTACACTGCATCCTTGTAGTTTTGCACCGAGTAACGGCAGGCGCAGGACGTGGTGGTAATTAGTCGAAGTTCATCATTATACTCGAAGATCCTTTAAAAGCTTGCGGAGTCTCGCATATTTCCTTTTTTAGATAAAAACTTTTAGAAAACAGCTATAAAGTAAAACAAAGCATATCGATTTATTTTTAGGAGGACCATTATGACTACGAGATTAGAAGTGACATCAAGTGAGATTTTTGAAGATAGGGTCGAGTTTGGGAGCAATAGCGAAAACCTGTCTGGGGATGTTAGCCTGGCACCTTCCGAACAAGTACTCGTAGACTCTGATGCTTTATCTTTCATTTATATATTAGAAACGACGGATAGTTTCATTTACGTTTCATTTCCAAAAGAACAATGGAATGCATTGAAAACAGTGATTACAGAAGAGAAGGATGCTTTTCTGAAATTATCTAACCATGAACCTCTAAGTTTGAAAGGATTAAAATGGGAATTAGAGTATTTGATCGAAAACATTTCTGGAAATGCAAATTACGGTAACGAAATGATGAAAAGTGTTGAGGAGATCTTTCAACCGATCAACGGTTGATTTAGAGAGCTTCCGAAAAAATAGATTCGGTGGTGGTTAGATGGAATGGGATGTATTCTTGAATCCTTACAAACAAGCAGTTGATGAATTGAAGGTGAAATTGAAGGGGGTGCGTGAACAATACCTCATTGAGAATAAGCACTCCCCAATCGAGTTTGTCACCGGCAGAGTCAAACCTGTTGCAAGTATTATAGATAAAACGAAACGGAAAAACATTCCGCTTGATGACATTGATACGGAAATTCAAGATATTGCAGGGATCAGGATCATGTGCCAGTTTGTAGATGATATCGAATCAGTCATCAATATGCTGAAGAAGCGTAAAGATCTTGAAGTAATTGAAGAAAGGGACTATGTCAATCATAAAAAGCCAAGCGGATACCGCTCCTTCCACGTCGTCCTATCCTATCCTGTGCAAACTGTAGGCGGTGAAAAGAAACTCTTAGTGGAGATCCAAATCCGGACACTTGCTATGAATTTTTGGGCGACAATTGAGCATTCTTTAAATTATAAATATGCAGGTGCGATCCCGACGAATATTGAAGAACGCCTTCAGCGTGCGGCAGAAGCTGCTTTCAGGCTGGATGAGGAAATGTCTCTTATAAAAGGTGAAATACAAGAGGCGCAAAAGATTTTCGAGCAAAAAGAACAACGGTGATATACATAAAGGGATGAATTTTGAAGGTAAGGAAGCGATGGCTAATGAATTTTTCGATAATCTCAAAAGGTGACGAGAAATCAGCTAAACTTGAAAAAAGGATTAAATCTTATTTGCAAGATTTTGATTTGAAGTGGAATGAGAAAGAACCTGATATCGTCATTTCAATTGGTGGGGATGGCACACTTCTTCATGCGTTCCATCATTACATCGAACGTGTCGATCAGACTGCATTTGTCGGTGTACATACAGGACATCTCGGTTTCTATGCCGATTGGACACCGAGCGAAGTGGAAAAACTCGTCATCCATATTGCGAAAACACCTTTCCAAATCGTTGAATACCCTTTGCTTGAAGTGACTGTCCGTTATTTGGACGATGATAAGGAAAGCCGCTATTTGGCGATGAATGAATGTACAGTAAAAAGCGTGGAAGGCTCACTGGTCATGAATGTTGAAATCAAAGGTGAAGAATTCGAAACCTTCAGAGGGGATGGGTTGTGCATCTCTACGCCTTCGGGGAGTACTGCATACAATAAAGCCCTTGGCGGAGCCATCATCCATCCTTCGCTTCCTTCGCTCCAGTTGGCGGAAATGGCTTCGATCAACAACAGAGTGTTCCGAACAGTCGGCTCTCCGCTCGTTTTACCGCAGCACCATACATGCATGTTGAAACCGGTTAACGATGTTGATTTTCACATAACCATTGACCATCTTTTCTTATTGCATGAAAAAGTGAAATCCATCCAGTGCCGGGTAGCCGAAGAAAAAGTAAGATTTGCGCGATTCCGACCATTCCCATTCTGGAAACGTGTACGAGAATCATTCGTCAAAGAATGAACCTATAGGTAAAATTGTTAACCAATAGAGGAGAAGCTGCTTCATGAAACCATTGCAATTCACGTGGACTGTTGGGAAGGCTTCCAGCGGTAAATTCCTCAGGGAGTATCTTTTGCAAGAAAAATTCATATCAAGGCAGGCGCTCACTGACATCAAATATGGCGGTGGCGCTCTTTTTGTAAACGATCAGCCGGTCACTGTCCGTCATCAGCTTCAGGAAAATGATCAGGTAACGGTGTTCTTTCCTCCTGAAGAGGTAAGCGAGTCGATGGAACCAGTTGAAATTCCGTTGTCGGTCTTATTTGAGGATGAACATTTTCTGGCTGTAGACAAGCCGGCAAACATGCCGACAATTCCTTCTATGTTCAGGAACACGGACTCCCTGGCTCAAGCTGTCCTTTTCTACTATCAACAAGAAGGGATTTCATCGACGATTCATGCTGTCAATCGGCTTGATCGGGATACGTCCGGTATTGTCATGTTCGCGAAACATCGCTATGGACATTCCTTATTATCCAGACTGCAAAAAAGCGGAGAGATGAACCGGACCTATCTCGCTCTATGTCATGGTGTTCCAGGGGAAGCAAAAGGGACGATTGAGAAACCGATCGGGCGACAAGAGGGGAGCATCATCGAACGCTGTGTCAGGGGAGATGGGCAGCAGGCGAAAACGCATTTCGAAGTTTTACAGTCTTTTGGCGATCATGCATTGGTGCGTTTGAAACTGGAGACAGGACGGACCCATCAGATACGGGTGCATATGGCTTCCGTCGGACACCCGTTATTAGGTGATGATCTGTATGGAGGGAATCATGCACTAATTGGAAGGCAGGCGCTTCATAGTCAATCCATGCAATTCTATAACCCATTCTTGGAAAAAATGATAGTGATTGAAGCTCCGGTCCCCGATGATATGGCAAGGTTGATAGAGAATCAAGCGTGACAAAAAAGTTTAGGTCTCTTTAACTAACTTGCGTGATTCCGGACTTTTTAAAAAAGGAAGCGAAATCCGCTTCCTTTTTTACATTTAAAGAAAATATAAAATACTTTCTTCAATATAAGCGCAACTATGGCTCAGCCTACGCCAAGGCTTGGCTTTGCCAAGTTTTCTTTACGTTGCAGACACCATATTTTACACGAAAAACCCGCTTGAACGAAGTCTGCAAATTAAATACTTTCTCAATCAACAAACGTTCTGAATTTTTCCGCCACATATGGCATCGAGGATGGTACAGAAATCGTCCGGTCCTCTGGATATCGATAGGCAGTGAGTGCACCACCGAACACACATCCAGTGTCGATGTTAATCGTATTTCCGACACGTCTTGGTTCCGGGACCGGAGTATGGCCGTACACGATGATTCGATCACCCTGATAGTTTTGAGCCCAGTCTCTGCGGACAGGCATCCCATTCTCATGTTTTTCTCCAGTTATATCACCATATAAAACAAAAGTCTTGACCCGTTTATGTGTTTGTCCGATATAATCCTCCCTGATCCCTGCATGGGCGACAATCAGTTTTTTCTCATCAAGCTGAAGGTAGAGCGGAGCTTCCTCAAACAGGTTCTTGAACATGCTTGAAATCTCTACTTTTTCTTTCTGTTCCAAATCCTTGAATTCAGCAACCGTGGTCTCAAGACCATGTCTGATCTGGACATCCCTTCCTTGAAAAAAACGATAAAGCTTATCGCAATGATTTCCGGGTGAATAGAGAGCAATGCCTTGTTTTACAAGGTGGAATACGAGTCTGATCACTTTTATCGATTCAGGTCCACGGTCGGTCAAATCACCAAGGAAAACAAGCTTACGGTTCTCCTGGTGGTGGTATTCTCCGCGTGTATCCTTTGTATAATCCAATTCTTCGATCAGTCGAATGAGTTCGGTATAGCAACCATGGATATCTCCGATTACATCAAATTTCATACTTTTCACTCCACATTATCGTCCTGTATCTATTAAGTATATTCTAAAATACCAAATATAAAGGAAAAAAGCACCTTTTGCAGGTGCTCTTTAATCGAACATAAATTTTCTTGTCCTTGATCGGACGTTAAGGACAAGTCCGATTGCAATCATACTTGCCAATATTGAACTTCCGCCATAACTGATGAAAGGTAGGGGGATTCCTGTGATCGGAAGCAGCCCTATGACCATTCCGATATTCTGGAAGACTTGGAATGTGATCATACCGATTACACCAGCACATAAATAGCTGCCAAACGGATCATTGCTTTCAAGTGCAGCATGGATGATCCGATAAACCAATAAGAAGAAGAGGGAAATCACGAAACTTGTTCCCATGAAACCGAATTCTTCACCGATGACAGAAAAAATGAAGTCAGTCTGCGCTTCAGGGAAATAGACATTCCCTTCTCCGAATCCTTTACCGTATAATTGACCTGATCCGATAGCCAATAACGATTTTACAAGCTGGAAACCAAAGCCCTGTTCAAATTCGTAAGGCTGCAACCAGCCATAAAAACGATTCAGCTGATACTCATCATGGAGGATATACTCGATTAAAAACTCTGGGTTATACATGTAAATGAGAACGAGACTGGCAACGAAAAGTGTTGAACTAAATATCAAGAGAAGGATAATTCGCCATCGTATACCAGAAACTAATAAAAGACTTGCTATGATCGCAAAAAATACGAGTGTCGTTCCGAGGTCAGGCTGAAGCATGACCAAAATTACTGGCGGAAGAGATATCAAAATGATTTTTCCGAGCAACAAAAAATCTTCCCGCATCGAACGATCCGAATACTTTTCATTATGAAGAGTAATGGCATTCGCAATTGAAATAATCAAGGCAACTTTCATCAATTCCGATGGTTGAAAAGCGATCCCGCCATACCTATACCAGCTCTGAGCCCCATTGATGTATGGGACAAGTGCTTCTTTCGTACCCGCATTCGGGTCCACTAAAGGGATGAACACGATTCCAAGTAATAGGAATATTCCAAAACCATATATGTACCACGAAAGCTTCAAGAACTGATCAAAATCAAGGATCATGACGACTGCAATCGCACCGAAACCAACGGCATACCATACCAACTGCTTTACTACAAAGTTCCCTTCATATTGTCCAACTGCACTATATATCGCAATACAACTTGAACAGATTAAAAGAAATAAAATAAAAAGTAAGTTATAATCGATTTGTTGAAAAGGTGTTTCTCTCTCTTGGTTCGTCATTTGCGCTACCTACCTTAAAGAATAACTGGTTCATTGAAATGATAACATCTTTTATAATACCTTTGTTAATTTTTTCTGCTGATTTTTTAAATTGACATATTTGAAACGCTTTTTTACGATTAGTTAGTCATGAATAATTCATTGAACTGAAAAACATATGGGTTTGTTAAATAATACTGTTGATTTCTGATTAAGTTTGATTGAACCAAAATTTGCGACACTCCTGCGGGAAGAGCGATCCAGGCACTAGACCCCACAGCTCGGAATGAGCGAGGAGGCTTGCGGATCGCCCGCGGAAACGGATCGAATTTAGCAAAAATCAACAATAAAGAATAACAAATCCAAACAAATAAATAACCCTGGATGAGAGGGGGACAACAACTATGGAACAAGAAGAATACTATGAATTCCAATATGTAATCGATGCGTTGAAAAACGATGATATCGATATATTTAGGGAAAATTTCTTAGACATGCACCCTTATGATCAAACACGTCTTTTCTCCGTATTGGAAGAAAAGGAAAGGATGCGTCTATATGGGTATCTTTCACCTGAAGAAATGGCAGATATTTTCGAGAAGATCGATCTTGAAGATACAAAAGGCTATTTGTTTGAAATGGAGCCTTTCTATGCTGCAAAAATGCTTGGGGATATGTACGCCGATGATGCCGTCGACGTATTGAATGATTTAGAAGCTGAGCAGTTGGCTAGTTATTTGACGATCATGGATAATGAGGCTGCTCAGGAGATCAAAGAGCTTCTACATTATGAAGAAAAAACTGCCGGAAGTATCATGACCACTGAATTTGTGGCGATCCGTGCTAATCAGAGCGTGACTCAGGCGATGGAGATCTTGAGGAAGGAAGCTCCGGATGCGGAAACGATCTATTATGTGTTTGTGGTGGATGAAAATAAAAAACTGGTCGGTGTCATATCTTTAAGAGACTTGATCATTGCTGAAGAAGATACTCTCGTGAATGAAGTGATGAATGAAAGAGTCGTTGCGATTTCTGTAGGGGAAGATCAGGAAGAAGCGGCACGGATGATGAAGGACTATGACTTCCTTGCTTTGCCTGTTGTCGATTTTCAAAATCATCTTCTTGGGATTATCACAGTCGATGATATTGTCGATGTCATTGATGAAGAAGCATCTGAAGACTACTCGAAATTAGCCGCAGTTTCCGATATGGATTCTGCTGACAGGAGTCCGATGCAAGCAGCAAAGCGAAGACTTCCGTGGCTGATCATCTTATTATTCCTTGGTATGATCACTGCAAGCTTAATCGGCCAGTTCGAAGAAACGTTGAATCAGGTTGCTATTTTAGCCGTATTCATTCCATTGATTGCTGGAATGGCAGGGAACACAGGTACCCAGGCGTTAGCGGTAGCCGTAAGGGGGATTGCAACCGGGGATACAGATAAACAGGATGTGCGAAGTCTCATACTAAGGGAAGCAGGAACCGGATTGATCACTGGAGCATCCTGCGGATCGGTTATCACGATTGTCGTCTATTTATGGCAGAATTCCATTTACTTAGGGTTATTGGTCGGTGCATCGATTTTGCTCACCTTGATTGTCGCTACCTTAGCGGGAGCTTTGATCCCTTTACTTATGCATAAAATGAAAATTGATCCTGCGGTAGCTTCAGGTCCTTTTATTACAACGATCAATGATATCATCAGCGTGTTGATCTATTTCGGCCTTGCTACGACATTCATTAATTATTTTACGTAAACGAAACAGGAGGAAAGTATGGAAGAGCATGTATCATTCACTTCACTCATCGTTGTCATAGTAACTGCTTTTCTCACACCGATTCTATTGAAAAAATTGAGGCTATCGATCATTCCTGTGGTTGTTGCTGAAATCATAGCCGGACTGATCATCGGGAAAACAGGTTTCAATTTGGTACAGCCAGATGAATGGATTACTATTTTATCTAGCCTCGGCTTTATATTTCTCATGTTCTTAAGTGGGCTTGAAATTGATTTCAGCGTCTTTTCCAATAATAAAAATAGGGTGACATTGCCTTCAGGGAAGCTGGAACCGAACCGTTTTCTCGTTTCGACCATTGTATTCGTGTTCATACTGGTTCTTTCCTTTGTATTATCATGGTTGTTAGTATTTATGGGCTTTACAAACAACGCCTTTTTCATGTGTCTGGTCATTTCGACGATCTCACTAGGGGTGGTCGTTCCGACATTGAAAGAAACAGGAATCATGAAATCAGGGATTGGTCAAATCATCCTGATCGTTACGGTCATTGCGGATCTTGTGACGATGATCTTGTTAGCTGTCTTTGTATCTCTATATGAAGGCGGCGGCAACATGTGGCTGTTGTTATTGTTATTCTGTGCAGGCATCCTGCTCTATTTCATCGGTAAATTCTTTAAGCAGAGCACCTTTTTCGAAACATTATCAACAGGTACTGTACAGATTGGTATGAGAGCGGTGTTTGCCCTCATCATCCTTCTCGTAGGATTATCAGAACAAGTTGGAGCTGAAAGTATCCTCGGCGCATTCCTTGCGGGCGTGCTCGTATCCTTGCTGGCACCTAATCGTGAAATGGTCCGGCAATTGGATTCATTCGGTTACGGCTTCCTTATTCCGATTTTCTTCGTCATGGTCGGGGTGGAGCTGGATCTGTGGGCGTTATTCAGTGATCCGAGGATCGTTATTCTGATTCCACTTCTATTCCTGGCTCTTTTGATTTCAAAGCTGGTACCCGCTCTTTATTTGAAAAAGTGGTATGACTGGAATACAATCATCGGTTCAGGCTTTATACTGACAGCCACGTTGTCCTTAGTCGTTGCAGCGGCTAAGATCGGAGAGCGGATCGGTGTCATCGATAATCAGATGTCCTCAGCACTGATCTTACTTGCAGTGATTACGTGTATCGTTACACCGATTGTGTTTAAAAAAGTCTTTCCTCTTAAACAGGTAGCTTCTAAGACAAAAAAAGTCAACGTTATTGGGGCGAACCAATTGACGTTAAGGCTACCATTAGAGCTTGATGAGAATATGTTCAATACGACTCTATACCATACAAAACAAGAAAAACTAGAGGAAAGTATAGGAACCCATTTTGAAGTGAATGAAGTGGATGACTATGAAATTGAAAGGTTGTTACATGACGATGTATTCAATACGGATGTTTTGGTCGTCACGACAGGAAATGATTCAATCAATGCAAAAATCGCTTCCTACGCAAAAGAAAGTGGGATTGAACGTGTTATCACGAGGATTGAAACATCAACACTAAGTTCCGAGCTGAAAATGAAAGACATAGAAGTATTTTCATCCTTGTTATCAGCTAAGACCATATTAAGATCGATGATTGAAACACCAGATGTCGCTAAACTGATCATCGGTCAAGACAATCGCTTATTTCAAGTGAATGTACAAAACGTGAAGTATGTTGGAACGATGCTTCGGAATTTCCCGTTCATGGGCAATGCAATTATCATCCGGATTTTCAGAGGAAATGAATCCATTGTCCCACATGGTGATACCGAACTGCAAATGCATGATCATCTTATTGTGACAGGAAGTAATGAAAGCATCCAAGAATTGCGCAATGTATTATCCTAAAGGCTGTGCTATTGAATAAAAGAGTCTTAAAAGAGGCTTTGTCAGTTGTTATGGTTGATTTCTACGAAATTCACTTCCTTTCCGCGGGCGATCCGCAAGCCTCCTCGCGAGCTCCTCGCTGCGGGGTCTCGCCTGGCTCGCTTTTCCCGCAGGAGTGTCGTAAATTCTCTTGAAATCTACAAAGTCCTTCAATAGAATCAAAAGAAGTGTCAGCCACCCTTGTTATCTCATCATGAGTGAGATAAGGAATGGCTGGCACTTTTCTTTTTTCTTAGTGACTGCTATACTTTAATTAGGACTAGGTCATAATAACAAACAATAAATTCGCAAATATGTAAAAGGAGGCCATTCATGAATTTATCATTGGAAAACCGTACATATGTGATCATGGGAGTAGCGAATAAGAGGAGTATTGCATGGGGAATTGCGCGTTCTTTGAGTAACGCAGGAGCGCGCTTAGTATTTACGTACGCTGGAGAACGCTTCGAGAAGGGTGTGCGTGATCTTGCGGAGTCACTTGAGCGTAAAGACTCGCTCGTCATTCCTTGTGATGTTACGGATGATGAACAAATCAAAGGCGCGTTCGCAAGGATCAAAGAAGAAGTCGGTGTCATCCACGGATTGGCTCATTGTATTGCGTTTGCAAAAGTGGAAGAACTTAAAGGTGAATACTTGAACACGACAAGAGATGGGTTCCTTCTTGCTCATAATATCAGCTCATACTCGTTAACTGCAGTGGCAAAGGAAGCCCGCGAACTAATGACAGAAGGCGGTTCTATTGTAACAATGACGTACCTTGGTGGTGAACGCGTCGTTTCCAACTATAATGTAATGGGTGTAGCAAAAGCTTCTCTTGATGCAAGTGTGAAATACCTTGCCAATGATTTAGGGAAAGATGGCATCCGTGTCAATGCGATTTCTGCAGGGCCGATACGTACACTTGCTGCCAAAGGAGTAGGCGACTTCAACAGCATCCTGAAAGATATTGAAGAGAGAGCACCATTACGACGCACCACAACGACAGAAGAAGTCGGAGATACAGCATTATACTTGATGAGCGATCTCTCCCGAGGGTTGACCGGAGAAATCCTCCATATCGATAGTGGTTTCCATCTATTAGCACGATAATCATAGCGACCCATTCCTTGTCAGGAGTGGGTTTTTTAAATTGAAAAAGGAAGAGAACGCCAGAAACCAGGGTTCTAGGCGTTTTTTTATTACTCAACAAGAGAGAGGCCTACACGGATAGTTGTTTGCGGAATACATTAAATTAATACGACGTGGTCTGAGGGGTGGGAATAGTGATTGGTAATGGAAATGAACGGATCTTAGTGATTGCTCCACACGCCGATGATGAGGTGCTGGGGTGTGGGGGGCTCATTGATAAAGCAAGGAAATACGAGAATGAAGTAAAAGTGCTCATCGGGTCAGTTGGAGATATCCATTTCCAACATAAGGACGATGGCATCATTCATTCTGAAACTAGAAGAATGGAATTGAAAGAAGCGCTTGCACATTTAGGCTGCAATGATTATGAAATACTTTTTGAGGATAAAGAAAGTGCGATGGATACGATTCCGATGAATCAGATCGTGTCCAAATTGGATCAGGTTCTCAGAAAGATGGAACCGACGATAGTATTCATCCCATATCCGAGCTATCACCAGGACCACCAAGTCTTGTTTCAAGCTTCTATGGCCAGTTTAAGACCGATTCCAAATCGAAACCCGAAACTGATTGCAATGTATGAATATCCTATGATCGTCTGGCAATACCCGAAGGTCAATGATGTCGGCGAACTTTATCTTGATATCACTGATTCCATCGATCGAAAAGTAGAAGCATTCTGTAAACATCAATCGCAAATCCGCTCACCGGACCACTTGATTTCACCAGAGAATATCAAGAGATGGGCTGCGAAAAGAGGAATGGAAACAGGGGTTGGGTATGCCGAAAAATATCACCTCATTCGTGCACAACTGTTTTAAAAAGGTCAATCGATAAAAGAGGGATGGCAGTGAAGGTATTAATAACGGGTGGGTGTGGATTCATCGGCTCTCATATTTCTGAATTACTGGCAAGCAAAGGATATGAAGTAGTGGTAGTGGATAACTTGTGTACGGGAAACTACTGTTCATCTGCTTATCCGATCAGCTATTACGAGTTGGATTATATATCCCCAAAAATAAAAGAGGTGTTTGAAAAAGAAAGACCTGATTATGTAATCCATCTAGCCGCTCAAGTGGATATAAATACGTCGATGGAAAATCCAGTTTATGATGCTGAAGTCAACCTCTTGGGTACGGTAAAGTTATTGCAGATATGCCGTATCTATAACGTAAAAAGATTCATATTTGCATCCACTTCCGCAGTATATGGCGATCTTGGACTAAAAACAGCTGATGAGCTTTCACCGCTCAATCCAATTTCCTTTTATGGCATTTCAAAACTAGCTTCAGAGATGTATATCAAGCAATTCAACGAGCAGTTTCAACTTCCATACACGATTTTCAGGTATTCCAACGTTTTTGGGCTTCGGCAACGATCGGATAATGAAGGGGGCGTCATACCGATTTTTGTAAAACATTTGTCTTCCGGAACAATCCCGCTGATTTATGGGGACGGAAAACAAACAAGGGATTTTATTCACGTTAATGATGTTGCCAGGGCAAATTTATTAGCAATTGAAAAGGAAATTGATGATGTTATGAATATAAGCAGTATGACTGCTACAACTATCAATCATTTATACAATCTGATTGTAAAGTATTTCGAAACTGGAGTAGAACCTGTTTATATTCACCGGAGGCAAGGAGATATTTTATTCAGCAGACTTGACAATAGCAAGGCTGAAAAATTGTTAGGATGGAAGCCTCATTATCAGGTGGATGAAGGAATCCGTGAAATGATTCAGGCTGTTACGGTAAACATCAAGGAGGGTAACGACATATGAGAAATTTTTCGAAAAGGCCAGTCAGCCGTCAATTTGGGTTTGATCGGGGACAACCAATCGATCGGTATTTCATTGAAAAGTTTATAGAAAAAAATCAACATTTGATTAAAGGAAAAGTCCTGGAAATTGGAGAAAACCGGTACACCTCGTTATTTGGAAAAGAAATTGATAGTGTCGATATCCTTGACATCGATCTATACCCAGGGGTGACGATCAAAGGTAATCTTGAAACAGGTGAAAATGTACCTGATGGTGAATTTGATTGTTTCATCCTGACACAGGTCATCCACATCATTTATGATTTTAAGGAAGCACTGAAAAACGCCATGAAGACGTTGAAACCTGGTGGGGTTCTTCTAGTTACTTTTCCAGGAGTCAGTCAGAGCTGTAAGACGAGAGAGTATGGTGACTATTGGCGTTTTACTGGAATGGCGCTGTATAGATGTTTTTCAGAAATCGATACGGCCGGGGATACACGGATAGAGAGCCATGGGAATCTAGGAATCGCGCAGGCCTTCCTAGAGGGAAGAGCAGTTCATGAAATTCCTAAGAGTTTATTAGCTTTTAATGATCCACACTATGAAGTCGTCCATACGGTTGCTGTAACCAAAAAGAATCCACATCCTCAAATAAATGGTGAAGAAACATGAATAAAAGTGAAGTGACGATCCTAACGGCTTCTTACAATCCAGGGAGTTATTTGCGTACTGCAGTTGACAGTGTCTGTAAACAGACCTATAAGGAATGGAGGCATATCATCGTGGATGATGCATCTGAGGATGACAGCCTGTCTTTAATAGAAGACCATTTGAATGATTCTCGGGTGACCGTGATCAGGAATGAACAGAATTTAGGCCAAGCGAAATCTCAGAACATAGGTCTCTCACATGTTCAAACCCCATTCATTTTAATGCTGGATAGTGATGATTGGTTATTTGACTATACGCTTGAAAAGCTATTAAACGCAGCGAACCAAGTATCGGAAGATGTAGCGCTCATTTGTGGGAAAAAACGAGTGGTTTTTGATTATGGAAGGAAGATTCTAGGAAAATACCAGGATACATGGGGAAGGTCTTTTTTAGATCGTTATGACTTCTTACTATCAAACTTTGTTCCTTATCCAAGGTTTTATCGGACTTCAGCTCTCAGGAAGGTAGGAGGGTGGCCGACAGATGACCCATATGAAGGACGTTATCTTGAAGATCGGAGAATGGATGTACGTTTGATCGAACATTACAAAATCCACTGGATTGACGAGGTTCTCTATAACTATCGAAAACATGCAGATAGTTTAACCAATCATTTTGATCCTATTAATGAAATGATCGAGTGGAACATACGAGATGCGTTAAAGCGATGGGGAAATTTATATGAACCTGTCTTTGAAATGGAAAATGGGACAAAAGTTTTAAAAAAACTTGTGCCTAAATCTATTTAGGAGGTTGACATGAGAACAGATGTTACGGTCTTGATTCCTTTTTATAATCCGGGAAAACGATTCATTACTGATGCATTAAAGAGTGTATTCGAGCAAACATATCAAAAATGGAGGATCGTTTTAGTGAACGATGCATCTACGGATGATTCAGTCGAATGTTTGGAAGAATTTCTCGGTGATCCCAGAGTGAAGCTCATTACTCATGGGATTAATAGGGGCCAATCACATGCTCAGAATACAGGACTCCAGGTCATAGACACCCCCTACATCATCAAACTTGATAGTGATGATTGGTTTTTCCCCGATACAATTGAAAAGATGATAGAGGTGATGAAACGCTTACCGCGGGATGTTGCTCTCTTATGGGGGAAGAAAACAGATATTTATGAAGACCGGGAAGGGAATACGTGTCTGAAGGTGCCAAGGAAAGAGGGGGCATCCTATTCAGATAAATATGAATTCCTCCTATCGAATGATGTTCCGTTTCCAAGGTTTTATCGGACAGAAGCATTGAAAACGGTAGGAGGTTGGCCGACTGACGATCCGTGGGATGGACGGGTGATGGAAGACAGGCGGATTGATGTCAGGTTGATTGAACGATACAAGATCCATTGGATGGACGAAATGCTATACAATTACCGACAGCATCCATTTAACGCAACCAAAAAGCTCGATCTCTACAATGAAGTATTCGAATGGCATATATATGATACGTTGCGAAGGTGGGGAAACGAGTATGAACCTGAGTTCAAATTCCGATGCGGGTGGAAACAACTCGCTGCTCTTCATCCAAAAGAAAAAAGGAAAAGTTTATTCGATTGAGCATATAATACGTACAAATGATCATGGGTGAGGGGATGGGATTGAAAATCGATTGGTTGATAGTGGGAGCGGGATTTTCTGGGTGCATCGTAGCCGAACAGATTGCAAGAAGGCTGGATCAAAACGTGTTGATTGTTGAAAAAAGGGACCATATTGGCGGGAATGCCTATGATTGTTATGATGACAATGGGATTCTCGTCCATCAATATGGTCCTCATCTATTTCATACAAACTCCAAGAAAGTTTGGGATTACCTTTCTAGATTTACGGAGTGGATTCATTACCAGCACCATGTATTAGCTGTGATTGATGGGAAAAAGGTGCCCGTACCATTCAACTTGAATACTCTCCATTTGTTGTTTCCAAAGGGATACGCAAACCAAATGGAAGGAAAACTGATCGATCGGTATGGATTTGGAAAGAAAGTACCTATTTTAGAGATGCTTGAAGATCAAGACGAAGAAATCCGACATTTAGCTGATTTCGTTTATGAGAAAGTATTTCTTGGCTACACGTTGAAGCAGTGGGGAGTTGACCCGAAAAATCTCGATCCTTCTGTGACTGCAAGAGTACCTATACATATAAGTAGGGATGACCGGTATTTTCAAGATAAGTATCAAGCTGTTCCCAAAAAAGGTTATACGGACATGTTCAAAAATATCATCAAACATCCGAATATCAAATTATTGCTTAAAACAGATTACAAAGATCTGAAAGGCAATTTTTCATCCGCTAAGATGATCTATACCGGACCGATTGATGAGTTCTTTGATTATAAATATGGTGAGTTGCCGTATCGAAGCCTCCAATTCAAATCCATTTATCATAGTAATGAAGATTATTATCAGGAAACCTCACAAATCAATTATCCGAATGATTATGATTTTACGAGAATTACGGAATATAAGCATATTACACAACAAAAGATATCTGGAACGACCATCATGATTGAAGAAGCATGTCCATATTTACCACAAGCTAATGACCCATATTATCCGATACCGAAAAAAGAACATGCTGTGTTATACCGTAAATACCAGTCAGAAGCGGAAAAGATAATAGATAAGGTTCTGTTCATCGGAAGATTGGCAGAATATCGTTACTATAATATGGATCAAGTTGTAGCAAGAGCACTTCATGTGTTCGAAAAAGAAATCCTTCAATCTTCGAAAGGTATTTAATCAAGACCATATTTGGCGATTGTCTGGTATAAGTGTTTAATGGCATATTCTTTACTCAGGTACTTTTCAGCGAATCGATTTGTTTCATGAACGATCATTTTATAGGATTCTTCATCTTCATTAAGCCATTTAATCAGAGGAATTAAATCTGACAAATTCCGTTTAACAGGTATATAATGCTTGAATGGAACCATAAAAGGAAAGAAAAATTCATGGTAGTCCCGCTCAACAATAAAAACAGGTCGTTTCAATTGCATAAGGAGTTTCAATCTTGAGCTATAGCCGACACCTTGTATATCGATAACGTATTTATATTGGGCATGATCAGGAATAGGAATGTAATGTGTTGTAGCTTGTAGTCCGTCCTCTGTACTATAACCTGAACCTATATCATTGTATCCCATTCCATTCCTATTGCTTTCAGGTAATCAGGTTCTCTTTTTGATAATTGTAGGAGTTTTTTTCGTAGCCGATGATTATTAGCATCTCCTATCCAAAAGCATTGTTCTTTTTCATACGGTAGGTTGCCTTTCTCTGTACATTTCTCTACGACCATATCCCAGTTTACTGGTCTTATACGAACGTGTCTCGATGCCCTCTCTGCCCTGTCACCACTACAGAATACAAATCGAAATTCCTTGTTCATAAGGTCCCTTTCATATTTTTGAAACATTTCGTCCAATAAAGAAAAGAAAGATTGGTGTCGATTGCCCCAACCACCACGGTCAATAATATCCAATTTCGGGTATGTTCCTGAAACTTCGATTATTTCTTTCGGTAGCCCCACTCCATTTGTCAATCATCTAAGTCAATCGTTCAACTTGTCATTTAAATTCAAGGGTGATATTCCTGTAATTATTCTTGATCGGTACTCGGTAATGGAATGCTCCAATCCTTCCTTCAATTCTACTTTTGGAATCCAATCCAGTAATGCGGTAGCTTTGGAAATATCGGGACAGCGAACTTTAGGATCATCATCTTGAGGCTCCAGAAAAACAATATCACTTGATGTACGGGTCATTTTTTTGATAAGCTTTGCAACTTCAAGGATGGTGTATTCTTTTGGATGGCCGATATTGAAAACTTCTCCATCTGATTTGTCAGATTCCACCATTTTTTTGAAGGCAGCAATCGTATCGTCAATATAACAAAATGTACGGGTCTGCATTCCTGTACCATATATCGATAAATTTTCTCCTCTTAAAGCCTGGTTGATGAAGTTCGGGATGACACGCCCATCTCCTTGCCAAAGTCCAGAGGAGTAGGTGTTGAAAATCCTTGCAACGGTTACTTTTGTAGCGTATAAGTTATGGAATAGGTAGCAATATACTTCTCCAAGGCGTTTCGACTCATCATAACAAGCCCGTGGACCCCAAAGGTTGACGTTTCCTTTATATGTTTCTATTTGAGGATGGATCTCAGGGTCACCATATATTTCACTTGTACTGGAATAAAGCATCTTAGCCTCGTTCCTTCTGGTTAATTCAAGCATGTTTTTCGTTCCGATTGTATTGACTTCTATCGTATTAAAGGGTGATGCTTGATACCACTTTGGAGAGGCTGGTGAAGCAAGATGATAAACTTCATCGACACGATCCAATTGCTTGTTTTGGAGGATAGATCCGTGACATACATCAGTTTCGATAAATCGGAACCAAGGATGTGAATCCAACTTTTTCAGATTGCTTTTCCTACCAGTCGATAGATTATCGATCCCGATTACTTCATAGCCATCATTAAGTAAATGTGTCGCTAGGTTGGAGCCTAAGAAGCCAGCAACCCCCGTTATAACCGCTCTTCTCATTGTTATCTCCTTTTATCATGTTTTTCTTGAGTACCTCTAATGTTTGTTGCACGGAATCATCTATATGCTAATAATCTATTTTTGAAGGTATAGTCTAATTATTTTTATGTTTGGGCGATGCCAAGTGTGAAAGGAAGATTATTTGAAGAGATTATGGAACTCTAAGAAAAGTTGGTGAGAGGATGATCCTTGTTACAGGGGGAGCTGGCTATATTGGAAGTCATGTAGTGAAGGGGCTCCTAGAGGAAAATTTCGAAGTTGTCGTGCTCGATGATCTTAGTGCAGGACACAAGGAAGCTGTTGATGGACGTTCCTATTTCATAAAAGGGGATGTAAAGAAGCCCAATGTCCTTAAAGGGATATTTGAACTTTTTCCAATAAAAGCAGTCATGCATTTTGCCGCTAATTGCTATGTAGGAGAGTCTGTCACTCATCCAAGAAAGTACTATGATAATAACGTTATAACCGTAATCAACCTTTTGAATTGTATGCTTGATGGAGGCGTGAAAAAAATCATTTTTTCTTCTTCTTGCGCTGTTTACGGTGTTCCTGAAGAGACAGAAATCGATGAGGGAACTGAAACAAATCCCATTTCACCATATGGACGCACTAAACTGATAGCTGAAAAGATGATCCAGGACTATGAACTTGCATATGGAATGGAGTATGTCAATTTGAGATATTTTAATGTCGCTGGGGCAGATCCTTCTGGAGCACTAGGAGAAGACCATCGTCCAGAGACCCATATTATACCAAATGTCCTTGCACACTTAGCAGGGAAAAAAGATCGCCTGACTGTATTTGGACAAAATCATGAAACACCTGACGGGACTTGTGTCAGGGATTACATCCATGTATCTGATTTAGCTAAAGGGCATATATTGGCGTTGAAACATTTACTTGATGATGATGTAAAAAATAAGACTTACAATCTTGGGAACGGTGATGGTTATTCTGTCAAAGAACTTATCAGTACATGCGAGAGATTGACAGGAAAGAAAGCAAAGGTTGTTTATGTATCCCGCAGGAAAGGTGATCCACCTAGACTTATAGCGAACAGTGAAAAGGTTTCTAGAGAACTAGGTTGGAAGGCGGATTTCAGCCTGGAAGATATGGTCCATACTGCTTGGAAATGGTTTGTGAAGAATCCTGTTGGATATGTTTCGGATCACCGGAAAGGGGAAGTGAATATGGTTTCTGTCATAACTTGTACGATGAGAGATTCATGTCTTGAAAATGTATTCAATAATTACGCCCGGCAGAAGTGGGATGATAAGGAGCTTATCATTGTTTTGACAAAGGCAGAAATGGATTTGGAAAGATGGGAGACGGAGGCAAAAAAACATAAAAACGTTTCCGTTTTCCGAGTGGAAGATGGCTCTTCACTAGGGAAGTGTTTAAACTTTGCAGTGGAGCAGACGAATTATGAAATCATCGCAAACTTTGAAGATGATGATTATTATGCACCAGAGTATCTGACTGAATCCGTATCTACTTTGGAGAAAACGAACGCTGACGTCATCGGAAAAACGACTGTTTTTTTGTTCATGCCTGAGCGTAAGGTTTTGACAATATTCAATTCGAATAATGAACACCAATACGTCAATGACCAAACCCGTTTTGGAAAACAATATTTACAAGGTGGAACACTTGTCATGAAACGTCATATTTTTGAAAAAGTTACATTCCGGAATCAAATCAAGGAGCTTGACAGGCTTTTCTGTCAGGACTGTGTTGATAAAGGATTTAAAGTATACTCAGCAGGAATGGAAGATTTCGTTTATATACGAAATGATTCTGGCAGCGGCCATACTTGGAAGGTTTCGAATGATATCATCCTCAATGCTTGTGAAGTAGTGGCTCACACGGATGATTTCGAGCCTTATATTATCAAAAGGCAGGGAGGATAGTGCGTTGATCAGCGTTATTACATGCACCAATAAAGAGTATACTCTCCCGAACATTCTTGAAAACTACAAAAGACAATCTTGGAAAGACAAAGAACTGATCATCATTTTGAATAAGGATTCAATGAGTCTTTTGGAGTGGAAAAGAAAAGTGCAAGATGATCCGGCAATCAAAGTTTTACAATTAAGCGGAGACACCACCCTCGGTGAATGTCTGAATCGAGCAGTAAAGGAAGCAAACTATGAATATATTGCAAAGTTCGATGATGATGATTATTACACGGAAGATTATTTGATTCATAGTATGGAAACTTTGGTACAATCCAAAGCGCGTGTTATAGGGAAAACAACCATTTATATGTACTTTGAAGATGACCGCATTTTATATTCTTTCAATCCTTATAAGTTTGCTGGAGAGGCAGATCAAGATAGTGAAAATCGATATAACCGGAAAGTATTGATGGGAGGGACACTCTTATTTGAAAAAAGCGTGATCGATTCAGTCCCTTTTCAGGCATGTAATACAGGTGAAGACGCAAAGCTTTGCGAAGAATGTATTGAACAGGGGATCCCCATCTATTCCGGTACCAAAGATCATTATGTCTACATTCGAAGTGCTGTAGACGTCCATACTTGGAAAATCAAAAATCAAAAACTAAAACGGTTCTGCACACCGATCATTGAAACAGGTGATTTTCGTTCCTATATCAAGAGCCTATAAAACGATAGTAAAGGAAAAAACCTGATTTGAGCACCAAATCAGGTTTTTCAGTTCAAGGAATATGAGTTAGCTTAAGACGCGGATCGCATCAATTTTACGGCAATCTACGATGAATGGATAGTCATCATCTAAGAAAGTCACACAACATGATTTTTTATCAAAGCATGCGAAAATCAATCCTGCAAATTCTTCCCCATCAATGATCAAGTCGACTTCATCTCCGGAACGTAACTTTCTTAATTCATCACAGACACAGCCGTCGCACTTGTCGTCTCTTCGATCGTCTCTTCGATCGTCTCTTTTGTCACATCCGCAACCTTTATCGAATAAACTCATTTCTTTTCCTCCTTTTAAAAAAAATGTGTATGCACCCCAAAATGCATATTAGAAAGGGTTACTATACTATATTGCAATTGATGTCCTTTTGAATGGGTCAAGACCTACTCTTGACAAAAATGGTTGTTAGCCTTGTCCGCACTCAACCATTTTATTCACTTAATACATGGCTGTCCATGCAACTTGTCCTCTTGCTTCATATACATAAAGAAGCATCGTCTATGATGCTAATCAATAGACAGAAGGAGTGTAAATATGGCTAGTACAAAATTGGTTTATCTGCGTCGACTCTTAGGAAGAACAGTAACTGAAGTAGCTGTCGAAGATTCCGATTCAGACTTGATTTTGACAAATGTGGTCCTAATAGAAGTTGGTAGGGACTGGTGTTTGTTCAATCAAGGTGGATCTGGCGGATTAGGAAATATCTGGATTCCAACTAGGAATATCGTCGCGGTCATTATCTAACAGCCAAGTTTTGAGGTTGTCTCTTTTCGAGTCAACCTCAACTTTCATAAAATTCAGGGTGATTACATGAAATTGAACGTTTTATTCATTACTAGATATATGGGGTCTTTTATTGAAAAAAGTACTTATTATTTAGGGGAAGAGCTGAAAAAACATTGTAATTTGACATATTGGTATGAAGATGGGAACTTACCGGATATCATTGCACAGCTTCCCCGACGTCCAGACTTTATTTTGTTCAATGACCAGAAACCTGATTATTGTCCTTGGATCAGGAACATAGATAAAGTTACGATTCCAAAAGGTGCACTTGTTCATGATTTGCATTACCGGATTGGACGAAGAAAAAAACTGTATCAGAAGAATCAGATTGAACACTTATTCGTTCAATATCGGGATGCGTTCTTGAAATGGTATCCTGAATACAAAAAGCAAATAATCTGGCTCCCTCATCATGTTCCAGGTTATATTTTCAAGGATATGAATTTAAACAGAGACATCAATCTTTTGATGGCAGGAAGTCTCATTGAACATCTTTATCCGCTAAGGGTCAAAATGTATAACGAACTTTCCAAGAGGTATGATTTTACGTATATTCAACATCCTGGT
Source organism: Alkalihalobacillus sp. TS-13 (assembly GCF_019720915.1). Lineage (GTDB taxonomy): Bacteria > Bacillota > Bacilli > Bacillales > Fictibacillaceae > Pseudalkalibacillus. The sequence continues at coordinate 590,343 of NZ_JAHKSI010000001.1, forward strand.
TATCGGAACATCCACTCACAGTCCAAGTTTATTACAGGTGAAAGTTATGCCAGCTTATTAAATCGATCCAGAATCTTTCTCACCTGTGATTCAATCTATAAATTTCCTGTCCTGAAATATTTCGAAGCAGCAGGTTGTGGTTCTTTACTTCTTGCTTCAGGTTCTAAAGAGCTACAGGACTTGGGGTTCATCGATGGGGAAACTTTTGTAGAAGTGAACGAGCACAACTTCCATCAAAAAGTGGAATACTTTCTGAAAAATGAACATGAACGACGTCAAATCACTGCAAATGCAATCAAATTAATCAGGGAGAAACATACGACAGAAATCCGCGTAAAGCAATTACTTGCCCACATCGAGCGGATCATAAAGAAAGGAGGATGAGACAAATTATAACGAAAGTATCGATCATCATACCGTTTTTTAATTGCCAGTACGTTGATAGGGCTATAGAGAGTGCCTTGAAACAAACCTATAAAAATTGTGAAATAATATTAGTCGACGATGGATCTAAGCAACATATCGACCTGATCGAACCTTACAAACGGAAAATCACTTATATCCGAAAACAAAATGGGGGGACAGCCAGTGCGTTAAACAAAGGTATCCTTAATGCGACAGGAGATTATTTTTCATGGTTGAGTTCTGATGACCTCTATCACCCTGAAAAAATCGAACGGCAGTTGCAATTCATGTTAAGCAACAATGCTGCAATTTCTTATGGAAACTATTATTTGATCAATGAGAGGGACAGAATAAAAAGTGAACCAGTTGGAGTCGGGTTGCCTGATAATTGGTTTTTCGTAAGAGCTATGAGGTCTGGCTGTATCATTAATGGGTGTACCGTTATGACGAAGATGGATGTAATTAAAGGAGCAGGAATGTTCGATGAAACTTTACCATACACTCACGATTATGATTTGTGGTTACGTTTAATCCCATCTTATCAATTTTATTATTTTCCGGAGCCTCTCGTACATTACCGTGTTCATGGCAACATGGGCTCAATTAAGCATAAAGAAGTGATACGAAACGAAATCCATGTGGTGAAAAGGAAACATCGTGACCCGATCAGCAGGCTAGTCAATTCGATGAAACAAGAACGAAGAAGACGAAATTATTTAAGATAGATCCTTGTTTAAAACCAAAGGAGCTGACCAAATACACTCATGGGTCAGCTCCTTTTTCTAATGTTGCACCAAGTACAGTTCATTTTCTTAGGCTGTTGTACATCTTCATAAACTCAGTCGCGTACTTATTCAGTGAAAACCTACTCTTTATATTCACACGTGCATTTCTTATCAGTTTGACCCTAAGTGTTTCATTCGTAAGCAACTGCTCTGCTTTATTGACTGCGTCAGCGAGTTGACCATTTTTCATATATATCCCTGTCTTGGCATCCTGCACGATGCTCTTCACTCCGTCAGAATCGGTTGTCAATACCGGACATCCGCAACTCATCGCTTCTACGAGTGTGTATCCAAATCCCTCTACTTTGGAAGTGGAACATACTATTCCACCAGAATCCGCAATTTTAGAATAATAGTCTGCCATCACATCATTCCTGATATTTTTGAATATAGTCAGGTGATTCTTCAGGTTAGGGTCTTCTATCCTCTTCAAAAAGAGTTGATATTGTGATCTTTCATATAATGTGTCATCAATGAACATCCAGAGTTTGATCATATGCTTTTTTTGAATCAGTCTTCTCCCAATTTCAAGATAGGTCTGCCAATTTTTATTTTTTTCGATTCTTCCAACCCATCCTATTATCGGTAATGGGGACTTTTGAAAGGATTTATGTGTAAACGCATTGCTATCAAAGCAATTATGGAAGGAAAAGCGTGGCAACTTTGGCAGATAAGTCTGTGCGAGCTTGACCAGATGGTGTGTTTTTGGGAGCAGAATCGCATCAGCATAGCGGTTTATATGTCTGCCATTTTGAACAAAAAAGCGTTGTGCTGTCCTATGGTTGCCAAGTCCCTGCACTTCAAAGATCAAAATACCTTCGAATCCACTCCTTTTGATTGGTTCAAGCATTTTGTCATCCGAACATACGACGATCAAGTCATATTTTTCCCGTTTGATAAGATTTGAAATTTCGACCGGGTTATTCATTACAAATGTACGGATCCCTTCAAGATTCTGATGTCCTGTTCCTTGCATTTTGTATAAGAAGTGACATTCAACTCCAGCTTGAGTAAGGGCTGCATTTCTATGGCGATTCAACGTTTCGACACCTCCGCTGGAGATGTAATAGATGAACAAAACTTTCATGTATTTAATCCTCTTTCTGACAATTTTAAGAATTATTAGTTAGTATACGCTTCATCAAAGAGAATTGTTTGTACATATGAATATGATGATTGGGGCTAAAAAAGTTCAAAAGATGAGGAAAGTTGTCCAATCATCAGTCCAGGATTATTCATATGATGTAAAGGACTTTACTTCATCACCAGAAAGAGAGGAGATTCATTTGAAAGCACATGATAATCAAGGTTTGCCGCCCTTTTTGTTGAATTCGATTCCAAAAAGCGGCACCCATTTATTAAAACAATTGCTTCTTGGCATTCCGGGCATGAAACATGATCCGAACAAAGGGATGTTCGGGCATATGCATTACCAGACGGAAGCCAAGCTTGATGCGATGGACAACCTTACAAACCACGAATTCGTGAATGGGCATCTTTACTATACTTCAGAATGGGAGACATTTTTCAATAAAAGGAACATGAAACAGATTTTTGTTTATCGTGATCCCAGAGATGTTGTCGTTTCTTATGCCTATTTCATTCCCACGCTGAAAATCCACCCCCTATATGATACTTTCACACAAGAAAATTTCACCCATCGAGATCGAATTAAATTCCTGATACAAGGTGGACATCCAACAGAAAAGAAATGGGGTTATCAACATGATGTGGCTGAATGGTTCAAAAGCTTTTCTGCATGGATGTCGAAACCGGAAGTTTTTTCAGTACGATTCGAAGACTTGACTTCATCGGATAAAAGCAGAATTCAAGCTGTCCATAGAATTGTGAAATTCTTGTGGGGTGAAAATCCTGTCCCCTCTACAAGACCTTTAATAGTTTGGAAAATGATTCAAAACATCAATCCTCAAACTTCGCCTACTTTCCGTAAGGGTAAAATCGGCGGCTGGAGAAATGAGTTTGATGATGAACTAAAAGCTTTATTCAAACAAAAGGCTGGTCAATTACTGGTGGACCTCGATTATGAAAAAGATGAGAACTGGTAAAACGGTAGATTAAGCCTAATTTCATTTTTTTCGACTTATATAGGGGCATGTCTATGCTCGTCTTTTCATCGTGTCATAGGTTATTAAGTAAGAAAGCAGAAGGAAAGGAGTTTTGTATGAAAGTCGTGACAATCCTGGGAACCAGACCAGAAATCATACGCCTCAGTTTGATATTGAAGAAACTTGACCAGTGGGCAGAAAAGCACATATTGGTCCATACGGGTCAAAACTTCGTCTACAATCTGAGTGATATCTTTTTTAAAGAATTAGAATTACGAATGCCAGATTATATTTTACAGTCGCAGCAACAGTCATTAGGGAATCAATTAGCATCCATGTTCGGCAAGATTGAAGAAATATTATTGAAAGAAAAGCCTGACAAGGTACTCGTTTTGGGTGATACGAATAGTGCTTTAAGTGCCATCCTTTCAGAACGGATGGACATTCCCGTCGTTCATATGGAAGCAGGAAACCGCTGTTTTGACTTATCTGTTCCAGAAGAGAAGAACAGGAAAGTGATCGATTCCATTTCTACGTATAATCTTCCATATACACCTAACAGCCGCGATAATCTGATCAAGGAAGGTGTTCCCTCTAACAGAATCCTGTTATTCGGAAATCCAATTTACGAGGTGCTTGAGCATTATCGAGAGAATATCGACAACAGTATGATCATGGCCAAATTAGGTCTCGAACCGAAGGGTTATTTCCTTGTGACAACACATCGTGCTGAAAATGTAGACAATGACGAGCATCTCATAGAAATCTTCGAAGGTATCAATTTGATTGCTGAAACCTTCGACAAGCCGATCATCTGCAGCATCCATCCTCGCACAAAATCCAAGCTTGAAAAACAATCAAATTTGACCCACCATCCGAACATCCGATTTTTCGATCCTTTTGGCTTCTTTGATTTTGTCTCTCTTGAGAAAAATGCTTTCTGTGTATTGACTGATAGTGGGACGGTGCAAGAGGAATGTTGTATTTTCCAAGTTCCGACCGTAACGATCCGAAACAGTACAGAACGTCCTGAAACGGTTGATTGCGGGAGTAATGTCATTTCAGGCTTAAATCGAAAAAGAATTCTAGATGCTGTTACGATCATGGTAAACCATAAATCCAACTGGAAATGTCCTGTTGGTTATCTTGAGAAACAAGTTTCACAAAAAGTAGTTCAATTCATATTAGGAGGTCGTTAACTATTGCGAAACAAAACGATATTGATTACAGGAGGAACGGGCTCATGGGGGCATGAACTTGTCAAACAACTGCTAGAAAAAGATCCGAAAGAAATCCGGATATTTTCACGTAATGAAGCAAGTCAAGTCCACATGCAGCATGAATTCGAATATAATCCCAAACTGACTTTCATAATCGGTGATATCCGAGAGTATCAAGGATTGGCAAAAGCATCAGAAGGTGTGGATTATATTTATCACCTGGCAGCGCTAAAACATGTACCGATTTGTGAACATCAGCCATATGAAGCGCTTAAAACGAATGTGTTAGGTACACAACATGTCATTGAAGCAGCTATCCAAAATAAAGTTGAAAAAGTCATCTATATTTCAACAGATAAAGCAGCGAACCCCTCCAATTTCTACGGCATGACAAAAGCGATTGGCGAAAAGCTGATCATTTATGCGAATGTCCTCAGTCCATCCACAAAGTTCGTCTGTGTCAGAGGCGGGAACGTTCTAGGTACGAACGGCAGTGTTATCCATGTTTTCAAACGTCAAATCCAACAGAAGGGTGAAATTGGCATTACCGACAAAAGGATGACCCGATTTTTCCTCACCTTACAAGATGCAATCAAACTATTATTCAAAGCAACAGATGAAAGCAGGGGTGGAGAGATCTTTGTAATGAAGATGCCAACATGCAAAATCATGGATCTGGCGGAGGTGTTGATTGATGCTTCAGGGAAAGAAGGGGTTACGATTAAAGAGTCTGGTATTCGCCCAGGGGAGAAATTGCATGAAATTTTACTCTCTGAATATGAGAGCAATACGACTGTTTACTTTGATGAAGAATATTTCGTCATCCTGCCTACTATCGAAATCAAAGATCTTAAAGAGCATTACCAGCATTTCAAAAAGATCGATCTTCACAGTTATAGTTCCCATGAAATGTTGATGTCTAAAGATGAAATCAAGGAAATGCTGCAAAAAGGTGGATTTTTGTCATGAACGTGCTCGTTTTAGGCGGTCATGGGATGGCAGGGCATATGATCGTCAACTATTTTAAGAGTTTGGCAGAGTATGAGATTACTTTCACTCATCGCAGCCCGGCAGAACAAGAGGGAATCTATCTTGACGTAAGTAAGGAAGAAAACCTCAGAACTATACTCCGGAAGGTGAAACCTGATGTTGTCATCAATTGTGTCGGTATCTTGAATCAAAGTGCCGCTGAGTATCCGATTGATGCCATTAAGGTTAACAGCCTCTTGCCGCACATTCTGAAAAGTGAGCTTTCAACGATTGGTGGAAAGCTGATCCATATCAGTACGGATTGTGTGTTTGATGGTGCAAGAGGTAATTATTCAGAATCAGCGCAACCAGATGGTACAAGTATGTATGCAAAGACAAAAGCACTGGGAGAGGTAACAGAAAGTCCGCACTTGACGATCAGAACATCCATCATCGGTCCGGAGTTGAAGGATGGAATCGGATTATTCAACTGGTTCATGAAACAAGAAGGAGAGGTGAATGGTTACACAAACGTTCTCTGGAATGGTGTAACCACATTAGAATTAGCGAAAACAATTCATACATTCATCCAACAAGATATCAAGGGTCTTTACCACCTTACAGCTCCAGAAACCCTCTCCAAACATGCACTACTCCTCAAGTTCCAAAAAATCTTCAATAAAACAGATATCGTCATCCATTCCTTTGAAGATGCTGTATGTGATCGCACCTTATTGAATACACGGAAGGAAATTGATTACAGACTTCCACATTATGATGAAATGCTTTTGGAGTTGCGAGATTGGATGAAAGTGAATGCGTATCGATGAGAAACGTATTCTCATAACTGGTGCTTCTGGTTTTACAGGGATACATGCAGTAAATTCTGCAGCCCGAATGGGGATGCAAGTGACTTGTATCAGCAGGAAACCAATCCCGCATCCCTTTTCTAAAAATATTTCCTGTGATCTGACTAAATACAGTGAAATTGATAAAACCGTAAAGGAAATCAAACCCGATTATGTGTTGCATCTGGCTGGATTCAATAATGCTAACCGCTCCTGGGAATCACCACTTCAATGTATGGAAAGTAACGTTTTAGGAACCCTCAATCTGTTAGAGTCGATTCGTAATCATGTACCGGCCTCCCGAACATTGATTGTAGGTTCTGCACTTCAATATTCCCTCTGTCAAAATGAAAGACCCCCACACCCTTATAGTCTCAGCAAAACGTTCCAGGTCTTATTATCGAAAGAGTGGAAAACCCTATTTTCTATGGATATAGCACTGGCAAAGCCGACCAACCTGATTGGACCTGGAAATTCAGCAGGGATTTGTGCGAAGGTTGCCCAAAAAATCGTCGCTGCAGAACAACAGGAAGAAGCAGTCCATGTTCACCTTCACAATAGCAAAGCACAATGTGATTTCGTCGATGTCCGGGATACAGTTGATGCCTATATGTTGATTTTAACATCGAAATGCAAAATCGATCAGTTTGATATCGGATCGGGTCATAGCAGGACCCTGGAAGAATTAATGAGTCACTTCGCAAAAGCAACGCCACAACGGCTGCAGTTTACAAAAGATCATTCAATCGAGTCTCCACCTATCAAGATCGAAATAGAAACAATTCGTTCATTAGGATGGAGGCCGAAATACACACTTCAAAATTCTTTAGAGGACACGATCGCCTTCTATAAATCAAAAAACAATAATTGTAGGAAATGAGGGAAGTTAGTTGGAAAATTCACACCCGTTAATCAGTGTGGTTATACCTTTCTATAACTGTGCTTATGTTGATCAGGCTATACAAAGTGCCCTTCGGCAGACCTATCGGAATTTTGAAATCATTGTCGTTGACGACGGTTCCTCGGAACATAAAACATTACTCAACCCCTATTTAAACCAGATCCGTTATATTTCCAAAGAAAATGGCGGGACAGCTACTGCCCTGAATACTGGTATACAGTCTGCAAGGGGAGAACTGATTGCATGGTTGAGCTCGGATGATATTTTCCTTCCCGAAAAACTGTACAAGCAAGTAACGTTAATGCGAACGACTGGAGCCGATATGGTATATTCCAACTTCAACCTGATCGATGAAACCAGTCAAGTTTACAAAAAGGATGTTGGATTGATCATTGACCACAGAATCGATTTCTTGAAACAACTTCAAAAGAGCTGTCCTGTGAATGGGAGTACTGTCCTTTTAAAAAAAGAACTTTTTACAACGGTTGGCTGGTTCGATGAAACATTGAATTACACACAGGATTACGATATGTGGATCAGGATGGCAGCAAAATTTAAAATGAACGTCTTGAATGAATCTTTATTGAATTACCGTATCCATGACAAAATGGGATCGAAAAAATATGTAAAGGGGCAATGGGAAGAAATTCGTATGATCCAACAAAAGTACAAAGGGATGTTAGCGCGATTAATCCATTGTGAAGAAAATGGAAATAACGGAGATTGTGAGTGATAGGAAATGAATTGGAAATATTCTGGAGTGAGCCTATGCCCATAAATACAACTGAACGGAAAGATCGTGACATTGAAATCAGCATCATCATTCCCACCTACAATAAATTTCCGCAAAATCTTTTGACTTTGTATTCCATTGAAAATCAACATTTCGACCTTTCCAAAATCGAAGTAATCATGATTGATGATTGTTCCACTGATAAAACGAAAACACTCGTAAATCGGAATTTTCCTTTTCGATTCATACTGTTGCGGAATATGAAAAATAGAGGAAGGCCAGCATCTCGCAATAGGGGAATCAAATCTGCCAGTGGAAAGGTTCTTCTTTTCTTGGATGCAGAAATCCTTGTCCCGCCTGATTTTCTTAAAATCCATTACGACTATCATCAGCAACATCCCCAACTTGTTCTGACAGGGATTATGTGTATAAGGAAATTATATTCTGTCCTTTATCCGGATTTTTCACAAGATCAACTTATGGAATGCAAACAGGTTGCAGGAAAGTTATCGGAATTCAAAATGAAATTCACTCGTTTCGAAAAGAACCCTGCTGTCATATGCTTGATTGATAAAATGCATATTTCAAGCGGAATGTATACGTCATTATCTGTTCAAAGTCCTTACGAACGGTTTTATAGAAGGACGATCATCGCTAATTATGGGTACGACCTTAAAGGATACCGGCTACCCTGGCAATTGTTTGGAACTGGCCATGTATCTGTATCTCGAAAAGCAATCGATCAAGTCGGAATGTTTGCAGAATATCCAGGGTACGGATGGGACGATTTGGAGATGGGATACCGGCTATATAGAAATGGAGCGGTATACTTAAGTGACAAGAATCTGATCAGTTATCATCAGGAGCATCCTGTTTCAAATACGATACAGGATGAGTCGAAACGAAATTATTATAAATTCCAAGAAACGTACAGGGAGATCGATCAGATGATCATTAGCCTTACCTTTCTGCCTAAGCCCTTCAATTTGCATGAAGTCAACCAAATCCTGATCAATTACCAAAATTTATGCAAACAATATCCAGATCGATTTCATCTAGTCAAACGTACTTTTCAAAACATGCTAGTCCAAATCGGACTGTTGGTGAGGGATAATCGACCAGTGTCCAACCTTATTCAGCCAACATTGGGCAAAAAGGAATATTCTGCATTAGTGAATGAAAAAAATGAGTTGAAGAAATTGGAGAAGTATCGAACCTTCATGCGATGTTTTAATCGATTATGGCATTTAAAGAAAACCTAGACTACACAGGAGAGGAGGATCATTTATGAAAATAACGTTTATCGCTCTTACCCTCTGTAAAGGAGGGGCACAAAGAATGTTAGTGGAACTTGCTAACGGTCTATCAGGAAAAGGGCATGATGTTTCTGTGGTAATGCCGCAAAACGCGCAAATTGAATACCCGCTCCATGTCAACGTAATAAGATCGAAAGGTGCCCAGCTGGTGTTAGAAGATATCCCTGTCAGCGACGTAATCGTTTCAAATTTTTATACGATGACAGCACTTTGTGAAGAGGCTAGCCGAGCGGGGAAAGGGATCCACGTTCGAATCAGCCTGTGTTATGAACCGGTCTTCCTGCCTGATCATGAAGCTTCCTTCAAAAGCTATCATACGAGTAAAAACCTGGTTGTCCTCTCTGAGTGGCAGCAACAGATCATCCAATTGAATCATGGGATAAGAGGAGAAATCGTTCCCGTTGGTATCAGCAGCACGTTCAGGAATTTAGGTTTGAGGAGACCCCGTGCTAAACGGCTTCAAGTCAGTGGAATCCTGAGGATTCAAGAAGAAGGGTACTCATGGCATAGGGAGCAAGAGTATCTATTGCAAACGTTCACCGCACTGAAACAGAAATATCCCCGGGTTTTGTTCAATATCATTTCTCCACCAAATGAAATCAAGGCTTCTCCTACACTTCAGAGATATCATGCCAACAGAAAATTCAATTCAATCACTCCAGTCAATGACTACCAGTTGAACGATATTTTGAACAAAACAGATATATTTGTAAGTTCTTCCACTTATGACACAGCATCTTTACCTGGTCTCGAAGCGATGAAGTGCGGTGCGGCTCTTGCAACGGTCTATTCAGGTGGAAATATGGATTATTGCAGGAACGGTGAGAATTGTTTATTGTCCTACCGGCATGAAAACAGGCTCATCGAACATGTTTCTACACTCATTGACAATCAGGTACTCAGGCAAAATCTAGCTGAAGAAGGTGAAAAAGAAGCAGCAAAATGGACTTGGATGAGAAGCATAAACAAATTTGAAATCGCGATCAAAAAATTCATGAAAAGGAGGTAATGGAGATGGCAAGTGTTCCCCACGGCGGGAAGTTGATTAATAGAGTTGAAAAATTGCAAGGAAACTTGATACGAGACTTAAAGAGAATCCAGATCACAGAGGCTGAACTGACTGATTTGGAGTGTATTTCGACTGGCGTATACAGTCCATTAAAGGGTTTCATGCTAAAAGAAGATTATGAATCTGTTTTAACTGATATGCGCTTGAAAACGGGAGAGATTTGGACGATACCGATCACGCTTTCAATCTCAAACAACATTATCGCTGAATTAAAGGGAGAAAAGAAGCTAGCACTTGAGTATGACGGTGAAGTTTACGGCTTCATAGAGGTCCAAGAAATGTATCAAGTTGATTTGAAACGGGAAGCTGAACTTGTATACGGGACTACAGATCACGATCATCCGGGTGTCGCAAATCTTTTTGAACGCCCGTCGAATTATATCGGTGGTCCAGTAACGATGATCAAGAGGATACCCGCTGATTTCCCAGCCTTTTCGTTTACACCTGAAGCGTCAAGGGCTTTGTTCAAGCAAAAAGGCTGGAAGACGATTGTTGGGTTTCAAACCCGGAATCCCATCCATAGAGCCCATGAGTATCTTCAAAAAACTGCATTAGAGCATGTGGATGGCTTGTTTCTGCACCCACTTGTTGGGAAAACGAAATCAGACGATATACCAGCGGAAATTCGGATGAAGTGCTATGAAGTTTTATTATCCAACTACTACCCGAAAGAACGTTACATCCTGGGTGTATTCTCTAGTTCCATGCGATACGCTGGGCCAAGGGAAGCTATTTTTCACGCTATTGTACGCAAGAATTTCGGCTGTACCCATTTCATCGTAGGAAGAGACCATGCTGGTGTAGGCGATTATTATGGGACTTATGATGCGCAACGTTTGTTCGATCAATTCGATGAGAACGAGTTAGGAATAACACCAATCCGCTTAGAACACAGTTTTTATTGTGTGAAGTGTAAGCAGATGACATCGCTTAAAACATGCCCCCATTCAAAGCAAGACCACATTCATCTATCCGGAACGAAAGTAAGGAAAATGTTGAAAGAAGGTACGACCCCACCTGAATATTTCAGTAGAAAAGAAGTAGTAGAAATCTTGGTTGAGTATTATAAGAAGCTAAAGGACTGACAGGATTGATCATTGGGGATATTTGGATCACTTTCATTGTTATTGGCATCATGTTTCTATTCCTATTGACCAATTGGTATAGTACCGAAATTATTGTCCTTAGCGCAGTATTGATTTTGATGTGGAGCGGGGTCATAACCCTTTCTGAGGCATTTGCAGGATTTATCAATGAAGGCGTGCTGACGATCGCTTCCTTATTCATCATCATGAATACAATTCAGAAACATCCTTCCTTTTCAAAAATAACTACGATTGTATTTGGAGGTAAACAGACACTGAGAAGAGGTATGTCACGTATGATGGTCGTGACAGGTGGAATGTCAAGTTTCATGAACAATACACCACTCGTTGTACTTTTTACACCGATAGTAAAGAAGTGGGCTGAAAGAAATTCAATCTACCCATCAAAATTATTGATCCCGCTTTCCTATGCCGCAATCATTGGTGGGATGTGTACACTTATAGGAACTTCTACGAATCTTGTCATCCATACATTATTACAAAAGGAAGGATATGCCGGCTTTTCATTATTTGAATTAGCTTATGTAGGGATCCCCTTTTTTATAGTTGCACTCCTTTACATGTTGTTTATTGGTTATAAATTACTCCCGGAAAATAATACAGATTATATGACAAAAATCAAAAGTCCACAGTACATCGTCGAAGTAAAGGTGACTGACCAGTTCAATGGCGTTGGTAAAACGCTTCAAGACGCTGGATTACGACATCTGAGTAAATGTTATGTAATGGCGATCTTGAGGCAAGGAGAGTGGTTGTTTCCTATTTCTCCGAGACAGAAAGTGAATCTAGGCGATCGGTTATTATTTGTGGGGGATGCGACTTGTTCGACAGAAATTGAACAAATGTCTGGCCTTACAATTGAACATTCCAGATACGATTTTTCAGATCGTCATGAGGATTTTAAATTGGTAGAAGCGACAATTCCACACCACTCTTCCTATATTTCGTCAAAGATAAGTGATATAAAATTCCGTACTAGACATGGTGGAGTGGTTGTGGCTGTATACCGGAGCGGAAAAAGAATCAATGAAAAAATCGGTTCGATTCGCCTGAAAGCAGGGGATATGTTGATTATCCTCGCACCAAGAGACTCCCGTGAACCGGATCGGAATTCGAAAAACCTTCTAATCATGGACTTTAACACGAATAATAAGGAAGTAAATTTGCGTGACTGGATCCCTGTTTGGGTATTCGGATTGATGGTCACGACAGTCACTTTAGGATTTGTGCCGATTACCCATGCAGCGATTACAACCGCCATCCTTCTTGTTCTTTTAAGAGTGACTACTTTCGATGAATCGATGGGTTCGATCAAATGGGATATTCTTTTTGTCATTGGAGGAGCATTTGGGATCGCCACTGCGATGACAAATTCAGGTGCAGCTGATTATCTAGTCAGCTTTGTCTTTTCACACGTGGATCGGATGACTCCGTTTATTCTGTTGATCGTCGTCTATGTGATTACGAATTTATTGACTGAAATCATTACAAATAACGCTGCAGCAGTGATCATGTTCCCGATTGTCCTATCCTTTGTGAATGAATTGGCTTTAAATCCAGAGCCTTATGCTATTGTCCTTGCCATAGCGGCTTCCGCAAGCTTTTCAACGCCGATTGGTTATCAGACAAATTTACTTGTTTATAGTTCTGGTCAATATCGTTTCAATGATTTTATCAAAGTAGGAGTTCCGTTAAATATCATCGGTTTATTCACGACGATGCTCATCGTCCCGGTTATATGGCCATTAAGTTAAGGAGGTGCATATCCATGACTTCAAATTTATTTTGGCATCATCAGGATGTACCTAAGAAGGCAAGGCAATTATTGCATGGTCATAAAAGTTTCATTATTTGGTTCACCGGATTATCAGGCTCTGGTAAGTCTACGATTGCGAATCGATTGGATCGTGCGTTATATCGACATACTATCTCAACTTATATACTTGACGGCGATAATATAAGGATGGGGTTAAATAAAGACCTCAGTTTCAAACAAGAGGATCGGGAAGAAAATATACGGCGAGTCGGTGAGGTTGCTCGGTTGTTTGTAGATGCCGGTATCGTCGTTCTAGCTACCTTCGTGTCCCCATTTCGAAAAGATAGGGAATTTGTTAGGAAGTTAGTCAACAAGGATGAATTCATCGAGGTGTACGTGAAATGTAATTTGGACACTTTGAAAGCACGTGATCCAAAAGGCCTTTACGAAAAAGCGCTGAATGGTGAAATCGAGAATTTCACAGGGATTTCTGATCCGTATGAACATCCTGAAAATCCAGAGATCATAGTAGATACCACAATGATGACACCTAATGTTTGTGTAAAGCAGATCATGAACTATTTGTATAATAATGGATATCTGAAGAAATCAAATGGCTTTGTTAAATAATACTGTTGATTTCTGACCAAATTTCGCAAAAATCAACAATAATGTAACCATATAAAAGTAAAAAACCAACATTCCCTTTGAAAAGGTGTTGGTTTTTAAAAGCGGATCATCGGTTTGGTTTCCAAGTAACTTTACCGCATGTACTGCAACCTGATTTTTTCGTTTTTGTAAACATATTTGAATTTTTTTCTCTTAATCTCTTCTTTTTAATATGATGATATAATTCGATGACATCTTTTTTATTCAAGTCGCTCACCTCGGTGTTCAGATAATGTATTTTATTCGTACAAGACGGGAAGGTGTTTTATTTTTTGAAAAATGGTTTAATGACGTCGTTTTTCTTTTTGCTTGAATGGATTGATTGTAGAGGGAGGGGCTGATGGTTTTTCTTTAAAAGGATTGATTTGTGATGATGTACTCTTCTTCATATTTTTAAACGGGTCGATCGGTTTCTCATTTCCATAACCATGTGGATGTCCAGTTGAGGGCATATCGGGCCAATAATGTCTGAGTTGATAAGATGATAAGAACGGATTGATTGGGACTAAGATCTCTCTAAGGAGTTTTTCATACATCTTTTGCTCCACATTTAATAGCGTATCTGTAGATTCTCGATGGCACGCTTGTAAAATCAAATAAGTTAACCATTCAGTAATATCAATCCCACTCGAAGGGTTCCAGTACACCTTCACTTCATCAGAACATATATCCGGTTCAAATCGTTTATAGACTATATCTGGTACGGAGGTGAATGATTTCGTTGCAGGTTCGAATTCATAAACCTTATTTTGAGATTCTAGTTTCATACTTAGTTCCGGATGGAATTCTTGGAAAATCATCAATGTTAGATCTGCATGACAAGGGTGGGTCGTTATACAAATTTGAGTATGTTCTAATGAACGGCTTAACCGATTCAGTTCTTTTCTGTTTAAACCTATTATACGGATTGTCGTGTCTGCTAATCTACCAGACAAATCCCTCCTATCCCCATCCCAGTCCAATCCCCAGAACACAGCTGTTTGCTTCAGGACCTGAAGAGTTTCTAAAGAGAGCTTACATATTTCTTTTCTATCAAATGAAACGCTGTACACAGCATTCTCCTCCTTTAAAAATAGGCATTAATCTTTGTGTCATTGACCGTCATAATCCCATAGTATGTATTGAATCTTCAGTTCATGATGAAGAAAGGAAGGGAAACTATGAGTAAGAAAAAACACGACATACCTAAAGCTGCCAACAGCTTACAGGATGAGTGTATTCGCGTACAGAAAGTGTACGACTGGGTTACCGATGCACTTACCGTCAAAAAGACGGTTTTGTTCACAAAAGAACAGCTCCAAGATATAGAAGAAGCGATGGATGACCCAAGTCGCCGCCCTTTGCGTCTTGTCTGTGAACCGCCGAAAGCACATCCTTTATTCCCTCTTAACAGTAGTGGAAATGAAGATCACGACCAAGATCAGGACCACGACTTAGGATTCATTTGCGAACAAGTGGGGGAAACACGTGATGTTACGATTTCTACCAATGGCGGTTTCATTGATGCGCAACTAGTTGAGCTGTTAATTAGTACAGATGTTAAAGTACTTGTTGTGGATAGACATGGCTGTGTAGTTACAAAAGCCCTCGTCAATGCATCAGTTTTTGAATCTTTTGTGCTTTGCTTCCCAGAAGGAACAGATCTATTCTGTAAAGTATCGAAGATTTTCTGTCGCATTCCAACCGGTACCGTACTTCTTAACACACCTGCACCAGACCGGTTTAATTTAGAGATTACATTCTGTCTTGATATCCAAGTTGAAGCAGAAGTAAAACTCGAAGTAATGGCTAAATTCTGTTCACCAAGGGATAATGACCTTGTAGCAGAAGAAGATGTCATCGATGACCGATGTCCAAAAGTTCACTTTCCACCTCAATGTCCGGGAATCTTCCCGAGACCGAACTGCGATTGTCATGCAGAAGGAGAAGCGAGTGGAGAGACCGGTTCTGAGGCTACAGATGAAGGGCGCCTATCAGTTTTGGTGAATATCTGCCCAGATTGCAGTTTAGTCGATAGTGAATTAAGGGCCAGTTTCCGGGATACAGATAACGGAGATGGGTCACAGAGCTTCGACTTCGTAGCGAAAACATTCGATCAAGAAACGTTATGTTGTGAAGAGACGAAAGACGGCCTGAAACTGATCATCAGCGGGTCAGGTAAAGTTGATGGAAAAACGGTCGATTATAATTTCGCTGTAGTCGATAGTGATACAGCTACACTGTTCCAGCTTCAATTAATTAATCATAAGGGTAAAACAATCTTTGATTCAGATGTTGTGTGTTCTGATGAAGGTGACATCGAGGTAGAGGATTGTGTAACATTCGACGACATCAAAATGAAGCGAATTTAACAAATTAGAAAAGAGCGATGAGTGAGATTTCTCGCTCTTTTTGTTTTCCACAAAACTAATGAAAAGATAGGTTAGATATGGTTTGTTATGTTTTTGCAAATCATAATACCAGGGTAAAATAAATATACTCCCTTTTCCGCGGGCGAACCGCAAGCATCCCAACTTGCAAAGGATCTCAACACAAAAATGAAATCATTTTTGTGTCTGAATGAGAATTCTTAGAAGCTTTTCGTATGCTGACTTCGACGTTCACCACAAGACCACGGAGTTTATATTCATCCTAGTTTTGCGCCGAGTAACAGTAAGCGCAGGACGTGGTGGTATTTAGTCGAAGGTCATTATTATACTCGAAGATCCTAATATTGTAGGTAGGGGGTTCTAGCCTAGCCACTTTTCCCACTGTAGTCTCTTAGAAAAATAGATAAATGACAAAATGGGGCATCCATGATGGATTGCCCCATTTTTACTTTTGTGATTTGTACTCCTCTACAGTTGACTGGTACAATTTTTATCGTGATCTTCCATTAAAGTATTACGACAGTTCTCCACTTCAACCTATTCCAGGTGCCACATAGTTTAATCCTGCTGATCTTACATCGGAAGGGTTCAAACAATTCCTAGCATCCATAATGATTGAACCATTCATCTCAGCTTTTACTTTCGTCCAATCCGCCTCGATGAAATCCATCCAATCTGTTGCTATGATCAGGATATCTGCATCCTTAATAGACTCATATTGATCCTTCGATGTACGTACAATTTTCGACTTATTGACCGCAGCCGGGTCATATGCTGTTAATATTGCTCCTTTTTCATTCAATCTTTTTATCAAACGGTAGGAAGGGGAATCACGAGTATCATCCGTATTTGATTTGAAAGCGAGTCCCCAGACCGTAATTTTCCTATGATTCAGATCACCTGCTTCTTTTTCTAGAAAGTCGATATACATATCAACTTGCGAATTATTTACCCGTTCGACCGAATACAGCAGGGATGGAACGACTCCTTTAACTGTAGCAGCGTGGCTCAGCGATTGGATATCCTTAGGTAAACAGTATCCTCCATACCCTAAACCAGCTTTTAAAAAATGGGGACCGATTCTTGGATCACATCCGATTGCCTCTGCTACAACGGAGATATCACCTTTGTACGCTTCACAAATTCTCTGAAGTTCATTGATGAATGAAATTTTTGTAGCGAGAAATGCATTCGATGCATATTTGATAAGTTCAGCAGTGACTGGTGAAGTGAAAAAATATTCCGAAGGAAGGTAGGCATACATTTTCCGGATAAATTCAAGCTCCAGCGGATTTCTCCCTCCGACAACTACCTTATCAGGGTTCAGCAGATCATAGAGAGCGGTTCCTTCACGTAAAAATTCAGGATTCGATATTACAGTGAAACGGTCTTTCCTTTTTCCGGATTCTATAAGACGGGTCTGAATGTACTCGTTTGTTCCAGGAGGGACTGTACTTTTGATGATAATCGTCTTCTTCTCATCGTCCTGAGTGGACAAAGTTATATTTTCTATGACTTGATCGATATATGTGAGATCGGTTTTTCCTGTTGCACTTGCTGGTGTTCCGACTGCGACAAGGATCACTGCATTACGTTGCAAATGCTTATGAATATCAGTAGAAAATTCAAGCGTTCCTTTCTGAAGCTGTTTTTGGAGCATGGATTCCAATCCGTCTTCATGGATTATACATACCCCGTTATTCAAGGCGTCGACTTTCTGAGAATCAATATCTACACATGTAACATCATGCCCAAAATGGGAGAGAACTGTTCCTGTTGTCAATCCTACATAGCCACATCCTATTACACATATGTTCAATTCATATCACCCCGTGCTTTACTACAATCACTTTATATTGTATTGGCTTAAATCACTTTAGGTGATTGGGGAGGGGTGGAAATCTGGATAAGACAAGCCTCATTTCAGTTTTGATTTACACTTCATGCATTTTGATCGAATATGCTATTATATCAATCTTGTGGAGGAGTAGGCAGAGGGATCCCTTTATTACATTTAAAGAAAGTATAAACTACTTTCTTCAATATAAGTTCAACTAAAGCTCAGCCATCGTCTCTGGCTTCGCTTTGCCAAGTTTTCTTTTATTTTGATGTTCTTGTAAAGTCTACACTTTGATGAACATAAGATATATGTAAATGCCCTGTCAGGAGGGAGTCTAATGAATTCACAGAAAGAACTGAGCTATGACCGATTAGCTTCCAGAACGAAATTTTACCAGGAAAAATCATTAGAATTGGAAAAGAAACTTCTGTTTGCTGAGGACAAAATAGACCAGCTTGAACAACAATTGAAAGAGGCTTTGGAGAATGATGAGTTGGAACGGAATCTGGAATTGAAAGAAAATGAAGTCGATCAATTACAAAAAGAGATCAGTACATTAAAGCAGCAATTATCTGAATCCAATCTCCAATCAATGGAAAAGAAAATGAAAGGATTCGAGGACTTATTAGAAACAATTGAAAAAGAAATAAATGAAAAAGAAAAACAGATTGAAAGCTACAAATCAAAAATTAAGAGTCTCGAAAAAAGGGTGAAGGTACAAAAATATACACCAGAAGATATCGGTACGGGAGCAGAAGAAATAAAACAAGCAGAATATCAGCTTTCCGCTTTTTTCAATTATAGTGTGATTTGCAAAAGTGAAGATTCCTTTGTCATCCATGGGAGTTTCCATATGACGAATACAGGTGTAAAACCTTTGGAAAACCCTTTGTTATGTTTCAGATTTCAGCCAGCTGATTATACGAATTTGAAAGGGAAAATCAGTTCATTAGAACAAAGCAACATCAACTCTGAATCGAAAGAAACGATCCAATGGGTTTATTTAGATAACGATTGGGCTAAAGAAGCAAGATCCAGAGGTGAAATATGGGTAGCTTCAATGTATGATTTGCAAATCCCAGTCAATCATACAATTTCCCTATCAGACTTTCAGATTCCTATCCAAAAACAGTTTGAAGACAGTGTCATAGTAGAAGCCTTCGTCTATTTCCAAAATGAAGACTATAGAGCAAGGGCAAAGAACCAAATTTCCATAAATTTCTGATTCCCTACCCATAAAAACATCATCACCTGCGAATATTTTGAAAATTATAAATTCAGATGTTACTTCTCGGCCATCAAGGTTTATTGATTCAATGATTGGGTATTGTAATAAAATATAATGTACTTTTAATAACTGTAGAAAAAAGTAAAGCAGGTGATAAGATGGGGTATGTACCACCATATGTAGCAGATCAGAAACTGATTTACGGTAGTCGTACAAAGTCTTCTTATGCCACAACCAAAATCCAGTTACAGCCTGTTGAAAGGATTCCCTTCAAAAATGTAACGGATAAAAACCAGGACTTTGCAAGTCAATACAAGCGAATCAGTAATTCACATGAACCCTTTCAAAAAATTTTATCTGATTTAACAGGAAAAGGACAAAATATAAACGAAGTAATATAGGAAATGAGCTGGCTCACATAGAGTCACCACTCATTTCCTATTTTTAATGCTCTGCTAAAATTCAGGTTGTTATTTATAGTAAACTCTTTAAGTGAAATTCGCGACACTCCTGCGGGAACAGCGAGCCAAGCGAGACCCCGCAGCGAGGAATGAGGAGGAGGCTTGCGGATCGCCCGCGGAAAGGGAGGCCTAAACCAATGCTTTAAATAACAAAACCAGTAGATTGAAATTGGTGATTGCTAAGTTTCTAAATAGATTGGTGTGATGGACGATGGATTTAATTCAAATTAACCACAAATGCTACTATTTTCAAGGACCAGTCAATGTCGGCTATATCAATCAAGGGGATTTCGGTGTTTTGATTGATACCGGCATCGATAAACAAGTGATGAAACACATCATCAGGAAATTAGATGAAAAATCATTGCCGCTTACACATTTGTTCATTACACACGCGCATGCGGATCATTATGGAGGTGCGAAATTTCTCCAAACCCAAAAGACCATATTGACCTATGCTCCACAGATTGAAGAAGCAATCCTGCGGAATCCTGTGTTTGAACCGATGTATCTCTTGCAAGGGAACCGTCCGCTAGACGAGATGCGTAACAAGTTTCTGGAAGCCCCACCGATTGAAATCGATCATATCGTATCAGAAGGATTATTGCTTTTCGGATCGATTAAAGTTGAGTTGGTTGCGCTGCCTGGACATAGCATCAATCAACTTGGTGTAAAAGTCGGAAATATCCTATATGCAGCAGATGGATACTTTGGTTCCGAGCAGCTAACTAAACATAAGATTCCATTCATCATTGATGCGGATGCGACATTGGCAACGATTGAAAAACTCTTATCAATGAGCGGTGTTGGAATGGTTCCTGGTCATGGTACTTATGAGGAAAACCCTGCTAAAACCCTTATCGAAAACTATGACCATCATGTCTCCATCGTCACGACCATGTATGAAACACTTCATCAGTTCAAGGATGGATGTAACTTTGAAACCTTCATGAAAGAAATGTGTAGAAATTGGGAGGTCACCTTACCTTCCTTATCCGTCTGGTCGCTGTATCGAACGGCTCTTTATGCATATCTGATCAAAGGGATTGAAGATAAACGAATATCTTATATCATTAAGGATTACTCTCCCTGTTTCATACTGAATGATTAATCGTTAAATCTCTCATCCGAATATAAGACTAAGCATTCGAGATCAAAATCAATCGAATGCTTTTTTCCATTTTAGCTCATACTAAAAGGACATTGTATTTAGGGGGAGAATGTGGATATGCATCCTATTTCAATAACAGTTGAACTAGTGGTAGGTTTTCTTGCATTATTCATTATGACAAAAATATTAGGGAAAGTTTCTCTCGCCCAGATAACGATTTTCGATTTCATTTCTGCAGTCGTACTTGGCGAACTTGTTGGAAATGCAATTTATGATGATGAGGTAAAACTCGGGTCGATTCTTTATGCTGTAATGTTATGGGGAGCCTTGATTTTCATCATGGAATTTTTTACACAGAAGTTCCGTGGTACGAGGAAACTGCTTGAAGGAAAACCGACCATCGTCATCCGTGATGGCCAGTGTGATAAAAAGGAAATGAAGAAAAACAAACTCGATATGAACCAACTGCAAAACCTGTTACGGCAAAAAGATGTATTTTCTGTTAGAGAAGTAGCTTTTGCCATCATCGAAACGGACGGCTCTGTCAGCGTCCTTAAAAAACCAGAATATGCAAATCCTACGATCGCAGATATGCAATTGCCTCAAAAGCCTGTTTTTCTTCCAGTCACACTAATCAATGATGGAAAAGTAGATTGGGAAAATCTGAAAAAAGCTGGATTTGATGAAACATGGCTGAATAAGACGCTCCGTAAACACCACATTGATCATATTGAAGATATCTTTTATATGGAATGGAAACAGGATGAGGGCGTTCATATCAATAAAATGCCACCAAAGGAAGATCAATAATAACCATTTGAAAAACGACCTCTGGAGGTCGTTTTATATTTCTTTTTTCATCGCTACATGCGGAATTCCGGCATCCATAAAGATATCAGAATAAGTGTGATACCCTAGTGATTTGTAGAAATTTTCCGCGTGAGTCTGAGCATAGAGGACGAACTTTCTACAGTTCTTATCGGCAGCAGTCCGTTCTAATCCCTGCATCAGCTGTTTCCCAGCGCCTGTACCTCTGTACTCCTTCAAGACACAAACTCGTTCCACCTTACCATAATCCTCTACAAACCTTAACCGTGCAGCACCGATCGTCTTATGATCATCATTATAGAGGACAAAGTGAATGGACTCGGACTCAAACTCGTCTATTTCTTCTTCCTCAGTCACTTTCTGCTCAAGAATGAATACTTTTTTTCGTACAGAAAAAGCATCCTCCATTTGTTGGTCATTCTTCACAACTTCCACTTTCAATTTGATCAGCGGACCTTTCCTAGATGGAAGGTTTCATAGACAGTCCAGGAACCGTTTTCGAGTTGATAGAGCAATTGAAAGCGATCAACCTCTTCAGTATGATCGATATCCATCATTTTAAGCGATTCCAGAACATCATGATGCTCTTCGTCTGAAAGCTTTTGAGCGAGTGTGATATGTGGAACGAAGTTATAAGGTCGTTCACTATATAATTCTTCTTGATGCAATTGTTCATGCAGCTTCCTTAACTTCTCCTGTTCTTTTACTTTAAAATAGATGACATTATTGACAGGATGAAATGATCCTACTTTATATACATGTAAAGTGAAAGGTTGGATATTATCAGAGATTTCATGGATTTGTAGAGCTAATTCTTTCAATTCATTTTCGTCCTCGACTTGGAAAGGTTCTTTTAATGTCAAATGAGGAGCGATCAATGCATAGTGTGGATCATAACGCTTACGATATGAATTTACCAGATCTTGTAGTTTTTTCGATGGGAAAATCGCAATGCCGTATTTCATAATTACCCTCCTCTTACTAGATAACAATCATGTTGTTTGTCGAACTTAATCTATTATAGCAAATTTTCTTACTATTTCATACTAATACAAAGTCTCATTTTTCCGGTGGTATTAGTCTGAAAACATGAATTTCAACGCTTTTGGAATGTCAGGTTGCCAAAACTTCCAACTATGCCCGCCTTCAAATTCTTCATAATGGTAGTCAAATGACATTTCTGAAAACAACTGATTCAATTCTCGGTTCGGTTCGATGAAATTTTTCACCTGCCCATTAGTCGTTTCGACATCCGTTTCTTGCTTTCCTGCCACATGATAAACGGAGAGAAGGGAAGGGTCTTTCATTTCTGAAACATCTTTTAGGACTACGTCATCAACATATGGTGACTGCAAAATGACTTTACCAAATGTCCTCGGATAAGCTGCTGCTGTTTGTAAAGAAACAGTTGCCCCGAGAGAATCACCGATCAACACTCTAGCACTTGCGAGTTCAAGAGTTGAATACTCAGCTTCGACAAATGGAACAAGTTCATTCACAAGAAAACGGACATATTGAGATTGCTGTTCACCTGAAGGATGATATTTCTTCCTGCGGTCTTGTACGTCCTTATATGGAATTCCAACGATGATAAATTCATCGATTTCACCATCACCAAATAATTCTTCAGAAGTGCGTGCCAGCCTGCCTAATCTAAAGTAGTCATCTCCATCCTGTGCAATCAACACCTGGTATCTTAACAACGGGGTATAGGAAGGAGGAAGATAGACAAGCAATTTTATTTCTTCATCTAAAAATTCACTTTTGATGAATCTATCTTCTGTCGTTCCTTTTTGTTTCATATCCAATCATCCTCCATATACGTTAAGCACATTTTTAACATTTAAAGAAAGTATAAATACTTTCTTCAATATAAGGGCAACTAAGGCTAAGCCTGCGCTAAGGCTTGGCTTAGCCAAGTTTTCTTTATCTGAGATACATTCTATCATAAATGATATAATGAAGATAAGTGTATGAAAAGGAAGTCATAGAGAGAGGAGACCGACTATGAAAAAACGAATTCACAGTAACGAAGTGAAAGCTGCAACAATGAACCTTTTAAAGGAACGAGGGGTCAGTATGATGGATGTTGCAGAGATCGTTTATGATATGCAGAGTCCATATGCTCCTGGTTTGAAAATGGATGATTGCATTGAAAGCGTTGAAGCTGTACTTGAGAAAAGAGAAATGCAACATGCCCTGTTAGTCGGAATTGAATTAGATAAACTAGCCGAACAAAACAAATTATCTGAGCCGCTCCAGTCGATTGTCGAAACGGACGAGGGGTTATTTGGTATCGATGAAACCATTGCGATGGGAGCGGTCTTCGGGTATGGAAGTATCGCGATTACGACGTTCGGTCATCTGGATAAGCAAAAGGTTGGTATCATTGAAAAGTTGGATACGAAACGTGGGAAGGGTGTCCATACCTTCTTAGATGATCTGGTCGCAAGTTTAGCTGCTAATGCTTCCAGCCGTTTAGCCCACCGAATAAGAGACCGTGAAGAAAATCTGAAAGAAGATGAAATCCGTAAGAGAGACGAAGAAGAGAGAATCGGTTGATAAATGGAGGTTGGCCAAAGCCTTAACTCAGGTCAACCTTTCCTTCACATTTAAAGAAAGTATAAATACTTTCTTCAATATAAGGGCAACTAAGGCTCAGCCTGCGCTAAGGCTTGACTTTGCCAAGTTTTCTTTAAAACATTTAAAAAAGTTATTGACAAAACAATTGATTATACGTATAGTAATACTTGTCCGTTAAAAAAGTTCCAACACAAAATGATCCGTTAGCTCAGTTGGGAGAGCGCCACCTTGACAGGGTGGAGGTCACTGGTTCGAGCCCAGTACGGGTCACCATACATACGATAACCAAACCATGAAGCACAGAAATGTGTTACATGGTTTTTTAATATCAGTACTTAAATAGTGTTATTGATTCAAGAAAAATTACCTTAAGTGAAATTCGCGACACTCTAGCGGGAAAAGCGAGCCAAGCGTGACCCCACTGCGAATTAAGGATGTTCGACTAACAGCCACCACATCCTGTGGTGAACGTTAGTCGAAACCAAGCTTCAAAGTATTCTCATCGCAGACACGAAAATGATTTCATTTTTGTGTTGAGATCCTGTGCAAGTGAGCGAGGAGGCTTGCGGAAGTAGGTAAATGCAGAAAGTGATGTCTAGCTCAGCGACCAGTCACTTAGATCACTTCAAACTTCCTGCGGCGGTCGACACATTGATTGACACCCTTTGAGTGAGCCCACGCAGAACCAAGTCTTTGTTTGGTTCGAGCCTCCTCGTCCGTTTTCCAGTGACCTTCGTGACAAATCGGATCGCTTCCGCTTTTCGTTTGCCCGCGGAAAGGGAATGAATTTTTCAAAGATCAACAATTAATAAATATAAAGCCAAAATCATTAAACACTCATCCCCAGTAGCCAGCCCAAATTTTGAAAAGATTCTTGTTAATTTCCATTCCTTTATCCTCAAGAGCTTGAATCGTGTTATTGAATTGAAGTCCTTCCAATACGATCACCCCATCGATTTTATTTTCATGAAAAAGACGATAGATTTTTTCGCTGGTATCAGAAGCAGTCGTTTTTATATAGCTGTAAACCTTCAAATTACTGAGCAAAGATACTTCCTTGAATTCGTTGCAAGCTTGGGAACTACCCAGAACAATGAAATGTGGATTACGTTCTGAATCTCGCACTTCCTTTACAGTCTTTTTAATATATTTTGAAGCAACGACCCAATCTTCATTATAGGGTTGTTTTTTCTTGCTTATGGAATCAGCATGTATTCTGTATTGATAAAGTTTCTTGTTGATTTTGTGGATCGGACCTACTTCAAACATCCTCATCCACAAATCGTAATCATAGCAAATTTTATAAGAGGAATCATAACCGCCCACTTCCTCAAAGACTTTCTTTGAAAAAAGGACGGATCCATGACATAAAGGGTTGATGTAGAATCTGTAAGCTTTCATATGATCACTTGAAACGAGAAAATTACCGAATTCTTCAGTACGTAATCGTTTAGACGGAATTTCCTCATTACCGCTCATGCATTTTCTTAGTGTCCCGAGTGCTGCTAGATGAGGATGTTCTTGTACATAAGCTGCTTGTTCTTCCAGTCGGGTGGGCATGCTTAAGTCATCTGCATCTTGGATGGCGATCCAATCTCCCGAAGCATTTTTGATCGCAATGTTTAAAGCATTCGCAGCACCTCTATTTTCAGGAATATGGGTGATCCGGACTCTGGAATCTTGTATTCCTTTCAAAATCTCAGCGGTATTATCGAGAGAACCATCATTGACGATGATGAATTCAAAGTCCTTATATGATTGATTTAAAATGCTTTCTATCGCTTCTTGTAAATAACGTTCTCCATTGTATACAGCCATTACGACAGAAAAGAGCATATCAAGTCTCCTCACTCATTTTTGTAGTATGTATATTACTTCATTTACTGTATATGTCACTACAGGGGATGAATGCAAAAAGGAAACCTCTCCGATACTTAGATCGAAGAGGTTTTATTTATACCACAACTTTTTTGAAGTGTGGGAATGAGTAAATTGGGGAATAGTTGTCTTCATAAAGATCTGCCCAATTTTAATCTTTGAAATGCTTTTTTAAGATCATATGACCCTATTTCAATATATTTATAATCAGGAAATCTTGAGTTTGTTCAAGTTTCGTTCACGAATGTTGTTTGCTAAATGTAGTTGTAGAAGCTTGTCCAACTCTTGGCTGCATTTAAGGGTTTCGCTAGATGACATGCCATAAACGCGAGCTGTCTCTAGCATTTGTTCTCTTTTTCGTTCGATTGTGTAAACTAACATTTTTTTACCTCCATACCTAAGTTTCGAGTTGACCTTGTACATTATCTTACAAAAGCAAGATCTATGGAAGTCTTTCGCCGAAACTTCTAATGATTCGACAATAATAGAATAAAATTAACAAACGATACAAGCAGCATTTAGATAAAAAGTCATAGATGGATTAGGAGATGATCGAATGGGTAAACAAGAAGATTTTGAAAAGAAAAAGGGATTGCCACCTGGTTCATTAGTATATGTAGGGGATGAAGAGGCATCTTTTACAAAAGTCTCTTTGATCGATTATAAAGGTGAGGCATTAGAAGAAAAATCTGTCGATACGATCCAGGAAGCATTATCGTACGCAGAAACAGACAGCGTGACCTGGATTAACATCGAAGGTCTTCACAATAAGGACGTATTTAAAGGAGTCCGTGACGATTTCGGGGTGCATCCTTTGCTTATAGAAGACATATTGAATACAGAACATCGCCCGAAGATCAATGTGTTAGATAATTATGTGCTGATGATTTTGAAAATGGTCTGGTATGATCGTGAGGAAATTGATATTAATGAAGAACAGATCAGTATCATTGTAAAAGATCAAACGATTATCACTTTCCAGGAAAAAGAGGGGGATGTACTCGATCCTGTTCGGCAATCAATTCGCCAGAATCTAGGGAATATCCGGAACACGAGTGCTGGGTATCTGGTCTATTCCATTTTAGATGCGATCGTCGACCAGTACTTGGTGGAATCTGAACGAATTTCATCTGATATCGAGGAGATAGAGGAGGAAATGGTTTTGCATCCCGATCAAACGGTTCTGCAAAAGATCTATAATTATAAGAATGTAGGGATGTACCTTCGAAAACAGGTGTGGCCAGTGAAAGAAATCATAACAGGACTTGAAAAATCAAAAATCATTGATTTGAATACAGGCTTTTATCTTAAGGATGTATCCGATCATGTCATTCATGTGATGGATATGGTGGAAATGACACGCTCGATGGCGACCAATCTTTTGGATGTCTATTTTTCAAGTGTAAGTAACAAAATGAATGAGGTTATGAAAGTATTGACGATCGTTTCAACGATTTTCATCCCGCTCACATTCATTGCCGGAATCTACGGGATGAACTTTGAGTATATGCCAGAATTGAATGACAGATGGGCGTATCCGATCGTGTGGGGTGTCATGATTGCGATGACTTTGGGGATGATCATCTTTTTCAAAACAAAACGTTGGTTCTGATGTATTGTCTAACAAAAAAAGGAATAAAGTTGATATAATGGGAGGGCATAATTAATTAAGGCTGTTTTTGTCTAAAATGTGTTTTCTTTGTTATTGTTATTTTTGCGAAATCAACTCCCTTTCTGCAGGCGATCTGTAAGCCTTAGATTTCGTACAAAAATTTGAAAACAGCCTTAATACTAAACGGAAGTGAACCTATGACGAAAGAAGATATTCTGACTGGAATCAAGGAAAAGACAACACTCAGGCCACTTGTTCTGGCAGCAGTCATATTAGCGATGTTTATGGCTGCCATTGAAGGTACGATCGTTTCAACCGCCATGCCAAGCATCGTCGCTGATTTGGGCGGCTTCAGACTTTACAGCTGGGTGTTTTCAGCTTATCTGTTAATGCAGGCTGTAACGATATTGATTTATGGAAAATTATCCGATTTGTTCGGTCGAAAACCCGTATTCACATTCGGAATCAGCATGTTCATGATTGGTTCGTTGATGTGCGGTTTTGCCGAGACGATGGAAATGCTCATCATCTCCCGTTTAATCCAGGGGTTTGGTGCTGGAGCAGTGATGCCGATCGCAACAACGATTGTCGGAGATATGTATACGATGGAGGAACGGGCGAAAATCCAGGGGTATTTAGCAAGTGTATGGGGGATTTCAGCTGTTATTGGTCCAGCTTTAGGTGGGTTCATTGTCCTCTACTGGGAGTGGGCATGGGTTTTCTGGCTGAATATACCACTCGGCATCCTCGCGATATTGGGAACAAATTTATTTTTACATGAGGACATCGAGAAGAAGAAACACAAGATTGATTACATAGGCGCATTGTTGATTTTCGTTGCTGTTAGTAGTTTAATGATAGCGTTGATCCAAGGTGGTGTCTCACTTCCTTGGAAGTCCTGGCAAATCGTCGGGTTGATTGGAACCTTTGCTGTAAGCTTCTTGTTATTCATCATCCAGGAGCGTCGTGCTGCTGAACCGACAATGCCACTCAGTATTTGGAAGGATCGGTTGATTACATTAGCTAATCTTGCTTCACTGACCACTGGTGCAATTTTATTCGGTATTTCTTCTTTCTTACCGGCATATGTCCAGGGTGTCATGGAGGAGTCTCCTCTGGTAGCAGGTTTTACCCTTACGACCATGTCGATCGGCTGGCCGATTGCCTCTACATTGGCTGGAAGGCTGATCATAAAGCTAGGTTTCCGGACGGTGGCTCTCGGTGGAGGGATCGCACTTGTTTTGGGTTCGTTGTTTTTTGTTACGCTTGATCCGGCAAAAGGACCAATTTGGGCTGCTATCGGTTCTTTCATCATCGGTGTCGGAATGGGCCTCTCGACTACGACCTTTATCGTTTCTATCCAATCATCTGTAAACTGGGAAAAACGTGGAGTCGCAACAGCGTCAAACATGTTCATGAGGATCCTTGGAAGTGCGATCGGTGCAACGCTTTTAGGAGGTATTCTGAACAATCGGCTTCAAAATTACTTAGAGGAACATGGAGCGAATTTGAATGAATCATTATCAATTGATGCTGCAAACATCCTTCTGGAAAAATCGCAGCGGGACAAATTATCCCCAGAGACCCTTGAGATTTTACAAGAAGGTTTGACGTTTTCGCTTGATAGTGTCTATATCGGAGTGTGTATACTTGCGATCATAAGCTTTATGTTAATTGCTTTTCTCCCGAAGAAGGATGAGCAGAAGCCTGAACAGAAATAAAAGGAGGCTGTCCCAAAAGTGTCTGAGTCTCTCCGAACTTAACAACATTTTGAGAAAAATCGTGGTTTTGATCCAAAATGTTGTGTTGGAGGTGTCTGACACTTTTCTTTAAGGACAGCCCCCTTTTCCTTACTACTTAAAGAAAGTAAAAAATCCTGTCTTCAGTATAAGTGGCAACTATGGCTCAGCCTTCACTATGGCTTGGCTTTGCCCAGTTTTCTTTATGTGTTTCAAGGAATTCAATTCGATTATGAAAAGGGTCGAAGAACGAAAAGCGTTTCATTCCAGGAATCTGAGTTTCCTCTTTGACTGTGACATCATGAGCTTGCAGATGATCTCTTACCCTATCGAGATCTGTTATTTCAAATGCAGGATGTCTCTTACTTTTTTCCGTATAAGGTTCCGTACCGATATGCAATTCGATGTCCGCAACCTGGAACCATAAACCGCCATTCTTTTTCAATGCTTTCGGTTTTTCGATTTCAGTCATTCCCAACACCTCGCTGTAAAACTTGCGAGCTTCCTCTTCTTCCCCAGTGGGTATACAGATTTGAACATGATGAAGTCTTTTGAATTCAATTTTCATCCTATAAATTCCCCCCTAGAAACTGATAGATCAGTTGAAAGAAAAGTAACACCGTGATAATCCGTAAGATCAATTTCACTACAGATTTTGATAACTTACCAGCAAGCCGGACGGCGACTTGAGCTCCAATCAATGAACCGATTGATAACGGGATTGCTACATCCCAGCGGACATATCCTGTTACATAGAAACTGATGAAGCCTCCGAAACAGCTTAGAAAAGTATTGAACCTTGTATAAGCGATGGTACGAAGGTAAGAGATTCCTTGATAAAAGAAAAGATACATTTGGAAGGTTGCCTGACCTGGTCCGAACATGCCATCATATGTGCCGATTCCGAATAACCCCGGATAACTCCAAAATGATAATTTTTCATGTCCATCTTCTTGTTGTGGCGGTTTCTTGATGAAAGAGGTGAGAAAAGCGACAATCAATAGGCAGATTCCGATGATGATCATCGTCCGTTCCGATAGTGAAGAGGCAATTAAGCCGCCCATGATTCCTCCAATAAAGCTTAAAGGGGCGATTTTCAAAGCGGCGTTCAGCTTTACTTCCTTCCTTTTCAAGAGGACGAAAAAACTTGAAAAGGAACTAAGCATATTGGAGAATTTGTTAGAAGCGATGGCATTATGAACAGGGATTCCAGCCAACAGCATAGCTGGCAGATTGATGAGACCACCGCTTCCGGCGAGTGTGCCGATAAATGTAGCCACAAAACCGATGAAGATTAATAGTAGAGTCATAATGGTACCTTCTTCCATTTTAGCGTCTATTGTTATCATATGGGAAAGTCAGCTATAATAAAATGACGGTTTTTTTATGATCTATGATAAGAATAACTTATCAGTGAAGGTGTGAACAGTGCATGCAGATGACCGAATTTACAGTATTGAATGTGTTGGCTGCCGAATTGAATATGCGTAAAGCCTCTGAACGGCTTTATGTCTCACAGCCAGCTCTGAGCCAGAGATTGCAATCGATTGAACAAAGGTGGGGAGCCAAGCTTTTTATACGATCACAAAAAGGATTGACGCTAACTCCAGCGGGGGAAAAGGTGATTGAATTCGTCAACCAGACCCTCCAAACCGAAGAGGATCTGCAGGATGAAATTTTATCTCTTGGAGATGTCGTACATGGAACGTTGAAGATCGCTGTTGCATCGATCATCGGTCAATACTGGCTTCCAAATGTTCTGAAGGAATATGTGGAACAGTATCCGAATGTGAAAATTTCACTTGTTACAGGCTGGAGCAGTGAAGTCCAGCGGCAGCTGTTCAGTGATCATTATCATGTTGGGATCATCCGGGGGTATCCAGATTGGAAGGGACCGAAAGAGCATTTGATGAGTGATGAACTTCATCTCGTCGATACGAAAATTCAATCTCTTGAGGAGTTGA
The DNA here is from genome assembly GCF_019720915.1 of Alkalihalobacillus sp. TS-13. Lineage (GTDB taxonomy): Bacteria > Bacillota > Bacilli > Bacillales > Fictibacillaceae > Pseudalkalibacillus. Next base: position 621,799 of record NZ_JAHKSI010000001.1, read on the forward strand.
ACGATACCTCCAGACCTTTTATCCAATTTAAGAGCCATTCCACTTATTATCAGGAGATACAGGACTGGTGGGTGAAGAAATTCAAGTCTCCGCCTAAACGGACAATTGTTGTCGATCAGATCGAAACATGTAAGCAGATGGCATTGAATGGTATTGGTTATGCGATCCTGCCTTCAATAAGCTTGACCAGGCAAGACAGGAATATCCATACAATCCCGATATTGAATGAGCATGGTGAACCTTTGAGCAGGGACACTTGGATCATCAATAGCGAGGCTTCCCATCAATTGAAGCAAGTCCGGGCATTCATCGATTTGATCAAGTCGATGAAACATCGAACGTAATACTTAACATCCGTAGGAAAGTACGATAAAATGAACGCGATTGGAAGAAAAAATGAGCCTAGAGGAGGACACACACATGAAAATGATGGATGCAAACGAAATTATCTCGTTTATTCAAAATAGTGAAAAGTCTACACCCGTAAAAGTACATATCAAAGGTGTTTTGGAGGGCATTGATTTCGGACCAAATACGAAATCATTCGTTACAGGGAATACCGGAGTACTTTTCGGTGAATGGAAAGAAATAAAAGAAGCAATCGAAAAGAATGAAAAAGCAATTGAAGATTATGTGATAGAAAACGATCGTCGTAATTCAGCGATTCCTTTGTTGGATCTTAAAGGTGTACAAGCACGCATCGAGCCAGGTGCAGTTATCCGTGACCAAGTAGAAATCGGAAAGAATGCAGTCATCATGATGGGTGCGATGATCAACATCGGTTCTGTTGTCGGAGAAGGTACGATGATTGATATGAATGTCGTACTTGGTGGGCGTGCGACAGTCGGGAAAAACTGCCACATCGGTGCAGGCTCAGTCCTAGCTGGTGTAATTGAACCGCCTTCTGCAAGCCCGGTGGTTGTTGAAGATGGTGTTGTCGTTGGAGCGAATGCGGTCATCTTGGAAGGTGTACGTGTTGGTGAAGGCTCTGTTGTCGCTGCAGGAGCAGTAGTTACAGAAGATGTACCTCCAATGTCCGTGGTTGCTGGAACACCAGCTCGCGTCATCAAGAAGATTGATGAGAAGACAAAAGGAAAGACTGAAATCAAGCAAGAGCTTCGCCAATTGAAAGAAGACTAATAAAGGGGAGAGCGACACATGATGCCTCTCGAACAACTAATACAAATCCGACGTGAATTACATCGGATTCCTGAGCTGGGTTTTCAAGAGGTGAAAACCCAGCAATTTTTATTAAAATACATTCATACACTTCCTCAAGATTTTCTTCAAATCACGGAGTGGAGGACAGGACTGCTGGTGAAAGTGATTGGTTCTGCTCCTGAACAGACGATCGGTTACAGAACCGACATTGATGGATTGCCGATAAGCGAGGAAACCACTTATGATTTCCGTTCTGAGCATCCTGGGATGATGCATGCTTGTGGGCATGATTTTCATATGTCTATCGCTTTGGGTGTATTGTCACATTTTGCAAAGAACCGCCCGAAAGACAATCTGTTATTCGTGTTCCAGCCGGCTGAAGAAGGTCCAGGTGGAGCGTTACCGATGCTACAAAGTGATGAATTTAATGCGTTGCGTCCGGATATGATGATGGCATTGCATATCGCTCCGAATCTTCCGGTAGGAACGATTGGTATTAAGGAAGGATTGCTGTTTGCTAATACTTCTGAGCTTTTCATCGATTTGAAAGGCAAGGGAGGGCATGCAGCATATCCCCATGAGGCGAATGACATGGTAGTGGCAGCGAGTCATCTAGTCACCCAGCTTCAAACGATTGTGTCGCGGAATATGGACCCGCTCGATTCTGCGGTAGTGACCATCGGTAAAATTACAGGCGGAACCAAGCAGAACATCATCGCAGAAAACGCTCGGATTGAAGGAACGATCCGTACACTCTCGCCAGAAGCGATGAGTATTGTAAAAAAACGGATTGAAGCGCTGGTAAACGGTGTAGAAGCCGGTTTTGAATGTCAGTCAGCCATTGATTATGGTGCTAACTATTATCAAGTAAACAATCATGTTGTACCTACGAGGGAATTTTGTGAGTTTATGGAAGGTAATCTGCATCAATATCAAATACGCGTCGTCGATAAAGCAATGACAGGGGAAGATTTCGGATACTTCTTGAAAGAAATACCGGGATTCATGTTTTGGCTTGGGGTAGACACGCCGTATGGCCTCCATCATTCGAAAATTGAACCGCAAGAAGATGCATTAGAAGTAGCTACCACCATTTTGATCGGTTATTTAGAAAATAAAATGAAGTAGGTAAGTAGAGTCCCTTTGCGGGGCTCTTTTTTTCATCGCTCTTTTCGTGAAGATTGTTGTTATTTGGTTACAACAAAAAAATACTCGTTTTCCGAGGGTGAACCGCAAGCCTCCTCGCTTGCACATGGATGTCAACACAAAAATGTAATCATTTTCGTGTCTGCGATGAAAACTTTTAGAAGCTTTCCTTATGCTGGCTTCGACGTTCACCATAGGAGGTGGTATTTAGTCGAAGTTCATTATTATAGTCGGAGACCCTTTTTAAAAAAATGCGGGGTCTTGGCTGGCTCGCTGCCTGCAGGAGTCCCGTATATTTCTACCGCTTACAATATTTCAATAGCAACTATCTTATAGAAAGCAGCCTTTTTTATTAGAGAAAGTTATGTGATGTTACTTAGGAAAGGCAGGCCCAGGTGTACCATCAATAAGATGGTTCGCAGAAATTTAACGGACACCAGAGCCGTTATTTGTGGCAAAATCTGTGGTTTTAGAAATTTTACGGACACCAGAGCCGTTATGTGAGAACAAACCGAATGAATTAGGATGAATTTCACAAAATAAGGTCCCTGGTGTCCGCTATTTTTGTAAATCATAGAAATAGTGAGGCAATAAGGTCTCCTGTGTCCGCTAACGATTGTCCTGAAAAAATAGATGTACAATTGCACGTGCAATTTGGATTCAAGGTGGTTATTCGTGCGGGTCCCTCTGGAAAAGGAGTAGATCTTGCAGCGCTCCTTACTAATCTAAAGTCGGTAGATCAAGCTTCCATATTATGCATAACACCTCCTTCATGAGGTTACATTAACAATATTCGCAGAGGAGGTGGATGAAATGCCAAGAATCGGAGTGGAACAATCGTTGACAGATGTCCAAGAGGCATTGCAAAGTAAAGGATATGATGTAAAACAATTACGCCAAGAACAGGATGCTGAAGATTGTGATTGCTGTGTAATCACAGGTCAGGATCAAAATGTAATGGGGATCCAAAATGCTGTTACAAAAGGTTCAGTAATCAATGCACACGGCTTTACGGCAGATGAAGTTTGCCAGCAGGTAGACCAACGTTTGAACCAACACTAGGGGATAGCATCAGCTGTCCTCTTTTCTTTTTCAAATGTACATTATGGGCATATTTGGGTATACTTAGTTCTCAAGAATGTTTGATGTAGTTAAGAGGAGTTATTTACATATGGATTTACATGAACTGGGTATACCTAAACGAATTAAAAGGGTGGTTTTGACACCGCCAAGAATTTTAGCGTTTTCTTTTATTGTCTTGATTACGCTTGGAACATTATTGTTGAAATTACCGATGGCCACCGAGGAGGAGATCACCTGGCTGACCGCCTTGTTCACATCGACCTCAGCTTCTACGATTACCGGGCTAGTTGTGGTGGATACAGGTTCCGTTTACACGCTGTTCGGTGAAATCGTGATTTTATGCTTGATACAAGCAGGCGGCGTAGGAATCATGACCTTTGCGGTGTTGATTGTCCTGATGCTAAGTAAAAAAATAGGGATAAGGTTCATGCTTTTGATTCAGCAGGCACTCAATCAATCATCCTATGGGGGTATCCTCAGGTTAGTAAAAGTTTTGTTGATTTTTGCATTCGTTTCAGAAACGATCGGGGCACTGATTTTGATGTCTTTATGGGTACCGGAAATGGGGTGGAAACAGGGAACTTTTGCAAGTATTTTTCATAGTATCTCAGGTTTCAACAGTGCTGGCTTTTCCATATGGTCCGACAGTCTGATCAGTCACAATAACAACCCTGTTATTCTAACGGTCATCTCCACTTTATTCGTATTAAGCGGATTAGGATTTACAGTCATACTCGATCTTTACTATAGCAGGAAGTTCAAGGAACTTTCCCTGCATTCGAAACTGATGATCATCGGTACGGTGGTAATTAATTTTGTCGCATTGATTGTCATTTTCACATTGGAGTTTAATAATGTTAAAACAATTGGTCAGATGACATTTTCCGATAAATTGTTCAATTCTTATTTTCAGGCGGTGACTCCGAGATCGGCAGGATTAAACTCCGTGGATGTAAGTAGTATGGAAGATGCGTCAGTCTTTTTCACAATCATCCTGATGTTCATTGGTGCAGGAAGTACATCGACTGGCGGAGGAATCAAATTGACTACCTTTATCGCTTTATTGCTCTCAGTTGCGACCTTTTTAAGAGGGAAGAGTGAAGCGGTCATTCTTGGTCGTACGATCAGTGATGGCACCATTATCCGTGCATTTGCTATAACTGTCATTTTGCTGGGTATATTATTTAGCACTGTTTTCATCATGATGATTACAGAAGACTCCTCCTTCATTGAAATTTTGTTCGAAGCGGTTTCGGCGATTTCAACATGTGGTCTTTCGATGGGGATCACGGGTGACTTATCCTCAGTCGGACAACTCGTCATTATCCTGCTTATGTATTTTGGGAAACTCGGTCCTCTAACTCTTTTATTTATACTTGCAAAACCAAGTATTCGCCGTAAAGTCCGCTATCCTTACGGTGAAATCATTACAGGTTAAATTGATAATCTATAAAAAGCCCCGTCAAGCTGAAGTCAGCCTAACGGGGTTTTTGTTTGGTGCCAGGTACACTTTTGGGAGTCAACAGCGCCAAGGGATCTGAAAGTGTACCTGGCACCGTTTAATTTTCCTTCTTTACCCAGTTGTCATTTTCATTTTTTTCGTATTTTTCTTTCACAGCATTCCATGCTACTTTATGTGCAGTTTTCTCCTGGTCATATTGTTTATTGGCAGAGTTGAACGCTTCTTTATAAATTTCCCGTGCATGCTTTGGTAGATTGTTTTTGACTTGATCAGGAAGTTCTTCGTGAGAATCATATGGCATAAAAAGTACCCTCCTTTTGTCAAGAAGAGTACCCGTAAATTAGGTCATATAAACATTAGTGTTTTTCGTTTTTGTGAACGTAGACTTGATGTGGGAACGGGATTTCGATACCGTTTGCGTCCAACGCTTCCTTCAGTGCTTTGCGGAGTTCTCGCTCTACGCCCCATTGCATATCATTCTTTGTTTTGGCAATCACACGGAGAACTACATCAGAGGAACCTAGCGATTGCACGCCAAGGACATTTGGACCTTCAACGATCTCTTCATTCGTTTCGGCGATCCGGTCACACGCTTCTTGTAAGACCCCAATCGCTTTATCGATATTGTCGCCATAAGAAATACCGATATCCACCAGCGCTCTCATATTTCCTCGAGTGTGGTTGCTGATTGCACTGATTTCACGATTTGGAACATAATGCAGGGTCCCGTCAAATCCCCGGATGTGTGTCGTCCTCAACCCAGTATCTTCTACAATACCGTCAAATCCAGCTGCCGTTACATAATCACCAACGTCTAGCTGTTTTTCCAATAGGATGAAAAAACCGGTGACCACATCACTCACAAGGCCCTGGGCACCGAATCCGATTGCTAAACCGATGATACCAGCACCAGCTAATAGACCCGTGACATCTAATTCAAAAGTTCCCATGACTGCAACTACTAAAATAAAGATGAGTGCATAAGAAAAGACGCTTTTTGTTATGCTTTTCAGTGTAATCGCCCGTCCGGCTGACATATTGTTGCGGTTCTGGACTTTTTTAAACGATGTGTTGATGATACGGTTACCAATCGCTTTTACGATTAGAAACGCAATTAAGATGAATAGTAACTTCAGCGTAAGTATTCCAGCATCCTTCAAAATCTCGGCCCAATCAATCTTCAGTAATAATTCTTCCAAGTTATCAACTCCTTGACTCTAGTAACAGACTAGTAATACTATAACGAAATTTGAGAGTTTGCCGCAATTGATAAGACATATAATGAGTATATCCTTTGAGATGGTAGTCGAAACACGTTAGAATAAATAGTGGACATGCTTAAAGCGTTTACTTGTAGCGAATTTTGGTTATAGTAAGCATGTCGAGCGTGCTATATTAAATTAATTCTCATTTAATATTGACTATTAACTAGAGAAAGACTATAATATAGCATGTACAATAATTGTGAGGAAAGAGCGGCGTAAATGCCGTTCTTGCATTAAAAACATTTTTTTGGAGGGATTACGAATGGCAGAACGTATGGTAGCAAAACAAGCACCGCGCTTTGAAATGGATGCGGTACTTCCAAACAAAGAATTCGGAAAAGTAAGCCTGGAAGAAAATATGAAGAATGACAAGTGGACAGTCCTTTTCTTCTACCCAATGGACTTCACATTTGTTTGCCCAACAGAAATCACAGCGGTGAGCGATCGTTATGATGAGTTTGAAGACCTTGATACAGAAGTCATCGGTGTATCCACTGATACGATCCATACTCACTTGGCTTGGATCAACACAAACCGTGACGATAACGGATTAGGCGTATTAAAATACCCATTAGCTGCAGACACGAACCATAAAGTCTCTGAAGACTATGGCGTGTTGATTGAAGAGGAAGGTGTAGCACTTCGTGGATTGTTCATCATCAGTCCAGAAGGCGAGCTCATGTACTCTGTTGTCAACCATAACAACATTGGACGTGACGTAGACGAAACACTACGTGTCCTTCAAGCTCTTCAAACTGGTGGACTTTGCCCGGCGAACTGGAAGCCAGGTCAAGAAACACTTAACGTTTAATGGAGATTTTGAGGTAGAGCCTAACTTAACGTTAGGCTCTATTTTTTTCTTCATATAAATTCAGAAAATTAGTTCAATTAAAGTTCTGATTAATCGTTTTTGGAGTTGTGTAGATAGAGCCATAGAGCGAAATTTTCGACACTCCTGCTGGAAAAGCGATCCAGGCGAGACCCGGCCAACCATGTTTTCAGTTAACGGACACCAGAGCCGTTATTTTTAAAAAAGCAGCTGATTTTCTATGATATTTGTAAAATAAGGTCCCTGGTGTCCGCTAAGTTAGTAATATACAATTATTTTGGTCAAATAAGGTCTCCTGTGTCCGTTAACAGGTAAGTGCAACTCGGTTTCAAGCAGGATGAAGTGAGGAGGCTTGCGGAAGTAGGTTCTTGCAAGGAAGTGATATCTAGCTCAGTGACCAGTCCCTTGGACCACTTCAAACTTCCTGCGGCGGTCGACACATTGATTGACATCCTTATGAGTGAGCCCGTGCAGAACCAAGTCTTTGTTTGGTTAGAGCCTCCTCGTCAGGTTTCCAGTGAAATGCGTAACTTACCGGGTCGCTTCCGCATTTCGTTTGCCCGCGGAAAGGGAGTGGTTTTTGCAAGAATAAACGATAAAAACTGAAGTTCATTTAAAGATCCGGTACTATTATCCGATAGATACTAATAAGGATTGTAAATATGCAAATTCAAAATTAACAATTTAAGCAAAATTATGGTTATTTATTTCGGAATCCGTTATATTATTTATATTATGACTTTTTAAACAATACATAAAAGGAAAAGGCAGGTGCTTTTGTGGATACTTTTAAACGTTTGAAAGAATTTTACTGGCCTTATCGTAACTATTTCTTACTATCCGTATTTTCATTATTATTTGTATCAGGTATCACCGTCATATATCCGATACTGCTGCAGTTCACGATTGATGAAGTGATCATCAATGAACAATACAGATGGATACCTTACCTGGCGATCGGCTTCATCATTGTGATGGCGGTCAAAGGAACAGCAACCTTCTTCCATCAGTATTTAGGGGATTTATTCGGTGTCACCGCGGTCTATCGACTAAGGGAGGCATTGTATAAAAAACTGCAGTACTTACCGTTCAGATATTATGACAATGCGAAGACCGGAGACCTGATGTCGCGTTTGACCGCTGATGTCGAGGGGTTTCGGTTCTTTTTATCCTTCGGGTTCGCGCAGGTCATCAACTTTCTATTGCTCGTGTCCTTCAGTTTAGGTGTAATGTTCTACTATTCTGTTCCTCTTGCATTCGTCACTTTAGGCATGCTGCCATTTTTAGCAGTCGCTGTCTACCGTTTCGATAAGAGAGTCCATCCGGCATTCCGGGGAATCCGGAAGTCGATGGGGCGTTTGAATACGAAAGTCCAAGAGAATGTCAGCGGAATTAATACGATCAAATCCCTTTCACGTGAGGACTTCGAAATCGGGAAATTCGTCAATAACAATAAGGATTACCGGGATAACTACTTGAACACTTCAGATATTTGGGCGAAGTATTTTCCGCTCATGGAAATGATCGGGAACCTATGTGTTGTATTCTTGCTTTCTTATGGTGGATTTCTTGTCTTCAATAACCAATTGAATCCTGGGGAGCTTGTCGCATTCTTCAGTTTGGTCTGGTATATCATCTGGCCGATCATGAACCTTGGTTTTGTAATCAATACGTTCTCCCAATCAAAAGCTTCGGGTGAACGTCTTCTGGAAATCCTAGACGAACCGGAAGATATCCAGGACAAAGAGGACCCGCTGCATATCGACGAGTTAAATGGAGATGTCGAGTTCGCAAATGTTACTCATAAATATGCAAGTGAAGAAGAACTTGCACTGAAGAATATTTCCTTCAAAGCGCCAAAAGGAACCACGGTTGGTCTTTTAGGGGCGACTGGAGCAGGTAAAACCACCATCACTCAACTGCTTTCAAGATTCTATGAACCAAAGGAAGGTAATTTATTGATTGATGGCAGGGATATTAAAGAGTATTCCATCAAATCGTTAAGGAAGAATGTTGGTGTGGTTCTGCAGGAAACATTCCTATTCTCCTCATCAATTAGAGACAACATCGCATATGGTGACGCAGATATAGAATTTGAAAAGATCGTTGATGCTGCTAAAAGGGCTCAAGCTCACGATTTCATCATGGAGCTTCCGGATGGGTACGATACAATCCTAGGTGAACGGGGTATGGGGCTATCCGGTGGTCAGAAGCAGAGGATTGCAATTGCGCGTGCTATTTTATCTGATCCTAGTATTCTCATATTGGATGATGCGACAAGTGCAGTTGATATGGAGACAGAGTTCAAGATTCAGAAAGCTTTCAGAGAAGTAATGAAAGGCAGGACAACATTCATCATTGCTCACCGTATTTCTTCTTTAAAGCATGCAGATGAAATCCTTGTGCTTGAAGATGGGCGGATTGCACAACGTGGTACACATGAAGATTTGATCGATCAGGAAGGAATGTACCGCAGAGTTTATGACATCCAATATAAAGATAAAGATGCAATAAAAGAAAGACAGACAGGATAAGGAGGTGGTACGATGAGCAGCAATACAAAAAAACGATTTCATTATTCACAGGATCAAGCAATTGAGAAACAATTCAACTGGTCACAAATGTTACGCCTTTTTGGGTATATGGAGCCATATAAGTCGAACTTATTGCCGAAATCAATCATTGCGATGTTGATTTCAACAGCAGTTCGCCTGGTCGTACCGATCTTCATCGGGGTTTTGCTTTTCGACCACGCAATCAAAGATAGGAACGAAACCCTGCTCATACAATTGATATTCGGAATAGCAGGACTTTACATCTTAGCGTGGATTGCGAATACATTCCGGATCAAATGGACGAATCAATTAGGTCAATACATTATTTATGACATAAGACAAGGATTATTCAAGCATATCCAAAGGCTTTCACATCGATTTTTCGATCAACGGTCAGCGGGATCCATCCTGGTCAGAATCATAAATGACGTCAATTCATTACAGGAGCTTTTTACGAATGGGGTTATCAATCTATTGATGGACTTCATTCTTCTTGTAGGGATAATCGTCATCATGTTCTTCTTAAGTCCAGAGTTGACGTTGGCAATCATGATTGTCTTGCCGATCATGTTTTTCATCTCAACAAAATTACGACGTAACATCCGTCGTTCATGGCAGACGGTCCGGATCAAACAGGCGAAGCTTAACTCGCATTTAAATGAAAGCATTCAAGGAATCCGGGTCACGCAATCCTATACGCAGGAACAAGAAAACATGGGATTCTTCGAAGGTGTAAATGGGGAGACCTTTGAAAGCTGGAAGGATGCCACTCGGAAAAGTGCAGTATTCCGTCCATTCGTAGAAATGTCCAATGCAATTGGAACTGCCATCCTGATCTGGTATGGTGTGTATCTGATCCAAAATGGAATGGATTATGGTGTGTTCGTAACCTTTGCTTTCTATCTAGGAATGTTTTGGGAGCCGATTTCTAGAATGGGGCAAGTATATAATCAATTGCTGGTGGCGATGGCTTCCAGTGAGAGGATCTTTGAATTTTTGGATGAACAGCCAAATGTGTCTGAACGGAAAGATGCGATCACCTTTGATGAAATCGATGGAAAAATAGAATTCGATCAAGTTGAATTTTCATATGATGAGAAGCGTAAAGCACTGAATGGAATAGACTTGACGATTGAAGCTGGTGAGATTGTAGCTCTTGTCGGTCATACTGGATCTGGTAAAACAACGATCGCAAACCTGATTAGCCGATTCTATGATCCATCGAAAGGTTCGGTAAAAATTGACGGTGTAGATTTGCGGGATGTAAAGCTGGATAGTTTGAGACAGAAGGTAAGTGTGGTCTTGCAAGACACATTCATTTTTTCCGGAACGATCATGGAAAACATCCGTTTCGGACGTCCAGATGCGACGGATGAAGAAGTGATCTATGCAGCTGAAGCAGTAGGAGCAAGTACATTCATTGAAAAACTGGAAAATCAATACGAGACTGAGGTTGAAGAAAGAGGAAATGTCCTTTCTGTTGGAGAGCGTCAATTGATTTCCTTTGCACGGGCGTTGCTTGCGGATCCGCGGATTTTGATTCTGGATGAAGCGACAGCGAGTATCGATACTGAAACGGAATTGAAAATCCAAAATGCATTGCAAACGTTACTTAAAGGCCGAACAGCAATCATCATTGCCCACAGGCTATCGACAATCCGTGAGGCAGATAACATCTTTGTCCTCGATCACGGAAATCTCATCGAACAAGGTAACCATGATTCACTCATGCGACAAAAAGGAGAATATTACGATCTGATCGTTTCTCAATTCAAAATGCTGGATGCGATGTAAAAATATGAAACCACGAATGGCTATAAAGCCGTTCGTGGTTTTTTTGCAGTGTTTTGGATAAGTTGTAGAGATAAAAAGCTAATTCAGACATGAAAACATGGATAAACCACGAGGTGGCTGGCTTATCTCATTACAAAACGTAACCAATGACGTCATAAGTCTAAAAATCTTAAGCTAAGTCTAATAAATCTAAAAAATTCTAATTAAGTCTAAAACAATCTTCATATGTCTAAAAACCTGCTATATATGTCTAAAACGACAAAAATACATTGAATGCTCAATGTTTCACAAACAAACGCAACCTGATAAAATAATACTCACAAAACTTATTGTGATGTATTTCACAAATATTTCACATGATTAGAATCATTTTGTAACATCTGTTTGCTATTTTCCGTTTGTAGAAGATTGCAAATAGGGTAAAGTAACAGTAATCAAATAGTCTTTTAAAAAGCCTTTGTTAAATGGACAACTTGGCTCAATCTCCCGAAATAGAGGGACTCAGCCAGATTTATAATAATGTAGTTCAGAGGGGGAAATCGACAATGCCAGAATTAGACAGCGTTATGCTCAGTCGTTTATTGACAAGTTTAACTCTAGGATTTCATATTATTTTTGCAACCCTCGGTGTTGGGGTCCCATTGCTCATCAGTGGGGCAGAGTGGCTAGGTATCCGAAGAAAGGATAATCATTACCGATTACTAGCTCGACGATGGACGAGAGGATTCGTTGTAACGGTGGCGGTAGGTGTTGTCACTGGTACATGTATTGGTTTGCAGTTGTCCTTGTTATGGCCAAGTTTCATGGAAGTGGCTGGCCAGGTGATTGGACTGCCGTTATTCTTAGAAACATTCGCATTCTTCTTTGAAGCGATATTCTTAGGGATTTATCTATACACGTGGGATCGGTTTAAAAACCCTTATTACCACTGGTTGCTCTCAGTGCCTGTGGTAATCGGAGCATCGGCGTCGGCATTTTTCATATCAACCGTAAATGCATTCATGAATTCACCTAAGGGGTTCAAGTTGGAAAATGGGCAGATCACTGAGATCCAGCCATTGATTGCAATGTTCAATCCAGCTACACCAACTAAGGCCGCACACGTGATATCATCAGCGTATTTAACTTCAACATTTGTGTTAGCAGCGATAACCGCCTTCATGATTTTGAAAAAAGGAAATAATGAATATTATAAAAAAGCGTTGCATTTTACGATGGTGACAGGTTTTGTCTTTGCAGTCTCGACTGCTTTAATTGGTGACTTTTCCGGAAAGTATCTGGCTGAATACCAGCCTGAAAAATTAGCAGCTGCTGAGTGGCACTTTGAAACAGAGAAAGGAGCTGACTTGATTGTAGGTGGGGTTCTTGATGAGAATGGAGAAGTGAAGTATGGATTAAGGCTCCCGAAATTCTTAAGCATCCTCGCGCATGGAGATCCCAATTCGGAGGTCATCGGCTTAGAAGAATTTCCAGAAGATGAAACAGCACCGCTTTTCATACATTATCTTTTTGTTATGATGGTCGGAATCGGGATGTTCCTGCTAGCTTTATCAGCTCAATATATATGGATGTATAAATGGAAAAAAGGAAACCCCTATTCTAAATATCTTTTGATGGCGATTGTCGTAGCTGGACCACTTGCAATGCTGGCTATTGAATGTGGATGGATATTCTCGGAAGTTGGAAGACAGCCATGGATCCTATGGCATGTCATGCAAACGTCAGAAGGGGCGACCACAAGTGAACACGTCGGCTCGATGTTCATTTTATTCTTCGTTCTTTATGTCGTCCTGGGGTGGATTTGTACAACGGTATTGTTAAAAATGTTCAGGAGTAACCCGGCGGAAACTGAATTTGAAGAAATGGATCGATAAGGAGGGGATTAGATGGAAATACAATTACTCGGGATCACGGTACTGTGGGTTTTTCTATATGGATATCTGATTGTGGCATCAATTGATTTCGGAGCTGGTTTTTTTGCCTATTATGGTAAAATCACAAAACGGGATCACATCATCAATTCAATCATCAGCCGTTATCTATCCCCTGTATGGGAAGTCACCAACGTGTTCTTCGTCTTCTTTTTTGTAGGACTGGTAGGTTTCTTTCCAAGCACAGCCTATTATTATGGGACTGCCTTATTGGTTCCAGGAAGTATAGCTTTAGTTTTACTCGCAATCAGAGGATCATTTTATGCTTTCGGAAATTATGGAGCAAAGGATAGTAATATCTATACATTTCTATATGGGGCTACCGGATTGTTAATTCCAGCCTCCTTATCAACTGCGCTTACGATATCAGAAGGTGGATTTATCACAGAAGAAAACGGGACTGTTGTCTTTCTTGTTAAAGAATTGTTTACAAGCTTTTACTCCTGGTCTGTCGTATTCCTGGCGATTGTAAGTGTTTTGTATATCAGCGCCATGTTCCTATGTTTTTATGCGAACAAAGCGAAAGATTGGCCAGCACTTGAGATTCTAAGGAAATTTGCGCTCTTTTGGAGCCCGCCAACGATTCTTGCAAGCTTTCTGGTGTTTCTTGCCTTACGTGAACATAACATTGGCCATTTCAATAAAATGATCGATTACTCATATATGTTCATTCTCTCATTCATATGTTTTAATATTGCAGTTTGGTTGGTATATAAGAACAAGCGGTATGGAACAGCGTTCATTTTCGTCATGCTGCAGTTCTTGTTTGCATTTTTCGGCTATGGTGTCTCCCATCTCCCGTACATTTTGTACCCTTATATCACACTCGATACTGGGTTCACAAACGAAACAATGGGAATTGCTCTGGTCATCGCTTTCATCGCAGGATTGTTTTTGCTCATACCTTCGTTGATCCTTTTGATGCGAATGTTCCTTTTCGATGCTAAATATGTTGAAGGAAATCGAGAAAAATAATTTCAAAATATGGTACAATGTGATGAGATTGAACGTTTAGGGCAATTGGAGGAATGAGTATGAAAAAGCAATTTGCTGTAATTGGGCTAGGACGCTTCGGGGGAAGCATCTGCCGTTCATTAAGCAATAATGATATGGAAGTACTGGCAATTGATATTGATGAAGATCGGGTCAATGAGTTTTCTTCGATTGCCACCCATGCTGTGATTGCGGATACGACTGATGAGAGTGTTCTCAAAAGCTTAGGGATCAGGAATTTCGATCATGTCATCGTTGCAATTGGTGACAATATTCAGGCAAGCATCCTGACAACCTTGATTTTAAAAGAACTTGGTGTTGCTCATATTACTGTAAAAGCGCAAAACGACTACCATGAAAAAGTAGTCCGTAAAATCGGTGCGGATCGGATTGTACATCCTGAACGAGACATGGGGCAGAGGATCGCACACAACATCATGTCCAATAATGTTCTGGATTACTTGGAATTGTCCGACCAGCATAGCATTGTAGAATTGATTGCAAGCCAGAAAATGCACGATAAGACGTTGATTGAACTGGATGTCCGTGCGAACTATGGATGTAACGTGGTAGCAATCAAGCGTGACGAAGAGATCATTGTATCACCCCAGGCGACCCAAACAATCGTTGAAGGAGATATCTTGATCGTAATCGGAGCCGATAACGATATCAGTAGATTAGAAAAAAATCTATTGATGGATTGAGTGAAAACCTGATTTCAACACATGTTGAGATCAGGGTTTTTTTATGAGCTTGATATTTTTCAGAAAATTACTTTAGTAAAAACCAACTGTAAAAGGAAAATGCGTAAAATATGTCCGAATGCAAGGTATCTTCGGACAGGAACGAGAAAAGAGCACAAAATTGTCCGAATACCGTCCCAACAATATAACCGGAATAGCTAGTAGACCTCCATAACTCACTAATAAATGGCTTTGTTAAATCATACTGTAGTTTGATTAAAGCGAAATTTGCGACTCTTCTGCGGGAACAGCGAGCCAAGCAAGACCCCGCTGTTTTAAAAATATCTTCGACAAACAGCCACCACATCCTGTGGTGAACGTCGAAGCCAGCAGAAGGAAAGCTTCTAAGAATTCTCATCGCAGACACGAGAAAATGGTTTCATTTTTGTTTTGAGATCCTGTGCAAGTGAGGAGGCTTGCGGAAGAGGGTTAATGCAGGGAAGTAATGACTAGCTCAGCGACCAGTCACTTGGATCACTTCAAACTTCCTGCGGCGGTCGACACATTGAATGACACCTTATGTGGGAGCACACGCAGAACCAAGTCTTTGTTTGGTTCGAGCCTCCTGTCAGTTTTCCAGTGACCTACGTGACTAATCGGCTCACTTCCGCTTTTCGTTTGCCCGCGGAAAGGGAATGAATTTCGCAAAAATCAAAAGTAAAGTATAACAAAGCCTAAAAAAAACGAGTGATCCATTAAAGGATCACTCGTTTGATAATCAGATTTCCATGATGATCGGTAAAATCATCGGGCGACGTTTTGTCTTTTCATATAAGAAAGGGGCGAGTACGTCTGTGATTTCATTTTTGATTTCAGACCATTGTGTTGTTTTACGTTCCATCATGCCATTCAAGTGTTTCGATAGAATCCCTTGAGCATCGTTGATCAAGTCTTCAGATTCACGCATATATACGAATCCTCTAGAAATGATGTCTGGTCCAGAGACGATTTTGAACTCTTTCATGTTGATGCTGACAACGACAACAACAAGACCTTCTTCAGAAAGAATTTTTCTATCGCGTAGAACGATATTTCCAATATCACCGATTCCATTTCCGTCAACGTAGACCGAACCGGATGGGATTTTACCAGCAATTGATGCTTCATTTTCACTCAACGCAAGAACTTCACCATTATCCATAATGAAACAGTTCTTTTCTTCAACTTCACAATCGATCGCAAGTTTTGTATGCATCTTCAACATACGGAACTCACCATGGATCGGCATGAAGTATTTTGGTTTCATTAGACGTAGCATAAGTTTTTGTTCTTGTTGTCCGCCATGTCCTGAGGTATGGATGTCATTCAATGAACCAGCAATGACATTTGCACCTGCACGATGCAGTTGGTTGATAATACGACTTACACTCAGCGTGTTTCCTGGGATAGGAGAAGAAGAGAAAACGACTGTATCTCCAGGAATGATTTGAATTTGACGATGAGTCCCATTGGCGATTCTGGATAATGCTGCCATTGGCTCGCCCTGGCTTCCTGTACAAAGGATCGTCACTTCGTTATCAGGGATACGGTTGATTTGGTTCGCATCAATAAACGTATCTTTAGGAGCACGGATGTAGCCAAGCTCATGACCGATCGATATAGCTGAATCCATGCTTCGTCCGAAAACAGCCACTTTACGGTTATGTTGAATAGAAGCTTCAACAACTTGCTGTAACCGGTGAATGTTCGATGCGAAAGTCGCAAAGATGATCCGTCCATCTTCTTTTCGGAAAATATCCTGAATGCTTTCTCCTACACGGCTTTCTGACATTGTAAAACCAGGAACTTCACTGTTTGTACTGTCTGAAAGCAAACATAGAACACCTTCTTGGCCGATTTGAGCCATTTTGTTCAAGTTTGCTGCTTCTCCTACTGGTGTGAAATCAAACTTGAAATCCCCAGTGTGAACAATGTTCCCAGGAGGAGTTTTGACGACGATTCCATATGAATCAGGAATGGAATGAGTCGTTCTGAAAAACGTTACTGATGTTTTACGGAACTTTATGACGTCATCCTCTTGGATTTCATATAGTTTTGCTCTGCGAAGAAGACCATGTTCTTCCAATTTGTTCTTGATCAAGCCTAGTGCTAGTTTACCGCCATAAATCGGTATATTAATTTGGCGTAGTAGATAAGGAATCCCGCCGATATGATCTTCGTGTCCGTGAGTAATGAATAAACCTTTGATCTTATCGACATTTTTGACGAGGTATGTGTAATCAGGAATGACATAGTCAATACCTAAAAGCTCGTCCTCAGGGAATTTGATTCCAGCGTCTACCAGAATGATTTCATCTTGAAACTGTATCCCATACGTGTTTTTACCAATTTCGTCAAGTCCGCCTAATGCGAACACTGCTGTTTGATGATTTTTTACGAATTTCATGTGTTATCTTGTCTCCAATTCAAAATCTTCAGATTGCTGTTCGTATTCCAGATGTGATCCTGTCACTTCTTGAACAAATTCAATATTATAATTCCGATCAGCTAGGAATGAACGAACTGCTTGTACGGAGTCTGCTTCAACATAGAGGCTTTTCGTTTCTTCACGGACTGTTACCTCTTGAAGGTTCTCCTGATAAAATACTTTGTAAATCATGCTTAACTCTCCTTACCGTTTTCAATTAGAATCATCTTCGTATATTATAAATGAATTCTATTGGATTTTCATGTTTTTTTGATTCGATTATGCAATTAAGGATAAGGTGCCTATGTAAAAAGGTATCTGAATACATAAGATACCAAATTAATCTCATCAAAACAAATATTGAAATATCAAAGCATCGGTACACGTTGTTTCAAACCGAATAAGTCTTTCCATCTGTTTTTGATCTGATCCCTTAATTTTTTCATCCCATCCATTCCTCCTTACTGAAAAGATTTATCCTTAATAAACGTGAAAATTTTTCGTGGCTCCTTCATGAGCAACTCGTATCCAAATTTTCCAATTGTGGTGTTATACTTAGTATGGAAATCAGAGTGATAATTTATCGAGGTAATTAGTGGTATAGATTGGGCACAGTTTCGTACTGGCTGCAAGAAAAAGGTGAAAAAGATGAAATTATATGCTGCATTAATCACTTTAAGTTTAATTTGGGGAATGTCTTTTTATTTTATCAAGGTACTGGTTGAAGATCTTGGACCATGGGGCATTGTGTTCGTCAGATGTACGCTTGGGGCACTGACCTTGTTGTTTATCATCCTTATTAAGAGAAAAGGATTGTCCCTAAAAGAATTACCATGGAAAGCCTTATTATTAGTTGGTTTGTTGAATGCACTCCTGCCCTGGGGATTGATCGCGATTAGTGAAACCAGGATTTCGAGCAGTATGGCTTCGATTGTCAATGCTACTACACCAATCTGGACGAGTGTAATTGGTGTATTGTTGTTTTCAATAACCTTGAAATTCAAGCAATGGATGGGTGTTATTGTTGGATTCATCGGTATTTTGGTCTTGATTGATTTGAATGTGACACAGCTCATCAATGAAGATCTGATCGGAATGGGGACGATGATAGCCGCTACGCTTTGCTATGGTTATTGTTCGCAATTTACGAAGAGACATCTACAAGGTGTTAGTGTTATGATGATATCGTTGATCACTTTAATTACAGGTGCAATCGGTAGTTTGGCGATCATGGGTGTGACCGGATCCATTTTCAGCTTTAATCAAGTTGTTTCTTGGAGTACATTCATGGCAATCGTAGGGCTTGGGGTGTTCGGCTCCGGATTAGCATATTTATTATTTTACTATATGATACAAAAGGGAAGTGCAGAGTTCGCTACTTTCGTCACGTATCTTGTACCAATCACAGCGATGTTCTGGGGATGGTTCCTCTTGGATGAACACATACCGGCACACGCGATACTCGGCTTAGTACTGATTTTAGTTGGGGTGTATCTATCGACAAGAAAGGCTGTTAAAAACGAACCGCTTGCAGCTAGTGCAATAAACAGCAAGGATAAAGGGGTATTGTATGACAAATAAAATCGTATTTTTCGATATAGATGGAACTTTATTGGATCATCAAAAGAAAATTCCGGCAGGTACGAAGCTTGCGATAAAAGAGCTCCAGGAGCGTAATGTACCTATTGTGATTGCAACAGGCAGAGCTCCATTCATGTTCCATTATTTACTTGAAGAGCTTGGAATTAATGGATTTGTCAGCTTCAATGGACAATATGTTTCATACGAAAACCAAAGCGTTTACGAAAATCCGCTTGATGAAACATTTTTACACGAATTAGTCATTCGTTCAAAGGAACATGATCATCCAATGGTATTCTTAAATACTGAAACAGGGAGAACGACACACGATGCGCACCCGCATGTCCAGAAATCGATGGATGATTTGAAACTTGTCCATCCACAGCATGATCCGGAATTCTATAGAGGGCGTAAGATTTTCCAAGCATTACTGTATTGTGAAACAGGAGAGAAAGAAAAACTTTATCGTAATACGAACAATGATTTCAATTTCATCCGATGGCACCAGTATTCAATGGATGTATTGCCAAAAACGGGATCGAAAGCGATCGGGATCGAAAAAATGATTGCTCATCTCGGTTATCATCAAGAGGATGTCGTAGCATTCGGTGACGGTCTGAATGATCTTGAAATGCTGGAGTTCGCCGGCACAGGAATTGCAATGGGAAATAGTAAAGAACCGGCTAAACGAGTAGCGGACTTTATAACGAAGGAAGTCGATGATGATGGAATTCGTCATGGATTGAGGAAAATGGGGCTAATTGGATAATGAGAGGTAAAAAAGGCAGATCCGTTTCGGATCCGCCTTTTTCTCTTTGCTTAGATATTATCTACCAATAGATATGCCATCCGGTCTTTCGAATGGGTTATCTTTGTTGATATGGTCATAGAACATTACACCGTTCAGATGATCGATTTCATGCTGGAAAACGATTGATGGCAGACCTTTCAGTCGTAGTTCGATTTCTTTACCGTTAATGTCCACGCCTTTGACTTTCACCTTAAAATACCTGGGAACGAAGCCAGGGACATCCCGGTCGACTGAAAGGCAACCTTCCCCACCCTCCAAATATGATTTTTGAACCGAATGGCTCATAATACGCGGATTGAATAAAGCATAATCATATAATTGACCATCCTCATCTTCAACTAAAACGGCAATCATCCGTTTGCTTTCTCCGATTTGGGGTGCAGCAAGACCGATACCAGGACGAAGGTTATATTTGGCACTCAGTTCAGGATCCTGGCTTTTCACTAGAAATTCGCGCATTTTCTGTAATGTATCTTTATCCTCTTCAGAAGGAGGTATGGCGACATTTTCAGCACGTTCTCGAAGAATCGAGTCTCCTTCTCTTACAACATCATTCATTGTCAACATAAATCAATTTCCACTCCTTAAGCTAACTGTCTCATTTGTAAATTACCATCGTTAAAGCACTGTATTAATTTTAACACAACTTGCTTTTTGCACGTAAAGAAAGCGATAAATTGTTTTACTTTTGCGAGGGGGTGTATATCGCGAAAACAACAATCAGAGTATAACAAAGCCTTTTTAAAAAAGGGTTTTAAAAAGAATATGTACTATTTACGAACCTGTTCTAAATCGATTGAACCAGACATAATGTACTAATAAGTTTGTCCGGTATAATTTATCTTGTATAGGTTTCCAGAAACGTATATCATAAATAACTAGAGAGAGGGATAGGGGGAGCAATATTGTACTTCAAGAAATGTTTATTTTTCATGTGTTTCTGTTTATTAGTAATGGTCGCTTCAGGCTGTACGATCGGGGAGCCGGCGTCTGAAAAAATTTATGATCATCTGGAGAAAACGGTCTCGTTGGAAGCTGGTTTTGCTGAAGTGCAAGAGCCGCTTATCGAAGCTGAACAGAAAGAACAAGAACTATTCAATGAAATGCTTGGATTGAGCATGAAAGAAATAGATCAAATTCGCAAGTTGGCTGATGAAGCCGCTGGTCTGGCAGATTCCAGAGAAGAATTAATCAACAAAGAAAAAGAAAGCATCGATGCTGCATACGATGAATTCAAATCAGTGAACAATTTAGTGGACGAACTGGATGAAGAGCCGTTAAAAAAGCAAGCGGATGCTCTTGTAAAAACGATGAAACAGCGCTATGAAAGTTACAATGAGTTGAATAAGGTGTATGTTGAAGCACTCAACATGGATCGCAAATTATATGAAATGATGAAAAAGGAAGACCTGGCAGTTGAAGACTTGAAATCTTTTACGGAAGAACTCAACAAGAAATATGAGGAAGTTCTTAAATCTCAAGATACTTTCAATAATTTAACGGATCGATATAATGATGAGAAAAAAGCTTTTTATAAAGAAGCAGGTTTCAGTACATCAGATAAGAGTGAAACCTGATCGAAAAAACATATTCAATAATGAAGCCGGCCAAGTATAGATGGCTGGCTTTTTTTCTTTTTGGTTGCCACTTTATTTCTGTGAAATTAATTCTCTTTCCGGGGGTCGTATAGAGCTTTCATACGGACAAACAAAAAAGTGGAAGCGGACCGATTGGTCACGAGGAGGCGTGAACCAAATAAAGAGTTGTTTTTTCTGTGTTGGTTCACACATGGGGTGTCGATCAATGTGGCGACGCCGCCATAGGAAGTCAGCTAAGCTTGATGAGTACAGGTAAAGAAGTATGGTTTTTCGTACTATAATTTTTCTTATGGTTGTATTAATACAGACAGTCTATCTATACTAATACAGTTTCGTGTTTTTGTGAATTGGTGAGCACTAGAAATCACCAGTTAACTTAAGTTAAATCAATAAGATTGACGTATTTTCAACTTGTAGTGTACACTAAGAGTTGTGTTGAGTTGTACTACTGTCAATTCAGCTTAAACTAGTACAGATTTCTGTCTCTTCGGATGATGAAGTAGTTTGAGAGGATTGACGATTATTGAACCTTGAATAAGGGTAAAACATGATGTAGTCGTAATGTTAAAGCATAATGATACATCCAACAAATAGAAGAGAATTAGACATGCTTTATATCAAAAGTGGACAATCTAAGTATTGTGTATATAATTGTCTGGCTTTCGAATTTTGACACATCATATTAATTTTTAAGTATGAAAGGAAGAGGTGACCTTCATGGGTACAAAAACCCTAACACAAATCGAAGAGGAATTTGAAACATTCCAAATTCTGAATGAGGAAGGCGAAATCGTTAACGAGGACGCTATGCCTGACTTGTCAGATGAAGATCTACAAGAATTGATGACACGTATGGTGTATACAAGAATTTGGGACCAACGTGCGATTTCACTTAACAGACAAGGACGTCTTGGATTCTATGCACCAGTTGCGGGTCAAGAAGCGTCTATGCTTGGAAGCCAGTATGCACTGGATAAAGAAGACTTCATTCTCCCAGGTTATCGTGATGTTCCACAGATTGTGTATCACGGTCTACCTTTATACCAGGCATTCTTGTTCTCCCGTGGACATTTCCAAGGGAACCAGATTCCAGAAGGTGTAAAGGTGATTTCTCCGCAGATCATCATCGGCGCTCAAATCACACAAGCTGCTGGAGTCGCTCTAGGACTTAAGAAGCGCGGAAAGAAAAACATTGCCATCACTTACACAGGAGACGGTGGAGCTTCACAAGGTGACTTCTATGAAGGAGTCAACTTTGCAGGTGCGTACAACGCTCCAGCTGTATTTGTCGTTCAAAACAATCGTTTTGCAATTTCTGTTCCTGTTGAAAAGCAATCTGCTGCAAAAACAATTGCACAGAAGGCAGTTGCTGCAGGGATTCATGGTGTGCAGGTTGACGGGATGGATGTACTTGCTGTTTATGCTGTTACCCAACAAGCTCGCGAACGTGCAGTAAATGAAGAAGGTCCGACATTGATCGAAACACTTACTTATCGTTACGGCCCACATACAATGGCTGGGGATGATCCAACAAGATACCGTACAGAAGACATGGATAACGAATGGGAAAAGAAGGATCCATTAGTTCGTTTCCGTAAGTATCTTGAAAGCAAGGATCTATGGTCTGAAGAGAAAGAAAATGAAGTTGTTGACAAAGCAAAAGAAGAAATTAAAGCTGCAATCAAAAAAGCAGACGAAGCACCGAAGCAAAAAGTGACAGATCTGATTGATAACATGTATGAAGAGCTTCCGAAAAATTTACAGGAGCAAATGGAAGAATATAAAGAAAAGGAGTCGAAGTAAGCGATGGCCCAAATGACGATGATTCAAGCGATCACTGATGCGATGCGCATTGAACTTAAAAATGATGAAAACGTTCTGGTCTTCGGTGAAGATGTCGGCAAAAATGGCGGCGTATTCCGTGCTACTGAAGGCCTGCAAAAAGAATTCGGGGAAGATCGCGTCTTTGATACCCCGCTTGCCGAGTCAGGGATTGGTGGTCTTTCAATTGGATTAGCATTGCAAGGATACCGTCCTGTACCTGAAATCCAATTCTTCGGATTCGTTTATGAAGTAATGGATGCTATTTCTGGACAAATGGCACGTTTGAGATACCGTTCAGGTGGTGTCTACAATGCACCAATTACAGTTCGTTCTCCTTTTGGTGGAGGTGTTAAAACACCAGAACTTCACGCAGACAGCTTAGAAGGCCTTATGGCGCAGCAGCCAGGATTGAAAGTCGTAATCCCATCAACTCCTTATGATGCAAAAGGACTTTTGATTTCGGCAATCCGTGACAATGATCCAGTCATTTTCTTAGAACATATGAAGCTATATCGTTCTTTCAGAGATGAAGTTCCTGAAGAAGAGTATACAGTTGAAATTGGAAAAGCGGATGTGAAGCGAGAAGGAAAAGACATCACGATTATTACTTATGGTGCAATGGTGCATTCTTCCCTTAAAGCTGCTGAAGAACTTGAAAAAGATGATATCGAGGCAGAAGTGATCGACTTACGTACAGTGAGTCCGATTGATATAGACACGATCATCGAATCTGTAAACAAGACCGGCCGCGCCATAGTCGTACAAGAGGCACAAAAGCAAGCAGGTATAGCAGCGAGCGTTGTTGCCGAGATCAATGACAGAGCGATTCTTTCATTAGAAGCACCAGTATTGCGTGTTACAGCGCCAGATACTGTGTTCCCGTTCTCCGCAGCAGAAGATGTTTGGCTGCCAGATTATAAAGATATCATGGAAAAAGCGAAGCAAGTAATCAACTTTTAATAAGACAGAAGTAAACTCCAAACTCACTATATAGAAAACAAGGAGGCGAACCCTGTGGCGTTTGAATTTAAACTGCCAGATATCGGTGAAGGTATCCATGAAGGTGAAATCGTAAAATGGTTTGTCAAAAAGGGCGATGAAATCAAAGAAGATGATATTCTTCTTGAAGTACAAAACGATAAAGCAGTAGTAGAAATTCCTTCACCTGTTGATGGAACGGTAAACGATATTAAGGTTGACGAAGGAACTGTTGCGGTTGTTGGTGATGTACTTGTAACGATCGATGCTGAAGGTTATGAAGGCGACAGTGAAGAAACAGATGCTGATCAACCAAAAGCCGATGAAGATAAGAAGCCTGAGGCAGATGAAGCGAAAAAAGAGGATGACAAAAAAGACGATAAAGAAAAAGAGTCAAAAGAAACAAAAGAAACGCCGAAAGAAGACTCTGATTCTGAAGATGACGATCCGACTAGCCGTGTTAAGGCGATGCCATCTGTTCGGAAGTATGCCCGTGATAAAGACGTCAACATCAAGAAAGTAAGTGGTTCTGGCAAGGACGGTCGTATCCTTAAAGAAGATATCGATGCATATCTTGACGGTGGACAAGAAACTGCTGAAACTGAAGAACCAGCAGCTGAAGCGAAAGAGGATCAACAAACAGAAGAAAAAGCGAAGCCTGCTGCAGCAACTACAGAACAAGCAGAAACTCGCGAAAAACTTAAAGGTATGAGAAAAGCGATCGCTAAAGCGATGGTCAACTCTAAGCATACGGCACCTCATGTTACACATATGGATGAGATTGCCGTTACAGATCTTGTAGCACATCGCAAGCAATTCAAAGAGCTTGCTTCTGAAAAAGGAATCAAACTCACTTACTTGCCTTATGTTGTCAAGGCGTTAGTTTCAGCACTTCGCGAATACCCGATCTTGAATGCGTCAATTGACGATGAAAATGAAGAAATTGTTCACAAGCATTACTACAATATCGGAATTGCTGCTGATACAGATGCGGGACTAGTCGTACCTGTCATTAAAGACGCAGACCGCAAATCCATCTTCTCATTATCCAATGAGATCAATGAACTTGCGAAGAAAGCTCGAGATGGTAAACTATCTGGGGATGAAATGAAAGGCAGCACTTGTACGATTTCCAACCTTGGTTCTGCTGGTGGACAATGGTTCACACCGATCATCAACCACCCAGACGCAGCAATACTTGGTGTCGGTCGTATCCAAGAAAAGCCTGTCGTGGAAAATGGTGAGATCGTAGCAGCTCCTGTATTGGCGCTTTCAATCAGTTATGACCACCGCTTAGTCGATGGCGTTACTGCACAAAATGCGTTAAATCATGTTAAACGACTCTTGAACGACCCACAACTATTGATAATGGAGGCGTAAAAATGGTAGTAGGCGATTTTGCAGAAGAAATAGACACACTGGTCATTGGTTCAGGCCCGGGAGGATATGTTGCAGCAATCCGTGCTGCTCAAATGGGGCAAAAAGTTACGATCGTTGAAAAAGGCGATATCGGCGGTGTTTGTTTAAACGTCGGATGTATCCCTTCAAAAGCTGTCATCCATGCAAGCCACAGGTTTGAACATGCTCAGCATTCTGATGACTTAGGGATAACTGCTGAAAATGTAAAAGTAGACATGAATAAAGTCCAAGAGTGGAAAGCCAGCATCGTCAATAAATTGACTGGGGGAGTTGAAGGGCTCCTCAAAGGGAATAAAGTTGAAATCGTAAAAGGGGAAGCTTATTTCTCTGATACGAATACAGTCCGTGTAACGAAAGACGAATATACTTCACAAACGTACAAATTCAAAAATTGTATCCTTGCTACAGGATCTAGCCCGATTGAGCTTCCTTCTTTCAAGTGGAGCGACCGAGTCATCTCCTCAACTGGTGCTTTAGCATTGAATGAAGTACCGAAAAAGATGGTTGTCATCGGGGGAGGATACATTGGCATCGAACTCGGGACAGCTTACGCAAACCTTGGTACTGAAGTGACGATCCTTGAAGGCGGTAAAACGATCATTCCAGGCTTCGAAAAGCAAATGAGTACGCTTGTTTCACGCCGTCTTAAGAAAAAAGGCGTTGAAATCATCACTAATGCGATGGCGAAAGGCGTTGAAGAGTCCAAGGATGGTGCTAAAGTCACTGCTGAAGTGAAAGGTGAAGAAAAATCCTTCGATGCTGATTATGTATTAGTGACAGTCGGTCGTAAACCAAACACTGAAGAACTCGGTCTTGAGCAAATCGGTGTCAAGATGGATGATAAAGGGCTTATCGAAGTGGACAAGCAATGTAAAACTACGGTTGATGGACTTTATGCGATCGGTGACATCGTTCCTGGTCCTGCTCTTGCTCACAAAGCATCTTATGAAGGTAAAGTAGCTGCAGAAGCTATTTCTGGTGAAGCTGCAGAAATCGACTATCTTGCAATTCCTGCGGTCGTTTTCAGTGACCCTGAACTTGCAAGTGTCGGGTATTCTGAAGCAGAAGCGAAGGATGCTGGATTCGACGTTCAGGCTTCTAAATTCCCATTCGGTGCAAATGGACGTGCATTGTCGTTGAATGATGCTGAAGGGTTCATGAAGCTCATCACTCGTAAAGAAGATGGTCTTGTCATCGGTGCTCAAATTGCAGGTCCTAATGCTTCTGATATGATTGCAGAGCTTGGTCTAGCAATAGAAGCTGGAATGACTGCTGAGGATATTGCTTTGACGATCCATGCGCATCCAACACTTGGTGAAATCACGATGGAAGCAGCAGAAGTCGCAATCGGACTTCCTGTACACATCGTAAAATAAAGCTGTACAAAAAACTGCTGGAAAGATCCAGCAGTTTTTTTATGGTGGGTGATCGCTTGCCTAGCTGTCCCCAGTTTTAAGAGTGTCAAGATTTTTGTTCGGCTCACTCCTTCAATATTTCTAAACCAAAAAAATAAGCGAATAAAAAAAGGCTGGCATTTGCCGGCCTTTCATTTTGAATAAACTGTATCTAACTTTTTCTTGATTTCCTCAACTTGTTTCTTCCCCTCAAGTCTGACGATTTCATCTTTCCCATCAAAAACGATGACTGTTGGAAATTTGGATACATTGTAATAATCAGTGAGCTGTTTATTCTGCTTCTTTATGATTTTGATGGAATTCAACTTTTGTGGGTAGTCCTTTTGCAGTTCTAGTAGTGCATCATAATATATCTTTTCTTCTGTCTGGTTTGTTTTTGATGAAAATAGAATCGTATTGATTTCGTCTGTTTCCAAGTCAACAGGGAGATGTCCATATTCGGGTATGAACTGACAGCTGCTCAGTAATGCAATAATGGAAAGTAAGGGTATAGAAAGAAATCCAACTGATCGAACATTCATGGAGTTCACTTCTTTCTTTTTGTATTACAGTGTTGACGGGAAAGCAACATTTGAGTTGATTTTATCATGAAAAACTGTCGAATTATGAATCGTAAATGAATTGTTACAGAATTGATAAGTAGGAGGAGGGGGATTTCAAGTCGTAATATGCGTGTAATCTACATATGATTAGTTGTAGAAGTTGTCTTAGGGGGAGTTTAGATGTATACCATTCTCGTTTTATCTTCAGTTCAGATGATCATATGGAGCATCTATGCACTCGTTACTTATTTATCCCATCAAGATCCATCGATTTTTGAATATATATTACTCATCGTTTTTTGTTACTTTGGCTATTTATTTGGCGTTTATCTAAGAAGTCCGAAATTCTATTCATGCCTATCAAGTGTATTAGGTGCAGTGTCATTTCTCTTATTCCGGTATTTCTTAATTGTACTTTGAATTGGTTCTCAGGAGTCTTGTAAAGCTTCCTCGGAAAGAGAGTAATTTCGCAGACATGATCAATAAAAATTAACAGAGCTTAAATGAAAAATGACCTCAAAAGGATTATCATCCTTGTTGAGGTCATTTCATAAGAACTAATTATTTTTTGAAGTTCATTTTGTGATCTTCTTTTAGTGCTTTGACAGTTGCAAAAATGATTGCAATCATGATGAATGTAAACGGGAAGGCGGCTATGACCGATGCCGTCTGCAGGGCTTGTAATCCTCCAGAGTAAAGAAGTATTGCAGCAGAGGCTGCTACCACACCACCCCAGATGAATTTGATATAGTTCGATGGATTCAAGCTTCCGTTCGTAGTCTGCATTCCAAGTACAAAGGTAGCGGAGTCAGCTGATGTAATAAAGAATGTACTGATCAGAAGAATTGCTATAATCGACATGATCCCTCCAAGCGGGAATTGTTCAAACAATGCGAATAAAGCAACCTCTGTACCGCTGTCTGTCATTACCTGGTACAAGCCTGCGCTGTCCATTCGATCTTTAAATACAGCTGATCCCCCGAATACCGAGAACCAAAGGGCTCCGAAAATAGTCGGTACCAATAGAACACCCAGTACGAATTCACGGATTGTACGTCCCTTTGATACACGGGCGATGAACATACCGACAAATGGTGCCCACGCGATCCACCAAGCCCAATAGAAAACGGTCCAAGCTTGAGTCCAATCTTGTGTAGTCTCACTATATGGTCCAAGTCTGAAACTCATGCTAGGCAAGTTTTGCAGATAGGATCCAATTGTTTGGGTGAATACATCCATTATGAAATTCGTAGGACCTGCAAATAGGAGGAAGAACATAAGTCCAATTGCAAGTACGATATTGATGTTACTTAAGTATTTTATCCCTTTGTTGAGACCACTTGACGCAGAAAGGATGAATAAAAATGTAACAATCGCAATAATTATCAGTTGAGTACCTTTATTATTTGTAATGCCTTCAAATACGTATGAGAGCCCTCCGCTTATTTGTGCAGCACCAAATCCAAGCGATGTAGCAACTCCAAACACAGTAGCAAAAACAGCGATTACGTCAATCATGATTCCAATTGGACCATTTACACGATCTCCGAGAAGTGGTCTGAAAATAGCGCTTATTAATCCTGGTGCACCTTTACGGAATTTAAAATAAGCTAGTGCCAATCCGACTACCGTATAAATACCCCAAGGATGCAAGCCCCAGTGGAACATAGCGAATCTTAGGGAAGCATTTGCAGATTCAACAGTCTCTCCATTACCTGATGGAGGGTCATAATAATGGAACAGCGGTTCAGCAACACCCCAAAATACAAGGCCGATCCCCATACCGGCACTAAATAGCATTGCAAACCATGTAATGATATTGTAATCAGGCTCGTCGTCATCTTTTCCTAATTTGATTTTACCGTATTTACTAAAGACCAAATAGATTGAAAAGATCAAGAACCCTGTAGCGGATAACAGATAGAACCAGCCGAACTTGACTTGAAGGAAATTCTGGATGGCTCCAGTGGCACTCTGTAATCCTTTAGGAGACAATACGCCCCATGCGATGAAAAATACTGAGATGATGAGTGAGATGATAAAGACTTTGGTGAATTTTTTCATTCCTTTTCTCCTTTCGTAAAGTTTTATGACACGGTTTACATTCTACTAATAAACCCTTCTTCATTTCAAGGATTTTGTAGTCTAAAAATCCTAGCCCAATTATTCCTATACCCTATTTTTTACTTAGAAAACCGATTTAATTCCTATTTTAGGCGTTTCGACTCTATGGTTACATATCTAGACAAATTATACTAAATAAAAGACAAAAAGAGATAAAATGGGGGAGACATCATGAAAAAAGCATTGATAGTTTTATTAATTTTATTATTGGCAGGGTGTGCGGCGGAGACCACTGCAGAAAAAGATCAGAATGGAATAGACGAAGGGCATGGGAATACAGGGGAAGAAACGGAGCACCCCGATGTAAACGATTCTGAGGATATAGAGCAGGATGGAAACGATCACGAAGACGCAAACCAGGATTCTGAAGAAGAACCTGTAGATGTTCCAGAGATTACATATACCGTGCATCCAGCCAACTGGACGTTGAAGACTGAATCAGAAACTGATGAAAAAGTAGTTTTATTGACGATCGATGATGCTCCGGATAAGCATGCATTAGAGATGGCACAAAAACTAAAGGACCTGGATGTTCCAGCTATTTTCTTCGTAAACGGCCACTTTATGGATACGGATGAAGAGAAAGACATTGTAAAAGAGATTTACGAAATGGGATTTGAAATTGGAAACCACACAATGTCCCATGCTAATCTCAAAAATAGCAGCGAAGACAAGCAAAGACATGAAATCGTTACATTATCCGAAGAAATTGAAGCAGTGACCGGAGTAGCGCCACGTTTTTTCAGAGCGCCATTCGGAATCAATACTGATTTTTCAAAGAAATTGATTGAAGAACAAGGGATGCTTTTCATGAACTGGACTTATGGGTATGATTGGGAAAAAGAGTACCAGACAGGTGAAAGTATTGCTGATATCATGGTCAACACTCCTTTACTGACAGATGGTGCGATTCTTTTGATGCACGACCGGGACTGGACGAACGAAGCCCTTGTGGATATCGTTAAAGGATTACAAGCAAAAGGATACACATTCGTGCACCCAGAGCAAATTGTAGAGTGAACGTATGGGACCTGCAGCGTGGCTATTAAAGCCGCTTCGATTGCGGGTCTTTTTTACTACTTTGCAAATATGTTGTATAGTTTTAAAAAAAATTCTCCTGCTGTTTTACAAAATTAAGTGAATTACAAAATTCTGCTGCTGATTAGGTACAACTATCACAAACCAATAAGCAAGGAAATTTCTCCATATCGAGTCAACCACAGCTACAGCATATCTGTTGAAAATGATGGGGTTTCCAATTGAAGGATCCAGGAAAAATAGAAAGTATATACTTGATTCCATATTGCTAAATGAATAATTAAAAAAGGACAAGCAATTTGGTCATCCTTTCTCTACATTAATCATCGTTTATAGTAATACATGATTCTTCCATTAAACAGATGAAGTTCGCCATTTAATTTTTTTGCGAGGAATTTACTGAATTCATTCGCTTTGCCTTTATCCCCGTGGGTAGACCCTTCCGGTAATACGATTTGTATGTATGTATTCTCCGACCCTTCATCATCTTGCCCTGTTCCCACCAGCATGTAATTATATCCTTGTGTATTTCCTTTCAAAAAATAATACGTTTTGCCGCCGTTTTTTCGTTGTTCAATCATGTAGGGGAAAGCTGCTGAGCCATACTCCCAATTTAATTGTTCACCTGTCTTATTTGTGATTTCCATATAATAGTGAATCAGCTTTTCAATTTCTTCTAAAGTGATCGTCTGTTGTTTTGATTTAGCAACAAGCTTTATATATGCACTACTGGACACTATCTTTCACTCCTGTCAGGCACGCCTAAATTTATAATCAATTTTATCATTCAATGAGAAAAAATGACAGACCGTGTCACGAAGATTTGCGAATTTTCACTATCAACTTATTACGTTGTTCCTTTAAAACTTTTATAAGACAGGTCTTGCGAAGGAAAAAGTAATGTAAAAAGATTGTCAAATAAGTTGTGTTTTCTCAGAAGAATCAGTATAATTAATTATAATATTCAAAAAATTCAAAAGGAGGGCGTGGTATGGAATTATTTGACAAACTCTACGATGAAGACGAAACGGTTAAAGTGAGGTTTGTTGGATTTACCACAGAACATGTTCGTTACGATTTCGGAATTGTCTATACCAACATGTTCTTCGGGAAACCGCTCGTCGTTTGCATGCAGACCGGGCGCTCGACTTTGATGGATGCCGCTGATCTCAGGAACACGGATAATATTCAAAAAGCCTTCAAAATTCAATCAAAGAAAGAAGCGGAAGAGCTTTTGACTTTCTTTGAAGAAGCACTCCCTTACTCTCCTATTGCAGAACAATATGATTGAATAATCAATGAACCAAGGATTGACCAGAAACGGAACTAGCGTTATCATGGTCGATCCTTTTTTATATTTAAAGAAAGAAGATATCACTTGAACTCTTTGCTTTTCTAAAATAAATGTGCATTTAAATATTTAATGTGACATACAATTTAGCCTTGACATTCTATATATGACATCATATTATAAATGTAACGAATAAATAAAGCGCTTACAAAGGCGAAGGGAGAGGAAAGAACGATGGGAACAGTAGTTTGCGTAAATTGCAACACGACCATTGAACATTATGAATTTGAAAAGGTAACCACGTTGTATTCCAACTGTCCTGATTGCAAAAATAAAAAGAAACACGGAAAAAAGACTGCGTAACATAAATGGAAAAACGAAAGAGGCTGATTACCCGCCGTATGGGTATCAGCCTCTTTTATATTTAGGCTTTGTGGTCACTGAGCTAAACATCACTTCTCTGTATTAATCCACTTCCGCTTGCCTCATCACGAGTCCCTCACTATGGGGTCTCGCAGGAGTGTCCCAAATTCCGCTTAAAATCAACTAGCCTTACCACGTTATCTTATTTGATCGGTTTATGTTCTTTGATTACACGAATTGTTTTCAATGTATCGTCCTCAGGTCCCTGCACAGGTAATCCAGCCTCGATGTTCTCGAAGATATAGTCGATATTTTCCTGAGTGATGATTTCCCCTGGGATGAAGATCGGAATACCAGGAGGATAAATCATTACAAATTCAGCAATGATCCTTCCTGTTGATTCTTCAAAAGGAACACTTTCTGTATCTGCATAAAAAGCATCACGTGGTGATAAGGATAATACAGGTATACCAGGGACACTTACCGGCACCGCTTTTGTAACAGCTCTATCGGAAGTTGTGTGCATGCTTGCTAATTCTGTCAAGGCGCTTATGAGCTTTTGTACTTCTATTTCACGATCACCAGCAGTGATGATACAGAGGATGTTGTACAAGTCAGAAAGCTCAACCTCGATATTGTGCTGTTCTCGAAGCCAGACCTCTACATCGTAACCGGAAATATTCAGCTCTTTTACAGATATGATTAGTTTTGTCGGATCATAATCATACGTTGCAGGAGTGCCTAAAATCTCTTTTCCAACACAATATAAGTTCGGAATCTCATTGATTTGTTTACGAGCTGACTCCGCTAAATGGATTGAATGTTCAGCTAACTTGAACCCCTGAGTTGCCAACCTTTTACGTGCTACATCCAGTGAGGCAAGCAAGATATATGAAGTCGAAGTCGTCGTCATCATACTGAGAATCGCTTGGACTCGTTCTGGAGAAACCAGGTTTCCTCTTACATTCAATATCGAGCTTTGGGTCATGGATCCGCCTAATTTGTGGACACTCGTCGCAGCCATATCCGCACCTGCCTGCATTGCAGACAATGGCAATTTGTCATGAAAGTGGATGTGCACACCATGCGCTTCATCAACCAGCACAGGAATATCATAAGAATGAGCCAACTCGACGATTTCCTTTAAATCAGCACTGATTCCGAAGTAGGTAGGGTTGATGACGAACAATCCCTTTGCATCAGGATTTTGGGCAAGTGCCTTTTGGACTGATTCAGTTGTAATTCCATGTGATATCCCTAAGTTCGGATCAATATCAGGATGGATGAAGACTGGGACCGCCCCGGAAAAAATGATCGCTGACATGACTGATTTATGCACATTCCTCGGGACAAGAATTTTATCTCCTGGATGACATACAGCGAGAATCATCGTCATGATGGCGCCGCTTGTTCCTTGTACTGAAAAGAATGTATGATCAGCACCAAATGCTTCGGCAGCAAGCTGTTGTGCTTCTTTAATCATGCCATGGGGATGATGGAGGTCATCCAATGGACCGATATTGATCAAATCGATTGATAATGCGTTTTCACCTATGAAATCCCGGAATTCAGGATCCATACCGCGACCTTTTTTATGTCCGGGTATATGGAATTGAATCGGATTACGCTTGGCGTGATTCACTAATCCGGTAAAAAGGGGTGTTTTATATTGTGACAATCATTACACCTCATTCAATTTATTTGTTTAACCTTAATGTTGATTAAAAGCGAAATTCGCGGCATTCCGAAGGTAACAGAGTGCCTGGCAAGGAGGATCGCCCGCGGAAAACGAGTGAATTTCACAGGAATCAACACTGAGCTTCTATTTTAAATGCAAGCCGTTTGTTATGCTAAACTAATATAAAACAAGGAAAAGTATATCAAATCCACAGACGCTTGCAAGCTATTTTTCTGATATTCAATCCGTTGGGGTGATTTTGTGAATTGGGAAACTCGTGTAACCGAATTATTAGGAATCAAGTATCCGATCATTCAAGGAGGTCTCGCTTATCTTGCGTATTCTGAGTTAGCTGCATCCGTCTCAAATGCAGGTGGACTAGGTCAAATAACTGCAATGTCTCTATCAACACCCGATCAATTGAGAACTGAAATCCGGAAAGTGAAAGAAAAGACAACACGTCCATTTGGGGTAAATTATGCCATCGGGCAACATGGTCGGCCATTTGAAAATATGCTCCAAGTTTCGATTGATGAGAAGGTACCCGTCATTTCGATGACAGGTGGTAATCCAAGTCCAGTCTTCAAGCAATTGGAAGGCGTTGATGTGAAAAAACTTGTCCTGGTAGCTGCGAAAAGGCAGGCGGTCAAAGCCGAGCAGCTAGGTGCAGATGCAGTGATGGTAGTTGGTCAAGAAGGGGGCGGTCATATCGGCAAAGATGATATCAGTACGATGGTGCTGACACCTCAAGTAGTTGACGAAGTATCCATACCCGTAATTGCTTCAGGTGGAATCGGTGATGGCAGGGGACTGATGGCAGCATTGTCCTTAGGGGCGGAAGGTATTGAGATGGGTACACGATTCATTGCAACAAAAGAATGTACGCATGCCCATCAAAACTATAAAGAAGCATTACTCTCCGGAACGGAAACCGGCACGTCGATTATTAAAAAGTCGTTGGGAGCCCCAGGAAGGGTAATTCGTAATAGATGGACCGATCAAATCTTATCGATTGAAAAAGTGGAACCGGCTTATGAAGCGCTCAGTACTTATATTTCAGGTAAAGCAAATCAAGCATTTGCAAATCAAGGATTGTTGGACCAAGGTTTTGGGTGGGCAGGTCAGGTTATGGGAAGGATTAAGGATATCCCATCAGTGGAAGAACTTTTCACAAGAATGATAACCGAAGCAGAAGAAATACGTAAGAAATGGTCATGAAGGAAAGGCTTTTTTCGCATAGGTTGTTGAGTTTGGAAATATACTCGCTTTCCGCGGGCAATCTACAAGCCTCCTCAGCTCGTTCCTCACTTGCGGGATCTCTCTTAGCTTGCTATCCCGCAGGAGTCTCGCATATTTCCACTGTCATATGCATTCTGCAACTTCTTTAACAACTCCCATTAGCAACAAATTTTTAGCCATTAAAAAAGAGCTGGACCCTCAATCGGGCAGCTCTTTTCTATCTTTATACTATCGAAAATATAGATACTTAACCCATATACATTAAAAAAATGAAAATGTAATGATAAATACCTATACGTTCAATTTAGAACTGTAATATAATACATTAACTTTAATGGATTAACTAGATGCATGAACCTTACTAGCATAATTATAAAGAGGGGTTAATGTATGGAATGTCTGATCCATTTTTGAAAGTAAGGCTTCCCCGTCTTGTAGAATTTGGTCATGATTCGGGATGTGAATCCCACAAAGTAATTCTGCTTTTTTGATATCTTTCAAACGGGTAGTCATTTTAGAAAATGTTTCTTCATCAACCTCTGAATTAGGGATGGCGTCCGGCTTCGTATGATCAACTGACCAAACGAAATCATCTGGAATCTGTTTCAGGACCTCCTCCTGATGTTCACTAAGTATTTTTGCAAAATCCTTCTTTATTGGAGATTCATAAATTACTGCAAACCATACGAAGAGATGACTATCAAACAAACCGATTTGAAAGTGTGGAAGTTTTTTGTACCCACGTTTACTGTTTGCAAATGCTACCCAAGTATCATCTGGGGGATTCACAGTTCTCCTTGCATGTTTAGCCGTATGATAAAACATCTCATCACCCGTAGCTGCAGATAGTGTCGGGGCAAAATGTTCACCTAATGTTTCAAGCTTTGGCCGAATTTGGTTTTGGATAGCTTCCATTCTTGCATCAAGCCCTTGAATGTTGAATACATTGAAATCCTGTTCTGTAAAACCATTGAAATTCATGCGATTCACCTCGTTGTGTATATAAAAAGAGTGTAGCATACGAATATTGTGTATCAAAATGTTAAGCAGAATCAGGTAAATATAAACATTAAAAAAGTGGGAAGCTAAAAAAGAACATCGGAATTGCACGCCAATATTTCAGAATAGTATGATAAAAACAAGCTTTGAAGTGTAAACAAAGTTAAAAGAAAAGGAGTGTGAGTTACCATGAAACAAGTGATTCAAACGCTGAAATTAACGGAAGCTGAGCGTCGAATCCCAGTTCTTCGACTCGAAATCGATTATGAATTGGCAACTCTACACGAGGCACTCGTAGCGAAAAATACTGAACAAATCAAACGATCAAAGAAAAAATTAGAACGATTGAGACAAGAAATGTTACAATTAGAGGCATAATAATTGTAAATAGATAGAACGAACCTTTTACTTGCAGGGTTCGTTTTTTATGGACACTTAGAGACTATCCATTTATGCTATCATTACAAAATACATACTGGACCGCACTTAAAAGGAGTGAGGATGTGGCTATCAATTGGGATGATATACGGGATCAAGCCGTGTCATGGGCAAATGAAGCTGGAGATGTGATCCGCAAATCCTTCGAAAAGGAATTGACTGTGGAAACGAAGTCGAATGCGGATGACCTGGTAACAAACATGGATCGAGAAGTAGAACAATATTTGATTGATAAAGTTAGTGAAGCATACCCGCACCATAAAATACTAGGAGAAGAAGGTGTGGGTGAGGAAGTCTCATCTTTGGATGGGACTGTCTGGATCATAGATCCGATTGATGGAACGATGAATTTTGTCCATCAGCAAACAAATTTTGCTATTTCTATTGGTGTATATCACGAGGGTGTCGGAATGGTGGGCGTCATATATAATGTCATTTATGATGAAATGTTCCATGTTGTGAAGGATAATGGCGCTTATCTGAATAATGTAAAACTCCCTGATCTTGAAGAAGTTCCTATTGAAAAATCGATCATTGCCATCAATGCAACTTGGATTACGAATAACAAGCGAATTGATCCGGCACGATTAATACCAGTAGTTGATCGCTGCAGAGGGACACGATCGTACGGATCAGCAGCCATCGAGCTTGCATTCGTAGCCGCTGGACGATTGGATGCTTATATTACGATGCGCTTATCACCATGGGATTTCGCTGCTGGAAAGATTTTAATAGAAGAAGTGGGAGGGCGTGTCACGAATTTGTATGGCGAGCCTTTAAACATACTGGACAAGAATTCGATATTTGCAGGTAAATCAGATCTTCATCAACAGATTTTGGATGAATACCTTACAAATGAATGAACGGAAAATGACAGAAGATGATTCAGAAGTTCTCTTGGAATGGCTTAAACAATCCCCGCAATGGCTAGCCGAAGAGGGATTGATAAAGGAAGAAATGGACCTTCAGAGGACAAAGGTATGGATGTCCCTTTACGACAAGTATGATGGTGTCTGGTTGATGTGGGAGGAAAATCATACTCTCAAGGGGCTCAGCTTTCATATCTTAAACGCTCCCTCAAATAATCAAATTTGGATCGGCATGATCATGGTGAATCCCAAATATAGACGAAGAGGGTATGGATGTTCGATATTGCATCACTTATGCAAGAAATTGGAACAGAAGGATCATAAAATCGTATTTACTGCATGTCCATTTCAACGAGTAGGGTGGCTTCGTTTTCTCGCTACGTGTGGTTTTGAACAAATTGGCACTGAGACTACCCCAACAGATAAAAGATATACCAAATTAGCCAAACCGTTAGGCGAATAAAAAACAGGGAATCCTCTGATCGGTCATAAGAATAAATTCGATCAAAGGTAATTCCCTGTTTTACTTTTTGGCTTTGTTATTCTACTTTATTGTGATTTTTGAGAGATTCACTCTCTTTCCACAAGCAAACGAAAAGCGGAAGCGAACCGATTAGTCACGTAGGACACTGGGAAACTGGACGAGGAGGCTCGAACCAAACAAAGACTTGGTCTGCGTGGGCTCACTCATAAGGATATCAAACAATGTGTCGACCGCCGCAGGAAGTTGAAGAGATCCATGTGACTGGTCGCTAGACATCACTTCCCTGCATTAATCCACTTCCGTAAGG
Organism: Alkalihalobacillus sp. TS-13; assembly: GCF_019720915.1. GTDB lineage: Bacteria > Bacillota > Bacilli > Bacillales > Fictibacillaceae > Pseudalkalibacillus. The sequence continues at coordinate 660,166 of NZ_JAHKSI010000001.1, forward strand.
CCTCCTAACTTGCACAGGATCTCAGTAACTTCCTGTACAACATTCCATTACCAATAAACTTTTGGAAAACAGCCGTTTTCAAAGGTTATTCCGGTTTTCATCTCTGAATTTTTTCTTCAGTTTAAATCCTATCCCCATAAGAATGAAAGTAGCAGCCAGTGCAATAACTGCAAGCAGGATGCTTTGTTCTCCAATAGCTACACCAATCAATGCGATATTAAAAGTCACTAAAATCGAAATTAGAATGAAAATGATGGATTGTTTATTCATGGTCAACCTCCTAGAACCTAGTGTATCGAAAAATGAGTGAAAGAAAAAGTTTATTATTTATGTTATAATAGGAAAGTTGAATTTAATTAGGTTGACACCATTAAGAGGATGTTCAAAAAGTCATCAACGATAATGTTTATATACAGTGTGATTCGCCACTTTTTGAACACACATATTAAGGAGAGATTGAAGTGAATCTTCGAGAAGAACTACGCAATATAGCGATTATTGCCCACGTAGACCACGGGAAAACAACATTGGTCGATCAAATGCTCCACCAATCAGGAACGTTCAGAGATAATGAACAAGTCAGTGAGCGTGCGATGGATTCCAATGATTTGGAAAAAGAACGTGGAATTACGATTTTGGCTAAAAATACAGCAATCAATTATAAGGAAAAGCGAATTAACATCATGGATACACCAGGACACGCAGATTTCGGCGGTGAAGTAGAACGTATCATGAAAATGGTAGATGGTGTTTTACTCCTTGTTGATGCGTATGAAGGATGTATGCCGCAGACACGATTCGTTTTGAAGAAGGCACTTGAGCAGAAATTGACACCGATCGTGGTCGTCAATAAGATCGACCGCCCATTTGCACGTCCCGTTGAAGTTGTAGATGAAGTCCTTGATTTATTCATCGAGTTAGGGGCTGACGATGATCAACTTGAATTCCCTGTTGTCTATGCTTCTGCTTTGAACGGTACAGCAAGCCTGGATCCTGAACAGCAAGATGAAGACATGACAGCAATTTTTGAGTCGATTTTGGAAAATATTCCTGCACCTGTGGATACAAGTGAGGAACCTTTGCAATTCCAGGTTTCGTTATTGGATTACAATGACTATTTAGGTCGTATTGGAATCGGCAGGGTGTTCAGAGGAACGATCAAAGTCGGACAAAGTGTCGCCTTGATGAAGTTGGATGGTTCTGTCAAAAAGTTTAGGGTGACAAAACTATTCGGTTTCTTAGGACTGAAACGAGTAGAGATCGATGAAGCGAAATCAGGAGACTTGGTTGCGGTATCTGGAATGGAAGAAATAAACGTCGGTGAAACGGTATGTCCAGAGAATGATCAGGATCCGCTTCCAATCCTTCGAATTGATGAACCAACAATCCAAATGACTTTCCTTGTAAACAACAGCCCATTTGCTGGCCGGGAAGGAAAGTATTTGACAAGCCGTAAAATCGAAGAGAGACTGAATCAACAACTTGAGACAGATGTCAGCTTACGAGTTGAAAACACGGATTCTCCTGATGTATGGACTGTTTCAGGACGTGGAGAGCTTCATCTATCGATTTTGATCGAAAATATGAGAAGAGAAGGCTATGAACTACAGGTATCTAAACCTGTTGTTATCATCCGTGAAATCGATGGCCAAAAATGTGAGCCCGTCGAACGCGTACAAATCGATGTGCCTGAAGAGCATACTGGTGCGATCATGGAGTCGCTTGGTGAACGTAAAGGCGAAATGGTCAATATGGTCAATCATGGAAACGGTCAAGTAAGACTCGAATTCCTTGTACCTGCCCGTGGATTGATCGGTTACACGACAGAGTTTTTGACGTTGACCCGTGGATATGGGATCCTGAATCATTCCTTCGACAGCTATCAGCCCTATATCCAAGCAAAAATTGGCGGCCGTCGTGAAGGTGTTTTAGTTTCGATGGAATCCGGTAAAGCGTCTCAATATGGAATCATTAATGTTGAAGATCGTGGAACAATTTTTGTTGAACCTGGAACAGAAATTTATGAAGGTATGATCGTTGGAGAGCACAATCGGGAAAATGACATCACAGTCAACCTGACAAAAGTAAAACAGCTGACAAATATGCGTTCAGCAGGTAAAGACAATACAGTATCGATGAAGAAGGCTCGCGTGATGACACTTGAGGAAGCACTTGAATATTTGAATGATGATGAGTATTGTGAAGTCACACCAGAATCAATTCGTTTGCGTAAAAAAATACTGGATAAGAATGAACGCGAACGGTTAGAGAAGAAGAAAAAGCTGGCACAGCAAAATTCTTAATGAAAAAAGGAGACGGTACCATTGGAAGTAGATATCAACGAACGTCTTCAGTTCTTTGCTAAACTTTACAATGTCGATACGAATCCTGAAGTCGGTATGTGGTTTTTATATTTGACCGTACTACTATTATCGATCGTCGTTTTCAAACTTGGTTTTTCAAGGAAATTACCAGTGTTGAAAGCGGCAGTGGTTTATATATTCCTTGGACTCGGCTGTACGGTTCTGACTTTTTTTGCTGTATTCCTTCCTGTAACAGAAGGGTTAATGGTTGCGGCAGCGATTTTGATCATTTATAAAATTAGATTACACCAATCGAAGAAAGAAGAACAAAGCCAATAAATTATTAAAGGGGCTGACTTGATTTTAAGTCAGTCCCTTTTTAAACTTAAAGAAAGTTGTGATCGGAGGTATTTGATGAATTTACAAGATGCTTTGTATAATTGGCTAACAATCAAGAAGGTTTCTGATGAAAGAAAAGATGACCAAGCTGCAAAAGATACGTTGGATTTCTTTGAAGAAATCCTTAGGGATGATCATGCAGTTACCGCCATTCAAATTGAACAGGAACCTCCCTTTTATATCATCCACTATAAAATAGAGGGTAAAGACTATAAAAAGCAATTTCCAATCGAGTTGATCGATGCGTTATATGAATCGATTGAATCTGAACCTAAATATAATTAGGCTGTGGTCTTAGTTAGTATAAAAAACTATAATGAATTGATTACCACGTTTCTTCTTTAGAGGAGTGGCGGTAAGTTATAAAGTTTTCTGACGTCTTCCGATCTTCTGTCCGTTCTTTTATCCTTGAATGGCAAGACTCGCACATATATGTGTGTATCGGTCTGTTTCTTAGTTTCTTAGCTAAAGGGCTTTGATCTTCGAGTTTTTCGATTTTATCACATAAGACACATTTGACACGCATTTTGTCCACCTCTTTCTACAACAAGTATACCATGAATAGGTGGTAACGTATAAGCTACTCGGTGAAGGTATTGATGGTTATCTGTAGAAGGTATATATATCATTGATCGATCAACACTATGATAGATTGAAAATTATGCGTTCATGAGGAACAAGGAATCCGCCGTTTATCATGGTAGAAAAGGAGCTGGTAAGATGGCAACGAAAAGTTTATCATCATTGAACGAAACGCAATTTCGCTTACTACAAAAAGAGTGCTATGTAATAGTGAATACTGTAGATCCTGTTGAACATACTCCATATGTCAATGCTATCTCCTGGGTATATGCACCTGATGTTGAAACAATCGTTTTTGCAGTGGATTCCCGCTCTAAAGCGGTCGCTAACATCGAGTCGAATGAAAACATTTCTATTACGTTGATTGAAGACGAAACCACCTCCGTCATCAATGGAAAAGCTCAAATTGTACAGGAACGAATGGACTCCGTACCAATCAAACTGTCAATGATCAAAGTACAAATTTCAGAAATTAGAGATGCTATGTTTTATGGAGCAAAGATATCTCAGCCACCTCAATATGAAAAGACCTATGATGCCCAGGCTGCGGCACGACTTGATAAGCAAGTCATGAATGCGTTGAAAAAGAATTGAATTTAGTTCTGAATTGCAAACTTCTGAAGGAACAGTGAGTCACGTTGCAGGTTAACTATTATAAGTATTAAACGATAAAAAACGGCTATCCAAAAAGTGTTTGACACTTTAGGATAGCCGTTTAAGTTAATATATGGTATTTATCTTGTTTCTTTAATTTTATTTGGATCACTAGGTGTGCTTTTTCCTTGTTTTTGCTGTTGATTTTGGAGTTTCTTCTCTTCGTCCTTAGGAATACTCTTATCATTTTTACGTACAGGGTCTGGTTCTTTTTTGTTGATTTGACCCGGAATCTCAGGCATAAGCCGACCTGTGATGGCTGCTAATTCTTCAAGTATTCCGCCAATAGGTTGACCGGCACTTATTTGTCGTCCCATTTCTTGCAAACGAGCATATATGTCAGGATCAGCTGTAATGACAGCATTTGCCCCATAAGGATCATGTTGGAGAGCTTCAGCTACACTATACTTGATCGACCCTACTCTGGACCGGTCGATGTGATCAGCAACATCGATTCCAACGACAGCATACTTTCCGAGAACGACCGCAGTCGCATCCTTGACATCAGGTTCCCTTGTCGCAATATCTACAAGTCGTTTTGAAATTTGTCTAGAGCTCTTACGCTCATCTTTGTTATATTCGACACTTTGCTTTACTTCAACTCGTTTTTCATTATTACCTAAGCTTTCGTCATTTTTATTATTTTGACATGAGATCAACAATACCACACATAGCGTAACCAAGAAATAAGGAAGTTTCCGCAACGTTGTTCATCCTTTCATATAACTCAAGTTACGGTTATTCTTCGTATATTCTTCTATCTTTATTCAAATGGACATAGGTTATTGTGAGAGCTCATGTCTTCAATAAAAAAGGGTTGACCCTAACATATGATCACTTGAAATTCACTCCCTTTCCGCGGGCAAACGAAAAGCGGAAGCGACCCGATTATTCACGCAGGTCACTGGAAAACGGACGAGGAGGCTGTCGCCGCCGCAGGAAGTTTGAAGTGATCCAAGTGACTGGTCACTGATCTAGACATCACTTCCCTGCATTTACCCACTTCCGCGAGGCCAGTCTGTTTCCTCATAAACTGTTGTTTTTATGTTTGTAATACTCTCACTTTCCGAAAGCTTTCAGCACCTTCCTGTACAACAAAAAACCTTATTTTACAATGATTCGGTTGATGTCACGGATAGGATCGTTTTGGTTCGAGCCATCTCCATAATAAAAATGCACCGGTCCATCTGTTAGAGGTTTTCCGTTGAGTGAAAAACCGAGGATTCCGCCTTTAGCTTCTTCTATCGAGAGGGGTATAACCTTATCTGTGGATGTATGCAATTCAATGGCTTTAGCATTGGTCGGTTTCGCATTTTCGAGGAAGGGATTTAACGGAATACCATAGGATTTCGTAAATAACTCATCCTTATTATAACGAATCTTATTTTCGTTTGTTTGAGTAGGTACTTTGGCTCCTTCGGTCCGTTCTCTGTCCCAATGCTGTGACACGTCCTTTGTATATGAATCTTCATGCTCAATTTTTTCTTCGTTGAAATATGTACTCAAATCAACTTTTCTATCGTCAAAAATCCAGACACCTGGGTCAAGTGTGATCGGGTATGTGACCTTACCTTTAATCAAAACGATGGATTCCATCTTATTCACTCCTTAAAAAAATTCAGTATTAAGTATAACGTTCCCTCTTCATTTTGTCACATTAGGGTATAGTACTACTAATAGAAGAAGTGACTATAGTTACTATACGCAGCAGGTGACAATTTGGAGGTGTTCTTATTTCATGTATTGCGAAACAGATGAAGAATTGTTAGAACTAGTTGAGCGTGCAAGAAAATATACAGAACAAGGGAAAGTTGCAAGTTATATTCCTGCACTGGAAAGAGCGGATCAATGTGATTTATCGCTGGCTCTTTACTATACGAATGAAAAATGTGTAAAGGCAGGCGATGTTGAAAAGAAGTTCACTCTTCAAAGTGTGTCGAAGGTATTGTCCCTGGCCTTGGCCATCATGGACCGTGGAGAAGATGAAGTCTTCCAAAAAGTAGGAATGGAACCCACTGGAGATCCATTCAACTCAATTGCGAAGTTGGAAACACAAGTGCCAGCAAAGCCTTTGAATCCAATGATCAATGCTGGAGCATTAGTGGTGACAAGCATGATTTACGGTAAATCAGTCCATGAAAAGCTTGGGCGGTTATTAGCTCTCGTACATGATATGACCAATAATTCAAGTATCGATATCGACGAAGAGGTTGCCCAATCGGAATTTGATACAGCTAACCTTAACCGTTCATTGTGTTACTTCATGAAACAGCATGGCATCGTCCAGGGCGATGTAGACGAATTGATCGAGTTATACACGAAGCAGTGTGCGATACAAGTGACTTGTGTGGATTTGGCCCGGATCGGGATGATCCTAGCGAACAAAGGGCAAGATCCTGAGACTAACCGCAGGATCTTGCCTGAGCGGATTGCAACCATTGTAAAGACATTCATGGTGACATGTGGAATGTATAATGCATCCGGGGAATTTGCGATTCAGGTGGGAATCCCATCAAAAAGCGGCGTTTCTGGAGCAATTCTTGGTCTTGTTCCACCATCAATAGGAATCGGTGTATACGGCCCTTCTCTGAATGATAAAGGGAACAGTATTGGTGGGGTGAAATTGCTTGAAATGCTATCCCAACGTTATGATTTAAGCATATTTTAAGGAGATGCTGTTTGATTTGTGTTGCAATTTAGGCTTTTAAACGATAGTATAGGTAATAGAGAGAGGCACTTGGAACGGAGGGATTCGATTTGTCGACTGAGTTGGTTACCAGTCATCGTGAAAAAGCATTTGCATTACTTCAAGCGGATGCTGAAAAGATACTTAGATTGATTGAAGTTCAGATGGAAAACTTGACGATGCCGCAATGCCCTCTCTATGAGGAAGTCCTTGACACTCAAATGTTCGGGCTTTCCAGAGAGATAGATTTTGCAGTCCGATTGGATTTGATTGAAGCTGAACAAGGAAAGGCGTTACTAGAATCGCTTGAACGTCAACTGACAGCTTTACACGATGCTTGGTCTAAATGATGGCATGGTCAAAGTTCATGTATATAAATAAAGCTCAAACTATCATATGATGGTTTGAGTTTTTTACTTTCGATTCAGGACAACTTGATTTATGGGTTTTTTTAAAGTCTGTTTTTTACAAGTTTGTTACTATTGAAAAAACGATTTCGATTGATGGAAATCGGTAAGTGGTTAAAATATACGAGACTTTTTGCGGGAAACGTTAAAATTGATCAAAAGTTCACACGAACGTAAGGTGTGTGCTTAATACATATGATACGATAAATCGAGAGGGAGGAGACGGGTATGTATATCGTTTTGCTTATTGTCTTTGTTTTATTTCCGTTAGCTACGTTTTTACATGAAATCGGCCATTATCTTACTGCTCGTCTGACCGGACTCAAATATTCACGGATGCAGATCGGTATAGGTCCCACGGTTTTACATATCAATAATCAGTTCCTTCATATCGAATACCGCTTGTTCTATTTTATTGGTGCCCATACATTATCGGGTGATATCGGTGAAACAAGCTCATTCAATCGTTTTCTCATCACAATAAATGGACCTTTGATCAATGCAGTAACAGCTTTCTTTATTCTCGGTTTCTATCCTATGGATTTTTCATCAATTTTAGATAAAGCAATCTCAATTTTTGCTTTCATCAACATCTGGATCGCTCTCGGGAATCTTCTCCCTTATAAAATCAAAGGTCGGAAATCTGACGGCTACATCCTATTGGAAAGTTTATGGAGTATTATTACAAAGCCTAGACAAATCTAGGAATTCTTCCTTTCTAGGAAGGAAAAATGTCCTTTTACTCGAATAGTTTTGGATATAACAAATCATTTGTGAGGGTTGCCCATCATGTTCAAAAAAATGTTTAAAAATTATGATTATACGATGATTGTGGTCGTATTGGCTCTATGTACAATTGGTCTCGTGATGGTGTACAGTGCCAGCATGATTGTTGCGGTTACACAGTATGGATACCAAAGTGACCATTTTTTCAAGAAGCATTTCATCTGGGTCTTACTTGGTATAATCGCATTTTTCATATTCATGATTTTACCCTATAAGATGTACCAGAAGTTGATCGTACCAATAACCCTTGCGATGCTCGGTTCTTTAATTCTGGTGAAATTCATCGGCTCCGAAGTGAATGGAGCAAAAGCGTGGTTCTCAGTCGGTGGATTCAGCATCCAACCAGCTGAATATGCTAAAATCGGAATCATCATTTACTTGGCATCCGTCTTTTCAAAGAAACAAGATTACATATCGGATTTCAAGACTGGTGTTGTTCCACCGTTAATCGTTTTATCTCTCGTCTGCTCGCTCGTCTTCATCCAACCGGATCTTGGTGGTATGTTGGTCATTGCGATGTCTGCTGCAGTGATCCTTTTATGTTCAGGGATGAAATGGACCCATTTATCGATGATGGCTGGCAGCTTGGGACTACTAGGATTCATTGGTTATAAATTTTTACTGACCCAAGAGCAATTATCACGATTTGCTGCTGCTTACCGGCCTTTTGATGATCCATCAGGTGATGGCATGCAGTTGATCAATGGATATCTGGCATTAGGAACAGGTGGCTTGTTTGGAAGAGGATTGGGACAGAGCATTCAGAAATATGGCTTCCTCCCCCATCCGCATACTGACTTCATCATTGCCATCATTGCAGAAGAATTAGGTTTTATCGGGGTATTGGCCATCATCCTGATGATCATGTTCCTCGTTTTGAAAGGTATATATGTTGGATTACATTGTAAAGATGCATTCGGCAGCCTGTTGGCGATTGGAATATCCGGCATGATCGGAATCCAGACGATCGTCAATCTTGGTGCAGCCTCAGGGACACTTCCGCTTACAGGTGTAACATTACCATTTATCAGTTATGGAGGTTCCTCACTTATTTTACTTATGATTAGTATGGGAATACTTGTGAACATATCGATGTTTGTAAAATATCGTAAACAGCAAAATCCTCCTGCTGATCAATCTCACCCTATGCCACAACAACGTACCAAGTTGAAAGTCGTTTCACAGCAACGTTAACCACAAACTAGGGAGGAATATCAAAATGCAAAAGATCAACAAAATTCTTGTCGCCAACCGTGGAGAAATTGCCATTCGAATCTTTCGTGCTTGTACAGAATTGGATATTCGTACAGTTGCGGTCTACTCGAAGGAAGACTCTGGTTCTTTCCATCGATACAAAGCAGATGAAGCTTATTTGATTGGTGAAGGTAAAAAGCCAATCGATGCATATCTTGATATTGAAGGCATCATTGAAGTGGCCAAGCGTTATGATGTAGAGGCCATCCATCCAGGTTATGGATTCCTTTCAGAAAATACTCATTTTGCAAAAAGGTGCGAAGAAGAGGGGATCATCTTCATTGGTCCAAATACTGAACATTTGGATATGTTCGGTGACAAAGTCAAAGCAAGAGAACAAGCGATCAAGGCTGATATTCCGGTTATTCCGGGGAGTGATGGTCCTGTCGAGACACTTGATGATGTACGGAGCTTTGCGAAAGAGCATGGCTTTCCGATCATCATTAAAGCGACCCTTGGCGGTGGCGGAAGAGGAATGCGGATCGTCCGGAATATGGCTTCACTTGCTGATGCCTATGATCGGGCTAAATCAGAAGCGAAAGCGGCTTTTGGTAAAGACGAAATCTATGTTGAGAAGTTTGTTGAAAATCCGAAGCATATTGAAGTTCAAATCCTTGCTGATAAACACGGCAATGTCGTTCATTTATATGACCGCGATTGTTCTGTCCAACGTCGTCATCAGAAAGTTGTTGAAGTAGCACCGAGTGTCTCTTTGAGTGATGAACAACGTGATGAAATTTGTACAGCAGCTGTCAAATTGATGGACAATATCAATTATGTGAACGCCGGAACAGTCGAATTCCTTGTTTCAGAAGATGGGTCATTCTACTTCATTGAAGTGAATCCACGAGTTCAAGTTGAACACACGATCACGGAAATGATCACAGGTATTGATATCGTTCAATCACAAATCATGATTGCTGAAGGTTATCAATTACATGAAAAACCTCTCGGGATACCGATGCAAGACAAGATTGATTGCCATGGCTTTGCTATACAATGTCGTGTAACGACGGAAGACCCAGCAAATAATTTCATGCCTGATACCGGAAAGATCATGGCTTATCGTACTGGAGGCGGCTTTGGAGTTCGTCTTGATGCAGGAAACGGATTCCAGGGTGCAGTTATTACCCCTCACTACGATTCCTTGCTCGTCAAAGTGTCTACATGGGCATTGTCATTTGAACAAGCAGCTTCCAAGATGGTCCGTAACTTAAGAGAGTTCCGTATCCGTGGCATCAAGACGAACATTTCATTCCTGGAGAATGTGATTAAACACGAGAAGTTCGTATCTGCTGAATACAATACATCATTCATTGATACAACACCGGAATTATTTGTGTTTCCGAAAAGGAAAGACCGCGGGACGAAAATGCTGTCTTATATCGCAAATGTAACAGTTAATGGCTTCCCTGGATTGGGTGTCCAAAAGAAACCAGCTTTCAGTAATCCGAGAATTCCTTATGTAAACTATACGAAACCGTTACTAGATGGAACGAAACAAATTTTGGATGAGCAAGGTGTCGAAGGACTTACGGAATGGATTAAATCCCGCGATGAAGTGCTACTGACAGACACAACTTTCAGGGATGCACATCAATCCCTGCTCGCTACCCGAGTAAGAACTCATGATCTGCTTCAAATTGCAGAACCGACTTCCCGCCAAGTTCCAGAGCTCTTTTCACTGGAAATGTGGGGAGGAGCTACATTTGATGTTTCTTATCGTTTTTTGAATGAAGATCCATGGGAACGACTGATTCAACTTAGGAAAAAGTCTCCGAATGTTTTGTTCCAAATGCTTTTGAGAGCCTCCAATGCCGTTGGTTATAAAAACTATCCGGACAACGTCATCCGAGAATTCGTAAGTAAATCTGCAGCAGCAGGAATTGATGTGTTCCGAATTTTTGATAGCTTGAATTGGCTCGATGGAATGAAGGTTGCGATTGATGCGGTAAGAGAAACTGGGAAAGTTGCAGAAGCTTCGATTTGTTATACAGGAGATATTCTTGATCCAAAAAGACCGAAGTATAACTTGGATTATTATGTGAATATGGCAAAAGAGCTTGAGCAAGCAGGCGCTCATATCCTCGGTATAAAAGATATGGCTGGACTGTTGAAACCTCAAGCAGCATATGAATTGATTTCTGCTTTAAAAGAAGCCGTGAGTATACCGATCCATCTCCATACTCACGACACAAGCGGAAACGGAATCATGACTTATGCCAAAGCCGTGGATGCTGGCGTCGATATTGTGGATGTGGCAATCAGTTCAATGGCAGGTATGACCTCCCAGCCGAGTGCGAATTCCCTTTATTACGCGCTTGAGGGAAGTGAAAGGCAGCCGAAAGTATCGATCCATAATCTTGAAGAGCTCTCTCACTATTGGGAAGATGTCCGAAAATATTATCAAGGATTCGAAAGCGGTTTGATCGCACCGCATACAGAGATTTATGACCATGAGATGCCGGGTGGACAATATAGTAATTTACAGCAGCAGGCAAAAGCTGTCGGTCTCGGTGATCGTTGGGATGAAGTAAAAAGCATGTACCGCCGGGTGAATGACCTGTTCGGAGATATTGTTAAAGTTACACCATCGTCAAAGGTGGTTGGAGATATGGCCCTTTATATGGTACAAAATGATCTGACTGAAGATGACATTTTTGAAAAAGGCCAATCACTCGATTTTCCAGATTCGGTCGTTGAAATGTTCCAGGGGTATCTAGGACAGCCGTATCAGGGTTTTCCAAGAGAGTTGCAGCAAATCATACTGAAAGGAAGAGAACCGCTTAACGCTAGACCAGGTGAAATGCTGGAACCAGTTGATTTCAAAGAGTTGCAAGATGTTCTCTACTATAAATTGAATCGACCGGTTACAAGTCATGACCTTATTTCTTATGCACTTTACCCGAAGGTTTACCTTGATCGAGAGCAGATGATCGATCAGTTCGGTGATATCAGTGTTCTTGATACACCTACATTCTTATATGGTATGAGGCTAGGTGAAGAGGTCGAAGTTGAAATTGAGCAAGGTAAGACCTTGATTTTGAAACTCGTCTCAATTGGAGAGCCTCAGTTAGACGGTACGAGAACCGTTTACTTCGAGTTAAATGGCCAACCTCGAGAAGTAGTTGTAAAAGACGAGAATGTAAAAGCTGAAGTGGTTGCTAAACCGAAAGCAGATAAGAACAACGAGAAACACATCGGGGCTTCGATGCCTGGTACTGTAATAAAAGTACTTGTTGAAAAAGTTGAAAAGGTTAAGAAGGGTGATCATCTGATGATAACAGAAGCGATGAAAATGGAGACCACGATTCAAGCTCCATATGACTCCGAAGTCAAAGACATATTCGTATCGAACGGGACTACCATACAACCAGGTGATCTATTGATTGAATTAGCGTAATTGTGCAAGAAGGGCTTTCCATCTAGGGAGGTCCTTTTTTATTTACGAGTATATTTCGCTTAAAATCAACAAAGTCCTTAAACATGGCCTAAAACACCAACCTGTACGAAAACAGACGAAAATAAAAAGAGCTGATCCAATCAATCATCACCGATGATAGGGGTCAGCTCTTTTTCGAATAACCATCTATTCAGTCTTTCCGTAAGGCAACCATTACCAGATAACTTAGCGTTGCAAACAATAGGGAAACGAACAGGCCGTGCATTAAGCCGATGAAGAGATTCAACTTGGTGAAAATGATCAATGCTCCAGTAGTGACCTGCAAGGATACGAGAATCAACAGCAATAAAAATGAATTGTACAAGATTTTCATATTTTTATAATAGGTTCTGATTTGAATAAAGCTCAACAAGATCCAGATAAACAATAAACCTGCCATAAAGCGATGAATATAATGGATCACTTCTAATTCAGTCGTCGGAGGCAAGAGCTGTCCATTACATAACGGCCAACCTGAGCATGCCAGACTTGCTTTTGTGTGTCTTACTAATGCTCCTGTGTATACAAGAGTGTAAAGATAGATGAAAAGAAGATAGATATTCAGTTTGAAATTTTTATTGATCTTCAATGTGGCTCGATCATTTCCATTCTCAAAAATGACAACAGCCAATAACACAACACTCGCAAAGGATATTAATGAAAAACCGAAGTGAAGTGCCAGTACAAAGGAGGACTGCCCCCAAATCACAGCAGCTGCACCTAATAAACCTTGGAAAACGATGAAAAACACAGACAAAAATGCAAGCCATTTTACTTCTCGGATTTGCTTGAATTTCATCCATGACCAAATTGCCAATATGACAACCATCAAACCAAGAGCCGCCGACACAATTCTGTGACTATATTCAATCATTGTTTCTACTTTAGGTTGGGAAGGAAGCACTTCACCGTAACATAGTGGCCATGAGTTTCCGCACCCTTCGCCAGATCCTGTAGTGGTTACAATGGCACCCATCAGTAAGACTATGAGCATACCCAGACTAGTCAGGATCGCATAAAATTTTAAATATCGATTCATTACTGACACCTTCTCTATATTAATTAAGAAAAAGTAACTATTTGTTCTATAATAATTAGAAGTTTGGTGAACCTTACCATTAAGAATAAGTCTAAAGCAATCGACTACCCTTACACAAATCAAAATGAAAGGGCCAAACTGAATCATCTGAAACAAGGACTACGTATGTCGATTGAACACTAGAGCAAGTATACAAAACTACTGAATTCGTTTATAATGTTAAAGGACAATTTCAATCGACAATATCGTATCATATGTGTCGGGAAGAATTTATCGTAATTGTGAACAAGCATAGACAATTTGCAAAAAGTTATTTTCATAAACCCCTTTTACTGATAAATTAGAATAGGTGTTTTACTCACACTTATGTTTTAATGTAAGAGTTGGGGTGAAGAGCATTTAGAAGGAGGTGGAAGCATGAGCAAAATGAATACGACAACATATGAAGCATCAAGCAGAGTTATGGAGCCTGGACCATTGTCTGAATCAAAACCTACAGGTACTTGGAAAGATTTCTTGACACTTGCTAAGATGGGGATCGTAATGTCCAACCTCATTACGACGTTCGCAGGTTTTTGGATCGCATTGAAAGTTACGGATGCAAGTTTTATTGCGAATATTCCTACAGCATTGCTGACTCTCTTAGGTGCAGCACTAGTCATAGCAGGAGGATGCTCTCTTAACAATTATATCGATCGTGATATCGACCATTTGATGGAAAGAACATATGAAAGACCTACAGTTACAGGGAAAATTGATGCAAACCAAGTACTCTGGGTTGGAATCATACTTTCTGCTCTCGGGACACTGTTGTTGATGTTTGCCTCCTTGATGGCAGCACTTCTTGGTGTGATTGGACTTTTTGTCTATGTCATCGTCTATACGATGTGGTTGAAGCGGACCCATTCTATCAACACTGTAGTTGGTGGGATTTCAGGTGCAATACCTCCACTCATCGGTTGGGCAGCTGTCGATCCTGATTTGCATATGACAGCATGGCACTTGTTCTTGATAATGTTTTTATGGCAGCCGCCTCACTTTTTGGCTTTAGCTATGAAACGATGTGAAGAATACCGAAAAGCAGGAATTCCAATGCTTCCTGTTGTTTCAGGTTTCAATATGACAAAACGACAGATGGTAGTTTATGTTGCGGCGTTGCTTCCGGTAAGTTTGTACCTATATCATTTTGGAATGGTATACTTTACTGTTGCGGCTGTACTTGGTTTAGGATGGCTGGCCCTTGGCATAGCCGGATTCTACATGAAAAACGACATTAAATGGGCAAGAATGATGTTCGTTTACTCATTGAATTATTTGACCATCATGTTCGTTGTAATGATCATCGTCAATCGCTAAAGGGATTACGATATTTCCCTTAAGCGGTTACATAAATTAAAAATTGTTTATAGTACAACAGAGAAAGCGGGGTTTGATGTAGTAATGAAACGATGGCTACGACTCGGGCGTCTTGTTCCATTATTTGGGATTATGATGCTTGGTTTAATTGGATGCGGTAATGAACAAATATCCGCACTTCAACCACAAGGTAAAGGTGCTAGCGCTCTATTCGATCTGATGGTCTTAAGCCTTGCAATTATGGTTGTCGTACTTGTAGTTGTTTTTATTCTTTTTGGTTATGTATTAGTGAAATTCCGACATCGTAAAGGGGACGATTCCATCCCTGAACAAGTTGAAGGGAACCATATGCTTGAGGTTCTTTGGACTGCGATTCCGATCGTGCTCCTATTGGTGCTTGCGGTGCCGACAGTAATGACCACTTTCGACCTTGCAGTCAGCGAAAAGAGTGCTGAAGCAACTGAAGATGGTGGAGAGGAAGAAAAGAAAGGGCCGATGACGATTAAAGTCACAGGACACCAGTATTGGTGGGAGTTTGAGTATCCTGATCAAGAAGTTGTCACTGCACAAGAACTTTATCTTCCTGTTGATGAAAGAGTGAACATTGAGTTAAGCTCTGCTGATGTTATCCATTCATTCTGGATTCCTAGTATTGCAGGAAAAATGGATACGAATCCTGGAGATAAATTGACAAATAAAATGTGGCTTCATCCTGAGAAAACTGGAACTTTCCAAGGTGCATGTGCTGAACTTTGTGGTGATTCCCATGCCTTGATGTATTTTAAAGTGAAAGTTGTCGAGCGTGATGAGTTTGACGCGTGGATCGAAAGTATGAAAAATACAAAATTCGATGATGCTCCTTCTGAAGTAGCGCAAGGGCAAAAGATTTTTGAACAGAACTGTCTCCAATGTCATGCTGTCGGAGATAAGGGTGGTAATGTAGGTCCTGCGTTAACTGGATTTGCCGACAATGAGAAGGTAGCAGGTATTGCAGATCATAATAAAGATAACATCAAGAAATGGATCAATGATCCACAAGAAATGAAACCTGGTAACAATATGCCTGATTTCA
The DNA here is from genome assembly GCF_019720915.1 of Alkalihalobacillus sp. TS-13. Taxonomy (GTDB): domain Bacteria; phylum Bacillota; class Bacilli; order Bacillales; family Fictibacillaceae; genus Pseudalkalibacillus. The sequence continues at coordinate 676,146 of NZ_JAHKSI010000001.1, forward strand.
ATTTCAATGAAGAACAATTAGATGCACTAGCAGACTACTTAATGGAACTTGAAACCGCTGAATAAGCAAGTTTCAATCGCTTTAAAAAGGAGGTACTATCGTGAGTAACGCACATGCAGCGAAAAAAAGCGTGCTATGGGATTGGCTGACTACAGTCGATCATAAGAAAATTGGAATTCTATACCTCGTTTCCGGCGGATTCTTCTTCTTAGTCGGGGGTTTAGAAGCAGTATTAATCCGTATTCAATTAATGAGTCCTGAAATGGCATTCTTAACAGGAAATCTATATAACCAAGTACTTACCATGCATGGTACAACAATGATTTTCTTGGCAGCCATGCCGATTATATTCGGGTTTATGAACGCGGTCGTACCATTACAGATAGGAGCCCGTGACGTAGCGTTCCCTTTTGTAAACTCATTAGGATTTTGGCTTTTCTTCTTCGGTGGAATCCTATTGAACCTGAGTTGGTTCTTAGGGGGAGCTCCTGATGCTGGGTGGACCGCTTACGCACCACTCTCAACTACATCAAGCGGGCATGGCGTTGATTTCTATGTGTTAGGTTTACAGATTGCCGGTGCAGGTACGTTGATGGGGGGAATCAATTTCCTCGTAACGATCATCAATATGAGAGCACCTGGTATGACATTCATGCGTATGCCTTTATTCACATGGACAGCATTCGTAACGTCCGGACTTATTCTTTTCGCTTTCCCTGCGTTGACAATTGGATTTTTCCTGCTCATGTTCGACCGGGTATTTGAAGCTAATTTCTTTGATGCGAATATGGGTGGTAACGCAATCATCTGGGAACATATTTTCTGGATTTTCGGACACCCTGAAGTATATATTCTGATCTTACCAGCGTTCGGTATCATTTCAGAAGTAGTAGCAACATTCTCAAAAAAACGTCTATTCGGATACAGTGCAATGGTATTCGCAACTGTATTGATCGGATTCCTGGGCTTCATGGTTTGGGCTCACCATATGTTTACAGTTGGACTAGGGCCGGTTGCAAACTCGATTTTTGCTGTCGCTACCATGGCAATCGCCATCCCGACTGGGGTAAAGATCTTCAACTGGGTCTTTACGATGTGGGGCGGAAAAATCAGCTTTACCACAGCTAACCTGTTTGCAGTTGGATTCATTCCAACGTTCGTAATGGGTGGGGTAACAGGTGTCATGCTTGCTGCAGCACCTGCCGATTATCAATATCATGACAGTTATTTCGTTGTAGCTCACTTCCACTATGTTATCGTAGGTGGGTTGATTCTAGGACTATTTGCTGGATTATACTACTGGTATCCACGTATGTTCGGATTGATGTTGAATGAAGCCCTTGGAAAATGGAACTTCTGGACTTTCTTCATTGGATTCCATTTGACATTCTTCCCTCAACATTTCCTAGGACTGATGGGTATGCCTCGTCGTTACTTTACGTACCCTGAAGAATTCGGACTTGGTTCGATGAACTTTATCAGTACAATTGGTGCCTTTTTAATGGCCGTAGGAACAATTGTTTTCATTATTAATGTAATTGCTACACATGCTAAAGGTAAGAAAGTCGGCGGGGATCCTTGGGATGGACGTACGCTTGAATGGGCGATTCCAAACCCAACACCCCATTATAACTTCTTGCAAACACCTTTAGTTCGTGGATTGGATGCACTTTGGATTGAGAAGATGGCAGGGAACAAGAAGATGACACCTGCAGAGCCTGTTGGGGATATCCATATGCCTAACAACTCTATTCTTCCATTTGTCATGTCACTAGGATTCTTCATCGCAGGATTTGGATTCATTTATTTCAATTCTGCTGGGACTCCGGCATTGATTGCGATCATCGCTGGACTAGGAATCGGATTGGCATGTATGTTCTTAAGATCTTGGATCGATGATCACGGACATCATCTCCATAAAGAGGATTTACTGAAAGAGGATAAGGGGGTTGACGTATAATGGATGTAGGTGAACGCTTAACCGATCAAAACTTCCCTGAATCCCCTGAAAAAGCTACCCTGGAAGGTAAAAACAAGTTTTTAGGATTCTGGTTGTTTTTAGGTGGAGAAACTGTACTATTCGCAACATTATTCGGAACATATCTCGGATTACGTAATTCATTTGGAAAAGGACCTGAAGCTTCAGAAATTTTCCAATTGCCGATGGTTTTTGCAGCAACCATCATCCTACTTACAAGTAGTTTGACAAGTGTGTACGCTGTATTGGCGTTAAAAGAAAACAAGGTTAAACAGATGCGAAGATGGTTATTCATCACCTTACTACTTGGATTGTCATTTTTAGGTCTAGAGATTTATGAGTTCATACATTATGTACATGAAGGGCATACCTTCACATCCGGAGCATTTGGATCTGCATTCTATACGCTTGTCGGATTCCACGGAGGACACGTTTTATTCGGTTGTCTATGGATTGCAGTTTTACTTATCCGTAACAGTGGTCGCGGCTTGACATTGTACAATGCTCCAAAGTATTATCTGTTTGCACTATACTGGCACTTTGTTGATGTAGTGTGGGTATTCATCTTTACAGTAGTTTATCTTATGGGAAAGGTGGGGTAATCGATGGCTAGTAATGAACAACAAAACTCAGTCCATCACCACTCGTCCTTACAAAAGAAGATCAAATTAAAGCAAGAACGTCGTCAGCATAATGTTTCATTCGTTATGATGATTTTATTGACCATCGTTGCGTTTGCAGCAATTGCAAGTGACGCAGTATCTAATTCCCTGGCAATTCTTTTCATCATTGTTCTAGCATGTGTTCAGGTCTTTTTCCAGCTATACATTTGGATGCACCTTGGACATAAAGGACATGAATTCCCAATGTGGGGAATTGCAAGTGGGTTATTAATTGCTGTCATTACAGTAGGTACTCTTGTAGGATTGATTTGGTAATATGAATATGGGGCTGACTCAGTATGAGTCGGTCCTTTTTATGTATGATTTCTGCGAAATCCACTCCCTTTCCGCGGGCAAACGAAAAGCGGAAGCGACCTGATTAGTCACGAAGGTCACTGGCGAACGGACGAGGAGGCTCGAACCAAACAAAGACTTGGTTCTGCGTGGGCTCCCACATAAGGTGTCATTCAATGTGTCGACCGCCGCAGGAAGTTTGAAGTGATCCAAGTGACTGGTCGCTGAGCTATACATCACTTCCGGCATTTACCTACTTCCGCAAGCCTCCTCACTCACTTGCACAGAACGTGGTGGTTGTTAGTCGAAGAAAGATCCTTGATTCTGCGGGGTCTCGCCTGGCTTGCTATTCCCGCAGGAGTGTCGTGAGTTTCGCTTAAACCTAAAGCTATCACACGGTGAGGGCATGATTGGCCGCTGCATCTATGGCTTGGTTTTGCTGATTATTCCTTAGACTGACACAAAATTGTTTTACACCCACACGATAGTTTTATTATTTTTTGATATGATAGGAAGAGAGTACTGAGCAAGGAGTGATTGAGATGCACGGAGAACACCAGAATTCATTAAGCGAAATAAGTTGGACAGCTTTATGGAGCCCATTTGTTTTATTGATATGCATTGCTGTGATTGGTATCTATTTTTACTATACAAAAAATGGTCCTTTAAAGGGGACTGTGACAACAGGACAAAAAGTATGGTTCACGATAGCGGTGATCGGTTTTTACATTGCGAAGGGGACGCCATTGAGTGCCATTGGACATCATTACTCGTTTTCAGCACATATGCTGCAGATGAGTCTACTCTATTTTATTGTTCCCCCGCTTTTACTGATCGGATTGCCGAAGGAGTTTTATAGGAAAATCTTTGGCGTTGGCATCATAGGACGGATATTCCGATTTTTCACAAAACCTTTGATCGCCTTGATTTTATTCAACATATTGATATCGCTGTACCACTTGCCGGTCATCTTTGATACGGTAATGGGAAATCTTCTTTTACATGAAATTACACATATCATCCTACTGACGAGTTCATTTATGATGTGGTGGCCAGTAATCGGGCCATTACCGGAACAAGATACGTTGTCGGATCTTCAAAAGGTGGGATATATTTTTGCAGATGGTGTCTTATTGACACCAGCATGTGCCTTGATCATTTTTGCTGATGATCTGATTTATAAAACATATATGAATGCCCCACAGATATTTTCATTCCTTCAGCCGCTCGATGATCAACAAGCAGGCGGGGTCATCATGAAGATTGCACAGGAAATTATCTATGGTGGAATTCTCTTATACATTTTGATTCGTTGGGTTCGAAAGGAACGTGCACAAGATAAAGAAGACGAATTGAAGATTATGAATGAAGCAAAAGCAAGATTATCGTTAAATGAACAGTAATTTCTTCAAGGTCGACTCAGGTGGTAGAGTCGATCTTTTTCTTTACAGTAACCAGTAGCAATTGAAGGAATTCAATAAGGGAATCCTGTATACTTATAGGGGCAGTTTTAGAAAAGAAGGGGGATACATATGGAACTTAGGACGATTAAAGCAAATGAGTTCGATGATTTTCTCAAAATGGGCGAATTCGCATTTCAATATGAACTTTCAGAAGAAGATAAAAGAAAAAGACGAGATATGACAGAGATGGAAAACTGCTGGGCCATATTTGATAATGGGATTATGGCTTCTAAATTATTGATACACCCGTTGGAAATATGGTTGGGCGGCAAAGTCATGTCGATGGGAGGCATAGCTGGGGTCGCAAGTTGGCCGGAATATCGTCGTAAAGGTCACATCAAAGCATTAATGAAAAGATCTTTGGAAGTGATGAAAGACAATGGTCAATCTGTTTCAATGCTGCATCCTTTTTCTGTGTCCTTTTATCGGAAGTATGGGTGGGAACTGACACACAGCATCAAAAAGTATGAAATAAAACCTGAACAATTAGCAACAAGGTATGTCCATACAAAAGGAAAAGTGATCCGAATTGAACATGATGTTGAAAGATTAGATCGGATTTATGATAAGTATGCGCAGAAATACGCAGGAATGTTGAAAAGGACAGAAAAGTGGTGGCGGAATTCTGTTCTCGATAACCCTCGTGATATTGTCGCTGTCTATCTCGATGAAAATGGAAAGGACAAAGGATATCTCGTCTATCGTGTCAAAAAGAATGTGATGGAGATTGAAGAATGGGTTTCTTTGAATGAGGAAGCAAAAATGGTTATGCTGCAGTTTGTAAGAAACCACGACTCTATGGTCGATTCTATTCAACTGCATCCAGCAATTGATGAAAACTTTGAATTTCTGATGTTCGATCCAAAGATAAAACAGGAAATCAGTTCTTATTTCATGAGTAGAATTGTTGACTTTAAACAATTCATAAAAGTGTATCCGTTTCAGGTGTTTTTGGAAAAACCTTTGATTATCCATCTGGATGACCCATTGGCAGAATGGAATAGGGGAACATTTATCATCAGGATGAATCGAGAGGGAGAAATTCAAGTGGATCATTTTCCTCCAAAAGAAGGCGCGAGTTGCACACATCCCCCTGAAAAAGGGGTCCAATGTGACGTCAACACACTTAGTGCACTGTTTTTCAATTATCAAACGCCAGGTCAGTTAGCAGCACAAGGCAGATTAGTTGGAAAGCCTGAAGAAATTGAAGTGCTGGAAAAGGTGATTAATAAGCAAATTCCATTCCTATACGACTTTTTTTAATCAGACAATAGGAAAGGCTGTCCTAGAAGAATATTTCACTTCGGGGACAGCCTTTCCTGTGTTCGATTAAATTTTAAAGTTGGTCTTTACAATTCCTGCTTCCCGAGCAGAATTGAAAATAATCAGAATAAGCGGGCCGGCTATGAAGCCTATCATGCCCAATAACTTCAGACCAAGGTACATTGCAATCAGGGTGGAAAGTGCTGATAAACCGATATGGTGGCCCATCACTTTCGGTTCGACTGTACGTCGGATAATCAAAAGAATGACTGCTAATACTGCTAGCTTTGTTCCTAAAACGACATTACCGATAAGCAGATAATACAGTGCCCACGGTCCAAGAATGACAATCGAACCGATGATCGGAATGAAATCGATCACCCAGATGATGAACGCCATTAATAGAGCAACCTTAGGAACAATCATGTATAGACCGATTAATGCTGCGATGAATATGACAATGCTGACTAAAAATTGCGCTTTCATGAAACCGAAAATAACATAAGATAATCTTGTGCTCATGAAATGCACTTTCTCTGCAGTTTTTTCAGTCATATGTGAATAGACCCTTTTTTTCAATCGGGGGATATCTAAGAGAAATAAGAATAATGTAAGAAGGTAAACAATAATACTTACGAGAAAACTTGGGATGAAAGAAACCAGAGAAGTAAGTGATTCAATATAGTTCTTCTCAAGCAGTTTCGTCCGAATCGACTCTAAAAATTGATCTACTTGACTATTGATTTCAATTACGATTTCTTCCGGCAGATCTTGTGCTGCTTTTTCAAAATTTTTCTCTATATCATCCCATACATTATTCACTTCTGAAATATAGGTTGGGGAATTTTCCACGAAATTAATGGCAGAAGTGACTACTTTAGTTACCAAAAAATAGCTCCCGATCCCCATCAGAACGACGAAAAGTGAAAACACGATGAATACGGATAAGTTACGTTTGAAGGAGAATTTCTTTTGAAACATTTTAACAGCCGGTTCTAAAAGCAAAGCGGTCAACAGTGCAAAAACGATGGGAAGTGCAATCGGCAGGATCCATACAAATGATGCAATGACAATGAGTGCGACTAACGTGTAAATGATCCAACGTTTACGTGTTGAAAATTGGTTCAACTTGGTCCTCCTTTCCCGCCAAAATTCATATGTATCAGGCTTGGACAATGAAAAATCAAAATAACGTCTTTTAGTCCTTACTTTATATTATATTGGTTTTGTGAAATTATGAACAGAGCTCCAGCCGGAAATATGATCATTGTTAAAGAAAATTCAAATAAATGAATCCGAAAAATAGCTGTACAAAAAAAGGGCGACTTTTAAGTCAGCCCCTTTTACGCTGTATGATGCTTATCAATTTCTTCATTAAGTTTATTCAAAATCTTTTTACAGGTTGTAACGACATTTTTCGGAAAATCCTCATCGTATTCAACACCGTGAGGGTAATAATGCTTTCCAAGGTATGGTTCCATAATTTTGATCAATGCATGCGAGGATTCAACTTCTCCTTCGACTGCATAGCAAGGAATTCTTAAATAGAATACCTCACCAGTATCCATACTTTCAAACTTATAATCATATGTAATTCGTTCGTAATCCCATTGGCCAGCACGGACCAATCCGACATCATGCATCAAATGTTCGAGTATTTCAAAATTAATGACTTTACCTGCTAGTCCGATTTCTTCAAATTTCATGTGTCATCCTCCACATCCTTCGATATGTTCTTCCTTCATAATAATAGTACGAAACAGATTAAGATGCAATCTTTCAGTTATGATTCCTTACAATTATATATGATTTTTGAAAAGAAATCGAAAATTTGGCAAGACTAGACAATATGCAACAGAATGAAAGCGAGCGATGGTAACGTTAAACACAGACCAACAGACACACAAAAAATTCTATTCGAAGGAAGGTTGATGTTTATGAAAAAATTAAGGGATATAATGACTGACAACGTGGATTATTGTACAACACTTGATAACGTGTATGAAGCAGCTGTCAAAATGAAGGAAGATAACGTAGGCGCCATTCCAGTATGTGAAGATGACAAGCTAGTTGGCATGATTACTGATCGTGATATTGTGATCCGAGGTGTAGCAGAAAAAAAGCCGAATGCCTCAAAGATTACTGATGTCATGAGTAATGAAATTATTACCGGGACACCTGATATGGGAATAGAGGAAGCTGTAAAGCTCATGTCCAAACATGAGATACGGAGGTTACCAATCGTTGAGCAGAGTAAACTTGTTGGTATTGTCTCATTAGGAGATCTAGCTACCCATTATGAAAGTAATCAACAAGCTGGGAGCGCATTGACTGAAATATCAGAAGCGGAGCCGGATCAACCAATGCATTGAATAGAAACGTCTGGTTGACCTTATTTGAAGGTCAACTTTTTTGTGTTATAGTGAGGTATTGCGAAGTGATAAATTGAATAAGATGTTAATTAATAGATTGTATTCTATGGATAGACAAGTATAGAGCTATACGGTAATGTGAAAGTAAGATTCGACAACCTTTTTATAAGGCTTGGTTATACCTGATTGTTGATTTTTGAGAAATTCACTTTAACAGTATTATTTAATAAAGCCTTTAAGAAAAAAAGGGGGAGGGTGTATGAGAAGTATTGGATTGATCATCATAATTGCAGTCATATTTTATGGATTCAGCATATTTTACGATGATTTAACCGAACTCCCGGATTATTCAGAACCCCCTATTGAACAAACTGAATCGGATTCTTCTGATCAGCCAAGCAGCGACCTCGATTTACCTGAAGAAGGTATCAGCAAATTTTTCCAAATGAACCAGGAAGAATTGATTACCAAAATAGGTGAACCTGATCGGATCGATCCTACTTCTTACGGGTACCAATGGTGGATTTACGATCAGGATCCAGACCAGTATATCCAGTTTGGACTGGATAAAGGCAGAGTGGTCACCATGTTTGTCATTGGGAAGAAAGTAGATGTTTCTCCTTTGAAAATTGGGCAAAAACGATCTGAAGTTGAAAAGCATCTTAAGATGGATAATAAAGCGAAGCTCAAGGTTGAAGGAAATGAATACCAATTTGAATTGACACAAGAAGAGATGAAAACCAGACCACTTGTAAAAATCAATGGGATATGGGCGCAGCTTTATATGGATAAATTCAAAGAAACCCTCGTCGGGATCCGCTACGTGACGCCGGAGGTATTGATCATGCAGCGTCCTTATTCCCTTGAATATCGGGGCAAGTTGATCGACCAACCAGAATTGGACCAGAGGAATTGGGAAGAAGTTCAAAATGCTGAAGAGATTCAAATATTCACACTGACGAATGTCATCCGTAAACAATACAATGTCCCGGCACTCCAATGGCATGAAGAAACGTCACAGGTTGCTTTTGGACATAGCAAGGAAATGAATGAAGAAAATTACTTTTCTCATGAATCACCGAACACAGGTAATTTATCAAATCGGTTGGACAGAAAAGATATCAAATACATCCAAGCTGGAGAAAATATAGCCGCAAATTATATTGATGGCATCGAAGCAGTGGTCGGTTGGTTGAATAGCGAAGGGCACCGTAAAGCGATGTTGAATAAGGAATTCACACACCTCGGTGTAGGCGTATATCAGAGGTATTATACTCAGAACTTCATCGTACCGTGGTGACAATGATATATACGTAGAAAAAGGGGAGACTTTTGGTAAGAGTCTCCCCTTTTCTATGTGTCTGTTACTCTTTATAGTATTTAGCGAAATCAACTTCTTTTCCGTGATACTTAAGCCTTCATCTAGGCTTTTCTTGGAACCAGATAAAAGCTTCCGGTTGCTGCTGCAACAAGGGTACCGTTTTCATTGTAAATCTTTGCTTCTGTCACAGAAGTCTTCGTCCCTAGGTGGAGAATTTCTGCTCTGCATTTAAGGAATTCTCCAACTCCCGGTGCGGTGTAGTTTATTTTCATTTCGGATGTGACAGCCACTTTATCATCTGGTATCTTCCGGTTGACGAAAGTACCCATTGCTGTATCTGCGAGTGTAGCTGTAAAACCTCCATGTACGATATCCACAGTATTCGCCAAAAACGGGGTGATCGGGATCGTCATGACAAGCTGAGCTCCATTTTCTTCGATTTCAGTCTCCATGAACGCTGTTATATATGTATTGTACTTTCCTCTCCTCTTACCATCTATTCCATCCAAAACTTGCTTTAACACGTTCATATCCTCATTCGAGCCGTTTTCAATTATACCTTTTGCTTTCTCAAGCAGTTGATCCACTGTTTCCATTTGATGTCCTCTTTTCATATTTACTTATTCAAGTGTACCAGTGAAAAAATCACACTTGCAACTATAAAATAGGCGAACATAATCAACTCCTGCGTTGTACTATATACTGTAGGCTTGAGTTGAACGTATGGGAGGCATTATAGTGAGTAAGCAAGCGAAAAATAATGAAAAGGTCGAACAATTCAAGATGTTTGTACGCTCACACCCTGGATTAATCGATCACGTAAAGAACGGAAACCAGACCTGGCAAGATGTGTTTACAGAGTGGAATCTACTCGGAGAAGATCATGAACAATGGGGTAACTATATAGAGCGGAAGATTGGAGTTTCATCTACAGCAACAGGGAAGACGAAGAAAAAAGGGAAAAACGTAAATGATATCTCTGTCGGGGAAATCCTTACGATGTTCAAGAACATGGATATGGATGAAGTGCGCCAATATGCTTCACAACTTAGTTCCGCAATGGCTGGTATCCAAGATATGTTACAGCAATTTCAATCTAAAGGTCCAAGAAGACCACCATATCAAAACAATCCGTTTAACCAATTTTTCAAAGATTAATAAAGGGAGTATGCAGGATGCGTAAAGAAATCATTGATTACTTAGATCAACGACCAGAGCTGAAATTCATCGTCCGTGAACATCCTGATTGGTATCGTAAGTTATCACGTGACCCCGCTGCAATACAAGAGCTGGAAAATGAAGCGAAATTCTTTTATGGTCAGACATTCGGACAGAAAATCGACCGTTTACATGGACAGATTGAAACACTTTCTAGACTCTTTCAATTGTTTGTAAAACATTAATGAAGGTTGACTCGCAACAGAGTGTGTATAACCTCTAAATTCCGGTGTATGGGAGGTTAGCACAACTTATGAGTCAACCTTTTATTTGGAATTAGGGACCGATTATATGAGCATGGGATATTTTACAGGACACCTGTAAAACCTATCGGATGAGGAGGTGCATCCGGTGTGGTTATTTTTCGTGTAATCGCTTTTGTAATAATCATCACTATCATATCAGGTTGTCAGATTAACGGTCCGGGAAAGATACACAAGGTAACGATAGAAAAAGACCCGTCAGCCTTTCAGGTTGTTGAAGTTACAAATCCTGCCAGCACCTTATCATTGACAGTCAGACATATGGTGTCAAATGATGATGTGTTTGTGGAATGTTATGTGCCAGGATTTCAATTTACCGATAGAAGCACTTCAAATACAAACAAAGAAGGGCATCTGAAAATCTCGGTGGATCATCAAAAGCCCTATTCTGTATATAAAGCAGCTTTCATTGTAAAAAACTTGTCTAAAGGGACACATGAAATCGCGGTTACCCTTGTAGATAGTCAAGGGAAGACGATCGAGGGTTTGTATGAGCAATTTGTAGTGACCATCCCCTGATGATCAAGAAGGTACTTTCAAGGTTGTTCCGATCGGGTTTGGCGGAAGTAACGGCCTGAATTGCTCTAAAAGATATTGAAATATCTTTTCTTCAAGATTGATTTTCTCTGCTCGGAGCGCCTCATTTCCAAATAACGTATTGAACTCCAAAAAGTAAAACCTTCCGTCAACTACCGCAAGATCAAATCCCGCATGGTTGATGTTCAATTCTCTCGCTACTTCGATCGTAAGCTTGAGAGCATCCTCGGGAATATCATGAAACGAAATGCTACCACCTTTTGCTACATTATTATGAAATTGATTTTCGCCTGACCGCCAGTATGCCGCGATTACTTCTTCCCCGACAACACACACTCTTAAATCCCGATCCATTTCCAAGAATTCCTGGATGTAAAGGGCGGAGTTGTTTACTGCGTATTCTATGAATTCCTCTTCTGAATGAATTAGAAAAACGCCACGTCCCATCGAATTACGGGGCTCCTTCGCCACGAATGGAAAAGGAAATGTTTCCAGGATATAATCGATGTTCTTTTTAGAATTCCCTAGAATTTCAGTATATGGAACGTGTTCAGGGCTTACTGTCCAAAGGGCTCTTGTCATTTCTACTTTATCGTGACCCAAATGTATAGATTCGACACTTGGGAATATGGGTTTCTTGAGTCCATATACAAGTGAATTGACCTGCCAATGCTCTGGAAATAAAATTACATCCGCATTCTTGATCGACGCCTGTTCCCGAAACATAAGCTCAGGTTTGATATACCGAATCCCAGGAATGCCGATCGTCCGGAATGGATTAAATGTTACAATTTTCATTTTACTATCCCCTAAAATATACTAAACGAGAAAATTATATAGCTGGAATGAAAAACTGTCAATAAAATTTTTTAGTGTAATAAGGAATGAAGAAATATTTGAGGTGGAATATCTTAGAATGAAAGATTGGAAATAAGGGGACAATTTGTGGCATACTATACATAACCCAGAAATGCAGGGTGGAGGTGTGTTTTTATATGTTAGCAACAGTAGAGAGTATTGAAATACTGGACGGTGCCGATGAATTGGCATCAGTCATCGTCAATTCAGATACAGGACAAGAATATAAAGAAGCTAAGAAGAAGCTTCAAAAAGATAAAGAGGCTCAGAAAATGATTCATGAGTTCTCCAAAATGAAGGAAAAGTATGAAGAGGTTCAACGCTTCGGTAAATATCATCCGGATTACAAGACTGTGTCCACGGACATCCGTGTCTTGAAGCGTGAGATAGATCTTAACGAGACTGTGGCATCATTCAAAAAAGCTGAAAAAGAACTTGAAACGCTTTTGAATGATATCTGTGGTATACTGGCAGGTCAAGTTTCTAAAAACATCAAGGTACCAACAGGCAACCCTTTCTTCGATAACATGTCGTGTGGTGGAGGATGTGGATCTGGAGGAGCATGCGGCTGCGGTTAATAGAATTATTGGGAGAGGGTAACCGTTCAAAGGTTATCCTCTTTTTCTTCTACTTAAGGCTTTGTTATACTTTTTTGTAGATTTTTGCGAAATTCACTCCCTTTCCGCGGGGAGACGAAAAGCGGAAGAGACCCGATTAGTTCACGTAGGTCATTGGAGAACTGACGAGGAGGCTCGAACCAAACAAGACTTGGTTCTGCGTGTGCCTACTCATAAGGATGTCAATCAATGTGTTGCCGCCGCAGGAAGTTTGAAGTGATCCAAGTGACTGGTCGCTGAGCTAGACATCACTTCAAAGCATTAGCCCTAGATCCGCAAGCCTCCTCACTTGCACAGGATGTGCTGTCTTTTAGTCGAAGATCCTTTAAGAGTGGGGCCACGCCTGGCTCGCTTTTCCCGCATGAGTGTCGCAAATTTCGCTTCAATCAAACTTAGTCAGAAATCAACAGTATTAATTAAAAAAGCCATGCTTAAAAAGTGGTAAGTTTTGAAAGATCAACGAAAACGAATACAGTCATGACAAAGGTTTCCACAACAGAACATCTTTTGTTGCGGGACATAAAAACGACATCGGTAAACGATCATTTGTTCTTCGGAGCGAACATAAGTGGATTCGAAGTGCAGACGTTTCCCTTTCATTGCTGATACAGCAGCCCTTTCGATGATCTGTTCCACTTCTTTCCTCTCAATAGAGGAATCTGATGTTAAATAAAGGAACGGTATGCCTGCCCTTTTTGCAATTGACACATCTGTAAACTTTGAAGTGTTGAGCAGTTTTTTCATAAACATACTCCAAACCGTTTCAAGATCCATGGACTACCACCTCAGGTAAAGTCATATAAGTAATTGCGTGCGGTTTATCTTCATGCTAGACTGAATTAAAACTGGTTAAAAGGAGTTCCGCTCATGCTAACGAATCGAACTGGATTAGCCATCTGGCTTCATTCATTAAAATACATAAAACAACTTCGTAAATTTGGCAACATCCATTATGTTTCGAAACGGATGAAATATGCAGTATTGTATTGCGATACCGCCCAGAAAGATCGCATCATCGAGAAGATTGAAAAACTTCATTTTGTGAAGAAAGTAGAACCTTCTCATAAAGCTTATATTAAGACAGAGTATCAAAATGCACGTCCGGATAAGGCGAAAGAATATGATTATAAAATAGGGCTTTAATCGCGATTGAACATTATCATTGCCAAGCAGGAATGATATGCTGCATCCTAAAGATTCCTGTGAGATATTGATAATAAAGCTCTTTTTCACTAAATTCGTTTGATTGTTTTACCTCTAGTATTTTTAGTTCCTTATTATGCGTAGAAGCACAATCTTGGAACAAGTCCCACCGTTTCGAATGTTCAGCGACGCCTTCACGGCAAATATAGATGGGTTGGAAGTTTGATTCACCTGCAGATTGTAAGACGATCGCCAGGGAACAAACTTCCTTTTCATTTATCTTTGTTTTTAAAGCAATGAACGTTGTTAGACGATGCGTATTTGTTTCAGCAATTTCAATGAGTTCATATAAATCCGAATAACCTTCACCAAGTTCTATAAAACGTTGAATCATAGTTTTGACCTCCTCTTTTTTAATGGCTGTTTTCGTATAGATTGTTTTTTTTGGAAATACACTCGCTTTCCGCGGGCAATCTGCAAGCCTCCTCAGCTCGTTCCTCGCTTGCGGGGCCTCGCTTAGCTTGCTTTCCCGCTGGAGTCTTGCATATTTCCCCTGCCGAAAGGTTTCAGCATCTCTCTTTACAAAATTCATTAGCAACAAACTATTAGAAAACAGCCATTTCAACAGAGCTTATTCCATTGATAACTTTAGCATGAATGAAGGAGAAGTTCTATTGTTGATTTATGTAGAAACTTCTTTGAGGTACAATCAAAAAAAAGGCCCGCAGGTAGATACCTGCGGGCTGTTCCATACCCTTACATGCCTAGAAACATTATGGAAATGTTCATTTGCCGTAGGGACAGAACAATGGGAGAGGAGAAACCGGAGTAAAGCTTATGGGGAAATTAAGCTTACTCCGTGGTTCAACTTACAACACCTGATTGAGGTGTTGTAATCCTATTATTGTACAGTTGTAAAGCTTCTATACGCTGTATTTAAGAATTAGCTGCTTTTGTGGTAGGATAGTGAAGGTAAATAAAACTACGGTGAGGTTATACGTGATGAGAATAATATCAGGAGAGTTTAAAGGCCGTAAGGTAAAGGCTGTACCAGGTTCAGGTACAAGACCGACATCTGACAAAATACGTGAATCGATCTTCAACATCATTGGTCCATATTTTGAGGGGGGGACCTCGTTGGATCTGTATGGCGGAAGTGGTGCTCTTACCATTGAAGGTATGAGTAGAGGTATGGCTAAAGCAATCGTAATTGATGTCGATCCAAAAGCCGTGGAAACGATAAAAGAAAATCTGGACACCCTTGACTTGAATGATCGAGTAGAGGTTTTTCGGAATGATTCATACCGCGCATTGAAAGCGCTTCGAAAGAGGAGGATCAAATTCAGTTACGTGTTCCTGGACCCGCCTTATAAAAAGCAAAAGATCAAAAAGGAAATCGAATTTTTAAAGGAAAATGAATTGTTAGAACCGGCTGCGGTGATTGTCACGGAACATGATGCAATGCTGAAGCTTCCAGAACAAATCGCTGGTTGCGTTTGTCTAAAGCATGAGCAATATAATAGCACAACAGCGGTTACAATATATACAAATGAAACCGAGGGGGAAGAACTACATGAATAAGAAACTGGCTATATGCCCAGGTAGCTTCGATCCGATCACATACGGTCATCTTGACATCATCTCCAGAGGTGCAAGTGTTTTTGACGAAGTGATTGTAGTCGTAGCGCACAATCAAAGTAAACAGTCACTTTTCACAGTCGAAGAACGTATGGATCTTATAAAAGAAACTACTAATGAGATTCCGAACATCAAAGTCGATTGGTGCGATGGTTTGCTCATGGATTATGTTCGAACGACCGGTGCAAAAGTCATTTTGAGAGGATTAAGAGCCGTTTCTGACTTTGAATATGAAATGCAGATCACGTCCATCAACCGGAAGCTCGATGAATCGGTAGAGACATTTTTCATGATGACGAATAATCAATATTCATTCCTAAGTTCAAGTATTGTAAAAGAAGTTGCAAAATATCATTCTCCAGTTACTGATCTAGTCCCTAAAGTAGTGGAGGAGGCATTGAAGGAGAAGTTTGCAAAATAATCCGTTCCACACTTTTACATAATCTTGTAGTGTTTGATGGATTTTAAATGTATCAAAATAAAAATGATCAAGCTGATGAAGGTGATCATTGCTCCAACAGTCAATAAGGAATGCCATGCATCATAAATCCATGAAATTGATGGATGAGATGCAAAGGTCTCCACCACTTTTCCTTGTGACGTTTGTTTTACATACAGTGGTTCCCATAGAAGGATGGTCAAAATAGCAGCGATGAATCCATGCATAATCCTTGCGAGGAGGAATGGTTTGAAACGTATATCCGTCTCCGCTAAGATGCTTGCTACCTGAGCCTGAACGGAAAAGCCATTAAAGGCCAGGACGAAGCTAACCAGCACAGCTTGTTCCAAAAGGGCAGAACCACTTGTTTCACTGATCAATTTGCTGCCGAGTGTAATTTCGAACATCCCTGAAAGAAAGGGTGGAATCAGAGCTTGAGCAAAGCCTATCAAAGCCATAAATGTGGACATGATAGAAGCCATAAACATAGTAATATGGAACTCTGTCAGCATCCTATTCAATACAGAAAAAAGTAGGATGAATCCACCAATCATCAATAGGGTCTGGATAGAGTGTCTGACAGCATCTCCCAGCTGTTGCCCGAATGGACGCGGATCTCTTTTCCTGACTTGATACATCCTATCAAGTGCAAGGCTCAACCTTTTGTCTGGCCCAGGTGAATAGTGTCGTTTTGGGCGGACGTCATCAGAACCGTAAAAGCGCATGAGGAAGCCTACAAAGATATTACCGATATAATGCGCTGCAGCAAGAAGCACACCTAACTCTGCATTATCGAAAAAGCCGACCGCTACAGCCCCTAGTATGAATAACGGATTGGAACAATTGGTGAATGAAACGAGACGTTCTGCTTCGATGCGAGAGATTTCCTTCTCCTGTCTAAGTCTTGCAGTCAGTTTCGCACCTGCTGGAAATCCAGAGGAGATCCCCATAGCCCATACAAATCCTCCTGAACCAGGGACCTTGAAGAGCGGGCGCATGATCGGTTCCATCATCACACCAACAAAACGCACGACACCGAAGCAAATTAACAGTTCACTTATGATGAAAAATGGGAGTAATGAAGGAAAAACGATTTCCCACCACATTTTCAATCCGGTCAATGATGATTCAAATGCTGCTTTTGGGTATACCATTAAAGATAAAGCAAATAGTGAAGCGACTATTGCAAAAAGTGAATTTTTCATTCGAGAATGGTACAATCCAAAGCCTCCTTATGAATACGATGAAATAAGGATGGACGTTTGATAAGTTGTCCTCATTCATTTATACGTGAATATACTGAGTTTAGACCTTGATGCAATGTTCTTAGATGAAAAGAGGAGGTCATCCTGTGAATCAGCCAAAGATCGGTTTAGCTCTAGGGTCTGGAGGAGCTAGAGGGTTTGCGCATATAGGCGTTTTGAAAGCGTTGGTCGAAGCGAAAATTCCTATCCATATGATTGCAGGAAGCAGTATGGGTGCTCTTGTAGGTGCATTTTATTGTACCGGGCATAAGCCTGAAACGATGGTGAAGATGGCAAGGATGTTCCGAAGAAGATATTATATAGATTATACTGTTCCGAAAATGGGATTTGTAGCGGGGGAAAAAGTGAAGCAACTGATCCATGCTTTGACGAAAGGGAAAAATATTGAAGAGTTAGATCTGCCTTTTTCCATCATAGCTACAGATCTTTATAAGGGTGAAAAGGTCGTCATTACCAAAGGCGCTATATCTGAAGCTGTCAGGGCAAGTATTGCTGTTCCAGGTATTTTTGTACCATATGAAAAAGATGGAAGACTCTTAATTGATGGTGGGGTCATCGATCGAGTACCTGTTTCTGTAGTTAAAGAGATGGGAGCGGATCTTGTCATTGCGGTTGATATCTCACATATAAAAAAAGACCCAGAAATCAATACAATCTTTGATGTTATCATGCAAAGCATCGACATCATGCAGCGAGAACTTGTAAAAGCGAACCATATTTCTACAGATGTACTGATCAGACCTCTGGTGGAAAATTACAGTTCATCTGCGTTCAAGGATATTGATGATATCATTACAATTGGTGAAGCGGAAACCAAAAATCGCATAAAAGATATTAAAGCTGCGATACGCGACTGGAGGAAGAAGAATGAAAAGAATTAGAGCCCAATGGCCATGGGTTGTCATTTTATTAGCCATTTTGATCGCTTTCTTACCACTTCCTTATTACTTCACGCAACCAGGTGATGCAAAGGTACTGACTCCGATTATCGAGGTTGAAGAGAGGAACCAAGCAAAAGGCTCATTCATGCTTACCACAGTTTTGGTGGGGAAAGCAAATGCGGCAGAATACTTATGGGCGAAAGTCAGTGAATATCGAGAAGTGATTCCTGAAGATCAAATACGCGGATCTGACGAAACAGAAGAAGAATATGAATCCCGACAGCTCCAGTTGATGCAAAGCTCGCAGCATGCTGCCACGATTGTCGCATATAAGGAAGCAGACAAATCGATCGAAATCCTTAATAAAGGTGTATTCATAACCGGTGTCATTTCAGGTATGCCCGCTGCAGATAAACTGAAAGTGGGGGATCTGATCATCGCATTGAATGGAAAAGAAATCAAAACGGCTGAAGAACTTGTCAACCGGTTGAAAAAATTTGAGGCGAACGAAAAGGTTAAACTTACAGTTAACAGAGATTCGAAAGAAAAAGAGATAACGGTTCCATTGAAGCCTTTTCCGAAAGATGTTGTCCAAAACAGTGAAGAAGAACGTGCTGGAATCGGGATCACATATCCGGTTACATATACAGAAATAAAGACTGATCCCGATTTGAAAATCGACACTAATAAAATTGGTGGTCCATCAGCTGGCTTGATGTTCACACTTGAAATCTACAACCAATTGACGAAAGAGGATTGGACGAAAGGTTATCAGATTGCGGGAACAGGGACGATGAATGAGAAGGGTGAGGTTGGTCCGATCGGCGGGATCAAACAAAAAATTGTAGCTGCTGACAATGCAGGTGCTGAAGTCTTCTTTGCCCCGGTAAAGGCAGATAACTACAAACATGCAAAAGAAGCTGCAGAAGACATCAAGACTGAAATGAAAATCGTTCCAGTTGAAAAATTCACCGATACACTGGATTATTTAAAAGACTTAAAGGAAAAATGATATGTAAAAAAGGCCGATTCCAAATGGAACAGCCTTTTTTCTGTTTAGCTTGTTAAGGGCTTTAATAAACTAACAGAGCCTTCTGTTTAAATACGTATCGGAGGATTAGAGTATTCCTGTTTCCAAAGTGTTGTATGGAATCTGGAGGGGAAACCAAGAATATACGTATTCGTCGCTTTGATATCCATTTCCATAAAGTCATCACTGTATTTGGAAAGGGTACTGACAATCGGAAGTTCCACCTTCTTTTTGATCGTATTTAAATGCTTTTGCCCATTTTCCGACATCCCGAGCAGTCGAATGTAAGTGGGCTGCTCACGTAAAGCTTTATTCATCACTTCTTTATTTGCATTGGTCAGAATATGTGTGCAGAGCCTTTGCAGACGGGTCCATGTATATCGTTTCGTTTTGACGGATTCCAGAAAGCTTTTGAATGATTCTGAATGTAAAATCTGATCCTTAAGTCGATGTTGAATTCCTTCCACACACTCATATCCTTCTGATAGTTCGTCTGCAGAAAAAGAGATCAACCGATGTTTTAAAAATTCAAAATAACATTCCCAACCGAGGAATTGACCGAACTCATGTTGGTGCTCTTTAAGCCCCTTATATGTTGTCGATGGAACAAGGACATCGATTTTTGATAATTCTCCATTGCCTTCAAATAGGATTTTCCTGATTCCAGTCGCACTTGCGATTTTATCAGTCCCATGATCGACTTCATGATAGCCAGCACCAGTGCGTTGTACAGTATCTATATGCATTTCAGAATCAATTTCCCTGATCGAACTCACATAATGGTACCCCAGAATGTTATTTGGTTTCGTTAGGTCGACAGTCTCGTCAGGACGCCCTGGAAGTTCAGTAAAAGCCTTGGATGCTGCCGCAGGGTAACTTATACCTGATTGGACATGCCTTTGGATCCATTCATTATATTCCTTTTCATTTTCACGGAGAAAGTCCACAGTCCTTAAAAAGGGTTCGATCTTCCCGGATTCACTACCAAAAATGATTTCATCACATTTCATTTCATCCAGTATGGAGACAGCTCCATACGCAAAACGATCTGCCCGCTGGGTTGCAAAGGCATAGGGGAGCTCAACGACTAGATCGATTCCTGCTTCAAGTGCCATCTTTGCCCGTGTCCATTTTGAAACAAGGGCAGGCTCTCCTCTTTGCAGAAAATTACCACTCATCACAGCAATGACTACTTCAGCCTGTGATTGTTTCTTAGCTTGTTGCAAATGATATAAATGTCCATTATGAAAAGGGTTATACTCAACGATCAATCCTAAAGATTTCATCATTCTGCTCCTTCTGATTTGGTAGTGATAGAGGATATACGTTAAAATTGAATCATCTTGAATTTATGGGAGAAACCCAAGTGAAGCTGGAATGTCCTTGACTTCATTATTGTACCAAATTGTGGAGAAAGAATAAAAACGACTGTAAAGAAAAAATGTTGACAATTTTTTTGTTGAAAGCTATAATTACTACTGTTGCCTTGAGGTGATGACAAATGAAATGGTCCATACAACAACTGAGAAGTTTTCAACGTAAAGGACTAGAACTTGATGATACGATCGAGTTGGACTCGATCCGTGATTTTGATTCGGAAATCCGCGAAATAACACCAGTCCATGTAAAGGGTTATGCTGAAATCAATCAAAATCGAGCTGTATTTCATTTGACGATTTCGGGACAAATGACACTGCCTTGTGCAGTGACTCTTGAAGATGTACCATTTCCTTTTAAAATCCGATCAACCGAGATTTTTCTTTTCGAACCGGATTACGGGATGGATGCAGAAGAAGAGGATATCCATGTCGTCGAAGAGAATACGGTTGACCTGATACCTTATATTCGGGAAAACATATTGTTGGAAAAGCCGTTGAAGGTCATCAGCTCTGAACCAACTGATAACCCTCCTGCTCCTCCATCAGGTAAAGGATGGGATGTAGTTGAGGAAGAAGAGGATCGACAAGACA
Organism: Alkalihalobacillus sp. TS-13; assembly: GCF_019720915.1. Classification (GTDB taxonomy): domain Bacteria; phylum Bacillota; class Bacilli; order Bacillales; family Fictibacillaceae; genus Pseudalkalibacillus. The sequence goes on from NZ_JAHKSI010000001.1 coordinate 697,358, forward strand.
AGGTCGATCCACGGATGGCCGACTTGGCCAAATTTTTTAATGATAGCGATAAAAAGTGAAGAAACGTCAAAGCATTTGACATTCTCTAGCTGAACAATTCCTTCAAGGAGGTGGAAAACCATGGCAGTACCTTTTAGAAGAACCTCTACAACTCGCAAAAACAAGCGTCGTACTCACTATAAGTTGAAAGTACCTGGAATGGTGAAATGCCCACAATGTGGCGAATACAAGCTTTCTCACCGCGTATGTCCAGAATGTGGAACATACAAAGGAAAAGAAGTAGTTGAGAAGTAAGCTTGATCAAAAGTGCCTGTAAGGATTAATATCCTTTAGGCACTTTTTTTACATTTAACTCGCGAGGAGGCTCGCGTGAGTAGGTCAAGACATAGAAGTGATGTCTAGCTCAGCGACCAGTTACTTGGATCACTTCAATCTTCATCCGGCGGCGACAGCCTCCTCGTCCGTTTTCCAGTGACCTACGTGACTAATCGGTCGCTTCCGCTTTTCGTTTGCCCGCGGAAAGGGAGTGAATTTCGCAGAAATCAACAATAAAAACGAACAAACCAAATACATAAACAAGGTGATCATATGGAGAAAGTGAAAGTAGAAGTCGAAAATGGTATCGGCTGGGTGATTTTGAATCAGCCTGAGCGTTACAATGCCATCGATCATGACATGATTGTACTGTTAGATAATGCTTTGGAAAAATTGAAGGATGATGAAGGCGCTAAATTATTGGTGATGACAGGTGCAGGAGAAAAATCATTTTGTTCCGGTGGAGATTTATCAGTCTTCCATCAATTACATACAGAAGACGATGCCTATGAAATGCTTTCCAAGATGGGGGAGGTTTTGTTGAAGATTTTCACCTTTCCAAAGCCCACAATCGCTCTTTTGAATGGTGTAGCGGTTGGAGGAGGTTGTGAAATTGCTTCCGCATGTGATTTGCGGGTAGCTTATCCAAATGTGAAGTTCGGTTTCATACAAGGCACACTTGGAATCACAACAGGCTGGGGTGGATCTACTTTTGTCATGGAAAGAATGAATCCTGAATCTGCGTTTGAGATATTGATCAGTGCTAATAAATATTCCGCAATGGAAGGATATGAAAAAGGGTTCATCCAGAAAGTATTGGATACAGAAGAACCGCTGAATGATTTTAACGAATGGATTAAGCCTTTTACAATGAAAAACCCAGCAGTCCAACGAGCATATAAACAACGACGTCTCGACCAATATGAGCTTTCTAATATCAAACGAAGAGTTGACAAAGAGATAAGAGAATGCGCACGGTTATGGGCTACAGATGACCATCATGAGGCTGTCAAAACCTTTTTAAACCAAAAATGAGCAGTTCTGAGTCCCTCCAAGACATTATGGTTTGGAATCTTTCACTAGCATTTAAAGAAAGTATAAATACTTTCTTCAATATAAGGGCAACTAGGGCTCAGCCTACGCTAAGGCTTGGCTTTGCCAAGTTTTCTTTAAACGAAAGTCTATCTTTTCTACCATCTGCATATGTTGTAAATAAAGTAGAAATGTTTGGAGGGATGCAGATGGGCTCAACACGCCAGGATGCTTGGAGTCATGATGAAGATCTATTGCTAGCCGAAGTCGTTCTGCGACATATACGTGAAGGTGGTACACAACTAGCAGCGTTTGAAGAAGTTGGGAAAAAATTATCCAGAACCTCAGCGGCATGTGGATTCAGATGGAATTCATTGATCCGCAAAAAGTACGATGCTGCCATAGCGATTGCGAAGAAGCAACGAAAACAGATGATGAAAGAAAAGTCGTCGAAATCACATTCTAGTAATCCTGTTCCGCAACAGGAAACGACTCAACAAGAAGAAATTAGAGTAATGAACAGGACCCCGGAAGTTAATTCAGGTTTATGCATGGCAGATATAATCGACTACTTGCGAAATATACAAAATTCAGAACAGGATGTGCATACACTTCAAGAGGAAAATCAGCGACTTAAAGATAACCTTTTGAACATGGAGAAGGAAAATGAAGTGTTGAACCACAAATTTCAGAAATTGCAGAATGATTATGATCATGTGTACGAAGACTATAAAATCATGTTGAATTTCATGGAACGAGCAAGGAAAATGGCAGTGACAGATGACGATCAGGATTCGCAAGTGAAATTCCAAATGGATTATAACGGAAATCTTGAAAAAGTGGAAAAGTAAGTAGAACAAAGCTGACGAAAAAGTGCCAGGAACCTAAAAATAAGGTCCTGACACTTGATTCAAGTCAGCTTTACTGTTTTTGTAGGTCCAACTCATTTCTTACAAGTCAGATGACGATACGTCCGTTTCTTTGATCGGTCCATCCTCTGTTTCCGCAGGTTCTTGCTCAGCAACACCCGCTGGATACCATACATAAGGATTTTCCCCTCGGTCACGGCTTGGGTTATATGTTACGGATGAGAAGCCCATCTTTTCCCAAAACTCACTAGAACGCTGTCGTGCGTTTGTCTTGATAGGGAGATTGTAGGTTTTTGCAAAATTGACGAGCGCACTACCGAAACCTTTCCCGTGATATGCAGGTAAGACTTCCAGTTTCCATAGTTCAAGGTAATCCTGAGGCGGATCGAAATAGCGGTCGTAGTTCCCATCGATTCGATAAAGGCTCATTCTAGCAACCAGTTTGTCCCCATAATAAATCCCGTAAAATGGAGACTCACTATCGTTATCAATGATATTTTCCTGTAAATCTTCCAACATCGATAATTCCTGGATTCCATATTCCTTGAACTTTTTAAATTCTTCCAACGTTTTATAATTAACGAGAAGCTTTTGTACTTTATACATTATTGGCGTCCCCCTTCATTTTTTCTCCCTTTCTATCTTGTATTATTATATAATAAAGTTACGAAAATTTCTGCAAATGTGAAAAAATTCTGTAGAAATCTACAGGAATCAACCAGATTGTTGTTGAAAGTAGTAGATTGTAGCCTAGAGAAATAGGAGGAGATGGTTTGAAAAAGATACTGATCGCAAACAGAGGAGAAATTGCAGCTAGAATTGTAAAAACTTGCGAGAAATTAGGGATCGAACCTGTTATTGTATACTCACAGGCAGATAAAGATCTTCCCTATGTGAAAAATGCTAAGATTGCTCATGAAATCGGTGAGCCTCCAGTCGTGAAATCATATTTGAATAGTGACCGTGTGTTGGAGGTTGCACTTTCTGAAAAAGTTGATGCAATTCATCCTGGTTATGGGTTTCTATCTGAAAATGCTGATTTTGTGCGAAAAGTTGAAAACGCTAACATTACATTCATTGGTCCTTCTGCAGATGTTGTAGAGGCGATGGGGGACAAGGTCAAGGCAAGAAAAACCATGCAGGATGCTGGTGTCCCTGTCGTGCCAGGAAGTGATGGTCCGATCAGTGATGTCGATGCAGCTGTCCAGCTTGCAGATAAAATCGGATATCCGGTCATGATCAAGGCAAGTGCTGGAGGAGGAGGCATCGGGATGCAGCGGTGTGATGATGAAAAAGCTTTACGCACTGCTTTTGTATCTAGTCAAAACCGAGCAAAGGCTTATTTCGGCAATGATGAAATGTTCATGGAAAAATTCATTTCCAGCAGCCGTCATATTGAAGTGCAGATCTTCGGTGATAAAGATGGGAATGTCGTGCATTTATATGAAAGGGACTGCTCGATCCAGCGCAGACATCAGAAGGTCATTGAGGAGTCGCCGTCACCATTCTTGAGTGAAGAAGTCCGCCAACAAATTTGTGAAGCTGCAGTACAGGCAGGTAGACATGTCAATTATACGAATGCTGGTACGGTTGAATTCATCGTTGACGAAAACGAAAATTTCTATTTCCTGGAGATGAATACACGTCTACAAGTTGAACATCCGGTCACGGAGATGATCACTGGTTTGGACCTTGTGGAATGGCAGATTGACGTTGCACAATCGAAACCAATTCCATATTCACAAGCAGAACTTGTGAAATCCGGACATAGTATTGAGTATAGGATTTATGCGGAAGATCCGAATACATTTCTGCCTTCTCCTGGAAAAATCGAAACGTTCGAGTATCCAGAATCGGAAGGGCTCCGTGTGGATACTGGCTTCAGTTCCGAGACACAAGTCACGCCATTTTATGATCCGATGATTGCAAAAGTCATCATTCATGCAGATGACCGTGAGCAGGCGTTGGAGAAGTCCAGGAATTTCTTTGGTGAGTGGACTTTGAGCGGTATCAAACATAATGGTCCGTTATTCGATCACGTGTTAAATGAAGAAACGTTCCAAAAGGGACAATATACAACCCAATATTTAAATGAAGTAATCAAAAAAGTAAACAAATAGGAGTGGTACAACATGAAAGAGATTACAGCATCAATGGCAGGTACAGTATTGAACGTATTGGTATCAGAAGGAGAAACAATCTCAACAGGACAAGCAGTACTTACACTGGAATCAATGAAAATGGAAATTCCGATTGAAGCAGCAACAGAAGGTGAAGTTGCTTCTGTAAATGTAAATATCGGTGATTTCGTCAATGAAGGTGACGTCCTCGTTGTCATGAAATAAAAGTGAATGAGCGCTCGTTCTTTTCTACAGCAATGAAGGAGGAATTATATGTTGAAAACAATTAATGAAACATTGCACGATACGAAGGCAAGGATTGAAGCTGGCGGTGCTGAAAAGTATCATGATAGGCTGAAAACCCAAAATAAATTATTCGTCCGTAAACGTCTCGACTTATTGTTCGATGATAATTCTTATAAGATTGAAGATGGAAAATTCGCAAATAACCAGGCAGAAGGATTACCTGCTGACGGTGTCATAACTGCAATCGGGAAAGTGAACGGTCAAAAGGTATGTGTGATGGCCAATGATTCTACAGTAAAAGCCGGTTCATGGGGAGCAAGAACAGTAGAAAAGATCATCCGCATCCAGGAAACTGCTATGAGACTAAAGTTGCCACTCTTTTATCTAGTCGATTCAGCTGGCGCCAGAATCACGGACCAGATTGATATGTTCCCGAATCGACGTGGGGCAGGAAGAATTTTTTATAATCAAGTGAAAATGTCTGGAATGGTGCCGCAGGTCTGTATCCTGTTTGGACCATCAGCTGCTGGCGGGGCATATATCCCTGCGTTTTGTGATACGGTCATCATGGTGGATCAGAATGCCTCTATGTACCTTGGTTCACCGAGGATGGCGGAAAAGGTGATCGGAGAAAAGGTCACGCTTGAAGAAATGGGCGGTGCTAGAATGCATTGCAGTATTAGTGGATGCGGTGATGTACTTGCATCTTCAGAAGAAGAAGCAATCGAATCAGCCCGCAACTATTTTTCATACTTTCCTGCCAACTATAAAGAAAAACCTCTGAAAATAGAGGGGAAACATCCTGTTCAAGGTAGAAGCCTATCAGAAATTGTACCGGAAAACCAGAACGTACCTTTTGATATGTATGAGTTCATTGACGGACTTGTCGATGATGGCTCTTTTTATGAAATGAAGAAGTTGTTTGCGCCAGAGATGGTGACCGGGTTTGCACGAATTGATGGAAAAACGGTTGGAATCGTTGCAAATCAGCCGAAGGTCAAAGGCGGTGTGTTGTTTGTCGACTCTGCCGACAAAGCAGCGAAGTTCATTACGCTTTGTGACGCGTTCTCGATTCCTTTGTTGTTCCTTGCTGATGTACCAGGATTCATGATCGGTACAAAAGTAGAAAAAGCAGGAATCATCCGCCATGGAGCGAAGTTGATTGCAGCAATGAGTGATGTGACTGTTCCGAAAATATCAGTTGTTGTCCGTAAAGCATACGGGGCAGGATTATATGCTATGGCAGGACCTGCTTTTGAACCAGATTGCTGTATTGCGCTCCCTACAGCTCAGATCGCAGTAATGGGTCCAGAAGCAGCGGTAAATGCTGTTTACTCCAATAAGATCAATGAAATTGAAGATCCGAAAGAGCGTATGAAGTACGTGCAAGAAAAGCATCAAGAATACAAAGAACATATTGATATTTATAAGCTTGCTTCTGAAATGATTGTCGATCAAATCGTATCTGCGGATGACCTGCGGGAAGAATTGATTGATCGATTCGAAGCTTACGAGTCTAAAGAAATGATATTCAGTGAACGTAAACACCCAGTTTATCCTGTATAGGTAATCGTTGTTTATCAAGTTGATCCATAGACCATCGATAGATGGCTCTATGGATTTTTTTTAAAAGATAAGAAAGTATAAAATTTAGGTCTACCGCAGCACATTCGACGTGGTCAGAGGAATGTTTTTGTGTTTTGTAGATAAAGTCTTGTTTTTGTAGATTATTTCAAATTTTTGTAATTTGTTATTTGTTTTTGGTAGATAAATCAGAATTACATATAAGTTGACCAATCATTTTCCCTTATTTACGGTCAACCTCTGCATTTTATGAATAAATACCACCCTTTAACGCAACTACTTATCTGTTTTTCTTCCATAATCGGATAAAAAGATTGATTTTGAAAGAGGGAATGGAGTCTTTTGGAAAAGTTTAAGTTCTGCTGGCGGCTCCTAAAGGCTCCAGTCTTGCGTGGGATCTCAATATAAAATGATATCTTGATTGCCAAAGAGTTCTTAGAAGTTTTCCATATGCAGGCTTCGACTTTTACTACAAGACCATGGAGTTATATTCTATCCTTGTAGTGTTGGACTTGGTGGTGGTTAGTTGAATGCGGGGTCTCACCTGGATCCCGCAGGAGGGTCGTAAATTTCGGTTGAAACACTCATTATCCAATGGAAAGATTTATCAGCCTTCCTAATTGTGCTACTATAATCTTACAAATCTCCTTGAAAGTTGGGGTTGTCATGAAAATCGGGGTTATCGGTGGTGGTTCAATAGGTCTGTTATTTACTTCTTATCTAGCGAAAAGCGCTCATGCAGTCACACTTTTTGTTAGAAGAGAAGCTCAGCAACAAGCGATTCATACGATGGGATTGACTTTAAAAGCGGGGAGTTCAGCATACACGTCTCAACCAAAGGTTTGTTTATTATCCGAAACTGATAGAAGTGACATTGATGTGCTGATCGTTGCAGTCAAGTCCTATGATGTTGAACAAATCATGCCTGAAATAATTGAAAAGTTCAGAAATACACGTTCCATTTTATTTGTTCAAAATGGAATGCAGCACCTGCGATTTTTGCCGCATTTAAAGATGCATTCGATATACATGGGGGTGGTTGAACATGGTGCCATGAAAGAGTCCGATCATTTAATCAATCATACTGGGGTCGGACGGACTAAAATCGCTCCCTATCTTGATGGCCATTCAGGAATCAATTGGGAAAAACTCTCGAAAGAAAACTTTCCATTCTTCTACCAAAATGATTGGTATGCAATGGTAAGTGAAAAGTTACATATTAACGCCGTCATCAATCCCCTCACTGCAATATTGAGGATCCCAAATGGAGCTCTTCTGACGAATACGCATTGGCTCGAGTTGATGGAACAACTCAGTAAAGAAGCATGTAAAGTTTTGAACATCAAATATCATGAAGCCTGGAAGGATTTAGTGGCTGTATGCGAGAATACTTCTTTAAACAAATCTTCCATGTTAAGGGATATCGAGAATAAGCGGAGAACCGAGATCGAAGCAATAAACGGCTTCATCTTGAATTCAGCTGAAGGAAAAAATATTGAAGTTCCAAATAATCGGTTTGTCTATCAAATCATTAAAGGGATGGAAGAGTAAAGAAAGTAGGGGGAACGATGATTGATTTTTTATTGGGTTCCTTGGCTATATTAGTTACAGTACCTTTACTTACTTGGATCATGGTTTACTGGATCACAAGGAAAATCACCAGGCAAAAAAAGCGGTCGTTCATGGTTGCAACAGATGTGACCACCTTTTTCCTGATCATCTCTGTCATGGTCATACTATATACGATATGGGAAAATACTTTTTTATGGCCAATTGTCATTTTGATTTTGCTCATCGTAATCAGTATTACCGTTTTGTATTGGAAACGAGATGAGGATATCGGACTTTCTAAAATCTTGAAAACAGCCTGGCGCTTGAATTTTTTACTATTTTCTTCGGGTTATTTGGTGCTTTGTTTGTATGGGTTGGTCATCCGTGTGATCGCTCTTTAACAAGATAAACGTATATTGGAGAATGAAGATTAAAAATAGGGCAAATGATCAACTTCGGTATGTGGAAATGTAGCTCACTTCTAGAAAATCTTATAAGTGAAAAGCGAAATTCGCGACACTCCAGCGGGAAAAGCAAGCCTGGCGAAAACCCCGTCTTCTTTTAAAAGGATCTTCGACTATAAAAAGCTCCTTAAGAAATCTCCTCGCAGACACGAAATTGATTTCATTTTTGTGTTGACATCCTGTGCAAGTGAGGAGGCTTGCAGAAGTATGTTAATGCAGGGAAGTGATGTTTAGCTCAGCAACCAGTCACTCGGATCACTTCAAACTTCCTGCGGCGATGACAGCCTCCTCGTCAGTTTTCCAGTGATCTGCGTGACTAATCGGTCGCTTCCGCTTTTCGTTCGCCTGCGGAAAGGAAGTGAATTTCAGAGAAATAGATGGTTTCTGCACTTTGAGCGTTTCTAGGCAGAATTGTTGGGTGAGTAGTATTTAATTTGCTATACTCATATTCGCAAAGTGTCTGTCGTGTTTACAAGAAAGGAAGAAATGTATGAAAGTGCTAGAGCTACCTTTTCGAAATAAAGAAAACCTATATTCTGCCTATTTGATGGGGAATTCTGATGTGAATGCCTTATTTGACTATAATGCCTTTGAGGAACAAAACTATATTGATCGATGGAAGGAACTTCAGGAAACGAGATTTCCAAGATTGGCTCTTGTTGATCATCTGCTCTCCTATCATCAATCATTTCCGACTAAACCATACACATACGAAAATATTGAAAAATTAAAGGATCCAAAATCCACGGTGGTTGTAACAGGCCAGCAAGCTGGTTTGTTGACGGGTCCTTTATACACAATACATAAATGTCTATCTACAATCCTGTTTGCACAGGAAAAAGAACGTCAACTTGGCACGCCAGTCATCCCGGTTTTTTGGATTGCTGGTGAGGATCACGATTTTGATGAGATCAATCATATCCACGTTCCTGATGGCGATCAACTAAAAAAACACAAGTTGAATTTATATGAAGGGATGAGGTCAGTTTCTCATATAAAATGTGAAAACGATCGTTTGCTTCCATGGGCTGAAGAAGTGATCCGTTCTTTCGGGGAAACAGAACATACGCAACAAGTGAAAGATCTGGTAAATGCTGCTATAAATAAAAGTGAGACGTTGACTGATTTTTTCGCTTATCTGATGATTACCTTATTCAGTGAGTTCGGTCTTGTCATTCTTGACTCCCACCATCCTGACTTGCGGAAGATTGAAAGCCCCTTTTTTGAAAACATGATTAGAAACAATGAAGAAATCGATGGTTCATTTCAGCAAGGCTTGGAGGCAATTCAGAGACTTGGGTATGAAACACCAGTCGAGTCTGAAAAAAACAATGCCCATCTCTTTATCGAAGAACGTGATGCTAGAGTATTGTTAATACGTGAAAAAGACTCTTTCCGGGGGAAGAACAATGAATGCATTTACTCTGAAAAAGAACTATCGGAGATTGCACGTTCAACACCATCAAGATTGAGTAACAATGTGATCACCAGACCACTTATGCAGGAACTTCTTTTACCTACACTTGCATTCGTGGCGGGACCAGGGGAAATAAATTACTGGAGCGCATTAAAAACGGTCTTCCATAGCTTCGATAGGAAAATGCCGCCGATCCTCCCTAGATTGTCACTTGTTTTATTGGATCACTATACGCAAAAGACCATTGAAGAAAAAGCGCTGGATACACAGCGTATCGTTTTCGATGGGGTGGAAAAAGAAACAAAACAATGGCTGGATGACAATACAGACTACGAGTTGGATGAAGAGATCGAACACGCTTTGAAAGTGATGAAGAAGGAACATAGGCAGCTAAGAAATACCGCTGTTGAAATTGATAAAGGATTGGATCGTTTGACTGAAAAGAACTGGATGATCATTGAGGATCAAATCCTATACTTGAAAAAAAGGCTGGAAAGGGCCATTTTACAAAAACATGAAGTCGATCTGAAAAAATTCGATCATATCCAAATGCATCTTCTGCCGGAGGACCAGCCTCAAGAGAGAGTGTTGAATGTTTTTTACTACATTAACCATTTTGGATTTGGATTCATTGCGGAATTGGGAAGACAGAATTATCTATGGAACGGAAATCCGAAAGCGATAAAACTCTAATCTACGGTAAGGTGGTTTTATCCAATTCCTGTAACTTAGATTATATTCGCCGAAAATCCACAGCATTAACAAAAAAACAGACGGAATTAAGAGAAAGCTCTCCTTTTAAATTGTCGTAAATAAGCTGACATTACTGTAAAAATATAGCGATGAAAACTTCTGAAAATCCTGCATTTAAAAGCAGGATTTTTTTTTGTTCAAAAGAATATTTAAACAAGTGGTGCAAAGTGGGGAGTTGTGGTAGACTTAGGGAAGAAAGTGGGGAGGGGGACCCGTATATGTTTATGGGAGAGCATTTACATACCATTGACGATAAGGGAAGAATGATTATCCCCTCTAAGTTCCGGGATGAATTAGGAACCACTTTCGTACTTACAAGAGGACTAGATCAATGTATTTTTGGTTACCCTCTTGAAGAATGGAAGCAGCTTGAAGAAAAGCTGAAAGCACTCCCATTCACTAAAAAAGATGCACGTGCCTTCACACGGTTTTTCTTTTCTGGAGCAGCAGAATGTCAGCTTGATAAACAGGGACGTGTAAACATTGCATCTACACTACGTCAATATGCAAAGTTGGAAAAGGACTGTGTCGTCATCGGGGTAAGTAATCGAATCGAGATCTGGAATAAAGAGATCTGGGAAGATTACTTCAACAAATCAGAAGACTCATTTGGTGAAATTGCAGAAAGTCTGATGGATTTTGACCTCTAGAACACTATCGTAGTTAGAGCAGGAAATTGAGGGACAATTATGTTTGAGCATGAAACAGTATTGAAACAAGAAGCAATCGATGGACTTAACATTAAAGAAGATGGCATCTACGTGGATTGTACCCTTGGCGGAGCGGGCCATACAGAAGAAATATTGAAAAGGCTCACTTCAGGACATGTTTATGCATTTGATCAGGATCTTCACGCTATCAACCATGCGAAAGAAAGATTGGAAGAGTACGATGGTAAGTTCAGTATCATCAGATCTAATTTCAGAAATCTCAAGCATGAACTCATTGAAAAAGGGATTAGTGGTGTTGACGGTATTTTGTTTGACCTTGGTGTATCATCTCCGCAACTTGACGAGGCAGATCGAGGTTTCAGTTATCATCAAGACGCCCCATTGGACATGAGGATGGATCAGACAAGCGAACTAACCGCGTTCCATGTAGTGAATGAATGGTCGTATGAACAAATTGTCTCGATATTGTTTAAATATGGAGAAGAAAAATTCGCGAAATCAATCGCACGAAAAATTGAAGCCCACCGGGAACGAGAAACAATTCAAACCACGGGTGAATTGGTAGAAATCATTAAAGAGGCAATCCCGGCTAGAGCACGTCGAAAAGGTGGACATCCTGCCAAAAGAACATTCCAAGCCATTCGTATAGCCGTTAATGATGAACTAAATGCATTTGAAGAGGCTTTACGTGATGGGATTGAAATGTTGAACACAGGGGGAAGAATCTGTGTCATTACGTTCCATTCTCTTGAGGACCGTTTATGTAAAAAAGTTTTCAAGGAAGTGAGCAGTGAACCAGATTTACCACCAGGATTGCCAGTTGTTCCAGAGGAATACCAACCGGACATGAAATTGATCACCCGGAAACCGATAACTCCAGATAGTGGAGAACAAGAGAAGAATAGAAGAGCGAGATCGTCCAAATTACGGATCGCCGAGAAGAGAAAATAGAAAGGGGAACTGGGAGTATGAGCAATCTTGCCCATCAAGTAGAAAGAAAAACCAATCATGTTCAAAATCCACAACCGCAACCGAATGTGGTTAGAAGAAAAAGATCGAAAATCACAAAAGGGGAGAAGGTTCTCTGGACAGTTGCTGCAATGATGTTAGCTGCAGCTTCGATCTTCATGATTTCAAATTATGCCGAAATGTATACTGTGAACAAAGAAATTCAGGTTATGGAACAAAATATTGATAAGCAAAGCAAGCAGGTGGATGATCTAACACTTAAAAAATCAGAGCTAAGCGAGCCTTTGCGCATCATTAACTTCGCAGAACAAAAACTAGGAATGAAGTTCGACGATAAAAATATCAAAGTAGTAAACAATTAGTTTAGGTGTGGTTTGAATGATAGAGAAAAAGAATTCGAATATTAATAAAGGAGCAGTGATTTTATCTTTGATATTTGTCCTGCTCTTTTTCTTATTGATTGGACGCTATTTCTATTTAGGTTGGACGGGTCAAGCTGAAGGTGTCAATCTAGAAGAAATGGCTGAGAAACAATGGACACGGGAAGCGGCCCTTGATGCAGACCGAGGAACAATTTTCGACCGTAACGGAAAGGCGATTGCTGAAGATATCCCTTCGTACAACGTGATTGCAATTCTCGATAAAGATTATGCGAATCACATCAAAGATCCTGCTGAGGCAGCTAGTAAACTTGCTCCATTACTAGGCATGTCTGAATCGAGATTGACAGAATTGATGAGCAAGGAAGGTCCTTTCCAGGTGGAACTGGGGCCAGGTGGAAAACAGATCAGCCATTCAAAAATGGAAGAAATAAAAGCGTTGGATATCAGCGGAATTGATTTCAAACGGCTTACAAAAAGATATTACCCGAACCAGGACTTTGCTTCTCACATTCTAGGATTCACTACGAATAATGATGAGGGCGTAAGAGCTGGGGCGATGGGCCTCGAAAAAGCGTTAGATGAATATCTACAAGAAGAAGATGGATCCCTAAAGTATCAAAGCGACCGTTATGGTTATAAATTACCTGATCCTAAAGAAGTCATCAAAGAACCAAAACATGGCGCAAGCGTCCATTTGACTCTTGATGAAAAGATCCAATTATTCCTTGAACAAGCGATGAATAATGTTCAGGAAGAATATGAACCTAAACGGATGATGGCAATCGTTGCAGATCCAAAGACCGGAAAGATCCTAGCGTTGTCAAACCGTCCAAGTTTCAATCCGAATGTAAGGGATATCACGAATTATACGAATTTTTCTATCGGATCAGCATTTGAACCAGGTTCAACGATGAAGATTTTTACACTTGCAGCAGCCATTGAAGAAGGGGTCTATAACGGTAACGCAGAATATCAATCAGGCGTTTATAAAACCAAGCACAGCAGAATAAGTGACCATAACAATGGCCGAGGCTGGGGCAAAATCACCTATGATGAGGGTGTGCAACATTCTTCCAACGTAGCATTTTCGAAAATCGCAAAAGAGCAACTTGGTTTCGATAAGCTTCATGAATACTTGACTGAACGTTGGGAATTTGATGAAAAAACCGGAATAAACATCCCAGGTGAAGCAGATTCAAAAATCCAATTCGACTGGGAGATTGAAAAACTTGCTACTGCTTTTGGACAAGGAACATCGATCACTCCGATCCAGCAAATCCAGGCAGCAACAGCGATCGCAAATGGCGGAAAGATGATGAAACCGTATGTCGTTGATAAAATCGTAGATAAGAACAATGATGATGTGATAAAGAGTTATAAGCCAGAAGTTGTAGGGGAACCAATTTCTTCAGATACGTCCAAGCAAGTCCGTAAATTATTAAGATCAGTAGTAACCGATGGTACAGGGAAAAATTATAATATTGAAGGTTACGATGTTGCTGGCAAGACTGGAACTGCACAATTGTATGGCATGGATGGAAAAATAATGAAAGGTCATGACAACTATATCTTTTCTTTCTTAGGAATGGCTCCTGCAGACGATCCGAAGCTATTGGTCTATGTCGCAATCGATCGTCCTGACCTTGACGACGAGGCCTATGAATCAGGTTCCGTACCTGTATCAAAAGTATTCAATCCAGTTTTGCAGAGCAGTTTGCAATACTTGAATATCACTCCGGATGAAGCAAGTGAAGAAAATTCGGAAGATAGATCTTCAAGTGGAGTCACCCTAGAAGACTTTGAAGGTAAATCGTCGAATTCAGTTAAAGAACGGTTAGAGGAAAAAGGATTGAAGGTTGAAGTCTTTGGTGAAGGTGATCGCATCGTCAATCAAGCCCCTTACACCGATACCACAGTGCTTAAAGGCGAACAGGTCTTCCTTAGAACGGAAGGGGATGTGAAAATGCCTGACTTGACGGGGATGTCACGTTCGGAAGTTCTTCGCCTTTCACAAGTTCTTGGGTTGAAGACTCCGGAATTTACAGGAAATGGATTCGTTTCGTTGCAAAGTATTAAGAAAGGATCGGTTGTGAAGGCGAATTCACCCCTTCTCGTAGAGTTGAAGACACCACAAGAATCGTTGCAGCAACATGAAGATGAACAAGAGAATAATGGCGAAGAAGAATAACTGATTTGTTCTAGCTGTTTCTGTACAGGCATATAAATGAAACGAGCTCATCTGCCGAGGAGGTTGGACAAGTGCGGGTTTCTAATGTGACTGTACGGAGGCGGCTTGTTTTTGTGTTTATTGCCGGACTTTTATTTCTAATAGTGATCATGGGTCGGTTAGGGTATGTTCAGTTTGTGAAAGGGGAATGGTTGACAGGTTTGGCTCTAGATTCATGGAGTCGGAATGTACCATTTGAACCGAAACGTGGAGAAATCCTCGACCGAAATGGAGTTGGGATTGCGAAAAATATCAGCGCTCCCACGGTTTACGTCGTACCTAAGCAAGTGAGGGATCCTGCCGGGACTGCACAAAAGCTGGCGGCAGCGTTGAATATCAGTGAAAAAGAAGTATATAAGACGATCACTAAGAAGGAATCGATCGTCAACATTTACCCTGGAGGGAGGAAAATCAGTAATAAGAAAGCGAATGAAATACGAGCTTATGATCTGCCAGGGGTATTTATAGCGGAGGACAGCAAACGTCATTATCCGTTTGGAAACTATTTATCTCACGTCTTAGGGTTCGTCGGAATTGATAACCAGGGTTTGACTGGGTTGGAGCTTCAATATGATGAATATTTGAGTGGTGATGAGGGACATGTATCCTTTTATACAGATGTCCGTGGAAATCGAATGCCCTCATTGTCGGATGAATATGAACAACCGACAGATGGTCTTGACCTGAAACTTACCATCGATTCCAAAGTACAATCGATCATCGAACGTGAACTGGATATTGCAGAAGCAACCTATAATCCGGATGGGGTCCTCGCGATCGCCATGGATCCGAAAACAGGTGAAATTCTTGGTATGTCCAGCAGGCCAGATTATAATCCATCCAATTACCGGGAAGTTCCTCAAGAGATATACAATCGTAATAAACCGGTGTGGAGCACGTATGAGCCTGGTTCAACATTCAAAATCATTACGTTAGCTGCTGCACTTGAAGAAAACAAGGTTGATCTTCAAAGAGACTCGATCCATGATCCAGGTTCGATAGAAGTTGCGGGGCGAAAATTAAGATGTTGGAAAAAAGGCGGCCATGGAAGTGAAACTTTTTTAGAAGTCGTTCAAAATTCATGTAACCCAGGGTTTGTCGTCTTAGGACAGCGATTAGGTAAAGAGAAGCTGTTTTCATATATTAAGGATTTTGGTTTCGGTGAAAAGACCGGGATCGATCTTCAAGGAGAAAGTACGGGAATCCTTTTCAATCTTGATCGAGTTGGTCCGCTTGAACTAGCAACTACAGCATTCGGACAGGGGGTCTCCGTAACACCGATCCAGCAGGTTTCAGCAGTTGCTGCCGCTGTGAATGGAGGTTACCTGTACACTCCATACGTAGCGAAAGAATGGTTGGATCCTGAAACAGGAGAAACCGTAAGTAGAACAACTCCTGATATGAAGCGACGCGTCATTTCAGAGGATACTTCTAAACAAGTGAGAGAAGCACTTGAAACTGTCGTAGCCCAAGGGACTGGTAAAGGAGCTTTCGTAGATGGCTACCGTGTTGGCGGAAAGACAGGGACTGCACAGAAAGCTGTGAACGGTCAATATTTGAAAGACAATCATATCGTATCTTTTATTGGATTTGCCCCTGCAGATGATCCTCAAATTGTGGTATATGTAGCTGTGGATAATCCTAAAGGAACGTTGCAATTCGGAGGAATTGTAGCAGCCCCGATTGTTGGGAATATCATTGAGGATAGTCTGCCGGCAATGGGTGTACCTAAACGGAAGAATCAAGTAGAAAAGGAATTGACCTGGCTTGATCAGCCTTTGATTGAAATACCAGATCTTAAAGGTAAAAGCAGACAGGATATCCATAAAGCATTCTATGAATTGAAAATCGAAACTGTCGGTTCAGGAGACGTTGTCATTGACCAAGCACCTGATCCTGGTCTTAAAATGACAGTAGGGTCGACGATTCGTCTTTATATGGGTGACAAAACATCCTTAGAAGATTAGAATGGAAGCAAGAGTACTACATCTGGAACAAGCATATGGATCAGTTTTAAGTAAAGGCTCTGCAAATATAGTGGGAAAAGCAATATTTCCATAACGGGGTCAAGGATTTAAAATGGTGTCAGACATTCTCTTGTTCAATCAACAGACCTGAGTAGAGTGCTCTTACAGAGACTGTTGATTCATCGAGAGTGTTTGGCACTTTCTTTTGAATGTATAGTAATATAGAGATGGAAGATAAGCATAAAGGATGGAATGTCAGAAATGAAGAAATTAAATGAATTACTCGATAAGCTTTTTGTGTATCAATTGAAGAACGAAGGGAATCCGGAAATCACTGGAATTGAGATGGATTCTCGTAATGTAGAAAGCGGCAACCTCTTTATTTGTATTAAAGGGGCAAATTTTGATGGACATGAATACGTCGACGATGTAGTCAAAAAAGGAGCTACTGCGATTGTAGCTGAAGAAATGGTTGAAACAACTGTACCTGTTGTACTCGTTAGAGACAGCCGCCACGCCCTCGCTGTACTTTCAGACCAATTCTATGACCACCCGACGCATCAACTACAGTTGATTGGTGTGACAGGGACGAATGGAAAGACCACAATTACACACATCCTCGATAAAATGTTTCAAGATCAGGGTAATCGGACTGGTGTAATCGGAACGATTGAGATGAGAATCAACAATCAAAAGTACCCTGTAGCCAATACGACACCAGAGTCACCATTCCTACAGAAAGCTTTTGCAAAAATGGTCGATGAAAAAGTGGACGGTGCGTTCATGGAGGTATCTTCCCATGCCCTGGAAATGGGTAGGGTACGTGGTTGTGACTTCGATATTGCCATATTTACGAATCTCTCACAGGACCATCTAGATTATCATAAAACGATGGATCAGTACCTCCAGGCAAAAGGGCTTCTTTTTTCCCAACTTGGAAATACATATGGTAACAGGAAGGAAAAACTCGCCGTCTTAAATGAAGATGATCCAGCAACAGCAAAATACAAAAAAGTTACTGCAGCTCAAATCATGACATATGGAATTGAAAACGATAGCGATGTCATGGCGAAAGATATATCAATCACAGGAAAAGGGACAACGTTTCAATTGCATACATTGAGGGGTATATATAAGGTTCAGATGAAGCTGATTGGTAAATTCAGTGTATATAATGTCCTGGCTGCTGTTACAGCTGGAATAGCTGCAGGTCTCGATGAACAAAAAATGGTGGAATCTGTCGAAAGACTAGAAGGGGTTCCGGGTCGATTTGAAGTTGTAGATGAAGGACAACCATACACTGTCATAGTCGATTATGCACATACACCAGACAGTTTGGAAAATGTGTTGACCACAATCAGAGAGTTTGCTGAAGGTAAGATATCCGTCATCGTAGGGTGTGGAGGAGACCGCGATCGGACAAAAAGACCATTGATGGCTAAAATAGCTGTGGCTCATTCGGATCTCGCTATTTTCACTTCAGACAATCCACGTACAGAGGATCCTCAGCAAATCTTGAAGGATATGGAAGATGGAGTCGAGGCTGGTTCTTATACTTCCATCATTGATCGGAAAGCCGCTATTGAATATGCCATCGATAATGCAGGAGAAAATGATGTGATCTTGATTGCCGGAAAAGGCCATGAAACCTATCAGATCATCGGCAACATTACAATCGATTTCGATGACAGAGAAATTGCACATGAAGCGATTCAAAAGCACAACATCCAGGATCCATCAAAATAAATTCAGTGATCTTTATCGAAATTCATTATTACTGGGAGGGGTTTAAAGAATGGAAACAGCATTAATTGTTACCCTTCTGGCTTCATTTTTTGTAGCTGTCGTCCTTTCGCCGATTTTCATACCATTTCTAAAGCGTTTAAAATTCGGCCAAAGCATACGTGAAGAAGGGCCCAAATCACATCAAAAGAAATCCGGGACACCTACTATGGGCGGTATTGTCATCATCGTTTCATTAATTTTATCGACATTAGTTATTTCCTGGTATTTCGGGTTACTAACATTAGAAACGATGATTTTGTTATTTGTCACGTTAGGGTATGGAATCATAGGATTCATCGACGACTTCATCAAAGTGGTCATGAAGCGGAATCTAGGCCTTACTTCTAAACAGAAGCTGCTGGGACAACTCGTAATAGCAATCATTTTCTATTTTGGTATGAAAGCAGCTGGAATATCGACAGCCTTGACTGTACCTGGTACTGAGTGGTCGATTGAATTAGGTTGGTTTTATTTCGTCCTTATCATCGTAATGCTTGTTGGTGCATCAAACGCGGTAAATCTGACAGATGGTCTTGATGGCCTTTTGGCCGGAACTGCTGCAATTGCTTTCGGAGCATTTGCTGTGGTTGCTACAAGTAAATTTGAACTTAGTATTGCTTTGTTTTGTCTAGCGGTCGTAGGGTCTCTTCTTGGCTTTCTGGTTTTCAATGCACACCCTGCGAAAGTATTCATGGGTGATACTGGTTCTCTTGCCTTAGGAGGCGCGATTGCTGCAGTGGCGATTCTAACGAAAATGGAACTGCTGCTTGTCCTCATTGGCGGGGTATTCGTCATGGAGACTTTATCAGTCATGATTCAAGTCGTATCATTCAAAACCACTGGAAAGCGTATATTCAAAATGAGTCCATTACATCATCATTATGAACTGATTGGTTGGAGTGAATGGCGGATTGTTGTAACATTCTGGACTGTAGGATTGTTGTTGGCTGCGATTGGTGTTTATATTGAGGTGTTGATCTAAAGTGGAGCGCAAACATGAACTCAACAATAAGAATGTGCTAGTAGTTGGACTTGCGAAAAGTGGTTTTGCTGCAGCTAAAGTGTTAGTCAAGTATGGTGCGAATGTAATTGTTAACGATATGAAAGAGCTTGAAAAGAATCAGGAAGCAAAAGAACTGATCAACCAGGGGGTTGAAGTCCACTGCGGTAGCCATCCGCTAACTCTGTTGGACAAGCCGATCGATTTCATAGTGAAAAACCCAGGTATCCCGTATACTAACCCATTGATTGATGCAGCACTGGAAAAGGAGATTCCGGTATTTACTGAAGTAGAACTCGTTTCCTATTTGACCGATGCAGAAATCATTGGAATTACGGGTTCAAATGGAAAAACGACGACTACCACGTTAGTAGGTCTGATGATGGAGAACAGTCCGAAAAAACCAGTAGTCGCAGGAAATATCGGTACAGTCCTATGTGAGGTAGCTGATCAGACGGGTATGGATGATATCCTTGTTGCGGAGCTTTCAAGTTTTCAATTGATGGGTGTTCAAACCTTCAAACCTTACATCGGTGTGCTTTTGAATATCTTTGATGCCCATTTGGATTATCATGGGACTCGTGAAGCATACGGAAAAGCGAAAGCACGATTATTCATGAATCAAACTAAAGAAGACTATTGTATCTACAATGCGGACGATCAAGAAGTCATGGCGTTGATTAAAAAGGTGGAGAGCAAAAAGGTACCATTCAGTACAAAGCAGACGTTACCGAACGGTGCTTGTCTGAAAGAGGGTTTTGTGACATTCAATGATGAAAGGATCATTGCGATAGATGAAATCGTCCTCCCAGGTGAACATAGCCTTGAAAACATCTTGGCTGCAACTGCTGCCGCCAAAATAGCAGGTGCAGATAACAATCAGATCATCAACGTTTTGAAAACTTTCGGCGGGGTGGAGCATCGTCTGCAATTTGTCGAGGCTGTAGAAGGTGTTAAATTCTATAATGATTCGAAGGCAACCAATATTCTCGCTACGCAAAAAGCGATTTCAGCCTTTAACCAACCATTGATTCTACTTGCTGGTGGATTGGATCGTGGAAACGATTTTGATGAATTGATCCCTTATTTATACAATACAAAAGCATTGATTACTTTCGGAGAAACTGCACCGAAATTGATAAAAACCGCAAAAGAAGCAGGAATAAAGGTGATTGAACATGTTGATAATGTTGAAAAAGCCGTTCCTGTTGCTTATGAGTGCTCCGTTTCGGGTGATGTCGTATTATTATCTCCAGCATGTGCTAGCTGGGATCAGTATCCTTCTTTCGAACAAAGAGGGGACATGTTTATCGAAGCGGTGCATAAACTTAGGTAATAGAAGTTGTTCGAAAGCGATAGCTCACTCCTGATGAGGATGAATGGATCTATCTTCCTTCTGGACACAATCTTAACAGGACGTTTTAAACCTATGGATTAGGGGTGTCTTGATTGCCTAAGGCTAAAAAAACACCAGATTTCGTTTTGGTTATTGTGACGATGACATTGCTTGCGATTGGAATCATAACTGTATATAGTGCCAGTGCCCAATGGGCAGAGATTCGATTCGAAGATTCCTTTTTCTTCGCTAAGCGCCAATTGTTGTTTGCAGGGTTAGGTATCATTGCGATGTTCCTGATCATGCAAGTGGATTATTGGAGCTGGTCGAATTGGTCGAAACTCCTCCTCATTGCATGCTTTGTCCTTCTTGTCGCTGTTTTGATCCCTGGTATAGGGATGGTACGTGGTGGTGCAAGGAGCTGGATCGGTGTAGGTGCCTTCTCCATCCAGCCTTCTGAATTTACCAAGCTTGCGATGATTGCTTTTCTGGCAAGGTACCTATCTCTGAATCAAAAGCGTATCACTTCTTTTAAAAAAGGGCTGGTTCCTTCGCTCGGGGTTGTGTTATTTGCCTTCGGAATGATCATGCTTCAGCCAGACTTGGGGACGGGCGCTGTATTAGTAGGAACATGTATCGTGATGATCTATGTTGCTGGAGCGAGGGTAAGCCACTTCGTCGGACTGGGCTTCATCGGTCTGATTGGATTTGTTGTCCTGATCATTTCAGCCCCATACCGGATTAAAAGAATTACATCGTTTCTCGATCCATGGAGTGACCCCCTCGGCAGCGGGTTTCAAATCATCCAGTCCCTATATGCAATAGGACCAGGTGGATTGCTGGGGTTGGGACTGGGACAAAGTCGACAGAAGTTCGGGTATCTGCCAGAGCCTCAAACCGATTTCATCTTTGCGATACTTGCAGAGGAGCTAGGGTTCATCGGTGGTTCATTAGTCCTGTTGTTATTTGGTCTCCTCCTTTGGAGAGGCGTGCGTATCGCACTGGGTGCACCCGATTTATTCGGCAGCCTTCTTGCAATCGGTATTATCGGCATGATCGCGATCCAGGTCATGATCAACATAGGAGTTGTGACTGGTTTGATGCCTGTTACGGGGATCACTCTTCCATTTTTAAGCTATGGCGGATCTTCTTTAACCCTGATGCTCATGGCACTCGGTGTTTTATTGAACATAAGCCGATATGCACGGTATTGACGCTAGACAATAAACCCGCTTTCTATTAGACTTTAAAATGAGGAATCATTCATTTTATGGGCAAGAACGAATCAGCTTGGCAGATGCCAAGTTTCTTTTTTTGTAAGTTGGTTCTGTTAGTTTTTATTGTTGATATCTGTGAAATTCTCTCCCTTTCCGCGGGATGGAGAAAAGCGGAAGCGACCCGATTAGTCACGTAGGTCACTGGAAAACTGACGAGGAGGCTGTCACCGCCGCAGGAAGTTTGAAGTGATCCAAGTGACTGGTCGCTGAGCTAGACACCACTTCCTTGCATTTACCTACTTCCGCGAGCCTCCTCACTTGCACAGGATCTCAACACAAAAATGAAATCATTTTCGTGTCTGTGATGAGAATTCTTAGAAGCGTTCCTTATGCTGACTTCGACGTTCACCACAGGACGTGCTTGTACAGGATGTACTGACTTCGACGTTCACCATAGGACGTAGTGGTATTTAGTCGAAGGTCATTATCATAGTCGAAGATCCTTTTAAAAACAGCGGGGTCTCGCTTGGCTCGCTGTGCCCGCAGGAGTGTCGTGAATTTCGCTTAAAAATCAACAAAGTTAGTTAACAGAGCGTGTAAGTTGAAAAACGGTTATTTTCATTGATTTAGCTATTCCATTAGTAGATATCAGGAAAATAAAGATCAATGTACTCTACGTTGCAGGTTACTTTAGAGTTGTTTCTAACCATATCCAAAAAAAGCGGATGCCAAGTCATCTGCACATGTTTAGCTATGTACATGTTAGGTGCATATCATAATATAGAGATATTTAAGGTGGTGTAAGTGAAGTGGATTATATTGTTGAACAATTAGAACAAGCTGATGTAGGCAAAGTATTAAGAGATGAACCACTTTCCAAGCATACAACGATAAAAATCGGTGGCCCTGCTGATGTCTTTGTGGAGCCTGATTCTGTTGAAGCATTGAAGAAAGTCATCGATATCGTCAAAACAAACGATGTCCCGTGGACAACGATTGGACGCGGATCGAATTTATTGGTCTCTGATGAGGGGATTGAGGGAGTTGTCATCAAGCTAGGGAAGGGTACCGATCATCTAGAAGAAAATGGTGAAGAAATTCTCGTAGGTGGTGGCTATTCCTTAGTGAAACTTTCAACGATCATGAGTCGCAAAGGCATGGCTGGATTAGAATTCGCAAGTGGAATTCCCGGGTCTCTTGGTGGAGCAGTCTATATGAATGCAGGAGCTCACGGTTCAGATATGTCGAAAATATTGAAGAAAGCCCATATTCTGTTTGAGAATGGATCAATAGAATGGTTGTCTGCTGATGAGATGGCGTTTTCATACCGTACCTCGATTCTTCAGAAAAAACCAGGGATTTGTATAGAAGCTGTCTTACAATTGAAACAAGGTGATCGAGAGAGCATTACGGATGTCATGCAAAATAATAAAGATTATCGAAAAGAAACTCAGCCATGGAATCATCCTTGTTGCGGGAGTGTCTTCCGTAATCCGTTACCGAATTATGCTGGTCAATTGATTGAAAGCTCAGGATTAAAAGGAAAGACGATCGGCGGTGCCCAGATTTCTGAAATGCACGCCAACTTCATCGTCAATACTGGAGATGCGAAAGCAAAGGATGTCCTAGAGTTAATTGATTTGGTGAAAAGTACGATAAAAGAGAAACATGAAATTGACATGGAGACGGAGGTTGAAATGATCGGACGATGACGGATGGAAATAATTAAAGGTCTTTGTGAAAGTGTTTTCTAAACGTTATATGCAAATATGGTGAAAAACGAGAATGAAACGCGGAAAGCGAGTATATTTCCAATTAAAACAACAATTTATACGAAAAAAAGCCCAATGAAAAAATCTTCTCAGAAGTAGAAAAGATGGATTAATGTACCATTTTAGTGTGCTATAATACAACTAAATAGATGTGTTCTGAAAGAGTGGACATATGAACGGGGTTGACTCGAAATGTTGGTCAGAGTAGCAGTTCAGACACACATTGGTTAGCCCCTTCACTCTTTCTAAGTCCTCATCAAATGGGGGAAGCCTTGATGAAGAATGAAAAGGTAACAACGATAGAAGACCGTATACCGAAACTGAAACAACAACGAAAGCAAAAAGCGAATCGAAGAATGATCTTCTATATTTCTTTTTTCTTTTTGCTCATCGTGATCATCGTCTACTTCCAATCACCATTAAGTGATGTTAGAACGATAAATATTAAGGGAAATCAATTGATTCCGGAAAAAATAATATTGGATCAGCTTGATTTTTCAACAGATACGAGCTATTGGTCTGTAAATCCAAAGGCTGCTGAATCTGATGTCCAAAAGATCGCACAAGTCGAGTCAGTGTATGTAGAAAAAGTCTTTCCAAATAAAGTGGTTATTACTGTAACTGAATTCGAAAAGGTGGCATTTCTAACCTCAGACGGAAAATACTTGCCATTGCTGCAAAATGGAGAGTCACTACCAAAAGTTTCTGAAGCTACGGTCCCGTCAAATGCACCTATATTAGTAAACTGGGAAAAAGAAAGTCTGATTAAAGAGATGGCTGCAGAACTGACAAAACTATCAGAAAGTGTACGATTAAGAATATCGGAAATCCATCACACTCCTTCTGATAAGGACGCCAAGCATATAACACTGTACATGAATGACGGTTTTGAAGTTCAGTCCAGAATTACTAATTTTGCAGCCTATATGCAATACTATCCTTCTATCGTAGACAAGCTTGATGGAAATACAAATGGTGTAATTCATATGTCAGAGTCACCTAGATTCGAAGCATTTGAAATCAAGGAGGAAGAAGAAGGAGAGGAACAAACAGAGAATGAAGGTTAGAGGAAAGTATGCAATCTACTCATTAGTCTTGCTTGTCACTGGATTCATGATTGCCTTTTCCTATCAATATACGAAGGAAGAAAGAATACAACCTACTAATGATCAATGGAAGCGGGAAGATCAATTGCGTTCTAGCATCCTTTCCATTCAAAGAGAAAACCGTAAATTACAAAGCGAGCTTGAAGAGGCTCAGAAAAAAGTAAGTGAAATGGAAGGTAATATTGCAGAACAAGAAAAAAGGTCGTTCAACTTTGTAGAAGAGATCAAGAAACTTAGGAAAGTAGTCGGACAAGTCCCTGTTGAAGGTCAAGGAATATCTGTTTCCCTTGAAGACAGTTCTTACATACCTGATGCGGAAAATCCGAATGACTATATTGTGCACGAAGAACATATCCGGATGGTCATTCATGAGTTGTATGTAACGGGAGCTGAGGCCGTTGCCATCAATGGGCAACGAATCTCTCATACGAGTAATATCGCTTGTGTAGGGCCTGTCGTGAGTGTGGATGGAGTGAAACACCCCGCACCATTCGTAATTACGGCAATTGGTGATTCGGATGTCTTTTCGAATTCATTGAATTTGACAGGAAATATCACCGATCAGTTAGTGAACGATGGGGTCCAGGTCCGTATCCAAAAAGAATCTTCGATTGAAATACCTCCTTTTATTGCTCGGGAAGGATGACAAACGACCATGAAGAGACGTTTTAAATTCTTTATCATGACCATGATTGTCGGTTTTATGCTTGCAGTACAATTTCATACGAATCAAGAACCAGTCGTTCGTGATACGAGAGATATATGGGAACTGAGAAATGATCTGGAAAGGCAAAAACAGATACAGCAAGAGCTTTATGCCGAAATTTATAAATATGAACAACTGATTGACGAGTATTCTGACTCTGATAAAGAGGGTCAGCTGGAAACCTTGGAACAGACACTGGCTGATCTGAAAAAAGATGCGGGTTTAACAGAAGTTAGCGGTCAGGGAATCGAATTAACTATCGAACCATTATTAAATGATAAGGATTTGGTAGGTAAGTCTGCTTTTTCCATTCATCCCGAGCTATTAAGGCGTTTAATCAATGAACTCAACAGTTATGGGGCAGAGGAAATAGCAATTGATGGTGAGCGGATCATCAATACCACCCCGATTCGAGAAGTCAATGGCAAGACCTACATAAATGACAAGCCAATTTCTTCTATACCCATCAAGGTTAAAGTCCTTACCAGAAATCCAGGAAAACTGCACACGGAAATGCTGACTTCTCAATCAGGAGAAGATTTTGCCCGTGAAAACCTTCTATTAACATCTGAGTTGGTTGATGAAGTTTCTTTACCACCCTATAATCAACAACTGCGGGTGAAATTTATGAAAGAGAAGGAGGATACGTAATATGTGGCTTCCTGTATTAGGGTTATTGATCGGCCTCCTTCTTGGGTTCATGTCCGATTTGCGGGTGCCTCCAGAGTATACAAGTTATCTGTCCATAGCGGTTTTAGCAGCATTAGACACCTTATTTGGTGGAATACGTGCCCAATTGCAAAAAACCTTTGACGACAGAGTATTTGTCTCAGGTTTTTTCTTTAATATTCTTCTTGCAGCAGGTTTAGCTTTTCTAGGTGTCCATCTTGGTGTAGACTTGTATTTAGCTGCGATTTTTGCTTTTGGAGTGAGACTATTTAACAACATTGCGGTGATCCGTAGATTACTTCTCACCAAAAGCTCTAAAATTGAGCAAACAGAGAGAAACTAACGTAAAAATCTTTTAAAAAATAAAGGGAATGCTTGCTTGATGTTGAATACATTCCTTAATTACGGATTTTATCAGGTATTTTCTTTTTTTATCCGGCTTTTCTAATCCAAAATTGTCGGATTCAATGAAAACAAGTAATTGCGTGTTCATAAGAACCTGTGAAACTTGAAGATCTCTTTACCTTAATTGGAGCGAAATAGATCTTATGAAAGAATGAGATGAATAGCCTGAAATGAAAACAAACAATCAAGCAAGAGTCGATATTTTGAAGGAGGTGCCAAAGAATGAACAGCAGCGAAGTTATGATTAGCTTAGACATCGGTACATCCAATATTAAAGTAATCATTGGAGAAATGTCTGATGAGTCCTTTAATGTCATTGGAGTAGGGAATGCAAAATCAGAAGGAATCAAAAAAGGTTCTATAGTTGATATTGATGAAACTGTTCGTTCGATAAAAAAAGCTGTTGAACAAGCCGAAAGAATGGTAGGAGTACAGATCAATTCTGTTATTGTCGGTATTACTGGCAATCATGTACAACTGCAACCATGCCATGGTGTCGTAGCAGTATCAAGTGATGACCGGGAAATACGTGATGAAGATATTACCAGAGTCATAGATGCAGCTCAAGTAATGTCCATACCTCCAGAAAGGGAAATCATCGATGTGATTCCAAGAGAGTTTGTTGTTGATGGGCTTGGTGAAATCAATGACCCGAGAGGTATGATCGGCGTCAGATTGGAAATGGAAGGAATTCTGATAACAGGGTCGAAAACGATATTACATAATGTTCTCCGTTGTGTTGAACGTGCCGGTCTGGATATTGCAGATATCTGCCTTCAACCATTAGCAGCTGGAACAGTAGCCTTGAATAAAGATGAGCGTAATCTTGGAGTCGCTCTTGTAGATATGGGAGCGGGTTCCACGACTCTGACAGTTTTTGAACAAGGTTCGATCCAGTTCACGAAAGTACTGCCGATCGGCGGAGACTTTGTTACTAAAGATATCTCGATTGGTCTTCGGACCACGACAGAAGATGCTGAACGTGTTAAGGTTAAACATGGACATGCTTTTATTGACCATGCATCTGACGAAGAATCATTCGAAGTCGCGAGGATTGGTTCATCTAATGAACAGCAATTTTCACAATATGAACTTGCACACATCATCGAACCACGGATGGAAGAAATCTTCGGTTTAGTCATGGAAGAGCTTCATCGGAATGGATACAGTGAACTCCCTGGAGGATTTGTACTGACTGGTGGCGTGGTAGCAATGCCGGGTGTATTGGAATTGGCAAGGGAAGTTTTAGATCAGAATGTACGTATTTCCATGCCTGATTATATTGGTGTACGAGAAGCACAATATACAACAGGAGTCGGATTGATCCAATTTACATTCAAAAACGTTAAAATCCAAGGGAAAGAAGTGGCTGCTTCTATTTCTGAGGAGCATCATATTGAAGAGCAGCCACCGAAGAAGCGTAGGAATTCCGAACAACGGGTAGAGAAAGATAAGCCTGGTGTCAAAAACAAGATGAAGGAATGGTTCGGAACCTTCTTTGAATAACCCCTCGTGAAGAGAAAATCAGTAGATTAGGAGGATCGCAAATGCTAGAGTTTGATATGAATATGGATGGACTCGCAAAAATTAAAGTAATCGGTGTAGGCGGCGGTGGTAGTAACGCTGTCAACCGAATGATCGAAAACAACGTTCAAGGTGTTGAGTTCATAGCAGTCAACACGGATGCACAAGCCTTGAATCTTTCAAAAGCAGAAAAGAAAATGCAGATCGGTGCCAAGCTGACAAGAGGTCTAGGTGCGGGTGCTAATCCGGATATAGGTAAAAAAGCTGCAGAAGAAAGCAAAGAACAGATCGAAGAGGTCCTTCAGGGTGCGGACATGGTGTTCGTTACTGCTGGTATGGGTGGAGGAACAGGAACGGGTGCTGCCCCAGTCATTGCTGAAATCGCAAAGGAAATCGGAGCATTGACGGTTGGAGTCGTGACTCGTCCATTCACTTTTGAAGGTCGTAAGCGTTCAACCCACGCAGTAGGTGGGATCGAAACATTGAAGGAAAAAGTTGATACATTGATTGTAATCCCGAACGACCGATTATTGGAAATTGTCGATAAGAACACACCGATGCTTGAAGCATTCCGTGAAGCGGATAATGTACTTCGTCAAGGTGTACAAGGTATTTCTGACTTGATTGCGGTGCCTGGATTGATCAATCTGGACTTTGCAGATGTGAAAACGATCATGACATCTAAAGGATCTGCTTTGATGGGAATTGGCGTCGCAGCAGGGGAAAACCGTGCAACAGATGCGGCGAAAAAAGCGATTTCCAGTCCATTGTTGGAAACATCAATTGATGGAGCTAAAGGTGTTCTCATGAATATCACTGGTGGTTCGAACTTGAGCCTTTATGAAGTGAACGAAGCTGCAGATATCGTATCTTCTGCTTCAGATGAAGATGTGAACATGATTTTTGGTTCCGTCATTAATGAAGATTTGAAGGATGAAATTCTAGTAACGGTCATTGCGACAGGCTTTGACGATTCACAACCACAAGCGAAGCCACAGCAGCAACGACCGAAACAGACAATGACGAACCAACAGCCTACTAGTCAACCTTCTCCACAGAAACAAAGCAATCGTGAAGAAGGGCAACCTTCAAGACAACAAGAAGGTCAACGTAGTTCAAATTCAAACCCTCAGACGGATTTCAATGATACGTTGGATATCCCTGCATTCCTGAGAAATCGAAACCGTCGTCGCTAAATTCTTATGACAAGAAAGCTGTCTCCAATAATGGGGGCAGCTTTTTTAGATTCACAAATTTCGCTTTTAATGGTTTCACATTTTATACTTGTGGAATCCGGCCATACCAACTTCCTTTCTGTAAGAATGTCTGAAATATCTACCATTCTACAGGATAACTTTATATAGCACACCTTACTATCGCTCATGGCTATTCAGTGGTACTGACCGGTGTTATTAGCAAATAAAATGGTTTGATGATTATATCTGGTACTTATAATATAAGCACATGCCCGATTTTCAAATTAGTCAGAAAGGAGAATGATTTACGATCGATATGATCACTGAAACCGTTCAAACTTTAGATGAAATTATCTTTACGAAACCTGCATTAGAAGATGGGAAATTTATGTGGCAAATCGTCAAAGATACAAGTCTTGATCAAAACTCATCATATAAGTATATCATGATGAGTGAGTTCTTTTCCGAGACATGTGTCGTTGCAAAGATAAATGATCAAACAGTCGGATTCGTCACAGCGTTCATCCCGCCAGAGCAACCTGAGGTAGTATTCGTCTGGCAAATAGGCGTAGATCCTAATGAGAGAGGAAAAGGGATTGCATCGAAAATGCTTACAGAATTGATCAATCGACCGATTTGCAATGACGTTCGTTACCTGGAAGCTACAGTAACTCCATCTAATCAAGCTTCTAGATCGTTATTTGAAGGTTTTGCTCGTTATCAAAACACTGAGAGCGTAATAACAGAACGTTTCGCGGATGATCTCTTTCCTTCTGATGACCATGAATCGGAGCTTAATTTCCGAATCGGCCCTTTCAAACGATGACCATGAATCACAGCTAATACTTACCAAATGGAATCAAGGAGGAATGCAAGATGGACAATAATAGTGTAGATTTAAAACTTTTTGAGGAATTGGAATCTGAAGTTCGCAGCTATTGTAGAAGCTTTCCTGTTGTTTTCGATAAAGCAAAAGGATATAAATTGTGGGACGAAAACGGTAAAGAATACATTGATTTCTTTTCTGGGGCTGGTGCCTTGAATTACGGTCATAACGATGAAAAAATGAAATCGGCGTTGATCGAATACATTAGTGGAGATGGGATCACCCATTCTCTTGATATGGCTTCTATAGCCAAAAGGAATTTTATCCGGAAATTCAAAGATACCATATTAGAACCGAGAGATTATGATTATAAAATGATGTTCCCTGGCCCTACGGGGACCAATACAGTCGAAAGTGCTCTGAAATTAGCAAGGAAAGTAACTGGACGTACTGATATAATCAGTTTCACGAACGGATTTCATGGAATGACGATCGGTTCCTTGTCTGTAACCGGAAATGCGGTTAAACGGAAAGGGGCAGGAATCCCATTACAAAATACGGTGACAATGCCTTATGACAGCTTTGTGGATAATGGTACTGATAGCTTGGATTATTTGGAGCGATTCCTTGAGGATAATGGAAGCGGGGTGGAAACTCCTGCTGCAATGATTTTTGAAACTGTTCAAGGTGAAGGTGGAATCAATGCAGCCAGCTACGAATGGATGAAAAAGATTGAAGAGATCTGTAAGAAATGGGATATTCTATTGATCATTGATGATGTACAAGCAGGTGTAGGAAGGACAGGGACTTTCTTCAGCTTCGAGCCTGCTGGCATAAAGCCAGATATCGTGTGTATGTCAAAATCTCTAAGTGGATACGGTTTACCGCTTGCAATTACGCTGATTCGACCAGATCTCGATATTTGGACACCTGGTGAACATAACGGTACTTTCCGAGGGTTTAACCATGCATTCATAACTGCAACAGCTGCCCTTGATTATTGGAAAGATGAGACGTTCGAGAAAAAGATTCAAGAAAAAGCAAGGACGGTTCAAGAATTCCTTATCAACCTTACTGATAAATATCCTGAGATCGAAGGAGAAGTATGCGGAAGAGGATTGATGATCGGAATAGAAACGAAAAAAGAAACTCTCGCGGAGAAAATTGCTGCAGAAGCATTCAAACGTGGGTTGATTATGGAAACCTCTGGACCAAATGATGAAGTGTTTAAACTATTCCCACCGATCAATATTGATATGGAAGGATTGGAAAAAGGTTTTGAAATCATAGAAGCTAGTGTAAGACACCTTGTAAAAGAACCAGTACACAATTAATGTATAGATAGAGCAAAGGAGGCAGATTCATGAAAGTTGTCAAACTAGAAGATGTAATCAATTCTGAACATTCCATTGAGGGTGGAAACTGGGTAAGTAGAAGATTGATTTTGAAAGATGATAACATGGGCTATTCTGTTCATGATACAGTTATTAAAGCGGGTACTGAAACGCATATTTGGTATCAAAACCATTTGGAATCTGTTTATTGTATAGAAGGAGAAGGAGAAGTAGTGACCCTGAAAGATAATAAAGTGTGGCCGATTGAGAAGGACACCCTTTATGCCCTGGATGAAAATGACGAACATCTCCTTCGGGCAAAGACAGACATGAGGATGGTTTGTGTATTCAATCCTCCGATTACCGGTAAGGAAATACACGATGAAAATGGCGTCTATCCGGTATTAGAAAATTGATATCTTGAAAGTGGACACCCCTTGGACTAACTATCCATGGGGTGTTTTTATTTTACTTAAAGAATGTATAAATACGTTCTTCAGTTTATTGCCTTTGTATATTTAGATGGTAGACTTTTAAGTGAACTTTAACGGACACAGGAGACCTTAATTGTTCAATAGCAACCGATTTACAAAAATAACGGACACCAGGGACCTTATTTTGTGCAAAATCATAGAAATCAGCTGTTATATAGATAAATAGCATCTCTGATGTCCGTTAAAATCTCTAAAACCCGCTATATGTCATAAATAACGGCGCTGATGTCCGTTATGTCCGTTAACCTAAAACCGCTTGCTCGCTGTCCCCGCAGGAGTGTCGTGAATTTCGCTTAAAGGGATATTCTTTTCTACTATCATTAGTGCTGATAAGGCTTCTAGTTGGACTATAAATCCAACCGACAAAAACTCCTTAAATCTTTCAAAATTAATCGCTTGCCCCCCACATAAACCGACAGACAATTTTATCCCCCTTACGCTATACTAAGTGCACAGTTCTACAGAGAAAGGAGCACCCAATGGCAATTTATCTGGATGTCATTTGGTTTCTGAATTTCTGTATCGATTTTCTGCTTTTGTGGTTGACTTCGGTGATCCTTAAAAGGGAAGTCTCTAAGAAAAGGTTGGCCGTAGGTGCATTTTTAGGTTCTTTATATGTATTGTTTTTATTTTTAGACACCGCAATTATCTATCATCCAATCATCAAGCTTATCTATTCCGTCTTCATCATCATCACCACATTCGGTTACAAGCGCTTTGGTTATTTTGTACAAGGCTTATTCATGTTCTACTTTTCAACGTTCATTACAGGAGGTGGCATTTTAGGACTTCATTATTTTTTACAGACTGATGCAAAAATCGTGAACGGGGTTGTCAAGACACAATCGTCAGGGATGGGGGATCCCATCAGTTGGTTATTCGTCATTTTAATGGTTCCGATCATGCTATATTTCACAAAGAAAAGAGTCGATCATATCGAGGTCAGGAAACTTCGCTATGATCAAGTTATGAATTTCGAACTGAAAATAGACTCTCTAACCTTAAAAGGAGTCGGGCTCTTAGATAGCGGGAACCAGTTGCATGATCCAATATCGAAACAACCTGTCATGATACTGGATATGACTGTTTTTGCTGATCAGATACCGTCGGCAATCCTCCATCATGCAAAAAGCCTTGACTCGATAGGTGAATTGGTAGATGAACCGAATCCTTGGCAAGATCGAATGCGCATCATTCCTTATAGAGCTGTTGGAAGCGCAAATCAATTTCTTGCAGGATTCAAGGCAGATTCTATTGGTATATGGAATAATGGCGAAAAATATGAAACATCAAATGTCATTGTTGGACTATCCTTTACAAATATCTCGGGAGAAGGAGAGTATAACGCTATCCTTCATCCGAAGATGATATCGAATGCAAAAGTGACATCAACCGCATCGTAAAAATCGATTAATTAACCTGGGGGAGGATATTGAATGGGGAAGCTGAAACTGCGATTTACGTTGTTCTGGTACAAACTCTTGATCAAATTGGGTGTAAAGACGGAAGAAATCTACTACATAGGCGGAAACGAAGCCCTTCCATCACCCCTATCAAAAGATGAAGAAGCTTTATTACTGAAAAAGCTGCCAAAGGGTGACAAGGCAGCACGAGCAGTTTTGATTGAAAGGAATCTGCGTCTAGTCGTTTATATTGCGAGAAAATTTGAAAACACAGGGATCAACATAGAGGATCTTATCAGTATCGGTACAATCGGATTGATAAAAGCTGTGAATACATTCAATCCTGAAAAGAAGATCAAGCTCGCGACGTACGCTTCAAGATGCATCGAAAATGAGATATTAATGTACTTGCGACGTAATAACAAGACACGTTCTGAAGTATCATTTGATGAACCGTTGAATGTCGATTGGGATGGTAATGAATTATTGCTCTCTGATGTCTTGGGAACAGAGGAAGATATCATCACAAGGGACTTCGAAGCGAGTGTAGATCGGAAGTTGTTGGTCAAAGCTCTTTACACCTTGTCACCAAGAGAAAAGCAAATCATGGAATTAAGATTCGGTCTTGCGGGCGGAGAAGAGAAGACCCAGAAGGATGTAGCCGATTTGTTAGGAATATCGCAATCATATATATCCAGATTGGAGAAGCGTATCATAAAAAGACTGCAGAAAGAATTCAATAAGATGATGTGAAAATAAGAAAGAACTTATCGATGTCAACCGGTAAGTTCTTTTAATTTGGCTATAAAAATTCTCAAAAAAGGATAACCCTTGTTATGACAATCATTTTGTAGAGAAGACATCGAATTGCGGATCGATAATTTTTAAGCTTGTGCATAAATTTTCCTCCTCAGGAGATACTTTATTTTGACAGTAACTCCCAATTGGAGGGGAAGATATGACACGAAATAAGGTAGAAATTTGTGGAGTAGATACATCTAAGCTTCCAGTTTTGAAAAACCCTGAAATGAGAGTTTTATTCAAAGAAATGCAGAATGGAGATTTGTCAGCAAGAGAAAAACTTGTGAATGGGAATCTAAGGTTGGTCCTTAGTGTCATCCAACGATTCAACAATCGGGGTGAATATGTCGATGACTTATTTCAGGTCGGTTGTATCGGCTTGATGAAATCAATCGATAATTTCGATTTAGGTCAAAATGTCAAATTCTCAACCTATGCGGTACCGATGATCATCGGTGAAATTAGAAGGTACTTGCGCGACAACAATCCGATACGTGTTTCGCGGTCCTTGCGTGATATCGCTTATAAAGCTTTACAAGTCCGTGATAAGATCGTCAGTAAGGAATCCCGCGAGCCGAACCCGACGGAAATTGCCCGTGAACTTGGAGTTACAAAAGAAGAAGTCGTTTTTGCCCTCGATGCAATTCAAGATCCGGTTTCATTGTTTGAACCGATCTATAATGACGGTGGTGAACCGATCTATGTCATGGATCAGATCAGTGATGACAAACAAAAAGATTATCAGTGGATCGAGGAAATTGCACTGCGCGAAGCGATGACGAGATTGAATCAAAGAGAAAAGTTGATTTTGACGATGAGGTTTTTCCAGGGTAAAACCCAAATGGAAGTAGCGGACGAAATTGGAATTTCTCAAGCACAAGTTTCTCGTCTGGAAAAAGCAGCAATCAACCAAATGAACAAAAGCATCCAAAGTAGTTGAATAGCAAGTGAAGCCGACCAGATACAAGTCGGCTTCTTTTTTTGTTCATTTTATATCCACTTGTCATATATTTTATAGAGAAGCGTTGTTTGTACGACATTACTCTGTATATACAAAGGTATTCTTGCAGGAAAAAATACTTGCTTTATCGAGGAACGATTCTGTATTTACTAGAGCTTCGCAGAAAATTTTTTTAAGTGAAATTTACTCCTGCGGGAAAAGCGAGCCAAGCAAGACCCCACAGCGATCACCTAATAACCATCCTGTGCCTAAGCGAGGAGGCTTGCGGATCGCCCGCGGAAAGGGAGTGAATTTCGCAGAAATCACCAATTAAGACCAATTTAAGAATGACAAAGCCAAATAAAAAACATAAGTCAGGGGAGATTATAATGATAAAAATTTCCGAGTTCCAGGTCAAGGATGTTGTCAATGTATCGAATGGACGAAAGCTTGGTCATATAGCGGACCTGGAGATCAATCTGACTTCCGGAAAAATCGAAGCGATCGTTATCCCGGGGGCAGGGAGGATGATGGGGTTCATGCGTAAAGAAAATGATATCATCATACCGTGGAGAGATATTGTCAAAATTGGAAAAGATGTAATTCTAGTCAGGTTCGAAGACCAATCAGGCAATGAATTGGCTCCTCACGGCTTCCAACATTCTTCGAAGAATTAAATGAATAACGTATTCTCCAACTATTCAACAACTTGTGATAAAATAAAAAGAGCTTATCATGATATCGACAGCAATACACACGATAATTGTTGGAGGGTAAACAATGTCGGATCCTTTTACACATGGACATGAGATGTATTACAAAATTAAAGAACTGCAGGATTCTACCAATAATATGGTGACGGCAGGATTTTCAACAAGGTATGGCGGAGTAAGTCAAAAACCGTTTCGATCTTTGAATCTAGGCCTGCACGTAAAGGATATCGATCACAACGTCATCGATAACAGAAGGCGCTTGGCGGAATCTATCGATACTCAGTTGGACCAGTGGGTGTTTGCTGACCAGGTCCATGGAAGCGACATTTGCAAAGTTGAACAAACTGACAAGGGCAAGGGTTCAAAATCCCTTGAATCGGGAATCATAGGGATGGATGGATTATATACGAGGGAAAGAGGCCTTGTCCTTGCATTAGCCTATGCAGATTGTGTACCGATATTTTTCTTGTCAGAAGAATCCCATATAGTTGGTATTGCACATGCCGGGTGGAAAGGCTCAGTGAGAGGGATTGCTGCTAGGATGGTTGATACATGGGTTACCAACGAAGAGGTAGCTGTCGATTCGATCCATGTCTTTGTAGGACCGTCTATACAGGAATGTTGTTATGAGGTTGACCAGCGTGTCATTTCTCAAGTTGATGACTCTTTAGATGATGAGGACCCCAGACCTTATACTGCGAAGGGAAATTCAAAGTACCAATTGAATCTTCAACGATTGAATAAACAGCTTCTTATGAGAGCTGGAGTTCCGGAAAAGAATGTTCATTTGACGAAACTTTGTACAAGCTGCAACGTAGACCGATTTTTTTCACATCGAAAAGAGAATGGAGCAACTGGAAGAATGTTAGGTTTCATCATGTTGGAGCAATAGGAGGTGCGCAAAGTACGATTGGCTATTTCATATAACTTACAAGTGATCAAAGACGACATAGCAGAAGCTTGCCAGAGAACAAATAGAGATCCTAAAAAGGTATCTATTATTGCAGTGACGAAATATGTCAGTGTCGAAACGACTCAAAAAGCGGTTGAAGCTGGAATCATACATCTTGGTGAGAATCGAGATGAAGGCTTTTTACATAAATATGAACACGTCAGTGGAAATGTCCAATGGCATTTCATAGGTACGCTACAATCCCGTAAAGTCAAATCGATTATTGATCAGGTCGATTATATCCACTCGTTAGACCGAATGTCACTGGCGAAGGAAATCAACAAGAGAGCTAACCGGAAGATTAAATGTTTTGCCCAGGTGAATGTTTCAGGGGAAGAGTCGAAGCATGGTTTGGATCCCGAAGAAGTTGTTGCATTCATCAAAAATGTTGCGAAATATGAAAATATTGAAGTAGTAGGATTAATGACGATGGCTCCATTCATATCTGATGAAGAAAGGCTGCGGAATATTTTTCGTACGATGCGGGTTCTGAAAGAAGAAGTACAAGCATCAGGTCTTTCACACGCACCTTGCACTGAGCTATCCATGGGAATGTCAAATGACTTTAAGATTGCCGTAGAAGAAGGCGCTACCTTTGTACGTATAGGTACATCGCTAGTTGGAAAAGAATTTTGAGGAGGGCTCTCCATGGGAATTAAATCAAGGTTGAAGAATTTTTTTGCATTTGATGAAGATATATATGAAGAAGAAGTTTACGAGGTTGAACAATCTGAAGGTGATGAGGTTGAACCGATGAGTCGCTCGCGTCGAGATCAGAAAAGCCAGAATATCGTCAGTTTACAAAGTGTTCAACAGCAAGTGAAAGTGGTACTGATTGAACCGAGGACATACTCGGAGGCACAAGAAATCGCAGATCAGTTAAAAAACAGAAGAGCAGTTGTGATGAATCTACAAAGAATTCCCCTCGATCAGGCTAAACGCATCGTCGATTTTCTCAGTGGCACGGTATATGCCATTGGTGGAGATATACAGAAGCTCGGTCCAAACACATTCATGTGTACACCGGATAATGTAGACGTTTCAGGTGCAATATCTGAAATGACTGGGGAAGAATAGAAGCTTAAAAGGGTGGTAATAGAGAATGCTAGAAGATATCCTAATATTTGCAATTGGAGCTTACCGATGGTTGATCATCATTTATATTTTCATGTCCTGGGTGCCGAACGCGAGAGAATCATCATTCGGTCAATTTTTAGGATCGATATGTGAACCGTTTCTCTCCCAATTCAGAAAAATCATCCCACCACTTGGTATGATTGATTTATCCCCGATTGCAGCATTGTTTGCGCTTTTCTTCGCTGAAATCGGTGTCCGTGCATTATTCGATTACCTGTAGGTGTCAGAAATGTCGATATATGATCATTTCAGACCAGAAGAACAGCCTTTCATAGATCAAGTGTTGGAATGGCGAAAAGTCGTACTTGACCAATACCGGGTCAAGGCCACGGATTTCCTGGATCCACGAGAGCAGCATATTTTAAAATCCATTCTTGGATCAAATGATGAAGTCCATTTTCAAATTTGGAAGGGGTACCAAGGCATTGAACGTTCAAGAGCCTTGTTGTACCCCATTTATTATGAACCTCAAGACGAAGAGTTTGAAATAGAATGTCTTGAAGCGCCTTATCCATCAAAATTCGTTACATTACATCATTCAGATGTTCTCGGGGCTTTAATGAGCCTTGGCCTGAAACGGAAGAAGTTCGGGGATATTTTGATGGGGGAATCTAAATTCCAACTCATCATCGCCAGTGAGGTTGCTGATTATGTCCGTTTGAATTTCAATTCGGTAGGGAAGACATCTGTAAATGCCAAAGCCATTTCAACTGAAAAATTGCTCGGTAAACTTGATGAATGGAATACAGTATCGAGTACGGTAAGTTCGTTAAGGTTGGATGTTGTATTGTCGGAAGTATTTCGTCTATCACGGTCAAAGGCAATCCCTTACATAACGAACAAAAAGGTAAAGCTGAATTGGAAAATCGTCGAACAACCTTCAAGCATTTTAGAGGAAGGTGATCATCTTTCTGTGAGAGGTTTAGGCCGAGCGAAACTCATTTCTGTGGATGGTATGAGCAAAAAAGGAAAGTGGAAAGTAACATTTGGTACAAAAAATTCCAAATAAGAGAAGGATTTGTCATTGAATATGTCGAAAATGAAAGAAAGTAAAGACATCGATACGGGGGTGGCGTTATGCCTTTAACACCATTGGATATTCATAATAAAGAGTTTAATCGTGGATTTCGAGGATATGATGAGGATGAAGTAAACGAATTTTTAGATCAGGTTATCAAAGATTATGAAGGGGTCATTCGTGAAAAGAAAGACCTGCAGGAACAGTTAGCGAAAATGGAAGAGAAGCTTTCCTATTTTACGAACATTGAAGAAACATTGAATAAGTCAATCGTTGTTGCACAAGAAACGGGGGAGGAAGTAAAGCGCAATGCAAATAAAGAAGCCCGTTTGATTGTAAAAGAAGCAGAGAAGAATGCTGATAGAATCATTAATGAAGCATTGTCCAAGTCGAGAAAAATAATGCTCGATATTGAAGAATTGAAGAAGCAATCTTCTGTTTATCGCACCCGGTTCCGTATGCTGATCGAAGCACAGCTGGAAATGTTGAAAAACGAAGATTGGGATCATCTGATGCCTCCTGAAGACGAGAATGAGCAGCATCAACTTGAGGACTCAGAGTCAGAAAAAGCAAACATAACTTGACGAAGTAATTTTAAATTCGGTATACTTTGATGACAGGAGTATATTCCTACTGAGATGGGGACAGTACGATCAGTTATCTTTCTAAGCGAATCGGGAATGGTGCGAGCTCGATAAAGAGTCTGTGAGGAAAATCACCCCGGAGTTTCCGTGCTGAATTTCAGTAAGCACTGGCGTTTCATTCACGTTAAGGATGCTGAGTGGCTGGTATGAACAATGTACATACAGCTATTAGGGTGGTACCGCGAGTCAACCTTCTCGTCCCTATCTGGGATGAGAAGGTTTTTTTATACTTAATGAAAGTATAAAAACTTTCTTCAGTATAAGTGCAACTGTGGCTCAGCCTTCGCTAAGGCTTGGCTTTGCCAAGTTTTCTTGATACTTATGAGAGTATCAACTATTTTCTTCACTTAAAATGAACGCTTGCTCAGTGATGGAGAGGTGGAATTTTAAGAAGTTACATGACCCTATTAAGAAAAGGCTTTGTTAATCTTCTTTATTGATTGAAATTCGAAGAAATCAACATAATTCTTTAACAAAGCCTAAGAAAAAAGAACCTTTTGAAAGGCAGGCTGGATACATGAATTACAAAGATACGTTATTAATGCCAAAAACTGATTTCCCGATGCGGGGCGGTCTTCCGAACAAGGAACCGAACATCCAGGAGTCCTGGGAAGAACAGAAGATTTATGAAAAAGTGCTGGAGAAAACGAAAGATCAGCCCAAATTCATTTTGCACGACGGCCCTCCATATGCTAACGATAATATTCATCTCGGGCACGCAGAAAATAAAATCCTGAAAGATATCATCGTACGATACAAATCAATGAACGGTTTCAACGCACCATATGTCCCAGGTTGGGATACACATGGACTACCGATCGAAACTGCACTTGCTAAGAAAAAGAAAGTGGACCGTAAGAAACATACGATTGCTGAATTCCGCAAAATGTGTGCGGAATATGCACTTGAGCAGGTTGAATTGCAAAAGGCACAGTTTAAACGTCTTGGGGTGCGCGGCGATTGGAATAATCCATATATCACGTTGAATAAAGAATATGAAGCTGAACAAATCAAAGTCTTTGGGGAAATGGCAAACAGAGGCTTGATCTATAAAGGGAAAAAACCAGTCTACTGGTCCCCTTCATCTGAATCAGCTTTTGCGGAAGCAGAGATCGAGTATAGGGATAAACGTTCCCCTTCCATTTATGTCGGATTTAAAATCAAGGACGGTAAAGGTGTTGTCGATGAGGATGTATCTGTCATCATCTGGACGACTACCCCTTGGACGATTCCTGCTAACCTGGGTATTGCCGTTCATCCGGATTACAATTATGTTGTCGTTGAAACCGGCGGTGAAAAATATCTCGTCGCAGAAGATCTACTTGACGAATTGGCAGAGGTATTGGAATGGGAGTCTCCAAATGTTTTGAAGCAGTTCAAAGGAACGCAGCTTGACCAGGTTGTTG
This sequence comes from Alkalihalobacillus sp. TS-13, assembly GCF_019720915.1. Taxonomy (GTDB): domain Bacteria; phylum Bacillota; class Bacilli; order Bacillales; family Fictibacillaceae; genus Pseudalkalibacillus. Next base: position 738,310 of record NZ_JAHKSI010000001.1, read on the forward strand.
CGCAGCATCCTTTTTATGACCGAGATTCGTTGTTGATGCTGAGTGACCACGTTACCACCGAATCTGGTACTGGGTGTGTCCATACAGCACCAGGGCACGGGGAAGATGACTTTAAAGTCGGAAAACGTTATGGTATCGGCATCCTTTGCCCTGTCGATGATAAAGGAGTCATGACTGAAGAAGCACCAGGCTTTGAGGGAATGTTCTACGATGATGCCAATAAACCGATTACAGAGAAGTTACAGGATTCTGGAGCATTACTGAAATTGGAATTCATCACACACTCCTATCCACATGACTGGAGAACGAAGAAACCGATCATTTTCAGAGTGACAGATCAGTGGTTTGCTTCTATTGATAAAATCAAGGACCAGATCCTTTCAGAAATCAAGGACGTCAAATGGTATCCTCATTGGGGAGAAACAAGACTTCACAATATGGTGAAGGATCGTGATGACTGGTGTATCTCGCGTCAAAGAGCGTGGGGAGTACCGATTCCGGTCTTTTATGGTGAAGACGGCGAACCGATCATTACTCCAGAAACCATCGAACATGTTTCCGACTTATTCCGCGAACATGGTTCTAATGTGTGGTTCGAATGGGATGCGAAGGATCTTCTTCCTGAAGGCTTCGAATCAGAGCATAGTCCGAATGATGAATTCACGAAAGAGACGGATATCATGGATGTCTGGTTCGATTCAGGCTCTTCCCATCAAAGTGTTTTGAATGAACGTGCTGAATTACAACGTCCTGCTGATGTATACCTTGAAGGTACAGACCAATATAGAGGTTGGTTCAATTCTTCCTTATCAACAAGCGTTGCCGTCACAGGAAAATCACCATACAAAACCATCATCACGCATGGTTTCGTACTCGATGGTGAAGGTAAAAAAATGAGTAAATCTCTCGGGAATGTCATCGATCCGATGAAAGTTATGAAGCAGCTTGGAGCGGACATCATCCGTCTTTGGGTTTCTTCAGTCGATTACCAAGCAGACGTACGTGTTTCGGATGATATCCTTAAACAAGTTTCAGAAGTTTATCGTAAAATCCGTAATACACTCCGTTTTATGCTCGGAAACTTGAATGGATTCGATCCAGCGAAGCATCGTGTAGCATATGAAGATATGAACGAGCTTGATCAATACATGCTGGTCAAAATGAATCAGCTGGTAGAACGAGTGAAGAATGCATATGATGACTATCAATTCTCATCAGTATATAATGCGATCCATAACTTCTGTACGATCGAATTAAGCTCCTTCTATCTTGACCTGGCGAAGGATACATTGTATATCGAATCTGAAGATGATCATAAACGTCGTTCAATGCAGACTGTCTTGTATGACAGTGTTGTCGCTCTTACACAACTTGTTACGCCGATCATTCCTCATACAGCTGATGAAGTGTGGCAGTATATCCCGGGTGAAAAGGAAGAAAGCGTTCAGCTGACGATGATTCCTGAAGCCAACAAATATCCGAATGCAGATGATCTTTTAAAGAAATGGGATCAAATGCTGGATATCCGAGATGAAGTATTGAAAGCATTAGAAAATGCACGTAACAAAAAAGAAATCGGTAAATCACTTGCAGCATCCATCGAGCTTTATCCGACTGCAAAAGCAAAAGAGCTATTGGACAATGCAGGTGAACTGGATAAATTCTTCATCGTATCACATGCAGCTGTAGCAGGAAATAAAGAACAAGCTCCAGAACATGCTGATGTATATGATCTGGTAGGGGTTGTTGTAAAAGCAGCGGAAGGAGAAACTTGTGAACGCTGTTGGACAGTGACACCGACTCTCGGTCAAAATGAAGACCATCCTGCCCTTTGTGCACGCTGTGCCACTGTGGTGTCAGAGAATTATCAATAAAGAGAATTGAAGGCCTGCTCTTATTCAAAATCAGAGCAGGCTTTTTTATTGGTATAATCACTCCTTATACGCGGATGATCCACAAGTTTAAGTGTATTCTAAGAATCCTTTTCTGAGTGCTTGATCTTTGTTTCTTTCTCACCATCGCACCCTCCTAAGTGCTTGACCTTATTTTCTTTCTCACTATCGGTAGCCTCAGAACCCGTAAAAGTCTCCATGAATGCTCCATAAGACACTTAGAACGCAAAAATTCGGTTATAAGTGCTCCATGAAGGCTATATTAACCACCGTTTAATGCAAACTTCCTGTTGTAAAATGCAAGACTCTGGTCAAACTATAATTACTATGCAATAGGAAGGAAGTTTCGTCATGAAATATGAACACCTGAAAAGACAACTCGAACAAAGGAAACAAGAGATAATGCATGAATTTGATCAGAATGACCATTACGGTTTGAATCGTGGCTTTGCCAGTGATACTTCATCAGGCGAGCTTTCTCAATATGACAACCACCCAGCTGACTCGGGTACAGAACTTTTTGAGCGTGAAAAAGACATCGCAATGAACGGGCATCTAAAGGAAGAACTGTCGGATATCGAGTACTCATTGAATCAGATGGAAGAAGGGACATATGGAATTTGTGAAGTGACTGGAAAAGAGATCCCCATGGAAAGACTAGAAGCACTTCCTACTGCACGGACAGTTAAGGAAGCTTCGCCCAACCAGGAGATATCCAATGACAGACCGGTTGAAGAAGAGGCACTTACTGAGATGGAAGACAAGTATTATTCAGAGCATGATGACAATGAATTCAATCAGCCAAACGTTTATTACGAAGTCGCCTCCTTCAACGAGAATAGCATGACTTACGAAGGCTCCTCAATTGTAGATGAAGAAGACAATACCGAGTATGTGGAAGAATATGAACAATTCGTTTCAACAGACATCGAAGGCTACAGAGGTGCCGATAATGTGAATTTTGAACGGAATGTAGAATACGATGAATTCATGGACGAACAGAATCAATTAGAGGATGAACAGCCTTAAGCTGAAGGCTGTTCATTTTTTCAATGGCTTTTTTAGTAAAGATTGTTGTTTTTCACTATTTCGTTGGAAGGCGCGGAAATATACTTGCTTTCCACGGGCAATCCGCAAGCCTCCTTGCTTGTTCCTGGCTGTGGGGTCTTGCCTGGCTCGCTATTCCCGCAGGAGTCTCGTATATTTCCACTGCTTACAGGTATCATCACATCTATATCCACTGATAGCGTTAATAAGTAACAATCTTTTATTAAACAGTCTTTTCAATCCTCAAATGCTGAAGGTTGACATGTTGAAGAAATCTCGTTGTGAAAGCACCTTCGATATGCTAAAATTTAACGGGTAGAAACGAAGGTGGGGTAAACATGCGCTATTATGCTTTAGCGATTTTTGTATTGATAGTTGATCAAATTACGAAATGGCTCATTGTCACAAGGATGGAGTTGGGGGAACAAATTACGATCATCAACGAGTTCTTCTATCTGCATTCACATCGGAACCGGGGGGCAGCTTTCGGTATATTACAAGGACAGATGTGGCTCTTTATCATCGTCACAATCATCGTCATCATAGCTGTAATCTATTATCTACATACTGAAGCAAAAGGTAATGTTTTGTTAAGTACATCATTAGGTCTTATTCTTGGAGGCGCGATTGGTAATTTCCTCGATCGTCTAATTCGAGGGGAAGTCGTAGATTTTCTCGACTTTTACATCATCAACTATGATTTTCCGATTTTTAATATTGCGGATTCCTCGCTTGTGATCGGTGTCGGAATGATTGCGTTTGCCTTTTTACTGGAAAGCAGAACACAGAAGGAGAATTGAACATGGAGCAAGTTCATATAAAGGTGACTGAAGATAATAAACGTGAACGGGTAGATAAAATCATTTCTACTGAACATGAAGATACATCACGGTCACAAGTACAGCAATGGATCAAAGAAAATCGGGTGAAAGTGAATGGGGAATCGGTCAAAGCGAATTATAAATGCCAAGATGGTGATGAAATCGTCATCGACATTCCTGAACCAGTTGAGCTTGAAGTCGTACCTGAGGAAATGCCGCTTGATATCGTTTATGAAGATGAAGACTTGCTTGTCGTCAACAAACCAAGAGGTATGGTCGTGCACCCGGCTCCTGGACACTTGACAGGTACTCTCGTGAACGGTCTGATGGCTCACTGCAAAGATCTTTCAGGTATAAACGGCGTTCTCCGCCCTGGCATCGTACACCGGATTGATAAAGATACTTCAGGTCTATTGGTTGTCGCAAAAAATGATTCGGCTCATAAACATTTAGGCGCTCAGATGAAAGCAAAAACGACAACTCGTAAATATGAAACAATCGTGCATGGCGTCATCCCTCATAACAAAGGGACGATTGATGCCCCAATCGGGAGAGATAAGCATGATCGGCAAAAAATGACAGTAACGGATACGAACAGCAAGGACGCTGTTACACATTTCAATGTACTTGAACGATTCAGCCGTTATACGTTTGTGGAATGTATTTTAGAAACTGGACGGACCCATCAAATCCGTGTCCATATGAATTATATCGATTTTCCTGTTGCTGGGGACCCGAAATACGGACCGAAGAAGACGCTTCCGATCGATGGCCAGGCTTTGCATGCGAAAACGTTGGGCTTCGTTCATCCAAGGACTGAAGAGAATATGGAGTTCACATCTGAACTGCCAGATGACATGCAGAAGCTTTTGGACGAACTTCGTCGAAATTAAGCTTGACAGGATGAGGACGCTTTGAGATAATCAGTTCAACAATGAAATAAGAACCTTTAAGATCAGTCCCGTGAGGCTGAGAAGGTAAACGGTTAGGTATCAGGAGAAAAGTGTCTTCTGGATGCTTTCAGGTACAACTATACCCTCTCACCCATTACGGTGAGAGGTTTTTTTATACTCAAAGAAAGTATAAGTACAACTATGACTCATGCAGAAATACAGCTAACCTTACCGGGTCATTAGGTTCACGAAAACAGGGGGGTGTGGGAATGGAGCAAACCGTACTGCTCGATCAACAAGCGATCAAACGAGCTCTAACGCGAATTGCCCATGAGATTTTAGAACGGAACAAAGGAATAGAAAATCTTGTCCTTGTCGGTATCAAGACGAGAGGCGTTTACCTGGCTGAAAGGCTGGGTGAACGGATTGAACAAATCGAAGGTGAGAAGGTAAGTAAAGGGGAAATCGACATCACCTTGTACCGGGATGATCTTACAAAAAAGACAGACAATGACGAACCGATGTTAAAAGGAACTGATATCCCGATAGATGTCACCAATAAAACAGTGATTTTAGTCGACGATGTCTTGTATACAGGCCGTACAGTAAGAGCGGCGATGGATGCGCTCATGGATTTGGGGAGACCGTCCCAAATACAGCTTGCTGTCTTAATTGACCGTGGACACCGTGAACTCCCAATCCGTCCAGATTATGTCGGCAAAAATGTACCAACATCAAAAGAAGAAATCATCAGTGTAGATTTGACAGAAGTCGATGAAGTAGAGCAAGTTATCATACAAAAAAACTGATATGGCCCTTTTTAAGTCAGTCCCGTGAGGCTGGCAAAGGGGAATGAAATGACCGGAAAAGACAACGGGAGAACTGTACCTTGCTCCGCATTTCATCCAACCTCTTTGCGCCTGCAGAGAGGTTTTTTTATGGGCCTCATACCATGAGGAGGATGTAAAAATGAAACAGAAAGAATCTGTTGGAATTCGAGAAATACCGAAGCCAGGTAAATGGCTGACATTTAGCATACAGCATTTGTTCGCGATGTTCGGAGCGACGATCCTGGTCCCATTCTTAGTAGGGTTGAGTCCTTCAGTTGCCCTCATTTCAAGCGGACTGGGTACGTTGGCGTATCTGATCATAACGAAAGGCCAGATTCCTGCCTATCTCGGCTCATCATTCGCTTTCATCATGCCGATCCTTTTAGCGAAGTCTCTCGGAGGATTAGAAGCAGTCATGGTCGGCAGTTTCTTAGCTGGTCTTGTTTATGGAATCGTTGCATTGTTGATCCGCAGCCTGGGTATCAAGTGGCTGCTGCAGATCTTTCCCCCGATTGTGGTAGGTCCTGTCATCATCGTTATAGGACTAGGTCTTGCAACGACTGCGATTGATATGGCGATGTACGTTCCTGGATCTGATCCGAAAGAGTACAGCCTGATCCATTTTTCAGCAGCGCTTGTCACACTTGGAATAACGATTATAACCGCGGTTTTTCTGAGAGGATTCTTCAGTCTGATTCCTGTACTGGTAGGAATTATCGGCGGTTATGCATACTCATACTTCATCGGATTGATCGATCTTGCACCAGTGCGTGAAGCTCAATGGATTCAAATGCCTGACTTGATGGTACCATTCGTAACATACACACCATCCTTCTCCTGGCAGATCGCACTGATCATGGTACCAATCGCAGCAGTGACGATCACAGAGCATATCGGGGATCAGATGGTCCTTAGTAAAGTCGTCGGGAAAAACTTTATCGAAAAACCCGGTCTTCATCGTTCAATCCTGGGTGATGGCGTGGCGACGATGATTGCTTCATTTTTAGGTGGACCTCCAAATACAACATACGGAGAAAACATTGGCGTTCTAGCGATCACAAGAGTATTCAGTGTATTTGTAGTAGGAGGAGCGGCGGTCCTGGCAATCATGTTCGGATTCGTCGGGAAAATTTCAGCCTTGATCGGAACTATCCCCACACCTGTCATGGGAGGCGTCTCTATCCTATTATTCGGTATCATCGCATCATCAGGATTGAGAATGCTGATCGATAACAATGTAGATCTTGGGGATAAACGGAATCTTGTCATTTCCTCTGTCATACTCGTCCTCGGTGTTGGAGGAGCAACCATTGAAGTGACAGAAGAGTTCCAGATCGCAAGCATGGCATTAGCTACAATAACAGGAATCATCCTGAACCTGGTCATACCGGGAAGGGATAAAGATGTTCATAACTCTAAGATTTTCTCTGATATCAATGAAACCAAGACAACTCAAAATGACTCTGTAGCATGAGAATGACCATCTTTTAAACTTAGTCCTGTGAGACTCAAAAGGGTGGATGTGAGGGAATGCTCCTTAGTGTAAAAGACACTTGGGGCACCCTTCCAACACGCCTTTTACAAAGAAGAAGGCGTGTTTTTTAAAAATATGGCTTTGATAAATCCTAAAGTTTTTTACTGAAAATTTTTCGGGCGAAATTCATGACACTCCTACGGGAAAACGAGCCAGGCAAGACCCCGCAGCTTCAAAAAGCGAGGAGACTTGCGGATCGCTCTGAAAAGGGAGTGAATTTCGTAAAAAATTGACAAAAAGCCAAAATATAAAGAGTTAAGGAGTGTGTTTTGGGTGAATCATCTACTTACAATCGAAGCTTTACAAACGAGTGCTATCGATGAAATTCTGCATAGGGCTCAATATTATGCAGATAAAGACTTCAAAGGTGTAAGTCAGAGTGAGCCGAGGTTTGTGGCGAACTTATTTTATGAACCGAGTACGCGTACGAAGTTCAGTTTTGAAGTAGCAGAAAAGAGGCTCGGTCTGCAAGTATTGGATTTCGAATCGCAGTTTTCGAGTGTGTTGAAGGGTGAGTCATTATATGACACAGTCCGGACGCTTGAAGCCATCGGAGCGAATGCGGTCGTCATCCGACATCCACAGGATCACTTTTATGAAGAACTGAAAGATATAACGATTCCGATTCTGAATGCTGGGGATGGTTGCGGGAATCATCCAACACAATCCTTGTTGGACTTACTCACGATCCGACAGGAATTCATCGTCTTACAAGGTTTGACGGTCGCGATCATCGGTGATTTGAGACATAGTCGTGTAGCACGATCCAATGCAACCTTGCTTTCGAAAATGGGGGCCAAGGTCATTTTCTCAGGACCGGAACAATGGTTTGACTCAGACCTTCCAAACGGAAAGTATGTACCAATGGATCAAGCAGTAGCAGAAGCCGATGTTGTGATGATGCTGAGGATCCAGCACGAACGGCATAAGCAAATGATGGACTTGTCAAAACAGGAGTACCATAATCAATACGGTTTGACGATCGAAAGAGAAAAGCTGATGAAAAATCATAGTATCATCCTGCATCCAGCGCCAGTAAATAGAGGAGTTGAAATTGCGGATGAACTGGTTGAAGGTCCACGCTCAAGAATCTTCAAGCAGATGACGAACGGGGTAGCGATACGGATGGCCGCCCTGCATTGGGCACTACAAATAGAGGAGGCAGTAAGCTATGGGAATCTTACTTAAAAACGCTCGTGTGTGGAATATGGATAGCCGAAAGCTGCAAGATGTATTGATCATTGATTCCAAAATTCAAGAAATCCGCCCAAATATCGATGAAGAAGGGCATGAGCCCATCGATGTCGATGGCCAACTTTTGGCACCTGGTTTTGTTGATTTGCATGTACATCTGCGTGAACCTGGAGGAGAGCATAAAGAGACGATTGAGACGGGGACGAAAGCTGCCGCCAGAGGCGGATTCACTACAATTGCAGCTATGCCGAATACACGTCCTGTCCCAGACAGCCAGACCACGATGATGAATTTACAGAAACGGATTAAAGAAACAGCGAGTACCAGGGTCCTCCCATATGCTTCCATTACAGTCCGTCAGATTGGAGAAGAGCTTGTCGATTTTGAAACACTGAAGGAAGAAGGCGCATTCGCTTTTACCGATGATGGCGTCGGAGTCCAAAACGCAGATAAAATGCTCCAGGCGATGCAACGAGCAGCTGCACTGGATATGGCGATCGTCGCGCATTGCGAGGAAAACTCACTCATCCATAACGGTTGTGTCCATGAGGGAGAATATTCAAAAGCGAACAGTCTGGATGGAATCCCATCTGTGTGCGAAAGTGTACAGATTGCAAGAGATGTCCTTCTTGCAGAAGCAGCAGGGGTCCACTATCACGTATGCCATATCAGTACGAAAGAGTCTGTCAGGGTCGTGCGCGATGCGAAGAGAGCTGGAATTAATGTGACGGCTGAAGTGACACCTCATCATCTCTTGCTTTGTGAAAATGACATCGTTGATCAATCGCCTAATTTCAAAATGAACCCGCCACTTCGTGGGGCAGAAGACCGGGACGCGTTGATTGAAGGATTGCTGGATGGAACAATCGATTTCATTGCAACGGATCATGCCCCGCATACGGAGGAGGAAAAGTCTGTGGGCATCGAACGGGCTCCATTCGGAATCGTCGGCTTAGAAACTGCTTTCCCGCTCTTGTACACCTATCTTGTGAAACCTGGTATATGTGACCTGGACTTCCTGATCAGTAGGATGACGAAGGAGCCTTCAAAATGTTTCGGTTTACCTTACGGACGAATTGAAGAGGGAGCACCGGCAGATCTTGTCGTCCTCGATTTGGACCATGAAAGTCCGATACTTGTTGAAAACTTTGCGTCGAAAGGAAGAAACACCCCATTTAAAAATCGAATTTGTAACGGATGGCCGATCCTCACATTAGTCGCAGGAAAAATAGTATATAAGAACGGGAGTGTGTTCACACCATGAAACGACAATTGATTTTGGAAGATGGAAGTACCTTTGAAGGCATTGGAATAGGGAGTTTGCGTGAGTCGGTTGGAGAAGTTGTTTTTACCACTGGAATGACAGGTTATCAAGAAACACTTTCTGATCCATCTTATTGTGACCAAATAATCACGTTCACATATCCTTTGATCGGAAATTACGGCATTAACCATGAAGACTTCGAATCAATCGATCCCGCAGCTGCAGGAGTAATCGTAAGCGAAGCAGCGATTGAACCAAATCATTGGCAATCGACAAGTACATTCGATGAGCTATTGAGAGTGAAAGACATACCTGGAATAACTGACATAGATACCCGGGCATTGACACGTAAAATTCGCATACATGGGACGTTGAAGGGAAAAATTGCTGCAATGGATGCGGATGTCGGTCACATTACGGAGGAACTTGTTCGGAAATCATTACCGAGAGATCAGGTCAAGAAGGTTTCTACGCATACGCCATACACTCTGCCGGGCAGAGGGAAGCGCGTCGTCCTGGTGGATTTCGGGGCAAAGCGAGGTATCTTAAGAGAATTGATCGAGCGGGGATGTAATGTCACCGTCGTTCCATATAACATAAGTGCAGATGAAATCCTGCGGTTGCAACCTGACGGAGTAATGCTTAGCAATGGACCTGGGGATCCGACAGATGTGCCTGAGGCGATCGAAATGGTCAAGAATATCCTTGGTAAAGTCCCTGTCTTTGGAATTTGTCTTGGACATCAGCTACTCGGACTAGCATGCGGTGTAAAGACCATCAAAATGAAATTCGGACATCGAGGTGTCAACCATCCTGTGAAGGATCTGGAGACAGGAAAGGTCATGATTACTTCACAGAACCACGGCTACACAGTCGACCCAACCGGCATTGAAGAAACGGATCTGATTGTCACACATGTCGCAATCAACGATGAAACGATAGAAGGATATCGCCATAAATCACAACCAGCGTTCAGTGTTCAGTTCCATCCAGAAGCGTCACCAGGTCCGAATGACTCGAATGATTTGTTTGAACAATTCATTTCTATGATGAAGACATCGAAGAAAGCGGGGAATAAAGTATGCCAAAACGTATAGATATTGAAAAAATCCTTGTCATCGGTTCTGGACCGATCGTGATCGGTCAGGCAGCAGAATTTGATTATGCGGGCACACAGGCTTGCCAGGCGTTGAAAGAAGAAGGATACGAAGTCATACTTGTGAATTCGAATCCTGCGACGATCATGACTGATACGACAATGGCTGATAAAGTATACATCGAACCACTGACTGTCGATTTTGTCAGCAGGATCATACGTAAGGAAAAACCTGATGGCGTACTGGCGACGTTAGGGGGACAAACCGGATTGAACCTTGCAGTTGAACTTCATGATTCAGGTATATTAGAAGAATATGGGGTAGAGCTGCTTGGAACGAATTTGCATTCAATCCAACAAGCTGAAGATCGTGACTTGTTCAGAACATTGATGAATGAATTGAATGAACCGATTCCGGAAAGCGAAATCATCCGTTCTCTTCCTGAAGCTAAAGAATTCGTCGAGAAAATCGGCTACCCAGTGATCATAAGACCAGCATACACCCTCGGAGGTACAGGAGGAGGGATTGCCAGTAATGAAGCTGAATTGAATGAATTCATATCGAGCGGATTGAAATACAGCCCTGTTTCCCAAGTGTTACTGGAAAAAAGCATTGCAGGTTACAAGGAAATCGAATATGAGGTCATGAGAGATGGAAACGACGGCGCAATTGTCGTATGTAATATGGAGAATATCGATCCAGTAGGTGTTCATACAGGAGATTCATTTGTTGTGGCACCGAGTCAAACACTCACCGATCGTGAATATCAGATGCTTCGGAATGCAAGTTTGAAGATCATCCGGGCACTTGAAATCGAGGGGGGATGTAATGTTCAACTCGCTCTTGACCCGAACAGCTCGGATTATTACATCATCGAAGTGAACCCGCGTGTCAGTCGATCATCCGCACTCGCTTCTAAAGCGACGGGCTACCCGATTGCAAAGTTAGCAGCGAAGATCGCTGTCGGTTATACGCTGGATGAACTGAAAAACCCAGTCACTGGAAGAACGTATGCCTCTTTCGAACCTGCACTGGATTATGTCGTCACTAAAATTCCGAGATGGCCGTTCGACAAATTCGAGGCAGCGAACCGTACATTGGGTACACAGATGAAAGCCACCGGTGAGGTCATGGCGATCGGAAGAAATTTTGAAGAATCATTGCTTAAGGCAGTTCGTTCACTCGAGACAGACATTTATCATCTGCATAGCTCGACCGATCCAGCCACTGTTACGGACTGGGAGGAAATCCTGAAGAAAACCGATGACCAAAGGATTTATAATGTCACAGAAGCACTTCGCTCAGATGTTCCAATTGATTCTATCTACGATTGGACGAAGATTGATCCATTCTTTTTATCTAAGTTGAAGAACATCACCGAGATTGAAAAAGCATTGGCATTGAACCTCAATGATTTTGAACTATTAAAAATAGCAAAGCATAGAGGATTCTCCGACAAAACCATTGCAAAGCTTTGGAATATGACGGAACTTGAGGTCTACCAAAAGCGAGAAGAGAATCAGTTGATGCCGATCTATAAGATGGTGGATACATGTGCGGCGGAGTTCGATTCGGCTACGCCTTATTATTACGGAACATATGGGCAGGAAAATGAAGTTGAGGAAAGCAAGAAAAAGAGTATTCTAGTTTTAGGGTCCGGGCCAATCAGAATCGGTCAAGGAATCGAATTCGATTATGCTACCGTCCATACCGTATGGGCGATCCAAGAGGCAGGATATGAAGCGATTATCATCAACAATAACCCTGAAACTGTCTCCACTGACTTCAGTACTTCTGACAAGCTTTATTTCGAGCCATTGACGGTTGAAGATGTGATGCATGTGGTCCGTCAGGAAAATCCGCTCGGAGTTGTCGTACAATTCGGAGGGCAAACAGCTATCAATCTTGCATCCGAGCTGAGCAAAAGAGGTGTTGAAATACTCGGAACAAGCCTTGAGGATATGGATCGAGCTGAAGACCGTGATAAATTCGAGCGAACGTTGCAGAACCTTGATATTCCGCAGCCTCCTGGAAAAACAGCGACATCGGTAGAAGGGGCAGTACAGATCGCGAAAGACATCGGTTATCCCGTATTAGTCAGACCATCATATGTACTTGGGGGGCGTGCGATGGAAATCGTCTATCAAGAAAATGAGCTCCTTCAATATATGGAAAACGCAGTGAAAATCAATCCTGAACATCCGGTTTTGATCGACCGCTATCTATTTGGTAAAGAGATTGAAGTCGATGCGATTTCGGATGGGGAGACAGTGTACATCCCTGGTATCATGGAACATATCGAACGAGCAGGGGTCCATTCAGGTGATTCAATCGCCGTTTATCCGCCGCAAACCATTTCAGAACAAATGAAAGAACAGATCATCGAATGTACGACCAAACTGGCTAGAGGCTTGAAAATCGTCGGATTGCTGAACATCCAGTATGTCATATGTAAAGATGAGCTGTATGTGCTTGAAGTGAATCCTAGATCAAGCAGGACAGTACCGTTCCTAAGTAAAATCACGGGCGTCCCGATGGCGAACCTTGCAACAAAGGCGATCTTGGGAGAGAACTTGGTGCAACTAGGATATGAAACCGGATATCACCCTGAGCCAGCGGATGTTTTCGTCAAGGTTCCCGTCTTTTCATTTGCGAAGTTACGCCGTGTAGATATCACGCTCGGGCCGGAAATGAAATCGACAGGTGAAGTAATGGGTCGTGACCGTACGCTGGAAAAAGCACTTTATAAAGGCTTGATCGCTTCTGGCATGAAGATTCCAACATTCGGTTCCGTATTGTTCACGATTGCAGATAAAGATAAAGAGGAAGGATTATCTCTCGTCCAGCGTTTCTATGATATCGGCTATCAGATCCTTGCTACTGAAGGTACTGCAAACTTCATCCGAGAGCACAACATCCCGGTCACCGTCGTCAATAAGATCCAAGAGGGCAGCCCAAGTTTGCTTGACCGGATCCAGCAAGGCGAAGTACAGTTTGTGGTCAATACGCTGACAAAAGGGAAACAGCCTGCCCGAGACGGTTTCAGGATTCGAAGAGAAGCCGTTGAAAATGGGGCGGTCTGCTTGACTTCTTTCGATACGGTAAAAGCAATTTTGAATGTTGTCGAGTCAATGACCTTTTCAGCTAATGAAATGCCATCCTTTGAAAAGAGGAAGGCAGGTGTACTTGCTTGAGGAAAGAGTTGACCAAAGTCATCCAACAAGAACGAATCGCGGACAAGATCTATGAGTTGACCTTTGAAGGTGATATGGTTTCTGAGATGGTAGATCCCGGACAGTTCTTGCATATCAGGGTCGGTGAGCATTATATGCCGCTGCTCAGAAGACCGATCAGTATCTGCGATGTTGATCTTGACCGAAAGCATTGTACAATTTTATATCGTGCAGAGGGGGAGGGCACTCAGCTATTGACGAAAAAAAGAAAGGGAGACCAATTGGATGTATTGGGACCATTAGGAAATGGTTTCCCTTTAGATGCTGTTCAGGAAGGCGAAACGGCATTGCTAATAGGTGGAGGCATAGGGGTTCCTCCCCTCTATTATCTCTCCAAGAAGCTGGTGGAACGTAACGTCCGTGTAATCCATGTTCTTGGCTTTGCATCGGACAAGGATTCCTTTTATGTTAACGAATTCCAACAACTTGGGAGAACCGCGGTCACGACAATTGATGGGACACTAGGATATCAGGGATTTGTAACAGATTATATTAAACAAGCACAACCATCGTATGACGTGCTTTATTCATGTGGCCCGACCCCGATGTTGAAAGCGGTCGAGGAGCAAATGAATCCACGGCGTGCCTACTTCTCGCTTGAGGAGAGGATGGGCTGCGGAATTGGAGCTTGCTTTGCTTGTGTGTGTAATGTAAAGGATGATCCGACTGGTCACGCATATCGAAAAGTTTGTTCGGATGGACCAGTCTTTCAAAAAGGGGTGATTCAACTGTGAGTAAATTCGATATCCAATTGCCTGGTTTAACGATGAAAAATCCAATCATGCCCGCTTCCGGATGCTTCGGGTTCGGCAGAGAATTTTCGAAGCTGTATGACTTGAGCCAGTTGGGGGCAATCGCCATTAAAGCGACAACAGATGAACCTCGTTTTGGGAATCCGACTCCACGGGTAGCTGAAACGCCTGGTGGTATGCTGAATGCAATCGGTTTACAGAACCCAGGTCTTGAAAAAGTGGTTTCTGAAGAGTTGCCGTTTTTAGCGGACTATGATGTCCCGATACTTGCAAATATCGCCGGAACTACCACAGAAGACTATGTTACTGTTGCACGGACCGTTTCCAATTCCCCGAATGTGACGGCACTAGAGTTGAACATTTCATGTCCAAATGTAAAAGAAGGTGGGATTTCATTCGGGACGGATCCGGAGGTTGCTGCTGAACTGACAAGAGCAGTGAAGAAAGTTTCAGAAGTACCCGTCTATGTAAAGCTCTCTCCTAATGTGACGGACATAGCTGAAATTGCTCAAGCCGTTGAAGCAGCTGGTGCCGATGGATTAGCAATGATCAACACCTTGCTGGGGATGCGTATCGACTTGAAGACAGAAAAACCTGTCATTTCGAATCGTACGGGTGGATTATCCGGCCCTGCAATCAAACCAGTAGCGATCAGGATGATTTATGAGGTCAGCCAGCGTGTATCGATTCCGATCATCGGTATGGGCGGGGTGACATCCGCTGATGATGTCCTTGAGTACTTTTTAGCAGGCGCAAGTGCAGTGGCAGTCGGGACAGCTAATTTCGTCAACCCGTTCGTTTGCCCGGAAATCATCACTGAGCTGGAAGAGAAATTGACAGAAATGAAGATCGGACATATCAATGAGTTGGTAGGAAGGAGTTGGAAGTCTTGCTACAGCCCATCATTATCGCGTTAGATTTCGAATCGAAGGAAAAAGTCCGAACATTTCTAGACTCATTTCAAAATGAACAATTATTCGTTAAAGTCGGAATGGAACTATTTTATCAAGAAGGACCTGATTTGATCCGGATGTTGAAGGACCAAGGGCACGCCATCTTCCTGGATTTGAAGCTACATGATATCCCCAATACAGTACACAAAGCGATGAGGGGATTGGCGAAGCTTGATGTCGATCTTGTCAACGTCCATGCGATGGGCGGATCTGAAATGATGAAACGTGCAATCGAAGGATTGGCGGAAGGAAGTCGAAACAGTCGTCCGAAATGTATCGCTGTCACACAACTTACAAGCAGTTCCACAACAATGATGAATGAAGAGCTGAATATCTCTGGTTCGATTGAGAAATCGGTCATTGGACTCGCTGAAAATGCACAAAATGTAGGTCTAGACGGTGTGGTGTGCTCACCTTTGGAAGTACCGCTCCTCAGGGAAAAATGCGGCAAATCATTTTTAACAGTTACACCGGGAATTCGTCTGCAGTCGGATCAGAATGATGATCAGAAACGGGTAACGACTCCTGCGCATGCGAGAGAGCTAGGGAGTGATTTTATCGTCGTCGGCCGCACGCTCACGACATCTGCTGATCCGCTTCAAACATACCGAAAAATCGAAAATGAATGGGGGATTCCTTATGAAACACCAGGTAGCTGAGTATCTACTAGACATAGAAGCAGTATCGTTAAGTCCGAATGAGCCATTTACATGGTCTTCCGGAATGAAATCACCAATCTATTGTGATAACCGTCTGATCATTTCTCATCCTGAAATCCGTTCCAAGATCGTTGATGCATTTGTTGAATTGATTAAAAAGCATTACCCAGATGTAGATGTCATTGCAGGAACGGCAACAGCTGGCATTCCCCATGCAGCATTGATCGCTGATCGGATGAACCTACCAATGGTGTATGTCCGCTCCAAGGAAAAAGCACACGGTAAAGGGAAGCGGATTGAAGGGAAGCTCGCTGAGGGTGCCAATGTTGTTGTGATTGAAGATTTAATTTCTACAGGTGGCAGTGTCCTTAACGCAGTGGATGCTTTAGAAGAGGATGGAGCCCGTGTTCTTGGCTGTGCGGCAATTTTCACTTATGAATTGCAAAAAGGCAAAGAGGCATTTGCAGCTCGACCATTGGACGTGCAAACCCTCTCTGATTTTAGTACATTAGTACATGTAGCCGCAGAAGGTGGGACCATTTCAAACGACTCGATCAACCAGTTGAATGAGTGGTGTAATAATCCTGAATCCTGGTCGAACGTGGCTTCAAAATAATATCGATCTGGAGTGAAGTCTTTTGAGGAAAATGGAAGGTGAGGACTTTGATCAGCTTGTTTCTTTTTTCGACGGGATGGCAAGGACAAGCTGGTTGAGTTCAATTCATGAAAAGTTGAAAATCCAATCAGGAAGCTGGGAAGGTGCTCACGTATTGGACGTCGGTTGTGGAACCGGACGCCTTTTATTGCGTGGGATAGAGGAAGCAGAGCATGTGACGGGAGTAGATCTTTCTTCAGAAATGATAAAAGCAAGCAAACAGAACTTTTTCTTACATAACCGTGCTGCTAAGTCGACATTCTTGATTGGAGATGCTTACGAACTGCCTTTTGAAGACAATAAATTTCAGGTCTCGCTCTCCACATGTGTGATGTTTCTTCTTCCAGAGCCAGAAAAAGGGCTGAAGGAACTGATCAGGGTTACGAGTTCTGGTGGAACAATTACAATGTTGAATCCGAGCAGGAAAATGAATCAGCTGAACGCATTCGATTACAGTAAAAAGAAGGATATCACAGGATTCGAACAGACAACTTTACTGAAATGGTCCAATGTATCGACTCGCAGGCATCGATATACTTCTAAAGAATTGACGGACTTGCTTACTCACTTAGGTGCCAAAAAAGTAATCCATCAAGAAGTATTGGATGGTCTCGCGGTGATTTCAACCGCAAGGATTTAATCATATATATTCGCTGAAATTTCTGGTGCAACGCCGATTTTGCATTCTTCTTAGGCCTTGATGCGATCATAGGGAATGAGGAGTGAATCGACCTTAAATTCTTCAATAAACTTTTCATGAAGGAAATTCGTTATTGCTGGAGTAAGTAATGTAATAGCAAGACAAATTTACAATGAAAAGGAGAGGTCGAATGTACGAATTGAAAACGAAGGAAAATGACTACAGCGTTATCGAATTCATAGAAGATATCAATAACCCTAAAAAGCGCGAGGACGCCTATAAATTACTGGATATCTTCACAGAAAAGACTGGTTTCAAGGCAAAAATGTGGGGACCAAGCATCATCGGATTTGGTTCTTATCATTACAAATATGAATCAGGGCATGAGGGGGACGCGCCTTTAGTCGGTTTCTCACCACGAAAAGCGAAAATAAGCTTGTATTTTGCCTCTGGGGATCCAAAGCGTGACGAACTGTTGAAGGATTTTGGAAAGCATACAACAGGGAAGGCTTGCGTGTACATAAACAAAATGGCAGATATTGATGACGATGTACTTAAGGAGCTGATCAACCAATCTGTGAAGTTCCTCCAGGATACTTATCCAAAAGGAGATACATAATTAAAACATGGCAAAGCCAAGCCTTTGGCGTAGGCTGAGCCTTAGTTGCGCTTATATTGAAGAAAGTATTTTATACTTTCTTTAAATGTAGGCTTTGTTAATCTTCGTTGTTGATTTTAACGATATTCACGACACTCCTGCGGGACCAGCGAGCCAGGTGAGACCCCGCAACGAACTTTGCAAGTGAGTGAGGAGGCTCACGGTTCGCCTGCGGAAAGGGAGTGAATTTCGAAAAAATCAACATTAATCTTTAACATAGCCTAAATGTAAAAGAAGGGCAGTCCTTTTCAGGCTGCCCTTTCGTGTTGCATTAATTTAGTATGATGACGAGCTGAGATTAGAATAACCAGTTGACGATGAAACTGATGACGACGATTGCTCCAATGATCATTAAGATAGTTCGTAGCATAAAATTACTTCCTTTCTGATTTCGAATTTTACTGAAACTTATGTGGGGTTAATTTCTTAATTGTATAATTCACTACTCTTAAGAAAATTAAACCTTTTACATAAAGCTTTTGAAAATCATCACCCTACAGAAAGGGGTTCTATTTTCATTCATCCGCGTCGTTGCAGCAATTGATAGACCAGATCCTCGTCAGGAGTGACGTAAATGGTTTTTTGAGTATCATAGGTTACAAAACCTGGTTTTGCACCGCTCGGTTTTTTAACATGTTTGATAAATGTGTAATCTACAGGGACGGAACCCGAATGTTTCGCTTTACTGAAATAAGCTGCAATATTCGCAGCTTGCTGCAGGGTTGTTTCATCAGGATTGTTGCTTCGGATGACAACGTGTGATCCTGGAATATCTTTTGTATGAAGCCACACATCGTTCGCATTGGCAAACTTGTTTGTCAAATAATCATTCTGTTTGTTATTTTTGCCAACCCAAATGTCAACGTTTGTTGTAGAACGGTAATGCTCAATAGCCGGCTTATGGTTTTTCTTTTGCTTGGAGCGGCTTTTTTTCTTTAAGTAATGCCCCTCTTCCAACTCTTCACGAATTTCCTCTACATCACTTGCAGACGCTGAGTCCAGCTGTTGTAACAAAGACTCAAGATACTTGATTTCGTTATTCGTCTCGTTGATCTGTTCATAGACATATTGAATCGAATTTTTTAATTTATTATACCGCTTGAAGTAATGCTGTGCATTCTCAGACGGGTTTTTTTGATTGTCTAAAGGTATAGTGACTGTACCGCCATTCTCATCATAATAATTCGGCAATTCTGCTTTTTTCATTCCACGGCTCAGTTGATAGATATTCGCAGTGATCAGCTCCCCATAAAGCTTGAATGTTTCCGCTTTTTCAGAGTTTGATAAGGTTTCCTTCAACTTCGGCAATTTCTGTTCGTTCTTTTTCAGTTCATTCCTCAGGAATTTTTCAAGATCAGTGGCCTGTTGCTTGACACGATCTCTTTCTGCTTTTCCGAAAAAGTAACGATCTAAAAGACTGCTGATTGTATGAAAACGAGTAACCTCTCCTTTTAAGTGAGATAATTCGATGACTGAATAATATTCTTTGTTAACTGTAATGAGCATCATCGGTTGATAAATATGGTTTTTTACATCTTCTATCACTTTTAAAAAGGAGGAAGCTAACGAACTGCGGTCCCCCAATTTTGACCTTGAAATGATTTCATTGGCAACAAGTGGAGAGATCCCTTCGAAATTCTGAACAATTTGCCGGTCAAGTTTCCCGCTGTTGAAATCCAATCTGCGGATGAAAGTATCTTCATCTGACTCTAGTGGGTTTGCTTTGTCTTGTGATGGCGGGAAAATGTATGGACTGCCTGGAAGCAGCGTCCGGTGTCTGTTTAGAGTTGGCGGGATATGCTTCACACAGTCGAGTATCACATTCGTTTCGGCATCTACCAGTGAGATGTTACTATGTCTTCCCATGATTTCAACGATCAACTGTTTGTGAGTAATGTCTCCAATTTCATTTCTTGAAGCAATATGGAAAGTGATGATCCGCTCCAGTCCAGATTGTTCGATCCGGTCTATGACCCCGCCTTCAAGATGTTTACGAAGTAACATACAAAACATCGGTGGTACTTTGGGATTTTCATATTGCTGTTCAGTGATATGTATCCTCGGAAAACTTGCATTTGCTGATAATAGCAATCGTCTAGATTTCCCTTTTGAACGTATGACAAAGATCAACTCTGTCGGAAATGGTTGATAGATTTTCGTGATTTTTCCTTGGGCAAGGTTTTCGGTAAGTTCGTGTGTAATGGCTCTTGTCATGATACCGTCGAAAGACATAATGTTTCACTCCAATATATTGATACCTGATCGGTAAGGTTTTTTACAATCTTTTAAGCTAGAACTTTATTCTTTTTCATAAGCATACAAACAATTTCCCGTTCCATTATAGCATTTTTTGGGACAATCCTGAATATAGATGGCTTGTATAAGAAGGTTTAAACGGGGTGGAAGGATGAAATGGTATACGTTCTCAACTTCAGAAATTGAAGAAAGACTTCAAACAAGCACCAAAACAGGATTAACCGTAAAAGAAGCTAAAAAACGATTTGCGAAGGACGGCCCCAATGAACTGCAACAAGAAGAACGAATGTCTGCCATTATCGTTTTTTTAGCACAATTCAAGGATTTCATGGTCTTAGTGTTATTGATTGCAACATTGATCTCTGGGATTCTTGGAGAGTATATGGACGCCATTACGATTATGCTCATCGTTTTCGTGAATGGAATTCTGGGTTTCTTGCAAGAACGGAAAGCCGAACGATCTTTACAAGCATTAAAACAGCTTTCAAGTCCGAAAGTCCAGGTATTACGTGATAAGGATTGGATTACAATTCCTTCTCGTGAGGCTGTCATAGGGGATGTCATCCGCTTCTCTGCAGGGGACAGGATCGGTGCAGATGTAAGGTTGATCGATGCCAAATCATTGTCTGTGGAAGAATCAGCTCTGACAGGAGAATCTTTGCCATCACAAAAAAATGGAACAGTAAGCTTACAAGGTGATCATGAACCTGGGGATCAAGAGAACATGTGCTTCATGGGCACACTCGTCTCCAATGGAAAAGGAACGGGAATCGTAGTCGGTACGGCTATGGATACAGAAATGGGGAAGATCGCCCACCTCCTGAAGAGCGAAGAAGGCTTACAGACCCCATTGCAACGCCGGCTTGAGCAGCTTGGTAAGATCCTGATCCTCGTCGCACTGTTACTGACTGCCCTTGTCGTCGTAGTCGGGGTCATCCAAGGTCATGATGTGTATACGATGTTTCTTGCTGGAGTCTCACTAGCGGTTGCCGCCATTCCAGAAGGCTTACCTGCCATTGTGACGATTGCACTCGCGCTAGGTGTACAGAAAATGATCCGACGGCGCGCGATCGTCCGAAAGCTCCCTTCAGTCGAAACATTAGGCTGTGCAACAGTCATCTGTTCGGATAAGACAGGTACCCTCACTCAAAATAAAATGACAGTCACGGATATTTGGAGCAGCGGCAAGACCTGGCAGGTGACAGGAACAGGTTTTGAGTTGACTGGAGACTTTATAAATGGAGATCAACCTGTAGAAGTCGATAAATTTCCGGCTTTGAAACAGCTTTTAACCTTTGGAGTGCTCTGTAATAACGCTACAATCAAATTTTCAGAGAGAAAAGGGAAAAATGGTTATCAGATAAATGGAGATCCGACTGAAATTGCTTTGCTCATAGCAGGTCAAAAAGCAGGATTGAGTAAAGAGACGTTGCAAGGAGCTTATCAAATCCAAGATGAGTATCCATTTGATTCTGATAGAAAGATGATGAGTGTCATTGTCCGCACCTCAGATAATCAGGAGTATATCGTGACAAAAGGGGCTCCAGACGTCGTGTTATCCAGATGTGATAACATCTTATGGAATAATCGGCAAGCCTATTTGGACGATTCGAGGAAAAACGGCGTACATCAGGCTGTCGATAGAATGGGAAGCCGTGCTCTGAGAACGATCGCAGTCGCTTTTCGTCCTTTGAAAAAAGGGGAAAGAATAAGCACTTCTTTCGAAGCGGAATCGAATCTGACCTTCATCGGATTACAAGGGATGATTGATCCCCCACGACCGGAAGCAATTGATTCAATCATTGACTGTCAGCAGGCTGGAATCAAGACCGTCATGATTACCGGTGATCATATCGTCACAGCAAAAGCAATCGCCCGAGAGCTGAACATGCTCCCCGATCATGGAAAAGTAATGGAAGGAAAGACATTGGCGGCAATGACCGTTGAAGAGCTTGAGGAAGTCGTGGATGATGTCTATGTCTTTGCAAGGGTATCTCCTGAACATAAATTGAAAATCGTCAAAGCACTTCAAAATAGAGGACATGTGGTGGCGATGACCGGTGACGGTGTTAATGATGCGCCTGCAATCAAAGCTGCGAATATCGGAATTGCGATGGGTGAATCAGGGACGGATGTTGCCAGAGAAGCTTCTTCCCTTGTCCTTTCGGATGATAACTTTGCAACGATCAAAGCCGCTATTGAAGAAGGCAGGAACATTTATGAGAATATACGGAAGTTCATACGTTACTTGCTTGCATCCAATGTTGGAGAAATTTTAGTGATGTTGTTTGCGATGCTGCTTGCATTACCATTACCCCTCGTCCCAATCCAAATCCTCTGGGTGAATCTGGTGACGGATGGTTTGCCTGCAATGGCACTGGGGGTGGATAGTGCTGAAGAAAATGTCATGAAAAGAGCGCCGAGGTCTACGAAAGAAGGTGTGTTTTCACGAGGGCTTGGCTGGAAAATCATCAGTCGTGGATTTTTAATCGGAATCGTCACGATCATTGCCTTCTGTATCGCCTATTTTGAAAATCCGGAAAATCTAGTCAGAGCACAAACGATTGCATTTTCAACGCTTGTAATGGCACAGTTGATCCATGTGTTCGATTGCAGAAGTGAGCGTTCTGTATTCCATCGCAATCCATTCGGAAATATATATCTTGTATGGGCAGTCATCTCGTCAATCGCTCTGCTTGCTGTCGTTGTATATTATCCGCCTCTGCAGCCAATCTTCCATACTACAAGTCTCACTATCAGGGAATGTCTATTAGTCCTTGGTATGGCTGCATTACCAACCTTCGCACTTGCAGGATCACACCTGTTCAATAAGAAGAAGTACAAAGGCCAGTCAATCAAGCAAGCCTAATGAATTATGAAAAGCAGTGGTCTGTCAAAGACCACTGCTTTTTACACTTTAATCTGTAGAAGACTTTGTTGCGAAATTCGCGACACTTCTGCGGGAAAGTGAGCCAGGCGAGACCCGCATTCTTTTAAAAGATCTTCGACTAAAAGCCACCACGTCCTGTGGTGAACGTCGAAGCCAGCACGTCCTGTGCAAGTGAGGAGGCTTGCGGAAGTGGGTTAATACAGGGTAGTATATCTAGCTCAGCGACCAGTCACTTGGATCACTTCAAACTTCCTGCGGCGGCAACAGCCTCCTCGTCAATTTTCCAGTGACTATCCGGGTCGCTTCCGCTTTTCGTTTGCCTGCGGAAAGGGAGTGAATTTCGCAGAAATCAACAATAATAATAACAGAGTTATACTTTTTGCGGTGCAGCTATACTCTCAAAGTGGAAGGTTTTTGTATTTGTAGATAAAATCTTGCTTTTGTAGATAAATCAGAATTCCATATAAGTTGACCTATCATTTTCCCTTATTTACGTTCAACCTCTGCATTTTATGAATAATTACAAACCATTTTGCCTTAATTAATCTGTTTTTCTCCTATATTCGGATTAAAACATCGATTTTGGAGTGGGGACTGAGCATTTTGGTAAGGTTTACGTTTTACTGGCGGTCCCAAAAGATTCCTAACTTGCGCAGGATTCTGTATTTCCGCTTTAAAAGGAATTTGGAACTATAAATCTTTCATATTCTTGTCCACTGTTGTAAAATTGTATAGAATAGTACAATGGATGTGATAATGTGATTAAAAGTATGACGGGTTTTGGGAGAGCATGCATTGAGTATGATGAATTCACGATCACTACAGAGATCAGATCCGTGAACCACCGTTTTACTGAGGTTCATGTTCGGATGCCGAGACAGCTGACGATCATTGAGGATAAGGTCAAGCGTTGTGTCACACGATACATAAAACGGGGTAAGGCTGATGTGTGGATCACCGTTGAAGGCGAAACGGGTGTAGAACGCGAATTAACTGTGGATTGGGGATTGATGGATCAGTATGTTGCGGCACATGAACGTGCAAATGAACGATATAATATTCAAGATCGAATCCGTTATCATCAACTCCTAACATTTCCGGACATCGTTTCTATTCACGAAAAAGAGAATGTATCCGATGAATTTGCAGGTAAGATACTTGAATCTGTAGAAAAAGCGGCTTCTGAATTGAGCGAAATGAGAGCAGAGGAAGGAAAACATTTGAGAGAAGATCTCAATCAACGGCTAACTGTGATTGAAAAAATCCTCAACGAAGTAGAATCCTTTGCACCAGATGTTCAAGAGGCTTATAAAGAACGGCTTTATAAAAGGATCAAAAGCATCAATGATGGAACAGTCGAATTAGATGAAGACCGCATCCTGACTGAAGTTGCGATATTTGCTGATAAATGCAGCATTGATGAAGAATTGATCCGTTTGAAAAGTCATCTCAGTCAATTCAGAGACATTCTAGGGGAATCTGAACCTGTGGGAAGAAAATTGGATTTCCTCGTCCAGGAGATGAATCGTGAAAGCAACACGATCGGGTCGAAAGGAAATGATTATTCAATCAATAAAAATGTTGTACAATTAAAGAGTGAAATAGAAAAAATCAAAGAACAAGTACAAAACATCGAATAAGGTATGATCTAGAGGGTTGTACGTTAAGAAACTTGGATACGCTAGATATAGATAGCCAGGAGGTAACAAATGAACATTAAATTGATCAACATTGGATTTGGAAATATTGTTTCGGCAAATCGTATCATTTCGATCGTAAGTCCAGAATCTGCTCCAATCAAGCGAATCATAACAGATTCAAGGACACAGCATAAATTGATAGATGCGACTTATGGTAGAAGGACACGTGCCGTGATCATCACTGACAGTGATCATGTTATCCTTTCTGCTGTACAACCCGAAACAGTAGCTCAAAGATTACTAAACAAAGAGGATTTGACAGAAGATTAGAGAGTGACTGAGGTGTAAAGGTTAATATGAAAAATGAGAGAGGAATTTTGTTCGTTTTATCTGGCCCCTCCGGAGTTGGAAAAGGAACAGTGAACCGAGCATTGCGTCAACAATGGAATGGGCTTGAATTTTCGATTTCCGTCACTACCCGTAAACCTCGTGAAGGTGAGCAGGATGGGGTTGATTACTTCTTTAAATCCCGAGATGAATTTGAAAAAATGATTGAACAGAATGAACTTCTTGAATGGGCAGAATATGTGGGGAACTACTACGGGACTCCTTTGCATTATGTAGAGCAAACGTTGGCTTCCGGTAAGGATGTTCTGCTTGAAATTGAAGTACAGGGTGCTTTGCAAGTACGAAAACTGGTGCCTGAGGGCGTGTTCATTTTCCTTGTTCCTCCAAGCCTTGCTGAACTTCGAAATCGAATCGTTGGCCGTGGGACGGAAACAGAAGAATTGATCAATAATCGAATGTCCGTTGCTAAGGAAGAACTAGAAATGATGGATTATTACGATTATGTTGTGGAGAATGATGAAATACAGGCTGCATGCAATCGTGTTAAATCGATTGCAATTGCGGAACATTGTAAGAAAGAAAGAATCAAAAAACAATACTTGAGATTACTGGAGGTTGAGTAAATGTTATATCCTTCAATCGATTCTTTGATGGAGAAAATCGATTCCAAATACACACTGGTGACAGTTTCAGCTAAAAGAGCGCGAATGCTCCAACAGGCATCCGAGCCGAAGATTGATGATCCGAAATCCAATAAATTTGTGGGTGTGGCTTTAGAAGAGATCATCGATGGAAAACTAAGCTATGACATTACCAAGCTAGAAGGATAAAGGGGTTGACCCATAAGTGTCTGACGTACTCCGTTGAACCAACATCTTGATTCAATTTGTTGCCGGGGAGACGCCTGACACTTTTCTTATGGGTCGGCTTTTTTTTACCTTAGTTAGTAACTGCTGATCTTAGCGAAATCCACAGTTAGGATTATAATTATCACTTTAAGCGAAATTTGCGACATTCCTGCGGGAAAAGCGAGCCAGGCGAGACCCCGCACACTTTTAAAGGATCTTCGACTAAAAGCCACCACGTCCTGTGGTGAACGTCGAAGCCAGCACGTCCTGTGCAAGTGAGGAGGCCTGCGGAATGGGTTAATGCAGGGAAGTGTTGTCTAGCTCAGCAACCAGTTACTTGGATCACTTCAAACTTCCTGCGGCGGCGACAGCCTCCTCGTCAGTTTTCCAGTGACCTACGTGCCTAACCGGGTCGCTTCCGCTTTTCGTTTGCCCGCGGAAAGGGAGTGAATTTCGCCTAAACAACAATTGTGAATAATAGAGTTTCTCGAACATGTATTCACCGTAAATATATTATGTATACAAAAAGTAGTAGGGGATGGTTTCAGTGTCTAGCAATAAAAACATTTTGCTATGCGTGACCGGAGGAATAGCGGTATTTAAAGCAGCAGCCCTGACGAGTCAAATCAGACAATCTGGGTATGAGGTTAAGGTGATGATGACAAAGTCTGCGATGGAATTCGTTACACCATTGACCTTCCAAACACTATCAAGAAATCCTGTATATCATGATACGTTTGATGAAAAAGACCCGTCTGGTGTGGCACATATTGATTTGGCTGATTGGGCTGATCTGGTCGTCATTGCACCTGCAACAGCAAACAGCATTGGTAAACTGGCAAACGGGATTGCAGATGATATGATCTCTACGACATTGTTAGCAACGACGGCTCCAATAATGATCGCTCCTGCCATGAATGTCCATATGTATGAACATCCCGCAGTCTATTCGAATATGGAAAAACTGGCTGACTTCGGATGCCGTTTCATAGAACCTGGGGAAGGTTTATTAGCATGTGGTTATGTTGGTAAAGGAAGACTTGCAGAACCAGTTGAAATTCTTGAAGCGATCAGTACATTTTTTAAGGAAGCGGATCATCAAGTTTTACAGAATAAACATGTGCTTATCACAGCGGGGCCAACAAGAGAACATATCGATCCTGTGAGGTATTTTTCCAACCGTTCAACTGGCAAGATGGGTTACGCCTTAGCAGAAGCAGCCGCTTCACTTGGTGCAAAGGTAACGCTTGTCAGCGGTCCTTCGGTACTTAAGCCCCCATTCGGAGTTGAGGTGATCCCTGTGGAGACTGCTGAAGAAATGTTTGAAGCTGTAATGTCACTTTATGCTGATGCAGACCTAGTGATCAAATCTGCAGCAGTGGCTGACTATCGCCCGAAACTCACATATGATTCGAAAGTGAAAAAGAGCGAGGGAGACTTGTCGGTTGAGATGGAAAGAACAAAGGATATCTTGAAGGAACTCGGCCGGTACAAGACAAGACAAACATTAGTCGGTTTTGCTGCTGAAACGGATAATGTTGAGCGTTACGCGAAAGATAAGCTAGAAAGAAAGAATCTAGACCTGATTGTTGCGAATGACGTTTCTCAAAAAGGATCAGGATTCGAAGGGGATACGAATCAAGTTTATATTTACGGCAAGGATGGTCATGAACGAAAGAGTGCCTTAGTATCCAAAAAACAAGTAGCAGAGATGGTGCTGGAAGAATCCCTCCGATACATGAAAGGGTTAAATAAAGGATGATTGCTGGGGTGATTGTCGATGTTCCAGCAATTGGTACGGACCGGGCGTTCGACTATCGGATCCCGGACGATCTGGAAAGTGCTGTGCAAATCGGCATACGTGTCGTTGTGCCTTTTGGACCCAGAAAACTGACAGGATTCGTAATCAATTTGAAGGAGGCATCTGAGCATAAAAGATTGAAGAAGATTGAAGATGTTGTCGACCCTTCTCCGGTTATTAATGAAGAATTGATTGAACTTGGAAAATGGATTGCAGATAACACTTTATGTTTTCTTCATTCTGCTTATCAGTCGATGTTGCCGGCGGCTATGAAAATGAACTACACGAAGCGCATCTACAAGACGGAGGGAACTGATTTGGACCGGTTTCCGGAAAATATCCAGGAATCCCTCCAATCTGATAAAGGTCTGAGCTGGGATGAGGTATTGAAGATGGGCTCAGAATATGTACGCAGTGTACAAACAGGTTTGAGTGATGGCCAACTTGATGTCCACTATGAAATACGATCAAAAGGAAACAAAAAGAAACAGAAGGTCATCAAAATCTCAAAAACGCCTGAAGAGTTAGCGGAAGCACGGGATGAGATTATAAAACGTGCGCCAAAACAAGCGGCTATTTTGACTTTTTTACTTGAATCGAAACACCAAGAAATGCTTACTCAAACGTTGATTGAGAAAACCAACAGCTCACGTGCGGCGGTGAAGGGGTTGATTGATAAGCAACTGCTTCTTGAATCGGATAAGGAATTGTACCGGGACCCTTACCAGGATCGTGAATTTGAAAAAACGATATCGTTACCGCTCACCAGTGAACAAAAGCAGACAATCGAGCCTATTTTAGAGGATATCAATACTGAAACTCATGAAACGTTTCTCATTCATGGAGTAACAGGTAGCGGAAAGACGGAAATCTATCTGCAAGCAATCGAACAAGTCCTCCATCTCGGAAGGGAGGCAATCATGCTTGTTCCGGAAATTTCATTGACACCGCAGATGGTACATCGATTCAAAAGTCGGTTTGGTTCAGAAGTAGCGGTATTGCATAGTGGTCTCTCAGTTGGAGAAAAGTATGATGAGTGGCGAAAAATACATCGTAATGAAGCACGTGTGGTCGTTGGAGCGCGTTCAGCAATCTTCGCACCATTTAAGAAACTTGGAATCATCATCATCGATGAAGAACACGAATCAAGCTATAAACAAGAAGAGAATCCCCGCTATCATGCAAGGGATATTGCGATCCAAAGAGGAAAATTCCATAAGTGTCCGGTAGTGCTTGGCAGTGCAACACCGACGTTGGAGTCTTATGCACGTGCGCAAAAAGGGGTATACACGCTTTGCACCCTCAGCGAACGTGTGAATAATAGGGATATGCCGAAAGCTGAAATTGTCGATATGAGGGAAGAGTTGCGTTCAGGCAATCGATCCTTATTCTCAGAGACACTCTTTGAGCGTTTGAAAGACCGGAAAGAGAAAGGTCAACAAAGCGTTCTGCTTTTGAACAGACGCGGTTACTCCACCTTCATCAATTGTCGGGATTGCGGTTATGTCGCACAATGTCCACATTGTGACATTTCCCTTACTTTCCATAAACGGTACAGCACGCTCAAGTGTCATTATTGTGGTTATGAAGCACAGCAGCCCTCCAATTGCCCTGAATGCAACTCAGAACACATCCGTTTTTTCGGAACAGGAACACAGAAAGTCGAGGAAGAGCTTAACAGGCTGATGCCAGAAGCGAAAGTGATCCGAATGGATGTTGATACCACTAGCCGCAAAGGGATGCATGAAAAACTATTGAATTCGTTTGCCGAGAAAAAAGCGGATATTTTGTTAGGGACACAAATGATCGCAAAGGGATTGGATTTTCCGAACGTGACGCTCGTAGGTGTTCTAGCTGCAGATTCTATGCTCCACCTCCCAGATTTCCGTTCCTCTGAACGGACGTTCCAGCTATTAACTCAGGTAGGGGGAAGAGCAGGAAGACATGAACTTTCAGGTGAAGTGGTCATCCAGAGCTATACACCAGAACACTATAGTATCCAACTTGCCCAGCATCATGATTTTCTCACTTTTTATAATAAGGAAATGCAAATTCGGAAATTACACCAATACCCGCCTTTTTATTTCTTGTCCCTAATCACGATTTCACACGAAGAATTGATGTATGTCGTGGACATATGCGAAAAAATTGCAGGACGGTTGAAAGAATCCCTCAGTTCACAAGCCATCGTCCTCGGACCAGTAGCATCACCGATTCCTCGTATGAAAGATAGATATCGCTACCAATGCGTGATAAAATACAAAAATGAACCGAATTTAAAAGAAACATTGAATGAAATTCTGGTCCATTACCAGAAGAGGATGCAGAGGGATGGGTTGGTTATTGGCGTGGATATTCATCCTCAAACAATCATGTAATAAGAGGATAGTTCAAAATTCCGGGAAACAGTTCTGTCGTACTTCTTCGTTACGTTGCTACTCAGATCCTCACGTATAAAAAATACGCTCCGGTCTTCGTAGCTTCCGTGCCTCGAATTTCTCGGCTCTGTTTGTCCTCATTTTGAACTTGGGACGTGATAGTACTGCCGTTGTCATAGGACGTGAGATTTTAGGCAGTGATCGTAACTCGGTTTTACTGGGCGTTAAAACCTTCATGCCTGGTTTTTTTAACGAAATTCACGACACTCCTACGTAATCCGCATTCTGGGCGAGACCAAGCAATAATGTTTTCAGTTAACGGACACCAGAGCCGTTATTTATGAACTAAATCGGTGTTTCTGAATTTTACCGGACACCAGAGCCGTTATTTTTAAAAAAGTAGCTGATTTTCTATGATATTCGTAAAATAAGGTCCCTGTTGTCCGCTAAGTTAGTAAAATACAATTATTTTGGTCAAATAAGGTCTCCTGTGTCCGTTAACAGGTAAATGCAACTCGGTTTCAAGCAGGATGAAGTGAGGAGGCTGGAGGAAGTGGATTATTGCATGGAAGTGATGTCCAGCTCAGCAACCAGTCATTTGGATCACTTCAAACTTCCTGCGGCGGTCGACACATTGATTGACATCCTTATGAGTGAGGCCACGTAGAACCAAGTCTTTGTTTGGTTCGAGTCTCCGTCAGTTTTCCAGAGATCTACGTGAATTAATCGGTTCGATTCCGCTTTTCATTCGCCCGCGGTAAGGGAGTGAATTTTGAAGAATTTTTTAAAATAATGGACTTATTAAGATAGGTGATTATATGAAAATCGTGTTTATGGGAACTCCGGATTTTTCAGTTCCGGTTTTACAAAGACTCATCCGTGATGGTTATGAAGTAGTGGCTGTCGTTACTCAGCCAGATAAGCCGGTCGGCCGGAAGAAAGTGATTACACCCCCACCCGTGAAACAGGAGGCGTTACGGCATGAAATCCCTGTTTTACAACCTAAAAAGGTGAGGACGGAATATGAAGAAATCTTGAAGTATAAGCCAGATCTGATCGTCACAGCAGCCTATGGACAGATTTTACCTGGCGAACTGTTGGATTATCCTGAACTCGGCTGTATAAACGTTCATGCCTCTTTACTTCCTGAATACCGTGGAGGGGCACCCATCCATAAAGCAATCATCGATGGGAAGAAAGAAACCGGCGTAACGATCATGTATATGGTAGAAAAACTGGATGCGGGAGATATGCTTAGTCAAGTAACGATCGAAATCGAAGAGGATGACAATGTTGGTAGCTTACATGATAAGTTGAGCGAGGCAGGGGCAGAATTGCTTGGGGATACGATTCCAATGCTGGTGAATGATGAGTTGCAGCGGATCCCGCAAGACGAATCTAACGTCACGTATGCTCCTAATATTTCTAGAGAAATGGAAAAAATTGATTGGACAGCAGACGGTGAAGACATCTATAACCAGATTAGAGGATTGAACCCATGGCCTGTCGCTTATACATCGCTAGAAGGTAAGAATGTGAAAGTCTGGTGGGGAACAAAAGAACCGGTTGAACATAAAGGTGATCCGGGGCAAATTCTAGCTTTAAATAACAAAGGAATCCTGGTAGCGACAGGGGATAAGACAGCGATAAGGATAACAGAGCTGCAGCCGGCAGGGAAGAAACGTTTGGAAGCTACTCAATACCTTGCGGGTGCACAACTGACTACAGAAATGAAATTCGGTGAATAAGTATGAAGAATGTACGAGAAGTTGCTACAGAGCTGTTATTGAAAATTGACCGCTCACAAGCATATAGCAACCTTTTATTGAATCAGGCAATCCAAAAAAACAACCTTTCAGGGAAAGATGCAGGTCTTTTGACTGAAATCGTTTATGGGACGGTCCAAAGGAAAAACACATTGGATCATTACTTGAAATCGTTCATAAAAAAACCATTGGATAAACTCGAAGACTGGGTTCTGGTACTTTTACGGCTGTCCGTCTATCAAATGGTCTACCTGGATCGGGTCCCAGACCACGCAATCATCAATGAAGCAGTTGTGATTGCAAAAAAGAAGGGGCACAAAGGTATTTCCGGATTCGTCAATGGCGTGCTTCGGAATATCCAACGAAAAGGGGTCCCTGGTGTTGCATCAATTGAAGATGAGAGGTTACAATTAGCCATTGAGTGCAGTCATCCAGAATGGTTGGTTGCTCGCTGGGGCGACCAGCTTGGAGACGAACGCACGAAAGATATGTGTACGATTAACAACACCCCGCCTTCAGTTACAGCCAGGGTGAACCGTTTGAAGATGTCCGCTGAAGAAGCTGTTAGGCGCTTGGAAGAGCAGTCTGTGGAAGCGGAACCAAGCAAATTCGTGCCAGATGGAATCAAGATTTTATCAGGTAATCTTCCTAAATCAGAACTTTACGGTTCAGGTTGTCTAACAATTCAAGATGAAAGCTCGATGCTAGTCGGTTATGCACTTGACCCACAACCAGGTGAACGTGTATTGGATGCCTGTGCCGCACCTGGTGGGAAAACAACTCATCTTAGCGAAAGAATGGAAGATAAGGGAGAGATCACAGCGATCGATCTGCATGATCATAAAGTAAAGCTTATAGAAGAGCAGGTGGATCGGCTTGGATTGACGAATATTGAAACGATTGCGATGGATACTAGGAAAGCAGCGAAATTATTCAAGGAAGAAACATTTGATCGTGTTCTTCTTGATGCCCCTTGTACTGGTTTTGGGGTGATCCGGAGAAAACCGGATATCAAATGGGCGAAACAACCAGAAGATATCGAACGGATTCAAAAGGTTCAATCTGAATTATTGGAAGCAGTCGCTCGTGTTGTTAAGGTTGGTGGATTATTAGTGTACAGTACGTGTACAATAGAAGCAGAAGAGAACGGCAACCAGGTTGATCGATTCTTAGATCGCCATCCTGAATTTGAATGGGATGTCTCTTTATCTAAGAGGCTGCCGGAATCCGTACAACCATACGTATCAGATTTGAAGGGTGAGGTCCAGATCCTTCCTCAAAATTTCAACAGTGACGGATTTTATATTGCATGTTTAAGAAAAACTTCTAGAAAAGGCGGTGATGGAACATGTTAAAACCGTTGACGGAAAAACAGACCAATCCAAACGTAGGCGCATCGATATTTTCATTAAAGTATGAGGACCTTTTAGATTGGTTGAAACAAGCAGGTGAACCATCGTTTCGTGCCAAACAGATTTATGAATGGCTGTATAGGAAACGAGTGACATCATTTGATGAGATGACGAACCTTTCAAAGGACCTTCGTGAAAAGCTGAATGACGCATTTGTTATCACACCTTTAAAACAGGTGGTCCGGCAAGAATCCAAAGATGGGACGATCAAGTTTCTTTTTGAACTTGAAGATGGCTATTCGATTGAAACGGTGTTGATGAGACATGAGTATGGAAACAGTGTTTGTGTCACGACACAAGTTGGGTGCCGATTAGGTTGTACATTCTGCGCTTCTACACTGGGCGGTCTGAAACGCAACCTGAAGGCAGGCGAAATCGTTGCACAAGTATTAGAGGTACAGCGTGCTATGGATGAAACAGATGAACGAGTCAGTTCAGTAGTGATCATGGGGATTGGAGAACCTTTCGATAACTATGAAGATTTGATTTCGTTCCTTAGAATCATCAATCATGATGAAGGATTGAACATCGGAGCACGGCATATCACGGTTTCTACAAGTGGGGTTGTACCAAAGATCTATGAGTTTGCAGATGAAGGAATGCAGATCAATTTTGCGATCTCTCTGCATGCGCCAACTACTGAAATCCGAAGCAGGCTCATGCCAGTTAACCGTATGTATCCACTTGAGGATCTGATGGACTCGATCCGATATTATATCCGGAAGACTGGCCGTCGTGTCACATTTGAATACGGCTTGTTCGGTGGAGTGAATGATCAGGTTGAGCATGCTGAACTTTTGGCTGATCTGATCAAAGATATAAAGTGTCATGTTAACTTAATTCCTGTAAACTATGTACCAGAGAGAGATTACGTCCGTACACCTAAAAACCAAATTTTTAAATTTGAGAGTACGTTAAAAGAACGCGGTGTGAATGTTACCATTCGTCGAGAGCAGGGTCATGATATCGATGCTGCTTGCGGTCAATTACGTGCGAAGGAGCGTAAGGACGAAACGAGGTGAAGAAGGTTGTTGAAGGCATCTTTTCAAACTGACCAAGGTAAAGTACGATCCCATAATGAAGACAGCGGGGCAGTAATCCAGATTTCTGCCTCGGATGTTTTCGCTGTCGTTGCAGATGGAATGGGAGGGCATAACGCCGGGGATGTCGCCAGCCAAATGGCTGTCGATTATATTAGGGAACATCTTGATACATACATAAAAGAAAAGATTGAAACTCCAAATGTAATTCAATCTTTAATTGAGGATGCGAATACCAGTATTTATACGTATGCAAATGAACATCCAGAGTGCCATGGTATGGGGACCACAGTGGTCCTGCTCAGAGCTACAGAGAATGAAGTTTCATTAGGGCATGTAGGGGATAGCCGTTGTTATCATATCCACGATCAGACGATCAGCATGTTGACTGATGATCATACACTTGTCAACGAACTGGTGAAGTCAGGTCAAATTACATCTGAAGAAGCGGAGTATCATCCTCGAAAGCATGTTGTCATGAGATCTGTCGGGACCGATGCAAAGGTAAGGATCGATAACCTGAACTATTCTTGGGGGCAAGGTGATTATCTACTTATATGTTCAGATGGACTTTCAAACAAGGTTCCAGCAAACATGATGTTAGAAGTCGTTACAGGGGATGGGTCTCTTGAAGACAAAGTGAACCAACTCATCAAAATGGCGAATGATGCTGGGGGGGAAGATAACATTACCCTTATCTTATTGTATAACGATGTTAGTCCCGAAGCAGGTGCATCCACATGATTGGCAGACGTATCAGTGATCGATACAGGATTCTTGAGGTCATTGGTGATGGTGGGATGGCGGTTGTCTATAAAGCAGAAGATCTAATTCTTGATCGGATCGTCGCAGTGAAAGTGCTGCGTTCAGAATACTCTACAGATGAGGATTTCATTAGGCGTTTTCGACGTGAAGCCGAGTCAGCGACGAGTCTCAACCACCCGAATGTCGTCAATATTGTCGATGTCGGTGAAGAAGAGCAAATCTACTTTATCGTGATGGAGTATGTACAAGGAAAAACATTGAAACAGATTATCCGTGAACAAGGACCGCTATCACCAGAACGTTCAGTTGAGATCATGAAACAGATTTCTTCTGCGATCGCCCATGCCCACGAGCATCATATTGTTCACCGTGATATCAAACCACATAATATTTTAATAGATGAGGATGGAAATGCTAAAGTAACAGATTTCGGTATCGCATTAGCTGCAACTTCTGCTACGATCACGCATACCAATTCTGTACTTGGCAGTGTACATTATTTTTCGCCAGAACAAGCAAGAGGCGGGATTGCAAATAATAAATCTGATATCTACTCTATGGGTGTCGTACTCTATGAAATGGTGACTGGCAGACTACCTTTTTCAGGTGAGTCAGCTGTTTCGGTAGCCTTGAAACATCTTCAGGAGCAGTTTCCGGAACCGAAGTTTATCAATCCCGACATCCCACAGAGTGTCGAGAATATCATATTGAAGGCAATGGCCAAGGATCCAAATGAACGATTTGATAATGTTCAGGCAATGGAAGAAGATTTGAATACAGCGCTTGATCCTGAGCGTCTCAATGAACCGAAACATTCGATCGATGAAGATGAAGAGGCTACGAAAGTCCTTACGCCGATCGGGAATATGACGGAACAAATGAAAACGGCTCCAGTCCCACCTGTCAATAATACGGAAAAAGAGAAATCTAATCCGAATAAAGGCAAGAAAAAGAAGAAAAAGAAAAATTGGATTGCAATCATTTTAATGATTTTTCTTCTATTAGGTATTGCAGGTGTTGCAGCAGTAACCTTGTGGCCAGAAATTTTCCAAACGAAAGAGGTTCCTGTCCCAGACGTCATCAATCAGCCGTATACGGAGGCTTATGAGAAAATCAAGGATGCAGGACTGAATCCGGAAAAAGAGGAACAGCCAAGTGCTGAAGTGGAAGAGGGGAATGTCATCCGACAAACCCCTGCACCAGGATCTGCTGTAAAAGAAAATGCGACAGTAAAACTGTATGTTAGTACCGGTCCTGAAAAGTTTGAAGTAGAGAACTATGTCGGTCAAGAAGAAGATGATGTTAAGCGGACGAATGTGGAAGATTATTTCAAACGCGTCGATTATCCATCAAGAAGCAGTGAAGATGTGCCTGTAGGGCAAATCATTGAACAATTTCCTGAAGCGGGGGAAATGGTCGTCCCCGGCCAAGAAGTGTTGATATTATATGTCAGCAGCGGGCCACCGTCTTTTGAACTTGCTGATCTTACAGGGAAATCACTTGCAGAAGCCAAAACGTATGCTGATGAAAACGGAATTACCTTAAAAGAGGCTGACGAGCGAGAGTATTCAGAGGATATCAATGAGGGGAATATCATCAGGACAGACCCGAGCCCCGGTGAAGCCGTCCGGGCTGGGGATGAAATTACTGTAACCGTCTCAAAAGGTCTACCAGAGCCAGTGACGATCAAAGATATGGTTGAAATCGAATTCGATGATGATGGCGGAAGCGGGGATGACCCAGGAAACGGTAACGACCCAGGAAACGGTAACGGAAAAGGCAAGGGAAAAAAGAATGAACCGAAACATGTCCGTATCGTGACGAATGACGCAAACGGTGAGAAAACCATTGTTGATAAAGAAATCTCTGAAACAGAACAGTTTGAAATTCCTCTTACTGTGGAGTATAACGGTGAAGGTAGTTACAAAGTCTATGTAGATGATGAAGACTATTATAGTGACTCATATACCTATGAAGAAGCAAAAAACTTTCAGAATGGAGAGTAGATGGACTGCATGCCAAAAGGGACGATCATTAAAGCGTTGAGCGGATATTATTATGTGAAAAGTGAAGAAGAGAATGAAATCTATCAATGTCGAGGAAGAGGCAACTTCCGCAAGCGTAAGTTGACACCGCTTGTGGGAGATGAAGTAGAGTTTGAATCGACCAATCAGACAGACGGTTATGTTATGGAAATCTTCGAACGGAAGAATGAACTGATCAGACCGCCTGTTGCCAATGTAGATCAGGCACTGATCATTTTTTCCGCACGCCGGCCAAGCTTTAAATCGCTCCTTTTGGATCGTTTTTTAGTCCATATTGAAGCTAATGAAATTCTTCCGGTCATCTGTGTCAGTAAATTAGACTTGTTAGAGGATGATACGGAAATTGCAAAAGAGTTGGCGGTCTACCGTCGGGTCGGATATCAAGTCCTCGAAACCTCCTCCACCGAAGATAAAGGTCTGGAAGAGGTGAGAGCACTTTTCGATAACAAGGTAACAGTCATTGCAGGACAATCAGGTGTTGGAAAGTCCACTTTGTTGAATTCGCTCAATCCTGATTTGAATTTAGAAACGAACGATATTTCAGATCATCTCGGGAGAGGCAAACATACGACAAGGCATGTAGAACTGATTCCATTTGGAGATGGGCTTGTAGCAGATACTCCAGGATTCAGTTCATTGGATTTCATCGATATCGAGCCCGAGGATTTATCAATCTATTTTCCAGAGATGCGTGATTTGCGGCCGGAATGTAAGTTCAGAGGTTGTACACACATATCAGAGCCGAAGTGCGCAGTAAAAGAAGCATTGGAAAATGACGAGATCGCACAATTCCGATATGACCATTATGTTCAATTTCTTCAAGAGATCAAAGACCAAAAACGGAGGTACTAGTCATGACTAAAATCGCACCATCGATTCTTTCCGCAGATTTCTCGCGGTTAGGTGAAGAAATAAAAGATGTTGAACGGGGAGGAGCCGACTATATCCATGTGGATGTGATGGATGGGCATTTTGTTCCGAATATCACCATCGGGCCATTGATTGTAGATGCAATCCGGCCGATTACTGATTTACCATTAGATGTCCATCTAATGATTGAAAACCCTGACCAATTCATTCCGGAATTCGCTAAAGCTGGTGCCGACATCATTTCGGTCCATGTGGAAGCTTGTCCGCATCTGCATCGATCTATTCACCTGATTAAAGATCATGGAAAAAAAGCAGGTGTCGTGCTAAATCCACACACACCCGTCACTATGATTGAACACGTCATCGAAGATCTCGATCTTGTATTATTGATGACAGTAAACCCGGGATTCGGCGGCCAGTCCTTCATTAAACAAGTTTTGCCGAAAATCAAGGAAGTTTCTGATCTATGTGATGAAAAAGGTCTTGATATCGACATTGAAGTCGATGGCGGGGTCAATCCTGAAACAGCGAAATTATGCAGAGAATACGGCGCGAATGTCCTTGTTGCTGGATCTGCCATTTATAAGAAAGAGAACAGGAAGGATGCAATCGAGTCCATCCGTGGTGTATAATAAGTAATTAGTAAAAGAATAAAGATTGTAAAGAAACCACTAGGGGAATCTCCGTAAGAGATTGAGAGTGGAGTGTATGCTCCTGACCCTGAGAACCTGAACAGGCTAAAACCTGCGGAGGGAAGTCGGCTTTCAAATGATTATATTTGATGAAAGCAACTGTATCCCTATGCAGTTGCTTTTTAATTGTTCAGTCAAGGGTTCTTTACTGTAAGGGGAGAATAGAAATGAGAAATCGTAATTTATTGATTGCTGAAGTTGCAATTATGGCCGCTCTAGGGATTATACTAGGATTTATTAAATTGAGCGGTCCATGGGCTTTTGGAGGTTCAGTATCGTTGGAGATGGTACCTATTTTTATCATGGCTTTCCGTAGAGGGTTATTTGCTGGGGTATTGACTGGGATGTTGATCGGTCTATTACAATTATTGATCAATCCGTATATCTATTATTTCTTACAGGTCATCCTAGATTATCCATTGGCATTTCTAGTCGTTGGATTGGCTGGCCTTGCAAGACCGAAATGGAGCGATTCATTCGGTAAGAGAGTATTGTTGATCATTGCAGGTACCTTTATTGGAAGCATACTCCGCCTTGCAAGCCATGTCATTTCTGGGGTGGCATTTTTCGCTGATCAGGCACCTGAAGGTACACCAGCATTTACCTATTCCTTCATGTATAATTTTTCTTACATTGCACCGACATTTATACTGACAGTGATTCTATTAGTTCTTTTATCAAAAACTGCTCCTAAATTGGTTCATGGAGAGTGACATTATTGCAAACAATTTGTATCGTTTCTGGAGGACCTGAACATCTGCTGCCCCATGAGATGGAAAGTGAAAATGCTTTTTATATTGGTGTTGATGAAGGGGTCCTTTATCTTCAAAAAAGAAATATAGTTCCACAAGCTGCCTTCGGTGACTTTGATTCGATAACGAGTGAAGATGTTACTAGACTTCAAGACATGAAAATGAAGATCTTTACGTTTGAACGAGAAAAAGATATGACGGACCTCGAACTTGCGTTGAGGTGGTCGCTTAAGCAGAATCCCGAAAAAATCATTTTATATGGTGCCACAGGCGGCCGACTGGATCATGAGCTGATCAATTTTCAAATGTTGAAAGCAGGTCTTGATTCCCAAATACCTATAGAAATCGTTGATCGAGATAATATCATTCTCATGAAGGGTCCGGGGACATATACGATTGAATCCATTCAGGATTTTCCGTACGTTTCCTTCTTGCCGTTTTCACCAATTGTGACAGGGGTGACATTGTCTGGTTTCCGTTACCCGTTGGATCATGCAACAGTAGAGTGGGGCTCGACCCTCTGTATTTCAAATGAGCTTGTAACAAAAAAAGGTACTTATTCGTTTGATAGCGGCATAATTATGATGATAAGAAGCAAAGATCGAGATGGAAATTTAAAAACTCCGGGTACTATTTCTAAGTAGACGAATATACTTAAATAGAATGTTAATTTTCCGAAGGTGAGATCTTCCGGAAACTAACGTTGGAGGAGGCGGAATCATGAAATTTTATACCATCAAACTGCCAAAGTTCTTGGGCGGATTCGTGAGGGCGATCTTAGGGTCATTTAAAAAAGGGTAACAAAAAAAGCACCAAACCAGGTGCTTTTTTGTTTTTAAAATTAGCTGTTTTCGCAAGATAATTGTTTTTTGAGTTTGGAAATATACTCGCATCCGCGGGCACAAGAAAAGCGGAAGCGACCCGTTAGTCACGCAGGTCACTAATTTCTTAAACCGAAGCGGGGAAAGCGAGGTTAACGGACATCAGCGCCGTTATTTGTGACAAATAATGGGTTTTAGAGAATTTAACGGACATCAGAGACGCTATTTGCCTATAAAACACCTAATTTCTATGATTTTTCATCAAATAAGGTCCCTGGTGTCCGCTATTTTTGTAAATCGGTTGATAATTGATCAATTAAGTTCTCCTGTGTCCGTTAACAATCATTTAAAAGTCTAAAGTAATAATGAAAAAAGGACTGGCTCATATTATAATGAACCAGTCCTTTTTGTGCTTTTTTAAATTAGACACGTTCTACTTTACCTGATTTCAAGGCACGAGCAGATACGTATACACGTTTCGGTTTACCGTCAACAAGAATACGAACCTTTTGAACGTTCGCTCCCCATTTACGTTTTGTAGTGTTCAACGCGTGAGAACGCTTGTTTCCAAAGTTTGTTTTCTTACCAGTAACAACACATTTTCTAGCCATGATTGGTACCTCCTTTATTACAAATAAAAATTGTAATGAACAATTACATTTAATATACTTCTTTTTACGAAAACACTACATTATAGTAGCATGAGATGTGTAAGAATGCAAGAATGATTATCAAGTTTATTTACTTGACACGATAAATCTTGATTCTATGATATTTTCTTTCAAATTGTAAGATATTATAGTAAAATGACACTAGCCATAGGTCATTATAATCCAAGGGAGGATTCTGCATGTCTATAGAAATGAAAACAAATTACGGAGAAATTGATATCTCTAATGATGTTATTGCAACGATTGCAGGTGGAGCTGCGATTGATTGTTATGGTATTATCGGAATGGCCTCACAAAAGCAGATTAAAGATGGCATTACTGAACTTCTAGGCAGAGACAATTTCAGCAGAGGAATTGTCGTGCGGCAAGAAGAGGATGAAGTGCACATAGACATGTATATCATCGTCAGCTATGGAACGAAAATTTCTGAAGTAGCTCACAATGTACAAACAAAAGTGAAGTACACGCTTGATCAAATGCTCGGACTATCTGTAGATTCAGTCAACATATTTGTTCAAGGCGTGAGGGTGACGAACCCGTAACGAGGAGGAAGGATTCGTGACAGTTAAGAAGGTAGGCGGAAAAAAGCTATCCCAAATGTTCGTTTTCGGAGCGGATAACCTGAACAGAAACGTAAAAATGGTAGACGCTCTTAATGTTTTTCCAGTACCGGATGGTGATACTGGGACGAATATGAATTTAACGATCACTTCTGGTGTGAAGGAAGTAAGAAATCTATCAACTGATGACGCCAGTAAAGTAGCGACATCATTTTCGAAAGGGCTCCTAATGGGTGCCCGTGGCAACTCTGGTGTCATTTTATCCCAGCTTTTCAGAGGTTTTTCGAAAGCGATAGAGGGACATAGTGAAATTGACACGAAATTATTTGCTGAAGCGTTTGAAGCTGGTGTAGAAACCGCATATAAAGCAGTGATGAAACCAGTTGAAGGTACGATCCTGACCGTTGCTAAGGATTCGGCCAAAAAAGCAGCGAAGGCTGCTCGCAAATCAGACGATATGGTAGAAGTTATGAAGCAGACGTTGAAAGAGGCGAAGGAATCTTTAGACCGTACACCGGACTTATTGCCCGTTTTAAAAGAAGTTGGTGTAGTTGATTCTGGTGGACAAGGACTCGTTACGATTTATGAAGGATTCCTGGCTGTACTTGAAGGAAAAGAGCTTCCGGAAGTCAGCATATCGGGTCCATCTATGGATGAACTTGTGAATGCAGAACACCATAAGGCACAAAGCCATATGAAAACAGAAGACATCCATTATGGATATTGCACGGAGTTCATGGTGAAATTCAAATCTGAGAAAACGGAAAAGAATCCATTTTCTGAAGAAGAATTCAGAAATCAGCTCAGTGAGCATGGTGATTCTTTACTTGTCGTCTCTGATGAAGATCTCGTCAAGGTCCATATACATACGGAAAAACCGGGAGATATGCTGACTCTCGCTCAAACGTATGGTGACTTGATTAATATAAAAATTGAGAACATGCGGGAACAGCATTCGGCCATTTTAGATGATGAATATCAGTCCGAACCAGAAACTAATATCCCTGCACAATCAGCAAAAAAAGATTTCGGGATCGTTACAGTTTCAATGGGGTCAGGGATTGAAGAATTGTTCAAAAGTTTAGGTGCGACTGTCGTGATTGCCGGAGGGCAGACGATGAATCCAAGTACGGAAGACATTGTCAAAGCGATTCAAGAAGCGAATGCTGAAAAGTTGCTTATCCTTCCGAACAATGGAAACATTGTGATGGCCGCGGAGCAAGCAGCTACAGTAGTTGAAGAAGAAGTGGCAGTAGTGAAAACGAAAACGGTTCCACAAGGGATTTCTGCACTTCTCGCATTCAATCCCACCGCTTCTTTAGATGATAACCAATCAGCGATGACTGAAGCTGTCAAGCACGTCAAATCAGGACAAATCACTTTTGCGGTACGTGACACAAGCATTGATGGTGTTGATATCAAGAAAGACGATTTCATGGGAATCTTCGATGGAAAGATTGTAACGTCGAAAGGAACTCAAAAAGAGGCGGTCGAGGCGTTGTTATCTGAAATGGTGAGTGACGAAGATGAAATTATCACCATCATTTTCGGTGAGGATGCTGATGAAAGCGAAGCGTCCGCACTTGGAGACTGGATAGAGGATCAATTTCCAAATGCGGAAGTTGAAATCCACCCAGGTAACCAACCAATTTACTCGTATATCATTTCTGTAGAATAAACGCTTTGAATATTCCTACCATGATCAGACGCATTCCTGACAGGGTAGGAATATTCTTTATCTCTATATGTATAGATGGAGGAATTACAAATGAAGTATAAAAGCGTTTTCGATGTCATCGGACCAATCATGATCGGTCCATCCAGTTCACATACAGCAGGTGCAGCAAGAATTGGTCGGGTTGCAAGATCC
This sequence comes from Alkalihalobacillus sp. TS-13, assembly GCF_019720915.1. Lineage (GTDB taxonomy): Bacteria > Bacillota > Bacilli > Bacillales > Fictibacillaceae > Pseudalkalibacillus. The sequence goes on from NZ_JAHKSI010000001.1 coordinate 781,857, forward strand.
TTGTTTGGTCGTAAACCTGAATGGGCGCACATTTCCTTCTACGGATCCTTTGCGAAAACGTACCGTGGTCATGGAACGGATGTAGCGATTGTCGGTGGGATCCTCGATTTTGATACGTTCGATCAGCGGATAAGCGAATCGTTGAAGATTGCCAAACAAGAGAAAATCAAAATCAAGATGACAGAAGAGGAAGCATTGACTGATCATCCTAACACTGCCCGGATCCGTCTTGGAGATAAGGACGGAGAGTTGGAAGTGGTTGGGATTTCAATCGGCGGTGGAAAAATCGAGATTATTGAGTTGAACGGATTTGAGTTAGGGTTATCAGGAAACCATCCTGCACTTCTTGTCGTACACAATGATCATTACGGTGCTATTGCCGGGGTAGCCAATCTATTAGCCAAACACCAGATCAATATCGGTCATATGGAAGTCGGAAGGAAAGAAATCGGAAGTGAAGCTCTGATGACAATCGAAGTGGATCAAAACCTTGAAGATGACGTTTTAGCAGATATCGAAAAACTTCCACACATTATAAAAGCGACACGGATTCATGATTAAACAGAAAGGCGGTATGAGTGATGTTTAGGAATGTCAGTGAGTTAGTGGAACTTGCCGTTTCAAAGAATGTTCCAATTTCTGAAGTAATGATCGAACAAGAAATGGAAGTGACCGGCCGAACGAAGGAATCGGTAATGGAACGTATGGAAAAAAACCTGGATGTCATGGAGAAGGCTGTAGAACGCGGAATCAAAGAAGGTGTAAAATCACATTCTGGCTTGACTGGAGGTGATGCAGTCCTTCTACAAAAATACATCGAGAGTGGCAAAAGCCTTGCTGGTACGACGATTCTGGATGCGGTCAGCAAAGCTGTTGCGACCAATGAAGTGAATGCTGCGATGGGTACGATCTGTGCGACGCCTACTGCAGGATCCGCTGGTGTCGTCCCAGGTACCCTATTTGCCCTTAGAGATAAACTGCATCCGAGCCGTGAACAAATGGTCCGCTATTTATTCACATCTGGTGCTTTTGGTTTCGTCGTTGCAAATAATGCATCGATTTCCGGAGCTGCTGGGGGTTGTCAGGCTGAGGTAGGATCAGCTACAGGAATGGCTGCAGCAGCGATCGTCGAACTAGCTGGCGGCACTCCTGAGCAATCAGCGGAAGCTATGGCGATTGCGCTTAAAAACATGCTTGGTCTTGTATGTGATCCCGTTGCAGGACTGGTAGAAGTACCATGTGTAAAAAGGAATGCCATCGGAGCAAGCATCGCGATAACCGCTGCAGATATGTCACTTGCTGGGATCACGAGTCGTATTCCATGCGATGAAGTGATTGATGCGATGTATAAGATTGGAGAATCGATGCCTACTGCCCTTAAGGAGACTGCACAAGGAGGATTGGCGGCTACTCCGACAGGTCGGGAGCTTGAAGCGAAAATTTATGGAGTGCCGCTAAAGAAAAAATGATGGATTTGTCGATACCCGTTACTCAAGTCAAGGGAATCGGAGAAGCACGGGCTGAAGAATTGGCTGATTTGAAAGTGTATACCGTCAACGAACTTCTTATGTACTTTCCATACCGTTATGAGGACTTCCAAGTGAAGGATTTGACGGAACTGAAACATGACGAAAAGGCAACAATAGAAGGGAAGGTTCATAGCGAGCCTTCTCTCCGTTATTTTGGCCGGAAGAAATCTAGACTAACAGTGAAAGTACTCGTGGGGAAATATCTTGTAACGGCTGTGTTTTTCAACAGGGCATTTTTGAAGAAACAGCTTTCAATCGGACAACCTGTCACAATCACAGGAAAATGGGATCAACACAGGCTGACCATCACAGCGCAGCATGTGATGTTCGGACATCAAGAATCTGACGAGACAATTGAGCCGGTCTATTCGATTAAGGGAGATTGGACAGTCAAGAAAATCCGAAAAGTCATCCAGCTTTGTCTACAACAATATCTTGGTTCAGTTGAGAATATTTTACCGGAGGATTTGAGGAAACAATATAAACTTATCGACCGCAAAGAGGCGATACAATGGATCCATGCTCCTGCCACACATGAGCATTTAAAGCATGCAAGACGGTATTTTGTCTATGAAGAACTGTTACGATTCCAGTTGAAAATGCAGTGGTGGCGGAAACAGGAGAAAGAAAAATCCGATGGTCAAGAGAAGTTCTTCAATGAGGCTGAAATCGACCGTTTCATAACTGCTCTGCCTTTCCCGTTGACAGGTGCACAAAAGCGTGTGGTCGATGAGATTTTAAAAGATTTAAGATCCCCTTATCGGATGAACCGTCTGCTTCAAGGGGATGTCGGATCAGGTAAGACCATTGTGGCGGGCATAAGCATGTACGCTCTAGCAACATTGAACATGCAATCAGCTTTAATGGTCCCGACTGAAATATTAGCGGAACAGCACTATGAATCAATGACCCAATTATTCAACCAGTTTGAAATCAATGTTGACTTGCTGACAAGCTCGATTAAAGGGAAACGTCGTAGCGAGATTCTGGAGCGGGTCAAAAATAGGGAAGTCGATATCCTGATCGGCACGCATGCCCTGATCCAAGATGAAGTCCAATTTAATGACCTGGGCTTGGTGATCACGGATGAACAGCACCGGTTCGGAGTGGAACAGAGGAAAGTGCTGCGACAAAAAGGGATCACTCCTGATGTCCTCTTCATGACTGCTACTCCTATTCCAAGGACACTGGCAATATCGGCCTTCGGTGATATGGATGTTTCAACTATCGATGAAATGCCGGCCGGACGAAAACCGATTGAAACCTATTGGGCGAAGCATGGGATGCTTGATCGTGTTCTTGGATTCATTGAAAAGGAATTGGAGAGAGGTCGGCAAGCCTATGTGATTTGTCCCCTGATCGAGGAATCGGATAAGCTCGACTTCCAGAATGCGGTCGATGTTCATGCCCAACTGGTCAACTATTTTACAAACTTTAAAGTAGGCTTGATGCATGGGCGGTTGCGATTTGATGAAAAAGAAGAGATTATGGCTAGGTTTAGTAGAAATGAAGTTCAAATTCTTGTTTCGACGACTGTAGTTGAGGTGGGGGTGAACGTCCCGAATGCAACGGTTATGGTTGTTTATGATGCAGAGAGATTCGGTTTGTCCCAATTGCATCAGTTACGCGGAAGAGTAGGGAGAGGGGATGCGCAATCCTACTGTATCCTCATAGCAGATCCGAAATCCGATGTCGGGAAAGAACGGATGCAGATCATGACAGAAACAAATGACGGTTTCGAGTTATCTCAGCGGGACCTCGAACTACGGGGGCCAGGTGACTTCTTCGGAAAAAAGCAAAGCGGTTTACCTGATTTCAAAGTTGCTGACCTTGTCCATGACTATCGGGCTTTGGAGGTTGCAAGGAATGATGCTGCGAAAATGGTAAACGCTGAAGGTTTTTGGAAAGAACCAGGCTATGAATCTCTAAGAAATTGGCTATTAGAACAGGTAGATGCTTGGGAGGAACTTGATTAACCCACTATTCCTTGAAAAGAATGACCAATCAATATATACTACTATTAGTACCTACTCATAAGAGTAAGGGATGGTGAAGGAATGAAGAGAAATAAAAAAGAACGTCAACAAATGTTGAAAGAGACGATTCTTATAAATCCATTCATAACAGATGAGGATTTAGCTGATCAATTCCAGGTAAGTGTACAAACAATACGACTTGATCGTTTGGAGCTTTCGATACCGGAACTTCGTGAAAGAATTAAAAATGTCGCCCGGCAACAGCTGGATGAAGTGAAGGCACTTTCGATTGAAGATGTAATCGGTGAAATCATTGACCTGCAACTAGATGAATCTGCGATCTCAATATTGGATATCAAGAAAGAGCATGTTTTTTCTAGACATGATATCGCCAGGGGGCATCATTTGTTTGCACAAGCAAACTCCCTTGCCGTTGCGATTATAAATGATGAAATGGCATTGACCGAAAAATCAGACCTGCGATTTACGAGACAGGTCAAAGTCGGTGAGCGAGTCATTGCAAAAGCGAATGTGATCGAACATCAAAAGGATCGCTCTATTGTAGAAGTGAAGAGCTACGTTGAACAGGAACTTGTTTTTGAAGGTGTATTCACCATGTTCCGCTCGAAAAGAAGCAAGAAAGAAAGGACGTAATTCATAAATGAGGATTGCTATTGATGCAATGGGCGGTGACAATGCCCCTGAACAGATTGTTCTAGGTGCCATTGAAGCCGTCAATCAATATACCGATCTTGAGGTGACCCTCGTCGGTGATGAAAACGAGATCGAAAAATATCTGATCGAATCAGACCGGATTTCAATTCTACATACACCCGAAAAAATCACAAGTGAGGACGAACCAGTAAGGGCAGTCAGAAGAAAGAAACAAGCATCGATGGTATTATCTGCGGTCGAAATAAAAGACGGCAGAGCCGATGCCTGTATCTCGGCAGGAAATACGGGAGCATTGATGACGACCGGATTGCTCCATGTCGGGCGTATCCCAGGAATCGACCGCCCTGCCTTATCACCTACATTACCAACACTGGATGGTCAGGGATTCGTCCTGCTGGATGTGGGCTCGAATATGGATGCAAAGCCTGATCATATTTTTCAATATGCATTGATGGGCAGTGTATACAGTCAAAAAGTGCGGGGCCTCGGGAAACCACGCGTCGGACTGTTGAATGTCGGGACAGAAGATGGAAAGGGAAACGAATTGTCTAAACAGACTTTTCAATTGTTGAAAGAGACAGATCTCGTACATTTTGTTGGTAATGTAGAATCGCGTGATCTTTTGGAAGGTGTTGCCGATGTTGTCGTTTGTGATGGTTTTTCGGGCAATCTCGTTCTGAAAACCATCGAAGGTACGGCAATGTCAATGTTCAAGATGCTTAAGGAACAGCTGATGAGTTCAGTGAAAAGTAAGTTGGCTGCTGCTGTTTTGAAACCAGAGTTCAAATTGATAAAAGAAAAACTTGATTACAGCGAATACGGTGGAGCGGCGTTATTCGGCCTACGTGCACCAGTAATTAAAGCGCACGGTTCATCCGATGCAAATGCAGTGCTGAATGCGATACGTCAAGCACGCCATATGGTTGAACATGATATGGTAGCGATCATCACTGAAAAAGCAGCTCGAATAGAAGGGAAGGAATGACAAATGGGAAAAGTCGCATTTATTTTTCCTGGCCAAGGTTCTCAACAAGTAGGAATGGGACAAGATTTTGTAAAACATAACGAACTATCTGCTGCAGTGTTTAAACAAGCAGACGATCGGTTAGGATACTCGTTGTCTTCGATTGTCGCAAATGGTCCTGAAGAAGAACTGACACGGACCGAGAATACTCAACCCGCTTTACTTACGACGAGTATTGCGATTCTGAAAGCTTTAGAAGAATATGAGATACTTCCGGACTACACTGCTGGCCATAGCTTGGGTGAATATACAGCGCTCGTAGCTTCGAAAGCTTTGAGTTTTGAAGACGCCGTATATGCAGTCCGAAGACGCGGTATGTACATGGAAGAAGCAGTTCCTTCAGGTGAAGGCGCGATGGCTGCAGTTCTTGGCATGGAAGCGGATCGACTGGAAAAAATCACAACTCGTATCACATCTGGTGGAGATTCGGTCCAATTGGCAAACCTTAATTGCCCGGGACAAATTGTGATTTCCGGTTCTAAGTCAGGGGTAGAAAAAGCTTCTGAAGCAGCGAAAGAAGAAGGCGCGAAGAGAATCATCCCTCTTCAAGTGAGCGGGCCGTTCCACTCGGAATTGATGAAACCCGCTGCTGAAAAAATGGGTGACATCCTAGATGAGTTGACGATTATAGATGCAGAAATACCGGTCGTAGCGAATGTATCGGCTGTGCCTGTAACAGAAGCCGGTGAGATCCGATCGAAACTGATTGAGCAAATCTATTCGCCCGTACGTTGGGAAGAAACAGTCCGATACTTGTTGGATGAAGGCGTGGATACATTTATTGAAATCGGACCAGGGAAAGTATTGTCTGGTCTTGTGAAAAAGGTGCATCGACGAGCGACTACGATTGCGATATCAGACACGGAATCGTTGGAAGCGGCTGTAAAGAAACTTAAGGAGGTATGATTTGATGCTTACTGGTAAAACTGCCTTAGTAACTGGGGCTTCTAGAGGGATTGGCCGTGCAATAGCAATTGAACTGGCCAAGCAGGGTGCCTCGGTTGCAGTGAATTATTCCGGAAGTGAAGAGAAGGCTAGAAAAGTAGTAGAAGAAATTCAAGGAAACGGTGGACAAGCTTTTGCCATCCAATCAGATGTTTCCAGCATGGATTCCGTAACTGCGATGATCAAAGAGGTGGTCTCGACTTATGGCTCTCTCGATATTCTTGTCAATAACGCTGGGATCACGCGTGACAACCTCTTGATGAGAATGAAAGAAGAAGAATGGGATGCTGTCATCAACACGAACTTGAAAGGTGTTTTCAACTGTACGAAAGCAGTGACACGTCAAATGATGAAACAACGTTCAGGTCGCATCATCAACATTGCCTCGATCGTAGGTGTATCAGGAAACCCAGGACAAGCAAACTATGTCGCAGCAAAAGCTGGTGTCATCGGTCTGACAAAAACGACTGCAAAAGAACTATCCAGCCGCGGAATCACTGTCAACGCTGTCGCACCAGGTTTCATTGAAACTGACATGACAGACGCCCTCGAAGGAAGCGTCAAAGATGAAATGCTCAAGCAAATTCCACTAGCACGTCTTGGACGTCCAGAAGATATCGCAGCAGCTGTAAAGTTCCTAGCTGGTGAAGAGAGTGGATATATTACGGGGCAGACTATTCATGTCGATGGCGGCATGGTAATGTAATGAGAGGATAGTTCCGAATTCCGGGAAACAGTTCTGTGGAATTCTTCGTTACGTCGCTACTCCGGTCCTCACGTATTACTAAATACGCTCCGGCCGACCGTAGCTTCCGTGCCTCGAATTTCTCGGTCCTGTTTGTCCTCATTCTGAACTTCGGTTGAAGTGTTGTTTGAAAAGTATCCGAATGATAAACATCGAATTTCCGATGCACAGGCTTTTATGCTTGTTTAAGGTGAATTCGCGACACTCTTGCGGACCTGCGTTCCAGGCGAGCTCAAGCAGCTATGTTTGCAGTTAACGGACACCAGAGTCGTTATTTGTGACAAAATCGGTGTTTCTGAATTTTTAACGGACAACAGAGCTGTTATTTGTGGAAAAAAGCAGCTGATTACTGTGATATTTGCGAAATAAGGTCTCTGGTGTCCACTAAGTATGTAAAACCTGTGTGTTTTTGGTGAAATAAGGTCTCCTGTGTCCGCTAACAGGTAAGTGCATCTTGATTTCAGCGATTGACTGGCGAATAGGCTTGCGGATCACCCGCGGAAATTAACAGATCAGTTTTTATAAAATCTTGTACACCTGAGATTTACTAGATGATGTACATTTCGTATAATACTTGAGAGGAGGTGAACGGACATGGCAGACATTCAAGATCGTATTACGAAAATCATCGTTGACCGTTTAGGGGTTGATGAGGAAGAAGTGAAACTTGAATCTTCATTCAAAGAGGATCTAGGAGCGGATTCTTTAGACGTTGTTGAACTTGTTATGGAACTTGAAGATGAGTTCGACATGGAGATTTCTGACGAAGATGCTGAAAAAATTGCTACTGTTGGCGATGTAGTTGATTACATAAACAGCCATCAATAGTATTTTTGTAAGTCCCGCGTCAACACTTGATTGCGGGGCTTTGTTTTATTAAACTTAATTATGTATAAGCAAGATTAGGAATATGGAGGTCACAATGTCCAACCGTACACCATCAAAGAAATATTCACGATCAAAGCGCAGGCCTTTCACTAAGGAAGAGCTTTCTTTACGTTTTAAGCCATACCAGGAAAAAATCGATATCCATTTCGAAAATGAAAAACTACTCTTCCAAGCATTCACTCATTCATCGTATGTGAATGAGCATCGTAAACGTCCTAGTGATGATAACGAACGCCTTGAATTTTTAGGAGATGCGGTATTAGAACTGACAATTTCTCAGTATTTGTACAAGAAGTATCACAATATGTCCGAAGGTGAATTGACAAAATTACGTGCAGCAATCGTATGTGAACCATCCTTGGTGACATTTGCACTTCAATTGAATTTCGGAGATCTTGTATTACTAGGTAAAGGTGAAGAAAATACAGGAGGAAGAACACGTCCCGCCTTGCTGGCAGACGTTTTCGAAGCTTTCATTGGAGCTCTTTATCTTGATCAAGGATTGGAAGTTGTCGAACAGTTCTTAAACAAATTCGTCTATCCAAAAATTAATGAAGGTGCTTTTTCCCATGTGATGGATTTCAAGAGCCAGCTCCAAGAATTCATCCAAAGAGAAAATCGAGGAACGCTCTTATACAGGATCGTTCAGGAGACTGGGCCTGCACATAACCGGGAGTTCACCTCTGAAGTCTATTTAAGCAGTGAACGACTGGGGATCGGGCATGGCCGTTCGAAAAAGGAAGCCGAACAGCACGCTGCGAGAGAAGCACTACAATATTTGAACAAAAAATAAGAAAAAGGCTGTCCCCTAAGTGTTTAACACTTTTCTGCTGGGACAGCCTCTTTTTTGCCAAGTTTTCTTTAACGACCTATTCACTTTTTACGAAGTTCGCTAAGTTCTTGAATGATTCCTTCGGTTTCATTGACACTGAAATGATTTTTCTTCATCACATATTCATAGAGGTCCTTCAATTCATCGTATTGTTCCACATCAAAGTCTTCCGGACGCATGACTCCTGTATTCACGACTTGCATTTGTTTTTGCATCTGCTCGATCATATACGCTAGATTTTCTTCGTTTTTGTTATTGAGATTCACCGAATCATCCTTTCCTCCAACCATTCTTCATTGCCATTGTAGCATGAATCGACATTGAATGCGGAATTTTACCGGAGTTCTTCTGAAGTAACCATCTTTATGATAAAATAAATAAGTATGTATTCAAGTGTAAGGTTAAAATTTCTGAGCATGATGAATGAGATGAATTTAGTGAAGGGGGAATCATAATGTTCCTCAAAAGATTAGATGTCGTCGGATTCAAATCCTTTGCTGAACGGATTGGTATTGAGTTTGTACCAGGCGTTACAGCAGTGGTTGGTCCGAATGGAAGTGGGAAAAGCAACATTTCAGATGCGGTCCGTTGGGTTTTAGGTGAACAGTCTGCAAAATCCTTACGGGGGGCAAAAATGGAAGATATCATTTTTGCGGGAAGTGATACACGTAAACCGTTGAATGTTGCTGAAGTGACATTGACTTTAGATAACGAAGATCAGCATATACCGATTGAATATAATGAAATCAGCATTACAAGGAGAGTCTATCGTTCTGGTGACAGTGAATATTTGATCAATAGGCAGCAGTGTCGATTGAAGGATATTGTCGACTTGTTCATGGACTCCGGTCTTGGCAGAGAGGCCTATTCGATCATTGGACAAGGTAAGGTTGAAGAAATTCTCAGCAGTAAACCTGAAGATCGCCGGAGAATCTTTGAAGAAGCAGCTGGTGTCTTGAAATATAAGACGCGTAAATTAAAAGCAGAACAGAAACTCCGTGAAACCGAAGAGAATCTGAATCGTGTAGAAGATATCCTCCACGAACTGGAGGGGCAGGTCGAACCATTGAAGATCCAGGCTTCGATTGCTCGTGATTACTTGGACAAGAAAAGCGAGCTTGAGGTGATTGAATCTGCATTATTGGTCCACGAAATAGAGGACTTACATACTAAATGGGAAACGAAATCCAAAGAAATCGAACAATTGAGAGTTGAAGAGGTCAAACTGCATGGACAGGTTCAAAATAAAGAGCAGGAGATCGGCATCATAAGGGATGAATTGACTGCTTTGGATGAATCGATCGATGAGCTCCAAGACGTCCTCTTGAATGTGAGTGAAGAACTCGAAAAGCACGAAGGTAAACGTGAAGTGATGCGTGAGCGAAAGAAAAATTACCATCAGAACAAAGAGCAGCTAACTCAGAAAATCTCGCAACAAAAGGAAAAGAAAAAATCTCTCGAAGGAACGTTGCAAATTGAACGAAATCAATTGCATGAACACCAAAGTAAGCTGAAGAAACTTCAAAGCGAGCTTAAAGTTCAAGAGGAACAACTTGAGCTAGTTGATAAGAACATCGAAGAAGAACTCGAGCAGCTGAAAAGTGAATATTTCGATTGTCTTAATGAGCAGACATCGACTAAGAATGAAATCCGATACTTGAGCGATCAGCTGGATCAGCAGACTTCTAAATCTTCTAGACTCGATGATCGTCATAAACAATACATCGAAGAGCGTGATCGGATAACGCACCGGAAATCAGAATTGGATGGAAAACTTGAAGGTGTCCAGGCGGAGCTTGAAAGGCAAATGGATGCCTTCATGGAGCTGAAAACAGCAATCGAAAAAAATGAAAAGACGCTGAATGATAAAGAATCGAAGTTATATAAAGCGTATCAATTCATCCAACAATTCCGTTCAAAAAAAGAAATGCTTGAAGAAATGCAAGAAGATTACAGCGGATTTTTTCATGGTGTCCGTGAGATATTGAAAGAACGAGGTAAGAGGCTGCCGGGCATTGAAGGTGCTGTAGCCGAACTAATCACTGTTTCCAAAAATGAAGAAATGGCGATTGAAACAGCACTCGGAGCTGCCACACAGAATGTTGTCGTCCATACAGAGGAAGATGCTCGGAAAGCGATTGGGTTTTTGAAACAAAAACGTCTTGGACGAGCTACATTTTTACCGATGTCTGTTATGAGGAGCCGGAAGCTATCAGGTCAGGAAGAGGGGAAAGTTTCCGATCATCCTTCTTATATCGGGATTGCTTCCAATCTTGTCAGTTATGAGGAAATGTATCGTAAAGTCATTGAAAACCTCTTAGGCAATGTTGTGATTGCCAAAAACCTGGAGGGTGCCAATGCATTAGCGAAACTCCTCAATCACCGTTACCGGATCGTGACATTAGAAGGGGACATCGTCAATCCAGGTGGATCGATGTCAGGAGGTAGTCTGAAACAAAAGAATACGTCCTTATTATCCAGGCAGCGCGAACTGGATTCCATTTCAGAAAAGCTTGCCTCTATGGAAACGCAGACCGATCAGCTTGAAAAAGATGTCAAGCAAGAGAAGAAAAACTTGCTCAACCAGAAAGAAAAGCTCGAAAACTTGCGTGAAACCGGAGAAAACAAACGACTCGAAGAACAGCAGTTGAAAGGCGAACTTAGAGAAATTGAACTTGAAGCTAAGAACATCAATGAACATTTATCGTTATACGACCGTGAAAAAGGAACGTATGACTCCGAAAAGGAAACGATAGAGCAAAGGGTGGCTAGTCTGCAAGAGTCCTTGAAAGCGTCTGAGACGAGGGCTGTAGAGCTCGAACAAGAAGTAGAAAGATTATCGAGTCAAAAGAAAAACCAACAGACAACGAAGGATGATTTGAAAGAAGAAATTACTTCGTTGAAGGTAAAACTTGCACAATCGGAAGAACAATTTTCAAACTCGAACAGAACGGTCCAACGTTTACAAAATGAACTCGATGAAACAGTGAAGATCATGAGTGAGGCGGAAGAAGAATTCTGGCTGCTTGAAGAAGCAGTTAATACGAGTACTACAGATGAAGAGGCGTTAGATGAGAAGATCATCCAGCATCGGAAGGATAAAGATTCTACAGTCCAACTAATTGGCGATCGTCGGAAAGAGCGCAGCCAACGTCAAGAAAAAGCAGAAGAGCAGGAATTGCAGCTTAAAGAATTCAAGCGACTTCACCAGCAGATTTCCGATGGGATCCATCAAGAAGAACTGCGGCTAAATCGTTTAGATGTGGAGCTAGAGAACCGTTTGAACCATCTAAGCGAGGAATACCAGCTTTCCTATGAACGAGCTAAGGAAAAATACAGCTTGGAAATGACTCCAGACGAGGCGCGGACGAAAGTAAAGCTCATCAAGCGCGCCATCGATGAACTCGGGACAGTCAACCTTGGAGCGATCGATGAGTACGAACGGGTTTCAGAACGCTATAATTTCTTGATCGAACAGCGTGATGACTTGAATGAAGCAAAATCTACCCTTTATGGAATCATAACAGAAATGGATGAAGAGATGACGAAGAGGTTCAAAGAATCATTCTTCGATATCCGTGAACATTTCCGTGAAATTTTCCGTGAGTTGTTCGGTGGCGGAAGAGCGGACCTTGAATTGACAGAACCGGATGATCTATTGAATACAGGGGTCAATATCCTTGCACAGCCTCCAGGTAAAAAGCTTCAACATCTCGCATTGTTATCTGGCGGTGAACGAGCATTGACAGCCATTGCTTTATTATTCGGAATTCTGAAAGTAAGGCCGGTGCCATTTTGTATCCTCGATGAGGTTGAAGCCGCACTCGACGAAGCTAATGTAAGCCGTTTTGCAAAGTTTCTACGTGCATTCAGCGAACAGACTCAATTTATCGTCGTAACCCACCGGAAAGGTACGATGGAAGAAGCGGATGTCCTTTATGGAGTAACGATGCAGGAATCCGGCGTTTCGAATCTTGTATCAGTCAAATTGGAAGAAACAAAAGAACTTGTGACGACATAGTAATGAGGTGGAACATATGAGTTTTTTTAAACGTTTAAAAGATAAGCTGAGCACACAAAGTGATACGGTTACTGAAAAGTTCAAGGATGGTTTGGAGAAAACGAGGACGTCCTTTTCAACCCGTGTCAACGATCTTGTGAAGAATTATCGTAAAGTAGATGAAGAGTTTTTTGAGGAATTGGAAGAGATCCTTATTGAAGCGGATGTCGGTGTAGCGACCGTCATGGATCTGATCGACGAATTGAAAGATGTTGCCAGGACTCGGAACATTAAAGAGACCGAAGAACTTCAGGTCGTCATCTCAGAAAAGCTGGCTGAACTGCTTGATAAAGGAGAAGAGAGTACGAAGCTGAACATCAAAGAGAATGAGCTGACTGTCATCTTATTCGTCGGAGTCAATGGCGTAGGGAAGACGACTTCGATCGGAAAACTTGCTCACAAATTAAAAGAAGAGGGTAAATCTGTACTGATGGCAGCCGGGGACACGTTCCGTGCTGGAGCGATCGATCAGCTCCAGATATGGGGCGACCGTGTCGGAGTCGATGTCATTAAGCATAGTGAAGGTGCTGATCCTGCAGCAGTTGTCTTCGATGCAGTGAAATCCGCGAAATCACGTGGTGTGGAAGTTCTTTTATGCGACACCGCTGGACGACTTCAGAACAAGGTCAATCTGATGAATGAACTTGAAAAGATCAAGCGTGTCATCGGTAGAGAGCTGCCTGGCGCACCGCACGAGGTCTTGCTCGTGGTCGATGCTACAACCGGCCAGAACGCAATGAATCAAGCGAAGACGTTCAGTCAAGCAACAGATGTCAGCGGAATCGTGTTGACGAAGCTTGATGGAACCGCGAAGGGCGGTATCGTACTCGCAATCCGCCATGAACTTGAAATCCCGGTCAAGCTTGTGGGCCTAGGAGAAAAAGTAGAAGACCTTTATGAATTCGACGCTGATCAATTCGTCTACGGACTGTTTTCCAACATACTTCCAGATATGACAGAAGACGAATCAGCAGATCGAGATTGACTTGTAAAAATTGGATTTCGAGGTCTTAACGGATACCAGAGACCTTATCTCATTGAAAGCAAGGTGAATCACTTCATTTTGTTACAGATAACGGCGCTGGCGTCCGCTAACAATCATAAACAATACAACAAACGATTCCGCCGAAGCGTTTGTTTCATGTGAACCTCAACGCGTGCCAGGCACCTAACGAGAAGCCATGCGGTGCAACGGATTGAAAATGGTGCCTGGCACCAAAATCAGTACAAAAAACTGATGTTAAGAAAAAAACTTGACAAAGGTTTCTATGGGGTGTAGTATGATTAATCGTAAAGGCATTTCGCTTAACAAGGAGTGGATTGAGTGCTTGAGAAAACGATGCGAATCAATTTACTGTTTGATTTTTACCATGCTCTTTTAACTCCGAAACAGCGGAATTATATGGCCCTTTATTATCTCGATGATCTTTCCCTTGGAGAGATTGCAGAGCAATATGAAGTGAGCCGCCAAGCAGTTTATGACAATATCAAACGAACAGAATCAATGCTCGAAGAATACGAAGAAAAGCTTGAACTTCTCGGAAAGTATCAGACCAGACAGCAACTATTGAGTGAATTACGTCAACAAGTTACTGATCAAAAGGATCAGAAAGAGTTGCTCGATACGATCGATCGTGTCGAGAAATTGGATTAGGAGGCGGCATTCTATGGCATTTGAAGGTTTAGCCGACCGACTTCAACAAACACTTCAGAAGGTTCGCGGAAAAGGTAAAGTTACCGAAGCGGACGTTAAAGTCATGATGCGAGAGGTTCGACTGGCGTTATTAGAGGCTGACGTAAACTTCAAGGTTGTTAAGCATTTCGTTGCGAAGGTCAAAGAAAGAGCGATCGGACAAGAAGTCCTTGAAAGTCTTACACCTGGTCAACAAGTCGTCAAAGTAGTCAATGAAGAATTGACAGCGCTGATGGGTGGAGAGCAAAGCAAGCTTGCGGTTGCCAACAAACCACCAACAGTTGTGATGATGGTGGGACTTCAAGGTGCAGGTAAGACGACGACAACCGGTAAACTGGCTAATCATCTCAGGAAGAATAATAACCGGAAACCGTTGCTTGTCGCAGCCGACGTTTACAGACCGGCAGCGATCAATCAATTGCAGACGTTAGGGAAACAACTCAGTATGCCTGTATTCGATCTCGGTACAGATGCGAGTCCCGTTGAAATTGCGAAGCAAGGGATTGCAAAAGCGAAAGAAGAGCATCACGATTATGTGATCATCGATACAGCAGGTCGACTGCATATAGATGAAGGATTGATGGATGAGCTTTCTCAAATCAAAGAGCTTGCAAAGCCGGATGAAATCCTGTTAGTTGTAGATGCGATGACTGGTCAAGATGCAGTCAACGTCGCTGAGAGCTTCAACGACCAGCTAGGTCTCACAGGTGTTGTCCTTACAAAACTAGATGGTGATACACGTGGTGGGGCAGCTTTATCAATCAGATCTGTAACCGAGACGCCGATCAAGTTCGTCGGTATGGGCGAAAAGCTGGATGCTCTTGAGCCTTTCCATCCTGAACGTATGGCTTCAAGGATTTTAGGTATGGGAGATGTTCTTTCTCTCATTGAAAAAGCCCAAACGAATGTGGATGAAAAGAAGGCGAAAGAGCTTGAAGAAAAAATGCGGACGATGAACTTTACGTTCGATGATTTTCTTGAACAGCTTACCCAGGTACGAAGCATGGGTCCACTTGATGAACTACTTGGCATGTTACCGGGTTCCGGACAGATGAAGCAATTGAAGAACGTCAAAGTTGACGAAAAACAGCTCAATCATGTTGAAGCAATCATCCAGTCGATGACGAAGGGTGAAAAGCAACAGCCCGCTACAATCAACGCAAGTCGAAAGAAACGTATCGCAAAAGGAAGCGGTCGTTCCGTTCAAGAGGTAAACAGGCTCTTGAAACAGTTCGAGGACATGAAGAAAATGATGAAACAAATGTCCAATATGCAAAAAGGTAAGAAAAAAGGTGGAATGGGCAACATGAAATTCCCATTCATGTAATTCAGGATTTGACCGGTACACATTACCGTGATAATAAACAACTTACAAAAATTTTAGGAGGAATTATAGATATGGCAGTAAAAATTCGTTTAAAGCGTATGGGAGCAAAAAAATCTCCATTTTATCGTTTGGTCGTAGCAGATTCTCGTTCACCTCGTGATGGACGTTTCATCGAAGAGATCGGATACTACAACCCAATTGCACAACCAGTTGATGTGAAAATCGACGAAGAGAAAGCTCTTGACTGGATGTTGAAAGGTGCAAAGCCTTCTGACACAGTACGCAACCTTTTCTCTGACGCTGGTCTTATGGAAAAGCTACACAATGCTAAAAACCAAAAATAAGTAGGGTGGAATTGATATGGAAGAGTTAATCGAAACGATTGTTAAGGCTCTTGTCGATCACCCAGAAGATGTACGCATAGAAGAGGTTGAATCGAGTAGCACTGTCACTTATCAACTTACTGTTCATAGTGAGGACATGGGTAAAGTGATTGGAAAGCAAGGACGGATCGCCAAGGCGATTCGAACCGTGATCAATGCTGCTGGTACCAATGAGCGTAAAAAGATAAATTTAGAGATTGTGTAATTAGAATGAAGAGGTGGGGGCAACCCCACCTCTTTGTTTAGAGGAAGCTTAAAATTTGGCGAATGATAAACTTCAGATTTCTACGTTACTAGGTTTTACCGGTCCTCACGTATGAATAATATACGTTCCGGTCCTCAAAACCTTCGTGCCTTGAACTCTTCGTTTCTTATCCACCATATTTTAAGCCATTACTATTTGAGATTAAAGTATATCTTGCCTGTGAATGATTGATGATAGAAGAACAAAACATTTATCGGGGGAAAAATGATGAGCGAATGGTTTAATGTAGGGAAAATCGTCAATACACATGGAATCAGGGGTGAGGTAAGAGTCATCACCCGTTCGGATTTTGCTGATGAGCGATATGAGGAGGGTTCGAAACTTTATCTATTTCAACCTGGGAAAAATGAGCCTATGCCCTTAGTAGTCCGCTCCCATCGTAAGCATAAACAATTCGACCTTGTCTCTTTTGAAGGCTACCCGTCCATTAATGAAGTCCAACCATTGCGAGATGGTATATTGAAGGTCCATAAAGAACAACTTAAGGATCTGCCTGAAGGTGAATTCTATTATTATGAAATCATCGGATGCGAGGTTAAGACAATAGATGGCAAACACCTCGGTAAAGTGAAAGACATACTATCCCCTGGTGCAAATGATGTCTGGGTCGTCTATTCAGATGAAACGAAGAAAGAAGTCTTGATTCCATATATAGATCCAGTTGTAAAAGTAGTGGATGTTGTCAAAAAACAAATTTTGATTGAACCGATGGAAGGGCTATTAGAATGAAAATTGATATTTTGACCCTTTTTCCCGAAATGTTTGATGGCGTCTTGAATAGTTCCATTTTAAAAAAAGCTCAAGAAAAAGAAGCAGTTACCTATTCTGTTATCGATTTTAGGGAGTACACGACGAACAAACATCGAAAAGTCGACGATTACCCATATGGCGGCGGTGCAGGAATGGTATTGACTCCACAGCCCTTGTTTGATGCAGTGGAACAGCTTAAAAGTGATCAGGAAACTCCCCCTAGAGTCATTCTGATGTGTCCGCAGGGAGAACGTTTGACGCAACAAAAGGCGGAAGAACTATCAAAAGAAGACCATTTAATTTTCATCTGCGGTCATTATGAAGGCTATGATGAGCGTATCAGGGAGCATCTTGTCACTGATGAAATTTCGATTGGCGATTATGTTCTTACCGGGGGAGAACTTGCTGCGATGGTAGTGATCGATAGTGTTTCAAGACTTTTACCCGAAGTACTTGGCAATGAAGAGTCTTCTAAGCTGGATTCATACTCTTCCGGAATCCTTGAACATCCCCATTACACTCGTCCGGCAGACTTCCGGGGAATGAAAGTACCTGAAGTTCTTCTTTCTGGAGACCACGCAAAAATCCAAAAGTGGCGGGACAAAGAATCGTTGAAAAGGACGTTCTTAAGGCGTCCTGATTTGATCGATTTGGCAGTGCTAAGTGATGAAGACCGAATCTACCTGGAAAAGGTAAAAAAAGATAGAGATTCATAAACAAAGTCTCTTCAGGATATTGCGTCATCACTACGTTTATGCTAAGATATTCTTTGTGGCTTGTGCCGCTTGATTACGATGTTCCGCTGTTATGATGGAAAAGCATAGACAAGAACATTTGTAAGGAAGGAGGAAATATCATGCAACAACTACTTAATGATATTACAAAAGAGCAGTTGAAAACAGATTTGCCAGAATTCCGTGCAGGAGATACTGTCCGTATCGACGTTAAAGTTGTCGAAGGAACACGTGAACGTATCCAGGTATTCGAAGGTGTTGTAATTAAACGCCGTGGATCTGGAATCAGCGAAACATTTACTGTTCGTAAAATTTCTTACGGCGTTGGAGTTGAGCGTGCTTTCCCAGTACACTCACCAAAAATCGCTAAGATCGAAGTTGTACGCCACGGTAAAGTTCGTCGTGCTAAACTATACTATCTACGTGCACTACGTGGAAAAGCAGCACGTATCAAAGAAATTCGCAGATAATGACGCACACTCGTGCGAAAAGGAGCTTGGAAACAAGCTCCTTTTTACATACCTTAAAATGTTAGGATGAATTTTTTGAGCGAAATTTGCAACACTCCTTCGGAAAGGGAATGAATTTCGCCAAAATCAACAAATAGAAAGGTTGTTTCTAAAAGATTGTTGCTAATGAAGGTTATCATTTGATATAGCAACAATGAAAACCTGTAAGCAGCGGAAATATATGAGACTCCTGTGGGAAAAGCAAGCCAGGCGAGACCCCACAGCGAGGATCGAGCGAGGAGGCTTACGGATGTGGGTTAATACAGGGAATAGATGTCTAGCTCAGCACCAGTCACTTGGATCACTTCAAACTTCCTGCGGCGGTCGACACATTGATTGACATCTTATGTGTGAGCCCACGCAGAACCAAGTCTTTGTTTGGTTTGAGCCTCCTCGTCAGTTTTCCAGTGACCTACGTGCCTAACCGGATCGCTTCCGCTTTTCTTTAGACCACGGAAAGTGAGTATATTTCCACGCTATATCAATAGAATTGTGAAAAACAACAATCGTTTACTAGAAGATCCAAAAGAAACAAATGAATCTTTCACACTGACAGATGATTGTTTTAACCATTTCGAATATAATGAAGTATAGATAAATGGTAAATAGAAAAACTGGGGTGGAGAAATGGCAAAGCGCAAAAATGAATCATGGGAATGGCTGAAGGCACTTGTTATTGCATTAGTGATTGCAGCAGGGATCCGTTACTTCTTATTTGCACCAATTGTTGTAGATGGGGAGTCAATGATGCCGACACTTCATAATGGAGATCGAATGATCGTCAATAAATTCAGTTACGAGGTAGGGAAACCTGACCGGTTCGATATCGTTGTGTTCCATGCTCCTGAAGGGAAAGACTATATAAAAAGGATTATCGGTCTCCCAGGGGATAAAATCGAGTATAAAGATGACACACTATACGTGAATGGCATAGCAGTTCCAGAACCATACTTGAATGAATATAAACAAGGGCTTTCAGGAGGCAATCTGACCTATAATTTCGATTTAAGTGATGAAATCGGCACCCAAACTGTTCCGAAAGGACATGTATTTGTACTAGGAGATAACAGACAGCATAGTAAAGACAGCCGGAACATAGGCGCAATTCCGATGGATCAAATCATTGGGAAAGCGAATGTGATTTTTTGGCCGGTTGCACATTTTGAAGTACTAAAGTAGGTGAATTGAATGCAAATCCAATGGTTCCCTGGTCATATGGCCAAAGCAAGACGCGAAATTACAGAAAAGCTGAAGATGATCGATGTCGTGTTCGAACTTGTTGATGCACGAATCCCTTTGTCTTCGCGGAATCCCATGATAGATGAGATTATTGAAAATAAACCTAAGCTGGTTCTACTGAACAAGACCGATATGGCGGATCGTGCGATAACCAAAGAATGGGAAGATTATTTTTCAGCACGTAATTTGAGGACTGTCACAGTGAATTCAAAGACAGGACAGGGTCTAGAAAAGATTTCGGAAATTGCTAGAGAGCTTGTAAAGGACAAGCTAGATAAGATGATTGAAAAGGGCGTGAAGCCTCGGGCAGTCCGAGCTTTGATACTTGGAATACCGAATGTCGGCAAATCGACGCTCATCAACCGACTCGCGAACAAGAAGATTGCGAAAACAGGTGATCGTCCTGGAATAACACAAAGGCAGCAATGGATCAAAGTTGGAAAAGAACTTGAGTTGCTTGATACACCAGGAATATTATGGCCGAAATTCGAAGACCAGATTACTGGTTATCGACTTGCAGTAACTGGTGCGATCAAGGACGACATCCTCGATTTTGGAGACATCGCCTTTTTCGCAGTTCAATATTTGAAGGATGCCTATCCTGAAAAACTGATTGACCGTTACAAGTTGACCGATACATCTGCTCCTCCGCTTGAAGTCTTTGAAGAGATTGGAAAGAAGAGGGGTTGCCTCATCAAAGGTGGAGAGGTAGATTATGAAAAGGCTGCTGAAATCATCTTAAGAGATATCCGTTCTGAAAAGCTTGGACCGATTTCTTTTGAAAGACCAGCAGACTACGAATAAGACACTGATACAAGGGGTTGGCTTGATAGGAAGGAAACTATCATGCCACCCCTATCTTTGTATAGTTAGAGAAGGTAATATATCACTAAAATTCAATAGCTGGTGACTGCAGGGATTTTTCGAAGGATAAGATTAAGCATTCGCTTATGGCCTTGATTCACCAAGGCTTTTTCATGGCTTCGATAATGAAATTGATCTTATCTAAAATATTTTTTAAGCGAAATTCGCGACATTCCTGCGGGAAAAGCGAGCCAGGCGAGACCCGTGGAGGTGCTGTCTAGCTCAGCGACCAGTCACTTGGAGCACTTCAAATCTCCTGCGGCGACCACAGCCTCCTCGTCAGTTTTCCAGTGACCTACGTGACTAGGCAGGTCGCTTCCGCTTTTCGTTTGCCCGCGGAATGGGAGTGAATTTCGCAGAAATCACCAATTAATAATAGTATTTACATAAATATTCTTCACAAAAGGAGAAAACGATGGAAAAGAAATCAATAAAGGAGCTTCGGGCGCATATCGAAAGTCACGAGGGAGACCTTGATGAGGGGTTTATTCGACAATTGAAGAATGATTCAAGAAAAGGCGTCCAACAGCTTTATGTGCAATGGTGTAAGCGTAAGGAACAAGAAAAGGCACGAATTGATACATATAATCGTATGTCGTTGATCGAAAACCATTGTTATTCGAATGGGTTTCGTTTGGTAGCTGGAATTGATGAGGTGGGCCGTGGACCACTTGCTGGACCAGTCGTCGCCAGTGCGGTCATTTTAGATACAAATACGCCAATCATTGGACTGAACGACTCGAAAAAGCTATCTGAGCCAGTTCGTGAAGAGTTATACGAAAAGATCATCCGGAATGCTGTGGCAATTGGTGTCGGGATTGTATCGGCACAAGAAATCGACCGGTTGAATATTTATCAAGCTAGTAAAGTTGCGATGATGAAGGCGATCGAGGATTTACCGATCGAACCTGATTATCTTTTGATAGATGCGATGGATCTCCCAATTGATCTTCCGCAAGAGAACATCATCAAAGGGGATGGGAAAAGCAACTCAATTGCAGCTGCTTCAATAGTGGCAAAAGTGACGAGGGATAGGTTGATGAAGGAAATCGATCGTAAGTATCCGCAATACTACTTCAAATCAAACGTCGGCTATGGAACGGTACAGCATTTAGAAGCATTAAAAGCGAATGGGATCACACCTGAACATCGTAAATCTTTCGCCCCTGTTTCCGAATTGGTACCAAACAAAAACTAGTGTGATGACGATATAAGGAAGGAACAGTTTATGACGGAGGGTGTGACGTTATGAAGGCGATGCCGATCGAATCCATCATTCGAAATATAAGTCGTTTGAACCCTGTAATAGAATTAAGACCCGGGCAGGTTTTTTCAGGAAAAGTTTTGGCTTTGTACCCGAACGATCTGGCCCAGGTACAACTGGCAGGTCGGAAAATGAACGCTCAACTTTTGACCCAACAAAAACTATTGGCTCCAGGTTAAGTCAAGTACAAGTGGCGGGATGCCGGTTTTGGAAGTACTAGAGCAAAGCAAGGTGAATCAGCTGCCAGCACAGGTTTTCGGTCACCGTAAAAATCAGCCAGCTATACAACGGATGATCATGAATCTTTCTAATGAACAACTTCCAATCACAAAGCAGTTGATCACACTTGCTGAAAAATGGTTATCGCAGGTGCCTTACGTAGATAAAGGGATACAAGCTGTTAAAACAATGTTGCTCAAAAACCTTCCTGTTACAGAAACCATTTTTAAAGCACTTTACCATGTGCAAGATAGCCGGTCGCTGACTTCAGAACTTCAATCACTACAGCAAACCATAAAAGGAGCAGGGGTGTACAATGGAGAAAGCGCGGTTGAAAAGGCGATTTCCCGTGTATTGGATGCCACATCACGAAACACAGCCATAGAAACTGTCAAACAGCTTTTGCAATTATATTCTCGCCCGATGACTGCTTCACATTCGAAGTTGCAAATTGAAAGCATTTTCCGGACAATGGATATGAAAATCCCTTCAATGAAACAAGAATTACTTACACAATCAGGTAAAATTCAGATTTCAGATGAAGCGTTGTTGAAAGAGTTGAAGCTGAATATGTCTGTTTCGAAAAGCGAACTTTATTTACAGCAAAAATTAAGTATGATCAGCAAAGAACAAACGAATTGGATGCATGCGCAGCTAAATATGAATAAGACACCGAAGCCGCATCTTAATCTGGTTGAAATCATCCGTGGACTTGGTTTGACGTTCGAGCATGATTTGATCAACACTCAGCTTGGAGAACTGAAAAATCAGCAACAATTGAAATCTGCACTTCTAGAGCTGTTATCTCAGGAATTACCGGGGAGTATCAAGGATAGGGCTGAAGTATTGTTACATAGACTTACTGGTCAGCAGCTGCTGCATTTGAGTGAGAACCAAACAATCACCTCGTTATTTTATCAATTCCCAATACACTTTAAAGAATGGGAGAGCGATGTGATGATGCGTTGGGATATGAAACGGGAATCTTCAGGAGATGTCGATGAGGATTTCAGCCGTATCCTTTTTTACCTTGATTTGCAATTTCTCAATGAGACGATCGTTGATATGAATGTACAGAACAGAATCATTTCCGTTAAAATCATCAATGAAAATGACTATCTAAAACATTTTATCTCAAAATTGAAACCACAATTGAAAGGTGCATTAGAAAAGATTGATTACAAGCTGTCCACTGTGAAAGTGGAGAACCCTTCTGAAGAATCCACTCTACCAATCCAAACAGGGTTACAAGATGTATCTTCACGAGGAGTTGATCTTTCCATATGACGAACACCGATCGTAAAACAGCTGTAGCGTTAAGATATGATCAATCTGCAAATAGTTCACCAAAAGTGGTTGCGAAAGGTAAGGGGGCTACAGCTGAAGAGATTTTGCAAACAGCACGGCAGCATCGTGTACAGATCCAAGAAGATACGTCGTTAGTCCAATTGCTTTCAAAGCTCGAGATCAACCAGGAAATTCCACCAAATTTATATCAGGCGGTAGCCGAAGTTTTCGCTTTCGTGTATCAGCTGGACCAGGCATCGAAACCAAAGGATTGACCAGGGACTCATAATGGAAGGCAAAACACCACATACTATAGAAAAATAGAGAGGTGGTTGTTTTATGATGAAAAAAAACAAGCTGGAAGTACCTGGATGTGATCAAGCAGTCCAACAGTTCCGAGAAGAATTTGCTGAAGAATTCGGTGTTTTTCGACCGGCAGCCGAGCGTGATAGCATCACGAAGAAAATCGTGGATGAGCGAAAAAAGAATGACGATTGTTAAATAAAGCAAAAGGCACTTGTGTGGATCTGAAAAATTCACACAAGTGCCTTTTGTCATGTCCCACAGGTTTTACTGTATAAGATGATTGCTTTAAGCCCTAATCTCGACTTTTCCACCCCAAATTCTTGAAATTCATGAGAAATCAATCGCAACGGTGGACATGAGAGCGGTTTATTTATACAATAATAACGGTGTTGCATAGATTAGACACATGATAGGAGGATGGAGAATGAATATCCACGAGTATCAAGGAAAAGAACTCTTGAGAAAGTATGGGGTATCAGTTCCTAATGGAAAGGTTGCATATACGATCAAAGAAGCAGTAGATGCAGCTAAAGAACTCGGTACTGAAATCAATGTAGTTAAAGCTCAAATTCACGCTGGTGGACGTGGGAAAGCCGGTGGTGTTAAAGTTGCTAAAAATCTTGATGAAGTGCGTACATATGCTGAAGAGATTTTAGGCAAAACACTCGTTACCCATCAAACAGGCCCTGAAGGAAAAGAAGTTAAGCGTCTTCTAATTGAAGAGGGCTGTGACATCAAGAAAGAATACTATGTAGGACTTGTATTGGACCGTGCTACTTCACGTGTCGTCATGATGGCATCTGAAGAAGGCGGTACTGAAATCGAAGAGGTAGCAGAAAAGACACCTGAAAAAATCTTTAAAGAAGTGATCGATCCGGTAGTTGGACTTAGTCCTTACCAGGCTCGCCGCTTAGCTTTCAACATCAATATTCCGAAAGAGCTCGTGAATAAAGCAGTCAAGTTCATGATGGGCTTATATACTGTGTTTGTTGAGAAGGATTGCTCAATTGCAGAAATCAACCCTCTCGTAACGACTGGGGATGGAAATGTAATGGCGCTTGATGCGAAATTGAACTTTGATTCAAACGCATTATTCCGTCATAAAGATATTCTTGAATTGCGTGACTTGGATGAAGAGGATCCTAAGGAAATCGAAGCTTCTAAGTACGACCTCAGCTATATCTCCTTAGACGGTAATATCGGTTGTATGGTTAACGGAGCAGGTCTTGCAATGTCAACGATGGATATCATCAAATATTACGGCGGGGATCCTGCGAACTTCCTTGATGTTGGGGGCGGTGCAACAGCTGATAAGGTAACTGAAGCCTTCAAGATCATCTTGTCTGATCATAATGTAAAAGGAATCTTCGTAAACATTTTCGGTGGAATCATGAAATGTGATGTCATTGCTGAAGGTGTAATCGAAGCTACGAAACAAGTAGGTCTTGAACTTCCTCTAGTTGTACGTCTGGAAGGAACGAACGTAGACCTTGGTAAAAAATTGTTGAATGAATCCGGATTGAATATCACTGCAGCTGAGTCTATGGCTGACGGTGCAGAAAAAATCGTTTCACTAGTGAAGTAGGAAGGTGGGGAAAACTCGATGAGCGTTTATGTTAATAAAGATACGAAAGTAATCGTACAAGGGATCACAGGTTCAACAGCCCTTTTCCATACGAAGCAAATGCTTGAATACGGTACTAAAATCGTTGGTGGAGTGACGCCTGGTAAAGGTGGTACAGAAGTTGAAGGAGTTCCTGTATTCAACACAGTTGAAGATGCAGTGAAAGAAACTGGAGCGAATGCTTCTGTCATTTATGTGCCTGCACCATTCGCTGCAGACGCGATCCTTGAAGCGGTAGATGCAGACCTTGACCTAGCCATCTGTATCACAGAACACATTCCGGTAATGGATATGGTGAAAGTCAAGCGTTATATGGAAGGGAAGAAGACACGCTTGGTTGGTCCGAACTGTCCAGGTGTCATCACTCCAGAAGAATGCAAAATCGGAATCATGCCTGGCTATATCCATAAGAAAGGACATGTCGGGGTTGTTTCCCGTTCTGGAACATTGACTTATGAAGCAGTCCATCAGCTGTCTCAAGCTGGTATCGGCCAATCTACAGCAGTTGGTATCGGTGGGGACCCAGTCAATGGTACAGACTTCATCGACGTCCTTAAAGCATTCAATGAGGATGAAGATACTTATGCAGTCATCATGATCGGTGAAATCGGTGGTACTGCTGAAGAGGAAGCTGCAGAGTGGGTAAAAGCGAACATGACGAAACCTGTTGTTGGATTCATCGGAGGTCAAACTGCACCTCCAGGAAAGCGCATGGGACATGCAGGTGCGATCATTTCAGGCGGTAAAGGTACAGCTGAAGAAAAGATCAAAACCATGAATGCGTGTGGAATCAAGGTTGCAGAAACACCATCTGTAATGGGAGAAACGTTGATTTCTGTATTGAAAGAACAGAATCTATTGGAAGCTTGCACAACACATAGCAAATAATACAACAATGGGGCTGGCCCGAAGAAAGGTTTCAGACATCTCAGATTAGAGATGTCTGGTACTAACGGGAGCGGCTCCTGTTTCTTTTTGTACGGGCTGGCAGTTCGTCCGCAGAACAAATGTTTGTTGCTAATGGAATGTTGTAAAGAATGATGCTGAAACCTTTTGGCAGTGGAAATATGCGAGACTCCAGCGGGAAAAGCAAGCTAAGCGAGACCACGCAATCTTTTAAAGGATCTTCGACTATAATAAGGACCTTCGACTAAATTCAACCACGTCCTGTGGTGAACGTCGAAGCCAGCACATCCTGTTCAAGTGAGGAGGCTTGCAGATTGCCTGCGGCCTAAAGAAACCAACTATACTTTTTATACATAAAAATCAGAGCAAGAAAATAAAGGTGAATTGCCTATACATATCGAACCAATCGTGAAGAAGATTTTTCCTCAAGTGGATTACATTATACAAAATCGTAATAAAACATGCCAGTTTATAAAAAGAGGAGATCGATTCATTGTTAAGTAGAAAGAAAGAACGCCTTTTATTTTTATCTGAGTGCAATGGTTTGGGGATTAAAACTTTGTCTAGAATGATTAGGGAAGACAGTACACTTGAAAAAGTGTTTCAAATGAGTAATCATCAATTAAAGACACAGTATCTTCTTTCCGAATCGACTTTAATCCAAATCAAGGACAAAACGGAGCAAGAAAAATTTTTGAAGAAATCCCAGAAATACAAGGGTAGCAACATCGAAGTCATTACAATATTCGATACGGAGTATCCTTCCTTATTGAAGGAAATTTTCGATCCACCGCTGGTGCTATATGTAAAAGGGGATACGAGTCTTTTGTATGGAGGAAAAATATTAAGTGTCGTCGGTACAAGAGATGCGTCAATAAATGGTCTGCGCAGCCTCGAGAAAATAATCACTCCCATGATTGAACAAGGCTGGACCATTGTCAGTGGACTGGCGTACGGAATTGATATTTCAGCACATCGTATCACGATGACATCAAATGGGCGTACGATTGCTGTTTTGGGCAGCGGGTTCAATCATATTTATCCGCGGGAACATGCCGATGACGCGCAAAGGATCGCCTCGGAACATCTTTTGATTTCCGAATTCCCACCTGATCGGAAACCGGCGAAGTGGCAGTTTCCGATGAGAAACAGGATTATAAGCGGGCTTTCAAGGGGAACATTGATTGTAGAGGCTCGTGAAAAGAGTGGCTCGTTGATAACTGGTGATCAAGCACTTCAACAAGGAAGAGAAGTTTTTGCGGTGCCTGGTTCGATATTAGAACCACGTACAATGGGTACACATCACTTGATACAACAAGGCGCAAAGCTTGCAGCGAGTGCGGAAGATATTTTTGAAGAGTTGTCTGACTTTAAATCTTAAGTTTGACAAACCAACATACTATATACAATAATAGGGAAGATTTTAAAATTAAAAAAGGGGGAGACAGATAGAATTATGGCTGATTACTTAGTAATAGTAGAATCTCCCGCCAAAGCAAAAACGATTGAAAAATATTTAGGAAAAAAATATATCGTAAAAGCTTCCATGGGACATGTACGTGATTTACCGAAAAGCCAAATGGGTGTTGATGTAAATAACGATTTTGAACCTAGATACATTACGATCAGAGGGAAAGGTCCCGTATTGAAAGACCTGAAGACCGCTGCAAAGAAAGTAAAAAAGATTTTTCTCGCAGCTGACCCCGATCGTGAAGGAGAAGCGATTGCTTGGCATTTGGCCCATAGCCTTGAAATGGACGATAAATCTGATTGTCGAGTTGTGTTCAATGAAATTACGAAACAAGCTATCAAAGACTCGTTCAAGAGACCTCGCAAGATCAACATGGATCTTGTAGATGCCCAACAAGCGAGACGGATTCTCGATCGACTTGTCGGATATAACATCAGTCCTTTGTTATGGAAGAAAGTAAAAAAAGGATTAAGTGCTGGTCGTGTCCAAACCGTGGCATTACGCTTGATTGTCGAACGTGAAAAAGAAATACAGAATTTCAAACCAGAAGAATACTGGAAAATCAAAGCGTTATTCAATAAAAATGGTGAACAATTCGAAGCGTCCTTCTTTGAGTTGAATGGTGAAAAGGTTGAACTTTCGAATGAAGAAAAAGTGAAGGAAGTCTTGAAGCACATCAAAGGTGAATCATTTGATGTCACTTCTGTCCTGAAGAAAGAGCGTAAAAGAAATCCAGCCGCTCCATTTACAACTTCTTCATTGCAACAGGAAGCAGCAAGAAAATTGAATTTTCGTGCAAAGAAAACGATGATGATGGCGCAACAATTATACGAAGGAATCGATATTGGGAAAGAAGGGACTGTCGGTCTTATCACCTATATGAGAACCGATTCCACTCGTGTATCTGATGTAGCCAAAAATGAAGCACGCGATTATATTACAGAACAATATGGATCGAAATTCACGAGCAGTCGACCGACTGGAAAAAAATCCAATAATGCGCAGGATGCCCACGAAGCGGTGCGCCCGACGTCGACCCTTCGGGATCCGAAAGCAGTCAAACCGTATTTGAGCCGGGATCAATATCGTTTATATAAATTGATTTGGGAACGTTTCGTTGCAAGTCAGATGGCACCAGCGATCATGGATACGATGGCGGTCAACCTGGACAATAACGGAGTACGTTTCCGTGCAAACGGTTCAAAAGTGAAATTCCCTGGATTCATGAAAGTTTATGTAGAAGGTAACGATGATAACAAGAAAGATGAAGATAAGATTCTTCCAGACCTGAAAGAGGGAGACTCGGTCAAAACCGAAGATATTGAACCGAGCCAGCACTTCACTCAGCCTCCACCGAGATATTCAGAGGCAAGGTTGGTCAAAACGATGGAGGAACTTGGAATCGGACGACCATCTACTTACGCACCGACTCTCGATACGATTCAACGTCGTGGATATGTGGCATTAGACGCTCGGAAGTTCGTACCGACTGAACTTGGGGAAATTGTACTGGAGCTGATCCTTGAGTTTTTCCCTGAAGTCATTGATGTCGAGTTTACTGCTGAAATGGAAACGAGTCTCGACCATATCGAGGAAGGTACAGAAGAGTGGAAGAAAATTATTGCTGCCTTTTATAAAGAATTCGAGAAAAAATTGAAGGTTGCAGAGGAAGAAATGAAGGAAGTAGAGATCCAGGACGAACCTGCCGGTGAAAATTGTGAGAAATGCGGCAGCGAGATGGTCTATAAAATGGGTCGATACGGGAAGTTCATGGCTTGCTCGAATTTTCCTGACTGTAGAAATACGAAACCGATTGTCAAGGATATCGGTGTAAAATGTCCAAAATGTAATGAAGGAAATGTCGTTGAGCGAAAGAGTAAAAAGAGGCGCATCTTCTATGGTTGCGATCGATATCCTAACTGTGATTTCGTTTCATGGGATAAACCGATCAGCCGACCTTGCCCGAAGTGCGAAAGTTTACTCGTCGAAAAGAAAACGAAGAAAAGCAACACGATCCAGTGTACGAATTGCGACTACAAAGAGAAACAAAATTAGGGTGATGGAAATTGAATTTACAAGCAGTTAATGTCGTAGGTGCAGGGCTAGCAGGAAGTGAAGCTGCTTGGCAGTTAGCAAAACGCGGAATTAAAGTCAATCTATATGAAATGAGACCGAAAAGACAGACACCTGCACACCATACGGATAAATTTGCAGAGTTGGTTTGCAGCAACTCACTTCGTTCAAATGCCTTGACTAATGCAGTAGGGGTACTAAAAGAAGAAATGAGACATTTGGATTCGGTCATCATTCAAAGTGCGGATGACTGTTCTGTCCCTGCCGGTGGTGCACTTGCAGTTGACCGGCATGAATTTGCAGCGAAGGTGACAGAACGCGTGAAAGATCATCCGAATGTGACAGTCTTCGGAGAAGAAATCCGTGATATTCCCGAAGGACCTACGATCATTGCAACTGGTCCATTGACTTCGGAAGATCTGTCAAAAGCGCTATTATCTCTGACAGGTGAAGAGTATCTTTATTTCTATGATGCTGCAGCACCAATTATTGAAGTGGATAGCATCGATCGTGATAAAGTTTATTTGAAATCCCGATATGATAAAGGGGAAGCCGCATACCTGAACTGTCCGATGACAGAAGCGGAATTCGATCGTTTTTATGATGCGCTTATTTCAGCCGAAACGGTCCCTTTGAAAGAATTCGAGAAAGAAATTTTCTTTGAAGGGTGCATGCCAGTCGAGGTGATGGCAAAGCGGGGAAAGAAGACCTTGCTTTTCGGACCAATGAAACCAGTAGGATTAGAAGATCCGAAAACCGGGAAACAACCATATGCAGTTGTTCAATTACGACAGGACAACAAGACTGGAACACTCTATAACATCGTAGGTTTCCAAACACATATGAAATGGGGTCCGCAGAAAGAAGTCATAAGATCGATCCCGGGTTTGGAAAGTGCGGAGATCGTTCGATATGGTGTCATGCATCGGAATACGTTTATCAATTCACCAAATTTACTTAGACCGACATACCAGTATAAAGACCGTGCTGATTTGTTCTTCGCCGGTCAGATGACAGGTGTGGAAGGTTATGTGGAAAGTGCAGCTTCCGGTTTGATCGCAGGAATCAACGCGGCTCGTCTTGTTCAAGATCAAGAACCAGTTGTTTTCCCGCTGGAAACGGCATTAGGCGGAATGGCAGAATATATTACGACTGCCAACCCGGATAACTTCCAGCCGATCAATGCAAATTTCGGATTATTTCCTCCGCTTGATAAGAGAATCAAGAATAAGAAGGAACGGTACGAAAAGATTGCTGAGAGAGCACTGGGAACAATTCAGAATTTTTTAACAAAAGTGTGAATATATATTGTCAAGGCCTCTAAGTTGTGATACGATTTAGGGGTCTTTATGCTAATTGTTCCACTATTCAGAAAATAATAGGAAGTTGATCGTGATATGCAAGAAGACATTCGTCTTTTTATCGAATATCTACAAATTGAAAAAAATTGTTCGCAGCATACCGTCATCAATTATCAAGTTGACATCGACGATTTTGTGGAATTCATGAGGCAGCAAGGCATGTACCAATTTGCTGCTGTTTCTTATGTACATGTCCGTCACTATCTGACAATATTGCATGAAAAGAAATACGCCAGAAAAACTGTAGCAAGAAAAGTCTCAACAT
Source organism: Alkalihalobacillus sp. TS-13 (assembly GCF_019720915.1). Classification (GTDB taxonomy): domain Bacteria; phylum Bacillota; class Bacilli; order Bacillales; family Fictibacillaceae; genus Pseudalkalibacillus. The sequence goes on from NZ_JAHKSI010000001.1 coordinate 813,071, forward strand.
TAAGAAGTTTATATCGGTTTTTAATCAGAGAAGAACGCTTAGAACAGAATCCTTTTAAAAGTGCTAGTCTACCGAGACAAAACAAGCGACTCCCCAAATTCTTTTATGCAGAAGAACTTGAGGAGTTGTTTGAAGTTTCAGACTTAAACACCGCCTTGGGACAGAGGAATCAAACGTTGCTCGAACTTCTTTACGGAACGGGAATTCGAGTCAGTGAATGTTGTGGTCTTACTCTGAAAGACATCGATCTTTCGATTGAAACGATTCTTGTAAGGGGAAAAGGGCGCAGGGAAAGATATGTCCCGATAGGCAGTTATGCAATCGAATCGTTGGACCGTTATTTGAATTCTGGCAGGAAGACATTAATGAAAACGAAAGAGCATGATAAACTCTTCGTGAATTATAAAGGGGATCCTCTGACGGACCGAGGTGTAAGGAAAGTTCTGAAAAAGATGATCGAAGCGACATCTTTGACGATGAACATCACCCCGCACATGCTGCGTCATACGTTTGCGACCCACTTGTTGAATGAGGGTGCTGATTTGAGAGCAGTACAGGAACTATTGGGTCATTCCCAAATGTCTACCACTCAAATTTATACACACGTTACTAAAGATAGATTGCAGCAGATGTATCGTAATTTTCATCCAAGAGCTTAAGCGGGGTGAGGATTCAATGATGGGAGGAGGTCTATTATGAGTACATTCCATGCTACCACCATTTTTGCTGTCCATCATAAGGGTGGCTGTGCAATGGCAGGAGACGGGCAAGTGACTTTCGGAAATGCCGTAGTGATGAAACATACGGCGAAGAAGGTCCGAAAGTTATACGACGGTAAAGTTCTAGCTGGATTTGCAGGTTCAGTCGCTGATGCCTTCACATTATTCGAAAAATTCGAAGCAAAACTTGAGGAATTCAACGGGAATTTGCAACGATCTGCAGTAGAACTTGCAAAAGAATGGCGTGGTGACAAGATGCTTCGAAAACTGGAAGCGATGTTGATCGTCATGAATAAAGAAACACTATTGCTTGTTTCCGGGACTGGTGAAGTCATTGAGCCGGATGATGGGATACTAGCCATCGGATCAGGTGGGAACTATGCTTTGTCGGCAGGAAGGGCGCTGAAAAGGCATGGTGAACATTTATCTGCAACAGACATCGCGAAAAGCGCATTAGAGATCGCTGCCGAGATCTGCGTTTATACGAATGACCAGATAATTGTTGAACAATTAACTTGAAACGGGGGAGTTTGACACGATGAAAATGGATTATACACCAAGACAAATTGTTGAACGACTTGATCAGTTTATTGTTGGTCAGAAAAATGCGAAGAAAGCGGTAGCTATTGCACTCCGAAACCGGTATCGCAGAAGTTTGATCGACGAATCGATAAGAGATGAAGTCGTACCGAAAAATATATTGATGATCGGTCCAACTGGTGTAGGGAAGACTGAAATCGCTAGAAGACTGGCTAAGATCGTCGGCGCGCCTTTTGTAAAAGTGGAAGCGACCAAGTTCACCGAAGTCGGTTATGTCGGCCGTGATGTCGAATCCATGGTCCGTGACCTGGTTGAAACATCAATCCGTATTGTAAAAGAAGAGAAGATGGCCTCGGTTAAAGATCCTGCCGAACAGAATGCGAATAAACGGCTAGTGGAATTGTTGGTTCCTTCAAAGAAACCCGAACAGACTTCTTATAAGAACCCTTTGGAAATGTTGTTCGGAAATCAACAACAACAAGATCCGAACGACAATTCCGATACGGAAAAAGACCAGATTGCTTCAAAAAGGAAGCAGATCGCTCATCAACTGGCGCTTGGTGAATTGGAAGATCATTATGTCAACGTAGAGGTTGAGGAACAGAACCAGAATATGATGGATTTGTTCCAGGGCTCAGGAATGGAACAAATGGGGATGAATATGCAGGATATGCTCGGCAATCTGATGCCGAAGAAAAAGAAAAAACGTAAGCTTACTGTAAAGGAAGCAAGAAAGGTCCTGACTCATGAAGAAGCACAAAAATTGATCGATATGGACGAAGTTGGTCAAGAAGCTGTTACAAGAGCCGAACAAACGGGTATGATCTTTATAGATGAGATAGATAAGATTGCAGGTAGGGGTAATCAATCAGCAGATGTCTCGCGTGAAGGGGTGCAAAGAGATATATTGCCGATTGTAGAAGGATCGACAGTTGTTACGAAGTATGGACCTGTCAAGACAGATCATGTGTTGTTCGTAGCAGCAGGCGCGTTCCATATTGCAAAGCCTTCAGATCTTATACCTGAGCTCCAAGGGAGGTTTCCGATCCGGGTAGAACTGTCCAGTCTCAACATTGATGATTTCGTATCAATCCTGGTAGACCCTGACAATGCGTTGACAAAACAATATATAGCACTTTTGCAAACTGAAGGTATAAACATAGAATTTTCTGACGATGCTATTCGTAGAATTGCGACAATCGCAACAGAAGTGAATCAAAATACTGACAATATTGGAGCTAGAAGGCTTCATACGATTTTGGAAAGGTTATTGGAAGATTTATCTTTTGAAGCCCCGGATATTAATCTTGAGACGATTACAATTACTCCTGATTATGTCGATGAAAAACTAGGAGCCATTGCAAAAAATCGAGACTTGAGTCAGTATATCTTATAACAATTAGGAGGAGTTACAAATGAATTTATTAGAAAAAACGAGAAAGATCAATGCGTTATTACAAGAGTCTGGTGGTAAGCCAGTTAACTTTAAAGAAATGGCTGGTACTCTATGTGATGTAATCGAAGCAAATATTTTCGTAGTCAGCAGACGCGGGAAATTACTTGGATTCTCTCTTGTACAGGAAATTGAGAATGAGAGAATGAAGAAGATGCTCGTTGACAGACAATTCCCTACAGAATATACGAAAAACCTTTTCAACATTACAGAAACATCTTCAAACTTGGACATCAACAGTGATTATACCGCTTTCCCTGTTGAAAACAAAGATCTATTTGGTAAAGGTCTTACGACAATCGTGCCGATCGTTGGTGCAGGGGAACGTCTAGGGACCTTGATTCTTTCACGTTTGAATGAATCGTTCAAGGATGACGATCTGATCCTGGCTGAATACGGCGCGACAGTTGTAGGTACTGAGATTCTCCGTGAAAAATCTGAAGAAATCGAAGAAGAAGCTCGTAATAAAGCAGTAGTGCAAATGGCGATCAGTTCATTATCTTACAGTGAATTAGAAGCCATCGAGCATATTTTCGAAGAATTAGATGGAAACGAGGGACTGCTTGTAGCAAGTAAAATTGCTGATAGAGTCGGGATAACACGTTCAGTGATTGTAAACGCGCTTCGTAAACTTGAAAGTGCGGGTGTCATCGAATCACGCTCACTAGGAATGAAAGGTACGTATATCAAGGTATTGAATGATAAATTCTTACATGAGCTTTCTAAATTAAAAGCGATCTAAAGAGGAAGAGGGACTGACCTCAGTGTCAGCCCCTCTTTTTTTCTGGCTTTGTTATACTTTATTGTTGATTTATGCGAAATTCACTCCCTTTCCGCGGGCATACGAAAAGCGGAAGCGACCCGTTTAGTCACGTAGGTCACTGGAAAACTAACGAGGAGGCTGTCGCCGCCGTAAGAAGTTTGAAGTGATCCAAGTGACTGGTCGTTGTGCTAGACATCACTTCCATTGCATTACCCCAATACTGCAAGCCTCCTCGCTCGTTCAGAGCTGCGGGGTCTCGCCTGGCTCGCTTTTCCCGCAGGAGTGTCGTAAATTTCGCTTTAATCAAACTTACTTAGAAATCAACAGAATTATTTAACGAAGCCTTTTATTTTTACAGGGCACAGATTGAAAAGAGTCTTACATGGAAACATGAGGACTTCTATTCTCTGTGTCTTTTTGTTGTACTAAAAAAGAATTTGGGAAGATATGACACTAAAAGACCATAAGGGGGGGCACATAAGCTCCATTCCCTGATTACTTCAATAACTCATGCGGATAATTAGTGTGTAATTTCATGGCTGAATGTCTTAAGAAGCTTTCATACGGACAATCAATCCGAAATTTGGTGCAAGACTTGTCGTATGAACAAATAGTACCCACCAATTAAACTCTCTTGTGAGGACACTACCGACTTACACGTGAAAAGGGTGTTTAATAAACCGACCATTTTGATAATGAAAGGATACGCTGAATGAAAATATGGGACCTAACCACGAACTTTGTCGAATATTTATGATTAAAAAGAAGGGTTTTTCCTGAAGTTTGCGGAAATAAGGTAGTAATTAAGTCGAAAAACGACGATATGAGTCTAAAGAACTATTTAAATATTAGTCCTTTATATCGAAAAAAATCGAAATATCGCAAAATACATAGACAGTAGATGGTATTAACTATAAAATACACCTGAAAGCAATTTAGAAATTGTTGGATATTGAGGAAATTTTACTATAAGGAGGGTAGATATGCTAAATTCAAGTACAATTCGACATCTTGAACAGGCATTGAATTATCGTACAGCAAATCATGAGGCGATTGCGAATAATATTTCAAATGCTGATACCCCGAACTATAAAGCTAAATCAGTGGAATTCAGGGATACATTATACCGCTCCTTACAAGCCTATCGGACGGACCAGAAGCATATTCCTTTCTCTACAGAAGCTTCAGTTAACTCATCCTTCTTTACTAAAACCAATGCAGACACATCGTATTCCCATAATGGAAACAATGTTGATGTTGATAAGGAAATGACGAAACTAGCAGAAAATCAATTGTATTATCAAGCGCTGATCCAGCGTATGAATGGTAAATTCAGTTCAATGAACACGGTGATCAAAGGGGGAAGATAGATAAATGGGATTATTCAACTCAATGAATATTTCGGGTTCCGCATTAACGGCTCAAAGGCTTAGAATGGATGTTGCCTCATCGAATATGGCTAACGCAGAAACGACTCGGTCAGAGATGGTGAATGGAGAGTGGCAGCCTTACCGAAGAAAAATGGTCGTGCTTAAGCCAGGAGGGACAGAATTCAATTCAATTTTATCGAAAGTACATACGGGTGATCAGTTGAAAGGTGTCAAAGCAAGTTCGATTGTGGAAGATGAACAACCATTTAAATTGGCATATCAACCAGAGCATCCAGATGCAGATGATCAAGGATATGTTCGCATGCCGAATGTCGATCCTCTTAAAGAGATGGTGGATTTGATGAGTGCTACGCGGTCTTATGAAGCGAATGTGACTGTAATGAACGCAGCCAAAGGGATGTATATGAAAGCACTGGAAATCGGAAGATAAAGGGAGTGTTGTGATTGCAACCAGTACAATTGAATGTCACTTCATTACCAGCTGTTGAAAAATCCACACCTAGTCAAGCACGTAATCAGCTGGCTGTATCATTCAAGGATTTACTACATAAAGTCAATGAAGCTCAAATCAAATCTGATATCGAGACAGAAAAGCTCATTTCAGGTAAGACTGATAACTTACATAATGTGATGATCACTGCTGAAAAGGCAAGCATCACTTTGAATACAGCTGTGGAAGTACGGAACAAAGCGATTGAAGCTTATCAGGAAATCATGAGAATGCAGGTTTGATAGCATTCTATAGCAATTACATTTACGCACATAGTTTTCGAGGGTCTGGTAAGTTTTATGACCATTGAAAATAAATTTTTTTGCGAATGACGACCGGGGGATAAAATGAACGAAAAGATCTCGTCATATAAAAATCAAATGCAGCAATATTGGCAAGAACGTACGAAGAAACAGAAAACGTTGATCATAGGTTCTTTTATCGGTTTGTTTACCTTAATCATACTGTTGACCATCATCGTTTCTCATAAGAATTATGTTCCCTTATATTCCGGACTCTCCCCAGAAGAAACTGGGCAGATAAAAAGCAGTCTTGATGCCAAAGGGATCAGTTATGAAATTGCAAATAACGGAACAGCGATCAATGTGCCAGAAGATAGGGTAGATGCGCTGAAGGTGGATCTTGCTTCAGAAGGTCTGCCGGAAAGTGGGACCATTGATTATAAATATTTTGTGGAAAACAATGGATTCGGCATGACAGATAAGGAATTCGGTGTTGTTGAACGAGCTGCCATGCAAACAGAACTGCAAAATCTGATTGGTAGTATTGATGGGGTTCAGAATTCGAAGGTGATGATCAATCTGCCTAAAGAAAATGTATGGGTGACTGATGCAGAACAGACGGCTTCTGCATCTGTAGTTTTGGATTTAGAGCCTGGATACACACTGAAACAGCAGCAAATCAACTCTTTGTACAACCTTGTTTCAAAAAGTGTACCGTCCTTACCTATAGATAATATCGTCATTATGGATCAATTCTTTAATTATTTTGATTTGAAGGACACAGAGAAGGAATCTACTACACTTTCTGCTTATGAGCAGCAAAAAGCGATCAAGGATGACGTTGAAAAAGATTTGCAACGAAACCTACAACGTATGTTAGGCACGATGATGGGGCCTGATAAAGTGGTGGTTTCAGTCACTACTGACATCGATTTCACAAAAGAAAAACGCCAAGAAGAACTTGTGGAGCCTGTCGATCCGGAAAAAATGGAAGGCATTCAGATGAGTGTCGAAAGGATCCGTGAAACCTATACGGGCAATGGAACGCCACCAGGCGGTGTAGCCGGGACAGGAGACACAGACGTCCCTTCTTATCAAGGAGAAGATGGACAGTCAGGTGATTATCAACGTGTAGAAGAAAGAATCAACAATGAAGTGAACCGTATACATAAAGAGGTTGAAGAAGCACCATTTACAATCAGGGATATCGGAATCCAGGTAATGGTAGAGCCACCGGATCCGGAAAATCCAAATTCATTGCCGGCGGATCGGATCGATGATATCGAACAAGTGTTGAGCAGTGTAGTGCGAACGACCATCTCAAAAGATCAGACAAATGAAATTACTGAAGAACAAATCGGTCAGAAAATCATTGTTTCTGCTCAGCCGCTTAAAGGGAAAGTTGAAATGCCGCCTGTGGAAAATAAGCTTCCACTATGGATTTATATTGTCGGAGGTGTGTTACTGATCTCCATCATCATTCTACTCTTCTTATTGTTGAGGAATAGAAAAGAAGTAGTAGAAGAAGAGGAATTTAGCGGTGTCGACTATCAGGTTGAGGAAGTTCCTGAGTTGAAACCTCAGCAAACAGAAGAAACAACTCGTAAACAACAACTAGAACGACTAGCAAAAGACAAGCCGGATGAATTCGCAAAATTGCTTCGTTCTTGGTTGTCGGATGAATAGGGGTGGTACCAGTGGCTAGAGGACTACAAAAACTTTCCGGCAGAGAAAAGGCAGCTGTTCTGTTGATTTCACTGGGGCCGGATGTTTCAGCACAAGTCTATAAGCATCTAAGTGAAGAAGAGATCGAACGCTTGACATTGGAAATCTCGAATGTAAGAAAAGTTGAATCCTCGATTAAAGAGGACATCATAGATGAATTCCATCAAATTGCGCTTGCACAGGAATATATCACTCAGGGTGGTATCGGATATGCAAAAACAGTACTCGAAAAAGCTTTAGGGGCAAGTGAAGCGTCAAACATCATCAACCGCTTGACATCAACTTTGCAAGTCAGACCCTTTGATTTTGCAAGGAAAGCGGATCCGGGGCAGATCTTGAATTTCATCCAGAATGAACACCCGCAGACGATTGCGCTGATCCTTTCTTATCTGGAATCGGCACAATCAGCCCAAATTTTATCGGAACTGCCTCAAGAAGTGCAGGCAGACGTTGCGAAGCGGATCGCTTTGATGGATCGCACATCCCCAGAAGTCATAACTGAGGTTGAGCAGATTCTTGAACAGAAGCTTTCCACGACGGTTACACAAGACTTTACTCAGGCCGGAGGAATCGAGGCTGTCGTGGAAGTCTTGAATGGGGTCGACAGAAGTACAGAACGAACGATCCTTGATGCTTTAGAGGTACAGGATCCTGAATTAGCGGAGGAAATCAAGAAGAGAATGTTTGTGTTTGAAGATATCGTAACGTTGGATAACCGATCGATTCAAAGAGTCATCCGTGAAATACCGAATGAGGATCTATTACTATCATTAAAAGCAGCAAGTGAAGAAGTCAAAGAGATCGTATATCAAAATATGTCCAAACGGATGGTGGATAATTTCAAGGAAGAGATGGAATATATGGGACCTGTTCGGCTTCGTGATGTAGAAGAAGCGCAATCCCGTATTGTTTCGATCATTCGCAGACTTGAAGAAGCTGGAGAAGTTGTGATCGCTCGTGGTGGAGGAGACGATATCATTGTCTAGAGTTATAAAGTTTTCACCTCTTTCCAATAAGACTGACGGTGAACCGATCGAAATCAAACGATTGAACACATTCAGTCCAGTAGAGTCTTTCCAGGACACCGAAGACATAACAGAATCGGTGGTATGCTGGAAATCAGAACAAAAAGCCCAGGCGATCATCGCAAGAGCTGAAGAGCAAGCAGCAGAGCTCTTGAAGCGTGCTGAAGCAGAAGCTGCCGCCAAAGAAAAAGAGTTGGGAGAAAAAGAAGCAACAATCGATAGACAAATAGAGGAGGCACGAGGTCAAGCCACTTCAGAAGGTTTTGAAGACGGATATCAAAAAGGGCTCGCTCAAGCAGAAGAAGATTATAAAACCAAGTTAAATGAAGCGAACAAGATCCTATTTGCGGCACAATCCGATTATCGGAATAAAATCATCGAATCCGAGCCTGAAATTCTACGATTGAGTGTAGAAATCGCGGGTAAGATCCTTGCTGATAAGCTTGAATCTGATGAAAACTGGACAGGATTTATCCAAGAATCTTTGAAACAGGTGAAAGGGGAAGAGGATATCAAACTGTTTGTATCTCCAAAGTATTATGAGTTGACATCGACTTTTACGAAAGAACTTACGGTGCAATTAAATGCTGAGATTGTAGTTTATCCTGAAGTGTCCATCAAAGACCACACCTGTCTGATTGAGACGAAATACGGCCGTATTGATGCTTCTGTCGACAGCCAGCTGGAAGAAATCAAGACAAAACTATTGGAATTCGTGGGTGAGGAACATGGACATTGAACCGATGTTGACTGCTGTTCAAAAGATCGATCCATTCAAACGCTTCGGTAAAGTGAATCGGGTCATCGGAATCATGATCGAATCTAAAGGCCCGAAAACATCGATCGGGGATGTGTGCTATATCCACACAGGCGATACGATCAACAAAACGATTCCAGCTGAAGTGGTCGGTTTCCGAGAAGAACATGTCCTTCTCATGCCTTTTACCTCGATCCAGGAAATTTCCCCTGGAAGTTTAGTAGAAGCGACAGGTAAACCACTCCAGATCAAATCAGGGAAAGCCTTGATCGGTAAAGTGTTGGATGGGCTGGGAAGACCGTTGGATGGCGAGGAACTGCCTCATGGCTTATCTTCTTGTTTGACGGATGCCACACCCCCTAATCCGATGAAAAGGCCCAGGATTACTGAAAATATTAGTTGCGGCGTAAAAGCCATAGATAGTTTCTTGACGGTTGGAAATGGCCAAAGAATTGGAATTTTTGCAGGAAGTGGGGTAGGAAAAAGTACTTTGATGGGGATGATTGCACGACAATCAAGTGCGGATATAAACATCATCGCCCTCATAGGTGAACGTGGCCGCGAAGTTCGAGAATTCGTAGAACACGAACTTGGTGAAGAAGGGCTGCGTAAAACGATTGTTGTCGCAGCGACTTCAGACCAACCGGCGCTGCTTAGAATAAAAGGTGCACTTACTGCGACAACATTGGCTGAATACTTCCGGGATCAAGGGAAGAACGTCATGTTGATGATGGATTCTGTCACGCGGGTTGCGATGGCACAACGCGAGGTAGGATTGGCAGTTGGTGAGCCTCCTGCAACCAAAGGGTATACACCTTCAGTTTTTGCTTTATTGCCTAAGCTTTTGGAAAGGTCAGGAACCTATGTGGATGGCAGTATCACCGCATTCTATACCGTGTTGGTCGATGGGGATGATATGAATGAACCAATTGCTGATGCTGTCAGAGGGATACTGGACGGGCATATTGTCTTGGATCGTGATCTTGCAAACAAGGGGCACTTCCCATCTATAAACGTTTTGAAGAGTGTAAGCAGGATCATGAACAATATAGTTGATCCTGAACATATAAAGGCAGCAGCAAAAGCCAGGGAATTCCTTGCTTCTTATGCAGAGTCGGAGGATCTGATTTCAATCGGTGCTTATAAAAAAGGGAGTTCGAAAAAAATAGATGATGCCATTCACTACTATCCTAAAATCATGGAGTTCCTTCGCCAAAAAACCAATGATGATGTAAATGCTTCCCAATCAATTGAAGAGCTTTTAAGACTTTTCCAGGAGGAGAGGTAGACGATGGGATATCAATTCAGGATGGAACAAGTCCTTGATTATAAGCAACAAGTAAAGGACAAGACCCAAAAGGAATACATAGAAAAACAAGAACGATTCGAGGAAATAGGCTACGAGTTATATGAAGTCCTAAAAAAGAAGGAATCACTCCAGTCTCAGCAGTCTCAGCGGATGATCGATGGGGATAAGATTGTTACTTTGCAACATTACAATCAGTACATCGATCAACTGGACTACCATGTACAATCGTTACAGCAAAGGTTGCAGCATGCCAGGGAGAATATGCAGATGGCGCACGACAGACTCATGTCTGAGACGATTGATGTGAAAAAATATGAAAAGTTGAAAGAAAGACAATTTAGTAGATATCAATACAAAAGTAAGATCGATGAAATGAAAGTAACAGATGAGCTTACTGTATTGAGACATACTTCAAACGAAATCGGGTGAGGCACTTTTGGAGAAGAAATCGAATAAGGTTTTATGGTTCCTGCTTGTGGTGGTAATCCCATTACTTTTCGCAGCTTCATTATCGGTCATCATTTTTTCTTTGATGGGTGTGAACTTGATCGAGAAAGGAAAGAACTACGCAGCAAATGTACCAGTAGTTTCGAATTGGGTTGAAATTGAAAAGGATGCAGGAGAGTCTAACGAGGAATTGCTCATATCAATGGAAAGTCAAATCAAAACGCTGCAGAAACAAATTGAAGATGCAGAAAAAGCAGTGCTGGAAAAAGACGATGAGATCAAAGAGCATCAATCTGATATTGCTCTTTTGAAAGATCAATTGCAAAAGAAAGAAGAAGACCAAACTCAAAAAAATGAATCGATGGCAAAAATATCAGATATTTATACAATGATGGCGCCTGGGAACGCTGCTAAAATCTTCGAAAGCATGGAACAGAGTGAAGCTGCGAGAATCATCGCAAGCCTTGATTCGGATACCCAAGCGAACGTGTTAGCTGAGATGAATCCTGAAAAGGCGGCGGAATTGACTAAGCTATTAACAAATTGATGTTCATCTATTGAAAGGAGGTGAAAAGATGACAGTCGTAGCAAACATGTTAATGAACACACAAATGTTCTCTGGTTCGAAAACAGCACAAACAAACACGAAAGTCGGAGAAGGAGCCTTCGGTAATGTTGTTGCTGAAGCGCTCGGATTGAATGCACAACAGGAAGAAATGACGAGTGAGCAATTGCTGAATCTGCTAGAAAAATTCCGTGATGAGTTGAATGATCTGAATGGAACAGATTTGAGCCTTGAAGAACTGATTGGGCAATTACAAACTGAGATATCCGATATACAACAAATCCCTCAGCCTTTGCTGAAGAACCTGATGAAGCCGATGCCTATTCTTGAGCCATCACAGTATGGAAATGACCAAAAGGTTATCAAAGATGTGAAACAAAGCGGGATGGACAAGCCCGTGTTTGAACTTCTGCAGCAGATCGATCCTCACCTTTTAAAAGGAAACATGAAAGCGGAAGGACGATTGCAAGAGTTCTTAAAGTTCTTGATGAAAAATGATGCTGTACACGCTTTACCTCAGCAACACAGTTTGAAACAGATGCTGATGGATCTGCAAGGGAAAGCGGCACAACAAAGCACTGGAAATACAACAGTGCCAACGAATGATCAGAAAATAACTACCAAGAATTTCAATCAGCCGATGTTTTTTCAAATGAAAAATCAGCCCGCAGCACCAACTGGGAATACAGGGAGTCAGGAGACCGGAATTCAACATCAGAAGTCTGAAGCAGTCACTACATCAGGGCTTTTTAGTGTAACAAGTCCGACGAGCATGAGTAAAGTTGAACAATTCATACTGCATGCACCGCAAGAGCATACACCATCTACCCAGTTCGGGAATGAACTTGCAAAGATATTGAATCGTGGTAGGATCATGACTCTTCCGAATGGCAGTACACAGCTCAGCATTAAACTCTTTCCTGAGAATCTTGGATCACTCGATATCCAGATCGTCCAAAGAAATGGAGAGATCGCAGCAAAAATCATCGCTTCAACTGTACAGGCGAAGGAATTGATTGAAACGAACCTGCATCAATTACGACATTCATTACAGGGGCAGAATATCAACATTGATAAGATTGAAATCAGCAGCCATACGACTGATTGGATGAGTGATGATCAAGAACACGAGAACCAACAATCTTCAAGTGGAGAACAGAAACAAGAACAAGAGCATAAAAACGAAGAAGAAAATCAAGATTCTTTCGAGCAACTATTGAAGGAAATAGGGATCGATGAGGAGGTGTAATATCGATGGAAGCTAAAATCGACCAAAGCTTAATGCTCCCGGATCGCGCTCAGTTGAGGCAGACAGGCAATACGAATCTCGGCAAAGATGATTTTCTGAAAATCCTGATCGCACAGTTAGCTAACCAGGATCCTTTAAATCCGATGGAGGATCGTGAATTCATCAGCCAAATGGCCTCATTCTCAAGCCTTGAACAGATGGTCAATATGAATGATACGTTACAGAACTGGGTGTCACATCAGAATAATGGTCAGCTCCTGCAATACAGTCAATTGATCGGCAAGGAAATCACCTGGATCGGTAAGTCCAAAGAAGATGGCCAACCGGTAGAAACGACTTTGACAGGTGAGGTTGCAAAGGTCCATTTCGATAAAGGCGAAACCAAAATCGAATTGACAGATGGAACGAAAGTATCACCAAGTCAGATCATCGCATTATCAGCGTAAGAAAAAAGAAAAGAGGTGATCAAATGCAACGAGTTTATCAACCACCGATCACTTCGTCGATACCACCAAGGAACAAAGTGATCAATAAGACGGTACAGACAAGGACCAATTTCCAACAACTTCTTCAAAGCCAGGTACAAGATTTGAAAGTATCCAAGCATGCGAATGCTAGATTAGCAGAGCGGAACATCAAGATCGAACAACCTACCTGGGAACGAATCAACGAGAAGATAACTGAAGCGAAACATAAAGGGATCAAGGATTCGCTCATATTGGTTGGAGATGCGGCACTTGTCGTCAATACGACGAATAATACCGTCATAACCGCGATGAATAGAGAAGAAGCTGCGGATCATATTTTTACAAATATTAATGGAGCGATTGTCTTGAATTAAGGAGAGTTAAATTATTCCGGTTACCATTACCGGCGAATTTCTTTGTTACGTTGTCACTCAGATCTTATGTAGGTCAAACTATAATCCGTTCTTCGTGAGTGCCGTGCCTCGAAATTCTTGGTTCTGATAATCCTCAAATTTAACTTTATCTTATTACTACTTAGAGCTGGACCGATAGGAAGCTCTGATGCTGCTGACTGACTGAGGCAGCACACCTAAAAATGAGAGGGGATTTTAAAAGATGTTACGTTCAATGTACTCCGGAATCAGTGGAATGAAAAACTTCCAATCCAAGTTAGATGTGTTGGGGAACAATATCGCAAACGTGAATACATACGGATTCAAAAAAGGGAGAACGACATTCAAGGATCTTGTGTCACAGCAAATTTCAGGAGCGAGTGCTCCGAATGCCAACCGAGGTGGAGTCAACCCGAAACAGGTAGGGCTTGGTTCACAGCTATCAACCATCGATACGATCCATACACAAGGAAGCTTGCAGACGACAGGGCGCCCTCTTGACCTTGCATTATCTGGAGATGGATTTTTCGTTGTTGGAGATGAGACTAACAGTTTCTATACCCGTGCAGGAAACTTTTATTTAGATCAAAAGGGGGACTTAGTCAACTCTGATGGATTGAAATTGTTAGACACAACTGGTCAGCCAATTAACATTCCTGTAGATGCAGAAAGCTTCAGTATCGGTAATGATGGGACGGTTAATTATATTGATGCTACTAGTGGTGAAGTAACTGAAGCTGGACAAATAGGAATAGCGAAATTCGCTAATAACGGAGGACTTGAAAAGGTGGGATCCAACCTTTACCAACAAACTACCAACTCTGGTGAAGTTGATGTAAATGCCCTAGGAACTCCAGGTGAAGATGGAGCTGGTGAAATCGTAGCCGGAGCCTTAGAAATGTCAAACGTGGATCTTTCTGAAGAGTTTACCGAAATGATCGTGGCACAGCGTGGTTTCCAGGCGAATACACGTATCATCACGACATCAGATGAAATCCTTCAAGAGCTCGTCAATTTAAAGAGATAAAGTGAGGTGAAAGGGGCTGGCACTGACTAGCCCCACTTAACATGATCCAACTCACCAAATTGAATGGACAAACCTTTACATTGAATGCCATTTATATCGAACAGGTACAAGCATTTCCCGATACGACGATCACCCTTACCAATGGCAGGAAATTTGTGGTGAAAGAAGGGATTTATGAAGTTCAGGAAGCAGTTAACAAGTTTTATAAGGAAATCTCGATACTAGGATTGCCCAAGCAAAAGGAGGATGATTGGGCGTGAAAAACAACCTCGTCAAAACCATGCTGGTCATGATTACAGCTATTTCCATCGTTGCTGTAGCGGGTGTAGTGCTTTATATGAATCTTTCCTCTAAAGATGAGGTCAAAGCTTCTAATGAACTAACAGCCAATGAATTGAAGGATCTTTCCGTCGATACGGAACAGATCATGACCAACCTCGAAGATACAGGGTTTGCGAAGATGGCATTCCGAATCCAAGTAGATAACTCGAAAGCCAAGAAAGAACTGGAGACTAGGATGTTCCAGGTGAAGAATTCGATCATCTATCAGCTTTCTGGAACGAAATCCGACGAACTACAGGGTCCTGAAGGTATTGCAAACCTGGAATCCAGCCTGCAAAAGACGATCAATGAGTTTCTTGATAGCGGTAAGGTTGTCCGAGTGTTCACTACTGAAAAAGTTGTCCAATAAAAAGCTGAGAATTACAACAGAAAAGAGGTGAGGCTCTTGGCAGATGTACTCTCCCAAAATGAAATTGACGCATTATTATCAGCGATATCCACTGGAGAAATGGATGCTGAGGAACTAAAAAAAGAAGAAGCAGAAAAGAAAGTGAAAGTGTATGACTTCAAAAGAGCACTAAGGTTCTCAAAAGATCAAGTAAGGAGCCTGAGCCGGATCCATGAAAATTATGCTCGTTTATTGACTACATACTTTTCTGCCCAGCTTCGTACATACGTCCAAATATCAGTAGCTTCGGTAGACCAGGTTCCATATGAAGAGTTCATTCGATCCGTCCCTAAAATGACCATCCTGAATCTGTTCGAGGCACCGCCTTTGGATGGACGCCTGCTGATCGAGGTCAACCCGAACATCGCCTATGCGATGCTCGACAGGGTCTTGGGTGGGCAAGGAAAAGGAATGAACAAGGTTGATAGTTTGACAGAAATTGAGACGAGGATCATGAACCAGCTCTTTGACCGTGCTTTGGATTGTTTCGGTGAAGCATGGGGGACGATCATAGATGTGGAACCCGAGATGCTGGACTTTGAAGTAAACCCTCAATTCCTTCAGATGGTATCACCGAATGAAACTGTTGTTGTCATTTCGTTGACGACTACAATCGGGGAAACAAGCGGAATGATCAATATTTGCCTGCCACATGTCGTTTTAGAACCCATCATTCCAAAGCTGTCTGTTCATCATTGGATGCAGAACAAGCAGCGTGAAAGACTGCCTGAAGAAGTCGAAAAGCTTGAGAGCAGGGTGAAGACAGCTATGCTGCCGCTCACCGCTGAGCTCGGCAGGTGCCAGATCTCTGTCCAGGAATTCCTTTCGTTATCGAACAATGATGTTTTAGAGTTAGATCAGAAAATTTCAGAGCCATTGACGATCAATGTACAAGGGAAAAATAAATTTATCGGACAACCCGGTAAGGTGAAAAATCAAATGGCGATCCAAATTATTGATGCTTACGAGAAAGGGGACTTAAATGATGAGTGATGGCATGCTTTCCCAAGAAGAAATCGACGCTTTATTGAATGGCGGAAATGAAAGTCCAAAAGAGGAAGCGAAGGAAGAACTGTTAACAAACATTGAGAGAGATGCGATCGGAGAGGTCGGGAACATCTCGTTCGGAAGTGCAGCGACTGCATTGTCCACACTTCTGAATCAGAAGGTCGAAATTACGACACCGAATGTTTCCATTGTGGAACGAAACAAGCTTTCTGATGAATTTCCGAAGCCTCATGTAGCTGTGTTGGTAAGCTATACTGAAGGTTTCGATGGATCGAATTTGCTAGTGATCAAGACTTCAGACGCGCAGATCATTGCAGATCTCATGCTTGGTGGTGACGGTACGAATCCTCATGGTGAGTTGGGAGAACTTCACTTGAGTGCAGTTCAAGAAGCGATGAATCAGATGATGGGATCAGCTTCCACATCGATGTCGACAGTGTTCAATAAGCGAGTCGATATTTCTCCTCCAACCATCGATTTGATGGATGTGAATGCAGATGAAGGGACGGACAATATTCCGAAAGATGATGTTCTTGTGAAAGTCTCATTCAAATTAAAAGTCGGGGATTTGATCGATTCGAATATCATGCAGCTTGTACCGCTACATTTCGGAAAAGAGCTTGTAGATCAGCTAATGAATCCAGACAGCGGTAATGATGCCCTGAGGGAAGAACCTGCTTATGAAGAACCTGAGCAATCAGCACCATCAGCATCTATGGTACCAGAAAACCATCAAACTTCAGGGTTAACACATCAACAGCGTGAAAGAGAGCAAATTGAACCGTCTTATACGAATCAGCGTACCGCAAATGTCCATCCAGCGGCTTTTACAGATTTCGCTCCTAATGAATCTGTTTCGGTGGACCAACGAAACCTTAACATGTTATTGGATATTCCGTTACAGGTCACTGTGGAACTTGGCCGGACGAAACGAGCCGTCAAAGATATTTTGGAATTATCACATGGTTCGATCATCGAATTGGACAAGCTGGCTGGGGAGCCGGTCGATATCCTGGTCAATCAGAAATTGATCGCAAAAGGGGAAGTTGTTGTCATTGATGAGAACTTCGGTGTAAGAGTAACAGAGATAATCAGCCAGAGAGATCGATTAGAAAAATTACAATAACACTATTTTCAGGGGGAACGAAACATGGCAAACCGTATTTTAATTGTAGATGATGCAGCATTCATGCGAATGATGATCAAAGATATCCTTACAAAGAATGGATTCGATGTAGTAGGTGAAGCAAGTGATGGAGCACAAGCGGTTGAATTGTATAAAGAACATACACCTGATCTGGTGACGATGGATATTACGATGCCGGAAATGGATGGAATCACAGCATTGAAAGAGATCCGTGCTGTGAATTCTGACGCGAAGGTAATCATGTGTTCTGCAATGGGACAACAAGCGATGGTCATTGATGCAATCCAAGCTGGGGCGAAAGACTTCATCGTAAAGCCGTTTCAAGCGGAGCGAGTCATTGAAGCGATCAAGAAAACACTTGAAGCATAAGAAGGTGTCACTTGTGAATTGGAAAACAAACATATCGGTCCTTCTGATAGGATTCCTTTTATTCGGTGGACCGTCGTACATCTCTGCCAATACCGACAATTCACCTGAAGGATGCGAAGGGAAATCTGTTTCTGAGTGTTATAAAGAGAGTGGGAAAGATGTTCCGGAAGAGAAAGAAAATACAGTGAGTACCTCCGAACCAGTATCAGGACCATCCACATTCGTGACAATGATGAAAGTACTCTTTGCGCTGGCATTGGTAGTGGGGCTTATGGTACTTGTTTTGAAGCTGTTGCATAAACGCACACAGGTGATCCAACAAGGAAAAGGAATCCAGACACTTGGTGGAGCGATGCTTGGAAATCAACGTTCCGTGCAGTTGGTGAAAGTGGGAAATCGGATACTTGTCGTGGGTGTCGGGGATAACGTCGAATTGATCAAAGAGATTGAAGACGAAAAAGAAATCGAAACATTGATGGCCACCAATGAGACACAAATGACTGGGTCAGAAAAAATGAATGGCTTAGCCGGATGGATCAGTTCGTTATGGAACAACCGAGATACCTCTGACAAAACGAAGTTTCAAGGGATTTTGAAGAAACAGCTGAATGATACGAAACAAAACCGTAATGCGTTGATGGAGTCTTTAAAGAAGAAGGGGCATGACCATGATTGAACTACCAGGTATCAGTAATGAACTGTTCAACAATGATCCAGAAAATGTCGCTACTACAGTTCGGCTGTTAGTCCTGATGACTGTCCTTTCCCTTGCCCCGGCATTTCTCGTATTGATGACTTCGTTTACGAGGATTATCATCGTGCTTTCCTTTGTCCGGAATGGTCTTGCTACACAACAAATGCCTCCTAACCAGGTTCTGATAGGACTCGCTTTATTCCTGACATTTTTCATTATGGGACCAATCCTATCCGATGTGAACGAACAAGCGATCACACCGTTCATGGAAGGTGAAATATCTCAAGATGAAGCGATGGATCGAGCAAGTATTCCAATGAAAGAATTCATGGCAAAACACACGCGACAAAAAGATCTGGCATTATTCATGAATTATACAGGAGAGGAACGACCTGAAAGTGTTGCGGATATCCCTCTGACGACTTTGGTACCGGCCTTCGCCATAAGTGAGTTGAAGACGGCATTCCAGATGGGATTCATGATCTTCGTACCGTTTCTAGTCATTGATATGGTCGTCGCGAGTGTGCTGATGGCAATGGGGATGATGATGCTCCCTCCTGTGATGATTTCATTACCGTTTAAGATATTGTTGTTCGTCCTTGTCGATGGTTGGTATTTGATCGTCCAATCACTGCTGGAGAGTTATTAAGAGATGAGAAGGTGTTCGTTCTATGGACTCACAATTCGTTATTTCCCTTGCTGAAAAAGGGGTGTACACTACATTGATCATCAGTGGTCCGCTTCTGATATTGGCACTTGCGGTCGGACTGTTCGTCAGTATCTTTCAGGCTACTACGCAAATTCAAGAGCAGACTTTGGCTTTCATTCCGAAAATTGTAGCTGTGCTTGTTTCACTTATTTTCTTCGGACCCTGGATGTTGACCCAAATGGTGACTTTCACACATGAACTATACAGCAATATCAATAATTACATAGGTTTGTAGAGTATGGTGGAGTTTGTAAATAGCATGCCTGCTTTCTTATTGGTTCTCGTGAGGGTTACTGCATTTATGGCAACAGTACCGATATTCTCTTATCGCAACATTCCTGTAATACATAAGATTGGATTCTCCGTCGTGTTTTCATTTTTCATCTTTACGACATTACAGGCGCCTATGGTTGCTTTGAATGGTGAGTTCATCCTTCTGGTGATGAAGGAATTGATGATTGGATTGAGCATCGGTTTCGTCGCTTCGATCCTCTTGTATGGGTTACAAGTAGCAGGAGGCTTCATCGATTTACAAATGGGATTTGCGATTGCGAATGTTTTCGATCCGCAAACAGGTATCCAGACACCTCTCATCGGGAGGTTCCTATATATATTCGCAATATTGTTCTTGCTAACGATTGATGCCCATCATATGTTCCTGAATGGAATCTATCAAAGTTATCAATTTGCACCAATCGACCGATGGGCTTTCATATTCGGAGATGGGAATGTTGCTAGATTAGTAGCGGATACTGTGCTCAAGATGTTCTATATTGCTTTTCAGATGGCGATTCCTGTGGTTGGATGTCTGTTTCTCGTCGACCTGGCTCTTGGGATCATTTCACGGACAGTACCACAAGTGAATGTATTCATTGTTGGACTGCCATTGAAAATCTTCGTCAGTTTCGTTGTTTTATTGCTTGTCATTCCAGTCATTTTCCAGATGGTCAACTCGTTGAATATCGAAATGCTTGAGGCTATGAGGAAAATGATGAGACTGTTAGGTGGTCAATAATGCCATATTTATCGCTTGATCTTCAATATTTTTCACAAGAGAAAACCGAAAAAGCAACACCAAAAAAGCGGCAGGATAGCCGTAAAAAAGGACAGGTTGCGAAATCGAGCGATGTTAACACCGCAATTATTTTATTAATCGTATTTTTATTCCTATGGCTGATTGCACCTTTCATGTTGGATAGGTTATTGGCAATTTACCAGAAGAGTTTCAGAGAGTTCATCCACTTTGATGCGACAAATGAAAATATCCAGCAAGTGATGTCTGCGATGGCAATTGAAGCAGCTAAAATCGTCGCGCCGATTCTATTGATTGCGATGATTGCGGGTGTAGCCGCAAACTACATGCAAGTTGGCGTCCTCTTTTCGACAGAGCCATTGAAAGCGAAACTGGAGCGGATCAACCCATTGAAGGGATTCAAAAGAATCTACTCGCTCAGGGCGATTGTGGAACTGTTGAAATCGATTTTAAAAATATCACTTGTCGGTTTTGTCACCTTTGCCGTCTTATGGTTACAGAAGGATGAAATCTTAATGTTGTCACACGGCACGGTCGAACATGCTCTACTCGTGATCGGGAGGTTGACGATCCAAATGGGACTGGCGGCATCCGTTCTCCTCATATTTCTGGCCGTATTGGATTACTTTTATCAAAAGTACGATTTCGAAAAGAGCATCAAGATGAGTAAACAAGACCTTAAGGATGAACATAAGAAGTCAGAAGGGGATCCGCTGATCAAATCCAAGATCAAAGAAAAACAACGACAAATGGCGATGCAGAGAATGATGCAGGAAGTCCCTAAAGCAGATGTAGTCATCACCAATCCCACACATTACGCCATCGCATTGAAATACGATGAAAGCGAACACGATGCGCCAGTCGTAATTGCAAAAGGTGTAGATTTTGTAGCATTGAAAATTAGGGAAGTCGCAAAACATAACGAAATTGAAATCGTCGAAAACCGCCCACTCGCCAGAAGCCTTTACGACCAGACGGAAATCGGCGATCTCGTCCCAGAAGCCCTGTTCAAAGCTGTGGCTGAGGTGTTGGCTTATGTGTACCGTTTGAAAAAGCTCATTTGATAGGAAAGTTTAAAATAACCGAATGATAAACTACGAATTTCCGTGTTACTTGGTTTTAGCGGTCCTCACGTATTTTCAAATACGATCCGGTCCTTAAAACCTACGTGCCTTGAACTTCTTGTTTCTAATTCGTCAATTTTAAACTGAGTTTGATTAAAGATGGAAAGTTTAAAATAACCGAATGATAAACTGCGAATTTCCGTGTTACTTGGTTTTAGCGGTCCTCACGTATTTTCAAATACGATCCGGTCCTTAAAACCTACGTGCCTTGAACTTCTTGTTTCTAATTCGTCAATTTTAAACTGAGTGATTAAAGATGGAAAGTTTAAAATAACCGAATGATAAACTGCGAATTTCCGCGTTACTTGGTTTTAGCGGTCCAAGGATTCGAGCATATGTACCTGTGTCTACAAGTGTATCTGTGAAGTCAGCTTCCTCGGTACAACTCATAGATTTTATGCAAGAATTGCTCGTCGCTCCTGCCTTCATGTATTACATAATTTTGTTGATTTCCAGTGAAATTCACGACACTCCTGCGGGAACAGCGAGCCAGGCAAGACCCCGCAGTTTTTAAAGGATCTTCGACTAAAATCCACCACGTCCTGTGCAAGTGAGGAGGCTTGCGGAAGTGGGTTGATACAGGGAAGTGATGTCTAGCTCAGCGACCAGTCACTTGGATCACTTCAAATTTCCTGCGGCGGCAACAGCCTCCTCGTCAGTTTTCCAGTGACCTGCGTGCCTGACCGAGTCGCTTCCGCTTTTCTTACGCCCGCGGAAAGGGAGTGAATTTCGCAGAAATCAACATTGTACAATAACAAAGCTAAGAATCGAATCTTGCGGATCGCCCAGAAACGGAGTGAATTTCGCAAAAATCAACATTTATCAATAACCGAAGCAACAGTTAACAAACCAGAAGGAGAGTTCAGCGATGAAGCCAAGAGATCTGGCAGTCTTACTAAGTGTAATATTGATCATCACGATGTTAATCATCCCGCTACCGACTTGGATGCTCGACTTCTTGATCATTACAAATATATCACTAGGACTTCTCATTATCCTGATAGCGATGAATACGAAAGAACCTCTACAATTTTCCATCTTTCCATCGCTTTTATTACTAGTTACATTATTCCGTTTAGGCTTGAATGTATCGACGACTCGTTCAATCTTAAGCCAGGCGAAAGCCGGGAACGTCATTGATACATTCGGTTCCTTCGTAGTGGCAGGTAATGTTCTTGTCGGTTTCGTCGTGTTTGTGATTTTGATCATCATACAATTTGTCGTCATCACTAAAGGTTCAGAGAGGGTTTCTGAGGTTGCAGCACGTTTCACTTTAGATGCCATGCCCGGTAAACAGATGAGTATCGATGCCGATTTGAATGCTGGCTTGATATCTGAAAGGGAAGCGCGTGAAAGAAGACAAAAAATCGAGCAAGAGGCAGATTTTTATGGTGCGATGGATGGGGCAAGTAAATTCGTAAAAGGCGATGCGATTGCTGGAATCATCATCGTCATCATCAATATGATTTTCGGTATCATCATTGGCATGGTTCAACAAGGGATGCCGCTTGCTGAAGCCTCCGAAACGTATACTCTATTAACAGTAGGAGATGGACTAGTGAGCCAGATCCCTGCATTGATCATTTCGACTGCCACAGGGATCATCGTCACAAGAGCTGCATCAGATGGGAACCTAGGGCAAGACATCACAAAGCAATTGCTTGCCTATCCAGCCATGTTATATGTGGCTGGAGCAACGATTGCACTGTTGGGGTTCTTCACACCTATCCAGAATATCTTCACTTTACCCATTGCCCTTTTACTTGCATATGGCGGTTATCATCTAAGCCGTATAGAGCAACAACGTCAGGTTTCTGAAGAAGAAGTGGAAGAAGAAGTCCAAACAGAAGAATTGAAGAGTCCAGAGAGTGTCGTAAATCTTTTGCAGGTCGACCCTATTGAGTTCGAGTTTGGATACAGCCTGATCCCGCTTGCAGATACAAGTCAAGGTGGCGATTTATTGGATCGTATCGTCATGATCCGGAGACAGCTCGCTTTGGAATTAGGTGTTGTCGTACCTGTTGTGAGGATTCGGGACAACATCCAACTGCAGCCGAATGAGTACCGGATTAAGGTCAAAGGAAACGAGATTGCTAAAGGAGAGCTCCTGCTTGATCACTTTTTGGCAATGTCTCCAGGCGTTGATGATGAAGAGATTGAGGGTGTTGAGACCGTAGAACCCGCTTTTGGACTCCCTGCCCTATGGATTTCAGAAGATTTGAAGGAGCGTGCAGAGCTTTCGGGGTACACAGTCGTGGATCCGCCTTCGGTTGTTTCGACGCATCTTACAGAAATCATCAAGAAACATTCACATGAGTTATTAGGCAGACAGGAAGTCAAACAACTTGTCGAGCATTTGAAAGAATCCCATGCAGCACTGGTGGAAGATGTGACACCGGATCCATTGACGATTGGCGATATCCAAAAAGTACTTATCAAGCTGTTGAAAGAAAATATATCGATTCGGAACTTACCGATCATTTTTGAAACATTAGCCGATTACGGGCAGATGACGAAGGATACGGATCTTCTCACTGAATATGTGCGTCAGTCTTTATCAAGACAGATTTCCAAGCAATATAGTAACGAGCAATCCTTATTGAAAGTCATCACCTTATCCGGAGGCGTCGAGAAACGGATTGCTGAATCCATTCAACAGACGGAACATGGAAATTATCTAGCAATGGATCCGAACGAGTCACAGACCATTTTTGATTCGATAATGAATGAAATCAAGAAAGTCAGTGAAGTAAGTCCGATAACTGTGCTTTTATGCTCACCAGCTGTAAGAATGTACGTCCGTCAATTAATCGAGCGTTATTTACCGGATGTCGTCGTCCTTTCGTACAACGAACTAGAACCTAATCTGGAAGTACAGAGCATTGGGGTGGTGAATGTATCATGAAAATAAAAAAATATATCGCACCAACAATGCCAGAAGCGATGAAAAAGATCAGGAATGATCTCGGCAAGGATGCAGTCATCCTCAATTCCAAAGAAATCCGTACCGGAGGGTTTCTCGGTTTTTTCACAAAACCATCCCTTGAAGTGGTAGCGGCTTTGGATCCTGATCCCATGCCAAGTGAACATAAGGATGAATACTATAGTCCGCAGTACAATATGGAAAAGTTGACAAATACTACAACGAAATCAGAGGAAACTGCACACAAATCCGAAACATTGAACAACAAACCATCCGTGAAAATTGTGGAGGCTAGGTCATCATCTGATGCAATCCAATTCCCTGAAAAAATCACAAAAATCATCAATGACCTTGAAGAGCAGGGAGTAAACAATGAGGTGAGGACAAGCCTCTCGAAAGGATTATTAAAGAGATGGTATCGAGAAGAATCTGAAATGAAAGCAGACGAGTCGATCAACAAGTGGATGAAGGAAGAGATATGCGGATTATTATCAAACGGCGATTTCGGGGGCTTCGAATATGATAAGAAGTTCCTCAATCTGATCGGGCCGACTGGTGTCGGTAAAACAACTACCGTTGCAAAGATCGCAGCGGATGCAATCCTGAATAAAAAGAAGAAGGTAGCGATGATCACCACTGATACTTACCGGATCGCTGCAATCGATCAGTTGAAAACCTATGCTGAAATACTAAACGTACCGTTAGAGGTTGCCTATAATCGAGAGGATTTCCAACGTGCCCAGGATAAATTCCAGAATTACGACGTCATATTCGTAGATTCGGCTGGACGTAATTACAAAAAGGCACAATATGTCGCTGACCTGGAAGAGGTCTATCAATTCAATAATGATATGGAGAATTATCTGGTACTCTCTCTTACCTCCAAATACAGTGATATGAAGCGGATTGTAGCCCAGTTCAATAATGTTCCGATCGATAAATTTATTTTTACAAAAAAGGATGAAACAGAGACGTTCGGTGATGTATTGAATCTACTTGATGAGACGGGACATGGTGTGGCATATATGACCACAGGGCAAAACGTTCCTGATGATATCATTGAAGCAACACCGGAAAGTATAGCAGACCTTCTGTTAGGAGATGGTCAACGTGCATGATCAGGCAGAAATCCTTCGTCAAAGATTCCAATCAGGTTCGACATCTGCAAGGGTTTGTGCAGTGGTCAGTGGAAAAGGAGGAGTGGGAAAATCAAACCTTACCATCAACCTTGCACTTTCCCTGGTCAAGACAGGTTCAAAGGTTCTGGTCCTGGATCTTGATATCGGGATGGCGAATTTGGATATCTTAATGGGGGTACATTCCCGATACAATATCGTAGATCTAGTAGAACAGCAGCTGCCGATCCTGGACTTGATAGAAACGGGCCCGGACCAAGTCGATTACCTTGCAGGCGGAAGTGGGTTGAATCAATTATTTGAATTGACGAGTGAACAATTTAATCACTTTTGTCAACAAATGAAAGTGATTCAAGAACGGTATGATCACATCTTTCTGGATATGGCAGCAGGGGCCTCTAGAGACAGTTTGCAATTCATCACTGCAGCAGATGAGGTGCTGCTGGTCACAACTCCTGAACCGACGGCGATAACAGATGCCTACGCCATGTTGAAGCATATCCATCAACAAGAATCCTCTGTCACAATTTCTATCATCGTGAACCGTGTTGAAAATAAGGGTGAAGGGGAGGATGTGGGCATGAGGATCCAAAAAGCAGCTCGACAGTTTCTCCAGAAAGACATCAAACGGCTTGGAATGCTGCCAGAAGATCGGACGGTCTTTAAAGCTGTCAAAGAACAAAAACCATTTCGAATATATGCCCCATATTCCAATGTTGCAAAATCAGTTCAAAAGTTAGCTGATATCTATCAGGGTGGCTCTGACGATTCCCGCAAAAACGAAGGGTTCATCCAAAGATTCACACGCTACTTTTCAAAAAAGCAGGGGACCATATGAGCAGTATAAGGGTGCTGGTTGTTGACGACTCTGCATTCATGCGGAAAGTCATTTCAGATCTATTATCAAGCGATTCTACAATCGTAGTCGCTGGAACAGCTCGTAATGGAGAAGACGCATTAAGGAAAATCCCGCAACTTTCACCTGACGTCATCACACTTGATGTGGACATGCCAGTCATGGATGGTTTGACTACCTTGAAGAAAATCATGAGACAATACACGATTCCTGTCATCATGTTTAGCAGTGTTACAAAAGTAGGTGCTGCCCAGACAATCGAATCAATTCAGGCAGGAGCTGTTGATTTTATCTCAAAACCTTCAGGGGCGATTTCTTTGGACATCCACAAGGTGAAAGCAGAGCTATTGAACAAAGTGAAGGTTGCAAGTGTTGCTAAGGTTACAAAGATCACTGAGCGTGAAAAAGCACCGATATCACCTTTTCCGAAAGAACCATTGGATAAGGGTTTGACGAAAAAGAAGAAACTTATCGCAATCGGTACTTCTACAGGAGGTCCAAAGGCGTTGGTCGAAGTTATCTCCAACCTTCCGGACTCGATTGATGCTCCAGTCCTGATCGTCCAGCATATGCCCGTCGGATTCACGAAATCTTTGGCAGAACGGTTGAATAAGCAGTCGGCACTAGTTGTAAAAGAAGCAGAATCAGGTGAAATATTGAGAAACAACACGGTCTATATAGCCCCCGGGGGATACCACCTAAGAGCGATACATAAGCAAAATGGAATCATCATCGAACTGGACAATCAAACTCCACCGATCAGAGGACATCGTCCTTCTATCGATGAAATGTTCACCAGTCTATCTACGGTTCATAACTACCAGAAGATTGCTGTGATCATGACCGGGATGGGGACGGATGGTACAGAGGGGCTGTTAGCTTTAAAGGAGGAAGGAGACACAATTGCAATTGCAGAATCCGAAGAGTCCTGTGTTGTCTATGGGATGCCTCGCTCGGCGATTGCAACTCAAAAAGTGGATGAAGTCGTTCATGTCACCGAGATATCAGAACGAATCGTGCGCTATTTATAGTAGGGGGTTGTATACATGGATATGAATCAATATTTAGATGTGTTTGTCGATGAAAGCAGGGAACATCTACAAGCGATGAATGAACATATGCTCAAGCTTGAGAATGATCCAACAGATGTTGCGATTGTAAATGATATTTTCCGTTCCGCTCATACCCTTAAAGGGATGTCAGCTACAATGGGGTTTGAAGATTTGGCAAGCCTCACTCATCAAATGGAAAATGTCCTGGATGCCATCCGGCAAAGCAAGGTACTAGTAACAGATGAGGTTGTGGATGCCCTTTTTGAATCAGTGGATCATTTAGAAGCAATGGTTGAATCCATCATCGCTGGCGGAGATGGGAAGCACGATGTTGACGAAATCGTGAGAAAGCTTAATGTGATTGAAACAGGGGAAAAGTCAGCCACTGTATCCAATGAGCAAGGGCAGTCGGCCTCGGGTGATGGACTTGACGAATTCCAACGTTCGATTTTGGCACAATCTTTTGAACAAGGCCTACATCCTTACACCGTCAAAGTAACTTTGGAGAAAACCTGTATTCTTAAGGCTGCACGGGTTTATATGGTCTTCGATGTCCTTGAACAACTGTCTGAAGTGATTCATTCAGACCCCTCAGTCAGCGAACTAGAAGAAGAGAAATTTGATTATGCATTTTCAGTCACATTGGTTTCTGAGAAAAATGCAGAAGAGATCAGAGAAAAGATAAGCAAAGTATCCGAAGTTGAAGAGGTCCACGTACAAAACTATGAAATAGAGTCATCTTCATCAGAAGCAGCAGAGCCAGCAGCTGCAATCGAACTGGAAAAAACGGAATTGAAGAAAGCAGTCACGGAAGGTAAACCTGAAACGCCTTCCAAAAATGCTCAGAGCAATAAAACGATGCGTGTCAATATCAACCGATTGGACCATTTGATGAACTTATTTGAAGAACTTGTCATTGATCGCGGCCGCTTGGAAGCGTTAGCGAAACAATTGAACAACAGCGACTTGACTGACACGGTCGAACACATGACAAGATTATCAAGTGATCTGCAGGATGCACTTCTGACGATGAGGATGGTGCCGATCGATCAAGTGTTCAACCGGTTCCCTCGAATGATCCGGAGTTTAGCGAAGGATCTTGGGAAGAAAATCAATTTGGATATCAGCGGCGGAGAAACCGAGCTGGACCGAACTGTAATCGATGAAATTGGTGACCCTCTCGTCCATTTGTTACGAAATTCTGTCGACCACGGCATCGAGCTGCCTGAGAAACGAACCAAAGCTGGTAAACCTGAAGAAGGAACGATTTCACTAGTGTCCTATCATAGTGGAAATCATATCTTCATTGAAATTGAGGATGACGGTGGGGGTATCAATCGGGAAAAGGTACTGGAAAAAGCGATCGAAAACGACATCATCAATCCAGCCCATGCAGAAACGATGAAAGATCATGAGGTCTATCAGTTATTGTTCGCCTCTGGCTTCAGTACTGCCGATACTGTTTCAGATATATCTGGTAGAGGTGTCGGATTGGATGTTGTGAAAAGCAAAATTGAATCCCTCGGTGGTCAGATCATGGTTACATCTGAGCCTGGTCAAGGTACGAAATTCGCCATTGAACTGCCTTTGACACTATCGATTTTATCAGCAATGTTGATAACGATCGGATCTGAAACATATGCAATCCCATTATCAAATATTGTTGAAAGTATCGTAATTCCGAAGAAAGAAGTTATGAAAGCGCATAACCAGTTGGTTGTTGATTTCAGAGGAAAAGTGGTTCCACTTTTGTCACTCAGGGATGTTTTAGAGGTAGAAGGTATTCCAGAAGAAAAAAACACCTATTCCGTCGTAGTTGTCCGTAAAGGAGATCAGATGGCTGCCTTGATCGTCGACCGATTCATAGGTCAGCAAGAAATCGTCCTGAAACCTTTAGGGAAGTATCTTTCAAATATTTTTGCGATCTCAGGTGCAACGATACTTGGGGATGGAAAAGTTTCTTTAATACTAGATTGTAATGATTTGATCAAATAAGAGAGGAAGATTAGAAATGTCTGAAATGAAAACCTTAGAAACCGAAATGAAAGCGATTGTGTTTCAACTCTTGGATGAGGAATATGGAGTGGATGTACATCAAGTGCGCTCGATTGAACGGATCCAGGAGATTACTAGAGTACCCCGGACGCCTTCCTTCGTTAAAGGAGTCATCAATCTTCGTGGTATCGTCACTCCAATTATTGATTTGCGAAGCCGATTTGATTTAGAAGAAGCTTCCTATACAGAGGAAACACGGATCGTCATCGTCAATGCAAATGACATGGAGGTTGGTATGATTGTGGATTCAGCGAATGATGTGATCGATGTCCCAGCTGATACAGTAGAGCCAGCACCGAAAGTAGTCGGTGGTATCCAAGCAGAATATCTTGATGGAGTTGCAAAACTTGAGAAGAGATTGTTGATTTTGCTTAATCTGGAAAAGGTGTTGAACCCTGAAGAAATCATTGCCCTTCGCCAATTCAAGGAGACCAATGAATGATAACACCCGAACAGTTGACAGAGTATCATAAAGATATTCTTAAAGAAATCGGTAACATCGGCGCAGGTAATGCTGCAACCGCATTATCTGAGCTGATGCAGAAATCCATCGATATGGCTCTTCCCACTGTGAAACTTGTACCCTTCCATGAAGTTGTACAGATGATTGGCGGGGAAGAAACTGTTATGGCGGCAACATTTTTCAGAGTGACAGGTGATGCACCTGGAAATATGTTTCTGATTTTCACGTTAGATGAAGCGATTACAATTTTAAGAGAATTGACGGGTGATCCGGAGGTGGATGAAGAAAGCATCCTTTCATCCGAAATGACCAGATCAGCTCTTCAAGAAACAGGGAATATACTTGCCGGTTCCTATCTTTCATCCTTTTCAGATTTTACTGGTTTGAACTTGTCGCCTTCTGTACCATTCTTGACAATCGATATGGTTGGTGCTGTATTGTCTTTTGGGCTGATGGAAATGTCACAGGTCAGTGACTATGCAATCATCATCGATACCCAGCTGAAAAATGGAAGTAGTGAACAATCAGGTGTAGACAGTCATTTTCTATTTCTACCTGACCCGGATTCGTTTCAAAAGATCTTCCAAACACTCGGAGTCCCGTTAAATGAATAAAATCATGCAAACGGTCAACGTGAAAATTTCAGATTATCAAATTACGAAAGCACCGAACCGGTTGAAAACGACTGGTCTCGGATCTTGTGTCGGTATCGTTATTTTTGAGCCTGGCGCCCAGGTTGCGGGTATGGCCCATGTCATGCTCCCGAGTTCAGAACTTTCGGGAGATATGACCTTCAATTTAGCTAAATATGCTGATACGGCTCTTCCCGCAATGGTTACAGAACTAGTCCAACATTTTGGTATCCAACACAATCGATTGAAAGCCAAAATCGCAGGCGGCGCACAAATGTTCCAATTCACAGGGAAGAGTGAGGCGTTACGTGTTGGTCCGCGGAACATAACAGCAGTCAAAGACATTTTACAGACTTTAAGTATTCCTGTTCTTGCTGAGGATGTTGGTGGACAAAACGGGAGAACGATTGAATTTGACATCGAAAACAGTAATTTGATGATTCGGACGATACATAAAGGAATGACAACCATTTAATAACTGTGGTCAGCAAGATTATTAGATTACGAGGAGGGATTGGATGCGAAGTGGGGCAATTTCAGAAGCGAGTGTACATTGGGATAATTGGTCGAAATTTCGGGATAAAGATTCTTGTGAAGCCTTATTAGAAATGCATTTACCCTTGGTCCAGTATCATGTTCAACGTATTGCTGTAGGTTTGCCAAGAAACGTTAATAAAGATGAATTGAGGAGCCATGGACTTTTAGGACTATATGATGCTTTAAAAAAGTTCGACCCTACGAGAGATCTCAAATTCGATACATATGCATCTTTCCGGATCAGAGGTGCAATCCTTGATGGTTTACGTCGCGAAGATTGGCTCCCTCGATCCTTGCGTGAAAAAACGAAAAAGATTGAGTCGACCATCGAAAGGATGGAACAAGAACAGATGCGTTCGGTAACAGCATCAGAGGTCGCTGCGGAAGTAGGGATGACGGAAGAAGATGTATTGACGATCATGTCAGAAAGTTTTTTAGCAAATGTATTATCCATTGATGAAGAGAACAAAGACAGCGATTCGAGTGAAAAAGTGGGATACACGATTGAAGATAAGAAGGTTGAGACCCCTGAAACGCTGATGTTGACGAACGAACTTCACGAACATTTATCTGAAATCATCGAGGATCTCAATGAAAAAGAACAGCTTGTCGTCAGCCTATTCTACTATGAAGAACTTACACTGACTGAAATCGGTCAAGTATTGAACCTGTCTACTTCTCGTATCTCTCAAATTCATTCGAAAGCACTTTACAAGCTCAGAAACGTACTGGCGAAATATACAAATTGAGTCAGGAGGAACATTCGTGGACATTGAGCGATTATCAAAATGTGTAAAACTGAAGCTTGGTAAGAAAAAAATGATAGCAGAACTTGTTCCTTTGCGTTCATTCGAAGATCAGGTTACTGTAGAGGACTTCTTGATCTTTCTAGAAGAATCAGGAATCATCCATGGTGTGTTGAGAGCAGAGATTGAAAATATCGTTGAGGATATCGAACACTGGACAGAACCAGTCATAGTAGCGAAAGGGACAAAGCCAGATGCTGGGGAAGATGGATATATCAAGCCCCTAATTTTTAATGGAGGATCCTCCATCGATGAACAAGCTGACTTTATCGACCTGCGTTCGTTCACTGATATCCCATCAGTCCAAAAAGGCGAACGGATTGCTGAAATCATACCTCATACGGACGGTACCCCTGGTCTTGATGTTAAAGGGGAGACTGTCCCGGCTAAATCAGGGAGAGCAATCAAACTTAAAAAATGCAAAAATGCAAACATCGATCATCCTTCTAATGGCATTTATGCTTCAGCAGATGGGCAAGTCAGTTATCAAAAACGCGCAGTCAATGTCTTTCCGGTTTATGAAGTGAAAGGCGATTTGGATTTGAAGACAGGAAATCTTTCATTTGTAGGGAATATTCATATACATGGCGATGTTCCGTCTGGCTACACAATTTCAGCTGAAGGCGACATCCGGATTTCTGGAATCGTAGAAGCATCGGATTTGAAAGCTGGTGGATCTATTTTCATTCGAAACGGAATTGCCGGTCATGGAAAATCATTTATCGAAGCGGGCTGTGACCTGCACACGGGATACATCAATCAAGGTAATTTGAAGGTCAGCGGGGATTTATATGTAAGGCTTATCAATTACAGCGATGTACTGGTAGATGGCAATATTTTTTGTCAAAAGGGGAAAGGAATCATCTTTGGGGGTCGTGTCAGCGCTGGAGGGGATATCTTTGTCAACCAAACTGGGACTGATGTAATGACGAAAACCCTTCTATATCTCGGAACACCTGCACATATTCTTGAAAAGTCAACCCATTTGTCGAGTCATATAGCATTAGAAGAGGAGAACTTGAAAAAGCTGGAAAAATTGAAGGCATCTATAGAATCAAAAGACCTTGCTAAGCGGACGAATCAAGAAAGACTTCTTCTTTTGAAGGTACGGAATACATATCAGCAAACTGAACGTTTATTGAATGGATTGAAAAAGGAATTAGAAGAAGTAAAGGAAGACATCAAACCGCTTCATGACCAGACACTTGTTGTCAATGGTGTGATGCACCCAGGCGTAGAAGTGACTTTCGGTAAATACAAGAGAGTACTCCCGCACGAATATAAAGCAGTTGAACTTAAACTTGTATCAAGCGAAATCGTGATCCAATCATTGAAATAAGGTAAGTAATTCTCCCTTTAAACTATATAACGGGAACCTGATTATACAAGATAGGAGATTGAGTGATGAGTTTAAAGTTGATTGAACTGCAAATTGCCATACCGAGAACCCAGGATGCAGGGAAAGTTCAAGAGAAACTCCAACAGCAATCACAGATCAATCAATCCCATGCAGCTGCCATTGAAAAAGAACGCTCCGAACGGAATCGGACATCAGTTGAAAAACAAGATCGTACAGATAAACAACAATTCGATGATCGCAATCGTTCAAACGCTCAACATCATCAACAAAATCGACAGACACATGACCAGGAAAAAGAGAATGTAAAACATCCATATAAAGGACAACGGATCGACTTTTCTGGTTAGGAGGAATAAATGACTGCATTTTTACTTGGAATAAGTTTTATCATTCACATCATCACGCTATTATCCCTTATCATTGTATGGAAACGTTCTGGTGTAGCAGACCACCAGGACTTGAAAGCCGCGAAGAAAGAAATGGAAGATATACTTCTAGCCTATACAACTGAAATGAAAGAAGAGAATGAGGCATTTCTGAAGGAACTTGCATCCCTGGACAACAGACGAAAGACTGAGAGTCATCAAGCGGTTATAAAAGGAGATGAAATTCCAAAAGAAAAACGAGTAATGAACCAGGAAGTCAGTGATGAAATTATTCTAGATGAAGAAGAAATAAAATATTCACCACCTATAAATGAAGAAAAAGAAACTTTCGGTGCTTCTCTGGCTTCACACATTATATCCTTGCATAACAATGGTTACTCTTTAGATGATATCGCTAAGAAAGTTAATAAAGGTAAAGGCGAAATTGAACTTATGATAAAATTTCATCGAGATGGGCAATAGGTACTTGCTAGTTTCATTCGATATATGTTATAGTTATTCTCGGTGTTTATGATATGGAAAAATATTTATAACACATCACACACGTTCGTGGATTCAATCATGGGTGCTGTATGGTGGTTAAATCATTCCGGATAACATTTCCAGGGAATTTCTTTGTTACGTTGTCACTCAGATCCTCATGTAGGTCAAACTACAATCCGAGCTTCGTGACTGCCGTGCCTCGAAATTCTTGGTCCTGTTGATCCACAAATTTAACTTAAAATACAGTTGTGATTGATCAGAAGCGAGCGGAGGAAAAAAACCACAGGAGGTGCCATTCATGGCAGTAATCTCAATGAAACAGTTGCTAGAAGCTGGTGTTCACTTCGGTCACCAAACACGCCGTTGGAACCCAAAGATGGCACGTTACATCTTCACAGAACGTAACGGCATCTACATCATCGACCTTCAAAAGACAGTCAAGAAGGTAGAAGAAGCGTATAATTACGTACGTGACATCGCTGCTGACGGAGGAAAGATCCTTTTTGTCGGTACGAAAAAACAAGCACAAGAGTCTGTTAAAGATGAAGCTCAACGTGCTGGTCAATACTACATCAACCAACGTTGGTTGGGTGGTACATTGACAAACTTCGATACGATCCGTAAGCGTATCAAGCGTTTGAAAGACCTTGAAAAAATGCAAGAAGACGGAACGTTCGATGTACTTCCTAAGAAAGAAGTTATCCTTCTTAAAAAG
Source organism: Alkalihalobacillus sp. TS-13 (assembly GCF_019720915.1). Lineage (GTDB taxonomy): Bacteria > Bacillota > Bacilli > Bacillales > Fictibacillaceae > Pseudalkalibacillus. Next base: position 847,850 of record NZ_JAHKSI010000001.1, read on the forward strand.
GAAATGGATCGTCTTGAGAAATTCCTAGGTGGAATCAAGGACATGAACAGTCTTCCAGACGTTCTTTTCGTCATCGATCCTCGTAAAGAGCGCATTGCGATTGCAGAAGCTCGTAAGCTTAACATTCCAATCGTTGCTATCGTCGACACAAACTGTGATCCAGACGAAGTGGATGTTGTCATCCCAGGTAACGACGATGCAATCCGTGCTGTGAAACTTCTTACTTCTAAAATGGCAGACGCTGTTGTAGAAGCTAATCAGGGAAGTGCGGAAGAAGCTGCATCTACTGAAGAAGAAGAGGCAGAAGTTAAAGCGTAAATGAATGCTCATTTAAGGGTGATAGAGGGGAACTGACCCTTTATCACCTTTTTTAAAGAATTCTTTTCTGATTTTTAGTTGTTGTTTTCACTTAAGCGAAATTCGCGACACTCCTGCGGGAAAAGCGAGCCAGGCAAGACCCCACAGCGAGCAACGAGTGAGGAGGCTTGCGGGTAGTGGGGTAATGCATGCAAGGGAAGTGATGTCTAGCTCAACGACCAGTCACTTGGATCACTTCAACCTTCTTGCGGCGGTCGACACATTGATTGACAGCCTTATGAGTGAGCCCACGCAGAACCAAATCTTTGTTTGGTTCGAGCCTCCTCGTCAGTTTTCCAGTGACCTACGTGATTAAACGGGTCGCTTCCGCTTTTCGTTTGCCCGTGGAAAGGGAGCGGGATTCGTGAACAAGTAACGATAACAAAATAATGTTTAAAAGCTACATATTTTAAGGGAGGAATAGACTTATGGCAGTAACTGCACAAATGGTAAAAGAACTGCGTGAAAAAACTGGCGCAGGAATGATGGATTGTAAAAAAGCTCTAACAGAAAATGATGGGGATATGGATAAAGCGATTGATTGGCTACGTGAGAAAGGCATTTCAAAAGCCGCTAAGAAAGCAGATCGTATCGCTGCAGAAGGGTTGACTCATATTGCTACAAAAGGAAATGAAGCTGTAATCGTTGAAGTCAACTCTGAAACGGACTTCGTTGCTAAAAACGATTCATTCAAGAACTTGATCCAAGAAATCGCTGAGCACTTGCTTGAAGTAAAACCTTCTTCTGTTGAAGATGCACTAAAACAAACAATGACTGGACAAAGCATTCCTGTTGAAGAATACATCAACAACGCAATTGCAAAGATTGGTGAGAAGATTTCCCTTCGTCGTTTTGCAATCCTTGAAAAGGAAGACAATGATGCATTTGGCGCGTACCTTCACATGGGTGGCCGTATCGGGGTCCTATCTGTAGTTGGTGGAACAACTGACGAAGATCTTGCAAAAGATATTTCAATGCACGTTGCAGCCGTAAACCCTCGTTATGTGAACCGTGATCAAGTTTCTGAAGAAGAAGTCGCTCGTGAGAAAGAAGTTCTTACTCAGCAAGCACTTAACGAAGGAAAGCCAGAAAAGATCGTTGAGAAAATGGTAGCTGGGCGTATCAATAAATTCTTCGAAGAAATTTGCCTTGTTGATCAAGGGTTCGTTAAAGATCCAGATCAAAAAGTCGGTAAGTACGTAGAAAGCAAAGGCGGTACTGTCAAAGGATTTGTACGTTACGAAGTTGGCGAAGGTATGGAAAAGCGTGAAGAAAACTTTGCTGACGAAGTAATGTCACAAGTAAAGAAATAATTCACTGCTGGAGCATTCAGTAATTATTTCAAAAACATCCACAGAAAAGGGGACACAAGGTGTGTTCCCTCTTTTTCAAGCAACCCCATATAATAATGCAGGAAACGCTGATGGAGGGAAAAAATGAGTACGCCTAAATACAACAGAGTAGTCTTAAAATTAAGCGGAGAAGCTTTATCAGGTCAGGTCGGTTATGGAATCGACCCGCATATCATCAATTCGATCGCAAAACAAGTGAAAGAACTTGTTGAAATGAATGTTGAAGTTGCTGTTGTGGTAGGCGGCGGTAACATCTGGAGAGGTAAAGCTGGCAGTCAAATGGGCATGGATCGTGCCACTGCAGATTACATGGGTATGTTAGCGACCGTCATGAATTCACTGGCATTACAGGACAGCCTTGAAAACATCGATGTAGAAACAAGAGTTCAAACATCAATCGAAATGCGCCAAGTAGCTGAACCTTATATTCGTAGAAAAGCGATACGCCATCTTGAAAAAAAACGAGTTGTCATCTTTGCGGCAGGAACTGGTAACCCATACTTCTCGACTGATACAACAGCGGCGCTTCGTGCAGCTGAAATCGAAGCAGAAGTCATCTTGATGGCGAAAAACAATGTTGATGGAGTTTACACAGCAGATCCGAAAACAGATGAAACAGCGACGAAATATCAGAGCCTCTCTTATTTGGAAGTCCTGAAAGAAGGTTTATCTGTAATGGATTCAACTGCCTCATCTCTATGTATGGACAACGATATTCCGCTAATCGTTTTCTCCATTATGGAAGAAGGAAACATCAAGAGAGTTATCGAAGGTGAAAATATAGGAACAGTTGTGAGGGGGAAATAACATGTCAAATACAATCATCAAACAAGCAGATGAAAAAATGCAAAAAGCAGTATCCGCTTTTCGTCGTGAACTTGCTACTTTACGTGCAGGACGAGCAAATCCATCACTTTTAGACCGTGTGTCTGTGGATTATTACGGCGCACTGACACCTCTGAACCAAATGGCGAACATTTCTGTACCAGAAGCTCGTCTACTTGTAATCCAACCATATGATAAATCGATCATCGGTGAAATTGAAAAGGCGATTCAAAAAGCCGAGCTCGGACTATCTCCTTCCAATGATGGTGATGTCATCCGGATCGCAATTCCAGCTTTGACTGAAGAGCGTCGTAAGGAACTGGTCAAACTCGTCAAAAAGTATTCTGAAGAAGGTAAAGTCGCAGTCCGAAACATCCGTCGTGATGCAAATGATGAACTTAAGAAGCTTCAAAAAGACGGTGAAATGACAGAGGACGATCTTCGGCATTATAGTGATGAAGTTCAAAAGGTCACGGACCGATTTGTATCAGAAATCGATTCAATTGCGGAGAATAAAGAAAAAGAAATCATGGAAGTATAACATAATTCAAGTTAAAATAAGATAAGAAAAAAGGGCTGTCCCATAAGTGTCTGACTTACACCGTAACGAAAAACATTTTGAGAAAAATCATGGTTTTGATACAAAATGTTGACTTGACGTTGTTGGGCACTATTGTACTGGGACAGCCTCTTTGATACATATGGCCAATTTTCATCTATAATAGAAATATGGCCATGAAGGTGAACAATCCCTTTTTGTTGTTTGATTTATTCTCTCTGGGGGAGACTATATGCTAAATAAGCTTACGAACTTGACGAAAACTAAAAAAGAAACTACTGATAACCTCGAACTCGATTTATCACGTGTACCCAATCACATAGCCATCATCATGGATGGGAATGGACGTTGGGCGAAGAAGAGAGGTCTACCACGAATCGCGGGTCATCGTGAAGGAATGAAAGTCGTCCGTAAGGTAGTAAAGCGTGCAAATGAATTAGGTGTAAAAGCTTTGACCATGTATGCTTTTTCTACAGAAAATTGGAAACGACCAAAACCTGAAGTGGAATTCATTATGAAACTTCCTGAACAATTCCTTATGACGTACCTGCCTGAGCTGATTGAAGAAAATGTACGAGTCCGGATCATGGGTGAAAAAGAAGGTATTCCTTCTTATACTCAAAAAGCTGTAAATGAAGCAGTCGAGAGAACAAAGGATAACGATGGACTTGTACTGAATTTTGCTTTGAATTATGGAAGCCGATACGAAATCACTTCTGCTGTTAAACAACTTGCAAAAGAAGTTGAAGATGGAACCATTAAGCCTGAAGATGTAAGTGAAGAGATGATTGGCTCTTATATGATGTCCAATGAAGTAGGAGATCCAGAATTGTTGATTCGTACGAGCGGAGAAATCCGCTTAAGCAACTTCATGTTATGGCAAATGGCCTATACAGAGCTTTGGTTTACTGATGTGTACTGGCCCGACTTTTCTGCAACGGATTTAGACAAGGCTATTTATGATTATCAAAATCGAGGCAGAAGGTTTGGTGGGGTGTAACCCTAGGAGGATTTTATGAAAGAACGTATTATTACAGGAGTTATCGCAGCGCTTGTATTTCTGCCTATCGTATTTATCGGCGGAGTCTGGTTCTATAGTGTAATGGCTCTGTTAGCTGCGGTAGGGATAAGAGAATTATTAAGAATGAAAGGGATTAAGCTAGTTCATGTCCCCGGAATGATTTCTTTATTGATGGTCATCCTTCTCGTCATACCTAAGAATTTTTGGGATTTCAATTATGATATCGATACTGTGAAAATGTACACGATCATCATCGGGTTGTTTTCAATGTTGACATGGACGGTAATTACAAAAAACCGATTTACATTTGAAGATGCCAGTTTCGTCATTATGTCTACGTTATATGTAGGAATCGGATTCCTTTATTTTAACGAGACCAGAGCATTAGATGATGGTATAGGTGCGATTTTCTTTGTATTGTTCATTGTTTGGGCGACAGACTCGGGGGCTTACTTTTTCGGAAAATCAATGGGAAAACGCAAGCTTTGGCCGGTAATCAGTCCGAATAAGACAATAGAAGGTTCATTAGGCGGTTTGTTATGTGCTGTCATTGTAGCTGTCATTTTCCAAGTGTTTCTGCCTATTTACTCGACGGTTTTGCTTGCTGTTGTAGCAGCAATTGTCATCGGTGTTTTCGGACAAATCGGCGACTTGGTCGAATCAGCTTTTAAGAGACATTATGAAGTGAAGGATTCAGGTACGCTATTACCTGGGCACGGTGGAATATTAGATCGATTCGACAGCATCTTGTTCGTCCTGCCGATTTTACATATCGTTCAATTATTGGGGTAGGCGGTTTTTGTAAGTAAGGAAGAGCAACCTTTCTGACGAACATCTTTTACCCAGTCAGCAAGGTTCAGGTTTCAACTATTAAACAACTGTGCAAGTTTTTTTATATGGAGGAATGTATGAAATATATCAGCATACTAGGTGCTACTGGATCGATCGGTACCCAGACAGTTGAAGTCGTCCGGGCGCATCCAGAACAATTTAGAATCACATCATTTTCTTTTGGTGCGAACCTTGAAGTTGGAGCAAAATTGGTTGATGAATTCCGCCCTGGACGTGTTTCTGTCGCTACTAAAGAATTAGCCGAGGAATTAAAAAGGACTATCGACCATCCTTGTCTCGTATACTATGGTGAGAATGGTCTGTTAGAGATTGCGACAGATCCTGCCTCAGATACACTTATGAACGCTGTTATGGGGAGCGTCGGACTCGAACCTACTCTGGCAGCTATTGATGAAGGGAAGACCATCGCACTTGCGAATAAAGAGACTTTGGTCACGGCTGGTCACATCGTGATGACCCGTGCAAAGGAAAACAAGGTAGACATCCTCCCCGTTGATAGTGAGCATTCCGCAATCTATCAATGTCTTAATGGGGAAAAGAAAAGTGAGATGGCCAAGCTGATTCTGACTGCTTCTGGGGGGAGTTTCCGTGATCGGACTCGTACAGATCTTCGAGGAGTCACTGTTGAAGAAGCACTCAATCACCCGAATTGGTCGATGGGATCCAAAATCACGATCGATTCTGCGACGATGATGAATAAAGGTTTGGAAGTCATCGAAGCCCACTGGTTGTTTGATACAAAGTACGAAGATATTGACGTCGTCTTGCATCGTGAAAGTGTCATCCATTCTATGGTAGAGTTTATAGACGGCAGTGTAATTGCACACCTGGGTACTCCTGATATGAAGGTGCCGATCCAATATGCTCTTACACATCCAGGCAGACTTGATTTACAAAGTGGAAAAAGGTTAAACTTAGTAGATATTGGAACCTTGCATTTTGAAAAAATGGATTTAGAACGGTTTCCATGTTTACGATATGCTTTTGAAGCAGGAAATGCTGGCGGGACAATGCCGACAGTGCTGAATGCAGCGAATGAAGCTGCAGTGGAAGCATTTCTAAAGGGCCGTATCGAATTTTTGGAGATCGAGACCTTAATAGAGAAAGCACTAGACAATCACGACTCTGTCAAGGCTCCTTCGTTAGAAGAAATTCGAGAGGCTGATGCCGCTTCACGGCAATTTGTACAATCCCTTATAGTGTAAAGGTGGTCACGTAAATGAATACATTTATTTCGATCGTAATTATCTTTGGTGCTCTTGTATTCTTTCATGAATTAGGGCATCTGTTGCTGGCAAAGAGAGCTGGAATTCTATGTCGTGAGTTTGCAATCGGTTTTGGTCCAAAGATCTTCTCCTCAAAAAAAGGGGAGACGCTATACACGATCCGGCTGCTTCCACTCGGCGGGTTTGTACGGATGGCAGGGGAAGATCCTGAAGGAATCGAAATCAAACCCGGAACACAAGTCGGACTGATCTTCGATTCAGAAGGAAAGGTCAAGCAGATTGTAGCTAATCAGCTGGCCCGTTATCCTGACGCGAAAGTTGTTACCGTTGAGAAGGCTGACATAGAACATGACCTTGTTCTTAGAGGGCATGTCAATGACGAACTTACAGAATCATATCCTGTACATCCAGAAGCAGAGTTTGTCCAGGATGGTATGCCGATGCAAATCGCCCCTTACAATCGCCAATTCGGTTCTAAATCATTGGTAGATCGTTTTCTTGCGATATTTGCCGGGCCATTGATGAACTTCTTGCTCGCATTCGTACTATTGGCTGTTTATGCTATGACTCAAGGTATTCCGGTCGATGAAGCACAATTAGGAAAGCTGGATAAAGATGGAGCTGCATATGAAGCAGGGCTTCAAGAAGGGGACCGTGTCCTCTCAGTTGACGGAGAAGCTGTCAACACTTGGGAAGAGCTTGTCAAAGTCATTCAGCAAAACCCGAATGAAGAGTTACAATTCACCATTCAAAGGGATGGGGAAACCAATAAGGTTACAGTGACCCCAAACGAGCGGGAATCACAGGATGGTAAATCCTCAGAAGGTTATATTGGTGTATACATGCCGACTGAAGTATCCTTCCTCGGGTCTCTCCAGTACGGAGTCGAGAAGACAGGAGAACTTACTGTTTTGATTATTCAAGCATTAGGACAGCTTGTCACTGGTCAGATTTCGTTTGACAATCTTTCGGGTCCCGTTGGTATTTATAAATACACGGACCAGGCTTCCGAAGGAGGCGTCTTTGTCTTATTGCAATGGGCTGCTTTCTTGAGTGTCAACCTAGGTATATTCAACCTGTTGCCGCTCCCTGCCCTTGATGGAGGAAGACTGACTTTCCTGGCAATCGAGGCTGTCCGCGGAAAGCCATTGGATCCTCAAAAAGAAGGATTGGTTCACTTTATCGGTTTCGCCTTGTTGATGTTGTTGATGATCGTTGTCACATGGAATGACATCCATAAATTCTTTATCAACTAACTTAAAAAAACAAAAACCTGGCTCGTTCTTCCATAAACGAGTCAGGTTTTTTTAGGCTGTTTACTAAAAGTTTGTTACTGATGGAATGTTGGTAAAGTGCTGAAAGCTTTTGGCAGTGGAAGTATGCGAGACTCCAGCGGGAAAAGCAAGCTAAGCGAGACCCCGAAAGCGAGGAACGAGCTGAGGAGGCTTGCGAAAGTAGGTATATGCAAGGAAGTGATGTCTAGCTCCCGCCACCAGTCACGTGGATCCCTTCAAACTTCCTACGGCCACAGCCTCCTCGTCAGTTTTCCAGTGACCTACGTACCTAACCGGGTCGTTTCCGCTTTTCTATTGCCCGCATAAATTAACAACATTGTTCAAAAACTGAGCTTTTCTCTTAAAACGGTTGATTTTTTAAGCCAGTACCTTTTAAATTAAAAGAGGTATGATGATCAGATCAAGAAAATAGCAGTTGCAATTTAAAGGCTGTTCAATAAAAGATTGTTCCTAAAGACGCTTATCATTGGATATGAAAACGATGAGTACTTTAAAAGCGAGTATATTCCCACTCCATTACAATGGAATTGTGATAACAAACAATCTTTATTATAAGAGCCTACTTAAAAAATAGCTTTGTTAAACAATGATGTTGATTTTTGGTTGAGTTTGATTGAAGCGAAATTTGCGACACTCCCGCGGAAAGGGAGTAAATTTCGCAAAATCAACAATAAAGTAAAACAAAGCTTAAAAAATAAAGAAGGTGTTGTAATGAAACAAAGTAATTTATATATCCCCACGTTAAGGGAAGTCCCTTCAGATGCTGAAGCGATCAGCCACCAGTTGCTGGTACGCGCTGGTTTTATCCGCCAAAGCGTGTCTGGAGTCTATTCCTTTCTTCCATTAGGCCGAAAAGTCCTTAGGAAAGTTGAAACGATCATACGTGAAGAAATGGATAACATCGGTTCCCAGGAAGTTCTGATGCCTGCACTGCAACCATCTGAGCTCTGGGAAGAATCAGGCAGGTGGAATACATATGGACCTGAATTGATGCGCTTAAATGACCGCCATGAGCGCAGGTTCGCACTTGGTGCTACACATGAAGAATTGATTACTAGCTTGCTTCGTGATGAAGTGAAATCTTATAAACGATTACCGATGGTGCTTTATCAAATACAAGCGAAATTCCGTGATGAGAAAAGACCACGTTTCGGTCTTCTGCGCGGTCGGGAGTTCATCATGAAAGATGCCTATTCTTTCGATATCGATCCTGAAGGGTTGGACCGTAATTATGATGCCATTTATGGAGCGTATATGAACGTCTTCAATCGATGCGGTTTGAACTTTAGAGCAGTCATCGCCGATTCAGGTGCAATGGGTGGTAAAGATACGCATGAATTCATGGTACTCGCTGATATCGGTGAGGACACGATTGCGTATTCTGATGAATCTGATTTTGCAGCAAACGTAGAGATGGCACCTGTAAAAGTAGAATACAAGAAAGAGGATATGCCTATAAGAGAACGGGTAAAAGTCGAAACAGAAAACAAGCGGACGATCTCGGATGTTGCTGAATACTTAAATGTAACCCCGCAAAATTGTATCAAATCACTTTTATGGATGATCGATGAGAAGCCGGTCCTTGTGCTTTCACGCGGAGACCATGAGATCAACGATGTTAAAATTAAAAATGCACTTGATGCAGAAGTTGTCGAGTTGGCAACTGATGACCAGACGAAAGAATTCGTCGGTTGTGAAGTAGGATATATCGGACCGGTTGATGTACCGGATGAGGTAAAAGTGATTGCTGATCATGCAGTAGAATATATCGTAAATGGTGTATGTGGAGCGAATGAACCACTTATGCATTATCAAAACGTCAACCCTGGAACAGATTTTCAAGTTGATTTTTACGATGACCTACGCTTCATCGAAGAAGGGGACCCTTCTCCAGATGGAAAAGGAACAATCGTTTTCGCTAGAGGAATCGAGGTTGGCCATGTTTTCAAATTAGGCACAAGGTACAGTGAAGCGATGAATGCCAATATACTCGATGAAAACGGGAAATCAAAACCAATCACAATGGGCTCGTACGGAATCGGAGTATCCCGAATAATGGCAGCTGTCGTGGAACAAATGCATGATGATAATGGGATCGTCTGGCCAAAATCGTTGTCACCGTTTGATGTCCATCTCATTTGCGTCAATCCTAAAAATGATACCCAGGCTGAACTGGGAGAAGCACTCTATGCTCAATTGAAGAGGAATCGTTTAGATGTATTGTATGATGATCGTAAAGAACGGGCCGGTGTAAAATTCACTGATGCTGATTTGATCGGCATTCCGTTCCAGGTCATTGTAGGGAAGCGGGCTGAAGAAGGAATCGTCGAATTGAAAAACCGCCAAACCGGCGAAAAAGCAGAAAAACATTTATCTGAAATCGAAGCATATATTGCACAAGCTTAAAGATGTTCGAAGGCCTCAGAGGGGACTGACGAGTAGATCAAGTCAGTCCTTTCCCTTTTCTATATCAAGGTACATACTTGTAAATCGGGTATTGGTACAATGGAAAAGTACCACTCGTTTATAGTTTGATGCTCTGTTAATGGACTTTGTTGATTTTAAGAGAAATATGCGAAACTCCTGCGCTAAAAACTCCCGAACCACTTGCAGAAAACGAGGAAATTTCTTAGAAATCAGCAATAAAAACTAACAAAGCCTAGTTTGAAAGGAGTCAAGACGAAATGGAAGACCTCGAAATTCGGAAACAACGATTGTCCTTGTTGCTTGAACAAATCGGTTTTCCTCAAGAGAAACTTTCTTTTTTTGAAGATGGATATTTGAAGAAGCTCTCCATACAAAAGGAACAGAAAAAATGGACGTTCCATATATTCATAACCACACCTTTGCCATATGATGCTTATCAACTACTTGAAACGTTAATACAAAAGGCTTTCCACGCCATTGCAAATGCAAGTTGTGTCATACACTGCGATCAAAAAGAAATCTCAAGTGAATTATTTGAGAGCTATTGGAGTCCGTGTATCGAACAATTACAATCTCAAAACATGCCTGTCTTGGATATGCTTTCAAGGAAGATGCCTAGCCTTGAAGGAAATAAAGTCACGGTGAAAGTATCCAATGACGCCCAAGCGATGCTTTTTCAAAGGAAACTTGGTCCATCTCTTGGTTCTACCTTTAAAAAATATGGCTTCCCTACATTGAACTTTGAGACGAAGGTAGAACAGAACCAGGAAGATTATCAAAGGTTCGTTGAGCAGCGGGAGCAGGAAGATAAGACCAAAGTGATGGCCGCTATGATGGAGAAAGAAAAAGCGGAGAAGAAACTTGAAAACGGAATTCGTAATGAAAAATTGAAGATTGGATACGGAATAAAGGATGAACCGGTGCAGATCCAATCGATTGTGGATGAAGAGAGAAAAATCACCGTCCAGGGTTACGTATTCGATGCCGAGACGAGGGAATTGAGAAGTGGCCGCGTACTATTAACATTCAAGATAACGGATTATACGGATTCATTGCTTATTAAAATGTTCTCACGTGATAAGGAAGATATCCCAAGACTTCAATCCTTGAAAAAAGGGATGTGGGTGAAGGCACGTGGAGGAATCCAGAACGATACATTCGTAAGGGATCTCGTCATGATTGCGAATGATATTGAAGAGCTGCCACCAGTAGTCAGGAAGGACGAAGCACCTGAGAATGAAAAACGGGTTGAACTTCACCTTCATACACCGATGAGCCAAATGGATGCTATCAGCTCTACGTCTTCTCTCGTCGAACAGGCGGCGAAATGGGGACACCCTGCAGTAGCAATCACGGATCATGCAGTCGTTCAATCCTATCCAGAAGCCTATTCTGCCGGTAAAAAGCATGGAATTAAAATTTTGTATGGACTTGAGGCGAATCTCGTCGATGATGGCGTACCGATCGCTTATAACGATCAGCACAGACTATTACAGGACGAAACGTATGTCATATTTGATGTAGAAACGACTGGTCTATCTGCTGTTTATAATAAAATCATTGAGCTTGCAGCGGTGAAAATCAAAAATGGGGAAATAGTCGATCGGTTTGAATCGTTCGCAAATCCACACCATCCTCTTTCCGCTACGACGATTGATTTGACTGGGATTACTGATGATATGGTGAACTCCGCACCTGAGATCGAAGACGTGTTGAAAGATTTTCATACTTTCATCGAAGATTCGATTTTAGTGGCTCATAATGCTAGTTTCGATATGGGATTCTTGAATGTCGGTTTTCGGAATGTCGGGATCGGTGATGCGCCAAATCCGGTGATCGATACACTTGAACTTGGTAGATTCCTATATCCAGAGTTCAAGAACCATAGATTGAATACGCTGTGTAAGAAGTTCGATATCGAATTGACGCAGCATCACAGAGCTATTTACGATGCTGAAGCAACTGGTTATCTTTTATTGAAAATGATCAAGGACAGCATCGAAAAAGGAATCACTTATCATGATGAATTTAATGATCACATGGGAGAAACCGGATTTGAACGGACACGCCCATCCCATTGTATTCTTCTTGCAAAAAACCAGGAAGGTCTGAAAAACATCTATAAACTGGTGACAGAATCCCATCTCAACTATTTTTATCGTACACCGCGAATACCTAGATCCAAATTGAAGAAAAATCGAGACGGGATTTTGATCGGCTCAGGCTGTGATAAAGGTGAAGTTTTCGAAGGTATGATGCAGAAGTCTCCTGCAGAAGTGGAAGAGATCGCTAAATTCTATGACTATCTTGAAGTGCAGCCAATAGGAAACTATGAACACCTCATAGAGAAAGAGCTAGTCCAGAATGAGCTTTCATTGAAAGAAATTATCAAGAATATCGTCAAACTTGGCGAAAAACTGGATAAACCTGTAGTTGCTACCGGGAATGTTCATTACCTTGAAGAAACCGATAAGATATATCGGAAGATCTTGATTGGAAGTCAAGGAAATGCGAATCCTCTTAACAGGCAGAAGCTACCTGATGTCCATTTCCGGACCACCGTTGAAATGCTTGAAGAATTCGAATTTCTTGGCGAAGATACAGCAAAAAAGATTGTTGTAGAAGCAACGCAAGCAATTGCAGAGAAAATCGAAGAAGTGAAACCGATTCCGGATGATCTTTATACACCAAAGATTGAAGGTGCGGATGATGAAATACGTAACATGAGTTATGGCCGTGCGCGAAGCATCTATGGAGAAGAGCTTCCGAAACTGGTTGAAGATCGACTGGAAAAAGAGCTTAAGAGTATCATCGGCCATGGTTTTGCCGTCATCTATTTGATTTCTCAAAAACTCGTAAAGAAATCATTGAATGATGGTTACCTGGTTGGATCTCGTGGATCCGTCGGCTCGTCTTTCGTGGCGACGATGACGGAAATTACCGAGGTGAACCCGCTCCCGCCGCATTATGTATGCCCATCCTGTAAACACTCTGTATTTTTTGATGATGGATCGGTAGGATCAGGGTTCGACCTTCCTGATAAACAATGTGAAAAATGTAGCACTGAATATACGAAAGATGGTCACGATATTCCATTTGAAACGTTCTTAGGGTTCAAAGGGGACAAAGTGCCTGATATCGACCTGAACTTCTCAGGTGAATATCAACCTCGTGCACATAACTATACGAAAGAACTGTTTGGGGAGGATTATGTATACCGTGCAGGGACGATCGGTACGGTAGCTGAGAAGACGGCCTATGGGTATGTCAAAGGGTATGCTTCTGATTACAATATCCATTACCGTTCAGCAGAAATCGACCGGCTTGTCAGTGGATGTACCGGTGTGAAAAGGACCACAGGGCAGCACCCAGGCGGTATCATCGTCGTACCTGATTATATGGATATTTTCGACTTTTGTCCGATTCAATTTCCGGCAGATGACAAGAACTCAGAATGGAAGACGACTCACTTTGACTTCCACTCCATCCATGACAACCTGTTGAAGCTGGATATTCTCGGGCACGATGATCCGACTGTCATAAGGATGCTTCAGGATCTGAGTGGTATCGATCCGAAAACGATTCCGACTGATGATGCAGAGGTCATGAAATTGTTCGGTGGAACCGAGGCTTTGGGAGTGACAGAGGAACAGATCATGTGTAAGACGGGAACTTACGGGATCCCAGAGTTCGGAACACGGTTCGTCCGGCAGATGCTTGAGGAGACGAAGCCAAGCACATTCTCCGAATTGGTGCAGATCTCAGGTCTTTCCCATGGGACAGACGTATGGTTGAACAATGCGAATGAGTTGATCGCAAATGGAACATGTGAACTTAAAGATGTGATCGGTTGTCGTGACGATATCATGGTTTATCTGATATACAAAGGTCTCGAGCCATCACTGGCATTTAAGATCATGGAATTCGTCCGTAAAGGGAAAGGTTTGCAGGATGAATGGATTGAAGAAATGAAAAAGAACGATGTCCCGGATTGGTATATTGAATCTTGTAAAAAGATCAAGTACATGTTCCCGAAAGCTCATGCTGCTGCATATGTGTTGATGGCAGTAAGGATCGCCTATTTCAAAGTCCACCATCCGATCCTCTTCTATGCTGCATATTTCACTGTTCGTGCAGATGATTTCGATTTAGAAGTGATGGTGAGAGGATCTGCAGCGATCCGGCACCGCATTGAAGAAATAAACCAAAAAGGACTTGATGCCTCACCTAAGGAGAAGAGTTTGCTGACAGTGCTAGAATTGGCACTTGAGATGTGTGAACGTGGGTACGGTTTCAAAAAGGTAGATCTCTACCGTTCTTCTGCATCGGAATTCATCGTCGATGGAGATACGCTCATTCCACCGTTCAATGCGATTCCAGGACTCGGTACGAATGCGGCGATCAACATCGTCAAAGCAAGAGAGGATGGCGAGTTCCTTTCGAAAGAAGATCTTCAGCAAAGAAGTAAGATTTCGAAAACGGTGATTCAATACTTAGAAGATCAAGGCTGTCTAGAAGGACTGCCGGATGCGAACCAGCTCTCGTTGTTCTAAGTTGCAATTCTAAACACGTTTATGGTATATTGAAATTGGAAATACTAGTGAATAGGTCGTCGGAAGGAGTGGGTGCCAACCCACTCTTTCCTTTATGTTTGATATCTTTTTTCTAATGGCCCTGTTAAAGGACTTTGTTTTTTAAAAAACAAATAGGGTCATTCTATCAAGTATTCGAATAGCAAGAATTGAAGCTGAAAAATGTCCCAGTGATAAAGGAGGGCCACAAATGAGTAAAAAGGTGACTGAGATAACGGAAGATCTCGTAACACCGATCTTAGAATCCATGGACCTTGAACTAGTAGACGTCGAGTTTGTCAAAGAGGGAAAGAACTGGTTTCTAAGGGTATACATCGATAGCGAAGATGGTGTGGATATTGAAGAATGTGGGAAAGTAAGTGAACAATTGAGTGAGAAATTGGACGAAGTCGATCCAATCTCCCAGGCTTATTTCCTTGAGGTGTCTTCACCAGGTGTAGAACGTCCTTTGAAAAAGGATGCAGACTTTCAAAAAGCAGTCGGCAAGCATGTACATGTAAAAACATATGAACAAATCGATGGGCAAAAAGAATTCGAAGGAACGCTCACTGCATTTGATGGTGAAGAGCTTACTGTCGAAATTCGCGTGAAGACAAGAACGAAGGAAATCAAGGTACCGTACGACAAAGTTGCTAATGCACGTTTAGCGGTATCATTCTAATCATAAGGGGGAGAGTCCGATGAGCGATTTAATGGATGCGTTGACAGTACTTGAGAAGGAAAAGGGAATCAGTAAAGACGTAATTGTAGAAGCAATTGAGGCGGCATTGATTTCGGCATACAAGCGAAATTTTCATCAAGCACAGAATGTCCGCGTTGATTTTAATCAAGATACGGGCAGTGTAAAAGTATTTGCAAGAAAAAATGTAGTGGAACAAGTGGAAGACAGCCGCCTGGAGATGTCAGTCGATCAAGCGAAGGAAATCAGTCCTCAATATGAAGAAGGGGATGTCGTAGAGCTTGAGGTGACACCGAAGGATTTTGGCCGTATTGCAGCACAAACTGCTAAACAAGTCGTCACTCAAAGAGTACGTGAAGCAGAACGTGGAATCATTTTTTCTGAATTCATCGATCGTGAAGAAGATATCATCACGGGTGTAGTGCAGCGTCAGGATCACCGTTTCATGTATGTAGATCTTGGTCGAGTCGAAGCGTTGCTGCCCACTACCGAACAAATCCAATCTGAATCTTATAAGACGAATGATCGGATCAAAGTTTTCATCACAAAGGTCGAGAAGACGACAAAAGGACCACAGATTATGGTTTCAAGGACTCATCCAGGATTATTGAAGAGATTATTCGAGCTGGAAGTACCCGAAATCTATGATGGTACAGTTGAAATCAAATCAATTTCACGTGAAGCTGGTGATCGCTCTAAAATATCCGTCCATGCGGAAGACCCGGAAGTAGATCCGGTCGGCTCTTGTGTCGGACCTAGAGGGCAGCGGGTACAAACGATCGTCAATGAGCTTCACGGCGAAAAGATTGATATTGTAAGATGGTCCAACGATCCTGTGGAATATGTCGCAAATGCTTTGAGTCCTTCAAAAGTGCTTGAAGTCCAAGTTAATGAAGAGGAAAAGATGACCCGTGTCATCGTCCCTGACTATCAGCTTTCACTTGCAATTGGGAAACGTGGTCAGAATGCTAGATTAGCTGCCAAGTTGACTGGCTGGAAAATCGATATCAAGAGTGAGTCAGAAGCAGTTGAACAGGGTTTATATGACCCGGATAAACAACCTAAAGAGCCGAATTATGATGAAGTATATGACGAAGAACTGGAAGATTAAAAGGAGAGGGAAACGATGAAAAAGCGGAAAATACCGATGCGAAAGTGTATAGCTTGTCAAGAAAACAAGCCGAAGAAAGAATTGATTCGCATTGTCCGTACTCCTGAAGGAGAAGTTTCGATCGATCTTACCGGTAAAAAGTCAGGCAGAGGAGCTTACATTTGCAACGAGATCTCCTGTTTTGAATTGGCACAAAAGAAGAAAGCTTTCCAGAACCAACTATCTTTCCAAGTTTCTGATACCGTATACGAAGAACTGAAAAGCCAAGTCAGTCAATCGAGGGAATAGATGAAATCATCATGGGAGTCCCTATTAGGCTTAGCGAATAGAGCTGGAAAATGTGTATCTGGTGAAGAGTTGGTTGTCAAAGAAATACGTCAGCAACGTGCCAAAATGATCTTGCTTGCAGAAGATGCATCCGCCAATACAAGGAAAAAGCTGATAGATAAGTGTTCTTACTATCAAGTTCCTTATTATATAGTGCCGAACCGATACGAGTTGGGCAACGCAATTGGGAAAGAACAACGGGTGACCGTTGCTGTGATCGATAATGGATTTGCAGAAAAGTTGAAGAAATTAATCGATCAATAATTTTGGGGGTGACCAAATGAGTAAGATGCGCGTTTATGAATATGCAAAGAAACATAACGTTCAAAGTAAAGATGTAATTCAAAAATTGAAGACTATGAATATAGAAGTCACAAATCATATGTCAACGATAGAAGATACCACTGTTACTAAATTGGATCAAGCATTCAGTCCTAGTAAAGGTCAAAAGAAAGACCAGAAACCGAATAAACCATCCAATAAACCTATGAATCAATCGGACAACAAACCAAAAGGGAAAGCGACAGACAACAATCGGAATCAACAAAAGTCTGGTGATCGACCGAACAATCGCGGTGGAAATAACCCGAATGACAACCGAGGGCAGAACCGTCCAGGAGGACAAAACCGTCCAGGAGGACAGAACCGTCCAGGCGGACAAAATCGTCCAGGAGGACAGAACCGTCCTGGCGTGCAGAATCGTCCAGGAGGACAGAACCGTCCAGGCGGGCAGAATCGTCCAGGAGGACAGAACCGGCCAAAAGGAAAAGGACGTAACAATCGCCCAGCTGCGAATCAACAACAGCAGCCGAAGAGAGAACAGCCGAAACCAAAAATGCCTGAAAAGATCACTTTTGAAGGTTCTTTGACTGTCGGGGAACTCGCAAAGAAACTTCATATCGAAACATCTGAAATCATCAAAAAGATGATGGGATTAGGTGTAATGGCGACGATCAACCAGGAGCTTGACAAAGAAACAATCGAGCTGGTTGCCGCTGACTTCAACGTTGAAGTTGAAGAAGAAATAATCATTGACGAAACGAACTTTGAGGAAAATGAAATTGAAGAGGATGAAAGTAAACTCTCAATCCGTCCACCAGTCGTGACGATTATGGGACACGTCGACCACGGAAAAACGACGTTGCTTGATTCAATCCGTAAAACGAAGGTAGCTGCAGGAGAAGCTGGTGGAATCACTCAGCATATCGGTGCCTATCAGATCGAAGAAAATGGAAAACCGATTACATTCCTGGATACACCGGGACACGCAGCATTCACAACGATGCGTGCTCGTGGTGCACAAGTTACGGACATCACCATCCTGGTTGTAGCGGCTGATGATGGCGTCATGCCTCAGACGATCGAGGCGATCAACCATGCAAAAGCAGCAGAAGTCCCGATCATCGTGGCAGTGAACAAGATGGATAAAGAAGGGGCAAACCCAGATCGCGTTATGCAGGAATTGACTGAACACGAATTAATTCCTGAGGATTGGGGCGGCGATACGATTTTCGTCAAACTTTCAGCTATCAATGGAGAAGGAATCGATGAGCTTCTTGAAATGGTACTTCTCGTAGCAGAGGTGGAAGAGCATAAATCGAATCCAGACCGTTTTGCCAATGGTACAGTAATTGAGGCACAACTAGACAAAGGTCGCGGCCCTGTCGCTACACTTCTTGTACAAGGCGGTACGCTTGAAGTCGGTGACCCGATCGTCGTCGGAAATACGTTCGGACGGGTACGTGCAATGGTCAACGACCTTGGACGCCGTGTTAAAAAAGCAGGTCCATCAACACCTGTTGAAATTACCGGTTTGAATGATGTCCCGAATGCAGGGGATCAATTCCGAGTGTTCAAGGATGAGAAAAAAGCCCGTGCAATTGGTGAAGCCCGTGCGAAAAGACAAATTGAGCAACAGCGAAAAGAAAGCTCGAAGCTTAATCTGGATGATCTATTTGAGCAGATCAAGGAAGGCGACATCAAGGAAATCAACGTCATCCTCAAAGCAGATGTTCAAGGTTCTGTCGAAGCTCTCGCAGGTTCATTAAGAAAGATCGATGTGGAAGGTGTCAAGGTTAAAATCATTCATACTGGTGTAGGTGCGATTGCGGAATCTGATATCATTCTTGCATCAGCGTCAAATGCGATTATCATCGGCTTCAATGTACGTCCAGATAATAACGCGAAACGTACAGCAGAAGCTGAAAAAGTGGATATCCGATTGCATAGGATCATCTATAATGTGATTGATGAAATCGAATCTGCGATGAAGGGTATGCTTGATCCTGTCTATCAAGAGAAAGTGATCGGGCAAGTTGAAGTCCGTACGACTTTCAAAGTTTCCAAAGTAGGAACCATTGCTGGTTGTTACGTAACTGAAGGTAAAATCACTCGTGATTCTGGTGTGCGTCTAGTCCGTGATGGTGTTGTCGTATTTGAAGGGGAAGTCGATACGCTGAAACGTTTCAAAGACGATGTCAAAGAAGTCGCAGCTGGTTATGAATGTGGTATAACATTGGAGAAATTCAACGATATTAAAGAAGGCGACGTTATCGAAGCCTATGTGATGGAAGAGGTTAAACCGAAATGATCGGAAGTTTGAAGTGTGAGTGTCATATACATGATGCTCACTCTTTGAAAGAAAAACGTTCGGTAGTCAAAAAAGTGATCCAGCGGCTGAAACAGCAGTTTAATGTTGCTGTAGCAGAGACCGATTTTCATGAGCTGTGGCAACGATTTGAAATTGGAATCGTGACCATATCCAAAGATAAGCAAATGGTTGAAAAAGAATTACAGCAAGTTATGAAATATCTGGACCGCTTTGATGAGTTTGAAATCACAAATTATGAGACCGAATTATTATAAGAAACCTTCGCCTAAAACGGCGGAATGAGGTGTTTTTTATGAGCAATGTACGTGCAAACCGCGTAGCAGAGCAGATGAAAAAAGAACTTGGCGAAATCATCGGCCAGAAGATCAAAGACCCTAGAGTAGGCTTTGTAACGGTCACCGCTGTTGAAGTGACTGGAGATCTTCAACAAGCGACCATCTTCATCTCTGTTTTCGGAGACGAAGAAGAGAAAGCGAATACACTTGCCGGACTCGCAAAAGCGACAGGGTTCATCCGTTCAGAAATAGGGAAACGGATCCGTTTAAGAAAAACACCAGAAATTCTCTTCGAATTTGACCATTCGATTGAATATGGCAACCGGATTGAGACTCTTCTGGATGAAATCAATGATAACAGAGATTAAAGGTAAGAGGGATTGCCCCAGTGTATAGCGTTCATAACCCCAGATAGAACTTTCAGCGTGACATTGTCCTGTTGTTGGTATTATCAAGGATTGGACTACTTGGGCAATCCCATTTTCCCTTTAGAGGGAAATGATTCACATGAAATCCTTATCACGGAATGAACGAGGAAGTGCGTGTATGATAATAACAAGAGATGGAATTATCCCTTTACATAAACAAGCAGGAATGACTTCTCACGATTGTGTCGTAAAGCTTCGCAAAATCCTGCGAACGAAACGTGTTGGTCATACGGGTACCCTTGACCCATCCGTCTCAGGTGTACTCCCGATCTGTATAAACCGGGCTACAAAAGTGGCTGAATATATGAGTGCGTATGATAAGACATACGAAGCAACGGTCGCTGTGGGTACAGCAACCACAACCGAAGATCAAAGTGGAGAAATCATAGAGTCTTCCAGACCAGAACTGTTCAGTGGAGATGAAGTGAAAGCAGTATTGCGATCATTTGAAGGCGAAATCGAACAAATTCCCCCCATGTATTCAGCTGTCAAAATAAAAGGTAAAAAATTATATGAGTACGCTAGAGAAGGGATTACCATTGAAAGACCTTCCCGAACGATACGGATCGTACAATTAAAGCTTTTGAGCCTACCAGAACGAAATGAAGATAACGGTAATGTGGAATTCAAAATCAGAGTGACCTGCAGCAAGGGTACTTATATCCGTACCTTGGCAGTAGATATTGGCAAAGCATTAGGGTTTCCAGCACATATGTCATCTTTGGTTCGGACACAGTCTGGACCGTTCTCTATACAAGATGCCGTTACACTTGAGGGACTCGAGCATGTTGTTAAGGCGGGAAATCTTTCTGAGGTTTTATTGCCGATTGAGAAAGCATTATCAATCTTTCCATCTGTTACGGTATCTGATGCAATGGAACAAAAGATCCTTAATGGATCTTTACTTGAAGAAACGAAAGAACTTTCCAATCCCAGGACTGCCGTTTATAATGGACAAGGAGAGTGCCTCGCAATCTATATACCACATCCTGAACGCCAGGGATGGGTTAAACCTGAGAAAGTACTTAAAATTCAAAACAGAACTTAGGTGGTAATTTGAAAACGTATAGGATTGACCACACCCAATTGGACCAATTAAAAGAGTCGCCGCCGTCTGCAATGGCTATCGGATATTTTGATGGAATACATTTAGGTCATCAAAAAGTCATCATGGCTGCAAAGCATATTGCAGATGAAGCTGGATTGGACTCGGCGGTCATGACATTCGACCCTCATCCATCTGTTGTCTTAGGCAGGGAACGGACGGAAAAATCGCATATTACACCAATTGAAGATAAACGGTCCCTGATTGAAGCCATGGGAATCGACCGATTATATATTGTGAATTTCAGCAAAGCATTCGCATCACTTACACCACAACAATTTGTAGATGATTTCATTATCGGTCTCAATGTAAAACATGTCGTTGCTGGATTCGACTTTTCATTTGGCAAAAAAGGTGAAGGGACGATGGAAACACTACCGTTCCATTCAAGAGACCAATTCAAACATTCAATTGTCGATAAAGTAGCGGTCGATGATGAAAAAGTGAGCTCCACGTTGATACGGACATTGATCCGGAGCGGTGAAGTCGAGAAAATTCCTAAGTACTTAGGCCGAAGGTATTCTGTTAAAGGCACTGTCATTCACGGTGATCATCGCGGTCATACGATCGGTTTTCCGACAGCCAATATTGAACCAGCCGATTCTTATATCTTACCAGAAATTGGGGTCTATGCTGTCCGGATGGAAGTGAATGGGGAATGGTATGAGGGTGTATGTAATGTCGGCTATAAACCGACCTTCAATGATGAAAAACCAGAAAACCCAAGTGTAGAAGTTCATTTGTTTTCATTTGATTCTTCCATTTATGGAGAAGCTGTTGAAGTTGAATGGCACCACAACATTCGTAAAGAAAAGAAATTCTCATCAATTGATGAATTGAAAGGACAGATTTCAAAGGATATTGACGCGGCAACACAAATTTTTCACAAATCGTGAACGTTCATGACTTGCATTTACACTCGAAAAAAGGTATTCTTGTAGTTGTACAATTTGTACAGAACCACTTCTTGGCACAGCGATTCACCGACGCTTGCTAGGAGGATGGGGATTAATAGAAAAGGAGGTGAATAGGATGGCTATTTCACAAGAGCGTAAAAATGACTTGATTGCAGAGTACAAGACTCATGATAATGATACTGGTTCTCCAGAAGTACAGATTGCTATCCTGACTGAGCAAATTAACGAATTGAACGATCATTTACGTACACACAAAAAAGATCACCACTCTCGTCGTGGTCTGCTGAAAATGGTTGGTAAACGACGTAATTTGTTGACGTACTTACGTAAGAAGGACGTAACACGTTACCGTACTCTTATTAACAAACTTGGTTTACGTCGATAGTTCACAAAAAAGCGGGGATTACACCCGCTTTTTTATTAGCTTTAAAAAAGGACAGTGTAAAAACATAAAGTGTCAAAAACATCAAACACTACATGGTGTTACAAAGTAATTGTCCGAGTTAGCTTTATTAGCTTTTTGAATATATATTTTTGGGTTATACTAGAACAAGATAACCAATAATTTTATGTAAGTTTGAGAGGAGTTCTCTGAGAAATGGAGCAAAACAAGCATGTATATTCCATCGATTGGGCTGGGCGGAAGCTGACCCTTGAAATTGGAAACCTAGCTAAACAGGCTAACGGCGCAGTTATGGTCCGCTATGGCGAAACGGCGGTTCTTTCAACAGCCACAGCCTCCAAAGAACCTAAAAATCTGAGCTTTTTCCCACTGACTGTCAATTACGAAGAAAGATTATATGCTGTCGGTAAAATTCCGGGTGGTTTCATCAAGCGTGAGGGAAGACCAAGTGAAAAAGCAACGTTAGCTTCCCGTCTTATCGATCGTCCGATCCGGCCGTTATTCGCTGATGGCTTCAGAAATGAAGTTCAAGTCGTCAGCACCGTCATGAGTGTCGATCAGGATTGTTCATCCGAGATGGCCGCTATGTTCGGTTCCTCACTTGCATTGACGATTTCTGATATTCCATTCGAAGGACCGATTGCTGGAGTAACAGTAGGAAGAATTGACGGTGCATTCGTCATCAATCCGACTTTGGATCAAAAAGAACAGAGCGACATCAATCTTATTGTAGCGGGTACCAAATACGCCATCAATATGGTGGAAGCAGGTGCTGACGAAGTTCCTGAAGAAGTGATGCTTGAAGGAATCATGTTCGGTCACGAAGAAATCAAACGTCTAATCGCCTTCCAGGAGAAGATTGCTGAAGAAATTGGTAAAGAGAAAATGGAAGTGCAATTGCATCAGCTTGATGTAGATCTAACTGCAGAAGTTAGTGCACAATTTCTGGATGATATAAAAGAAGCAGTAAAAGTGGTCGAAAAGCATGCTCGTCAAGACGCATTAGATGCTGTCACTGAAAAAGTTCTCGCTCATTATGAGGAAGATGAAGAAAAAGCTGCTGAAGCGAAAGAAATCTTACATACGCTCATCAAACAAGAGGTACGCCGCCTCATTTTGAAGGACAAGATGCGTCCTGATGGTCGTAAGATTGATGAGATCCGTCCTCTTTCTTCTGAAGTCGGTCTGTTGCCAAGAACACACGGTTCCGGGTTGTTCACGCGTGGTCAGACACAAGCACTCAGCATCTGTACACTTGGGGCATTAGGAGATGTACAGGTGCTTGATGGACTTGATATGGAAGAATCAAAACGGTTCATGCACCATTATAATTTCCCTCCATTCAGTGTAGGGGAAACTGGATTCATGCGCGGTCCAGGCCGTCGTGAAATCGGTCATGGAGCCTTAGGCGAACGTGCACTCGAGGTTGTAATCCCATCTGAAGAAGAATTTCCATACACGATCCGTCTCGTTAGTGAAGTATTAGAATCTAACGGGTCTACTTCACAAGCAAGTATTTGTGCAAGTACACTAGCGATGATGGATGCTGGAATTCCGCTTAAGGCACCAGTCGCTGGAATCGCAATGGGACTGATCAGTGATGGAGAAGATGTTACCGTTCTTACGGACATCCAGGGCATGGAAGACCACCTGGGTGACATGGATTTCAAGGTTGCAGGAACAAAACAAGGTGTCACTGCACTTCAAATGGATATCAAGATTTCCGGAATCAACCGTGAAATTTTACAAGAAGCATTATTCCAGGCTAAAGAAGGCAGGATGAAGATTTTAGATTCGATGCTAAGTACATTAGCTGAGCCAAGAACAGAACTTTCTTCATACGCACCTAAGATCCTGACGATGAAGATCAAGTCAGATAAAATCCGTGACGTCATCGGGCCAAGCGGTAAGATCATCAACAAGATCATTGAAGAGACCGGTGTCAAGATCGATATCGAGCAGGATGGAACCATTTTCATTGCTTCAACCGATGAAGCGATGAATAGAAAAGCAAAAGAAACGATTGAAGATATTGTACGTGAAGTCGAGGTAGGAGAAATCTATCTTGGAAAGGTGAAACGCATTGAAAAGTTCGGTGCTTTTGTTGAACTGTTCAGTGGAAAAGATGGACTTGTTCATATTTCTGAACTTGCAATGGAACGGATTCCTAAGGTGGAAGATGTTGTGAAGCTTGGTGATGAAATACTTGTAAAGGTAACAGAAATCGATAACCAGGGACGAGTGAACCTTTCGCGTAAAGCTGTTTTGAAAGAACAAAAGAAAGAACAAGAACAAAAGTAAGAGACGGATTCATGATCCGCCTCTTTTTTTTGCTTTTATTGCTTAAATGGTGATTTCACAAAATTTACTCCCTTTCCGCGGGTGCAAGAAAAGCGGAAGCGACCCGTTTAGTCACGCAGGTCACTGGAGGACTGACGAGGAGGCTCGAACCAAACAAAGACTTGGTTCCGCGTGGGCTAACTCATAAGGATGTCAATCAATGTGTTGCCGCCGCAGGAAGTTTGAAGTGATCCAAGTGACTGGTCGCTGAGCTAGACATCACTTCATTGCATTAACCTACTTCCGCAAGCCTCCTCACTTGCACAGGATCTCAACACAAAAATGTAATCATTTTCGTGTCTGCGATGAGAATTCTTAGAAGCTTTTCTTATGCTGGCTTCGACGTTCACCACAGGACGTACTTGTACAGGATGTACTGACTTCGACGTTCACCATAGGACGTGGTGGTATTTAGTCGAAGTTCATTATTATAGTCGAAAATCATTTTAAAAAGTGCGGGGTCTCGCAGGCTGGTTTTTCCCGCAGGAGTGTCGCAAATTTTGCTTAATGAATGTTTTCTAGCAAATCCTATCCCAAAAAAAGTTATGTATGATTTAGTCTCGGCGGTCTCCCTTTTCATCTAATCCACTCTAAGATGGCTACAGCATTTACATTCCCATACGTTCTACCCTGTCCTATCCTATCATACGTTAACTATTGAAAGGGGTGGATCGTAGGTGAAGGGATACAAGCCGTTCATTATAATAACTATTATATTATTGATCTCCTTAATAAGTGTTCAGAACCCGCCTTCGCATCGTTATATTTCGATGTTAAAAGAAGCAGCTTTCACCACATCTACATTACATATGTCCGATGCAGGACCGTTATTGGATCAGATCAAACTTTTCGCTAGCCAACATGATATCAAACCAGTGGATGCGCGGATCGACCCTGTCTGGAAGGCGATTCCGGGTTATAATGGACTTTCTGTGGATATTGACGCCTCATACGACCGTATGAAGAAGAAAAAAGAATTCAATGAATCAATGATCGTATACAAACAGACGAAGCCTAAGGTGTCACTGGAGGATCTTCCGCCTTCACCAATCTACAAAGGGAACCCGAACAAACCGATGGTCACTTTCTTGATTAATGTGGCTTGGGGGAACGAATTCCTTCCACAAATGCTGGAAACGCTGAGAGAACATAAAATTCATACAACCTTCTTTTTGGACGGATCATGGGTGAAAAAAAACCAGGATTTGGCGAAAGTCATTTACGAGGAAGGGCATGAAATCGGTAATCATGCCTATACACACCCTGATATGAAATCTTTAACTAATAAACGTATTCAGGAGGAAATTCATAAAACAAATGAAATCATCCAAAGTACATTGGATGTCACTCCAAAATGGTTTGCTCCTCCAAGTGGCAGTTATCGGATGGATGTTGTTGAAATCGCATCCACAATGGATATGTATACGATTCTGTGGTCAGTGGATACAGTAGATTGGAGAAAGCCGGATCCAGATGAAATGGCAAAACGGGTTGTAAACAACATCCATCCAGGTGCAATGGTTCTGATGCATCCCACATCATCAACGGCAAAAGGCCTAGAACAAATGATACAAGGAATACGTGCTAAGGGGTACTCAATCGGTACAGTGTCACAGATGATGAGCGAGAAAAGACTTGTTAAAGCAAATCAGATTGGTGAGACTGACAAATAATTGTCGAATATAGGCTTAAATGGTATAGTGGTTTTATAATACGTATAAGTACCAAAATACCTACATAATTTGCCTGTTTGACAATTTAGGAGGAAAAAAGTTTGATAACAAAACATACGTGTAAGAATGGCGTGCGAATCGTAACAGAAAACATTCCTAGCGTAAGATCGGTTGCAATCGGTATATGGATCGGCACGGGCTCTCGTTTTGAGACTAAAGATAATAATGGGATCTCCCACTTCTTAGAGCATATGTTCTTTAAAGGTACGAAAACGAGGAATGCAAGAGAAATTGCAGAATCATTCGATAGCATCGGTGGTCAAGTGAACGCATTTACATCAAAAGAATATACATGCTACTATGCAAAAGTTCTGGACAATCATGCATCGCATGCGTTGGAAACGCTATCGGATATGTTCTTCAATTCTACATTTGACGAAGATGAGCTTCTAAAAGAAAAGAATGTCGTACTTGAAGAAATCAAAATGTATGAAGATACACCTGATGACATCGTCCATGATCTTTTGAGCCAGGCGACATACAGCCATCACCCACTGGCATATCCAATCCTTGGGACGGAAGATACATTGAATACGTTCAATGGGGATGTATTACGGACCTATATGAATGAATTTTACACGCCAGATAATGTCGTGATTTCAATTGCGGGGAATGTAGACGATTCATTTATTGAAGAAGTCGAAAAGTATTTCGGGAGTTTTTCGGCGTCCAACAACAAACCACACGCACAGAAACCGGCATTCTGTACAGAAAAGAAAGCACGCAAAAAAGAGACAGAACAAGCACATTTGTGTATCGGTTATGAAGGATTGCCGGTAGGCGATAAGAGTATATTCGACTTGATCATCATCAACAACATCTTCGGTGGGAGCATGAGCAGCAGGTTGTTCCAGGAAGTAAGGGAACAGCGAGGTTTAGCATACTCAGTGTTTTCATATCACTCAGCTCACTTGGACACCGGCGTCTTCAACATTTATGCTGGAACAGCGCCAGGGCAGTTGGACGAAGTGTATGATACGATTTCAAACATCATTGGAACGTTGAAGGAAACAGGTGTTACTGAAAAAGAAGTAGCCAACAGCAAGGAGCAGATCAAAGGAAGTTTGATGCTCAGTCTTGAAAGTACGAATAGCCGTATGAGCAGGAATGGGAAACATGAATTGCTTTTAAGGAAGCATCGGTCTCTTGATGAAATTTTACAAAATATTGATGATGTTTCTAAAGAGAACGTTGACAAGCTAATCCGAAAAATTTTTACAGATGACTTTTCAAGCTCTCTCATCAGTCCGAGTGGGCAATTTCCGAAAAACTTTCCGAATTAAATTAAATGGGGGGACTCCAGAGTCGCCTCATTTTTTCTATTTAGCTTAGCGATCCTCCCTTTGGTATGATTTAAGAGCTGAAGGTCCTTCTTTTCTTTGTTTATTTGTGGTTTGACTTTTTATCCCTACATATATATAGAATGATAAGCGAAAATAGGAGGGGAACCCCAAATGAGGTTAAGTGAAATTTTAGGAAAAGAAATCATCGATTATACGAAGGGCGAGAAACTTGGTATATTGACCTATGCTGAGTTCATCATAGATGAGAATGCGGGGTATATACATACGCTGGAAATTCCATTGACGGAATGGAACGGGTTACGAAAAAGAAAATCAATCATACAATTTAAGTGGAATAAGATTTACCGAGTGGGTGAAGAAACAATTCTAGTGGACCCCTCAGAAGCGGATGTCCAAACCGAATATAAATAATCACCATGAAAGTATCTTCTTCATATGATGTTGAAGAATCAGCACTCAAGTATTATTATTCCTCCGTTATTAATGACGAATGAGAAAGGGGAGGAAGGATGTTAACAGGAATTAAAGCGGCAATCATTGGCGGCGATGCAAGACAGCTCGAAGTAATCAGAAAACTGGCTGTATTGAACGCCAGTCTGTATTTAGTAGGATTCGATCAATTGGACCATGGATTCACTGGAGCAACAAAAATGGATTTGGATGACTTGCCTTTAAGAGAATTGGATGCATTGATCTTACCCGTGAACGGCAGTGGCCCTGATGGAGAGATTGATACGATTTTTTCGAATAAAAAAATTAAATTCACAGAGGAAATCTTACAAAAAACAAAACAGTCATGTACCGTATTTTCTGGTATAACCAATCCTTATTTGACGAAATGCACATCGAATGCCAACAAAAAACATATCAAGTTATTTGAACGTGACGATGTTGCTATCTATAATGCCATCCCTACTGTCGAAGGTACGATCATGATGGTCATCCAGCACACGGATTTTACGATCCATCAATCAAATATTATGGTCTTGGGCTTTGGTCGAGTAGGATTCTCAGTAGCGCGGACATTTGCTAATCTTGGTGCCAATGTATCTGTCGGTGCACGAAGATCTGAACATATCGCTCGAATCACTGAAATGGGCTTCAAGCCATTTTATCTCGATCAATTGGAAAATGAAGTAGAGTCGATCGATGTTTGCATCAATACAATCCCAGCATCAATCATCACTTCCAATGTCATTTCAAGAATGCCATCTCATTCTTTGATCATCGACCTTGCTTCCAAGCCTGGAGGTACGGATTTTCGTTTTGCTGAAAAGAGAGGGATCAAAGCATTGCTAGCTCCTGGATTACCGGGTATCGTCGCTCCGAAGACAGCCGGTAAGATCATTGCGAATGTATTGACACAACTACTTATGGATGAAAGCAATTAAGGGGAAGGGGCAAGGAGAATGAAACTGGGAGGTAAACATATCGGATTTGGTTTGACAGGTTCGCACTGTACCTATGAGGCAGTCGTTCCTCAAATCCAAAAGCTTGTTGACTCAGGTGCAAAGGTCACACCTTTTGTTACGTTTACACTTCAGAACACGACAACAAGATTCGGAGAGGGAGAAGATTGGATTAAGAAGATCGAAGAAATCACCGATAATGAAGTGGTTGATTCGATTGTCAAAGCTGAACCATTCGGTCCTAAAACGCCTCTCGACTGTATGGTCATCGCGCCATTGACAGGAAATTCGATCAGTAAATTTGCAAATGCAATGACAGATTCACCCGTGTTGATGGCTGCAAAAGCTACGATGAGGAACTTGAATCCGGTAGTATTAGGGATATCCACTAATGATGGACTCGGTCTAAACGGTGTGAACATCATGAGATTGATGGCTTCAAAGAACATCTATTTCATCCCATATGGCCAGGATGCACCACAAAATAAACCGAATTCATTGGTCGCACAAATGGAGTTATTGCCTGAAACTGTAGAGGCTGCATTGGATGGTCAACAATTACAACCAGTGTTACGAATATATTGATGGAAGTATAAGCCCAACGACTGACAGTGGTGCTGGAAATTACTTCTCTACAAAAGTATACATTTTTGATGAAGAATTCTTACCTCTACAATCAATGATATGGTAAAATAAATGACAATATGACCAGAGATACAGGAGAAACCATGTTGTTTCTCCTTCTATCATTTTTAAATGGCTATGTCGCTTAGCTTTATGCTACTGTTCATGTTATGTTTTTACTGTATATATGCAATAAAGATTATGCTCGATTAGCGAGCAGAAACAAAGCTTTGGACATAGTTTACAAAATACAATAGGAAATGAGAAAGATAAATTATGAGGAGGGACATACCAATGGAATCTAACAATGGTTATCACATTGCAGTTGTTGGGGCTACTGGAGCAGTAGGTCAACAAATGCTCAAAACATTAGAAAAAAGAAACTTCCCGATCGCTTCTCTGAAATTATTGGCTAGTAAGCGTTCTGCAGGAAAGAAGGTCGATTACAAAGGTGAAGAGTTCACAATTGAAGAAGCGACTCCAGAAGCATTTGAAGGTGTACAGATCGCTCTATTTTCTGCAGGGGGCTCGATATCGAAAGAATTAGCGCCGGAAGCAGCGAAAAGAGGGGCTGTAGTCGTCGATAACACAAGTGCTTTCAGGATGGATCCAAACACTCCGCTTGTCGTACCGGAAGTGAATGAAGATGCACTTCACAACCATAACGGAATCATTGCGAACCCGAACTGTTCGACGATCCAGATGGTCGTCGCCCTTGAACCGGTCCGTAAGAAATATGGTTTGAATAAAGTGATCGTCTCCACTTATCAGGCTGTTTCTGGTGCTGGGGCGAAAGCCATCAATGAACTGAATGAACAAACACGTGCAATTATCGATGACCAAGAATTCACACCAGAAGTATTGCCTGTTGCAGGGGATGAAAAGCATTACCAAATCGCATTCAATGCGGTTCCACAAATTGATAAATTCCAGGAAAACGGCTTTACTTTTGAAGAAATGAAAATGATCAATGAAACGAAGAAAATCATGAACATGCAGGAGCTGGAAGTAGCAG
The DNA here is from genome assembly GCF_019720915.1 of Alkalihalobacillus sp. TS-13. GTDB lineage: Bacteria > Bacillota > Bacilli > Bacillales > Fictibacillaceae > Pseudalkalibacillus. The sequence goes on from NZ_JAHKSI010000001.1 coordinate 878,637, forward strand.
CTACATGCGTTCGTCTTCCCGTAGAAACAGGACACTCAGAGTCAGTCTATCTTGAAATTGACGATGAAGACGTAACAGTAGACGAATTGAAAGCATTATTATCTGAAGCACCGGGGATTTTGCTGAAGGATGATCCTTCACAACAACTTTATCCGATGCCAGCGGATTGTGTAGATAAAGATGACGTATTCGTGGGGCGTATACGTAAGGATCTAGATCGTCCGAACGGTTTCCATATGTGGGTCGTTTCTGATAACCTCTTAAAGGGTGCAGCATTGAATTCTGTACAAATTGCTGAAAGTCTCGTAAAGCTGAATTTATTGAAATGAACGAGAGAGGTGCATCAATGAATATCGTCGTGCAAAAATTCGGCGGAACATCTCTAAAATCAGATGATGGACGTAATCGCGCCGTACAACACGTATACAATGCTGTTAATGAGGGGAAAAAAGTCGTTGTCGTCGTTTCAGCTATGGGACGTAAAGGCGATCCTTATGCGACAGACACGTTATTAAGCTTGATAACCGGAAATCCTACTTCCATCAGTCCAAAGGAAATTGACCTTCTCATGTCTTGTGGAGAGGTTATTTCATCTGTCATCTTCTCCAACTTACTTAAGCAGAAGCACATTCGCTCATTGGCTTTTACTGGTGCAAAAGCAGGCTTTAAAACGAATACTGAGCATACAAATGCGAAGATCGTGGAGATGGATTGTAAAAATATCATCCATACACTTGAAGAAATGGATGTCGTGGTAGTAGCCGGATTTCAGGGTCAGTCGAGTGATGGAAATGTGACTACTCTTGGAAGAGGTGGCAGTGACACCTCTGCAGCAGCACTAGGCGCTGCATTGAATGCTGAAGTCATCGATATTTTCACTGACGTGGAAGGGGTGATGACTGCAGACCCTCGTATCGTAGAAAATGCACGCCCCCTTAATGTCGTCACATATAATGAAATATGTAACATGGCCTATCAAGGTGCAAAAGTCATTCATCCTAGAGCAGTAGAAATCGCGATGCAAGCAAAAGTGCCGATCAGGATCCGTTCCACATATTCAGATCATGAAGGTACACTGGTTACTTCCGCAGCTGGCGGTGGAGGGGGAAGAGATATCGAAGATCGCTTGATCACTGGGATCGCCCATGTATCGAACGTTACTCAAATCAAGGTCCATGCTCCTGATGGAGATTATGATTTCCAATCGAAGATATTCAAAGCAATGGCCGAGGAGCAAATCAGTGTTGACTTCATAAATATCAGTCCGCGTGGAGTGATCTACACGATCAACTCAGCTTTAACGGATGATGCGGTAAACGTTTTGAATGAGTTGGGCTATGAAGCAGATATCCAACGGAATTGTGCAAAAGTATCTGCTGTAGGTGCAGGAATCGCAGGTGTGCCTGGGGTAACAGCGAAGATAGTCGGTGCACTCTCAGAGAAAGGTATCAATATCTTGCAATCGGCTGACTCTCATACGACGATTTGGGTGCTTGTAAGGGAAGAGGATATGATCAACGCTGTCAATGCGCTCCATCAAGTGTTCAAGCTTGAGCAAGGCGATCATATCTGATGCAGTATTAAGGAGGAGTAAAGTAAGATGGACTTTGGAAAAGTATTGACCGCTATGGTCACGCCATTTGACCATAAAGGAAACATCGATTTCACACGAACTACTAAATTGGTCGAATATTTAATTAAGAACGGATCGGATGGACTGGTGCTTGCCGGGACGACTGGTGAATCCCCTACCTTGACAAAAGAAGAGAAGGTAGCTCTCTTCAAGCATGTAGTAAAAGTCGTCGGAAAACGTATCCCTGTCATCGCGGGGACTGGAAGCAACAACACACACGCTTCGATTGAACTTACAAAACAGGCTGAAGAAGCCGGTGTAGACGGGATCATGCTCGTATCCCCATACTACAATAAACCGAACCAGCAAGGCCTTTACTTACATTTTAAAACAATCGCAGAATCCACATCGCTGCCAATCATGTTATATAACATTCCAGGTAGATCTGTGATTAACATGTCAGTCGATACCATCGTACGGTTGTCTGAAATCGAAAACATCGTTTGTGTAAAGGAAGCCAGCGGTGATTTGGATCAGATAACAGAAATCATTTCAAAAACAAGTGATGATTTTGCATTATACAGCGGGGATGACGGCCTTACGTTACCTGTAATGGCTATTGGCGGAAACGGAATCGTTTCTGTAGCTTCTCATGTAATAGGAAATGATATGCAAAAAATGATTGCTGCTTTCCAGTCTGGAAATAGTAAAGAAGCTGCTACATTACATGGTAAGCTTTTGCCGATCATGAAAGAAATGTTCGCTGCCCCTAGCCCGACACCGGTCAAAACGGCATTGCAAATCTCCGGTGTTGATGTTGGAGGCGTAAGACTTCCTTTGGTTCCATTGTCGGAACAAGAGCGCGTCCGATTGACATCCTTGTTAAACAATTATCATACCGTTTAAAACTTATAGAAGAGGCTGGCCATTAGTGGTCAGCTTTTTTCTTTATTTTGCCTTAACGGTGCGAACTAAAAAATTAACGGAGCAAATACGTAATTTATCGGTCATTTGTCCATAATGAACTTTAATAAAACGTATGATAAGAAGTTCTCGTTTCATGATGGATAGAATGATTCCGAATAAGACAATACTAAAGGGAAAGTAATTGTTGTGAAAGGAGTCCGCCATGAACGAGCAGAAGAATGCTAAAAACGAAGAAGTCTCACCCACTCAACCAACTCAACCTCAAAAACCGAATAAACAAGATCAGGACAAGGAAAACTCCTCGTCACTGATCAATAAAATCCAACAAATGGGACAGACGAATGTACCACAAATGGAGCAATCCAATATCCATTGCATGACGATTGTCGGGCAAATCGAGGGTCATGTCCAGCTGCCGCCGAATAATAAGACGACTAAATATGAACATATGATCCCTCAAATTGTAGCAATAGAACAGAACCCGAAAATCGAAGGTCTACTAGTAATCCTCAATACTGTGGGGGGAGATGTGGAAGCAGGGTTGGCCATTGCGGAAATGATTGCCTCTTTATCAAAACCGAAAGTTTGCCTTGTCCTTGGCGGTGGTCACTCAATTGGTGTTCCAATCGCTGTGGCAGGGGATCATTCTTTCATTGCCGAAACAGCTACGATGACGATCCATCCTGTCCGTCTGACTGGATTAGTGATCGGTGTGCCCCAAACATTCGAATATCTGGATAAAATGCAGGAAAGGGTAATCAGTTTTGTCTTGAGGCACTCGAATATTGCAGAAGAGAAGTTCAAAGAATTGATGTTATCGAAAGGAAATCTTACGCGTGATATCGGAACGAATGTAGTAGGAGACGATGCAGTGGCTTATGGGTTGATTGATGAAGTTGGAGGCCTTGGAAAAGCAATGAGGAAATTGAATGAGCTTATAAAAGCTGAAAAACCCGAAAATCCTGAAGAACAGGATCTGGTCCAATGATTTTATATACATCGATGCCCAATGAACTTGTCTTCAATACAGCAAATGAAGATTATGAAAAACACGCTATGATCGAAATGAATGGGGTTTCGATGACGGTGGAGCATCTAGATGGAAATCAATGCAGGATTGTGAATCTCTTAAGTACGGATCCTAACCACTATCTTGATCCGAATTTGCAGCCAGGCACGATTTTAAAGAAGAGCTACAACTATGATCAAAGTCCATCTAGTTCCCAGAATTCCAGTATGATATAATAACACTACTTATAGTGGGTTGACCCTTAAGTGTCCGACTCGTTTAACACGGTATCCAGTCATTGAAGTGTTAACACAGTCCCGCTTTACCAGGGTCAGCCCTTTTGCAATACATAAGTAAATCACCAAATACATACATCCAGACAGAGTAAATCGCATGAGAGGTGAAAAAATGGCAAAAAGGAAAAAAAAGAATAAAAAGTCGTCAGGTTGGAAATCGCAGCTGTCTTTTGAAGTTTTCGGCCTTCTATTGCTGGCAATGACATTGATTGCAGCTGCGGAATTCGGCAAGGTGGGGAATATTTCTGCTGGATTGTTCCGTTTATTAGGCGGGGAATGGTATGGAATCTTGCTATTAGGAGTCTTTATCCTCTCCATCTATATCATTTGGAAGCGGACATGGCCCAACTTTTTTACACGCCGGTTAAGCGGTGTATACTTGTTTGTCCTCGGGTTATTATTGCAAAGCCATGTTAAGCTTTTCGACCTGTTATCCCGTAATGGCGAATGGGAAAATCCTTCTGTCATCCAGAATACTTGGGAATTGTTTTTGCGCTACCAGGGATCTGATCCAGGAACATACGATTTAGGTGGTGGTATGATCGGAGCTTTTGGTTTCGCGTTCACTTATGTCTTGTTTGCGCCAGAAGGGACACAGGTCATTATCTTCTTCATGTGGATCATCGCGATTTTACTTATCACAGGATTGTCCATGAATGATATTCTCGCTAAAGTCTTAGTACCATTAAAGAACTTCATCATGAATACATATAGTGATTGGAAGGATCATTTTCAGAGCAAGCGGGAACAGAAGCAAGAAGCACGTAAGAAGGAACGGAAAACGAGGGGTAAACGGACAACCAAGGATAAAAAAGAAGCCGATGATCAAAAAGAATTTGGAGAGGAAACCTACTCTGAACCGATTATTGAAGATTTCACTGAAAACAGCTATCAGGAAGCATTCGAGTTCGAAGAGTTGAAACAAAAGGAACTGCAAAAGGATCATGCTAAAAAAGAAAACACTAAATCATCCCAACCTGCCAGCGATTCGAGTATAGATTCTGGCGAAGTCACGTCTGGATTTTCCGTCGCTGAGGTGGAGAATGAATCCTATGAGCTTCCTCCTTATGATTTGCTGAGCAGACCAGTTAAGTCCGGCCAACACCGGGAAAGACAACATGTATCGGAAAACACGAGAAAGCTTGAACGAACGTTTGAAAGCTTCGGGGTAAAAGCGAAGGTAGTCAAAGTCCATTTGGGTCCTGCTGTCACAAAATATGAAGTACAGCCGGCAATTGGAGTGAAGGTAAGTAAAATCGTGAATTTGACAGACGACCTCGCATTGGCCCTTGCAGCAAAAGATCTGCGTATTGAAGCGCCAATTCCAGGAAGATCGGCAATCGGTATCGAAGTACCGAATCAGGAAGTTTCGATGGTCTCATTGAGAGAAGTCGTGGATACGAAACGCAACGATTTAAATGCAAAGCTTAGTATTGGTTTAGGTCGTGATATTTCCGGTGAACCGATACTCGCTGACTTGAGCAAAATGCCTCACTTGTTAATCGCAGGTGCAACAGGTAGTGGTAAAAGTGTATGTGTGAACGGAATCATAACAAGTATTTTGTTGAAAGCGAAGCCGCATGAAGTGAAAATGATGATGATCGATCCGAAAATGGTTGAGTTGAATGTCTATAACGGCATTCCTCATCTGCTTGCTCCAGTTGTGACTGAGCCGAAAAAAGCTGCACAAGCATTGAAACGGGTCGTCAATGAGATGGAACGTCGATATGAATTGTTTTCACATAGCGGAACAAGGAACATTGAAGGGTATAACAACGTAATCAAAAAACAAAATGAGGAATCTGATGCTAAGCAGGCTTTACTGCCATATATCGTCGTCATCGTAGATGAACTCGCTGATCTGATGATGGTCGCTTCGGGTGACGTTGAGGATGCGATTACTAGGCTGGCTCAGATGGCACGTGCTGCTGGAATTCACTTGATCATCGCGACACAAAGACCTTCAGTTGATGTCATCACAGGTGTCATCAAAGCGAACATTCCATCAAGGATTGCATTCAGCGTCTCATCTTCAACGGATTCCCGAACGATACTCGACATGGGAGGGGCTGAAAAACTTCTGGGGAAAGGTGACATGCTTTACTTCCCAATCGGCTCAAACAAACCGACACGTGTACAAGGTGCATTTTTATCTGATGAAGAAGTGCAACAAATAGTCGATTTCGTCATTGGACAGCAAAAAGCGAAGTATCAGGAAGAAATGATCCCGACCGATGAACCTGATCAGAAGGTTGAAGAAGTAGAGGATGAACTTTTTGATGATGCAGTGAATTTGATTGTCGATATGCAAACAGCGTCAGTTTCCATGCTTCAAAGGCGTTTCCGTATTGGGTACACAAGAGCTGCAAGACTTATTGATGCAATGGAAGCAAGAGGCATTGTCGGTCCATATGAAGGAAGTAAACCGAGGGAGGTTCTCATTTCAAGTATAGATCAGGATGCTTCATCCAGTTAAAGAAAATGTCAAGTGTCTGACACTCTGAATTCCGAAGTGTCAGGCACTTTTCATTATGGAGCCCATTTATCCGCATGTATTTATCGGAAATCGACCAAAAGAAAAAAACCGAAAAAGAAATAAATGGAAATGTCATGATAAACACATATGAATCAACAAGTAGCATGTCAGAATTGAAACATTATCGTAACGTTTTTATATATAATGTAAAAATAGTATTTATTTATTGATGTAAAAATGATATAGTATTGTCGAATATTGTTAAATAAACAGAATAGAATGCAATATACTTGGGGTGAAGACGTGTGACCATTAAAACGGACCATCGTCTATTATATTTACAAGTAATAGATCGATTAAAGAAAGATATTGAATCTGGGGTCTATCAGGAAGGGGAAAGACTTCCGAGCGAGTTTGAATTATCGAAGCTGTTAGGTATCAGCCGCGCAACACTTAGAGAAGCGCTGCGGATACTGGAAGATGAGAATATCGTCGTCAGAAGGCATGGTGTAGGTACTTTTGTACGTACTCGTCCAGTTTTCTCATCTGGTATTGAAGAGCTCTTCAGTCTCACTGAGATGATTGAACGAGGTGGACAGAAACCAGGCACAATATTCTTATCATCAGATACAAGAGAAGCGATGGACGAGGAAATCCAGCGGTTCAACCTTGAAGCTCCTGATGAACTTGTAGTAGTGGAACGTGTTAGGACGGCAGATGGACAACCTGTCATATATTGTCTTGATCATGTCCCTGCCAAATTGATGCCATCCAATTACAAATCGATGGAGGAAGAATCACTGTTCAATTTGCTAGAAAAAGAGTCTAATAGCCGAGTATTGTATGCGGTCACTCATATCGAACCTTTAGGATTTCACGACAGGGTATCAGACGTACTGGAATGTCCACCAGAATCATCCCTGCTCGTATTGAAGCAAATGCATTATGATCAGAATGATGTTCCTGTCTTGTATTCGGTGAATTACTTTAGGGCGGATAAGTTTGATTTCCACGTTGTCAGACGTCGGGTGTGAGGGGAAGTTCAAAATGGCGCCAAATGATAAACGGCGAATTTCAGACACACAGGGTATAGTTCCAGCGTTCTCATAGCTTTTAAGGAGGTGGTCAAGGGGGTTGTTTGAAAGCGCTTAGCTTTTAGAAATTTATGAAACTTTGATAATACACTAAGGGGGAAATGTACGGAATGAAAAAGCGTTATGGGTTATTGATGTCTATGGTTTTAGCGGCTGGAACATTACTTTCTGCTTGTGGTAGTGATGAAGCTGCATCAGGGGATAAGAAAGAGGACGGCTTTAAAGTCGCAATGGTTACAGACACTGGCGGAGTAGATGATAAGTCGTTCAACCAATCTGCTTGGGAAGGCCTTAAAGCATTTGGTGATGAAAACGACCTCGAAGAGAAAAAAGGATACAAATACTTACAGTCGGAAAAGCAAAGTGACTACCGTCCGAATTTGAACAACTTGGTCCGTCAAAATTATGATTTGATTTACGGAATCGGCTTCTTGATGCAAGAAGACATTCAAAAAGTCGCACAACAACAAAAGGATGCACAATTTGCACTTGTTGATAGCGTAGCTGTTGATGAAGAAGGAAATCCGCTTGAAAATGTGGCAAGTATTACGTTCAAAGAGCATCAAGGATCTTTCCTGGTTGGATTGGTAGCTGGATTGCAAACGAAGACGAATAAAGTCGGGTTCATCGGCGGAGTAGAAAGTGAACTTATTTCTAAATTTGAGAATGGTTTCCTTGCTGGTGTATTGACTGCAAATCCGAATGCTGAAGTACTCACTCAATATGCTGGGGATTTCAATGACGCTGCTAAAGGTGCCACGATTGCTTCGGCACTATATGGTAAAGATGTAGACGTTATTTATCATGCAGCAGGAGGAACTGGTGCAGGAGTGTTCACAGAAGCAATCAACCGTAAGAAGAACGGTGAAGACGTATGGGTGATCGGAGTAGACCGTGACCAATTCGAAGAAGGAATCTATGACAAAGGAAATAACAAAAGTGTAACCCTTACTTCAATGGTAAAACGTGTAGACACAGCCGTATTTGAAGTTTCTTCCCAAACAAAAGATGGAAACTTTCCGGGTGGCAAAATCGTAGAATTCGGACTTGAAGAAAATGGAGTAGGTATCGCTCCAACAGAAGATAACGTTACAGAAGAGTCACTGAATATGGTTAAAGAATATAAAGAGAAAATCGTTGCAGGTGAAATTGAAGTACCTAAGACAGATGAAGAATACGAAACGTTCAAAAACGAAAAGTAATCTATAGCTCTAACAGAGGGGTTGACCCATAATTCTTTGAGTCAACCCCTTTATTTATGCAATTGAACAGTTTGCAATTCCTTTGGGATCGACTCATCTATCAATACCCTTGTGTTCTTGAGTGTAACAATGGTATGTCGGATATTCACCAGACTCCCTTGTTACACTTAAGAGCCATATAAGAAAGAATCAGCAATGCTGTTCAGTATGTGCAAACGTAACAACATAGTAGGAGTGATGACAGTTGGAATACGTCATTGAAATGCGGGACATCCGCAAAGAGTTTCCTGGCATAGTTGCCAATGACAACATAACATTACAGGTTCAAAAGGGTGAGATCCATGCATTGTTAGGGGAAAACGGTGCAGGGAAGTCCACATTGATGAACGTGCTATTCGGCCTGTATCAGCCTGAAAAAGGTGAAATACGTGTACGCGGTGAAAAGGTGGAGATCACAGATCCGAACATCGCAAACAATTTGGGAATTGGTATGGTCCATCAGCATTTTATGCTCGTAGAAAACTTTACTGTTACTGAGAATATCGTCCTTGGACAGGAACCGAAACGGCGGGCACAGGTCGATATCAAATCAGCAGCAAAGAAGGTCGAAGAAATATCCAGACAATATGGATTACGTGTAGATCCATATGCCAAAATCGAGGATATTTCCGTCGGGATGCAACAACGTGTAGAGATTTTAAAAACATTATATCGTGGAGCGGACATTCTGATATTTGATGAACCGACAGCTGTGTTAACACCCCAAGAAATAAAAGAATTGACCCAAATCATGAAACGTCTGATTGCAGAAGGGAAATCAATCATCCTGATCACCCATAAGTTGAAGGAGATTATGGAAGTCTGCGATCGTTGTACGGTTATCCGCAGGGGTAAAGGAATCGGTACTGTAGATGTAGCCGATACGAATCGCGAAGAATTAGCTTCGATGATGGTTGGTCGTAATGTATCGTTCACTACAAAGAAAGAAAAAGGAAATCCTCAACATGAAGTTCTTGAGATAAACGATCTTGTAGTGAAAGATGCTCGGGGAGTACCAGCTGTTAACGGTTTGGATTTGACGATTCGCGCAGGGGAGATCATCGGAATCGCAGGTGTAGATGGCAACGGACAGTCGGAATTGATTGAAGCGATCACAGGTTTGCGAAAAGCAGACAGTGGAGAGATTCGGTTGAATGGTAATGAAATAACCAATCTCAAACCACGCAAAGTCACTGAATCAGGGATTGGCCATATACCGCAGGACCGTCATAAACACGGTCTGGTTCTGGATTTTTCCATCGGTGAAAATATCGTGTTGCAAACCTACTATCAAAAACCGTATTCCAAATATAAACAGCTTAAAGCAACAGAAATTTTCAAAAAAGCAGAACAGTTGATTGAGCAGTTCGATGTACGGACGCCGAGTGCATATACGCAAGCGAGGGCTTTATCGGGTGGAAATCAGCAAAAAGCGATCATCGCACGTGAAGTGGATCGCAGTCCGGACCTACTTATTGCCGCACAGCCGACACGAGGACTTGACGTCGGAGCGATCGAGTTCATCCATTCCAAGCTCATTGAAGAAAGAGATGCGAATAAAGCTGTATTGCTCGTATCATTTGAACTTGAAGAAATCAGGAATGTTAGTGACCGAATCGCTGTTATATATGAAGGAAAAATCATAGCGATCGTCGATCCGGAAGAGGTCACTGAACAAGATTTAGGTTTGCTGATGGCTGGTTCGAAACAGTCAATGAAGGAGGAGAAGTAAGTGAAACTGCAAAAAATTCTATTCAAGCTCAGCGTTCCTGTCATTGCAGTTGCGCTGGGTCTTCTCGTCGGCGGAATTATCATGGTTACAAGTGGATATGACCCACTGCTGGCATACTCCTCTCTGTTCAGTGTAATCTTCACAGATCCATATTATATCGGAGAAACAGTCAGGCAGATGTCACCGCTGATTTTATCAGGAATTGCTGTCGCATTCGCTTTCAGGACAGGGTTGTTTAACATTGGTGTAGAAGGTCAGCTATTAGTAGGATGGCTCGCTTCTGTCTATGTTGGAATCGCTGTTGAAGGTGTCCCTGCTTTCATCCATATTCCGCTCGCCATCCTTGCGGCAGCAGCTGCTGGGGCATTGTGGGGGCTTGTACCTGGCTTTTTGAAAGCGAGATTCAGAGTACATGAAGTCATTACCACGATCATGATGAACTATGTAGCTTTACATGTCACGAACGCAATCATTCGAACTCATTTGTTAGCGCCAGGAGAACGGACTGAAGATATCCAGTCTTCAGCTTCTTTGTCATCGCTGTTCTTACAAGAAATAACGGATTTTTCGAGGTTACACTATGGAATCATCGCAGCCATATTAGCTGCGGTATTGATGTGGTACTTGTTATGGAAGACGACGACTGGATACGAACTGCGTGCAGTCGGATTCAACCAGCATGCTTCTGACTATGCAGGAATCAATGTTTCGAAGAATATCATCTTATCCATGTGCATTTCTGGTGGATTTGCTGGTGTTGCAGGAGCCATGGAAGGTCTAGGGACGTATCAATATATGACAATTAATGCTGCCTTTACTGGTGTCGGCTTTGATGGAATTGCTGTAGCGCTTCTTGGAGCGAATAGTGCGATTGGAATCATTCTTGCTGCAGCTCTATTCGGAGGACTGAAAATCGGAGCATTGAATATGCAGGCGATGGCGCAAGTCCCTCCTGAATTGATTACAATTGTCATTTCACTAATCATCTTTTTCGTAGCTTCAAGCTATCTTGTCTACTGGTTGCGAAACCGGATTAACAGAAGGGGGAAAATTTAGATGGATCTCATGCAGATATTACAAATTATCATACCAACAGCCATCTTTGCTGCTGCCCCTTTGATCCTGACTGCGCTCGGTGGCGTTTTCAGTGAACGATCCGGAGTTGTCAATATCGGTTTGGAAGGGCTCATGATGATGGGAGCCTTTGTCGGAGCCGTTTTCACGTTCTATGGTGAGACCTGGGGATTTGGAAGTGCATCACCTTGGTTCTCTTTCCTGGTCGCAATCGTAATCGGTGCGATTTTTTCACTGCTACACGCGGTGGCAAGCATTTCGTTCCGAGCCGACCAGGTAGTCAGCGGCGTAGCTTTAAATTTTTTAGCAGCTGGTTTGACGATTTTCTTAGTAAAGAAAATCTTTGATGCTGGTCAAACGCCGTATTTGAATGAACGGATTTTCAAATCGGATATTCCTGTACTATCCGACATCCCGTTTATCGGCCCGTTACTTTTTGGTGATGCTTATATAACATCATTCTTAGCTGTAGCTCTGGCTTTCGTTGTCTGGTTCGTCGTGTTTAAAACACCTTTTGGACTTCGTTTACGAGCGGTCGGTGAGCATCCGATGGCTGCAGATACGATGGGAATCAATGTAACGAAGATGCGTTACATTGCAGTTATGCTGAGTGGTGCATTCGCAGGGCTTGGTGGTGCTGTTTACGCAACCTCGATTAGTGGGAACTTCACACACTCGACGATTGCAGGGCAAGGATTCATGGCCCTTGCAGCTATGATCTTTGGAAAGTGGCACCCGCTTGGCGCATTAGGCGCAGCTTTGTTCTTCGGGTTTGCTCAGTCGTTAAGCATTACAGGTCAGCAAATACCATTGCTGAAAGAAATACCACACGTCATTTTGCTCATTTCACCATATGTGCTGACAATCCTTGCACTGGCTGGTTTTGTAGGCCGTGCAGACGCACCTAAAGCAATCGGAAAACCATACGAAAAAGGAAAACGTTAATTAATAGAGAACTTCTCATAGTATGAGGAGTTCTTTTTTTTATGGGGTTGTTTAATGTTAATGTTTGAAAATTTCCTTTAAGCGAAATTCGCGACACTCCTGCGGGAACAGCGAGCCAAGCGAAACCCCGCAACGAGGAACAAGTGAGGTGCCTTGCGGAAGTGGTTTGATGCAGGGAAGTGATGTCTAACTCAGCGACCAGTCACTTGGGTCACTTCAAACTTCTGCGGCGGTCGACATATTGATTGACATCCTTATGGGTGAGCCCACGCAGAACCAAGTCTTGAGCCTACTCGTCAGTTTTCCTAATCGGGTCGCTTCCCCGCGTAAGGGGAGTGAATTTTGCAGAAAACAACAATTGCCTAGAAGATAAAAAGTGTAAGTATAGCAATTACAATTAGCTTGCCTTCTGTTATGAAAATCTCATTAAAGAGTATTATAATGATGAGTGTTTCATGTTTCTGGGGAAAATGGGGTAAGCTATCAACAGAAAACCTGGCAAAGGAGAGGTTGAAGATATGACAAGTACAACAGAACCTCGAGTGGTACCTACGGATGGGTACACACTGCATCTGATTGAAACAGAAAAATATAAGACAACGACGATATCCATCCAGATAAAACGTAAGATTGAAGAAGAGCATGTTACAAAACGGGCATTGTTAGCGCAAGTCTTAAAAGCTGGCACGAAATCTTTTCCATCATCATTACATATCCATCGTCTATTGGAAGATATGTATGGTGCCGGATTCGTAACTTCTGTCGCTAAAAAAGGGGATTACCAGATCATCACGATCCGTATGGATGTTTCAAATGAAAAGTTTCTGTTAGACAATACACAGCTCCTCGATCAGTCCCTTGAGTTCTTATCTGAAGTGATGTTGCAGCCATTGAACGATGGCACGAAATTCGATGAGAATAATGTGAGAAAAGAAAAACGGGTCTTGAAACAGAAAATCCAATCGATCTATGATGATAAAATGCGTTTTGCGAATAAACGCCTTGTTGAAGAAATGTTCAAAGGCCGCCCGTATGCACAACATGCCTATGGAAAAGAAGAAGAGGTCGATGCCATCACTGCAGAAGAACTTTTCAACTACTATAAGGACGTAATGAATAAAGATGAAATCGATATCTATATCGTCGGAGATATCGATGGAGAGGAAGTAGAACGTAAAGTTCTCTCGAGAATCGAACTGAGTGAACGGGTCAATGCGGATGATTCACCTTCCTCTGAAATCGAAAACAGGACACAGGAGAATGTTGTTTTTGATGAACAGGACATCAAACAAGGAAAGCTCCATATCGGTTATCGGACGTCAATTACCTTTTCCGATCCAGAGTATTATGCCATTCAGGTCTTCAATGGAATATTCGGTGGATTTTCACATTCGAAATTGTTTATCAATGTCCGAGAAAAGGCGAGTCTTGCGTACTATGCAGTTTCGAGGATCGAAAGTCATGTAGGTGCCCTTTTCGTCATGTCAGGAATCGAATTCAAAAATTATGAAAAAGCGGTTTCGATCATTAAGAAACAGATGGAAAAGATGAAGAATGGTGATATTACAGACGCTGAATTCTCCCAGACCAAGGAGATGCTGCGGAATCAACTGCTCGAGTCTGTTGATAACCCGAACAGTTGGGTGGACCTGTTATATCATTCAAGAGTAGCCGGTATTGAGCGTTCCATCGATGAGTGGATAGATGGGATTCAGGCTGTAACGATGGACGATGTCCAGAAAGTTGCCGAAACTGTCACGCTTGATACGATCTATTTCCTTAAAGGGGAGGGTCAATAACCATGAATGAAACGTTTTTCGATCAACTGCAAGAAACCCTTTATTCCGAAACATTAGATAATGGACTCCAGGTATATGTATTACCGAAAAAAGGATTTAATAAGACATATGCAACCTTTACGACCAAATATGGATCTGTTGATAATCATTTCACACCGATCGGTTCAGGCGAGCCTATCAAAGTTCCTGATGGCATCGCTCATTTTCTAGAACATAAATTGTTTGAAAAAGAACATGGTGATGTTTTCCAGGATTTCAGTAAACAAGGGGCGTCAGCCAATGCTTTCACATCCTTTACAAGAACGGCTTATCTTTTTTCCAGTACCTCGAATGTTAAGGAAAATCTGAAGACATTGATCGATTTCGTGCAAGCGCCTTATTTCACTGAAAAGACCGTAGAGAAAGAAAAGGGGATTATCGGACAGGAAATTGAGATGTATGATGATAATCCCGATTGGCGTGTATACTTCGGGGTGATCGAAAACATGTTCCATCATCATCCGGTAAAAATCGATATTGCAGGAACCGTTCCTTCCATAGCGAAGATCACAAAAGATTCATTGTACACCTGCTATGAGACATTTTACCATCCAAGTAACATGCTCTTGTTTGTTGTCGGTAATGTCGATGTTAAAGAAATCATGGATCTCGTAAAAGAGAATCAAAACGGAAAAGATTTTGCAGCACCTGAAAAAATCGAGCGTTTTTTTGAAGAAGAACCACCTGAAGTTGCAAAAAAGAAATCGGTCATTAAAATGACTGTACAAACACCTAAGTGTATGGTTGGCATCAAAGAGGCGACCCCAAATCGGATAGGTGAGGAACGCCTTAAATACGAACTAAGCATGAATCTTCTGCTCGATTATTTGTTCGGTCAAAGCTCAGATAATTATGAGGAATTGTACGATGAAGGCTTGATCGATCAATCATTTTCGTTCGATTATACAGAAGAATCCGATTTTGGTTTCTCACTCATAGGCGGAGAAACAAGTGACCCGGATCGATTGACGGAACGAATTTTTGAAATGATCGAGGCGACCAAATCAAAAGGGATTGATCCTGACTCAATTGAACGTTTGAAGAAAAAGAAAATAGGGAGTTTCCTTCGATCGATGAATTCGCCTGAATATATCGCCAATCAATTCACCCGTTTCCAATTCGGAGATATGAATCTGTTCAATGTCGTTGAAATGTATGCGAAGATCACACCTGAGGATCTCCAAAAGATAATGAATGATCACTTTAAGGAAAAAGCTTTTACAAGCTGTCAGGTCAGACCAAAAAGCAGTTGAGAATAAAAGCGGGAAACGTGAGGCTGACTGAAAAAGTCAGTCTCTGCTTATGTCGTTGCAATTAAAAGTGGGATTGATCGGGTTAACGTACAGAAATTTCAGATGGGAGGGACACTATGAAAACCTATGCCTTAGTCACTGGCGCAAGCGGGGAAATCGGACAAGCAATCGCCCGAGAATTGGCATCTCAAGGATATAACTTGTATCTGCACTATTATCAGAATAAAGAGGCTGTTGAAAAACTACAGATGGAATTTGCGGTATCGATCGAATGTAAATTGATCAATGCGAACTTAGCAGTTTCTGACGGACCAGGGATTTTAACCGAACAAATTAAAACTCCGGTAGACGTACTTGTTTATAATTGCGGGAGCTCACATACTGGACTGATAACGGATGTGTCTCAAAAGGAACTTGATGGGATGGTGCAGCTTCAATTAAAAAGTCCATTCCAGCTTATACAACAACTTCTGCCTTCAATGATCGAAAGGAAAAAAGGATCGATCGTCATGATTACTTCGATTTGGGGACAGACAGGTGCATCCTGTGAGGTTCTCTATTCAATGGTGAAGGGCGGTATGAATACGATGGTAAAAGCATTATCAAAAGAATTGGCGCCGAGTGGGATTCGAGTCAATGCAGTCGCTCCAGGAATCATTGCAACGAAAATGAATGAACATCTTTCTGATGAAGAGCTGGAAGCGATCTCAGATGAAATACCGATTGGGCGTTTCGGGCTTCCTGAAGAAGTCTCGGATGCGGTTGGATATTTGGTATCTAAAAAATCATCCTATGTGACAGGTCATATCCTACCTGTCAACGGTGCTTGGTATTGTTGATTACTGTTTCCAGAAAACGGACCTTCAAATCGCATTTTGGAATTGTGAAAAACAATAATCTTTACTAAAGGCTTTGTTAAAAGCCTTGTTGAAAAACGATGCATACTTTCCAGTTTTTGAGACATGATAATGCTTGAACGATTTTATTTTTCTAGGAGGGACTAGACATGTCTGTTCTTGATAACTGGGAAGATTGGAAAGGTTTCCTCGGTCAACGCTTGAACCAAGCAGAAGGAAAAGGTATGAAGGATGGAGCGATTACTGAAATCGCGACTGAAATCGGAGGATACCTTGCTGATCAGGTTGAGCCGAAGAATGCAGAAGAAAAAGTACTTGCAGACCTTTGGCATGTTGCCAATGAAGAAGAGCGTCATTCAATCGCAAGCATGATGGTCAAGCTTGTACAAGAAAGACGATAGTTGAAAACGGGCTGATTCCATTTAAAGGATCAGCCTTTTTTCGTGTGGTCAAGGCAATTCTTATCACTTTGTTCAAGACTTGCCAAGTTTTCTTTACACCTCATGGCATAAGTGCAACTAAGGCAATTCTTATCACTTTGTTTAAGACTTGCCAAGTTTTCTTTAATTTTACTTTTCTTAATGTGGAAAATCATTTATCATTAGAGAAAAGGATGTCGGATATTGGTGAACAGCGAAGGAGATGACTAATGGAACAACAGGAATGGTATTTAGAATATGAAATACATAAAAACCGTCCCGGGCTTCTAGGTGATATTTCTTCTTTGCTCGGTATGTTAGGGATAAATATTATTACAATCAACGGCGTTGACAATATGAGGCGCGGAATGTTGTTGTTGGTTCATAATTCTGAACAAGTCGAACGTCTGAAGACTATCCTTGAGACGATGGACAACATTACGATCACGAAAATGAGGAAACCGAAGCTCCGAGATATTTTAGCGGTCAGACATGGACGTTACATACAAAGAGATGCTGATGATAAAAAGACATTCCGGTTTGTCAGGGATGAACTTGGCTTGCTTGTTGATTTTATGGCTGAATTGTTCAAAGTCGATGGGCACAAACTCATCGGTATCCGCGGGATGCCTCGGGTCGGGAAAACTGAATCGATCGTAGCAGCGAGTGTATGTGCAAACAAGCGATGGATTTTCGTTTCTTCAACTCTTCTGAAACAAACGATACGCAGCCAATTGGCAGACGATGAATACAGCAATGACCATGTGTTTTTAGTTGATGGGATCGTTTCTTTAAAGCGGTCATCAGAAAAACACTGGCAGCTGATCCGTGAAGTCATGAGACTACCAGCAACCAAAATCGTTGAACACCCTGATATTTTTGTAAGGGATTCAGAGTACACGCTTGATGATTTTGATTATATTATTGAACTCCGAAGTAACCCTGAGGAAGAAATTACTTATGATGTCGTTGATGATTCAAACCCTACATCCTTTGGTTTTGATTTTGAATAGTGGCAGGTGGTAGCAAGTATGACAGAACTTGGTCAGCGCTTGAAAGAAGCGCGGTTGGAAAAACAGTTATCATACGAAGAGTTACAAGACAAGACGAAGATTCAGAAGAGGTATTTACAAGCGATCGAAGAGGGGCAATACTCCGTACTCCCGGGAGCATTTTACGCCCGAGCATTCATTAAAAACTACGCTGAAGCAGTCGGCCTTGATCCCGATATGCTTTTTGAAGAACATGCAAGTGAAGTCCCCGCTTCAAAAGAAGGACCGACTGAATTCTCGCCCAGGTCCTCGAAACCTAAAACAAATGTGCCGAAAGATAATAAATTGGCTAAGGTCCTCCCATTATTATTGACAGCAGTTTTATTAACCGCACTTTTAATCGCATTTTACTGGGTAGTACAGAATAACAGTGGCAACAGCAGTTCTGAACCGAATAAAGATAATGTCGACAATTATGAAAGTACTGAAGGTGAGAAACCACCGGAAGAATCCTCAGAAACAACCGAAGGTAAGGACGGCAATGAAGAAAGCAGTGACGACTCAGAAGATGATGGAACAAATGAAACTGAAACCCAATCTGAAGAAGTAACCCCAGAACAGACGCTAGAGGAACTATCTTCAGAAGGAAGTATCAAAACCTATTCCTTATCGGGAACAGATGAGTTCAACGTTGATCTGAAAATAAATGGGGAAACGTATATTGATGTGAAAGACGAATCAGGTAAAAACATTCAACCTGGCGGAAAAATATTCAAAAAAGAGGATGGTACGGTTTCGTACGAGTTGACGGACCACACTCAAGTTACTTTTAACATCGGTGCGACTCAGCATGTAGAGGTCACTGTCAATGGTGAATCAGTCACCTATGCAGTTGAACCATCCAAGAGACCTCATCAGAAAATCATCATCCAGTACCAAAATGGAACAGAAGAACAATAACAAAAAGGATTGACCCAACAAGCAAACACTGACATGTTGAGTCGGTCCTTTTTATACTTTGGCTCTGTTAAAGCTTAATGTTGATTCATTTAGAGTTTGAATGAAATTCGCGACACTCCTGCGGGGATAGCAAGCTAAGCAAGACCCCACACTTATTAAAAGGATCTTGGACTTTAATTTGCGCTTACGGTTACTTGGCGCAAAACTACAAGGAGGGATTTAAGTCCGTGGCCTTGTAGTGAACGTCGAGGCAAGCATAAGATAAGCTTCAAAGAATTTTCATCGCAGACACGAAAATGCTATTTCAAAAATAATCGATTCTTTTCAATTTGACCATTCATTAGGATTCATTGTTTGCATTTCTGCCGTTTGTGGTAAAATATACATGCTTGAGCGATAACCGACAGGAGGCAGTTATGAACTTACCAAATAAAATAACAGTATCAAGAGTAATGTTGATTCCTATTTTCATGGTCTTCCTTCTCGTTCCATTCGACTGGGGTACCCTTGAAGTCATGAACGGGGAGATACCGACACATCATTTTATCGCTGCACTTATCTTCATTATTGCATCATGTACAGATTGGATTGACGGTTATTATGCAAGGAAATTGAACCTGGTCACGAACCTGGGGAAATTTCTTGACCCTCTTGCAGATAAGCTACTGATCACAGCGGCATTGATCGGACTTGTTGAACTGCATCTTGCACCAGCTTGGATGGTAATTTTGATTCTTAGCCGTGAATTTGCGGTCACAGGACTACGGTTGATTGCAGCAGGTGATGGGGATGTCATTGCAGCGAGTCAGATGGGGAAATTGAAGACATGGATCCAAATCATTGCAATTACAGCATTATTACTTCATAATGTTCCGTTCACGATCGTTGGATTTCCATTTACTGACATAGCACTATGGGCAGCAACAATCATCACGGTCTACTCAGGATGGGATTATTTTATGAAAAACAAGCACATTATGCTAAAGTCGAAATAACGACAAAGAAAAGGCTGACTCAACAAATAAGGTGAAGTCAGCCTTATTCATTTAAACAATGGTTCTACCAGAGATGTATTTTATGGAACCGCTACAATTTCAAAAAGAGGTGCAGAATCTATGAATGCAGAAATCATTGCAATCGGTTCCGAGCTTTTATTGGGTCAAATCGCCAATACCAACGGCCAATTCATTTCTAAACAGCTAGCTGATCTTGGCATCGATGTTTTCCACCATTCTGTTGTCGGGGATAACAAACAACGGTTGATTTCTACGATTAAAACCGCTGAAGAACGTTCTGACCTGTTGGTTTTTACCGGTGGCTTAGGACCCACAAAGGATGACCTCACGAAAGAAACGATTGCAGAGCATCTTGGACTTCCGTTAATTGAAAATAAGGAAGCGATGGATTTCATTGAAGAGTATTATGAAAAAATCCAACAACCGATGTCTGAAAACAATCGCAGACAAGCTCTTGTGTTCGAAGGAGCGGCAGTATTGCCGAATAATAACGGTATGGCTCCTGGCATCGCCTTGCGAAAAGAAAACAAGACTTACATACTCTTACCAGGCCCACCGAAGGAACTGAAACCGATGTTCACCGATTTTGCGATCCCGTACATTCAAAATGTGAGGGGTGAGGATGTGGAACGCATCCTTTCACGTGTACTGCGGTTCTATGGAATTGGTGAGTCGGCACTCGAAACGAAGGTGATGGACCTTATTGAAAGCCAGACGAATCCTACAATCGCACCGCTTGCCGGTAATTTTGAGGTGACCTTGAGACTGACAGCCAAATGTGAGACCGAAGAGCAGGGTAAAGCGATGATCGATCAACTTGAGAGGGAGATTTTAGATCGGGTCGACAGCTATTTTTATGGGTATGATGACACCACTCTTTCCTACGAAACCTTCGATACGTTACAAGACAAAGAACTTACTGTTTCTTGTGCGGAGAGTCTAACGGGTGGATTATTCGGACATGAATTAACGAAACAGCCTGGAGCGGGACAAGTTTTGCAGGGCGGGATCATTTGCTATCAGAATGAGATCAAAAAGAATCAACTGAAGATTCCCGAAGAAGTGCTGGATAACGAAGGTGCAGTAAGTGAATCATGTGCGAAATTGATGGCTGAAAATGTTCGTGAGTTATTCAACAGTGATTATGGCATCAGTTTTACTGGAGTAGCTGGTCCGAATGAGATGGAGGGCAAACCTCCTGGAACCGTTTATATCGGAATAGCATCTCCGCAAGGGACCAACGTATTTCCCCTTCGTTTAGCTGGTGATCGGAATGCGGTCAGGACCCGGACAGTCAATTATGGATTGTTTTATTTATTGAAGGAACTTATTGGACAGTCTATTTCGCAAAAAGGCGAATAAATGTTCGTAAAAAGTATTGGCAAACGAGATGAAAAAAGGTATGATGAAGTTAGTTAATTTTAAGGAGTGATTGCATGAGTGATCGTAAAGCTGCATTAGATATGGCATTAAGACAAATAGAGAAGCAATTCGGTAAAGGATCTGTAATGAAGTTGGGAGAACAAACGGAAAATCGGGTTTCTACAACTTCAAGCGGATCACTCGCAGTAGATATCGCACTTGGCGTGGGTGGTTATCCACGCGGCAGGATCATCGAAGTTTATGGACCAGAGTCATCCGGTAAAACAACCGTAGCTCTGCATGCCATTGCGGAAGCACAACGGAACGGCGGACAGGCAGCGTTCATCGATGCTGAACATGCTCTTGACCCGGTTTACGCTGAAAAGCTCGGTGTGGATATCAATGAATTGTTGCTTTCACAACCAGACACCGGGGAGCAGGCGTTAGAGATCGCAGAAGCACTCGTACGAAGCGGAGCGGTCGATATCCTGATCATCGACTCTGTAGCTGCACTGGTACCAAAAGCAGAGATCGAAGGGGAAATGGGTGACTCGCACGTAGGACTTCAAGCTCGTTTGATGTCACAAGCCCTTCGTAAATTGTCAGGTGCGATCAGCAAATCAAAAACAACAGCCATCTTCATCAACCAGATCCGTGAGAAGGTCGGCGTCATGTTTGGAAATCAACGATTAGTTGCTTAATCTGTGATGGATTAAGGAGTTTACTATGGGTTTCCCATGCTAGTGATAGCATGTTTAAAAAACCTTGTGAACCTTATTGCCTAAGGGTGTGGCATTTTGAATGCTGCTAACGGTGAAGCCCTCCACAAGATGGGTAATACCGTGCCAAGCCAATTGCAGGAAGGTGTAGAGACTACCGAAAAGGACTCTCTGAAGAGTCAACTTAGTAGGGTACGGCAGAAGATAGGCTCCTGCTGGAAGTGCAAGGCTCTCAGTTAAAAGTACTGAGATGAAGAGATAGTCCACACTATAGAAATGGAAAATCTATAGATCATGCCAGAAACAACTCCTGGGGGACGCGCCCTCAAATTCTACTCTTCTGTACGTCTGGAAGTACGAAGAGCAGAAACGTTGAAGCAAGGTAACGACATGGTCGGAAACAAGACACGGATCAAGGTCGTCAAGAACAAAGTCGCACCTCCGTTCAAAACAGCCGAAGTGGATATCATGTATGGAGAAGGAATCTCAAGACAAGGAGAAATCCTTGATATCGGATCTGATATTGATGTTGTCCAAAAGAGCGGTGCTTGGTACTCATTCAATGGTGATCGTCTCGGTCAAGGACGTGAGAATGCAAAGCAGTTCTTGAAGGAAAATGAAGCGATCCAAAACGAAATCTATCAGCAAGTCCGCGCATACTACCAATTGAACACAGAAACAGCGGCAGCAAAAGAAAAAGAAGATTCAGACACAGAAGAACAAGATTCATTAGTATAATGATTTGACGAAAGATGACTCGAAATCCTCCGACCTGTAACAGCGACGGGAGGAAAGCTCCGGGTCATCTTTTTATTTTAGGATTTTTATCCCGCAAGCGAGGAACGAGCGAGGGGGCTTGCGAATATAGGGATCATGCACCGACGTGATGTCCATCTCAGTGACCAGTCCTTGGATCACTTCAAACTTTCTGCATCGGCGGCAGCCTCCTCGTCAGTTTTTCAATGACCTTCGTGACTAAACGGGTCGCTTCCGCTTTTCTTGTGCCCGCGGAAAGATAGTGAATTTCGTAGAAATCAGAGCGCATTCCAATCGCTTTACATTGCCAACTAAACTCTCTATTGACAGCTCTTGACATTAAAAATAGACAACTATACAATTAGTGTATATTGTTTGATTACTTTTACAATTGTTAAACAATGAAACCGCTGTATGTGAATAGCTAGCTTAATGGAAAACTATTCAAATTTACACCCAACAATTAGATAGCAAGAGGAGGTGAATGGTATGTATATTGACATAATCGTCCTCATCTCCATTTTGCTTGTCTCTGCAATCGTGTTTGCAGTTGTTGGATATCTTGTTCGTAAATCAATTGCTGAAGCGAAAATTTCTAGTGCCGAGCATGCGGCGAAACAGATTATCGAAGATGGAAAACGAGAAGCTGAAGCTAGCAAAAAAGAAGCTTTGCTCGAAGCGAAAGATGAGATGCATAAGCAACGGGTAGAAGCTGAAAGTGAAATTCGCGAACGCAGATCAGAACTTCAAAAACAAGAACATCGATTGGTACAAAAAGAAGAGGTCCTTGACCGCAAAAGTGAAACCTTAGATAAGAAAGAGGAATCATTAGAAAAAAGGGAGGATACTCTCACCAAAAAACAACAACAAATTGAAGAGATGGAAAGCAAAGTGGAGCAGGTGTTGCAGCAACAGCAACTGGAACTCGAACGACTATCTGGAGTTTCACGCGATGAAGCGAAGCAGATGATCATGGAACAAGCCCAATCGGAAATCGATCATGAGCTTGCAGCTATGATTAAAGAACGTGAAATCCGCGCGAAAGAAGAAGCAGATAAGAAGGCGAAGGAGATCTTATCTCTTGCCATCCAGCGTTGTGCTGCCGACCACGTCGCGGAAACAACTGTTTCCGTTGTCAATCTGCCGAACGATGAGATGAAAGGTAGAATCATCGGTCGTGAAGGACGTAATATACGTACTCTTGAAACATTGACGGGAATCGATCTGATAATCGATGATACACCTGAAGCGGTCATTCTTTCCGGATTTGATCCAATCAGGAGAGAGATTGCAAGAATTGCACTTGATAAACTTGTTTCCGATGGCCGGATCCATCCTGCACGAATTGAAGAAATGGTGGATAAGTCCAGAAGAGAAGTTGACGAGTATATCCGGGAAATCGGTGAACAGACTACCTTTGAGATTGGTGTACACGGTTTGCACCCTGACCTGATCAAGGTTTTGGGACGCTTGAAGTATCGTACAAGTTACGGTCAAAACGTCCTCAAGCACTCAATGGAAGTCGCTCACTTGACTGGATTGATGGCTGCTGAGCTTGGAGAAGATGTAAACGTAGCTCGCCGGGCTGGATTGCTCCATGATATCGGAAAAGCAATCGACCATGAGGTGGAAGGAAGTCATGTTGAAATCGGTGTAGAACTTGCTCAGAAATACAAGGAACACCCGATTGTCATCAACAGTATTGCCTCCCATCATGGAGATACTGAACCTACGTCAATCATCGCGGTTCTGGTCGCCGCTGCAGATGCATTATCTGCCGCAAGACCTGGAGCTCGTAGAGAGACGCTTGAAACATACATCAAGCGACTTGAAAAGCTTGAAGAGATTTCTGAATCCTTCGATGGTGTCGAGAAATCATTTGCAATCCAAGCTGGACGTGAAATCCGGATCATGGTACGCCCTGACATGGTGGATGATATTGCATCCCACCGATTGGCTCGAGACATCACTAAGAAAATTGAAGATGAACTTGATTATCCTGGACATATCAAAGTTACAGTCATTCGGGAAACAAGAGCAGTTGAATATGCGAAATAAAGCGGCGGAAACGTCGCTTTATTTTTTTCTGAAAATATGTGTTATTTGATATCGAGGCTGAAAGGCTGTAAGTGGTGGGAATATACAAGACACCTGTGGGAAAAAAGAACCCGGCCAGCCCCCACTGTGAGAAGGCTTCCCGTGGAAAGCGAGTATATTTCCTAATCAAATAATAAGTGGAAATGAGTTAGGACTTGAAAACCATCTTCCAGACTTAAGACAGAGCCCACCATCATATCACAAGTTACCAAATTGCTTTTATACATGGATTGGACACCGCCTTCCTAACGTGGCATAGTAATGAGAAGAAGCTGAAAAGAGATTTAAAATAGAAAGGGTAATAATCAATGAGAATATTATTTATTGGTGACATTGTCGGTTCACCTGGCCGAGCAATGGTTGAAACATATCTTCCAAAATTGAAAACCAAGTATCAACCTACATTAACCATCATTAACGGTGAAAATGCTGCTCATGGTCATGGTATAACAGAAAAGATCACAAAAAACTTGAAGCAATGGGGTGCTCAAGCAATCACAATGGGAAACCACACCTGGGACAATAAAGAGATCTTCAACTTCATTGATGATGTTCCGCAAATGGTCCGTCCAGCTAACTTTCCAGACGGAACACCTGGACAAGGTTATACCTTTGTGAAAATCAACGACATCGAAGTAGCTGTAGTCAATCTTCAAGGCCGTACTTTCATGCCTCCCCTTGATTGCCCCTTCCGTAAAGCAGATGAAATCATCAATGAGGTGAAAACACGTACTCCATACATATTTGTCGACTTCCATGCTGAAGCGACAAGTGAAAAACAAGCACTTGCCTGGTATTTGGATGGAAAAGTATCGGCGGTGGTAGGGACGCATACACACGTACAGACCTCCGATAACCGTGTCCTGCCAGGAGGTACAGCTTACATTTCAGATGTCGGAATGACTGGACCTTATGATGGAATCCTCGGGATGAGTAAAGAAGCTGTTCTTAAAAAATTCTTAACAAATCTACCAGTTAGGTTTGAAGTCGAAAATGGGCGGGAACAGTTAAGTGGAGTCTTAATCGATCTTGAACGGGACACTGGGAGAGCCAAATCGATTAAAAGGATCCAAATCAACGATGATCATCCTTTCACAGAATAGTCTTGGTAGAGCTTTTGAACTTTTAAAGGAATACAAGCTCACATCGTGAATATAGTAGAAGTGGTAGGATATCAATAAGGAGGTACAAATCATGGAAATATTAAAAGTTTCAGCAAAGTCCAATCCAAATTCTGTAGCTGGCGCATTAGCCGGAGTCCTCCGTGAAAGAGGGGCAGCCGAAATACAGGCAATCGGTGCTGGCGCCTTGAATCAGGCTGTGAAAGCAGTAGCTATCGCTCGAGGATTTGTAGCACCCAGTGGAGTTGACCTCATTTGTATCCCTGCATTTACAGATATCTTGATTGAAGGAGAAGAAAGAACCGCAATCAAGTTGATCGTTGAACCAAGATGATGAAGTGTGAGGGGGCTGGCCAAAATGTGTCTGAGTCTCTCCGAACTTAACAACATTTTGAGAAAAATCGTGGTTTTGATCCAAAATGTTGTGTTGGAGGTGTCTGACACTTTTTCTTTTAGGACGGCCCCTTTTGCATATGTTGCTTAGGAATCGATCGAGCAAAATTTAAGACACTCCCGCGGAAAGGGAGTATATTTCTACGCCAATACAATGGCGTTTTGAAAAACAACAATTTTTACTAAAAGAACCTTAGGAAAAAACTCATTTCTAAATGATTTTTGACCACATTATGTTCTAAAATGGTCCTTAATTTTTTTTGGATATCCAAAGCAGTCATAGGTCATATTTACATACAACATCTACAAAAATAGGGGTCGCTACAAAAATCACATAATACATACAAAAATTGGATTTTAACTACAAAAATGAAAATTCATCTACAAAAAATGGGAATTATCTACAAAAACAAAAATCGGTTCTACAATGAAAAAAGTGACCGGCAATTCGCAGGCCACAGAACCAAGTCTTTGTTTGTTACAGCCTGTTTGTCAGTCTTCCAGTACCCTGCGTGACTATGCAGGTCGCTTCCGCTTTTCGTCTGCCCGTGAAACTTAATGATGTTTAGGGAAAGAAAGGTTTTCAATCTAGCAGCTTTGCATATATCATTGTATGTATAGTAGGATCCTTGTCCAAAATGGAATAATGGAACTCGCTTGGCACCTGCTCGTCAGATGGGACCAAGTTTTTTCTAGTTTCAATGGATAAGTCAACATTTACTAAGGAGGTACATAATGAAAATATTCGACGCCCATTGTGATGCGTTATTGAAGCTATGGCGAGATCCTCAGTTGACATTTTCTGATTCTGAACATCTCCAAGTCTCTTATCCTGGTTTAAAAGAAGCGGGAGCGAAGATACAATGTTTCGCTGTTTACGTGCCCGAGGACGTTGTCGGAGATGCGAGATTTCAGGCTGCAATTGAAATGATTGACATCTTTTACGAAAAAATCGTAAAGCCATATCCGGATATGAAGCTTATCCAAACGAAAGAAGACATCTCTTTACTTCGTGAAGGTGATATCGGGGTGATGCTCACACTAGAGGGCTGTGGACCGATTGCGAATGATCTTTCGAGGTTGCGGACGTTGCTTCATCTTGGTGTTCGTTCAGTAGGACTTACCTGGAATTTCGCCAATGATCTTGCAGATGGCGTTCGTGAAATAAGACAAGCGGGACTCTCAAACCTAGGGAAAGAAGCTGTTTCTCTTCTTGATGAAGAAAAAGTATGGACAGATGTCTCCCATCTGGCCGAAGCTGGATTTTGGGATGTGATGGAGTTGACAGATTACGTCATTGCTTCACATTCGAACGTCCAGAAGCTATGTAACCATCCGAGGAATCTGAATGATCGGCAAATCAACGCTTTGATCGAAAAAGATGCGGTGATGGGGATAACGTTCGTCCCATATTTTCTGAAAACCCGCTCACCGGTCCGGATCGCTGAAATCCTCAAGCATATCGATCATGTCGCTTCATTAGGCGGTGTGCATAACATCGGTTTTGGGTCCGACTTCGACGGAATCTCTGAAACAGTCATTGGCTTGGATTCCTATTTCGGTTATGAGATGCTGATCAACGAATTGCAAAAGCATTTCTCTGAAGCGCATGTCAGAGGTTTCTGCTTTGATAATTTCTATAAACGGATAAATTTTTAGTAAATTTCCAATTGTCCAATGAATGGAAGAATTTTCGGTAGAATACTTGCATTTTTATAGTGTTAGGTCTATTATTGTAGACGTTATAATTCATTTTTCTTCCCAAATTTTAGAGGTTTTTAACTCGGATGATTTGGTTGAAAAAATACATCTATACGATTGAAATATTGATTGGAACAATAAAAGGGGTGGAGTTTCAAATGGTAGATCAACTTTCATGGAAAGTTGGCGGACAGCAAGGTGAAGGAATCGATAGTACTGGTGAGGTCTTTTCACTTGCACAAAACCGATTAGGTTATTATCTGTATACATACCGTCACTTTTCGTCACGTATCAAAGGAGGTCACACGAACAACAAGATTCGTGTCTCCACGAAAGAGATCGGTGCGGTATCGGATGATTTGGATATCTTGGTGGCATTCGATCAGGAAACGATCGACGTAAACTATCATGAGTTGCATACAGAAGGATTGATCATTGCAGACGCAAAATTCAACCCGACTGCACCTGAAGATTGCAAAGCGAAGTTGTATGCGGTTCCATTTACTGAGATAGCAAATGAATTAGGTACTTCTTTGATGAAAAACATGGTTGCCATTGGTGCGACAAGTGCGATTCTTGGACAGTCTACAGAAGAATACCGTGAAATCGTCCAAGAGGTCTACGGACGTAAAGGTGAAAAAGTAGTAGAGAAGAACATGGAAGCGCTGCGTCAGGGTGCAGATTATTTCAACGAGCAAGCAGGCGGACCTATAGAACGTCTTCAGCTTGAAAAAGCTGACGGTAAAAAGCGTATGTTCATGATCGGTAATGATGCGATTTCCTTAGGTTTCTTGGTTGGTGGCGTACGTTTCATGTCGGCATACCCGATTACACCAGCATCAGAAATCATGGAATATATGATTAAACATCTTCCTAAATATGGTGGAACGGTCATCCAAACGGAAGATGAAATCGCAGCAGCGACGATGGCGATCGGAGCTAACTATGCAGGAGTGCGTACGATCACTGCCTCAGCAGGACCTGGACTTTCGCTTATGATGGAATCAATCGGTCTTTCTGGTATCACAGAAACTCCACTTGTAATCGTAGATACACAACGGGGAGGTCCTTCTACAGGGCTGCCGACAAAGCAGGAACAATCTGATTTGATGGCGATGATCTACGGTACTCATGGTGAGATTCCAAAGGTCGTCATTGCACCGAGTACTGCTGAAGAAGCGTTCTATGATGCTGTAGAAGCATTAAACATCGCAGAAGAATATCAATGTCCTGTAATCGTGTTGTCCGATTTGCAGCTTTCACTTGGTAAGCAAACGGTTCAACCGCTAGACTACAGTAAGACAGAAATTCGCCGTGGCAAGCTTCAGACTGAGGAATTGCCAGAGCTTGAAGCGAAAGAATACTTCAAACGTTTTGAAGTCACTGAAGATGGTGTATCACCTCGTGTAACCCCTGGCATGAAGAATGGAATTCATCATGTAACTGGTGTGGAACATGATCAAACAGGTAAACCATCTGAAGTAGCGGAAAACCGTCAGGCTCAAATGGATAAGCGTAATCGGAAACTTGAGAATCTGAAGTTCCAGAATCCGATTTACAAAAATGCGAAACATGAGGAAGCGGATCTCCTCGTGGTCGGTTTCAACTCTACACGTGGAGCAATTGAGGAGATGATGCCTCGCCTGGAGGAAGATGGAATCAAAGTCAATCATGCGCATGTACGTCTGATTCACCCGTTCCCGACAAAAGAAATGCAGGAAATGGTCGACTCTGCAAAGAAAGTTATCGTCGTTGAAAATAACTCGACCGGTCAACTTGCAAATATCATGAAGATGAATCTGGGGAACCTAGATAAAATCAACAACGTCTTGAAATACAACGGGAACCCATTCCTACCTTCAGAAATCTACACGAAATGCAAGGAGCTGGTATAGATGGCAACATTCAAAGATTTTCGTAACCAAGTAAAACCAAACTGGTGCCCAGGTTGTGGAGATTTCTCGGTACAAGCTGCAATCCAGCGTGCATCAGCTAATATCGGCTTAGAGCCGGATGATCTTGCAGTCGTTTCTGGGATTGGATGTTCCGGACGTATTTCAGGTTACATCAATTCTTATGGATTCCATGGGATTCATGGTCGTTCATTACCGATCGCGCAAGGCGTGAAAATGGCGAATCGGGATTTGACTGTCATCGCATCTGGTGGTGACGGGGATGGCTTTGCAATTGGTATGGGTCATACAATCCATGCCATCCGCCGTAATATCGATGTGACATACATTGTTATGGATAACCAGATCTATGGATTGACAAAAGGGCAAACGTCTCCTCGTTCTGAATTTGGCTTCAAGACGAAGAGTACACCTGAAGGATCTGTTGAATCATCCATTTCAATCATGGAAACTGCTTTGACTGCGGGCGCAACTTTTGTTGCTCAGAGCTTCTCAAGTGATTTGAAGGAATTAACTTCATTAATCGAACAAGGAATGCAGCATAAAGGATTCTCGCTCATCAACGTATTCAGTCCTTGTGTTACTTACAATAAAGTGAATACGTACGATTGGTTCAAAGAAAATCTCGTCAGCTTGACTGATGTCGAGAATTATGATTCTTCAAACCGGATGATTGCGATGCAAACGCTGATGGAGAACAATGGTCTTGTCAAAGGTTTGATCTACCAGGATAAGAATAAGAAATCCTATCAACAACTCGCACATGGTTACAGTGAGACTGCATTATCAAAAGCAGACTTGAGCATTGATGATAAGCAATTCGAGGAATTGATTTCCGAGTTTATGTAACAATTAAAGGCAAAACCTCATCCGAATAGGGTGGGGTTTTTTAAAATTCCGCTTAAGTTTTTTTGAAACTTTTTTTAATCAAATTTGGCGACTCCTTGCGGGAAAAGCGAGTGTAGATGGCTAGACATAACATAACCTTGAAAAGTTTAAAATATATAACTAAATCAGGTATAGTTTCCGAATCAGAATTGCAAAATGAATAAGAGTGTAACTTCCATCTATAAAAACAGTATGTCTCTCTCAGGTGGACACACCTTTACTACTTTTTATTGTCATGATACAATTTCAAAGGGAAATTATTTGTTAAGTTTAAAGGAGTGTTCATCTTGGAAGGAAAAATGAAGGCGATTGTAAAACACCATCGCGGTAAAGGCGCTAAGCTAGAGATGGTCGATATCCCTCAAATTAAAAAAGATGAAGTATTGATTAAAGTAAAGGCAACTTCTATATGTGGAACAGATGTACATATTTATGCATGGGACGAATGGTCAGCAAGCAGAGTGAATCCGCCGTATGTATTCGGGCACGAATTCGCTGGGGAAGTTGTTGAAATTGGTGAAGATGTAACAAATGTGAAAATCGGCGACTCCGTTTCTGCTGAGACCCATATCGTCTGTGGAGAATGCCCGCAATGCCTAACGGGTAATGCGCATATTTGCCGTAATACGAAAATCATCGGTGTCGATATCGATGGCTGTTTTGCGGAATACGTAGCACTTCCAGCCAAAAACCTTTGGGTGAATGATCCTGAACTTCCGATGGCGGTCGGTTCTGTCCAAGAGCCAATGGGAAATGCTGTCCACACAGTTCTTGCTGGTGATGTGGCAGGCAGAACAGTCGCGGTAATCGGTTGCGGTCCAATTGGACTTATGGCGGTGGGAGTAGCAAAAGCAGCTGGAGCATCACAGGTGATTGCATATGATCTGAATGAATACCGCTTAGATCTCGCAAAAGAAATGGGAGCAACAACTACCGTCAATTCAAAAGAACAAAAACCTGTCGAAGTAGCTATGAGCCTGACAGATAGAAACGGCGTAGAGGTCGTGTGTGAAATGTCTGGACATCCTAGAGCGATCGATCAAGGCTTCAAGATGCTTACGAATGGTGGCCGCATGTCGATCTTAAGTCTTCCTGTAAAGCCTGTCGAAGTCGACATAACGAATGATATCGTTTTCAAAGGGATCACTGTCCAAGGTATCACAGGACGGAAGATGTTTGAAACATGGCGCCAGGTTGCAGGTCTATTAGGTTCAGGTCAAGTGGATGTCGAAAAGATGATTACACATGAATTTTCACTAGAAGACTTTGAAAAAGGTTTCGACTTGATGCTTGAGGGCAAATGTGGAAAAGTGGTATTGAAACCATAAGAAATTGAAAAAATGATTCTGCAATCAACTAATGACAGGAGGAATTACCAGTGAAAGGTTTTGAGTATCTCCAAAAAGAACTTGATGAAATGAAATCAGAAGGTGTATTTCGTGAATTGATCCCACTTGAATCCGAACAGGGTTCAAGGGTGGTGATCAAAGGAAAGGAAGTCATCCAGCTTTCCTCAAACAACTACTTAGGTCTGACCGACCACCCTCGTATGAAGCAAGCTGCATTGGATGCAGTTGAAAAGTATGGTGTAGGTACTGGATCTGTACGGACGATTGCGGGCACTTTGGCAATGCATGAGGAATATGAGAAGAAGCTTGCAGAATTCAAACATACAGAAGCTTCTCTTGTATTCCAATCAGGGTTTACTACAAACCAGGGTGTTCTTTCTTCAATTCTTACGAAAGAAGACGTTGTCATATCCGATGAATTGAATCACGCATCAATCATCGATGGAATTCGTTTGACGAAGGCAGATAGAAAGATCTACAAACACGTTGATGTAGAAGATCTTGAACGTGCATTGAAAGAATCCTCTGAATACCGTGTCCGTCTTGTCGTGACAGACGGTGTGTTTTCGATGGACGGAAATATTGCACCGCTTCCTGAAATTGTAGAGCTTTGTGAAAAGTATGATGCGATCCTAATGGTTGATGACGCCCACTCTAGTGGTGTTCTTGGGCGTAATGGACGTGGATCGATCGATCATTTCGACTTGAACGGACGTGTACATATTCAAGTTGGAACGTTAAGTAAAGCGATTGGTGTCCTTGGTGGTTACGTAGCGAGTACACAAGCATTGAGGGATTATCTGATTCATAAAGGACGCCCATTCTTGTTCAGTACATCTCATCCACCTGCAGTAACAGCAGCATGTTCAGCAGCGATCGATGTACTTCTAGAAGAACCTGAGCTTATTGATAAGCTATGGGACAATGCGAAATTCTTCAAGGACGGCTTGCAAAAGCTCGGATTTGATACTGGTAAGAGTGAAACGCCAATCACCCCTGTTGTGGTAGGAGAGGCTGCACTAGCCCACAAGCTATCCGATAAACTGTTCGAATATGGTGTATTTGCTCAAGGTATTGGATTCCCTACCGTTGCAAAAGGAGCCGCCCGTGTACGTACCATCGTGACTGCGCAGCATTCTAAAGATGATCTGCAGGAAGCGCTTGACGCTTTTGAAAAGGCTGGTAAAGAATTGAATATCATTAAATAAGGCTGTTTTCGCATGGAATGTTGTCTTTGAGTTTGGAAATATTCAGTACTTTCCGTTACAACATTCCATTAGCAACAAACTTATAAAATAACCTAAAATAAAAATAAAAGAGGCTGTTCCAAAAGATAAGTGTCAGATACCTTATGGAACAGCCTCTTTATGACTTTTTGAATCAATCCTACCCGCTCTATGTGGTATACGGTATAAGAGGTCGTTTGGATCATGTTGTTTTCCAGTACCGATACACCTGTTCTGGAATTCCGGGCCATTTTTCGTGTTTGGTCTTGCAGGATCAAACTTTCCACGATATTTTTGTCATTCCCTCTTCCAAGTGTATAAACTGAATCGCCGTCTTTGTCCTTACCATGGAATATGATCCTTCCGCTTATTAAAGTATTTTACATTTAGTATTTGTTCTTTCGTTAAATTTCCCGGAGGCAGTTGATCTAAATGATAGGCAGCAGCTAAAGCAGTGGGATGAGTCCCCCCGTAATCATTGTATATGTAGATCATTTTTTCACCTCAAAATCCAGCATATATTTATTCTGGGCATGAGAGAGAAGTTGATTCGTTCTAGAAAGGCTCTGTAGTCATTTCTAGTATGAGTAAAATGTTTGTGGGAGAAACAGGTGCTTTTCCTGATGGTAAGGGTCGATAGAGCTCTGCCGTCAGGAAAAAGGTCGGAAGTTAAACGCTTACAAATGGATTAAAAGATCTTTAGGATAGGCTGAAATGATCTTAAGATGTTGATTTCATAAGAAATTTACGACACTCCTGCGGGAACAGCGAGCCAGGCGAGACCCCGCAGTGAGGGACGAATGAGGAGGCTTGCGGATCGCCCGCGGAAAGGGAGTGAATTTCGAAGAAATCAACCTTATTCTTTTTAAGTGCTCTCACAAGTACTTGACTCAATCTCATCTCTAACTTTTATGGTCAAGTGTTCCACTATTTGTTATAATAAACTAGTTATATATATTAACCTTAACATTCATTATTTCACATACACATTGATTTTGCGGTAAGGAGTGAGACTGTTGAAAAAAGATACCTCCGTAATCGAAACACCGGAACAAAAGACAGAAGAGAAAGATTACTCGAAGTATTTTCAAACGACCTATCAACCCCCTTCGCTGAAGGATGCGAAACGCCGGGGAAAAGAAAAAGTACAGGTTCATAAAGATTTTATAATTGATGATGATTTCAAGGATATAGGTAAAGGGAAAAAATTCATGATCCGTACTTACGGATGTCAGATGAACGAACATGATACCGAAGTGATGGCAGGAATTCTCACGGATATGGGATTTGAATCAACAATGGATACGAAAGAAGCAGATGTCATCCTGCTCAACACATGTGCAATCCGTGAAAATGCAGAAAATAAAGTGTTTGGCGAAATCGGCCATCTGAAGCCGCTGAAGCTTGAAAAACCTGGACTCATACTAGGTGTATGCGGATGTATGTCCCAAGAAGAATCTGTCGTCAATAAAATTTTGCAAAAGCATCAGCATATCGATTTGATTTTCGGAACACACAACATCCACAGATTACCACAATTGATCAAAAACGCTGTTTTCAGTAAAGAAATGGTCATTGAGGTTTGGTCGAAAGAAGGGGACATCGTTGAAAACCTGCCGAGAGTTCGTAAAGGGAATATAAAAGGCTGGGTTAATATCATGTATGGCTGTGACAAGTTCTGCACGTACTGTATCGTCCCTTATACGCGTGGAAAGGAAAGAAGCCGTCGTCCAGAAGACATCATCGAGGAAGTACGCCATCTCGCAAGAAACGGGTATCAGGAAATCACATTGCTTGGGCAGAATGTCAATGCATATGGAAAAGATTTCGATGATATGGATTATGGCCTCGGAGATTTGATGGATGAGATCCGGAAAATCGATATCCCTCGTGTAAGATTCACAACCAGCCACCCACGTGATTTCGACGATCATTTAATTGATGTCCTTGCAAAAGGCGGAAATCTGGTTGAGCATATCCACTTGCCGGTCCAACACGGTAGTTCTGAAGTGTTGAAGTTGATGGCGCGGAAATATTCCCGGGAGCACTACATGGAACTCGTCAAAAAGATCAAGGACAAGATTCCGGATGCAGTCTTTACGACGGATATCATCGTTGGATTCCCGAATGAAACAGATGAACAATTTGAAGAGACGTTATCGCTTGTAAAAGAAGTCGAATACGATATGGCTTTCACATTCATCTATTCACCACGTGATGGTACACCAGCGGCAAAAATGAAAGACAATGTACCAATGGAAGTAAAAAAAGAACGTCTGCAGCGGTTGAATAGTGTCATGAATGAAATCTTTTTGAAGAAGAACAAAGGATTACAAGGAAAAATGGTAGAGGTTCTTGTTGAAGGTGAAAGTAAGAAGGACCCGGATGTACTGGCAGGCTATACGAGAACGAATAAACTGGTACACTTCAAAGGACCAAAATCATTGATCGGTAAACTCGTCAATGTGAAAGTAACAGATCCTAAAACATGGAGTCTCAATGGAGAGCTTGTAGAAACGGCAGGGGTGAAAGCGTAATGGCACAATATACCAGGAAACAAGTGATTGAAAAAGCAGAAGAGCTTGCAAAGATGATTTCAGTTACAGAAGAAGTGGATTTCTTCAAAAAGGCAGAAGAAAAGATCAACGAAAACGATAAGGTCCAGAAGTTGATCGGTAAAATAAAAATGTATCAGCAAGAAGCGGTCAATCTACAGCATTATCAAAAACATGAAGCATTGAAAAAAGTGGAGGATAAGCTTGAAAGTCTTCATGCTGAGGTTGATGCGATTCCGATCGTCATGGAGTTCAAGCAATCACAAACAGATGTAAATGACCTTTTACAGTTGGTCACCTCGACAATTTCGAATACAGTGACGAACGAGATCATCCGTGAAACTGATGGTGATCAATTAAAAGGGATGACAGGTTCAGCAGTTAAACATAATCGATATTAAGCATAGGAAAGCGGTGCGACAAATGCATCGCTTTTTCTTATAGTTGGAATTTCTGCTCCGGGTATAATAAATCATTTGAAAAGATAAGCTAAAAACATCACAGATCAGCTAACGGAGGAATGGTTTTATGGAGAGCAATAGAAAGATCCGCTTAACCTCAGCAGAATTATCCCAACTTTGGACAGCTTATATGAATGACACATTTTCAGTCTGTGTTTTGAAGTATTTCCTGAATCACGTGGAAGATATTGAGATTCGTCCTATTCTGCAATATGCACTTCAAATGGCAGAAACACACGTTGAAAGATTAGAGACGTACTTTAATGGAGAAGGTTACCCGATACCGTATGGATTTAAAGTGGAGGAGGATGTGGATATCAACGCACCACGTCTATACGAAGATTCTTATTATTTGGTGTTCCTCAATCATATGGGGAAGATCGGCTTGAATGCATATAGTATGAGTACTGCACTTTCAGATCGCTCAGATATATACGAGTATTTTTCTAACTGTCTTCAAGAATCGGTCGAGTTAAGAAATCAGACAAGGGAAACATTGTTATCCAAGGGCTTATATATACGTTCCCCTTATATTCCGACACCAGACACATATGAGTTTGTGACAAAGCAAAGCTTTCTTACAGGCTACTTTGGAAACCGTAGACCACTAACCTCTCTTGAAATCGCCAATCTTTACGAAAATATACAAAGGAATGCACTGGGATTAGCGACGATGATGGCTTATAGTCAGGTTGCTCAACAGAAAGATGTCGGTAAATTTTTTGCAAGAGGCAAGGAAATTGCCAAAAAACATGTTGAAATTTTCAGTTCGGTGATGAGAGAGGATGATCTGCCGATACCTATGACGTGGGATACGGATGTTACTGAATCCACTACCTTTACGTTTTCGGACAAATTGATGATGTTCCAGACCACGTCATTGACTGCATTAAGTATCGGTTACTATGGTACGAGTGTATCCACCAGTCCTAGACGTGATCTTGGCGTAATGTATGGAAGGTTGATCGGTGAAGTTGGTAAGTTTTCAGAAGACGGAGCAAATATCATGATTGATAATCGATGGCTGGAACAACCACCTATGGCGAGTAACAGGGAAGAACTTAAGAATCACCGTGATTGAGGTGGTTGATCTGTTCAATTGTAAATTTTATTACAATGGCGATCAAAATATAGATTACAAAGGAATAGAAATGTCTCCATTTCAGCTGTTCGTAAATGTCAAGGTAAACGAAGAATGGTTCAATGATGAATGCTCCTATAGCAGATAATACGATTGCAGCCAGGATGTACCTTCTCCATGAGCCGAAAAATTGATATGTAAGCATATACCCGACCGGCAGGACTGAATAATCCATTGGAATTAAATGGGGAATGATCTGAACTAATTTTGAATTGTAAATCCACCATTGATTATGAATCCCAGTCGTATCCAAAAGTACAACGATTGTAGATAATAGAAGCCCGAAGGTCAATATTTCCATAAGGCGATTTCGATCTACTGTTTTCCACCAAATGATCCATGGTACGATTAAAAGCATTGTAAAAAATAAATATAGTATTATCAAATCCATATACTCAGTCCTCGGCTTGTCAATTTTATCGGAACATTGAAATACATCAGTAATACTGCGATGATGACCAGCGAAACTAAATAAGCAACAAGGGGCTTCAGATAATGGAGTCTCAACATTGGAAACATGACACACACAAACAATAATGAGTAAAGTAGATTCCATTTATTGAAATAAGTGATTTTATTGAATAGATTAGCCAGGAATTCAAAGCCGATATAAATACCGATCCATTTCAAGTTGTATAAGACCTTTTTTGAAAGACCGACAGGATACTCGGTCAAATATAACAAAACAGTTGCAGGGTATATGATGAAGAAGTAAAGAGATTCAGTCACAGCGTAAGGAATCCGGAAGTCCGGAACGATACGCCAAAGAAGATGGCCAGAACAATAGAAGAAATAGAGAAGACTCATACTGGTCATATAAAGCATTGTTGCATGGTATTTCCTCCAATTCCTCCAATCGCCCCATTTCCAGGCTGTATATACTGCTAAAACCGTCAGTGAAAGGTGCATGTTTTTCATTCCTTTTCCATTCTGATAATCAAAAACCGTTACGATGAAATCCCTGTTTCCATAATTTCGACATTGACTTTTACGTCGATTTGCGCAGTTGGATATTTTTCCTTCCATATTTTATGATCGAATTTTCGCTCACGACTTTTCATAACATTCCCCAGTCCTAACGGGTCAATGTTTTTTTCTTGGAATTCTTCTAACATACTTAAGCAATTCTTTTCCAGATTTGAAGCGAATTTCTTTTCCAACTTGGTAATTAATTCAGGGTCTTTAGGAAGTTTGAAGCGGGTGACTTCATTCAAAATTCCATTCAGATTGACTTCGATTTGGAATTTCGGGTTATCAATTCCTTCAATAACATGGTATTTCACTTCCGAACCGATATTTTCGATGATATAATCATATCCTTTATACTCTACTTTACGATTCCCGTATTTGAAGTCCTCCTTCATGATTTTAAAGAGGAAACTATCGCTGAATGGGACTGAGTGGACGTATGTCCCTTTTTTAAAAAAAGCGATCCCATCAAGTTCGACATGCTCCCCGCTTGCATTCAGTAAAGGTGAAAAGCCATCCATCCCCGTCGTGCTGTAGGCATAGGCAAACTCATGAAGATTTGTTGTGGGGAAATTTTCCTTTATATTATTGTCTAAAATACCAGCTAAATACCTGGAAGTCCGTTCGTTCTGTGAGTATTCCTTTTCGATCAGCTCCTTTGTAGATCCCTTTACTACACCTAGATAAACGTCCCTGCCGATGCTTGCATCCCTGATCAGATTATCGAGAAGAAATGATATATCATTTCTTGCAAGTTCCTCATTGTAAAGGTTGACAGTGGTTTTACCATGGATCAGTGGTCTGGAGGATTTTCCCTGCAACTTTCCATGAATCTCTTTTAATGTTTCGCCAGCAGCGCTAAAGTATTTTTCACTGATCGTCGCACCTGTTTCAACTCTGCTGAACTGTGGTATGGATATCGTTCCTTCGATCTGTTCATCATCAATGTAGTCATAACCTTCTACTTGGATGATAGCCACATCTTCAATACTATAAATTTCGCAACTCGTGAGTACAGTTAAGGAAAGGAAAAGAAGTAACGGCTTAATGATTTTATTGGACATGACGTTTCCTCACTTTATTTGCAACTTTTTGAAATAGAAACAATATTGGAATGTAAGTCAATATAAAGAATCCGACCTTACCTGTCCAATCATTCAATAAATCAATGGATTCCCTGTCTTTCAATAAACCGCATGCTATGAATAAAATGAAGAAATAGATGATGAGGATCCAGCGCTGTTTGAAATTCATAACACGTCTTGGAACTCTGCTGGCAGCCCATAAGGCCAAACAGATATTCGGTAAAGTGACATAAACCCACATCGCCAATCCTATATATTCAAATCGCTCTACAAAAGGTAATTCTACGATTTTCCACAACGAAATCGTCGGCCAAATGATTCCCTGGAGCCCTTCTAGACTGTAATAGACGAATGAGACGATTGCTGTCACAAGGTATATAAGAGTGGTGAAAAACACCCCGTGATGTGCCCATTTTTTTGATGCATGCGGCTTTTTGATGAAGGGATAATAGATCAGCAATAGTTCAATTCCAAGAAAACTTAGGGTAACCGTCTTTGTGGAAGCTAACAATTCCGGGATTGAATGATTAACGATCGGAAAGAGATTTTCCATATGCGCGTATTGCAATGGAAAGATGTACAATAATAGAATCGGTAACCCTAAAATGACACTGAACAGACACATACCGGTTACAACACGGAATCCGCCTGCTGCAAAATAATAGGCTAATGAAAGGAAAACGAATGCAAATACCCACACATTCAATCGAGGAAAAACCCAAACTTGAATGACTTCGATGAACGTTCTCACAACAGTTAGACTCAGTAAAAGGAA
Organism: Alkalihalobacillus sp. TS-13; assembly: GCF_019720915.1. Taxonomy (GTDB): domain Bacteria; phylum Bacillota; class Bacilli; order Bacillales; family Fictibacillaceae; genus Pseudalkalibacillus. Next base: position 918,850 of record NZ_JAHKSI010000001.1, read on the forward strand.
GTAAAAGCTGAATATGATGCTCAAAAAGCCTCCTAGATACCTACCATAAATATCATTGTGCACAGATACGATATCACCATCACTATCTTCGAGAATTTTGTAAATCATCCATAACAAAATATGCATCACTAATCCGCCTACCAATATCGAGATCCATGCATCGTATCCTGCATCTTTGGCTATATAACGTTGAAAACCAAGTATCCCTACACCGATCTGCATCGCATGGATAAGGAAAAAGACCAGGGTAGGAGATACCATTACATTTTCAGGTATGGATCGTGTTCCAGATTGATTAGCTTTAGTCATCGATATCTCTCTTTTCATTTGACCGATGGACATTGAAACGTGTTGAATCATCCGGGCGTGTTTGTAACGGTCTCTTAGATTGTTTGTTGAATGGCAGACGGATGAAAGCATCCTTCAGATCCCGGAATCGCAGAGGGTATAATGGTGCAAAAAAAGGTCGTCCGATCGATTTTAGTCTGATCAAGTGTCCGATAAAAAAGGCCATAGATATGGATATTCCGATCAATCCCCAGAATTGTGCACCAAGTAAAAAGGGGAATCGGATTAGACGGATGGTATTACCGATTTGGTAAACAGGGGTCGTAAATGATGCAAGTGCTGCAAGTGCTGTGATGATCAGCAGGACATTACTTGTCAGGCCAGCTTCAACTGCTGCTGTTCCAATTACGATACCTCCAACGATACCAATGGTTTGTCCAACCTTGGCAGGAAGCCTTGCTCCTGCTTCTCGAAGTAATTCGATGGTCAATTCCAAAACAACGACTTCAAGTATTGGCGGTAACGGAATATCCGCTCTCGAAGAAATGATGGTTGCCATCATATCCTCTGGTACCATTTCATGATGATGTGTTAACACCGCTACATATAAAGAAGTACTCAGAACGGAAAAAATGACAGCAAATAACCTGATCAACCGAAATGCAGACGCCAGATGCCAGGGTAAAAAATAATCATCCGAGGCAGAAAAAAATTCAACGATAGTCGTCGGACATGTCAAAGCATGCGGAGAACCATCAACGACAATAGCAACTTTACCTTCTACTAATACCTCCGCTACACGATCTGGTCTTTCCGTATCTAAATACTGTGGAAAGGGGGAGTTCGAATTATCAGCAATCATCTGTGCAATGAAAGAACTGTCGATGATCTGATCGTATTCTATCGCATTCAAACGTTGAATGACGGTATTCAGGTTTTCTTCATTTACTATCCCTTCAATCGAAATGACAGCGACCCTGGTTTTCGTGAGTTTCCCGATCACTAACTCATGGACCGTCAATTGCGGTAGTGTAAGACGCTTCCTAAGTAGATTAATATTGGTATCGAGTGACTCGACGAACGCTTCCTTAGGACCAACGACACTGAATTCAACTTCTGGAATACTGACTTTCCTTGTTTCTACGGTAATCGCCGGTATCAATAGTGCCTCTTTATCCGATTCCTCCATCTGAATCATGATATAACCTTGCATCATTCTTTTCCGGATCTCTTCTAATTCATCTGTTATCTTGATGTTATCAACAGGTATTCCATGTTTAATATCTTCTAAATCTTTTAAATGGTGAGACTTGAGAGCTGGTAAAATCGATTGATGAAGGAATTTAGGTTCGATCATCGTTTTTATGTAAGAGATTACACATTTTGTAGGACTCGTAAGATGGTCGGTTGTAAAATCCTTCGAGCGATTGAGGGTTTCGATCAATGCATCAATGGAATCGTTTTTTTGGACTTGTTGGTCTTTTGGAAATTGCTTTTTATTGCGCTTCCATTTCCACATCTCTTATCCCCCCATATTCAACTTCAAAATGGATTGAGCTCTTATCATTTTTTACAGCAGGGTTATTATTTATACTGTTATAGGAGAAGATAGGGGAAGAGAAAGGGGGAAAATCGATGTTTTTCGGTTATGTGATTCCATTGTTACTGCTCTTGCTATTTTTTCTCTCAGCTTATTTCCTTTTAAGTGGACTATCAAAAATCATCCTGATCGCTTACCTCATCTACTTGATCATTCTTCCTTTTCTTCTTTTATATCTCCAGGAAGTCAAAGAATATCGGAAAGATAAAAATAAAGTATTGAATGAAGAAGAGAGCGGCGCATGAAGATGCACCGCTCTCTTCTTCTGTATAAAATTGTCCTTTAGCTCTTTCAGTGCCAAAGTGGTTAAACTTCCTATATCTTGATTTCTTCTTCTTCCCGGTTTGCAATGAAACCCGGTCTTGCTTTTCCACCAGAGAACGGCTCTACAAGACGATTGTTTACACTGTTATAGACGAGGAAGAGGTTATTCCGATCGTAAGGCGTGATATTGCTGTTCGAACCGTGCATCGTATTCGATTCGAAAATGATCACAGAGCCTGCTTTACCAGTTGGAACCTCGATTCCACCACCATCGACAAGCCATTTCATATGGTCATGATCAGGTACACCTAATTCCTGACGTTTCAAAGATTGTTTGAAATTGTCTTCAGGCGTTTCACCTGCACAAGAAATATAATATTGGTGCGAGCCCGGCACGAGCATGAGTGGACCGTTGAAGGTGTAGTTATCAGATAAAGCAATGGATACACTTAAAGCCCGCATACGGGGCATCCCGTCTTCAACATGCCATGTCTCGAAATCAGAATGCCAATAGAATTCTTTCCCAGTGAATCCAGGTTTATAATTGATCCGAGACTGATGGATGTATACGTCATCACCGAGCAAATGGTTGATGATTTTGATCAACTCAGTGTTCCTTGTCAATTTCTCAAGGTATGAATTACTTTTATGAAAATCAAATATGGATCGGATCTCATCACTTTCTGGCTCTCTGATGATTTTAGGGGAATCGGTCATCCGATTCTCATCACATAACCCGAAAATCTCATCCTGTAATTTTCCGACTTCTTCCTTAGAAAAAAAATTCTCGAGCATGATGAATCCATTTTCTTCGTAATATGATAGTTGTTCATCGGTCAATGGGCAGCTTCTCCTAGTCTTTTCATCTCCATGTATGACCGGATCTTTTCTCTGGAGGACTTCGAATTGGTCATTGTTTCGAGATGGATACAAATCTTGCATACTAAACACTCCTTCGATTAGCTATGGTCATTTTCGTAGTTGTTGTACCCTCTTGTATTGTCATTAAACGTGTTTATTCTTAAAAATTTGGAACCCACTTTTATAATTTCACATACCGTACTGAACGGAGTTTAGTATTTAGTTTGTTTTTAAATCGAAAGCTGTTTTCTAAAAGATAACGTTTTGTATTGATAAAGATGTGTATGGAAACCTATGAGGGGAACAGCGAGCCAGGCGAGATCCCGTGGCAATTTAAGGGTCTTTGAGTATAATAATGACCTTCGACTAAATACCACCACCTGCGGCCTGCGGTTACTTGGAGCAAAACGACAAGGATGGAATTAAAAGTTAGTGTGCTTGTGGAGATAGTCGAATCCAGCATGTACAAGTGAAGTAGCTTGCGGACGTCCTCGGAAAAAGAGTGGATTCTGCAAGACAAGAATAATCAAGTAAAAAATAAAAAAAATGAACAATAATTTCGTAAGAATCTCATAGACTGAACTAACGGGACATTATGAACGAGTTTATAAAATTTTTAGCACACTAGTCATTCGCCCTGCATAGGATGAATTGAAGATTGGAAGAGGAGGGATTGAGTTACATGGCCAATAACGATTTCAGTTACAGAGAAATTATAACTAAAGCGGTTTGCGGCAAGGGGAGAAAGTTCTCACAGGCCACCCACACGGTTACACCTGCTCATAAACCATCCAGCATTCTCGGTTGCTGGATCATCAACCACAATTATAAGGCGATAGAGAACGGAGATGCAGTTGATGTAGAAGGCAGCTATGATATCAATGTATGGTACTCCTACAATAACAATACAAAAACAGAGGTCGTAACTGAGACAATCAAGTATAAAGATTGCTGCAACCTTTCAAAGAGAGATGAAAATTCATTAGGAGCACATACGCAAGTGAATGCCAGAGCAATACAGGAGCCTAATACATTAGAAGCAACAATTTCTCCTAATGGCAATAAAATACTTGTTCAAGTGGAGAGGGAATTCATTGCAGAAGTGATCGGAGAAACGAAAGTCTGGGTCCATGTAAACCAGGAGGGTGTTGAAGAAGATTTAGAAGACGATTCTTGGGAAGACGAAGTGGACGGAGAAGAATTCGAGGATCTAGATCCGAATTTCCTTCTAGGTGACTTAGAAGAGTAAGTGCACAAGGAAGAAGAAAACTTCTTCCTTGTTTTTTGTTTGTTTTAGAAAAGCGAGACCCCGCAGCGAGGAGCGCCTGAAGATGGGAATTCGTTGGTATTTATCCCTGGAAGATCATTTCTCTATTTATTGAACATTATTTTCGTTTTATGTACATTTCCCAATATTTATTGAACATTTCCCATGATATATATGTACATGTTTTGGATTTTATCAACATTTGACGTTTTTCGACAATATCACGATTGTGCTCAAAGCCCTTCGTTTTCGAGAAATCTTCACTTTTAACTCATTTAAGGGTTGAACAGGTTGGTGATCAAGATCAATACAAATAAGAAAAATCCGACGAGACCATACTCTGGCCACAAAAACAATCTTGATGCACTCTTTTTAGCGCCGTAATAAGAAGTTTCCTAGAATCACGCTGTTATTACATTTTCATCCGTACAAATAAACAACCACGCCAAACTGTGTTTTGTACTGTTCCGCTTCAAAGAATTTTAATCATAAGATTTGATTTCATCAAACGAATCAAAACGTCGAATTATGCTATAATGGGGTGTAGAAAATAAGTAAGACGGAGGGCTAAAATGGCTGAATACACTCCAATGATCCAGCAATATTTATCGATTAAGGCAAAATATGAAGATGCCTTTTTATTTTTTCGATTAGGAGACTTTTATGAGCTGTTCTTTGATGATGCACTCAGAGCGTCCCAAGAACTTGAAATAACACTGACAAGCCGCGATGGCGGAAAAGGAAACAGAATACCGATGTGCGGCGTGCCTCACCATTCATCCCAGAATTACATCGCGCAGCTGATCGAAAAAGGTTTTAAAGTTGCGATTTGTGAACAAGTGGAAGATCCGAAAGAAGCAAAAGGTGTTGTGAAAAGGGATGTGGTCCAGGTCATCACGCCGGGAACGGTCATGGAAGGGGCGTTACTGGATGAGAAGGCGAACAACTTCATCGCTTCTGTAACACCATTTGAAGATGGGTTCGGGATGGCAACAAGCGACCTGTCGACAGGACAGAATTCTGTGAAATTCTATCAGGAGGACTGGAAAGCAGTTTGTCTGGAACTTCAATCCATTTCAGCGAAAGAAATCATCGTCCCATCTAATCTACCAGAGGATCAATTGAAACGATTACAAGACGTCTATCAATTCACCGTTTCATTTGAGGATGATAAAGATATACCAGAACCATTACATAGTATTCTTGTGAAATTAGAATCTGATAAACTGCGACAGACTGCTAGTCAGCTGATTGCTTATCTAGTTCGGACCCAAAAGCGATCACTCGATCATTTGCAAGAGTTTCAATATGTCGAGACGACTGCTTACATGAAAATCGACCCAAATTCCAAACGTAATCTTGAACTCGTTGAAACACTTCGTCAGAAACAGAAAAAGGGATCTTTGCTCTGGCTGTTGGATAAGACTGTGACAGCGATGGGCGGGCGTATGCTGAAACAATGGGTTGAACATCCATTGCTTGATCAGAAGGCGATTGAAGAACGCCTTTCAATCGTAGAGACGTTCATGGAGCAATTTTTCAACCGGGAGCAGGTCCGTGAACAACTGACGGAAGTTTATGATCTAGAGCGCCTGGCTGGAAAAGTCGCGTATGGAAATGTTAACGCAAGGGATCTTATCCAGCTGAAGAAATCCTTGCAGAAGGTACCAACCTTGAAAGACACATTGCTCGATATGGATCATCCAGGACTAACTGGTCGCTCGGAAAACATGGACCCTTGTGTCGAACTGGCAGAGTTGTTGGAACGAGCAATTCATGAGGATGCACCGATTTCAATAAAAGATGGGAACATCATACGAAGCGGCTACCATGACGGTCTCGATGAGTATCGTGATGCCAGTGTGAACGGAAAAGCCTGGATCGCTTCACTTGAACAAGAGGAACGTGAAAAAACCGGAATCCGATCATTGAAAATCAGATATAACCGTGTATTCGGTTATTATATCGAAGTGACGAAGAGCAACCTTCATCTGATTGATGAGGAGAGGTATGAACGAAAACAGACACTGGCAAATGCTGAGCGCTTCATCACACCTGAGCTGAAGGAGAAAGAGGACATCATCCTAGAAGCAGAAGAGAAGTCGATTGAGCTTGAGTATGAACTGTTCATCAAAATCAGAGAAGATGTGAAAGCGTTCATTCCACAGTTACAGATCCTTGCCAAACAGATCAGTGAAATCGATGTCCTTCAATCGTTCGCTGTCGTAAGTGAGGATGGGCAATATTGCAAACCGCGGATTTCAGAGGATGGGACGATCAATATTGAAGCAGGGCGTCATCCTGTTGTCGAACACATGATGGATCGCCAGGATTATGTATCAAACGATGTCCGTATGAATCATGAACGTGAAGTACTATTGATTACAGGTCCGAATATGGCTGGTAAAAGTACATACATGAGGCAAGTGGCCCTTTCTTCAGTACTTTTACAAGTCGGTTGTTTCGTTCCAGCAGAAAGCGCCACACTACCGATTTTCGATCAGATTTTCACAAGGATCGGTGCGGCAGATGACCTCGCAGGTGGTCAGAGTACATTCATGGTTGAAATGATGGAGACACAGTATGCATTAACACACGCGACGGAGAACAGCCTATTGCTGCTTGATGAAATTGGGCGGGGAACTTCCACATACGACGGCATGTCACTTGCACAATCGATCATCGAATATATCCATGAAAACATTGGAGCGAAGACGTTATTCTCGACACACTATCATGAATTGACGGTGCTTGAAGGACATCTCGAGCGATTGTATAACATTCATGTCAAAGCGATTGAAGAGAATGGGAAAGTAGTCTTTTTACACAGAGTTGGAGATGGCAAAGCTGATCGCAGTTACGGAATCCACGTTGCTGAACTTGCACAGCTTCCGGTTGAATTGATTAAGCGGGCGAATGATTTGCTGTCAGACTTCGAATCGACTAAAAAAGTAAAAAGTGACCATGTTGTTCCAGTGAAAGAGGATCAAGGACAGCTTACCTTTTTTGAACCTTTTAATGAATCAAAACGGACGAAACAAAAACAAGATGAACACCATCCTGCCTTAGAAAAATTAAAGGGTATGGAACTACTGACGATGACGCCTCTTGAAGCGATGAATGCTCTCTATGAACTTCAAATGTCGATTAAACAGGAGAAGCAGGAGGGGACGAAATGGGCAAAATCCAACAATTAGACGATCTGTTGTCGAATAAAATCGCGGCTGGGGAAGTTGTCGAACGCCCTGCCTCGATTGTTAAAGAGCTGGTGGAAAACTCGATTGATGCAAATAGTACTCGCATTGATATAGAAGTCGAAGAAGGAGGACTTTCAAGGATCGAAATCGTCGATAATGGTGATGGCATCGAAAGTGACGACTTATTGAAGGCTTTTCAAAGGCATGCAACAAGTAAAATCAAGCATGAAAATGATCTATTCCATATCCGGACGCTCGGTTTTAGAGGGGAAGCATTACCGAGTATAGCCTCTGTATCAAAGGTACACGTAAAGACGAGCACTGGTTTTGGGGCGGGTGACGAGCTTTCGATCCATTTCGGAAAAGTGATCGAACAGAAAAAATCCGACAGCAGGAAAGGGACATCGATCGAGGTTACACAATTGTTCCATAATACTCCAGCCCGGTTAAAGCATTTGAAAACCGTCCATACTGAATTAGGGAATATTACAGATGTCATCAACCGCCAGGCGATGGCACATCCGAATGTCGCATTCCATCTGAAGCATAACGGGAAGACCGTGTTAAGAACCCCAGGCAATGGCGATCTTTTGCAAGTCATCGCTGCCATTTATGGGATGTCTGTGGCGAAAAAGATGTTACGGGTCGAGAACGATACGCTCGATTATACGATCAGCGGGTATGCGGTTAAACCTGAAATCACGCGTGCATCGCGTCAATATGTATCCTTGTTCATCAATGGCCGCTACATCAAGAATTTTGCCATCTATAAAGCGATTGAACGAGCTTACCACACGTTGTTGCCGATTGGAAGACAACCGATCGTGATCCTCTCCATCGAGCTGGATCCGATTTTAGTCGATGTCAACGTCCATCCAGGGAAACTGGAAGCTCGATTCAGTAAAGAGCAGGAACTGACGAGGGCGATTGAAGCGGGTGTTGCAGAAACATTACGTCAAACCGAACTGATCCCTTCAGCAGCAAAACCGAAAAGGCAATCAGTTTCAAAATCGAAATCTGAACAACCTAGCTTCGAGTTTGACTCGTATACACCGAATGTTGAGAAAAAACCGGATATCAAATTTGAAGATATATCTGAAAGTGTGAACAAAGACCATATCTCTCAAGTTGAAGAACCAAAAATCGAAGAGACAGTCACTCCGACTGAAAAACCGTTTTACTCAGAAAAACGGTTTGAGTACCAGCCGCCAATCGATCGACCAAGCAAACAAAATGAGGGAACGATAGAAGAAAACAGACCTGAGAACCCGGAACCATCCCGTGTTCCACCCATGTATCCCGTCGGACAAGTGCACGGGACCTACATTGTCGCGCAAAATGAGCAAGGAATGTATATCATTGATCAACATGCAGCGCAAGAACGGATCAAGTATGAGTTTTACCGTGAAAAAGTTGGGGAGTATGAACATGAGGTACAGGAGCTGCTAGTCCCCTTGACGTTTGAATTTACACATACAGAAGCACGGGTGATCGAATCGCACAAGGATGAACTCGCTTCGATCGGTATCTTCATGGAACCGTTTGGAGGGAATTCATTCATCGTCCGCTCCCATCCGCAATGGTTCCCGAGTGGGGAAGAACAGGAAACGATCCAGGAAATTATCGATCAGGTCTTAGCAGATAAGAAGACGAATCTGAAAAAGTTGCGTGAAGACGCAGCAATCATGATGTCTTGTAAAGGATCGATCAAAGCAAATCATCACTTGAGAAATGATGAGATGACTGCATTGATCGAGAGCTTACGGAAATCCGGTGATCCTTTTACCTGTCCACATGGGAGACCGATCATCATCAAATTTACGACTTATGAGATGGAAAAAATGTTCAAAAGGGTCATGTAGCAAACGTGGAGGTAGTTGGATGAAACCAGCACTAGTTGTCATTGTGGGTCCGACAGCGGTCGGTAAGACGAAAACGAGTATTGAAATCGCAAAAGCATTTGATGGTGAAATCATCAACAGTGATTCAATGCAAGTTTATCAAGGTTTAGATATCGGGACCGCCAAAATCAAAGAACAAGAAAAAGAAGGAATCCCCCATCACCTCTTTGATATTCGGAATCCTGACGAAGATTATTCGGCGGCGGATTTCCAGAATGATGCACAACAGAAAATCAAAGAATTACATGATAAAGGAAGACTCCCTGTCATGGTAGGCGGAACCGGTCTCTATATCCGAGCTGTCACGCATGGATATGAATTCACAGATGTAACAGCCGATCCGGAATACCGTGAAAAGCTGGAAGCGTATGCTAGAGCAAATGGGGCTGAAGCGCTTCATGATCAGTTGAAACAAGCGGATGAAAAACGTGCTTCTCAAATCCATCCGAACAATGTCCGCCGCGTTATCAGAGCGTTGGAGATCCATCATACAACCGGCAGTCTGGAATCACCAATCAACCAATCTGAGGAGGAATCACCATTCAACCTCATCACGATCGGATTGACCATGGATCGGGAACAGCTGTATGAACGAATCAACCTGAGAGTGGATCTGATGATGGAAGAAGGGCTTTTGGATGAAGTAAAAGCCCTTTATGAGGCGGGAGTACGGAACAAACAGGCTGTTCAGGCGATCGGCTATAAGGAGCTTTATGCTTATCTCGAAGGGCAATGCAGTTTAGAAGAAGCGATTACGACATTGAAACGGAACTCAAGAAGATATGCGAAAAGACAATTGACCTGGTTCCGGCACCAGATGGAAGTAGAATGGTTCGATATGACAAATGGTTCAATAAATGAAAAAATTCCATCAATTTTGTGTTTTGTGGCAGGAAAGCTCAATCCTGAATCGAATTAGTGTATGAACGTTTATTGAGGAGGCCTATACACATGAAGCAATCCATTAATATTCAAGACCAATTCCTGAACACTTTGAGAAAAGAAAATGTTTTCGTAACGGTTTACCTATTGAATGGTTTCCAGCTTAAAGGGCTGGTTAAAGGATTTGATAATTTTACTGTCGTACTAGAGTCAGATGGCAAGCAGCAGCTCATTTACAAACATGCCATTTCGACATTCACACCACAGCGTCCTGTTGATTTTTCTTCTGAAAACAATAACCAGAACGGTTAAATCAATTGCGGATGGATGTCATCCAATCAATCAAATATAAAAGCCCCGGAAAATGGTACTTGACCTTGACCGGGGCTTTCGTATGTTCACGATGGTTGTTGGGAGAGATGTTCAACATAATCCAGATAACGGTTCAACGTAAGTGGCGTCTTCATTCCGAAATGGTTTTGGATCTGCTCCAAATCATCCCCATCAAGAATGGCTTTGAGGATGGCCGTCCTTCTGAAATGTTGCGCGGATATTCCTTTACGAAGTCCAGCCCTTTGGATTTCCTGGCGTATCATTTTCTGGATCGCGATTTCAGTTAGACGTTTCGGACGATCTTCCTCATAACTCCACCTATAGGTCAGACGCTGGAAATCAAATGCGACAAAAAAAGGATCAGCACTGAATTGTGCAGGTCGAACTGACACTGGTATTGATTGAAAGTAATCAAACAGGATTTCGTTTTCCTCTTGATTGAATTTGATTTTCCGTTTCGCCGTTTGTTCGGTATTCGGAATCAATAATTCTTTTTGAATAAAGGAAATGTGACGTGTATCAATCGCACTGACCTCATGTAACGTCATACCGTGTTTGATCATGAGGGTGAGGATGGACAGATTCCGCTTCGATAAAAGGTTGTGGGCTTTCAATTGATTTTCAGTTAATCCTTGTTCAGATGGAATGATCTCAACTATTCTCTCCTGTTCATCCTCCGTAATGAACATATCGTCCGTAAATCGTTCTTCCCCATCATTATGTAAATCAATTGAGGAAACTGGGTTTTCTCCTATGATCTTTTTAGAAATAAGGAAACGATGAAATTGATTCAGTACACTGTAAACCCGTTTCAGTGTTCGATACGAATAGGAGCGTTCATTGATCAGAAAATCGAAATAGGATTGTACAAACCAGTGCGTGAAGATCTTTCTGTCGTTGTATGACAGCTCGTTAACTCGGATCCACGCTAAATAATCCTCGAGGTCATACTTGTATCTTTTAACGGTAGAGGGTTGTCTGCCTCTCTTTTCAAGGTCCAAGACAAAATCGATCGCAGTTTGAGGTGTTTCCTGATTTGGCATGATTTTTTACCAGCACCACCTTTATTCCCCATTTTCTCGATTATATCATGGTTTTTCTGCTTGCATGTATAACAGCCCCATAAACTTCAAACGCTATATAGTAAAATAGCGTGAGGTGGTTTGGATGTTTAAAAAGGTTATTGCTATCTTGCTGGCTGTCAATTTTCTAGCCGCTTGTAATAATGGTGACGAAGCGCTTGACCAGGCATGGGAAGAAAACTATTCGAATCCAGGAAAGACAAGAGTTAGCCAAAACGGAAGTACACTCCAGAATAGTCCACAAGTAAAAGAACGTGCAAGTGAAAGTGCTCAAGCAGAGGAACTGGTGAAGTTAACTGAACAAGTGGATGGAGTGGAAAAAGCAGATGCAATCGTCACGGGTATGTATTCCGTAGTGGGAGCCAAATTGGAAAAGGGTATAGATCAAAATGCTGTTGTTAATGAAATCTATTCCCAACTGGATGATATCAGCCAGGGAGCGAACGCAGTTGTAACAACAGATCCTCAGCATTTGAAAAAAATGAATGAATGGGGGAAAGAAATCAACAAACGTGGTTTCCATAAAGGGATTTATAATGAACTTGTGGCCATGATAAGTCAGATTCCAGCCCCTAAACGAGAAATCCATGAATCGAATCCTTCTAAAATGGATTTGGACAGAGAACGTATCAATCATTTACCAAATACGCCAAGATAACTCTCATGTTGAGGGTTATTTTTTTGAGAAAGTCGCTGTTAAGTGAAGTTACTCCCTTTTTGAGGAGGGGATCCAAGAGTATCCTCACACGTTATGGCTACGGAGTCAATTTGGCTAGCTTTTCCCGCAAAAGTATCACAAATTTCGCTTAAGGCATTCTTTTGAAAAAGATTCCTTGGGGCGTAGTTATTCGGACAGTGTAAGGAAAAAGAAGTGAGACTCAGTCCGAATTAAGGCAGAATCGGGACAATGTAATCTGAAATGATACAGGATGCTGTCCGAATTAGGAGTGTACGTGGATAGTTGAATAAGCGTATTCTAACAAAGGCACTTAGCAAAGGAACATTCTTAGGAAAAATTCCCAAAGACCAGGTTCGAATTTTCCAAAATTTTCTCCGTTGACAATCATGTATATACAAGTATAAACTATTACCGAACATGTATATACAAGATATAATGAAAGCGGTTTATAAATATTGAAGAAGAAGTTGAAGTGTGAAGGTTTTCTTTATTTCAATCACTTGTAATCGTTTTCGTATGAGGAGGAGGACAACATGAGTGTTAGTCGTGAAGTTGTAGAAGAGATTGTGGCCGCCCTCGGGGGGAAGGAGAATATTCACACCGCAACTCATTGTGTTACACGTCTTAGACTGGTCTTGAATGACGATGAGAAGGTTGATCATGACAAGTTGAATGGGATTGACCTGGTAAAGGGATCATTCTCGACAAACGGACAGTTCCAGGTTGTCATCGGACAAGGAACAGTGGATGAAGTATACAAAAAAATGGTTGAAATCACTGGTATCGGAGAAGCATCCAAAGATGAGGTGAAAAGTGCCGCTGCAGAAAGGATGAATCCACTGCAAAAAGCGGTGAAAGTACTTGCGGACATTTTCATACCAATTCTTCCTGCTATCGTAACAGCCGGATTGTTGATGGGACTTAACAACATTTTGACTGGACCAGGAATATTTTATGACGAGAAATCAGTAATTGATGTACATCCTCAGTGGGGAGACCTTGCGGATATCATCAACCTCATTGCAAACACCGCATTCGTGTTCTTGCCCGGACTGATTGGTTGGTCTGCGGTCAAGCGTTTTGGGGGAAGTCCACTTTTAGGGATCGTACTTGGTTTGATGCTTGTCCATCCTGATCTGTTAAATGCATGGGATTATGGAAAGGTGCTTGAAGAAAACGAGAAAATACCAAAATGGAATCTGTTCGGGATGGATGTCGAGAAGGTAGGTTATCAGGGACAAGTGCTCCCAGTGTTAGTCGCAGCTTATGTTCTTGCTCGAATTGAGCGTTTCTTGAATTCCAAAATTCCGGATGCTTTCAAATTGTTGATCGTTGCACCGGTTACACTGTTGGTCACTGGATTCTTAGCATTCATTGCAATCGGACCAATCACGTTTGCACTTGGAAATCTCATTACAGATGGGTTAGTTAGTATTTTCGATAATTTCGCTGCTTTAGGCGGAATCATTTACGGTGGATTCTATTCATTGCTCGTCATCACAGGAATGCACCATACGTTCCTTGCAGTAGATTTGCAGTTGATTTCAGCTACCGGCGGGACATTCCTCTGGCCGATGCTTGCGTTGTCGAATATCGCTCAAGGTTCGGCAGCACTAGCGATGATGTACGTGTCCAAGGATGAGAAGTTGAAAGGTTTATCTATGACATCCGCAGTTTCAGCATATCTAGGTATTACTGAACCAGCGATGTTCGGGGTGAACATCCGTTTCAAATACCCATTCATCGCAGCAATGATCAGCTCAGCAATTGCTGGATTGCTCCTCATGCTAAATGGTGTAAAGGCGAACTCGATAGGTGTTGGTGGAATCCCAGGCTTCTTATCTATCGCTGAAGGCTACTGGGGGGCATTCTTCATTGGAATGGGAATCGTCCTTGTACTACCGTTTATCCTCACGTACCTTTACGGGAAATTTAAAAAGCAATAACCATACCAGGGATGGAGCATAAAGAACAGCTCCCTCCCTTTCATACATTTATACATCTAATGGAAGGAAGGCGTCTATGAATAATGAATGGTGGAAAAAATCAGTTGTTTATCAAATTTATCCGAAAAGTTTCAATGATTCGACAGGAAATGGAGTAGGGGATATCCCGGGCATCATCGGAAAACTGGATTATTTGAAAACTCTGGGGATCGATGTCATCTGGCTCACGCCGGTTTACGATTCTCCGCAAAAGGACAATGGTTATGATATCCGTAATTATTATAAAATCCATGAAGAATATGGCACTATGGAGGATTTTGAACGTTTGCTGAAGGAAGCGCATGAGCGGAATATCAAGGTGATCATGGATCTCGTGGTTAACCATACCTCAACTGAGCATGAATGGTTTCAACAAGCACTTGCAGACCCGGATAGCAAATACCGGAACTATTATATATGGGAAAAAGGCAAGAAGAATGAGCCGCCGACCAATTGGCGTTCTAAGTTCGGAGGTTCTGCCTGGGAACTTGATTCGGAATCAGGAGAATATTACTTGCACCTTTTTGATGTTACACAAGCGGATTTGAACTGGGAGAATGAAGAGCTTCGTCGTGAAGTATATGAGATGATGCATTACTGGTTCGAAAAAGGAATCGACGGTTTCAGACTAGATGTCATCAACCTCATTTCCAAAGATCAGCGCTTCCTGGATGATGACGGCAGCGTACCACCGGGAGACGGAAGGAAGTTTTATACAGATGGGTCCAAAGTCCATGAATATCTGAATGAGATGAATGAAAACGTCCTTTCAGAATATGATGTCATGACGGTTGGGGAAATGTCCTCAACTACAGTTGATGATTGCATCAAATATACGAATCCTGAGCGGAAGGAATTGAATATGACCTTCAACTTCCATCACTTGAAAGTCGATTATCCGAACGGGGAAAAATGGGCGAAAGCTGATTTCGATTTCCTCCAGTTGAAGAAGATTCTATCGAAATGGCAGGTTAAAATGTTCGAAGGTGGAGGCTGGAATGCATTATTCTGGTGTAACCACGACCAGCCCCGCATCGTGTCCCGCTTCGGTGATGAAGGTCAATTTAGGATTGAATCAGCGAAAATGCTTGCTACGACCATCCATATGATGCAAGGGACACCATACATCTACCAAGGGGAAGAAATCGGAATGACCAATCCTGGATTCGATGAAATTGAATCCTACAGGGATGTGGAGTCACTCAATGCTTTTGACTCTATGAAAAAACAAGGGAAATCCGAGCAAGAAATCCTGACTATTTTAAAACAGAAATCCAGGGATAATTCCCGGACACCAATGCAATGGAATGCGGAGGAACATGCAGGATTCTCCTCAGTAGGCCCATGGATCGATGTAGCTTCTAATTATAAAGAAATTAACACAGATGATGCGCTAAAGGACAAGGGTTCAGTTTTTTACCATTATAAAAGATTGATTGAACTTAGGAAGGAATTTGACATCATCACAACAGGTGACTATCAGTTGCTTCTTGAAGATGACCCGGATATTTTTGCTTATATGAGGAATTCGGATGACGAGAAGCTCCTTGTTGTCAACAATTTCTATGGAAAAGAAGCAGAGTTCAGGCTGCCGGCAGAAATTGATTTAAGTGGATTCGATTCGAAGGTATTGTTATTCAATTACTCGGATTCATATGAAAATTATGAGCATATAAATCTGCGGCCATACGAATCCGTCGTTTTTTACTTTAAGAAGTCATGCTAAACTAGTAGTGGTGATGAAAGATGCAAAATAATAAATTTCTATCGATCTATCAAGATATTCTAGAAAAAATCCAAAACAACACGTATCGTCCTAAATCGAAGCTTCCATCTGAGCATGAATTGACGGAGTTGTACGATACATCACGGGAAACGGCTCGTAAAGCGCTGCATTTATTAGCTCAAAATGGCTATATCCAGAAGGTGAGAGGGAAAGGATCGATCGTACTTCCCTTTGATAAATTGAATTTCCCAGTGTCTGGACTCGTCAGTTTTAAAGAAGTATCTCAGAAGGTTGGTAAAAAGGTTGCGACACAAGTCCATGAACTTTCCTTGTGCAAACCGGATGAGGATATCCAGAATCATTTGAATGTAAAGTCAGGGGAAAAGGTATGGAAACTGATCCGGACGAGAGAAATTGATGGTGAACGGATCATTTTGGATAAAGATTACCTTCTCCAGGATAAGGTGCCGACACTTACGAAAGAAGTTGGCGAAAATTCGATCTATGAATACCTTGAAGGTGAATTAGGATTATCAATCAGCTTTGCGAAAAAAGAAATTACCGTCGAAGAAGTTGAACACGAAGATGTCGAATTGCTTGACCTTGGAGGACAAACCCACATAGTTGTGGTCAAGAACTACGTGTACTTGGAAGATACGAGTATCTTTCAATATACGGAATCAAGGCACCGGCTTGATAAATTCAGATTCGTCGACTTCGCAAGACGTGCTCATCTATAAGGGATGAACGGGGCTAGCCAAAAAGTGTCTGAGTCTCTCCGAACTTAACAAGTTTTTAGAAAAATCGTGGTTTTGACCAAAATGTTGTGTTGGAGGTGTCTGACACTTTTCTTTTAGGACAGTTCCCTTTTTTGCGGCTTTTTCTAGAAAGATTCTTGTTAATTCTAGAAAAATTGAGGATAATCCTAGAAATTTCTTTCATAATTCCAGAAAACAGTACTAAGGTGCCATCGATTTAGTGATGAGGCATTATCTGTAAAAACACGATATAGGCATCTGTCACACTTTGGTAATCTGGGCGTATAATATCCAAGAATCTGAAAGTGAGGTGAAGGTTCTTGCAACAAGCGATAACTCGAAATTCAAAAAGCCAGATCAATGTCGTCCTGAACTCGGGCTCTCCTTCATCTGCAACAAAAGAAGATTGGCTTTTGGATTCGAAAGAGCGTGAGAAGCATGCGCCTCTGAAGATAATCCAAAAAGAATTAGGAACGTTAGTGGGAATGGAGGAATTAAAGGAATTAATCAATGAAATCTATGCATGGTTATATATAAATAAATGCAGAGAGTCTGCAAATTTGAAAACGAACAAACAAGTGCTCCACATGATGTTCAAGGGAAATCCCGGAACCGGGAAAACAACCGTCGCACGGATGATCGGAAAGCTGTTTCATGATATGAATGTCTTATCAAAAGGGCATCTTATTGAGGCCGAGCGCGCGGATTTAGTTGGCGAGTACATTGGTCACACCGCTCAGAAAACAAGGGAACTTGTAAAAAAAGCACTTGGCGGTGTCTTATTCGTTGATGAAGCATACTCTCTTGCCCGTGGCGGCGAAAAGGACTTCGGCAAAGAAGCGATTGATACACTTGTTAAAGCGATGGAGGATCAGCAAAATGAATTCATCCTGATCCTTGCTGGTTATTCGAAAGAGATGGAAAATTTTCTTTCTCTGAATCCGGGACTGCCATCACGTTTCCCAGTCGTCGTCAGCTTCCCGGATTATACAGTTGATCAACTGATGGATATCGCGAGGCGGATGGTCAAGGAAAGGGAATATAAATTATCTTATGATGCTGAAAGGAAACTGAAAATCCATCTGCAGCAGGTGCGTTCTAAGGAAGGGAGTACGTTTTCAAACGGAAGATACATCAGGAACCTGCTTGAAAAATCAATGCGGAAACAGTCGATGCGATTGTTGAAGGAAGGAAAAGAGGATAGAGATTGCCTGGTATTGATCACAGAGAGGGACCTCCATCTAGCAGAAACCCCCTGAATCTGATAAGATGTAGGCAGGATTTAAGATGAAGAGGCATTGGCTCAAGAAAATGCTTTTTATAATAATGAAGAGTCAACCCGATAAAGGCAGGGAAATAGATTGGCAATACCATCAAACATAAAAGAACGGACGTTATTAATAGGGTGTCAATTGCAGGATAAGAATGACACCCTTTTTGAATCTTCGATGAATGAATTGGCAGCCCTTGTACAAACAGCGCAAGGTGAACCGGTCATGGAATTGACCCAGAAGCGGGAACGTTTTCATCCCGCGACCTTGATCGGAAAAGGAAAGGTAGAGGAAGTCCGCGCACTACTCGAGGAAATCGAGGTGGATTTGGTTGTCATGAACCATGAGTTGACACCAAGTCAAATCCGAAATTTAGGTCAAGCGCTGGACATAAAGGTGATTGATCGTACACAATTGATCCTTGATATTTTCGCACAACGGGCAAAATCCCGTGAAGGTAAGCTCCAGGTTGAGCTTGCCCAATTGGAATACCTTTTGCCCCGTTTGTCTGGACAAGGCGTTCAGCTATCACGGCTAGGAGGCGGAATCGGTACACGAGGTCCTGGGGAAACGAAGCTTGAAACAGACCGCCGACACATCCGGAACCGGATCACCGATATCAAGAACCAGCTGAAAACTGTCGCTTCCCATAGACGGCGATACCGGGAAAGACGGAAAGCGAACCAAGTCTTCCAAATCGCTCTGGTCGGTTACACGAATGCAGGGAAATCGACCTGGTTCAATGCGTTGACGGATGCAGATTCATATCAAGAAGATCTGTTGTTCGCAACGCTCGATCCGATGACACGAAAATTAAAGCTTCCTGCAGGTATGATAACGCTTTTGACAGATACGGTCGGGTTCATTCAGGATCTTCCTACCGGACTTGTCGCTGCTTTCCGCTCAACCCTGGAAGAGGTGACAGAGGCAGATCTGATCATTCATATGGTGGATGCCTCAGACCCTAACCGGGACAAGCATCAAGAGACGGTCATGTCACTCTTGAAAGAATTAGGAGCCGAGAAGATCCCCGTCTTGACAGTCTATAATAAAGTCGATCGCGACCACGAGCCGCTTCCGAATTACCGGGCTCTTACCGTATCTGCGTTCAGGAAAGAGGATCAGCAACGAATGCTCGAAACGATCGAAACAGAGATCAAATCATCGATGGAAGGTTATAAAGTCAGCGTAACTTCTGATGATGGCAAACTATTAAGCGACCTGCAACGACTGACGATTCTTGAGAAGAGGAAATGGGATGAAGAGATTGGTAGGTACGTTTGTGAAGGCTATGTCCACCCGACGCTCCCCATCTATGATAGAATCCAATCATTGAACAACTAGGAGATTAAGAAACAGAATGAATTTTTTAAATCAAGATAAACCATTAGTAGAGCTTTCAAAGAAAATAGAAGATAAAATCAGGCCAGTACATGAGAAGATTGTCGCCGTTGAAGAGTTCAATCAACAAAAAGTCTTATCGGCTTTTCGCAACCACCAGGTTAGTGACTTTCATTTTACTCCTTCGACAGGTTATGGATACGATGATACTGGCCGGGATGTGCTTGAAAAGGTCTATGCAGAGGTATTTGGTACAGAAGCGGCAATCGTCCGCCCGCATATTATTTCTGGTACACATGCGATCTCCGTTGCTCTCTCAGGAGTTCTCCGACCAAAAAATGAACTTCTTTATATCACGGGAAAACCCTATGATACTCTCGAGGAAATCGTCGGGATACGTGGTGATGGTAAAGGTTCATTGAAAGAATTTGATATTACTTACCAGGCGATTGATCTTCTCTCCGATGGAGGGATTGATTACGATACGGTTAAGAAAAAGATTCATAGTCAAACGAAAATGATTGGAATTCAACGTTCAAAAGGCTATTCGGATCGTACTTCCTTCACAATCACACAAATTAAAGAAATGGTTGAGTTCGTTAAAAGTATCAAACCAGATGTCATTGTTTTTGTTGACAATTGCTATGGGGAGTTTGTAGAAATGGAAGAACCGACAGATGCTGGTGCAGATTTGATCGCAGGTTCACTCATTAAGAACCCAGGTGGAGGTCTTGCAAAGATTGGTGGATACATCGCTGGACGTGAAGATTTGATTGATCTATGTGCGTATCGATTGACTTCACCTGGTCTAGGAAGAGAAGCGGGAGCCTCTTTGGATACCCTATTGGACATGTACCAAGGATTTTTTCTCGCTCCGCATGTCGTAAGTCAATCATTGAAAGGTGCCGTCTTTACAGCAGCCTTTTTAGAGGAATTAGGATTCGATACTTCACCGCGATGGGACAGTGAGCGCACGGATCTCGTCCAATCGGTGAAATTCCATAATCCGGATTTCATGGTTCGTTTTTGCCAGGCGATCCAAAAGGCATCTCCAGTCAATGCCCATGTTGTGCCTCATCCAAGCTATATGCCCGGTTATGAAGACGACGTGATTATGGCAGCAGGGACATTCATCCAGGGGGCGAGTATCGAATTATCGGCTGATGGACCGATACGCCCTCCTTTTGAAGCATATGTCCAAGGCGGATTGACATATTCACACGTCAAGCTAGCGATAATGTCCGCTGTATATGAATTGAAAGAATCTGGTTTAACAATAAAAGAAAAGGGAATTAACTAAAGGGAGTGTGTGTTTCACTCTCTTTTTTCTTATGTGGTAAAAAATTATTAACTGCTGAGTCTGTGAAATTCACTCCCTTTCCGCGGTCGGACCGCAAAACTCCTCGCTCGGTCCTCGCTGCGGGATCTTGCCTGGCTCGCCATTCCAGCAGGAGTGTCGCGAATTACACTTTTCCAACCGACAGTATGACTTATCTAAGCCCAACTTAAAAAAGAAATGTAAGGTTTTCTAACATTCTATTGACATAAAACCTCACATTGCATATACTATAAATAATTCAAAGAGAGGAGGCACGATATGGGAGATCAAGTGAGAAGGAATATGCCCTTATTTCCCATGGGGATTGTCATGCAACTGACGGAGTTATCAGCACGGCAAATCCGTTACTATGAAGAAAACAAGTTGATAACGCCAGCTCGTTCAGAAGGGAATCGAAGGATGTTCTCCTTCAACGATGTTGACCGGTTGCTGGAAATCAAGTCTCTTCTTGAACGTGGAGTCAATTTAGCTGGAATTCGAGAGGTCTTTGAAATGAAAGAGAAGGGTATAAATCGAATGCCCCCTTACTATAAAAAAGAACCATCCGAAGCGGATCTCCACAAGAATTTGAAAAAAGAACTCTATCAAGCAGGTCGTTATGGGAAGACCTCATTGATTCAGGGAGAGTTGTCTCGATTCTTCAATTGAATCAATCATCATTTACAGGTAGTAATGAAGTTTTAAATCAAATAGGGAGGAAACAAAATGAGCTCGAAGTATACGAAGGACCAAATTTTTAAAATGGTGAAAGAAGAAAACGTAAGATTCGTCCGACTACAATTTACAGATCTACTTGGTATCATCAAAAACGTGGAGATTCCTACAAGTCAGTTGGAAAAAGCTCTTGATAACAAGATGATGTTCGATGGATCATCTATCGAAGGGTTTGTCCGTATCGAAGAATCAGATATGTACCTCTATCCTGATTTAGATACATTCGTCGTTTTCCCTTGGACATCTGAAAAAGGAAAGGTTGCACGTTTGATCTGTGATATCTATAACCCGGATGGAACACCATTCGACGGAGATCCACGCGCAAACTTGAAGCGTGTACTTAAAGAAATGGAAGAGTTGGGCTTCACTGATTTCAATATTGGACCAGAGCCAGAATTCTTCTTGTTCAAAAATGATGAAAAAGGCGAACCTACTCTTGAATTGAATGATAAAGGCGGTTATTTCGACTTAGCCCCTACAGACCTTGGTGAAAATTGCCGCCGTGATATCGTGCTCGAACTTGAAGACATGGGCTTTGAAATTGAAGCTTCTCACCACGAAGTTGCCCCAGGGCAGCACGAAATCGATTTCAAATATGCAGATGCAGTTACAACTTGTGACAATATCCAAACATTCAAACTCGTCGTTAAGACAATCGCTCGTAAACACGGATTGCATGCGACATTCATGCCGAAGCCGTTATTTGGTGTAAATGGATCTGGAATGCATGCCAACATGTCCCTCTTCAAAGGAAAGGATAATGCATTTTACGACCAGAATTCTCAAACACAGTTGAGTGAGACTGCGATGCAATTTCTATCAGGAATCGTGAAGCATGCTGAAGCATTCACGGCTGTCACAAACCCAACCGTCAACTCCTATAAACGTCTTGTACCTGGTTATGAAGCACCTTGTTATGTTGCATGGTCTATGCAGAATCGTAGTCCGTTGATCCGTATTCCTGCATCTAGAGGCGTAAGTACTCGTATCGAGGTCCGTAGTGTCGACCCGGCTGCTAACCCATATTTGGCAATGGCGGCTATGCTTGCAGCGGGACTTGACGGGATCAAGAACAAAATGGAAGCACCAACACCAGTAGATCGTAACATCTATGCAATGGATAAAGAAGAGCGTGAAGAAGCGGGTATCCGTGATCTACCTGCAACATTGAGTGACGCATTAGAAAAGTTCAGAAAGAGCGAAGTCATGAAAGCTGCTCTCGGTGATCACGCAACAGAACACTTCATTGAACTAAAAGAAATTGAATGGGATATGTTCCGTACGCAAGTTCACCCTTGGGAACGTGAACAATATATCCAACTATACTAAACTGATAAACCCTTGACACTATTGGTGTCAGGGGTTTTAATTTTTTGGTCAAATTTATAATTTTTCTTGGAGGTGATGATTGACCAAAATTGACCAAAAAATTTAATGATTAGTAAAAATTTAGATTTTTCGATCCTTTTTCTCGCCTCCTCAATATTCTTTGTCCATTTTGCATGTGTGATTTTCCTGCTTTTTTCATAGCCAATTTATGAACACACTTTCCGCAATATCTTAGTATCCCTTTCTTTTGGTATAAACCCTCTAAGGATTATAAATAAAATCTTCTCATAAGCCGAATCAATTATATAATCACTTATATAATAGAGCGTAACCGATGGATTTCTG
This sequence comes from Alkalihalobacillus sp. TS-13, assembly GCF_019720915.1. Taxonomy (GTDB): domain Bacteria; phylum Bacillota; class Bacilli; order Bacillales; family Fictibacillaceae; genus Pseudalkalibacillus. The sequence continues at coordinate 942,012 of NZ_JAHKSI010000001.1, forward strand.
TGGAGAAGTATTTTTTGCAACATCAATACATCCACTTTTATATATCGGATGGTAATAATAAAAATGGTATCCAAACGTCTTCCAAAGGGTTTCCAAGGTATAAGCTCGTATAACTTTAAGCTTAAACTCTACAGAGTAGTATTGTCTGGCCATATAAAAACTCCCCTAGGTAAACAGATTTTATTTTTCATCTGTCTATCTTTAGGGGAGCATATCATAAAATAGGGTACGCCTTTTATGGTAATAGCAACAATCTATTAGAAAATAGCCTTAACATAAGATGTTCAAATCTGTGAAATAAAACAAGAAATGATGCTAATACAAATTTTAATGATGAAATGCCGAATAAACTTCCTGTTGGTATAAAGATTTTTTCAGCCAAAGAAAGGATATTATACTTGTTGAAATCATTGGAGAAATCTTGAAATACATTACAATCGTTGGCTAATACAATTCGTTAAAATTACACTGTAATTAAAGATTAGTCGCTATATATTAAATGTATTGCTAATTATGATCTAATTGAAATACTTTTTGAATGTAAATTCAATTGTTAATTTTTTTCTCCACATTATCTGAACTACTTACTTTTGAACTATATAGTCCGTATCGAATTTAAAAAGAATCCAATCGCTGATTCATTGCCTTTAATCTTGTGTCAATCTTTTGAAAGTCCGCGTGATGCTGTTCTTTTATGCTTGCAACTTCTGTCTTAATCTCATTTATTCCCTGTAGCATTTGTTTCAGAATAATTTCCATTCTATCTATCCTTTCACTATCCTAGTACATTACATAGTGGACCCTGGTAGATTGGGTTGACTTAACGGAAATACTAGTGAGAGTCGTTTCTGTCAAAATCCACCACGGTCAAGTCTTGAAAACAGATTTTACGAACATCGACAGTTCAGATAACCTCAGGAGGTTTGATTGGAAGATGAAACTGCTCAAAACGAAAGGCTTCAAAATTGTCGAACGCTAAACCCCCTGTGTTATTCTCTTCTGCCTTTATCATCTCACTAATTAAATTAATCTGTCTCTACAAACGGAAGCAGTGAATACTCTGATTGAGCATTCGCCCCTATTAACTTAATAAGATTTTATATTTTGATTGTTTAATTTCTCGACAATTAAAGGTATTTCCTCCAAATTTTCTACTATAAAATCTGCTTTAACGTTATCCCATTGATAGTCTCTTTTCCATATATTACGTCTTTTATTTATTTTAAAAAAGCGGTTGCGTCCCAAACCTTCTTCCTCCTCCTGAAAAATTTGCTGAAAATACCATAGGAATATTTTTACCAAAATATTCTATATTACACCGTAAAACAGGGGAAAATAGCAACAATCTATACAAAAGAGCCTTACGGGAAAAAAAGTACCCACAAATACTTGCCTCAAACTAAAATAAGTTATAATAGTAGGAATAGTTAGATATATTCCTAATCTTATATACAAAGTAAATTAGCAAAAAGGAAGCGGGAGAACCGTTCCCATGCTTCTTCCAGGAGGTGAGTCTATGAATGTATCTGATGCGTTACAACTTGAGGAGCTGCAGAAAGCGGTGGTTTTGGCAGGGAATGGTGGTCTCAATCGTCAGATTAAAGCAGCTGAGGTGATGGAAGTACCGGATATTAGCGGCTGGTTAACGGAGGGTATTCTCATCATATCTACCTTTTATTCCGTGAAGGATTTGCCGGAAGCGCAAATCAAGATGTTTAAAAACTTAATTCAAGTAAATGGAGCTGGTTTAATTATTAAAGTTGGCAGGTATGTGAAGGAGCTGCCACAGGAGATGTATCACCTGGCAAATGAACACAATATGCCAATTATTTCACTACCAGTTGACGTTTCATTCGTAAATATTCTAACTGCTCTTTTTGAGAAGATATACGAAGAGAAGAAGGCTTATCAGCATGAGCATTTCCAAATGATGGACAAGCTTCTAAATAACAAGTTTCATAACTTTCAAGAATTCCTCATTCACCTATCATCTATTACAGGTGAGAATGTATACTATGAGGATTACAAGGATAGGTTACTTGCCTATGCGAATAAAAAGGTAGATAAACGACGTAAATCATTTAAACTGTTAAGTCTTCCGGCAATATCGAAGATAGAAGATAGGTTAGTGATTCCGATAGAAGACGCGAATGGCTGTTTCGGTAGCTTGCATATTTTATATGGACAATCTCCATTATTAGTCGGTGTATTGGAGAGCTTCCTAACTAGTATAAATGAACAAGCTAAGCTCCTTTTGTTAAAGGATCAATTCGAGTTTCACAAACAGCATCAACGAGAAAATCAGTTTTTGCACAAGTTATTACTTGAGAATAGAATCATAGATGATGAGGTAATGAAAAGCTATCTAAAATCGGAGCGAAGCGACACTTCCTATGGGTTATTTGCCATCGAGATATCGAAATTCCCGTTGGAGCTTTTGTCTCCACAAGAAAAGGATATGGTAACCGTAAACTTTGCTTACAATAAGCTTAATGAAATCGTTGAGAGCATGCTGGGAAAGACAATCCTATACAATGACCATCGATATCTTTACGGACTTTATGTTTGCCAAGATGGTGAAAAACGGGAACACCTTTTTGGAAAATTAAGGAAAATTACTGAAATGATATCCGCAGAATTCGAATGTAAAGTACACATTGGGGTAAGTCTTTCACGTGGGCACTTAGAAGAAATGGATAAAGCGATGGATGAGGTGAAGGTAATTCTTCAATCATCTATTGACAGTAATCAGGAAGAGACTGTTCTCGCATACGAACAATTAGGAATCAATAAAATTTTACTAAAATTGAAAAATGATGAAGATATTAAAGAGCTTATAAAAATGAAGCTTGATGCTATTAGGTTTGATGAAGGCGAAAAACATGATGAATTACTGCAAACGCTTGAGGTCTTCTTGTTAGAGAATGGTAATCATTCCAAAGCATCAGAAAAACTATTTATTCATAGACGTACATTAAAATACAGATTAGATAAAATTGAAGCTATCTTAAACATTAATTTGGATGATAGCGAAACTCGATTTCTACTATATTTCTTACTGAAAATGAGGGGAATATTACTCGCATAACCGCAAAGTTGCGGTTTCTTTTTTTTTATTGGACAAAATGAGTAAAAATCCATAACTATGATTACACATATTTGGCATGTACATTTACTTGTCAGAAAATTTATAATTTACCAAACGATAAAAAGGATGGGGTTAAATGCTAGGTTTAGTTCGGGTTTTAACAACAGAAGATGAAAAAGTTCTTCAAGAGCATTCAAAGGTCATGAAAAAAAAGTATGGGATTGCTTCCATATCACGGTGTATTCCAGACCAGCCAAATGGAATTCATAGTGAAGAAACCGAGAAATTAGCGGTACCGAAAATTGAAAAACTGGTGAAAGACATGATTGAAAATGACCACGTTACCGCTATTACCATTAGTTGTGCAGCAGATCCAGCAGTAGATTTATGTAGAGAAACCACGGATGTTCCTGTCTTTGGGGCTGGGGAGGTTGGTGCTTATGCAGCGGTAATGGTTAATCGCAAAATTGGAGTTCTTGGAATCACACCACATGTACCGCCGAAAATTGCTACTATTCTTGGTGATAGACTGGTTGCTCACGCCTATCCCGAAGGTGTTCGTAAAACAACTGATTTAATGGAAGAAAAAGCGGTTGGCAAAGCTATTGAAGCAGCACAGTCGCTTATTAACCAGGGGGCAACGTGTATTTTATTTGCTTGTACAGGATTTTCGACAATTGGACTAAAAGAAGAACTAGTTAAGCACGTAGAAGTTCCAATAATTGACCTTGTTCAGGCACAGGCTATTGCTTATTCATTAATAATTTTAAAAGGGGGAGATTACTTTGAACCAACGTACATTTGATGCTTCATTTATCATTATTTCTATTTTAATTTCCATCTTTGGTGCAATTATTGGGATGCAAATTATTGTAACATTAGGAATTACACCAAATACTTCCATTATTGGTGCTCTAATTGCAATGCTTGTTGCCCGTATTCCGATGCAACTGTTCTACAAGTATAAGTCACTAGAGAACCAAAATCTTATTCAGACGTCAATTTCAGCTGCAACATTCGGTGCAGCAAACAGTCTACTAATCCCAATCGGTCTCCCGTATGTTTTAGGAAGACCAGACCTTATTATACCGATGTTAATAGGAGCTGGAATCGCCTTAATTATTGATGCACTTATTTTATATAAAGTTTTTGATTCCAAATTATTTGGTGCTGATGAGGCTTGGCCACCAGGTATAGCGACTGCTGAAGCGTTGAAGGCAGGAGATGAAGGAGGAAAGAAAGCTAAATTCCTCGGGATTGGAATCGTAGCAGGTATTGGAGGTGCTTGGGCAGGAATTCCAATGTCTGCACTCGGGGTAGCTTTTATCGGAAATATCTGGGCACTAACGATGTTTGGTCTTGGTCTACTTCTTAAAGGCTATTCTGTCCAACTCTTTAACGTTAATTTAGACGAATATTATATACCCCATGGGATGATGATCGGTGCCGGTTTGGTCGCCCTAATTCAATTTATCATTACGATTGTGAAAGGGCGTAAGCAGGCAAAAGCGGAGGCTGCAGCGGCAGCAGAAACAACATACACCCGTTCAGAGCAAGATTTAATGAAAGGATTTGGATATGGATTTGCCGCTTATCTAGGTGGGGCAATATTTGTTGCACTAATCGGTGGCTTATTGACAGAACTAAGCTTTGGTCAGCTATTGTTATTCGTACTATTTGCGGCATTTGCAGCTCTTGTTTCTGAAATTATCGTTGGGGTAGCTGCGATGCACTCTGGTTGGTTCCCAGCTTTTGCCGTTACATTGATATCTTTAGTTATTGGATTACTTCTTGGATTTCCACCGATTGCTTTGGCGCTTTTAGTAGGTTATACAGCTGCTACTGGACCTGCGTTTGCTGATTTTGGCTATGACTTAAAAAGCGGTGTGTTGATACGTGATCGCAGCAAGATTCAAGCTGAGCTATTTGGTCGAAAGCTTCAGTTGAAGTCAGCGTTGATTGGTTTTGGAGTTGCAATAGTAATGGTGGCACTATTCCATAATGTATTCTTTGAACAAGACCTCGTACCACCTGTTGACCGGGTTTATGCTGCCACGATTGAGGCCGGAATTAGTGGTGAAGTAGGCAAGTACTTGTTACTTTGGGCGTTACCAGGAGCACTAGTGCAACTTATTGGCGGACCGAAACGCCAGATGGGAATTTTATTTGCAACAGGTTTGTTAATTACATTCCCAATTGCTGGATGGGCTGTCATCGCTGGTATTATCGCTCGTGTAATTATTCTAAAAGTGCGTGGACCTGAAGCAGAGGCAACGATGTTTACAACAGCAGCAGGGTTTATCGCCGGAGATGCATTATACAGCTTCTTCAGCTCATTATGGAAGGCTAGATAAAGAAGAGGAGTAGAAACCAATGGCGAAAACAACACTGACATTAGAAAATGTAGAACAAGCCGTATATGGCGGTACCATCCTAGGTGGAGGTGGGGGCGGTTGGATTCAAGCCGGCCTCCAGCAAGGAAAGCTCGCCCTAGAAGTTGGTACTGTCGACTTAATTACAGCAGATGAACTTGCGGATGATGACTATGTAACATGTGTTTCTCTTGTTGGCGCACCAGCTGCGAAGCAAAAATATGTGAATGCCAAGCATTTTTTGGTAGCTCTTGAAATGCTTCAGAAAGCTTTCCCTAATCCTATAAAAGCTTTAATGACAAATGAAAATGGTGCCCAAACAACCGTGAATGGTTGGCTGCAGGCAGCATTAACTGGACTGCCGGTCATTGATGCACCATGTAATGGCCGGGCTCACCCAACAGCCTCGATGGGTTCTCTAAATTTATCAGAAGTCGAGGATTATATTTCATATCAAGCGGCAGCTGGCGGAAAAGGAGAACGAGAAATTTCCGGGTTCGTCAGTGGGAAGCTAAATTATACCTCAAATGTCATCCGTAATATGTCAATTCAAGCTGGTGGAATGGTTGGTGTCGCTCGGAACCCAGTAAAGAACAGCTATGTGAAAGAGCACGCAGCGGTAGGTGGGATAAGTCATGCAATTTCTGTTGGGGAAGTCTTTTTAGATGAAAGAGATCCTATGAATAAAATTGAAGCTGTTGCGACAAAGCTTCAAGGTCGAGTTATTAAGGTAGGAAGAGTTAGAGACTTTTCCCTTGTTACAGATGGTGGATTTGATGTTGGCAAGCTATTTGTCGATGACCTTGAGCTAACGTTTTGGAATGAATACATGACCGCAGAAATTAACAGAGAACGAAAAGGCACATTTCCAGATCTGATCATGACTTTTGATGCTGGAACGGGTATCCCTGTAGTCAGTGCAGAAATTGAAAATGATCAGAAAATAGCGGTCATCTCAGTACCAAAAGAGCACCTATTACTAAGCTCAACGATGTCCAACCATGCACTTCTGAAGCCAGTAGAAGAAGTAATAAAAAAACCAATTTTACCATGAAAGGATGAATGAGATGTCTTTAAAATATGCAATGCAAGCAGTTGAATTATTAGATGATGCAAAAATAAGTGGACACCAAGTCATACAACAATTTGAAGGATTTGAGTTTGTTTCGGCATCGACAGAAACGGTACAAGGAGACAGAGGATCCACTGATTTTATTAAAATACTTATTAAAGGTGTCAATGGTAAAGCCTCAGGTGGCGATGCCAAAGCACTTGGTATCACCGGACGATTAGGGGGAATTGGAGCTCGTCCAAGCCGAATCGGTCTTGTATCTGATGCTGATGGGGCTGTATCCGCTTTAGCGATTGCTGCAAAACTAGCAAATATGTCCCAAAAAGGAGATCGCCTTGAAGGAGATGTATATATAACGACACATATTTGCCCAAATGCACCAACAGAGCCACACGAACCGGTCGATTTTATGGGTTCACCGGTTGATATCTTCACGATGAATCAATATGAGGTGCTTCCTGAGATGGATGCGATACTATCCATTGATACAACAAAAGGGAATCGTATTATTAATCATAAGGGGATTGCCGTTTCTCCAACTGTGAAAGAAGGATTTGTCTTAAAATTCAGTGACGATCTGTTGCGTATTTTAGAAATGTCAACTGGAAAATTACCGGCAACTTTTACTGTTACAACGCAAGATATAACACCTTATGGAAATGATGTTTATCACATTAATTCGATTCTCCAGCCATCGGTCGCTACCAATGTACCTGTAGTTGGATTGGCAATTACAGCTGAATCTGCTGTACCTGGGTGTGGAACAGGTGCTAGTCATGAAGTAGATATTGCAGAAGCTGTTCGTTTTTCCATTGAAGTGGCAAAGGAGTTCACTGCAGGATCCGTAGCATTTTATGATGAAAAGGAATTTAATCACCTTGTCCAGCTTTATGGTTCATTAAGTGTATTACAAACACTTGGAAAGGATGCATAGGTGATATGGTGCAAAAGATTGGACTAATTACAATAGGTCAATCTCCAAGGTCAGATATGACTCCTGAAATGGCACCTTTATTAGGTCAGGCAACCACATTAATTGAAGCAGGAGCACTCGATGAGTTATCCGAGGCGGAAATTGCAAAGTTAGCGCCAGGTAAGGATGAGGTTACTTATGTTTCACGGTTAAGAAATGGAACTAGTGCCAAGCTTTCGAAGCCAAAGCTGCTCCCTTACCTGCAGCAAAAATTGACGGAAGTTGAGGCTGTTGCATCCAACTCCATTATAGTATGTACGGGAAGCTTTCCGACGCTTAACCATACAAAACCGTTGCTTTTTCCGGATCAAATTTTAAAACATGTTGTCCAATCCGTTATCGGAAGTGGCAAGTTAGGACTAATTGTCCCATTGGAGGAGCAAAAAGCACAGTTAGTAGACAAGTGGGGAGATATCCCACTTGTTGTAGCAGCAGCTTCACCGTATGAGGAAACCGATTTTGAAGGACCTGCGCGAGAGCTGAAAGAAAAAGGAACAACATTATTTGTGCTTGATTGTATGGGATACACAGAAGCACATAAGCGAACGGTAAAAACTGCCACCGGTATTCCGACAATTTTATCACGAAGTGTTGTTGCCCGAATTGCATCAGAGCTAGCATAAAAGAGCGCTTAGTCGCTCTTTCTTTGCTACCTCTTAGTTAGAGGTGAGTCTCATACAATTAATTGCTTTATTACTATTAAGTACCCTTTGGGGTTCGACCTTTCTTTGGACGAAAATACTACTAGAAGAATTTAATCCAATAGCAATTGTCTTTTTTCGATGTTTATTTGGTCTGTTCTTTTTACTACCAATTTTAATGAAGAAACGCCTATTACCTTGTATGAAACTATCACCATCCTTGATTGTGATCAGCTTTCTTGGTGCTACAGTACCATGGACATTAATGACGATGAGCTTGAACTATTTAGAAACAACGTTAACGGGGATCATCAATGCCCTCACACCGATTTTTGGAATGGTACTTAGTATATTGATATTAAAAACTAGAGCAAAATATTTAGATTGGCTTAGTCTTTTTATAGGGTTTTTCGGGGTGTTTTTAATTTTTCTTATTAAAGGTGTAGCCTTAAAACCTTCCGAAATTGTCGGAACATTAATTTTTGTGATTTCTACTATTTGCTATTCTTTGACAGGTATTCTATCAACCAAATATCAAAAACACACATCCCCTTATATAATGGCATATACAACTCTGCTTACAGCTACGGCTGTTTGCGGTATATTAACATTTTTTATTCATCCAAGCAGTTTTCATTATGTAATTGATTTAAAGTACTTTAGTATTTTTGTCATTTTTGGAATGCTAAGTTCTGGTTATGGCTATGTTATTTTTTATTACTTAGTAGCCCAAGGTGGTCCTGTATATGCACTATTAACTACTTTCATCATGCCAATCGTTACGTTATTGTTGGGCTATTTTCTCCTAGATGAGAAGGTAACTGCTGACATGCTGGTAGGGTTGCTGTTTATTTTTACAGGTATTGGTTTAATGAATTACCAAAAACGAAAGGAGAAGTTGAAGCGTGTCACAACTTGATACTTTTTTACCTATAGTAAACAATCTCATGAAACAAAATGTGAATGCAGCTGGAAAGGAGCAAGTCGTAATTGTTGCGGATCTTGAGAAAGAAGCAATTGGTCGCCTAATGTTTGATAGCTTGTGTAAGCTCGGGTATCAAACAGATTTTGCTGTAATGCAAACGAGAAGACGATCTGGGGAGGAGCCACCACCAACAATTGCCGCTATAATGAAGGCCGCACAAATTTGTTTTTGTATTTGTGAGCATTCGTTAACGCACACCAATGCTAGAAATGAAGCAAGTAAGGTCGGAACAAAAGTAATTACAATGCCTGGTATTACAATGGATATGTTTACCGAGGGTGCAATGCAAGCAGATTATGCAAAGGTGGAGCAGCTTACATCAGCTTTTACAGAAAAACTCACTAACGGGGATACGATTAAAATTTACACTGGTCCCGAAAATGAGTACCTACTGCAAATAAATATAGCCAATCAAATGGGAATTAGCAGTCCTGGTATATTTAATGGCTGTGGTGCTTCTGGGAACCTTCCTTCTGGAGAGAGCTATATTGCCCCAATTTTAGAGAAATCGGTAGGGGAAATACTTATTGACGGGTCAATTGCTGGGATTGGGAAGGTTTCGGAGCCAGTTTTGCTTAAGGTTCGTGATGGCCGCCTTGAATCTGCAAGTGGTGAAAATGGGCAAAAGCTATTAAATCTACTTGGAGACGAAAACGGTAGATTACTAGCTGAGTTTGGAATAGGAACAAATGATAAAGCACGGGTAACCGGAAATATTCTAGAAGATGAAAAAGCCTATGGAACAATCCATGTCGCCCTCGGTTCAAACGTTACGTTTGGAGGAACAATCGATGCCGGCGTCCACTTAGACTGCGTAACTCTGCATCCAACAGTATGGATTGACGATGAACTTGTCGAATTCGACAGGTGAGAGGCACCATACGCAGGGATTTGTCCAAAAGACTGTATGGAAGGAGGAGCAAGGGATGAGTAATGCTCTAATACGAAACAGAATGGCGCTTGAAGGGATTAAAGTTAGCGATAGTATATTTAATGGAACAATTGAGGTCCTTACGTCACATGAGTCAATCCGTGGATTTCAAAAAATACCGTTATCAGATGAAATGGTGGAGGCGATTATTACATCTGCAAGAAGTGCGCCAACATCCTCTAATTTACAGGCTTATAGTGTAATAGTAGTAAGGGAAAATGATAGGAAAAATAAACTAATGCATTATTCTGGAGATCAAAAGTTTATCGGGGAAGCTCCAGTCTTTCTAGTATTTTGTGCCGATATTTACCGTTTAAAGTATGTTACAAAGCGTCAGGGCTACAATTTTGAGTCAGGAAGTCTTGAAATGTTTTTGTTAGCTGCGGTCGATGCTACCCTAGTGATGCAGAACGCATTAGTTGCCGCTGAATCATTAGGATTAGCGGCAGTACCAGTTGGGTCTATTCGTAATAATCCGGTAAAAGTAGCAGACGAACTTCGTTTGCCATCCGGTGTTTTTGCATTAGTTGGATTGGCTATTGGTTACGAAAAACAAGGAGTGCGCAGAGGAGTTAAGCCGCGTTTACCCAAACAGTGCACAGTCCATAACGAGGTCTATTCAACGGAGGAACTAGAAGAAGGTCTAGTTGAGTACGATCAGCAAATGATCTCCAGAAGGACCTATTATGGTAGACGGGTCTCAATTGCAGGTGAGCCTGAGCGCGAAGGTGTCGAATACGGTTGGTGCGAGCATACTGCCCGTCGTTGTACTAGCCCAGAAACAATAGCCGCCTCTGCAAGCTTAAGAAAAAATCTACGAGCAATTTTAATTTCGAGAGGTTTTTCATTTAAATAAGGAACGGGGGAAGCTTACTATGGATACAATGGAAGCAATTAAAACGAGGCGAAGTGTCCGTTCATTTGAAGAGCGTCCTTTACCTAATGAAGTTTTTGATCATATAAATGAAGCAATTATGCATAGCCCATCGGGGAGTAATGCGCAAGAGTCACATTTTGTGATAGTGCAAGATCAAGAGCAAATTCGAAAGATTAAAAGATTTGCCCAAGGTATTTCTGGTAATCCGGCAGCTATTATTGTCCTTTGCTCGAATAAAAAAGAGGCGCTTGTCCGAGGTGGCATCGATACGGTAGAGGTTTTACGATTTGTGAATCTGGGTATTGTGGCAGCAAATATTATGTTAGTTGCACACTCAAACGGAATCGCCAACTGTCCCGCTAGATCTTTTCATAAAGAATCGATCAAAACATTACTAGAGCTACCACAGGATGTTGAACCAGAATTGCTCATAAGCCTAGGCTATTCAGCTCAAACTCCCCGTCCGAAATCGATAAAACCATCAGAGGAGGTCATTTCCTATGACAAGTATGGACAACAACAGCCAAACACGTGAAAGGAAGGAACACTTGCTTAACTTCGTGGGATATGTGTTAACGAGCACCAAAGGGTTATATCGAGAACCTCATAGCTACGGACCAATACGAATGATAGACTCTCTTGAGAAGTCACTGATTTTATTGAAAGAGCTCGGCTTGAATGACGAATCGGTTGATAAGATTCTGGTATCGATACGAGAAAATAGATGGAAGGCAATGTCCGATCCAGAAGGATTTGCCAATGCGATTGATGATTCCATTCGGGAACTAGTTCAGATAACTGTTGGAGAAAAATAGTTGAGGTGATGGGATGTGGTGGGGGCAGTATAGGTTTACATATGATTGGCGTCGCTAGGTTCACTGATCTGTGTTTGTAGTGCGTAGTGCGGAAATAACTGGCATGGCCGTTACGTTCTTGATGAATGGGTTCCGGTAGGACTGGTCGGTAAAATTCTTGTAAAAGATGATGGCACTTGTGAAGTCAATGGCTACTGTAAGCCGAATGGCGGAAGGCATTGCAACGAAAGCGAGTCAAGGGTACCGCGTTATGGAACGAACCGGCCCAAATCAATGTATGACTCTTAAGAGATAAAAGGCTGATTTTGTGCCGATTGAGATTGAAAAAAGATAAATTGTTTTGAAAACAAGATTCGATAAATCTTAATCTCAAACTCCAAAATTGTCCATTAATACAACTTAATCCCATGATTCAAACCACTATTAATAATGAACCACTATAAAAACTTAAGAAATCTAGAGAAATCCAAAGATTATCCTTTCTTAATAGAGGGAGTTTAATTGAACAAGGGATTGGATGTATTGGAATGTTTCGTGATAATGATGGGATGTAAAAAAGAAAAAAACGGTGGGATATAATGGGTAAATTTTTGCTCATATTGGATGGTTATTTATGCCGGTCCTTTGTATATTTTTTGTTTAAATTTAGTATCCATTATAAAAAAGGTTTTTAATGAAGAGCCTCCAGTCAGGAATGTTGAAAGAAGTTTAAGGAATTGGCATGACACAATTAGTGAGCTATCTACAACACGGCGCAAATGATTTTGACCAAAGGGATTATCTATTAAAGGGATTAAATTGGAGGGAATAGAAAATGGATGTAAAGACACTTTTGTTACAACAATGGGCAAGCTGCTTAGATGAAGAAGACTGGTTTCCACCACTTGAAAAAGTGCTAGAGGATATTACTTTTGAACAGGCAATTTGGAAACCAGCTGATGGGGCAATGAATTCCATTTGGGAATTAGTTTGTCATTTACTTTTCTATGAAAAGAGATTTCTGATGCGATTTCTTGGTGAAACAGCGAATGAACCACAGGCAGAAAATAATGAATCTACATTTCGATTGCCAACTGAGACGTTAGAAAATTGGAAGGAAACAAAACAAGAATACTTTTATGTTCATCGTGAACTTGGAAAAATACTAGAAAAATCAGAACATGAAGATTTGTATAGACAGATCCCAGGAGAAGATAATTCATTAGTGCTTGAACTGAAGAGCTTAGCAATACACGACGCATATCATATTGGGCAAATTGTATTCCTTAGTAAAATACAAGGAGCTTGGCCAGGGAAACGCAGCTTTTAAAAAGGCTTCATTAGCTTTACAGTAATAGGCAAAAGAACTTCTAAATATCGAAGTTCCTTTGATTTTCAACAATATTATTTAACATAGCATTTAAAATGGTTCGTTTATTATATTATCGAGGTATTAGAGAGTACATTAGAAAATGGTTTTTTGTGATTAGGTGTTGGCTGGGTTCTAATATTCATCTGAATGATTATAACTTACATTATGGGTGGAGAATAAATTTCCAATAAGCTAAACAAATAGAAGTACAAAACCAAGAAACAAACCCAAAAACGGTGACAATTGTATTTTCAGACCACCCATATTTTAAGCCATAGTGAAAGTGAATCGGTGTCATTCTGAAGATACGTTTACGTGTAAGTTTAAATGAAGTAACTTGTAATATAACCGAAAGTTGTTCAGCAAAATAGATAAAGAATAAAATGGGAATTAGAATCTCCACTTTCTCAATAATGGCAAGAAATGAAAGTGATCCCCCTATCGCTAATGATCCTGTATCCCCCATAAAAGCTTTGGCAGGATATAAATTATAAATGAGAAAACCGAGTAAGCATCCAATCATAATTATACAAAAAAGTTGCACCTCTGATTTGTCTGAAATCACAAAAAAGAAAAAATATGTAGAGATTGCAACAACTCCCAAAAGACCGTCCAAGCCATCCGTAAAATTAATAGCATTTGCAGAACCAACAACAAATAAGGTGATCACAATGATATATACCACCATTGGAAGATCAAAGGAGAAATTTTTATGAATACTAATCACGGTGTCTACACCTAGTTCGTTAATCACGTAGAAAAGCAAAGCACCAGTAAAAAGAAATTGCAAAACAAGCTTGGTCTTACCCGATACCCCTAAAGGATCTTGGCGTGAAGCTTTCCAAAAATCATCCAAAAAACCAATAAAACTAAATAGAAGGTAAGTAATTGACAAGAAATACATTAATGGCGTAGGTGAAAAAAATATCGATACGATAATTCCTACAAAAAGAATCATCCCAAACATTAACGGAGTACCTTTTTTTAATTGATGATTGGAAGGAAGTTCTTTCCTTATCGGTTGAAGGAGCTTTAATTTTCTTAAGAAAGCAATGAATAGTGGGGATAAAACAGAGACTAATACAAAAGCAATGATAGCTGGAATTATTTGATCACTCACTTTTTATTTTCTCCTTTTCTCTTTAATATAATAAGTTCTAAGAAGACTATTGATTTCCTCTAATTCATCCAAAATATAAAAATCAAGATTAATTGAGACCAACTTATTACTTTTAGATTATTTATTCAACATAGGGGGCGATAGCAGAAGAACATAGGTATCCAGCTATTTTATACAAGAACTGGGCAGTTTGTGGAACAATAAATAAACTTATTACATAAAAAAGGTATGTTAGGGAAATAGCTAAGAACCATTTTTTACAGCTTTCACATTTTTCAATTTTCCACAATCGGGCGCATTACTGAACAATAGTAATGCCCTTTTCTTCTTTAAAATAAAGGCAGTTTATAAAATGGATAAAAGAGGGTAAGGTGGGAAAAATATCATTAACTCTTTCAAACGAATGGTGGAATTATTGAATGGAATGGGATTTTATATGGAAAGCGATATTGATCGTTCTTGCGGGAACAATACTCTTAAGAATTGCAGGTAGGAAAACAATTTCACAAATGACATTAGCTGAAACAGTTATAATGATTGCTATTGGGACTTTACTAATTCAACCTGTAGCAGGGAAAAATATTTGGACAACCTTTTTGATTGGTGGTGTACTTGTCGGAACACTGTTAGTAATGGAATTTATACAAATAAAATCTGACAGTTTTGAAAAAATGATTACAGGTAAAGCAAAGGTAGTAATCGATAACGGAACTTTGAATGAAAAAAACTTGAGAAAACTTAGGTTAACGGTGGACCAACTTGAAATGAAGCTAAGACAAAATAGTGTATCTAATATAAGTGACGTAAAATGGGCAACGTTAGAACCAAATGGTCAACTAGGTATTGAGTTGAAGCAGGATGCTCAACCTGTAACGAAAAAAGACTTTGAAGAATTTAAACAAACAATAACTAATTTGATACCTAGTAATTTGCAACTTACTCATATAAATGAAAAGATCGAAAGCCAAGAGGACATATTCGCAGAAGTTCAGAATAAAGCCCATAAAAACACCCCACCCAAGCATTTACAATAATCTAAGTAATATTCCATAACCAGGCGCAATTCGAGAAGATCGGATTGCGTCCATTGTTCCATTAAAGGGGGCTATAATCTAAGAAGGATTAAGCCCTTTATTTGTTTAATACATAAGAATCAGGCGGTTTTCTTGAAGACGTGATAAATAAAACTATATAAACTGGTTAAGAAGCATTGGACGTGATAACAAATAAAAAAATAACTCTACTTTGTATTATTATTCTTTTTTTACTTGCATGCGATACCATGCATCAAAACCAATGGATGGAAGATATAAAAGAGCTTGAAGAAAAACCAGGAGTAACTGTACCATCAAGTGTGCCAAGAGAATGGGATGCTACAGACTTCTCTTATGATCTTATGAATTTTTTTGAAGGGAAAGAAAGCAAAAAAGGAAGGCTGGGCTTCAGGGAGACACCAGACGGAAATGGTGAGTTTGGATATGCTGAGAAAGCCAGAATCTTTTGGTGATAAGCATGAATTGAAGCCAGCACCTTCTTATATACATGGAACTTATGTTTAAGAAAAGTCTTGAGCATTTTTACTATTGATTAGAGATAAAAACAATAGATAACCATACACCGGAGTGAAATTTATTTTTCACTCCGGTTTTTAGAAGGAGAAATTCTGTTTAAATTACATGATATGTAAATTCTTTTGCTGGTTCTTTATTTTTTCTGCGTAATCCTAGTAAGCCTGCTAAACCTAATAAGCAACCCATTCCCAATTGTTATCATTCTCAGCACCCGTAGTTGCATTAACATTAGTACCAACCATTATCCTCATTTTCATCATTTACTCTTAGCGGACCATCTTCTTCATTACATAAAAGTACATTAAAAGTAATGGAAAAACAACTTTCTATTATAGAGGAAATCGACATAGGAACTGGATAATTTTTCGGAATGTGCTCAAAATATAATGTGTGGAAAAATTTATTTGAAAGGGGTAAAACGCTATGGGTATGTTTACTGGTAATCCTAAGCAGGAACCTTTACATTATGGAGAGGTTTTTGGTCTTTGGTCTTCCTTAACAGTAGCTAAAGGGTCTATGGTTGCATATCAGGTTTATTACAATCATGCTGGAGATGTTGATTTGAGGAAATTTATTGAGGATGTCATAAGAAACGTATTGAAACCTTCCATTGAGGAGATTGAGACTATTTTGAAAAAGAATCAGGTCGTTCTGCCTCCAGCACCACCTGAACGTTCTGAGGCGGATACGGAGCGAATCCCGGTCGGGGCAAGGATAAACGATCCTGAAATAGCAGCAGCCATATCAAAAGATTTTGCGCAGGGATTAATAGCAGATAGCAGTATGATTGGTCAATGTATCAGGGAAGATATTGCATTGATGTATGGACAGTTCCACATGAAAAAAGCACAAATGGCTGCAAAGTTACTACAAATAAATAAGGAGAAAGGCTGGTTAATCCCCCCCCCATTGCATGTAGATCGGGAAAAAGATAGTAAATAAGATCCTTATTATAGAGAATAACCTCAGACATAGGTAAAATATCTGGTTTGAAAAAGTTAAAGTTTGATGAGTCTTTGATAAAGCACCGATACAGATTCGGTGCTTTTCTTTGAGTTAATTAACAAATCCTGAACTTTTTAGAGGTACATTTTTATCTAATGCCTATACCAATGTGCTTATTGATAATGTTTTGGTTGAAAATAAATTAATTGAGTATCCACACCGGTTCTTTCCAAAACTTTTTAAAATAAATTTTTGTTTGATTCCTTTCTATACCCAACACTTTCTATAATCATAAATCAAGTCACAAAAAAAGATAAATCGTTTGTTTTACTGATTAAGATAGGGCTTCTAATAATCCCAGTTCTTTTGAACTTTGGAAGAAAAAAACAAACATAATTAGATGGATGAATGATTGGAAAAGGTACCAATCCATTTTTAGGTATGACAGGAAAATCATTGCTCATTAGGTTAATCATCGGAATTATACGAAATATTCATTGAAAACAACTATTTAAGTGTCACTGCGAGCCCGTTTTAATATTAAAAATTGATTTCGCTTTATGAACCAATTTTCTTTGGCAAAGGAAACAAAAGGGGCTGTCCTAAAAGAAAGGTGTCAGACACCTCCGACACAACATTTTAAATCAAAACCACGATTTTTCTCAAAATGTTGTTAAGTTCAGAGAGACTCAGACACTTTTGGGAGCTCCTTTAATCGTAAACTATTGACGTACTTCCAAAATGGAAGAGGCATGGATCACAAGTCCAAAGATAAAAGAAACTCTTGTAAAAATGTGAAAAGTACTGGGGCTTTTCCATCTCCGATCCAATTCACTTTTAACAATGCTAAATTACCATCTTTAAACCTTATTGTATGCACCTATAGAGAGGAATAAATGTTAGTAATATGTTAAATTTATAAATTTTGCAGGTCAAATAGACGTTCTAGTCGTATATAGGCATAAGGTTATTATTTTCGCCAATGGTAGAATTCGTAATAAGGGAGAGGAATAAATGAAGTTTAGGAATAAATATTTTTGGATATTTTTCCTAGGAGAAATAGTATTAGTTGTTATTATTGTCTTTATATCTATCTTCGCCGGGTACCATAAAAGTAATAAATCGTTGGAACAACAAGCGATACATCAATACGAAGCAATCACATTGCAACTGCATGAACGAATTAAATTAGAATTGGATAAAATCAAATCTGTCGCTAATGATATTGCTACCGATCGAGAAATGCTTGCCGATATCAATAATGTCCAAACAAACGATAGGCTTCAACAAATTTCCGGATACTTAGAAGGTATATCCAATAGCCAAGATAACATTTATAGCATTGAATTGTATCTCCCAAAACAGCAGACACTCATATCCAGTCAACATGGAGTATTGAAAAGCATACCATCAAAATCAGCCTCGTATTATCAAACGGTTGAGTCACTTCGTCAATCATTTTGGTCTGTAAAAGAATCTAATCCGGATGAACATTTAATGACTTATATTGCAACTGTTCCACAAGTGACTAATTTTCCACAAGCATATGTGTCAATACAAGTTAAAGAGAGTACTCTCCTGCCAATAATGAATTCTGTCTCAAAAGGATCCCTCAATAGCCAATATATAATCAATTCCTTCGGGAAAGTGATTTATAGTAATAATAGAGAATCAGTGGGAGACACTCTTCAGAAAGAAAATCTGAACATAGTCAAAGATACAAAACGGGGCTACCATTTCGATAATCAAAATAACAGGATGTTATTTATTAATCAAGATTCCTCCAACAGTTTTACAAATATATTGTCGATCAGTAAGTCTCAAATTTACCACAATACTAATTTTATACAGTATCTAATACTTATCGGCATTGTTCTCATCATATTGGGTGCTGGATCTTTTTATCTCAAATCAAGAGTGCAGTATCGTCCGATTGGGGAGCTGGAAGAAGAACTGAATAGTACAAAAACTACCAAGCCCTCTTCACTTGAGTTTAATGAATGGGGAGACATATTTGAAAGAATTATAAGGTTAAAGAGAGAAAACAATAGACTTCAAAAAATCCATGATCATGACTCTGTCAAATTGAAAGAAGTCTTTCTACTCGAAATGCTGACTGGGTCATATCAGACTTTGCCAATGGTGAATTTAATAAAATTATTCGACAAGTATCGAATTAAGCACCATTCTAAGACTCAGGTTATTGTGATTGAAACAATTGCAAAACAACCTGACAAACAAATTTTTCGTGAAGAAGATGATTCACTGAAAATGTTTTCTGTGAAAAACATCATTGAACATACACTAGAAAAGGAAATGATTGATGGACTTGTAATCAAAGCATTAAGTTCAAGATATTTTATTGTACTACCTCAATACCCGATCAACAAAAACAATAACGATATAAACATTCATACAGAGCAGTTAGCAAAAAAAATAGAACAATCGTTAGAGAGGTATATTATTGTTGAGGCAGCGATTGGAATCGGTAAACCTTGTAACTTTGATAAAGAACTATGGCAATCATATGGTGAAGCAATCAAAGCTAAAAATTATTTATTATTTACACAATCAAATGATGTACTAACCTATAAAACACTTAATACCTTTATACAATTACAATACCCAACTAAAATTGAAAATAAAATCATCAAAGTAATACAACAAGGTGATATCAAAAAATGTAGTGAATACTTTGATGAGTTTGCTGACTATGTTTCTAAACACTGTTATAGCATCTCAGCTTTCTATCATATTTACTATATGCTTCTGATAGCAATAATCCAGAACTTAGATGATAATCTTGACATCCATACTTTTTCATTAAAGTCTTTACCTGATATGCAATCGAATTTCGAAATTCGGAAATGGTTTAAACAAGATTTTTTTCCTTATGTCTTTGAAAAGATTGAAGAAACCACTCAAGGTAAAACTGAGATTGTTATCCAAAAGATAAAAAGATATCTAGGTGACCATGTAACGGAAGTCCACACCTTGAATTCTACTGCGGAGAGGTTTGGAATAAACCCTAGCTATTTAAGTAGATTGTTCAAGGAAGTCACTGGTGATACATTTGTAAATCACCTTAGTAATATAAAAATTAACAAATCTATTGATTATTTACTGAACACGGATTTATCCATATCCAAAATTGCAGAAGAAATTGGCTATTCTGAACGAACCTTTTCTAGGACATTTAAAAAAATTACAGGTCTTACACCAGCTCAATACCGGATAAAATATACGAATGACATTTTAAATGAACGTCTGGAAAAATAACCGTCAATTTTTGATACGGTTATTTTTTTTGGTAAAAATATGACGTTTCTTTTTCTGTTAATGTTTTGTAAATAGTAGCTTTACCATTCTTCTGTAATTTGGCAAAAAATTCTGTCTATTGCTCTCGTATTCTAAAAATCGATAGGGTTAGAAACAACAAAATAAAATGTGCAAGGGGAGGGATTTAATGGATCACGGTGAACATTCATCACTTCAGGGGACGGATACACTTGTCAAGTGGAGGCGTCAATTCCATAGATATCCTGAATTAGGATTTGAAGAGGTAGAAACGTCCAACCTTATAAGAGATGAATTATTAAAATTAGGTCTCAAAGAGGTTCGTACCGTCGCCAAAACTGGGATAGAGGCCATTATTCGAGGGAAAGAAAAGGGACCAACAGTTATGTTAAGAGCTGATATGGACGCTCTTCCTATTCAAGAGGAAACAAACACTACTTATTGTTCAACTGTTAACGAAAAAGCACATTTATGTGGCCATGATGCCCATATGGCAATGCTCTTAGGAGCGACAAAGATTTTGATGGATGAAGAGATTGAACATGGGAATATAAAAATCATTTTTCAACCTGCTGAAGAAGGATTAGCTGGAGCAAAGTCAATGATACGAGATCGAGTTCTACACAATCCTGATGTAAAGGCGATTATAGGATTACATGTCGATCCCTCTATGCCAACTGGTTTTGTTTCCGTTTGCCCTAATACCTGTACGGCATACTCAGAGCGTTTTGAACTTAAGGTTATAGGACAAAGTGGACATGCTGCACGCCCACACCTTACCGTGGATCCTATAGCAGTCAGTGGAGAAATTATTTCAGCATTACAACAGATTATTAGTCGAAAAGTAAATCCATTATCCTCGGCAGTGCTTACCATAGGGAAAATACAAGGAGGACATGCGAAAAATGCCATAGCATCAATTGTCAAAATAGAAGGAACAATTAGATCGCTCAGTAAGGAGGACAGAGAAATAATAATAAAATACATGGAACAAATTACTAAAGGAATTTGTGAAGGGTTCGGTGCAAATTTTGAACTTGAACTTATAGAAGGTTACCCTCCAGTGATTAACGATCCGAATCTAATACCACTTTTAGATAAGGTTTCGAAAGAGGTCTTAGGAGAAAATAAGATGTCAATTGTTGAACCTTCTATGGGAGCTGAAGATTTCGCTTATTACACCCAAAAAATACCAGGTTTGTTTTATCGACTTGGCACAAGTAACAGTGCAGAGACATCCTATCCGTTACACCACCCGAAGTTCAACATCGACGAGGATGCTCTACCATTAGGTGCAGCAACACTAGCGCAATGTGCGTTGAGCTATCTACAGTTGTTTACTATCACTAGACAAAACACTGTATTAATAAATCATTAACACTTATAGGGAGGGCTTAGAATGAATAGAAAAACAGTCGTTTTCAGCTTTACATTGATTTTAATGCTTATATTAAGCGGGTGTACTACAGTTGGTAATCAATCAGAAAATGGAAAATCTGCTGCTGATAAGAAGGAAGATCGAGAATTAATAATCGGCATACCAAATGATATCAAATCCTTTGATATTCATAATCATAACCAAGTTCTTACAGAGTCTGTACACATCAATATGTTCAATTACTTATTTAAACGGCAGACAGATACCAAGGTAGAGACGGAATTAGTAGACACTTACAAATTAATAGATGATGTTACGTGGGAGTTTAAATTAAAAGAGGGCATTACCTTCCATAATGGCGATCCTCTAACTGCTGATGACGTCGAATTCACGATAGAAAGAGTAGCTAAAGATGAAACATTAGCTGAACATTCAAACATGGAAGTAGTTAAGGATGTTAAAGTTGTTAATGAAACTACCTTCCAAATTATCACAGATAATCCTCAGCCTACATTAATCAATCTATTATCCCGAATCGGCTCAGGAATACTTCCGAAAAATTATATTGAGGAAAATGGTTGGGACCATTTTTTAAACAAACCTGTTGGTTCTGGCCCATTTAAATTTGTGGATTGGCGTCGTGATAATCAAATTGTATTTGAACCATATGATAAATATTATGAGGGTAAAAACGAAGAATGGGATAAGCTTGTGTTTCGCGTTATTCCAGAAACCTCAACTCGGATCAACGAATTATTGACTGGTGGGGTAGATATTATCACGGAAGTAACACCTAATGATATTGCCCGTATTAATGAAAATGAAGGGACCAAAGCGGTCTCTACACCATCACAAAGAGTTGCAATTCTAGCACTTCAACATCGTGAAGATTACCCGACTTCTGACCCCAAAGTTCGTGAAGCGATTGAATTGGCTATCAATAATGAAGTTTTAGTAGAACAAATTCTCAAAGGTGAAGCTGTACCGGTACGTACGAGGGTGACTCCTGGTAACTTTGGAGCGGATCCTTCCTTGTATGATTCCTATCTATATGATGTAGAACGATCAAAAGAACTTTTAGCTGAAGCAGGATATGGGGATGGATTAGAATTATCTTTGTCAATCCCGACTGGTTATTATTTGAAAGGTGACGAAATTTCTCAAGCCATAAAAGCGATGCTCTCAGAAGTAGGTATTACGTTAAACATCGAATTCTCAGAATATAGCAGATATATAGAATTGAGAAATAGTGGTGAATTTGGCGATATGTACTTTGGAGCTTATGGTAATTCCCTATTTGATGCTTCGATTGCCTTAGATATGTTTGCATCGGAAAACGGTGAAAAGAGAATAGGATACTCAAACCAGGAAGTGAAAGAACTTTTCAATAGTGCTTTAACAAATATGGATACAGAGGAACGTGAGAAACAATATCAAAAGATCCAACAAATCGTAGCCGAAGAACGCCCTTTTATCTATCTTTATCTTCAAAATGAGGCCTACGGGATAAGAGAAGGCATCGACTTTAAACCAAGAGTAGATAGTATGCTTTATACCCCAGACATTACAAGAAATTGAATTCGATTGGGGTGGCTGTAACAAGTTACCCCGTTAATCGTTTAACTTGAGGAAGTTCAAAAAGACCGGTCAAAATAGCTGGAGTTTCTTCGTTACTCGATCTCTCCGGTCCTCGAGACAATCGTGCCTTGGGCTCACAGGATCTGTGTAAGTTCAATGTTGTAAGAGGACGTTCTGTACTTAGATGTCGGCTCTTTTGATCCTCCTTTTTGAACACGCATTTAAAGGGGGAATAATTAATGAAATACTTCCTAAACCGTACTGCTCAAGTAATACCTGTATTATTAATCGTTTCATTTATTTTATTTTTTCTAGTGCATATATCTGGTGATCCAGTTGATATCATGCTTTCAGAAAATGCGACGGAAGAGGATAGGGAGACCTTACGTCAATCACTAGGTTTAGACAAACCATTTATCATTCAATATTTTATTTTCCTCACAAATATGATTACTGGCGATTTTGGTAAATCAATCATCTATGGGCAAGCTGCTTTACCTATAGTCTTAGAAAGAATACCAGCAACGTTCGAATTAATGCTTGCCTCTATTATTCTATCGACTACAATTGCAATTCCATTGGGTGTTTTATCTGCAGTGAAAAGAAATTCTCCTATTGATTTATTAATCAGCGGAATATCTATATTAGGCAAGGCTATGCCAAACTTTTGGGTCGGTTTGATGCTCATATTGTTATTTTCAGTAAATCTGAAGATATTTCCTGTCTCTGGAACGGGATCTGTTTTCCATCTTGTATTGCCTGCTATCACAATAGGGTCTGCTATGGCAGCTCAAATGACGCGACTTTTACGGTCCAATATGCTTGATGTATTAAATCAGGATTATATCAGAACTGCGAAAAGCAAAGGAGTAAAGAGATCATCAATTATATATATACATGCTTTAAGAAATTCCTTATTGCCCATTATCACGGTCATTGCATTACAAATCTCTACATTAGTTGGAGGAGCGCTTATTACTGAAACCATTTTTTCGTGGCCAGGGTTAGGTCAATTGACAATTGAAGCGATAAACGCTAGGGATATGGCAGTAGTACAAGCATGTGTTATCACAATCGCAGTTTTTGTAATTATTGTAAACCTGATTGCTGACCTCATTTATCGCTTTGTGGACCCTAGAATCAGATATTAGTGGAAGGATGAAAATATGGAAATACAAAAAGAAACCAGCACAGCTCCACTAACAGAACCCTCAAAAAAGAATAGCTCAACAAAGTATTCCATAATCAAGTGGATCAGACCCTTATTGAAAAGCAAAACCGGTATGTTAGGAATTAGTATAGTCGCGATTGTTTGTTTTACAGCTGTTTTTGCTCCCCTTCTTACCCCTTACAAGCCGGAAACGGTTGATTTTTCAGCAATCTCCACTCCGCCTTTTTGGATGGACGGGGGAAGCTTCAACCATATACTTGGGACAGACAATTTAGGTCGTGATTTGTTAAGCAGGATCATTTATGGAGCGCAGATTTCACTCTTAGTCGGAATAAGCTCAGTTGGTGTGGCCGGGGTGATCGGTGTCATCATTGGGCTGATATCTGGATATTATGGCGGTTTAGTAGACACCTTGCTAATGAGATTTGTTGACGCAAATATAGCAATTCCTTCGATTTTATTAGCATTAGTCGTTTTAGGTTTTATGTCTCCTACCATAACCACACTAATTATTGTGATTGGTGTATCAAGTTGGATTGGATACGCAAGGGTCGTACGAAGTGAGGTACTAAGTCTGAAAGAACGAGAATATGTTAAGGCTGCTAAATCAATCGGCGTTCGTAATGGTACGATAATGCGTAGGCACTTGCTGCCTAATGTATCATCTTCGGTTATCGTCATTGCCACAACAAGCGTAGCGACGACCATCATCACTGAGGCATCTCTCAGCTTTTTAGGGTTAGGTCCCAAAGCTGTCACCTGGGGAAAAATATTAAGTGACGGACGAGACTATCTTTCAACAAGCTGGTGGATTGCCACATTTCCAGGTATCGCCATAACAATCACTGTACTCGGTATTATTTTCTTAGGAGATTATTTACGGGATATACTCGATCCACGTATACAAGAATAGTTACTAGGAGGACAACATGGATAAAATGGAAAACCTTCTGCAAGTCAAAGAGTTGAAAACACATTTTATGACCATGAATGGCGTTGTGCCATCTGTAAATGGAGTCACTTTTAATATAAAAAAAGGGGAAAAAGTTGCACTTGTGGGCGAATCTGGATCAGGAAAAAGCGTCACATCCCTTTCAATAATGGGTCTCATTGAGGAACCAGGGAAGATAGTGGATGGGAGCATTATTTTCGATGAAAGAAGTTTATTAGACTTACGTGAAAAAGAAATGGAGAAAATTCGTGGGAATGATATAGCAATGATATTCCAAGAGCCTCTAACTTCTTTAAATCCCTTATTCCCTGTAGGTAAACAGATTCGTGAAAGTCTTCTTCTTCATCAAAAAATATCAAAGAAAGAAGCTAAGCAGAGAGCAATCGAACTCTTGAAAAAAGTTGGTATTCCCATGCCGGAACAGGTGTATTCGTCTTATCCCCATTCATTAAGCGGGGGTATGAGGCAAAGAGTCATGATCGCGATTGCATTATCTTGTGAACCTAAATTAATTATTGCGGACGAACCGACAACTGCGTTAGACGTTACGATTCAAGCTCAAATTTTAGAAATATTGAACGAGCTTTCTGAACTCGAAAATACAGCACTCTTAATCATCACCCATGATTTAGGAGTGGTTGCTGAAATAGCCGATCGAGTAATGGTGATGTACTGTGGTCAAATAGTAGAGGAAGCAGATGTTTTTTCAATCTTTGATTCACCGTTACATCCATATACCAAAGCATTATTAAAAAGCACTCCGCGTCTAAATGGACAAGAAACGCTAGCAACTATTGAAGGCAGGGTACCAAACCCTCTCCATATGCCAAAGGGATGTACATTTCATACGAGATGTCCCTATGCGATCGAAAAATGCTCATCGAATGTCCCAGCAAATCAAGAATTCCGACCAAATCATCATGTGCGTTGTTGGTTAGCTGATGAGGAAGAAGGTGGGATCAAAATTGGTTGACAATAATGAATATATTCTTGAAATAAAAGGTTTGAAAAAATACTATAAGGTACCAAACTCCACAACAAAAGCTTACTTAAAAGCTGTAGATGGGATCGACCTTAAGGTTCGTACCGGAGAAACCTTGGGAATTGTAGGGGAATCGGGGTGTGGTAAATCTACTCTTGGAAATCTCATCGTTAAATTAATAGAGCCGACACAGGGAGAGATAATTTCGAGCGGTATTAATCTGAATGACTTAAAACCTAAACAGCTCAGAAATAAACGTAGGGAAATGCAAATCATTTTCCAAGACCCGTACTCTTCGTTAAACCCTAGAATGAGGATATTTGACATTATAGCTGAACCATTGGTAACTCATAAACTCGCACGCGGATCAGCATTAAAAGAGCGAGTTATTGAACTTATGGAAGTAGTAGGTTTAGACGCTGATTATCTTACTCGATATCCCCATGAATTCAGTGGGGGACAAAGGCAACGCATAGGTATTGCAAGAGCTCTGGCGTTGAATCCAAAAGTTATTGTTTGTGACGAACCAGTTTCTGCATTAGATGTATCCATTCAAGCACAAATTTTGAATCTATTGATCAAATTGCAAAAGCAATTTGATTTAACACTTATCTTTATTGCGCATGGAATACAAGCAGTAAACTATATCAGCGATCAAATTGCTGTGATGTATCTTGGGAGGATCGTAGAGATAGCTGGTAAGGAACAAATCATGAATCACCCAAAGCACCCCTACACAGAACTTTTACTTTCATCCGTTCCGATATCCCATCCAAAATATCGTAACGAGAAAGTGAAAACTGTAATAAATAGAGAAAGTCCCAGCCCGGTGAACCTGCCAAGTGGATGTCGTTTCCATACTCGTTGCCCTTATGCTGATGAAAAATGTAAAAAAGAAGATCCAAACTTAGTAGAAACGAATGATGGACATTTTGTGGCCTGCCATTATCCAATTATTAAGGAGAATAGATAATAAATGCAACAAACTAATCATTTAGAAACGCTCATTCATCTGTATGAAGGTCCATTTCTTTTAAATAATAAGAAAGGAAACATCTCCTCAAAGGTTCCTTTTGATATTAAAAAGGGCAGTGTTCCAATTCTTCTTTCAATGCCGCATTCGGTTGTTCATTTAAGAAATCATAAACTAAAAGAAGCCGATGATTATACCGGATCAATAGGTTTGATCGTACAGAGTTTAACGAATTGCTATTCCCTCTATTCCACAAGATTGTCAGAAGAAGATCCTAACTATGTAAAAGATGGATTGTACAAAAAGGAATTAGTACAACTAATTAAAAGGCACAATATAGCCGCAGTAATTGATATTCACGGTGCTTCATTAAAACGTGAATTTGACATCGATTTAGGGACGCTCCATGGTAAGTCTATTAAACATGCTTATGTAGAAAACATCAGAGAGATTTTTAATAGGAATAACATTAAGGATGTTAGAGAAAATGACACTTTCCCTGCAACACACACGGGGACAATTACGTCATATGTTTATACCTATACTGGTATTCCGTGTATTCAAATTGAAATAAACGGGAAATACCGAAACCCACTTGCTGATATGGAAAACATTCGTTCTATTATTCATTCACTAGTTGATATTGTAGACTATCTGTCAGTGGAGATAGTGGTATGAATAGCCAATATGGGGTAAGTGCGGCACATCCGCTTGCCGTAGACTCTGGAATGGCTGTTCTTGAAAAAGGCGGGAATGCTGTTGATGCTGCGATAGCTGTTTCTTTTGTTTTAGCTGTTGTAGAGCCTTATGCCTCGGGAATAGGTGGAGGCGGTACCATGCTCATTTGTCCTCATGATTCCAATAAGCCAATTTCTTTTGATTATCGTGAAATGGCACCTTTATCTGGGTGGATGGCACCAGAGAAAATTGGTGTTCCTGGTTTTGTGAAGGGAATGGAAAAAATATTCCAAGAATATGGTACGCTGGATTGGTCATACTTATTATCTTTTGCTGTAGATTATGCTGAGCAGGGATTTCCGGTATCTCCACAGTTATATCAACAATTGAACCAGGCCGTACATTTACCAATTGATAAATTAGACCATTTTTACTTTATGAGAAAACCAGTTTCAATAGGTAAACGAGTTGTTCAAGTTGAGCTATCAAAAACGTTAAAAAAAATTCAAGAACAGGGTTCTAAAGCTTTTTATACAGGAGAAATTGCACAGAAGATATGTGACTTGGCATGTGGTATCGAATTAGGAGATTTACAAAAATATACTGTAATTAAAAGAGATGCAGTTTACGGTAATTTTGCCGATTACAAAGTATGGTCTTCTCCACCCCCACTATCAGGGATCATGCTTATTCACACGTTAAAGGTAGCAGAGTCTTTATATATCAGCAAATATAATGATGATGATATAGAATTTATTGATGTTTTGGGTAAAATTATAAACCATTGTGACATCGAACGGAAAAAATACTTAGGTGATCCAGCATTTATTAAAATTTCCCAAGATGATCTGTTAAGTGAGAAATACATCCAACAATTAATGGATAAAATTAATAGTTTAAACCTAAACAAAAAAATGAGTTTATGCCAAGACCATAACAATACCACCCATTTCAGTTTAGTAGATAAAGAGGGAACTATGGTCTCAACAACTAATACAATCAGTGAATATTTTGGTTCGGGCTTATACATTGATGGTTTCTTTCTTAATAATCAGCTTCGAAATTTTAGCGATGAGCCTAATTCCCCTAATGGACCGTTTCCTGGTAAGAGGCCGATCAGTACAATTTCCCCTACGATTTTAACTAAAGACGATAATCCAGTATTAGCGATTGGCGCATCTGGTGGCGGGAGAATCCCTACAATGCTCACAAAAATCATAATCCGAATAATCGAAAACAACCAAAATATACAAGATGCTGTTTCAGCTCCTCGCTTTTTTGTTGATAACAATACCATTTATTTAGAAGAACCTATTACTCCCGCAAAAGAAGAAGAATTGAAAAATAAAGGATACCAAGTCAAAGTCTATCAAAATCATATGTATTATGCAGGAGTCCATGCCATCTTAAGGGATTTTCAAGGGAATTTATCCGGTGCGGCAGATCCAAGACGTGGCGGTAAAGTAGAAGTTAATAATATACATCAAAGTAATTCATGAAATATTTGGAATCCTTTTTAATCATGTATAGGAAAGTATTCATAACGAAGGAGGAAACGTGTAATGAAGAGTAAAATGATATTCCGTTTACTAGGAATTACCCTTATATGCATTTCTTTTTCGCTATCAGGATTATCCCAGTCTGTAGCATGGGCGTCCAGTTCGGCAATTGCTACCGGGGAATCAACAGTCGATGGTCGTCCAGTGGCATGGAAAAATCGAGATCATTGGTCAACAGCAGATGGTTGGAAGGTGTTTCCTTACTATTATCAAGCAGACGGCGATTCTTTCGGAGACGGGGATCGTTATACCTCCCTTCATAATTACATGGGTGTCACCGCCAAAGGATCATCCGGATTGGACGTGCATACTGGTAAGCAAATCCCTTGGGTTGGAACCAATGATAAAGGCTTGGGATTAGTTCAGGTTGCCGGTCACACGTTAACCTCAAGTTTCGCGGAAGACAATGGATACCCCGTATCCCAGGATCTCGAAAATGGAATGAGTGGTGGTTTCTTGAATCACGTCATCCTTTCTCGAGCAGAGCATATTGATGAAGTAGAACAAATTTTAAGGGATACCAATGACGGTGGTGGATTTAATAGTAGTTATGCGAGGAACACTTCCACGATTATAAGTGTTTTTGATCGATGGGGAAATGCTGCTACATTTGAGATTGATGGAAATAGTTTTACCCGAGATAATGTGACAAAAGAATATGTTAAAGATAAGAATGGACATTTTAGTACTTTACACACCGATGAAAAGGATCAAGGAAATCCTTCGGATGGGGCTTATAGCGGTTATGATTGGCGAAATAACTTTTCAAAGGTTGATTGGATAAAGCCGAATGGTTTCCCTTATTTCGTAGATGACCAGACTACGGAAGTAGATTCCAATGGAGAGATTGTCAACAGCGGTTCGACTTCAGATGGTATTCATGATTGGGAATATTCTTCTAGTGCTATTAAGCGTTATCCTAGAGCCGGGATTCGAATGGATGACCCGCATATAAAAGACTATCGTTATTTTATACACAAGGATGTTGGTTCTTACGCATTAGGGGATAAATACGATATTGAAACGTTATCAAAAAATATTGGCATTCTTCCCGGAGGTGAAAAACCAAACGGGTGGCATTTAAACCGGTTCGTGTCAACTTTCGGTACAGTTATTGTAGGTTCAAAGCCCGGGGACCCTTATGAAGGGAAACTAACCACAATGTGGGTATCACTTGGTGAGCCTTCTGTCGGTTTGTTCGTACCTCTTTTTCCATACTCTGGTGAGGTACCATCAGAATTAACTACAATGTACTCAGCGATTAATGATAAAAGACATCAGGTCTATGATTATACAGACGATAACTCTTGTGGTTACAGCTGTGGACGAAATGTAGATCATTCTATTGATACACACGCGTTGACAGGTGAATATTACGGCGAGTCCGGGATCATGCAGTATACCTTTGATATCGATAACTGGGCTTTTGATCAATATGATCAATTCATAGCTGATCTTCGTGACGGTACGAGATCGTTGACAGAATTAAAGCAAGATATGATTAATTGGCAGAAAAAGATAGCTCAACAAGCAAAGGAATACTATGTAAATGAGACAAGTATCTTTCCGGCTATTGAGGATGCTTATGTCAATTCAAACAACCCTGATAGGAACTATGATGATTTTCTGAGTGTTCGACAGGATGATCGAATATCTTATTTGAAATTCAACTTGGAAGGAATTACCGGAAAGCGAATTCAATCTGTAAAGCTTCGTCTCACTGAGAGTACAAATGGAATGGCTGGAGACACGAACTTACAAGTATCAAAAACGATAGATCCATGGGATGAAACAACCGTCACCTGGAATACAAAACCTTCAACTGATGGTATGGTATATGGAACCTATAAAGGTGGACAGCTTAATGAAAATGAGGTTATCGATATCCCACTAGATCCGTCCTTCATCGAAGGAGACGGTATATATGAGATTGCACTAACCGGTACTTCAGGTTCAGTAGACGATGAGTTCTCAATGAGAGATACATTGGATGGCGCAAAGATTATTGTCGACTTCGGTGATTTAAATGACATTATATTGGATAACAAAGATGCAACACTATCATCAGAGTGGCTGACTTCAACAACAGAACCGGATTATTATGGACACAACTATTTGTACCGTTCCACAAATGGGACAGAGAAGAAAGTAGTCTGGACTCCGTACATTACGAATCCGGGTAACTATGAAATTTATTATTGGCTTCCAGATGGCACAACTAATCGAGCACCTGACGCACCATTTACGATTAATTATTCAGGAGGATCCGTCACTATTAATGTGGACCAAACTGTTTCTGGAGGGGAATGGGTCCAGTTAGGAACAGGCGTTTACCCATTTGATTCGGGTATGCACGGAAGTTTGGAGCTTAGCAGCACAGCCAGTAATGGTAATTATGTAATAGCTGATGCAGTCCGTTTTGTAAAAGTTCCCTAATTTTTCTTAATTCTTATAGAATCCTGTCTTTTATGTTGTGGGTTCTACGAAGCTTGTTTTGAGGCTATGATTTCCCGTTCGATTTCTTCTATTTGTTCCTCACGTTTGGTTTCTAACTAAGGGAAACTATTAAAATACAAATTTTAATGGATTTAGGTTAGTAAATTATTA
Organism: Alkalihalobacillus sp. TS-13; assembly: GCF_019720915.1. Lineage (GTDB taxonomy): Bacteria > Bacillota > Bacilli > Bacillales > Fictibacillaceae > Pseudalkalibacillus. Next base: position 973,928 of record NZ_JAHKSI010000001.1, read on the forward strand.
AATATAGATAATACACAAAACTCTATTAAAGATCGGGGGGCGGTGAATCCCATTAGGGATATTCTACCGCCACTTACTTTCTCTATAATTTACCTTCCTTGAAGTATTCTTTGTCACGTGTCTGACTACGAAAAACAGAGTTGTTGGCGTTCATCGTTGTCATGTAGGATTAATCAATGCCAACATTGTTCAATCCCAGGGAAGTATTCAAAAGTGCAATCCTGAATAACAGTGCAGCTATCATCCTTTGTCACCAGCATCCCTCTCAAGATACAAATCCATCCTGAGAAGATATCGAGGTGACAAAACGGTTTGTCGAGACTGGACAAATGATGGGAATTGAGGTTCTGAACCATCTGATTGTCAATGCAAAGGCTGGGTTTACCAGCTTAAAAGAAAAAGGTTATGTATGATTTTTGGAAGGAGCTCGTCTCCTTCCTTTTTTAATTTCATTTTTCCTAAAGCAGAATATTAAAATAATTCAAAAAATATTGACTTCTATTAAAGTGTCTTGTATAGTGTACTAAATTAATTCAGTATACAAAATTTCAGTTCGACATACAGAACTGAAGAAGGGGTGATTTCAAAGTGTGGGAAGATGAAAAAATGGTTTTTCAGTTAATGAAAGAAAAGCTTTATGCTGCGGTGATCTGTGATACACTTGATGATTTAGATTTCAGGAACCAGGCGATGAGAGAAGACATTCGGCCGCTGGAAAATGACACAGTATTAGTGGGGAAAGCAAAAACAGTTTTGGCTGCGGATGTTTATCATGAATATCAAAACCCTTATGAGCAGGAAATTAACGCAATCGATAGCATTAAAGAAGATGAAGTCGTGGTAGCCGGGACAAATCATTCCGTGCGCAATGGGCTGTGGGGCGAATTACTCTCTACCGCTTCTAAAATGAGAGGAGCGAGAGGAGCGGTTATCGACGGCCTTATCAGAGACACGAAAAAGATTCTTGAACTCGGATTTCCTGTCTATTGTACTGGTTTTAAACCGGTCGATTCAAAAGGCAGAGGAGTTGTGATCGATTATGATTGTCCGGTTGAGGTAGGAGGCGTGTTGGTTCATCCGAATGATGTCATTTTCGGAGATAGAGATGGTGTCGTAGTAATTCCTAAAGCAGTATTTCAAGAAACAGTGGAAAGAGCTTTAGATAAAGTGAACAGTGAAAACCAGACAAGAAACGAGTTGCTTGAAGGAAAACTGTTGAAAGACGTATATGACAAATATGGGGTTTTATAAAAGGAGAATAGAAATGTCAACCTACAAGGTGCCCGCACTAGAAAAAACGATAGCGATACTGGATCTACTCGAAAAATCACCTGAAGGACTGACAGCTACAGAATTTTATACGAAACTAAATCTTCCTAAAACCTCAGTGTTTTCTATTCTTAGTGTTCTTGTAGAACATGAATTTGTAAAAAAGAATTCAAACGGAAAGTATATACTCGGTGTGAAACTCTTTCATCTAGGAATGTCGTATTTAGATAATCTGGATTTAGTGAAAGTAAGTAGACCTTATCTACAACAGTTAATGAGAGATACAGGCTATACCATCCATTTAGGTGTAATGGATAAGAATGAGGTCGTCTATGTGGATAAAGTGGAACCGAACACATTTGTACAATTTTCTACTTATCCTGGTAAACGTATTGAATTTCATATCTGTGGGATAGGCAAAGCGATAGCAGCTTTCTATGATCAGAAAAGTTTGGATGAGCTTCTCTCTAATGAATTGAAGACATATACCCCAACCACAATTACTGAACCTAAACGGTTACTCGAAGAATTTGATTCGGTTAGAAAAATCGGGTATGCGTTGGAGGATGAAGAAGGTGAACCAGGAGTCAGATGTATAGGCGTCCCTATATTCGGAAATGACGGCAGTGTAATTGCAGGCATAAGTTTAACAGCATTGACTGTACATTTATCTGACAAGTTTGTTGATGATGTTGCTCTTCAAGTAATTAATACCGGAAAAAAGATATCAAAGGCGTTCGGTGGGAGTTACCAGCTAAAATAATTATTAAGGTAGGGGAAAACAATGAAACAGAAGGTTTTCATTTTATTACTGTCTGTTTTGATGATTGGTGTCGTATCGGGCTGTAGCAGTAATGGTTCTTCGGGTAATGACGATAATAGCGGAACACAATCCATTGAGCTCTGGCATTATTTTGAAGGGAACTTGAAAGACGTACTTGAAGAGAATATCACGAAGTATAACGAAGCTCAGGACAAGGTAGAAGTAAAAGCTACTTTCGTACCTTATGGAGAGTTTAAAAACCAGCTTATGATTTCAGGAACGAATCAAGCATCTCCAGATCTGGTCATCAGTGGGATCAATGAAGTTCAGCTTTTTGCCAAGTCTGGGGTACTTGAAGATATGACAAAAATGGTAGAAGAGTGGGAATTCAAGGATCAAATTACGAAAGATATCATGGCGATTCATAAAATGGATGGAAGTGTCTATGGGCTTCCCATCAAAACAAATGCTATTGTGTTATTTTATAACAAAGACATGATTTCGGAACCCCCGACAACCTGGGAGGATTTGAAGCAAGTAGCTGCTGAAGCAAGTAATGGAAAACAGAATGGGTTCTTAGCCTCAGCTCATAATTCTCAGCAGGGTACAGCTTCTTGGTATCCATTCTTATTGTCAGCTGGGGAAGATATAGCGACTATTGGTAGTGATGGCGGAGTGGCTGCAATGCAACTATGGAAAGACATGCTAGATGATGGGTCAATGTCTTCTGAAGCTGTCAATAAAACAATTATGGACGCACAGGTCGACTTTCAGAATGGGAATACAGCCATGACGCTTACTGGGCCATGGTTTATTCCAGAGTTAGAAAAAAATGCGCCAGACCTGAACTGGGGAGTCGCAGAAATCCCAAAAGATGAGAAACATGTATCACTTGTAGGTGGAGAGAGTATTTCCATGGGTGTTGGAGCCAATAAAGAAGCGGCATGGGATTTCATCAGCTGGTTTTTAGAACCGGAAAATCACTTTGAATACGCCAAAGCTACGGGTGACTTTCCGGCTTTAGAAGATGCATTCAATGAGCCATATTTCCAAGAGGACCCGGTGAAAAAAGTTTTCGTTAAAGTAATCAAGTCATCATCTGGTTATGGCTGGGGTGAAAATCAAGGTGACTATAATCAGATTGTCTATACCGCAATGCAAAAAGCCCTTACAGGTGAATCTACTGTAGAAGATGCGATGGAGGAAGCACAGGAAAAAGTGGATAACCTCAATAAATAAAACATATGACGAAGCATTTAGGACCTCAGCCAGATGCTTCGTCATACATAAGGGGGTAGATTTCAAGTGAAACGAATATTTGAGAATTATAGTTTTGTTTTACCAGCAATCTTATTTTTAATGATTTTTTTACTATACCCTTTTGCCTTTAATGTGTTTTTAAGCTTTCGAGATATTAATATTGGTAACCTTATTAATGGCTCTAGTCCATTTATTGGAATTGAAAACTATAAAACGATTCTGACCGATCCATTATTTTATAAGTCGTTGTCGCAGACGGTCATTTTTACGTTTTTTACCTTAGTAGTATCTACAACAATTGGTTTTTTACTTGCCAGTTACTTTAACAAGACATTCCCTGGAAACAAATGGATGCGATCGATTATGCTGTTAGGCTGGATGACTCCTATCATTATCACTGGTACGATTTTCAAATGGATGCTTGATGGAAAATATGGAGTCTTCAACCATATATTAGTTAACTTGGGGATCATCGATTCGCCGATTAATTGGTTGTCCGACATAGATACCGCACTATTCGCAGTAACCATGACCAACATCTGGTTGAGTATCCCTTTCAGTATGATTATATTGCTATCTGGTTTGCAGGGGATTCCTACTTATGTTTATGAACCTGCTACGATTGACGGTGCGAGTAGATGGCAAAAGTTTAGATATATCACATTACCTTTAATGAAGCCAACCATTTCAATATTGTTGATTTTAGGTTTGATATACACTTTTAAGGTATTTGATGTGATATATATCATGACAGCCGGCGGACCTGCTGATGCGACCAAAGTAGTGTCGTACCTGGCCTATGATTTATCATTCAATTTATTCCGCTTCGGCGAAGGAGCGGCCCTTTCCAATATCGCTCTTTTCCTTATCGCATTATTTGCGATTGTTTATGTACGAAAAGTGCAAAAGGAGAGTGTAATAGATTGAGGAAAAAATGGATCCTTTCTTTATTAGGTTTACTCATCGTCATTGTCTATTTGTTTCCGATTTACTGGATGGTTGTTACTTCTTTGAAACCCACTTCAGAGATATTCAGCGATGTTAATATCATCCCGACTCAAATCACCTTAGAATCCTATCAAACGATACTGACACAAAATTATCCGTTCCTTACTTATATGAAAAACAGTTTGATCATAAGCATTGGGGTTACCATTGGGAATTTGTTATTAGGAGCACCCGCTGCATATGCGTTGGCGAGAAGGAAGATTACTGGAGCCTTATGGATGATCATCTTTATTTTAGTCGTCCAAATGTTCCCGAGTAACATGCTCGCTCTTCCGCTCTATACGATTTTTTCTAAGCTGGGCTTAATCAATTCTTTGTTCGGAGTCATTCTTGCCGACATGACTCTGACTTTACCGTTTGTCATTTTGATTTTAAGAACGTCCTATTTAAATATACCTTTAGAATTAGAGGATGCTGCTTCAATCGATGGATGTAGCAAATGGAGAGCTTTCTATTCTATCATTCTACCGTTAGTGAGGCCGGGTCTGTTAACGTGTGCAGCATTCAGTTTCATATTATCGTGGGGCGAATTTCTATATGCACTCACATTCTTGAAACAGAATGAAATGTGGACCATTACATTAGGAATGAGACAGTTCGTCGGTCAATTCGGTACAAACTGGGGAAGTATGATGGCACTATCAGTTCTGTCATCATTACCAATCATTATCATCTTCATGGCCACGCAAAAGTATATTGCAGGAGGGTTATCATCCGGAGCAATTAAATAATTTCCGAAACGAAGGAGGTCAATTATGAAGTCCTTAAAAATAGGGATTGCTGGCCTTGGCATCTCTGGAACAGGTACTAGTCGCGGAACACAAATTTATAGGGAATTTATTAAATTTCCTGAGGTAACTGTTACTGCAGTCATGGATCCTAATCCAGATGCATTAGAACAATTCATGAGCCAATATGATGTTGAGTATGCAGTTGATACGTATGAAGAATTATTAACAAAAGACATCGATGTCGTTTTTATTTCTTCACCGATGCAATTTCATGCTTCTCAGGCCATCCAGGCCTTGAAAAAGAATATTCATGTTCTTTCCGAAGTAACAGCCGCACAAACCTTACAAGAATGCCAAGAGTTATTAATCGCTGTAGAAGAAAGTGAAGCACAATATATGATGGCTGAAAATTATTGTTTCATCAGGGATAATATCGCTATTAAAAACATGGTAAAAGCAGGGCTTTTTGGCGAGATATATTTTGCCGAAGGCGAGTACATCCATAGTGTCCGGGAACTTCACTATCACGAGGGACAACCGACATGGAGGAAAGAACATCAAGTTGGAAAAAGAGGAATGACATACGGCACCCATTGTCTCGGACCAATTCTGGATTGGTTTGATGAACCGATCGATCAAATGAATTGTGTGGGGACCGGCATTCATACTTATAAGGAATATCAAACAGATGATACCACATTGCTTGAATGTAAACTGAAATCTGGGAAACTACTTAAACTCCGTTTGGATATGGTTTCGAAACGACCACACAATATGGCTTATTATTCATTGCAAGGGACAAAAGGCTGTTACGAAGGACCAAAGCATAAAGGGGATTTTCATAAAGTATGGCTGGAAGATTACTGTAAAGACACCGAAGAATGGATGAATTTAACGGAATTTTATGAAAAGTATCTACCTGAGGAAATGGTTCACTTGCCTGAAAAAGCCAAAAGTTCATTTCACTGGGGGGCCGATTATTTTATGATAAAAAGTTTCATTAAATCCATTGTAGATGGTATACCTGTTCCGATTGATATCCATAAATCTCTTGCAATGACTATCCCTGGCATCATCTCTGAGAAATCGATTGAAGACGGCGGCAACTTCAAAAAAGTTCCTGAATTACGTAAACAAATCGAGGAATTGAAATGAGACTTAAAGGCAAGCGTGCATTAGTGACAGGAGGAGCAAGCGGGATTGGGAAAGCTATTGTCGCTAAGTTCTTAACGGAAGGTGCCTTGGTTCTAATAGTGGATAAAAATAAAGGTGAGTTGGAAAAGACTTGTGATGAATTCAAGAAAACAGGACATCCCTGTAAAGGTATCGTGACGGACTTACGTGACCGTGGACAACTAGACGTATTGGTAGAACACGCCTGGTCTTGTTGGGATGGTGTAGATGTTTTAGTGAACAATGCTGGCATTGCCGTAAGAGAGCCATTTCTGGATATTGAAGCTGATCGATGGGATGAAATCTTGGCTATCAATTTGAGTGCTATCTTCTATTTAACCCAGAAGATCACAAAAAAAATGATAGAACATGTTGTGAAAGGCTCCATTGTTAATATGGCTTCTAAAAATGGGATCGCCGGCAGTTCAGCATTAGCGCATTATAACACTTCAAAGGGCGGTATCATTCTTTTGACGGAATCGATTGCTGTTGAGTTAGCGGGAAAAGGGATTAGAGTAAATGCGTTGGCACCAGGTTTTATTGAAACCCCATTGGACCAAAAGCTGAAACAAGCGGATGACTCATTAAGTTTGACAGAAAGAACTCCGATGCAGCGATTGGGGACTGCAGAAGAAGTAGCGAATTGTGCTTTGTTCTTAGCTTCTGACGAGGCTTCCTATGTAACCGGGTCTACCCTTGTAGTCGATGGGGGTCACCTAGCAAACGCCAGTGAGTTATAAGTCACTTGCTATTAACCGTATCCAAAGGATAGTGATGATATGCCAAAACTTAAAAGTGAAAAGTATTTTAATGATCCTGATTTTTGGGGATTCATCCATCGATCATTTACGAAATCAATGGGATATACAGATCAGGATTTGAAGAAGCCATTGATCGGGATTTGTAATACATTCAGTGAGTTGAATAAATGTCATTCTCATTTTAATGAACTTGTAGAATATGTGAAAAGGGGAGTTTGGCAGGCAGGAGGTTTGCCGATGGTGTTTCCTACTATTTCCCTCGGTGAACCTTATATAAAGCCAACAAGTATGCTTCTTCGAAATTTAATGGCAATGGATACTGAAGAAATGATGAAAGCCCATCCAATTGATGGTGTGGTCTTGCTAGGAGGATGTGACAAAACGATTCCAGCTCAATTAATGGCTGCCGCTAGTGTCAATATTCCTGCTATTATTTTGTCAGGAGGCCCTATGCTTAATGGAAAATATAAAGGGGAAGACATCGGGGCTTGCACCGATTGCTATCGTTTTAATCTTGAACATAAAGCAGGGAATATATCGAATGAGGAAATTTCAGAAATTGAAAATTCCATGTGCCGTAGTGAAGGGCATTGTATGGTAATGGGAACTGCAAGCACGATGGCTTCGATTGCTGAAGCGATAGGAATGAGTCTTCCTGGGTGTGCGGCTATTCCAGCACCTGATGTAAGACGAAAGCATATGGCAGAAAAAACAGGGATGCAGATAATGGAGGTGGTAAAAAAACAAATTCTTCCCCGTGACATCATGACGGAAGAAGCGATTCATAATGCTATTAAAGTTACGATGGCAAGTGGAGGATCTACCAATGCTTTAATCCATTTGGTGGCGATTGCCGGGCGATTAGGAATGAAATTGTCGATGCGAACCTTTGATGAAATTAGTTCATCCACCCCATTCTTACTAAATCTGAAGCCTTCTGGAGCGTATTTGATGGAAGAATATTTTGAGGCTGGAGGAGTCTCCGCCTTGATGAAGGAAATGGAATCTTTGTTAAACAGTAATTGCCTGACTGTGACCGGAAAATCTGTAAGAGAGAATTTACGGAACGTGGAAGTGTTGGATCGACGAGTTATTTTTCAAATGGTTCGTCCTCTAAATAGAGAAGGAGGCATCGCTGTCCTCCAGGGAAATCTTGCACCAAATGGGGCTCTTATAAAGCAATCGGCAGTTTCAGAGCATTTAAAGGAACATGTCGGAAAAGCAGTTGTATTTAACTCAGTAGATGATATGAAACACCGGATTGATGATCCAGATTTGGAAGTTGATTCAGAAAGTATTTTAATTTTAAAGAATGTAGGACCTAAAGGAGGTCCCGGAATGCCTGAAGTGGGACAAATACCAATCCCTAAAAAGTTATTGCAGCAAGGAGTCAGGGATATGGTTCGAATTTCTGATGGAAGAATCAGCGGAACTTCATACGGTACCCTTATTGTTCACTTATCACCCGAGGCAGCAGTAGGAGGTCCGTTGGCAATAGTCAAGGACGGTGATGAAATCCGGTTCAGTTTGAAGCATAAAAAGCTGGAACTATTAGTTGAGGAAAAGGAAATAGAGGATAGATTAGCCCAATGGAGTGAACCAAAACCACATTATGACCGGGGCTACGGACTACTATTTCAGAAAACTGTCCTCCAGGCAGATAAAGGATGCGATTTTGATTTCTTACTTCCACCAGAACTAAGAGATTCAACGGATTAGGAAGGTGCTGATGAAACGTGATTTTTGACAGTCATACCCATCTCTTCGGACCTGGGCAAGTAGGCGGACCAACCCTTAGGGCGTTGAAAAGAGCTTGGGGTCCTGATTTCGAAATGGTCGCCGATTACGAGGATCATCAAAAGAATATTGAAGAATTTTCTGGATCGATTGTATTAGCCTTCGATGCACCAGCGACAGGGATCGTTGTCCCTAATGACTATGTTGCGGATTATTGCAGCCAGGATTCTTATCGTCTGTTTGGATTTGCCAGTATCGATCCGAATAAGGAAAATGCTGCGAGATTATTGGAAGAATCAATTAGAGAACTTGGACTCAGGGGACTGAAGCTCGGGCCGATTTATCAGAACTTTTATCCAGATGATAGAAAACACTATGAATTATATAAAAAAGCCTCAGAATTGAACGTTCCAATCTTGTGGCATCAGGGAACTTCATTTGTTCCTGAAGGGTACCTGGATGCATCACGACCTGCCGCTTTAGATCCTATTGCAAGAGAATTCCCGAATTTAAAGATGATTATTGCACATATGGGACATCCATGGGTCGATGAATGTATATCTGTGGTTAGAAAAAATCCTTATGTGTACATGGATTTATCAGCTCTATTCCCAAGACCATGGCAATTTTATAATGCGATGGTTTCGGCTCTCGAATATGGAGTTACCGATAAAATCCTATTTGGTTCAGATTATCCATTTTTTACAACGAAACAAACAATTGAAGGGCTTCAAAATGTAAATAGTTTAGTAGAAGGAACCAACATGCCAAAAATTCCAGATGAGATTATCCATTCTATTATTCACAGGAATACGCCCGAAATCCTTAACTTAGTATGATCAAGGAGAGAGAGATGTTTTTAGTTCATGAACATGTACTCGGAGATATAATATCGGATTTAGGGGAAGGACCATCGTGGGATGATAAGGAGAGTGTACTTTACTGGGTTGATATTACCGGTAAACAAATCCATAGATGGTTATCTTTTAATAATAAGGTACAAAGTTTAACAACCACTCAATTTGTAAGTACCGTTGTACCTACAAATGATGGTAGATTATTATGCACTTTGCAAAATGGCTTTTACCTTTTGAAATGGGAAGAGCAGTCCTGGGAGCATATAGGTAATCCAGAATCCCGTATCGGAGGTAATTGCTTCAACGATGGGAAGTGTGATCCGCAGGGAAGATTTTGGGGAGGTTCAATGGATTTAAATGGTTTCCCTCGAAAAGGTGCCTTATATACAGTTGATAGGGATAAAAAGATCAGAACCGTCTTGGAAGGTGTAAGTTGTTCAAACGGTATAACTTGGAGTCCAGATGAAAAATACATGTATTTCATTGATACACCAACAAGGAAAGTAGTAGCATATGATTTTTCAATTACAAAGGGTACGATTTCTAATCCTAGAGATATAATTTATATTCCAGAAACACAGGGTTTCCCGGATGGTATGACTTCTGATGAAGAAGGTATGATTTGGATAGCTCATTGGGGAGGCTATCGGGTCTCACGCTGGAACCCTTACAACGGAATATGCTTGGAAGTAATTCATCTACCAGTTGAAAAAGTAACGTCCTGTGAATTTGGTGGAAACAATAATGATGAATTATTTATCACAACTGCAAGAGAAGGGCTTACTTCCGTTCAACATGAGAAACAACCTTTAGCAGGTCGTTTATTCCGTGTAAAGGTTGGAATTAAAGGTTGTAAAACTTATCGATTTGAAAATAAAAAGATATAAAGAAAGGAGCAAAGGATGAGATTAAAAGATAAAACTGTATTAATAACGGGTTCAGGTTCAGGTATTGGAAAAAGCACTGCCCTCTTATTCGCAAATGAAGGTGCAAACGTAGTAATCAATGATATCGATGAAGATAAAGGGCAAGAAACAGTAAATGAAATAAAGACGTTAAATGGGAATGCCATTTTTTTGAACGGGGATGTTACACAGCCTGATAGTGTAAGTAATATGGTAGATATAATCCTTAGAAAATTCGGTTATATAGATGTATTGTTTAATAACGCAGGTATAAGTGGGATCGGAAAGCTCCATGAAATTGAGCTGGAAGATTGGGAAAAAATATTGAAAGTAAACATCACCGGTGTATTTCTCCCCTCTAAATACGTATTACCATCAATGATGAAACGAAAAAGAGGTTCAATCATCAATATGTCATCTTGTATCGCAGAAATCGGGTTGGCTAGTAGGGCTTCTTATTCGGCAACTAAAGGTGCAGTTTTAGCCTTAACCAAATCTATGCAAGTCGATTATGCTCCTTTTAATATTCGGATAAATGCACTTTTACCCGGAACCATCATGACACCATTTGTAAAAAATTATTTACAAACATCATACAAAAACCCGGATGAAGCAATTGAAAAAATAAAGACAAGACAATTAAGTAAAGAATTGGGATCACCAGAAGATGTTGCGAATGCTGCATTATTCTTGGCTTCAGATGAATCGAAATTCATGATGGGAGCTCCACTGTATATCGATGGAGGAGCCACTTTCGGAAAAGACGCATAATAATGAGCATTCTAAAGGAGTAATCGTAATGAAACTATTGACAATTAAAAGGAACGGTACAAATAGATTAGGAGTCAAAACTGACAAGGGGATCATTGATATAGGACGCCAAGTTGAAAACTTCCAAAACCTGTCACTACCAACTGAAATCATGGAAGTCGTCCATGGCGGAGAGGAGGTTGTTGGATTGCTTGAAACTTATGTTAAAGAGTCTGATGAATCAAAAATGGCTTTTCTTTCTGAGAATGATGACTTCGAGTGGGGGCCATGCATTACAAATCCCGAGAAAATTATATGTGTCGGTCTGAACTACTGCCAGCATGCTGATGAAACAGGTGCAAGCTATCCGGAGTCTCCTATTCTTTTCAGTAAGTTTAATAACACACTTACAGGACATAACAGTCACATTTCCATTCCTAAATCAACGGAACAACTAGATTATGAGGTTGAGCTTGGGATAGTGATCGGGCGGAGAGCGAAAGATGTACCGGAAGAAGATGCATTGAATTATGTGTTCGGTTATTGTACTGCCAATGATTTATCGGCCAGGGATCTGCAATTTAAGACAAACCAATGGCTGCTTGGAAAAACGTGCGACGACTTCAGCCCAATCGGGCCTTATCTAGTCACAAAAGACGAAGTGAAGGATCCCAATAACCTTGCTTTGAGGACCATAGTGAATGGTATAGAGCGACAGAACTCAAACACATCGGACATGATTTTTAATTGTAAAGAGTTGATCAGTTATATTTCTCATCATATGACTTTAGAACCCGGAGACCTTATTTTGACAGGGACTCCAGAGGGGGTTATTTTAGGAGAGCCAGAGGATAAAAGAAATTATTTGAAGCCAGATGACGAAGTAACAGTCGAGATTGAAAAATTAGGTGCTTTGACCAACAGGTTTATATATTAGTCTTTCATTTTTTTCACTAACTTTACTTGTATGAAATTCAGCGGATCAGACAGGTGATTTCAGAGGTGGAAGGGGGGAACCATACATCATCCGTTCTCCAGAAGACGCTGCAAAGGTCGCTGGTGGATTTATCGGGGAAGATGACCGCGAAGTATTCTTTGTCACGTGTCTTAATAGGAAAAACAGAGTTATTGGCGTTCATCGTTGTCATGTAGGATTAATCAATGCCAACATTGTTCATCCCAGGGAAGTATTCAAAAATGCAATCCTGAATAACAGTGCAGCTATCATCCTTTGTCACCAGCATCCCTCTCACGATACAAATCCATCCTGAGAAGATATCGAGGTGACAAAACAGGTTGTCGAGACTGGACAAATGATGGGAATTGAGGTTCTGGACCATCTGATTGTCAATGCAGAAGCTGGGTTTACCAGTTTAAAAGAAAAAGGTTATGTTTAAAAATCTGAGGAGGGAGATGCTTATCCTTCCTTTTATTTTTTTGTATAAGTTCTTTCTATAGGGCATCGAACCCTATAGGAAGAAGAAAGTTTAGCGTTTACACTCCTACTGGAATAGAGTTGAAGGAACTTATAGAATGCGGTCTCGATTATATTAATAGTCAAAATACCTAATTATCCAATAAAACTTGGTGAGGATGTCACATTATGCCTTATGAAAAAGTGCTGGATCAGGTAGAAGCGAAAGCCATCTATGTAAGGCTAAAAGAAAAATGGGGAATAGAAGGTCGGTACTGGTATCCGATTACCCCATAAAGATAAAAGAATGTTATGGTAGTCGATGCTATCATTTTTGATGCTATTTTAAAAAGTATGGGAAATCACGGAATTAATAGAAAATGAACACCTGGATTATCCAAATAAAGAAACAAGCCTCTTTTTAATGGAGCCATATTACTGGGGGTGTGAGGTGTTTTGGTGTTCAGAGGGGATGGATTGGATCATATATGCTTCACATGAAAATACGATTACGTTCGGCGGAATTTGGTTTATAAAAGAAATAAGAAAAGAATTCAGGGAATTTGATTGCTATATGATAAATTGATTGAATGCCCGTTTTGAAACATTTGGAAGTCGTTATTGGCTTTTTTTTTATTTTCTGAGGATATAAAAAATCAAGAAGGATATATGATGGGCTAATGAGGAATACTGAAATGAAAAAGGAAAAATATGGGTTATGATTGGACTTATTACAGCCATTATTGTATTCAATATCTTCGCGTTCAAAACAAATAAGAGGTTGTCATACATACAAATTGCCCACATCTGGGTATTTACCATTGCTTTTCAGATGTCCGTCGATCTATATATTGATATAAAATATCACGGTTATTGGTATTTTCAAAAAGGGGTTGATTGGGCGGCATTACCAGCTCATACCGTCCTCATTCCGCCAGTGAATATGATGTTCATCAATTGGTATCCCTTTGGTCGTTCGAAATGGAGACAAATCCGCTATTTCTTTTACTGGGAACTATGTTTATTGACATATGAGTTGATTGCATTACTTCCTGATCCATGGGGTTACTTCCATTACGGTTGGTGGAATTTAGGGTATTCAGCAATTGTGAATCCCATACTTCTCTATCTATTAATAACGTACTACAAAAAGTTTGTTGAATAAAAATTAGGCGAAGGTAACCTTATGAGTTTAGATTTTTGATGACACACTCCGAGGGGGAGATAAAATGGCCATACCCGTTTTCATGACCATCACTTTGTTGATTGGATATATCGTCTTCTTTATGCAAAAAAACTTTATCAAAAACTCCCCATGTCAAGCACGCAATCTTCTTTTGCAGGTGGTTGTTTATTGTTCGCTTTTTCTTTTCCTTTTCTTATAACCTTTGGATCCTCTAATGTACTTTTGATACTTTCCAAGATAAAGTTAATAGCCAATATGGTGATCGAAAACATAACTAAAGGAGATAATGGAATCCATGGAGCTACCCATAAATATTTGTATGTGCTTCTAATCATGCCGGACCATTCGCTTGTAATTGATACGTACACATCGACCCTTTGACGTTTGGTAAAAGATTAGGTCATGTATTCTGTTATATATGACGAACTTTCTAATGCCCCATTTCATTACGACCTTAAAGTCCCACCGCTTACAGATAATAAAAACTAAGCATTCATCTTTTTCGATAAGCTCTTCTTTCCGCATATGGGACACATTGGTAACATATATCAACATGCTTTCCTTGATCATCAATATATTTGACAGATTTTCTTGCTTTTTTCTTGCATATGGCACATTTTTTCCCGAGTATCCAATCTAACATAACAATGCCTCCTCAACTTAAGCATTTTTTACAACATACTCTCAGTTTAACAACTTTAACCTAATAACTTTATAAAAAGGCTTTGTTAATTAATATGTGATTTTTGGCTGAAATTGATTGAAGCGAAGATTACGACACTCTTACGGGAATAGCGATTCAATAAAAATTTTAAATAATCAATTTGGGGCATTTACAACATGTGCGGTCAGGCATACACTTATGACTAACTGAAGATTCTGCAAAAAGAAGTATCTATTTATACAAGGAGTGTTTTTAATGAATGTAACTGTTTGGAATGAAAATCGCCATGAACAAATGAATGAGAAAGTCCGGGAAATCTATCCCGAAGGGATACACGGTGCAATTGCGCAAGTTTTGGAAAAGGAAGGGTTTAATATACGGACAGCAACACTTGAAGAAGAAGAGCATGGACTGACAGATGAAGTTTTAAATTCTACAGATGTTTTGCTTTGGTGGGGCCACCTTGCTCATGACGAAGTAAGTGATGATGTGGTAGAAAAGGTGAAACAACGAGTTCTTGACGGAATGGGATTAATCGTGCTGCATTCTGGCCATTTTTCTAAGATTTTCAAGTCATTGATGGGAACGACCTGTGATTTGAAATGGCGGGAAGCGGATGAAAAGGAGCGGATGTGGGTTGTGGACCCGAGTCATCCAATCGTTGAAGGAATTGGCGAGTATATTGAACTAGAAAAAGAAGAAATGTATGGCGAACATTTCGATATACCGAAACCTGATGAACTGGTACTCATCAGCTGGTTTGAAGGCGGAGAAGTTTTCCGAAGCGGATGTACATATAGACGGGGACAAGGTAAGATCTTCTATTTCCGGCCAGGTCATGAGACATATCCAACGTATCATCATGCAGAAATTCAGCGGGTCCTGATCAATGGAGTCAATTGGGCAAAACCAATCAATCATCCAAAACCTGAATATGGGAACGCAAAGCCAATCGAAACCATTTCTGCAAAAAAGCTATAAGCTAAAAGGATTGAAAGTTGGAGTGGTAGGCGAATAAAATCTTCTGGAGGGAATTGATGAAAATTCAATTGACTGAGCAAGAAATAGATTCCAGACAATTGATGCCTGAAACGATTGAAATTGCAGTCGAGCAAGTCAAAACGAATGGGTACATACTTTTTGAAAATGTGATTTCAGAAGACAAAATCAATCGGATACGGAATGAGTTTGATGTACTTTTTGATGAATATATCAGTAGGAAAGGATATAACACAGGAACAAATCGAGCTTAAATGTTTTTGCCATTTAAAGAGCCTTATATAGATGAAGACATTATATGTAACCCAATCGCTACAACTGTAATTGACCATCTACTAGGTGAAAACAACCATTACAACTATTTTGCATCTGACACACCCATGCCTGGATGAGATTTTCAAAATGCTCATTGTGATATTATGCCCCTTTTTCCAGAGTTGGCAATCCCTTTGCCGGTTTTCAGCTTAGTGGTAAATATCCCATTGGTCGATGTTACCGAAGAAAACGGACCTCTTGAAGTATGGCCAGGTGGGACGCATCAAAATCCAGATCGGTCTAATCACGATACATTGAATAACACGGTCAATCCTCATTTGCACATCGTGCGAGCTGCAGAACATATGTATTCGGGAAAGGTGTTTATGCCAAAAGGATCGATCCTCATACCGTGATATCCGAATGTGGCATCGAGGTACACCTAATCATTCAGATTATCATAGAACCAACCTAGCGATGATCTACAATAGAAGCTGGTATGGTGCAGGGTCTTCCATTTCGATCCCTCATGAAAAACTTATGAAAAGTTATCAAAGAAAGCGATATCGTTATTTAGATTGCAAAGAATCGGAAGTCCGATAACAATGCCTTGGGAATAAATAAAGGGGATTTAATAACGGGAGATCGGCGTATTAATCAATTTTGTATAGAGAAGCACCAGACCTTTATCTAACCTCTCTAACCTCTGGTCCCTGGTGCTTTTTTGTATAAGCTAGTTATATTCACGAATCCCGCTTTTTATAAAATAGCCGATCACTCCATCTTGGTATACTTAACATCCATGAACTCCAAATGGGCAGTCCTGCCGTATATTTGTCCCAGTATGCGATTAAAATGATTCCAATTAACGCAACCTGCGGTGAGAAAAGCACATAATCAAAAATACCAGTCAACAGAATTACGGGTAGTGAAAGTAAGAGCGTATCAAGTTGTTTGACGTTTTGCATTGTAAAATAAAGATAGACCCCTTTGTACACATTGATAAAGAGTACGATCATGAATGCAGTTCCACCAAGAGTGCCGTATTCGGTGAATATCCCTATAATCAAATTGTGGGCATGGGGGATATGCTCATTGAAATGAAGAAGATATTCTTTACCAAATCCCAGTGGTGTCAACCCGAACAATGCATTTTCCTGCCACAGCTGGATTGAATTCCCCCAAATTTCCTTCCTTCTTATAGCAGATTGTATAAGGTTTTCATTCCTTGGCATCCAGCTTAAAATCAAACTCATATTCAACCCCATAAGCATGATCAGGCTGAAAGTCAATATCCTATTCAGGCGAAACAAAAATAAAAGGAAAATGACCACCATTGCAGAAAAGCCAGATCTGGATCCAGTTAAAAAGACAGCATGGATAAAGATCATAGTTATGACTGCTTGTAAAGCAGCCTTGGAATAGCATTTTTTTCTTAGGTTTTCTAAACACTCAGCAAGGAGGAATGATAATCCTAAAAGCAACAATGTCACTGAAAAGTTAGGATTGTATGCAGCCCCGATCAACCTCTGGTAATCATGGAATCCCACCTGACCAACTAATACTGTCCCGGTGATATAATTCTTGTATGTAGGACTGATCAAAAATTCCTGGAAAGGATACAAACAGTAGAAGTAAACGCCTGCGGATATGATGATCCATTTGTATGCTGTGAAAGTTCTCTCTACACCATCTTTCTGGATTTTTTTATAAATTCCAGTGTAAGCGATGACCAGCGCTGGAACTAAAAAATACGAAAGATCCCCCAACACAATTGAGGCACAAAAGGATGAAATGAACATACATGCAAGCAGGAAAAGGCCAGGGGTCAACATCATCCCCTCGCTATTTTTCCAAGTCTGGTGCAAATGGTAACTTCCAACGATAAAGAGTAACAGCACACCTATAGGGGGAAGTATAAGACAAAGGACAATACATATTTCCAATAGATGTTTCTTAATGGATATCAGCGCAGTTTTCGTCATAGATAACCTCGTCAGTTTAAATGATGACTACCTTCATGATATAGGGTTTGTAACCTTACGTAATTTATGTCTGTCTACGAGAGTGTTTATTAATAAAAAAATGGGGATGTCCTAACAGAAAAGTGTCAGACACCTTTCGAACATCCCCGTAACCCTTACATTCCATCAGCCTGTTCGCCACTCTTTTCGTACATGTATAGTCCGTTCTTTCTCTTTAAAAAAGTTTATGCAAGTGATGAATAGGCTGGTTGCGATCAATGAGACGACCATACCGATTAATCCATTTTGGTGTAAGAGAGGGAAAGATACAATTGAAAAAACAATCAGGGCGATCGCTAAAACAAATGTGTAAAATCCAAGACTTTTGAAAGAGACACTCCATTCCCATTTTCCCGCGTTTTCAAACAGACTTACCGTAACAATGGCGATGATATTGAAAGTCATCCCTACCCACACTGGATGGACATTCAAATAGAAATCATTGATTGCCCAACCGCTGAGGTGATACCAGAGCAATCCGGAAAATGCTCCTGTAAACAATGAAACCAATGCTGCGCGTTTCGTAACCAAGGGCCAGAAAAGAGCAGCAACTACAGGTGCGAAAGTCGCGGAATTACGGGTTACCCAGGCAACCACATTCCACCATGCAGATTGTTCAGACCGTAGAAGGGCGAAACCGACCATCAATCCTGTCAATAACAATAACGACCATTTCGTATAACTGATAAGCTGAAGTTCGTTAGCTTTAGGGTTAAGCGCTTTTCCGACATCTCGACCAAGGCTTGTAGCACCTGAAAACTGGCAAGGTGCACCCCAGCTTAATGCAGCTGCCCAAAAGCCCAAGAAAAACAGACCGACCAACGGTGCAGGTAATGTTTCCATCAAATAGAGCGGTACTGCGATCAAGCCGCGTGCTTCCCCAGGAACAACCTGTGCAGCTGATAATCCGAAAACAACTGCTCCTACAATCAACGGAATACCAAGAAGGGAAGCGTAGAGTAGACCGCGACGTCCTTGTTCAGGCGTTTTACAAGATAACGCCATTTGAAAAGCTGCTTGAGCGAGAATTACATTGAATAAGAATGTCCCGAACCAAGCCAAAATCGTTTGGAGACCAGCTGTATCCCAGGCTGCATACTCTGGTTTTTCAGTAAATAATCGATTTATGCCATCTATACCAGGATTAAGGAAAAACGCATACGTACCGATCGCCAGCATGATAAAAAATACGATGACATTGCTCATTTGTGTGAAACCGACAGACCACATACCTCCAAACTGTAAATAGACAAAGAGCAACAAAGCAGTCAATGCTACAGATAAAACTAAAGAAATCCCAGTAAATACTGAAAGTGCTGAGGCGAACGCTAGAGCAGTCGCAACAGACCACATCGGAAACGTGAATGCCGTAATCGCTCCAGCCACCCCACGGACCTTTTCACCGTAACGATCACCAAGTAATCCTGAAATGGTAACCAGCGCTCTTTTTCTGAATGGGGCTATTAATAATAGAGCGATGATCAAGACATGTACTGTTTCTGCCACTCCATACCAAATAGCTGAAATTCCGGTATGGTAACTGAGTTCTAGAATGGCGATATAGGAAGACCCGGAGAAGAGACCAGTGATACAGACCATGACGAAAAATGTATTGAACCCTCTTCCGCCAACGAAGAAACCATTTCCATCACTCGCACGTTTCCTCGCCACCCGGCTGACTAAGATCAATAAAAACGTATAAGCGAGTGCAAATCCTATGAACCAATAACCTACTGTTGTCATCCTGTTTCCTCCTTTGCTGTAGTTGTAAATCCGTACATTCAATCCCTTTAAAACAGAAAAAACCCCTTCCAAGAGGAAGAGGCTGCTTTCTCTTCCTCATCTGTCAGACATGAAGTCTGTTGGACGTAGCACCTTATTATTTTCAAAAGAAAATAACAGGTTGCTGCAGGTTCATAGGACCAATTTCCTCCCCTGCTCTCGATAAGGATGTTTCTCCGTATAAAGTTAACTAATACCCTACAAGGAATACGAACTTTTGTCAATCCATTTTTAGAAGATTTCGATTATTTCGGCATCTGAAAGTTAAAAGGGAACTTTATCCAATTGGCACCGTATAAGTTGATAATCATAGGCTTCTTAGGTAGTGCTAAAGAGAGAAGTTAAATAAACATTTTGGAGCATTTACAGAACGTTCTCGTAGAAATACACTAAGGACTATCAAAGGGTCTGTGATTCCTCTATTTTGAATCCCGATTAAAGGAGCGAATAGTTGTGAAAAAGAAAATAGGTATTATCGGCAGTGGAACAGCAGGCTTGCATCTTGCTTATGCACTCAGAAAGGATTTCGATTTGACAGTTTTTCATTCTAGCCTTCCAGAAGAACTCCGTAAAGGACGCATAATGTCTACCCAGGTACACTTTGGACCTACTCGCTTACGTGAAAGACGGTTCCATATGCCTGAATGGGAAGCGACACCTCTTCTTGAAAGTATACATATCACAGTTGGGGACCAAAAACTATTTGTCGGCAGGTTAAAAGAATCTGCTTCATCAATAGACCAACGTCTTTATTTCTCACATTGCATAGAAGATCTTAAAGAAAAAGGTGTAGCATTTCACTATGATAAAGTTGATGAAGTACAACTTAGAAAATTGACTAGCGACTTCGATTTAATCATTGATTGTTCTGGAAAATCTGGTCCTCTGTTTGCTTTTCCCCTCAATACAACATTGTCTCCATTTCACCAGCCACAACGAAAATGTGCAGTAGGATATTTTACAGGGGTTTCGCACGAAAAACCTCTAGGTGTAAACGTAACGATTCTTCCTGAGGTCGGTGAAATGTTCGAAATTCCCGCAATAACTGAAGAAGGACAGGTCACCATTCTCTTCCTTATGCCTATTCCGAACCAAAAACTCGATATCTTTAAAGGGATAAAAAGTGGTGATGAATTCACTGCCAGAATGAAAGTAGTTCTTGAATCGTTTTTCCCTAATATATATGAACGTGTTGAAAAAGAAAATTTTTCATTATCGGATGAAGGCGCTTTTCTACAAGTGGCCATCAAACCAGAAATCAGAAAACCTTACTTAACATTTAAAGATCGTTTGGTTGTCGGTTGCGGGGATAGTGTGTTTTTGAATGATCCAATCACTGGTCAAGGATGTAACCTTAGCTCATATTGTGCAGAAAAATTGTATGAGACCTTGATTGAAAATAAGGATTCAGTTTGGGATAGCCAAGTCGGAGAATCATATTGGGAGCGTGTAAAACCTTATGTAAAAGAAGTGACAGAGTGGACAAATGCAATGACCCAGCCGATTCCCCAACATATCATTGAATTATTAGTTCAAGGAGCGAAGGATCAGTCGATTGCTGATAATGTGGCAGAATGGTTTGCACAACCAACTACAGCTCACGAAGCCTTCTTTCAAAAGACCAATGGGTGAAATTTTATAGGAACATAAAAAAGAAGCGGTGATCTTGCTCGCTTCTTTTTTCTATGTTCTCTATTAATGTAACGTTCTATATACACCGATCACTTTACCAAGAATAGTGACGCTGTTAAGAATGATCGGCTCCAACGAAGAATTTTCTGGTTGTAGACGAATGAAATCTTTTTCCTTGAAGAAACGTTTGACTGTCGCTTCATCATCTTCTGTCATTGCAACGACGATGTCACCGTTATTAGCTGATGGCTGTTGCTTGACGATCACCATATCCCCGTCATAGATTCCTGCCTCTATCATACTATCACCCTGGACAACTAATGCGAATACATTGTCATCTCCGACCATATGATCTGGTAGAGGGAAGTACTCTTCTATATTCTCGATCGCGGTGATAGGTTGACCTGCTGTTACTTTACCGATTACAGGAATATTGATAGATTCACTTTTTGGAATGGTAGTATCCATATCCTCAGTGATGACTTCGATCGCTCTCGGTTTTGTCGGATCTCGTCTGATTAGTCCTTTTTTCTCCAGACGGGACAGGTGTCCATGAACGGTCGAACTTGAAGCAAGTCCGACTGCTTCACCTATTTCACGGACAGAAGGGGGATAACCCTTATGTTTGACCTCGAACTTTATGTAATTAAGTATATCTTGTTGACGGCGTGATAGTTTCATTCTGTCCACCTCTTTTCTCCTCAATTATTGCATTAAGTATATCACTTGTTCGACAAAAATACAAACATAAGTTCGAGAAAAAACTGTTGACAGGAACAAACGTTCTTAATACAATGAAATCATCAAATGAGAACAAGTATTCGTATCGGAGGGTTTAAAGGTGAAAAAAACAAACAGGCAGAACGGTTGGTCTTTTGTTATTGTATTGATAGCTATAGGGATGACTATGGGCACTTATTCTTTTGTGAACGCAAAATCTGATACAACAGAGAAATACATAGATGTTAAGATTGAGGAAGGTGATACTCTCTGGGAATTATCAACGAAGTTCAAAGAGAACCACACCTTTACAACGGATGCCTTCGTCAAGTGGGTAGAAAGCACGAATGGAGTAAAAGCGGAAAAGCTGCAGCCAGGAGACACAGTCGTCATTCCGGTTGAAGCGGAGAAAAATCAACTTGCATCCAAGTAATACACCGTGAAGGGAACATATTATGAGAGCACTCATTTATTGCAGGGTAAGTACTGAAAAGGAAACACAGGCATCCTCTCTTGAACGTCAAGAAGATGAACTGAATCAATTAGCCAATCATTTTGGCTTCACAGTCGTTGAATCGATCCATGAAATGAAGAGTGGATATGATGTGGACCGTGAAGGGATGCTGCAAGTTTTAGATCTTGCAAGGGATGAAAAGATAGACGTCCTCCTTGTCCAGGATGAAACAAGAATCGGAAGAGGAAGTGCAAAAATCGCGATTCTTCATACACTAGGTAAGTATGGAGTGAAATGTTTTACTATCAGTGAACAGGGCGAACTCCAATTGACAGAGGCTGACTCGATGGTTCTTGAAATCGTTAGTCTAGTTGAAGATTACCAACGAAAGCTTCATAACGCTAAGATAAAGAGAGGTATGAAGCGTGCTGTTGAGGGTGGATACCAACCAGAAAAGAATCTCTCTAACCTGAATCAAGGTGGACGTGAGAAGAAAGAGATCCCAACCGAAGAAATTGTTCGTTTAAGAAACTTGGATTTGACGTTCCAGGAGATTGCCACTACTTTACAAGGATTTGGCTATGATGTCTCGAAAGCGACAGTACACAGACGTTACCAGGATCATCAGAACAATAGTGACCGGACAGAAGATTAGAAATATGATTGGAAATACGTTAAAATAAAACAATCAAGTCTTGTAAAAGGAGTATGGCAATGCTATCGAAACAAAAAATAGATCGGATAAATGAACTGGCACGAAAAGCGAAAAACGAAGGATTAAATAAGGAAGAGCAGGAAGAACAACAAAAATTGCGTAAAGAATATTTGAAAGCATTCCGAGGGGGTTTCAAGAATCAATTACGCTCGATAAAGGTTGTTGACCCTGAAGGTAATGACGTCACCCCTGACAAATTAAAAAATGAAAAGAAGCGTTATCACTAATAAACAAGCCTGATTTGAAAAAGGATTCAAATCAGGCTTGTTTTTGTATTGCATCAGTTCCAGTTTTTGATATACTGTTATATAACAAAAGCTGAGGGAGTGGATGAACTGATGTTCTCAATTACGAGTCCAGTAGTGGAAATGTACAGACAAGAAATGGGATTGGAAAATGGGGATGCACTTCAACTATTCTGCCGATATGCAGGAAGTGAATCAGGACTATGTATCGGTGTAGAACGTGGACTACCAAGGGACGATGATTACGTACAGGAAGTTGATGGAATCCGTTTTTTTGTTCGGCCTCATGAAGTTTGGTTTGTAGAGGAAATGAAGATGGACTATGATGATGCCACTGATCATTTTCGAATTGAATTACCGAGTATAGCTTAACTGAAGATATTTAAAGGAATGCCTGTACCATAACAGATGGTAGAGGCATTTTTATTTTGCACTCCATACTTTGAGTCGATTATGGAACACTGTTTTTCTGCTGATAAAAAGATATTTTAATGTTGTTTTTTAAGCGATATTCACGACACTCCTGTGGGAAAAGCGAGCCAGGCGAGACCCCGCTACGAATTAAGGATCTTCGACTATAATAATGAACTTCGACTAAATACCACCACGTCCTATGGTGAACGTCGAAGTCAGTACATCCTGTACAAGTACGTCCTGTGGTGAACGTTGAAGCCAGCAGAAGGAAAGCTTCTAAGAATTCTCATCGCAGACACGAAAATGATTTCATTTTTGTGTTGACATCCTGTGCAAGTGAGCGAGGAGGCTGAAGTAATGTCTAGCTCAGCGACCATTCACTTGGATTACTTCAAACTTCCTGCGGCGGTCGACACATTGATTGACATCCTTATGAGTGAGCCCACGCAGAACCAAGTCTTTGTTTGGTTCGAGCCTCCTCGTCCGTTTTCAAGTGACCTTCGTGATTAAACAGGTCGCTTCCGCTTTTCTCGAGCCAGCGGAAAGTGAGTGAATTACGGAAAAATCAACATTTTAGAATAACAAAGCTCTAAGATAACTTAGTTTAAAATCCTCATAATTTTGAATTTTTATGACGAATGACCACGAGTCTTGTGAATTTTGATTAGAGAGTATATCATGGAAAAGGAATGAAAGAATAAAGGTGTAACAAGAAAGGATGAATCGTCGTGTCAACTTCAATTGAGCAATTATCAATTAATACAATTCGTACGTTGTCCATCGATAGCGTAGAGAAAGCTAATTCTGGACATCCAGGTATGCCAATGGGCGCTGCCCCGATGGCTTATGCATTATGGAGTAAGCATATGAACCATAACCCATCAAACCCTGATTGGTTCAATAGAGACCGTTTTGTGTTATCAGCTGGTCACGGTTCCATGCTTTTATACAGTCTCCTGCATCTTTTCGGATACGACGTATCATTAGATGATTTGAAGAATTTCCGCCAATGGGGGAGCAAGACACCAGGACATCCTGAATACGGAGATACGCCAGGTGTTGAAGCAACTACCGGACCACTAGGTCAAGGAATTGCAATGGCCGTTGGTATGGCAATGGCAGAACGTCATTTGGCTGCTACATACAATCGTGATGATTTCAACGTTGTCGATCACTATACCTACAGCATTTGTGGTGATGGTGATTTGATGGAAGGTGTATCAGCGGAAGCTGCATCTCTTGCAGGGCATCTGCGTCTTGGGCGTTTGATCGTCATGTATGATTCCAACGATATTTCTCTTGATGGTGACCTTCACATGTCCTTCTCTGAAAGTGTTAAAGATCGTTTTGAAGCTTACGGCTGGCAAGTAATCTACGTAGAAGAAGGAACAGCTCTCGACACATTGGATAAAGCACTTGCTGAAGCTAGAGCCAACACGGACCATCCTACTTTGATCGAAGTGAAAACAGTCATCGGTCACGGTTCACCGAATAAATCAGGAAAATCTGCTTCCCACGGCGCACCGCTTGGAACAGATGAAATCAAATTGACAAAGGAAGCATACAAGTGGACGTTTGAAGAAGATTTTCATGTTCCGAATGAAGTGAGAGACCACTTCAATCAACTAAAAGAAGAAGGTGCTCAAAAGGAACAACAATGGAATGAATTGTTTGAGGCGTATCAACAGAAATACCCTGAGCTAGCAGATCAATTATCAAATGCGATTACTGGCGAGTTGCCTGAAGGATGGGATGCTGAGCTTCCGCAATATGTTGCTGGAGAAGACAAGCTCGCTACACGTGCATCATCTGGTGAAGTACTGAATGCAATTGCAAACCGCGTACCTAATTTCTTCGGTGGTTCTGCAGACCTTGCTGGCTCGAACAAAACGATGATGAAAGACAAAGGAACATTCTCACGTAACGACTACAGCGGCCGTAATATCTGGTTCGGTGTCCGTGAATTTGCTATGGCAGCAGCACTTAACGGTATGCAGTTGCATGGAGGCTTGAAGGTATATGGTGGTACATTCTTCGTATTCTCAGATTACCTCCGCCCTGCTATGCGATTATCTGCATTGATGGGACTTCCGGTGACATATGTACTGACCCACGATTCCATCGCGGTTGGTGAAGACGGACCTACCCACGAACCAGTTGAACAGCTTTCTTCTTTACGTGCGATGCCTAATCTCAGCATCATCCGGCCTGCTGACGGAAACGAAGCCGTTGCAGCATGGAAAATTGCACTTGAGAGTCAGTCGAATCCTACTGCTCTCGTGTTGACAAGACAAGGCGTTCCTACATTGAAAGGTTCTAACGAAGATGGAGTACGTAAAGGTGCATATGTGGTAGCACCTGTTACTGAAGGTCCAGCGGATGTGCTGTTACTTGCTACAGGTTCAGAGGTATCTCTTGCAGTTGAAGCGAAAGAAGCGCTTGAACAGGAAGGAATCAATGTTTCTGTCATAAGCATGCCATCATGGGATCGATTTGAGGAACAGCCGCAGGATTATAAAGAAAGCGTCATACCTAAAGCAATCAAGAAACGTCTTGCAATCGAGATGGGAGCTTCTCACGGCTGGCACAAATACACTGGGGATGAAGGGGATATCCTTGCAATCGATCGATTCGGAGCTTCTGCACCTGGTGACAAAGTCATCAAGGAATATGGCTTTACAGTTGAAAAAGTTGTAGCAAAAGTGAAAGCTTTATTGAACGACTAAATATTGGTATGAATGTAGAACACCAGGCCGCCGAGGCCTGGTGTTTTTAAGGGTGAATATTTAACTTGGATGCATTCGACAAAACTAGTCATTGACAACTTACACCGATTGACACCACTTTTTCCAGCGCTTCGATATACTAGATGGACAAGTCTGGAAATAGGAGTGAATATCGGTGCGAAACTATGATATTTACTTGATCGAAAAAGAAGTCGCCTTTCATTATTTTGGCCGTGAACAGGTTCTTTATCATTTTTTTGTTGAGGCTTCCCGTCCTGTACCTTCATTAGTTGAAATCATTGATCTGCAATATAAATATATTACCCGATCGATCCCGTTTCACGTGTTTGATTACCATATGAACAAGGTTGATTCAATGCAGAAAGGGTTTAAAATGAAGAAGGAAAAGCAGCAGTTAACCATCTATTCCACAGGCAGCAGGGCTATCGTGATGAATAAGGGGAGGAAACTGTCGCTTATTTCAACCGGGAGTTTTGAAGCTGAAACATTGGTATTTGAGCATTTGAGGAAAATCGAGAACTCATTTCTGGCAGTGGATTTGGAAGGAAACAGTATTGGATGGCTGAGTCCGATCAAGCAAGCCCACTACATCTAAGAATGCTTTAAAATACATTTTAGCTTATTAAATCCTTATTCTATATGGAGACTTTCTTTAAGCGACATTTGCGACACTCCTGCGGGAAAAGCGAGCCAGGCGAGACACCGCAGCGAGGAACTCGTGAGGAGGCTTGCGGATGTGGGGTAATTCAGGTAAAGTGATGTCTAGTTCAGCGACAAGTCACTTGGATCACTTCAAACTTCCTGTGGCGGACGACACATTGATCGACATCCTTGTTAGTGAGCCCACGCAGAACCAAGTCTTTGTTTGGTTCGAGCCTCCTCGTCAGTTTTCCAGTGACCTTCGTGCCTAACCAGGTCGCTTCCGCTTTTCGTTTGCCCGCGGAAAGGGAGTGAATTTCGCATTTTCAACAGATGTTATATTTTCAATTCTTTTAAAAAATTGCAGTCCAAATATTGAGTTTGAAATGGAATTTATAGTACACTAGTTCTAGACAACCAGAAGGGAGAAGTTTTAGCATGGATTGGATGTATTTTGTTGTGGGCTTTGTTGCGTTGCTCGCTGGTGCTGCGCTTGGCTTTTTTATCGCCCGCAAATATATGATGAGTTATCTTAAGAAGAATCCACCGATTAACGAAAACATGTTACGCGTGATGATGATGCAGATGGGACAAAAACCATCCCAGAAGAAGATAAATCAGATGATGCAAGCAATGCAGAAACAAATGAAATAGAGGGTGGACAAGCACTCAAATTGATGAGTGCTTTTTTAAATGAAATAAATATAGATATCCAATAAAAAAAGATGATTCCGATACTATGGAATCATCTTTTTAATAATGAGGAATTAATCTACCCATCTATTCTCATTTTGTAAAACTTCTTTCAACCTTCTAAATAATTTTGGGTGGTAATTTATTGAATTTGAATGATTATTTACTTCTGTTGGATTTAGTATGTTTTTAGAACTCATCCAAATTTTATCCTTATCATTTTTATCCTGCCAAAAATTAACCACAAAAGTTATTGTTCTTCCTTCAGTAGTATGGATTTTACCTCTAGTAAACAGTTGCTTATTATTTGGCAAACAAATACCCCCCAATCCGATGAAAAAATCTATTTATCATAAGCGGATTTTTAATTATATTGTTTTGCTACATCAATAATATTTTCTTTGTAGTACATTATTTCATCAACTGAATTTAATTTATACGAGGTTTTATTCTCATCATTAAGTTGAATGTACTTATTGGAAGAATTAAATCCTAACCTACAGACCCACTTACGAATATTATCATCAAGCAATACATTAAAGTAACTTTTGTTGTCACGATAAAAAACTCTGTTTGATTGGATATGGTCTTTTAATATCAACTTAATTAATACATAGCCTTCAATTTCTTCTTCAGTAGTTTCAATAAGATCTTGAGGAGCTTGTTTATCTTCTTGAATTTGTTCAGTTGCAGCTACTTCGTTCTTAGTTTGTTCAATAGGCTTATCATCACTTGTGTTTAAAGCCTTTTGAAGCTTATCGTTTACTTTTTCTGAAATAAATTGATTTAACGACTTCTTGATTATTTCTCTAAAATTATCTATTACTTTTTTGGTCTTTACCCCTTGGTATACATCATTTAGAATGAATTTTATTAACTCATCACTAGGATTTTCCCATTCCCTCCCAAGAAGTTGTTTGATTTCATTAGTATATTTTAATTCTGAAGCTGTAGTTAGAACATTTGTTATATCAAAATGACTCTTTCTAAATTTAGCGATTTCTAATATGTGATTATCCCTTAATTCAAGAATATTAAATGTAAAGAAAGGCTTTTGATCCATACGATTTTGCTCTTCTAAATCTGTGAAAAAATTATATTCGATTCCATTTGTTAATATTGCGAACTTTGCTTTAGTAGTTCCAAAATACCTGAAGAGCTGTGAATCATGTTTAGTAAGAATTTCGTTAACAGATTTTGCCTCAATTAGAATGACAGGATCATTACCGTGCATAATAGCATAATCTATTTTTTCTCCCTTTTTTATTCCCACATCTGCCACAAACTCTGGTACTAATTCTTCCGGATTGAAAATATCATACCCAAGAATCTGGATGAAAGGCATTATAAGTGAAGTCTTGGTAGCTTCTTCAGTATGTATATTTTCTCTGATTTTCTCTACTCTACTTGACAATGATTTTAATTGTTGTACAAAATTCTCCATATTAATAATCCCTCCTATGCCTAATTTACAAACTATTTCGACAATATATTTGAAATACCTTCTTATGTATACTTTATTAACTACCTTTAATCTTAGCTGATTTTTAAATGAAAATTTATCGGTTATACTGTGAAGAGTAATGTCTAATTCATGAATTAAGTTGTATATACCTTGACGAATATAAATCGATGAAGGTACGATTTGAATAGTCAGAAAAGGAATTGATAACATGTCAGAAATCAGGTCAGTATCAGTTGTTCCTATTGAATCGATCAATCTAGCAGATTTTCATATAATTGATGTTCGATCTCCGAAGGAGTTTCAAGAGTTCCATATCGAAGGAGCGACCAATGTGCCGATTTTCAGCAATGAAGAACGGGAGAAAGTTGGGACCACCTACAAGCAGGTAGGAAAGGAAGAGGCGAAAATGCTGGGTCTCTCCATTGTTTCACCGAAGCTCCCCCAAATGGTTGAACTATTGAAAGGCTTAGCTGTTTCTAATAGAAAGCCCTACTTGATCTATTGTGCTCGCGGCGGTATGAGAAGCAACAGCTTTGCAACAGTCATGAAGCTGATGGGTCTTGATTGCTGTCAGCTGATCGGCGGGATCCGTTCCTACCGCCAATTTATTATGGCTAAGTTGGAACAATATTCTAAAACTCCGAAACCGTTCATTGTGCTGGAAGGATTGACGGGGACCAGAAAGACAGACATATTGGAAGTCCTCCAGGAGGAAGGCTATCCTGTCATCAACCTTGAAAAACTGGCAGGTCATCGCGGATCCATTTTCGGAGAAATCGGGAACGAAGGACGTTCACAAAAAATGTTTGATCGTGACTTATTCCGGCGTCTCCAACAAATCGATCAACATCCGAATTACATCATCGAGTCTGAAAGTAAACGGATCGGTCGGGTGGTTGTACCTGATTGGATATTAAATGGAAAAGAAGAAGGGAAGCGGCTTCATATACATTATCCTTTAGAAAGCCGAGTCCAATCGATTTGTGAAACCTATCAACCAGAGTTGTTCCATGATCAGATCGGTGAGGCTTTGCACCTTTTGAAGAAACGACTTGCTTCTGAGGTGTATGAGCGTATCTTGCTCTTCTTTCATGATAAAGACTATGAAAATGTAGTCCGAGTTCTATTAATGTCCTATTATGATCCTAAATACAATTTTACTGCGGATCAATATCGTTCACCCGTCATTGAATTGGCTATCGAAAATCTTGAAGATGGCTTAGTGAAGGTGAAGAATATGATTCAAAAGCTTCAACTTCATTCGTACTGTTGACCTACGAATTGTTATGAAACATATCGGGTATAAGATGCGTCTAATAAATTGAATGAAGCTATCATGATGTGAGGAGAGAGGGGAATGGGAGATACAATCATCAGTCTGTTTCGAGATTACCCTCATCTTGCTGTTCTGATCAGTATTACGTTGAATATACTGATTGCGATTTCTGGATTTCTTCCGAGTTACTTTTTGACAGCTGCTAATCTTTATTTCTTTGGATTCTTTTGGGGAACAGCCATCTCCTTCGCAGGGGAGGCGGCAGGTGCTCTTGCAGCCTTCCTTTTGTATAGGAAAGGATTCAGAAAATTTACCCGGACAAAACTGGAACGCTATTCAAAAGCTAAGAGATTGATTGAGCTGGAAGGGAAACGAGCGTTCCTATTTATTTTTGCCCTCCGGCTCATGCCCTTCATGCCATCAGGTGTGGTGACATTTTTCTCTGCGATCGGTATTGTTTCCATATGGACATTTTTTGCAGCCAGCACCTTGGGGAAATTCCCGGCACTACTATTAGAGGCTTTAGCAGTCACTCAGGTGCTTGAATGGAATATGCTTGGTAAGATGATTCTAATGGGCGTGAGTATAGTATTTCTACTAAGCCTGCGAACGATGATGAAAAAACAGAATTGAAGACATAAAGGTGTGAGACCATGAAATTACGCACGGTATTAATAAGCTTTACAAGTTTTTCTTTATTATTATCAGGTTGTTCTTCCATCCCGAATCCTTTTGAGAATAAGGACCAGACTGAAGAGCAACCATCTGAGCAACCGTCTGGACAAAATCAGGACGATGAAAAAGAACAGGAACAAGATCAACATGAAAATGATCAAAATACTGATGAAAAAGAAAAAGAAGCTGACAGAGGTCCCGAGCTTCCTTCGCCTGAAGAAACGATCACCGTAAATGCAGATGGTGAAAAAATCGTTACCAATGTGATGGATCCATTGGTCTTAGTCAACAAAGAACGTAACCTGCCAGCAGACTTTGTACCTGAAACATTGACAGTTCCGGACATTCCATTCACTTTCAAAGAGGATCATCCGAAAAAGCAGATGCAGGAGGTTGCTGCAGAGGCGATTGAAGAAATGTTTTCTCAAGCGGAAACAGACGGTATTCCGTTATTAGCGCAATCTGGATATCGTTCATATTCCACTCAAAAATCAATCTTCGCTTCAAATGCAGAGAAGAATGGGCATGAGGAAGCGAACAAATATAGCGCACAAGCTGGTCAGAGTGAACATCAGACAGGGTTGACGATGGATGTGACGTCTCCAGAAGTTGATTTTGGCTTAATTGAAGAATTTGGTGAAACCACAGCAGGCAAATGGGTGAAGGACAATGCCCATAAATATGGCTTTATCGTCCGTTATCCGAAGGGGAAAGAAGGAGTCACCGGCTATCAATATGAACCTTGGCATTTACGCTATGTCGGTAAGGAACATGCGAAAGCCATTTATGAACAAAATCTGACACTTGAAGAATACCTTGGGGCACCTGTTGAACCCGTCAACTCTACAGAGTAGACTGAAAGTAGATTCTTCAAAAGCGGACGAGGGGTTGAGGTAATGGCCGCTGATATTAATGTATTTTTGGCACTAGGTGCTGGGTTCTTGTCTTTCATTTCACCATGCTGCCTTCCGTTATATCCAGCATTTTTGTCATATATTACTGGGGTGTCGGTTCATGAACTGAAAGAAGAGAAGGGGATGCTCAGAAAACGGGCAATACTCCATACCGCACTTTTTCTCGTTGGTTTTTCAAGTATTTTCATTTTCCTGGGTCTAAGTACCTCATGGTTCGGAACATTCTTTTTCCAATATAAAGATATGATCCGGCAAATCGGTGCGATTTTAATTGTCCTTTTCGGTTTAGTCGTTTTAGGTGTCTTCAAACCAGACTTTTTGATGAAAGAACGGCGGTTCAAATTTCAAAAACGACCTGCCGGATACCTTGGTTCAATTGGGATTGGCATGGGATTTGCAGCAGGATGGACACCGTGCACAGGACCGATTTTATCCGGAGTCATTTATTTAGCGGCTAGCAATCCAGGGCAAGCGATG
This sequence comes from Alkalihalobacillus sp. TS-13, assembly GCF_019720915.1. Taxonomy (GTDB): domain Bacteria; phylum Bacillota; class Bacilli; order Bacillales; family Fictibacillaceae; genus Pseudalkalibacillus. The sequence continues at coordinate 1,006,532 of NZ_JAHKSI010000001.1, forward strand.
TTTTATATGGTAGCATATGTGCTCGGTTTTTCAATTCCATTCTTCGTCATGTCCTTCTTCATGGGCCAGATGGCTTGGATCAAACGGCACAGCAGAAGAGTGATGCAAGCAGGCGGAGCAATCATGATCTTCATGGGCGTGTTCCTCTATTTCGATTGGATGACAAAACTGACCTCCTTCCTTGCCAATCGCTTTTTTAATGGATTCTATGGTTTTTAAAAGGAAGATAGGGGATGATCGCCGATAAGCGGTCCCCCTTTTAATTTGACCTGGTTTTGTTGTTTGTTATATCGTTAAGAGGAATACTAAAGTTTCAAATGCTCAAACAGCAATAAAAAGTTAGTATCCAACCATACATAGAAGGGATAGAAGTGGAAAGATGCGATCAAATGATATTATTCTTAAGACAACATCGACGATCATTGTCTTCGTCATATTAGCTTTTTCAGTCAATTTGTTCTTTGCAGGACACAATGCTCCTGGCGGAGGATTCATTGGTGGTTTGATGGCAGCAAGTGCTTTCATCTTGTTATACATCACATTCGGTTTGAAGACGATGAAAAAAGTCCTTAGGGTCAATTTCCGTTATTTCATTGCTGCTGGATTACTGATTGCATTTGCAACAGGAGTAGGATCTTTTATATTCGGTCAGCCGTTTTTAAGCCATACGTTTGGTCATTTCCACCTTCCGTTATTAGGTGATACGGAACTTGCAACGGCAGTTATGTTTGATATAGGTGTATATTTGACGGTCATTGGGGTGACGATGACGATCATCCTGACAATTGCGGAGGATCGTGGTTAGGTTTTTTGGGGAAGGGAAGTAAGTAGTGTGTGGGTAATAATAAGTAGTATTCTCGCTTTATTTATGGCGTGTGTCGCTTTGTACATAAGGATGAAAGCGGCACGGAAGCCGGCAACCATCAGGAAAATAATATTACCACCCTTGTTCATGTCGACTGGATTTTTGATGTTCCTTTATCCTCCCGCACGTGTACCTTGGGGAGAAGCCCTGGAAGCATTTGTTGTTGGAATGATATTTTCTTTTCTGTTGATCCGGACTTCATCATTTGAGCGCCGTTCAGATGCGATTTATTTGAAGAGGTCGAAAGCTTTCGTATTCATCCTGCTCGGATTATTGTTATTTCGAATCGTACTGAAGCTATATCTTGGTCAATATATTTCAATTGAAGAGACAAGCGGATTATTCTTCATACTCGCATTCGGCATGTTGGCACCCTGGCGTATCGCAATGTACCTCAAATTCAAAAAACTGCAAGCAGTTCATTAAAGAAGGCTGATCCTGGAGGGATCAGCCTTCTGTTCATCCTAATAATTGTTTATATGGGGCCATATCGATATTCTTCTGATTCAATTTTTTAATCAAAAACTTATGATCACGTTTAGGTGTTGCGATGATGTAACCCCGGATGATCAAATCCTCATCAATCGTTTTTACGCTCTCCCGAATGGCTAATTCACCAATCTTTCCGGCGATTTTATCTCTTGCAACGTCTCGGAAAAGCTCTGGAACAGGCTCGACGAGTTCTTCGAGTAACTGTTTTTGCTCGGGTGACCACATATGTTTTGTTTCTTTTATATAATGATCCTGCCAATCTAATATAGACATACCGTCTTCTTTCGGAAGCCTTTTGAGGAATTTACGGAACATGAAATATCCCCCGATTGCGAACATCGAAATCAAAAAAAGCGTCCATAAGACGATAAACCACGCAAACCAACCATCTAACATTTTGCCACCCCTGTTTGTTTATCGTACATTCTTTTATTATTATACAAGCACCCAAATAATGAAATCAAGCAATGTCACAATAATGATTAAGAATAGAAGACAATAAAATAATTATGTTAACAAAATACAGCTATATTATATAAGAATAGTTGAACATTGTAAGGAAAACATACTGATAGAAAGCTATTCTAAATGATCGGGGAGATGAAGATGGGTCGATTCTTAAAGAATAACCTAAAAGATAAGCGGGATAAGCATTATCAAGTTTCGGATGATAAACAACCGATCTTATCTACCCTCGAAAACAATTTCAACAAAATCATGGAAGCTTTATCTGCTAATGATGACTTTGCAGTAAAACTGTTAAGATTCAATGATGGACCATGCAAACTTCTTTATTTTGATACGTTAATTGATATCCAAATCGTTCAAAGCAAAATCATAGAACCGATTCTTGAAATGAAGTCGGGTGAGGTGACAAGTACAATTCCAATCAGAACCATCAAGCCAAGGGACAACGTTCAGAGAAGTTTACACGCTTCTTCTCATGAAAGGATATTGTGCTTTATTGATGGAAACCGGTGAAATCCACATGATTCTTGCCAAGTCTGCGAATGTCAGGTATCCTGATGAACCGAAAAATGAACAAGTCATACGTGGAAATCGTCTAGGTATCATCGAAAACCTAGATGTAAACCTGAATATGATCCACAACGATATCAAGAATAACCACCATATAATGTTATGTTAATTAATTGAAAAATCAGTAAAAGATAAACGTTAAGAGTAGAAGGAGGAGAAAATTATGAAGAATAAGAAGGGCTTTACGACAAAAAGAAAAGATGAACATATCGATATTGCCTTGAATAAACCTGTCCAAAATGTTAATACGACAGGCTTTGAGCGATATCGTTTTCGCCATAACCCTCTCCCTGAACTCGATTTTGAAGCAGTGGACTTGTCAACGACATTCTTAAACAAGAAATTAAAAGCCCCATTTTTAGTCAGTTCGATGACAGGTGGCACTGAAAAAGCGAAGCGGATCAACGAAAAGCTTGCAGATATAGCTGAAGAGAAAGGGTGGGCAATCGGTGTCGGTTCCATGAGAGCAGCAATTGAGAGGGAAGGTGCAGTAGAATCTTTCCAGATCCGTAAGTTTGCCCCGACTGCAGCCATACTTGCCAATCTTGGTGCAGTCCAGTTGAATTATGGTTTCGGTATGGAAGAATGCAAAAGAGCCATTGACCTGATTGAGGCAGATGGTCTTGTCTTGCATCTGAATGCGATGCAAGAAGTCTTCCAGCCCGAAGGTGACACAAATTTTGCCGGTCTGCTTAAAAAAATAGAATCGGTTGTTAAAGATCTTGATATCCCAGTCGGTGTTAAGGAAGTAGGGATGGGAATTGATGGACATACCGCAAAACGGCTTGTGGAAACAGGTCTAGCTTTCATTGATGTGGCTGGGTCCGGAGGAACTTCCTGGATCCAAGTCGAAAAATATCGTAACCAGGATCCTAAACGTTTTCAAGCTGCAGACGCTTTTCGTGATTGGGGGAATCCTACTGCGACTTGTCTAGAAGATATTAAAAATTGTGGACTGAATGCAAAGGTCATTTCCAGCGGTGGTATGAAAGATGGAGTTGAAGCAGCAAAAGCGATCGCTTTAGGAGCTGATATGGTCGGTTTCGGCCGTGCATTATTGCCATTATCAGTAGGAGATGAACGCGAGAGGATGATAGAACAATTCGGACGGATTGAATTCGAGTTGAAAGCAGCTATGTTTGGAATAGGACAGGCGACAATCGAACAGTTAAGGTATACCCAATGGTTAGAGAAAAAATAAGTTCATGTTTCCCTCCCCAAAATGCATACAAAAAGGGATGACCTAGAAGAAGGCCATCCCTTTTAAAACATCCCATTATGATGTTGCATACGGCTTATCTCTTTCCTCAGGCATCTTCAACGGCATCGGCTCACACAGTTTTCTCGTTAACTTTGAAACTACGAAAATCGTAATGAGACCAGATACCATCGCTAATGTTCTAAACGGGAAGAGGACAACGCCGTCTTCTATCATCGGATACGGAATCCAAGTAGGCAGGTGCAAGACAGGTTCGCCTCCACCTATCCGAAGGATTAGTGAAACGATAAATCCAGCGATGGCGCCATATTTGTTCGCTCCTTTGAAGAAGAGAGCCATCGTAAGCTGCGGGAACAATATGACATAGACCAAATCTGCGCATAGATACCATAATGCATAGACACTCTTGACATTCAAAGCAATGATTGTTGCAGCGATACCGACCATGATGATCGAACGTTTGATGATCTTCTTCAGGTCCTCACCAGTCGCTTTTGGCTTGATCAATGGACGATATACATTCCATGCAGCCATACTGGATGCTGAAAGGATGGATGAGTCCATCGAGGACATGACGGCTGCAGCAATCGCGCCAAGACCGATCGCCCCGATCACTTCAGGTGTCAAGAAGTTCAAGACATATGGTAAAACCATCGCAGCATTTTCCGGTTCACTAGCACCAAAACTCGCCCAATCAGCGTTAAGTCCGATCATACCAATGAATACCGCTGGGATAGCAGCTATGATACAAATGAACCCTGCTGAAATGGAAAGCCACATGGCTGTTTTTTCTGTTTTAGCTGAAAGAACGCGTTGAAAGTAGACTTGCCATGGAATCCCTCCGAACACAAGCAGCAACGCATAATCCCACCAGTTCCAATACCAATTGCCCCAGGCTGGGTCTGTCCACCCATTCAATGGTGGAAAGAGACTGAAATAACCCGCCATTTCTTCTTTATAATTGGCAACTGTATCAGTGAATCCGCCAACATTCCCGAAAGCAAATGGGACGACGACGAAAAGCCCGATCATGATGAATAACATTTGGATGACATCTGTTAAAGCGACAGACCACATACCGCCGACTACTGTGTAAGCGATCGCGATGGCAGCTGAAAGGATGATGGACGTTTTGAAATCAAGTCCCAAAATCGTACCGAAAGTCGTGCCAAGAGCCGTAAGTATCGCTCCACTCCAGAAGATTTCTCCAAGTAACGCCGGAATATATAAGAGTCCTGCAGTTTTCTTACCGAATCTCATTTCAATCGGATCGAGCATGGTCATGAATTGATAACGTCTCATTTTACGGGCATAAAAAATACCGCCGATAATCAGACTCAACGCATACCCCCATGGTGCCTGAACCCATACGAGTCCATCGGAATAGGTGAATTCAGCGGTACCAGCTATATAACCGCCGCCTACCCACGTCGCGGCCATTGTGAACATTGCAATCCAAAGCGGCATCGACCGTTTTGCGATCATCATGTCTGAAATGGAATCCGATTTCTTTTTCGCAAGGACAGCACCTATATAATAGACGATTCCATAAAAGATCAGCATGGAAATGAAGCCGCCCCAATTGATGCCATCGTTCGTTGCGATGATATAAATGAAAGCTGCTACGACAAATCCGATAAAAATCCACATGTTACGTTTCGAGTTTGTTTGTTCTGTTGTTTGCTGTGTCAAAACGAGCATCTCCTCCTGTTGTATAATTCTATCAGTTTTATCATAAAAGTAAGTTCGATTCCCTGTAATCAGGGATTCAAACAGACTTTTCAGCTTCACCTCCTTCAATAGGATATATTTGATTTTATTCCTCGTCCATATCGGGAATAGGTACGAGAGCGAATATCTCTCCTGAGCGGAAGTTTTTTACGAGATCAGATAACCAGAAGTAATATTTTTTTGACTCTCTCAAAAGTGAGAGGCTATATTCAGCTTCCTCTCGTACTTCTACATCTAAATCAGGTTGAGATAGAAGGACTTTGATTTCCTTGCGGGTCTCTTCAATCGCATCGAGGTTTATTTTCACCTCACGCTCCCACATCTTACAAAAATATTGGATAAACAGTTTGAAGAAATCCTTTTCAGATACGAATTGATCTCTACGGGAACCTTTCACCCACGTTTTTTTAATCATATCGATTTCCTGTAACGATTTGACCGCCGTACTCATACTAGGCTTACTCATTCCCAATTCATCTTTCATTTCATCCAACGACATTGATTTGTTCCGGAAATACATCGTTCCATAGAGTTTCCCGACAGAGGGAGTCACTCCATAAAGATCCATCGTTTCTGCAATGGAACGGACAACGTTGTTCCGAGCGTTTTCTAATACTTCCAACTGCTTTTCCTTGTCCACTAGATCACCCTTTAAATGAAAAGTTTGATAAAGTCCGTAAAAAACGTTAAATATAAATTTTACATAGATTATGATACAGGTCTCAGAGATAAAGTCAACTGACTGAACATCATTTTCCTGGGAAGATTGCCAGTCAAAATTTTTTTTGTGAAAGGATATTACGATAGCCTACTTATATATAGAAAATCCACTTCCTAAAAAATCGGGATTTTTCTTAAGCATTTGCATTTGCATCAAAAAATAATCTCTGTTAGCATTAAAAATGTTCAAAACGTTAAATAAAAATTTAACAAATTAAATGAGGAGGGATTCCATGAAACGACAACAGATGTTTATAAACGGAAAGTGGATTGATTCCGAATCTGGAGAAACAAGAGAAATCATTAATCCTTTCAATCAGGAAGTCGTCGCGTTGGTCACTGATGGTAATCGTCGAGACGCGGTCAAGGCAATTGAAGCGGCACGTGTTGCATTTGATGAAGGTAAGTGGGCATCTACCCCTGCCAACGAACGCGGCTATAAGTTGTTCCAGATCGCTGAAGAAATCCAGGAACAGAAAGATGAACTTGCTCGATTAGAAAGTCTTGATACTGGTAAGACGTTGACGGAAAGTCTTGCAGATATGGATGATATTACAGAAGTCTTCCGTTATTTCGCAGGATTAGCAGATAAAGATGGCGGAGAGGTCATTGAATCGCCAATCCCGGACTCTTCTAGTAAAGTTGTTCGCGAACCTGTCGGTGTATGTTCGCAAATTTCACCTTGGAACTATCCTTTGTTACAAGCTTCATGGAAAATCGCACCTGCACTAGCCGCAGGGAACACGATCGTTATGAAGCCGAGTGAAATCACACCACTCACTACGATCAAGATCACTGAAATCATGGAAGAAGTCGGTTTTCCAAACGGGGTCGTCAATCTCGTACTCGGTGCTGGAGTGACAGTCGGACAAGAAATGGCTGAAAACCATGATGTCGATCTTGTCTCGTTCACTGGTGGAATTGAAACAGGGCGCAAGATCATGAATGCAGCGTCCGGCAATATGAAAAAACTTGCATTCGAGCTTGGCGGGAAGAACCCGAACATCGTATTTGCTGACGCAGATTTCGATATTGCGGTAGACCAGGCACTTAACGCAGTATATTTTCACGCGGGACAAGTATGCTCCGCAGGTTCAAGACTCTTGGTCGAGGATTCGATTCATGACAAATTTGTCGATGCTCTCGTGGAACGTGCAGCAAAAATCAGACTGGGCAATGGGTTTGATGAAGCGACTGAATCTGGACCACTAATTTCTGCCGAACACCGGGCAAAAGTTGAAAAGTATGTTGAAATCGGTAAAGAAGAAGGCGCGAAGCTGGTTGTCGGAGGACAACGCCCAGAGAATCCTGAATTGCAAGATGGATTCTTTTACTTGCCGACTATCTTTACCGAATGTGAAAACGATATGCGAATTGTCCAGGAAGAGATTTTTGGTCCAGTACTGACTGTAGAACGTTTCAAAACAGAAGAAGAAGTGGTCAAGCGTGCAAACAGTACGACTTACGGTCTTGCAGGGGCAGTCTTTACGACGGATTCGAAAAAGGCTGAACGTGTTGCAAGCAAGCTTCGTCTCGGTACAGTATGGATCAACGATTTCCACCCATACTTCGCACAGGCACCATGGGGTGGATACAAGCAATCCGGTATCGGTCGAGAACTCGGAAAACAAGGATTAGAAGAATATACAGAAGTGAAACACATCTTCGAAAACCATAACCCAGAACCAATCAACTGGTTCAAAGGATAGAATGAAAGCTGAAGAATCCTGTTAGCCACGAAAGGTACTGGAAGTCCAACGAGGAGGCTAGTTCCCGTCGCAGGTGGACTGAAGTGCACCGAGTGGCTGGGTTCTGAAGCTAGAAAGATAAACCTAACAGATTATCACGAGAAGTGAACAGATTATCCCTAGGATAACAGAACTATAGACTTGACCTGATATGAAAATTGAGGAGGAATTTAATCATGGCATTAAATATGAACATTGAACACATGAACAACTTTCACACTTTCGAAATTCCAACAGTCATCAAGCACGGAATCGGTGCAATCAAGCATGGTGGGGAAGAAGTGAAGAACCTTGGCGTTTCAAAAGTATTGCTTGTTACAGACCCTGGTATCTACTCTGCTGGTGTGACGAAGCCGGTTACAGATTCTCTAGAAGCTGCTGGTATCGAAATTGTCGTATTCAATAAAGTAGAGCCGAACCCTCCAGTACGAATCGTGAACGAAGGTTCGAAAGTCTTCACGGAAGAAGGCTGTGACGGATTGGTTGCAGTCGGTGGAGGAAGCTCGATGGATACAGCGAAGGCGATCGGTGTTGAAGTCGTACAAGGTGAATCTGTCCTTGCGTATGAAGCGGCAGAAGGGAAGAAGCCTTTAACAAAACGAATCCCACCACTGACTACGATTCCGACAACTGCTGGAACTGGTTCAGAAGTAACGCAATGGGCAGTCATCACAGATGAAGATCGCGAATTCAAGTTCAACACGGGTGGACCACTGATTGCAGCGCACATGACGATCATCGACCCAGAATTGCATATTTCTATGCCTCCGCATGTAACAGCAATGACTGGTGTAGATGCTCTATCTCACGCAATCGAGTGCTACACCATGCACTATGCACAACCAATTACGGATGCAGTCGCACTTCTCGCAATCGAGTATGTAGCAACTTATATCCGTCGTGCATATGCAAACCCTGAAGACGTGGAAGCACGTTACGGTATGGCACAAGCGGCAATGCTTGCAGGTCTTTCTTACGGAAGTGAATCTGCAGGTGCAGCGCACGCAATGGCGCAAACACTTGGTGGAATCGTACCCGTAGCACACGGTCAATGTGTAGCGACAATGCTTGGACCAGTTATGGAATACAACTGGAAAGGGAACCCAGCGAAGTTCGCACGTATTGCAAAGGCAATGGGCGTGAATACACACGGCATGACTGAAAACGAAGCAGCGAAAGCAGCCGTCAACGAAGTTTACAAGCTAGTAGAAGAAATGGACATTCCAACATTGAAAGAGCAAGGTGTACCAGAGGACATGATCTCACGCCTCGCGAAAGAAGCCATGAAAGATCCACAAACAATCGGTAATCCGCGTAAGCTGAACGAAGAAAGCTACAAGTGGATTTACAACCGCTGCTACGACCTAACTCCGAAAACAGTTTAATAGAAATGAAAAAAGACTTGCGTCCGTAGCGGCGCAAGTCTTTATATATGTATTTTGGCGGGACTGTGTGGGAATCGAACCCACCGGAGACGGCACGCGCCTCCCTCAGGGTTTTGAAGACCCAGGCACTCACCAGATGTACAACCAGCCCCATCTTTCTCACAGGAATTAATTATATAGAGACTTCGACAAAATATCAAATCCTATGTTTTTTTCTTGTAATCAGTAACAAAAAACATTGCGGACTATAGTCACCATTTGTCGAAATGACGATTTTTATAGATGCACATGATTGATAAAAATCATTTGCCCTAAGCAACAGCTGGTAGGGGAGGGGAAGATACATTGAAACGTAAATTGTTCTTCATATAGGAACTATATTTCATAGATTCATACACTAAAAATAAGATGTTCGACTAAAAGTTCAGTTTTAAGATAGCTATACCTTTTCAACTTCTTAATCAGAAATTGATTTCAAGCGAAATTCGCGACACCCCTGCGGGAAAAGCGAGCCAGGCAAGACCCCGCAGCGAATTAAGGATCTTCGACTAACAACCACCACGTCCTGTGGAAGTGAGTGAGGAGGCTCACGGAAGTAGGAAATTGCAAAGAAGTGATGTCTAGCTTAGCGACTATTCACTTGGATCACTTCAAACTTCCTGCGGCGGTTGACACATTGATTGACATCCTAATGAGTAAGCCTACGCAGAACCAAGTCATTGTTTGGTTCGATCCTCCTTGTCCTTTTTCCAGTGACCTGCGTGACTAATCGGGTCGCTTCCGCTTTTCATATGCCCGCGGAAAGGGAGTGAATTTCGTAGAAATCAATAAATGAATTATTAAATCATCAATGAATAATTCACTTAACTTTGTTAATCTGGAGACCGATATAAATTATGCCGCTTTATGTCGAAAAGCGAACAGAATTTGTGTAACAATTCTGAAATATAGTTATCCCCAATCCGGTGAGTTATCCACGAAAGAACAAATCGTCTCAAAAACACCAATAAATGTAATGATTTCCCATGTAACGAAAATGTTACAAAATTATCCCCAGTTGTCCAGAGTTTTCCACTGTTTATCTTCTGTATCAAAATCTAAATATTTTGATACGAAAAATCCCTTTGTCACACTTGAAATAAAGTTATCCCCAGTTATCCCCAGTTATCCACTACTCTTAATTTTGTATCGTCAACTATCTTTTATGAAACATTTATAGGCACAAAGAACTATTATCGATAATGTATATCAAAAATATATCTCATTTACACGTTGTAATGATACATAATTATGAAACACAGCCGTTTTGTTATATCATAGAGATAACATAATCGATGATTTGAAAGGAGCAGAGGTATGGCGACGCTTGGGTACGCAAGAGTAGCAGCACGTAATGATGCGCTTGGGGAACAGGTGAAGGTGCTCGAGGAGTACGGATGTGACAAGTTATTCACCGACGATCGTGCAAATAATAAAATTGAACGATCTGGATTGAAGGCGATGCTCGATTATGCAAGGGAAGGCGATATCGTGGTTGTCATGAAGTTGGATCGTCTCGCTAGGAGTATCCAGGATCTCCAATCCATAACGGACGAATTGAAAGAACGTGGAATCGATTTGATTTCACTTACACAAAACATTGATACTGCTTCAGGAAATGGAGAGTCTGTTTTCAACTGGATTGATATATTTGCTGATTTCGAACGGGAAGTGCATAGTGAACGGATTAGGTCAGGGATTGATAACGCACGTGAAAAAGGCGTGAAGCTTGGGAGATCTGAAATGAATATCGATCTTAAAGAAAAAGCGTATGAAATGTATTGTACCGGTGATTATACGATGCGTGACATTGTAAAGGAAACAGATATGAGCAGAGCGACCATCTACAGATATATTGAAAAAAAGAAAGCAGCCGAAAAGATGGTCTAGTTTATTTCTTTACACGCTGTATTCCGGAGTAACTCAATCAGAACAAGAGGAAATTCTTGCTTCTCTACCCTTGAGTCGATAAAGTAGAATAAGAATCTATAGCAGTAGGTGAATTGCATGGCCGATACATATTTTACGATTGGTATGGCGGGGCATATTGATCATGGTAAAACGTCGTTGACGAAAGCATTGACGAATATCGATACCGATCGTTTAAAGGAAGAAAAAGAACGAAATATTTCCATTGAGCTGGGCTATGCGCCTTTTTATTTAGAAGATGGTCTTCAGGTGTCCATCATCGATGTTCCTGGACACGAACGTTTCATCCGGCAGATGATTGCTGGTGTTGCCGGGATTGATTTTGTCATTCTCGTCGTGGCAGCAGATGAAGGAGTCATGCCGCAGACAAGAGAGCATGCGGAAATTTTAAGTTACCTTGGGATTGAACATGCCCTCATTGCCGTCACGAAAACCAGTAAAGTTGACCCTGAAATGCTTAGCCTTGTAGAAGAGGACATCCGCAGTGAATTTACAGCAGGAACTTTTGCGAAAGCTCCGATGTTTTTTGTAGACAGTTTGACGAAAGAAGGACTTGAAGAGCTCAAGAAGGGGATCATTGAGCAATTGCCCAAGGTTAAGCAACGGGATTCTTCCTCAAACTTCCGGATGCCGATCGACCAGGCTTTCACTTTAAAAGGAAAAGGAGCGATTGTACGTGGAACGGTTTTTGAAGGGACCGTCCATGAAGGGGAAGAGGTCATCCTTTTACCTCGGAATGAAAAGGTCAGGGTCCGCCAGCTCCAGGTCCACAAGCAAACGGTCCAACATGCAGTGGCGGGTCAGCGTGCCGCGATCAACGTCGGAGGGGTTTCTTTCAAGGAGATTACGCGTGGCGATCAGTTGACGACAAATCGTTCATTAAGTCCTTCGAAGACGATCGATCTCGTTCTCGATGTGCATCGACAACTTGATTATGACCTGAAGCAACGGTCAAGAGTGAAGCTTCATACCGGAACGTCCGAAGTAATGGGGACAATTGTCTTTTTTGACCGGAATGAATTGCGTGAGAGCGATACCATGAACATTCTCTGTCAGGTTCGATTGGATGAAGAAATATCGGTATTGAGAGGGGATCGTTTTGTTCTCCGTAGACCATCTCCTATAGAGACGATTGGAGGGGGATGGGTGCTCGATCCTTTCGGTGAAAAGTATAAATTCGGGTCAGCAACGATCGATATCCTTCGGAAGAAAATGGAAGGAACAAGCGAGGAGCGGATTACACGTGCGCTTGAGAAAATGAAAGCTGCAACGGTACCCGCTCTAAGTAAGGAGATTGGGGAGCCTGAAAAAGATACAGAACGAACGGTTGAAGAAATGAAAGAACAGGACATCGTTGTCAATATTGAAACCGATCTGGTGGTGTTATACGCTGAGGTAGATTCAGTGAGAAACCATCTTGAAGGATTGCTGGAAGACTATCACAGAAAGTTCCCTTTGAGGATCGGACCTGGGAAAGCCGAGATCATACAGGAACTGAAGCCTCTTTTCCCTAGAGTAATGATCGAATTCGCGCTATTTGAATCTATAAAAAAGGAATCGCTTGTAAAAATCGGACATTACCTGAAACAGTATCGTCATACGCCTTCATTTCCGAAACAGTGGGAAAAGCGGCTGCAAAATGTCGTTCTGCAATTGAAGGAGGCTGGATTCAAACACGAAGGATTCGAGGAAATGTTCAATCAGCAGAGCATTCCTCAAGACTATTTCGAAGAATTGGAACGTTATCTGATTGAGACAGAACAAGCTGTGACGCTGGAAGACGGAACTTTCGTCCACCGAGCAGTGTTTGATAGAGCGTTGATTGCATTGCGTGATGGAACGAATTCAGAGTCTTTCACTGTACAGGATGCGAAGGCGATCCTTGAACTGTCACGTAAGTACTGTATCCTTTTCCTTGAAAAAGTAGATGCTTTAGGTATGACTGTCCGTGTCGATGATCAAAGGAAGTGGGTGAATCATAAACTTGAGAAATACCTCGGAGAGAACCCATCAAACTAAAATAGGTTTTTTTAGTCCTTATCTTCATAGTCAGCGCGGTAATTCGATTACGGCTAGAAGGCTTGTGAAAGGACTCCGTGAGCTGGGATTTCCTGTCGAGGTTTTCGCGTATGAAGAGGAGAACTGGGATCGAGCGGCTCAGGAAAAAATGGTGTCCTGTGACCTCTTTCATATTTTACATTTCGACCGGTTCTCGAAGTGGACGCAGCAAAAAAAGATAAGCCTAGAAAAACCTTATATTGTCACTTCCGGCGGGACTGATGTAAATGAAAAGATGGATCATCCGATTTCAAAAGACTTACTATTGAACGCTTCCTTTATTACTGTTTTTACAGTAGAAGCTGCAGAGAAGGTCATCACAACCTACCCTGAACTCAGTGATCGGGTTGAGGTAGTGCCTCAGAGTATCTGGATTCCAGAAAAAAAGGAAGCGCTGGATATCGATTTACCTAAGGGTCGCCCTAGAATCCTTTTACCATCTGGCATTCGGAAGGTAAAGGATGTTTTCTATGTTATGGACGAAGTTGAATCGTTGACCATCAACTACCCTGATCTGGAATTTGTCATTGCAGGCGAGCCTCTTGAAGAAGAAGAAACAGAGCTCGTCAGAAACTATGAAAACGAGCATCCATGGTTCACATATATAGGAAGTGTTCCGTTCGCATCAATGTCAGCTTTATATGAATGGGCAGACGTGGTTATCAATACTTCGAAATCTGAAGGACAGCCAATTGCACTGATGGAAGCCCTATATCATGGGAAACCGGTTATCGCCAGGAAAAATGCGGGTAATGAAAGCTTGATCGATCACGGGAACAATGGCTTTATTTTTGAAAATCCGACGCAATTCAAGGGGCAATTTTTACAAATGATCAATGATGAAAATCTCTATGAACAACTGTCAAAAAAGGGCAGGGATCGGATGCTGAATGAATTTTCCCTTGAGAAAGAAATGCAGCAATATCAAGCAATTTATCAATCCATAAGAGGTGAACAACTATGAAAAAATTATTTGCAATGGTGATAGTCTTTCTTTTAGCGGTTCTTGCAGCATGTGACGGTGGCGATGAAAAGGAAGGATCGGATCAAAAGGATGAAGAACTGACCATCGGCGTCATCCCTTCCCAAACAGAAGGTGAAATGCAAGGAGCGATGGATAAGCTCCAGGAAAAACTATCTAAGGAACTGGATCGTGAAGTCAAAATTGATACATACCCTGACTACAACGGGGTAGTCGAAGCAATGAACTATGAAAAGATTGATATGGCGTTTTTCGGACCATTGACGTATGTCATCGCCCATGAAAAGAGTGGAGCTGAGGCGATCATTACACAACTCGTTGATGGTGAACCGTTTTATCATTCTTACATCATCACCCATAAAGACAATCCCTATGAGTCTCTTGAAGACCTGTTGAAAGAAAGTAAAGAGGTAGATTTCGCGTTTGGTGACCCGAACTCGACTTCAGGCTCGTTGATTCCTAGCATCGAATTGAAAGATCGTAACGTTTATACCGATAAAGACAATCACGAATTCAAAACAGTACGATTCACTGGCTCACATGACGCAACATCCTTAGCAGTGCAGAACAAACAAGTGACTGCTGGAGCGGTTGACAGTGCAATCTACAATCAACTCGTTGAAGCTGGGACAGTCGATGGTAATCAATTAAAAGTCATTTGGGAATCTGACAAGCTGTTCCAATACCCTTGGGCGGTCAATAAAGGAATGGATGAAGAAACGAAAAAGAAACTGCAAGAGGTTTTCGTTGGAATAGAAGATGAAGAAATCTTGGATGCATTCGGAGCTTCTGGTTTCACCGAGGCAAGCAACGAAGATTATGAAAGTATCCGTAAAGCTGCTATTAAGCAGGGAGTTATAGAGGAGTAGATTTCATGGCTTGGTTCAAGAGGCGCCACTTATATATTGCGCTAGGTCTTATCGTAGTCATTCACATGAGTATGCGCGCAACAGAGTTCGATCTTGCAAAATTCAAGGATTTTCGGAATATGATTGACTTTTTGTCTGGTTGGTTCCCGATGAATATGGAAATTTTGCCGAGGATGATCATGGAGAGTCTTGATACATTGGCCATGGCATTCCTGGGCAGTTTCCTTGGACTCGTTTTTGCATTGCCACTAGCATTCGCGGCGGCTCGGAACACGAGCCGTTCATCTTTTTTATATGGCTTTTTCCGTATCAGTCTCAGTTTTTTGAGATCGGTACCTGAAATCGTGTTCGGTTTGATCTTTTTGACTGCTTTGGGATTAGGACCATTTCCAGCCGTTCTTGCAATCATCCTTCATAATATTGGTGTGCTCGGAAAACTGATTTCAGAACTGATCGAAGCAGCGGAAGTCGGTCCTCAAGAAGCGATGAAATCTGTTGGTGCAACAGGGTGGATTGCGAATATCTTTTCGATTCTCCCACAAATTTGGCCGAATGTATTATCGCATTATTTCTATAGGTTCGAAGTAGCAATCCGGACATCACTCATTTTGGGCTTTATCGGCGGAGGAGGTATCGGGCAGCAGTTGTTCAACCATTTTAAAGTATTCGCTTATTCTTCCGTAGCGATTGATGTGCTTCTGATCATGATCATGGTGGTCTTTGTGGACTTCGCAGGCAGTAAAATCAGGGAAAAGGTGATTTGATGGAGAAGGGACCAATTATCAAGCTTGAACATGTAACTGTCCGATATCGACGTTCAGATAAAGATGCATTATCTGATTTCAATCTGGAGCTCCATCCGGGGGAATTTATTTGTGTATTAGGGAAAAGCGGTGCAGGGAAGTCGACGATGATCCGTTGTTTGAATGGTTTACACATGCCAACAGGAGGAAGCGTCAACTTTCTAGGAGAAGATATCACCAAGCTTAATGAATCAGCCCTAAGGAAAGTACGCACAAACATGGGAATGATTTTCCAGCATTTCAACCTCATTCCTCGTCTATCTGTTATGCAAAATGTGCTAACAGGTACGTTCGGAAAAAGAAACGATTTGAAAAATTTGATCGGCTATTTTTCAAAAGTGGAAAAAGAAGAGGCGCTCAGGGCGATCAGTAGTGTGGAATTGACAGATCATCAGTATAAAAGGGTGGAACATTTAAGTGGAGGACAAAAGCAGCGTGTGGCCATAGCGCGTGCATTGCTTCAGAAGCCCAAAGTGTTTCTCGGAGATGAACCTGTCGCAAGTCTCGATCCAGGGACAGCGAATCGTATCTTTAATCTCATCCAGCGGATCCACAAGAAACATGAGCTTGTTACACTCATCAATGTCCATGATGTGACATTAGCCAAACGGTATGCGACAAGAGTACTCGCCTTGAAGGACGGAAAGCTGATCTATGATGGCCCACCAGATGGCGTATCGGAAGAGTGGCTCAGCCGGATTTATGATGAATAGTGGGACAAGTGTACGTTAGAAGGAAAATAGACCTCTAAAGCTGATTACTTCAATTTATAGTTAACAAGAACATTAAAACGCAAGTGGTTTTGTATCAAATCACCTGCGTTTTTTTAGTGTGTTAAATCATTTCCAATAGCGTTTTTCACGAAAAGGGAAGCAACCTATATTCTTTTGTTTGAAATGCAATTTAGATATCAATACACAATAGTTGCATTGGACATTTATTTTGACCTATACTATGGGCAGGTGATGTAAATGAATAAACAGGATAACACACAAAATATTGAGGAAATCAGATATTTATTTATCGTCATGGCTCGGCAATTTGGCCTACTTCAAAAGGAAAGTTCTCAATGTTGCGGGGTGACAATGGTCCAGAGTCATATCCTTTACGAAATTAAAATGATGAGCCATCTATCCCTAAATGATTTGGCAAAAAGACTGGGGTTAGACAACAGTACCACCAGCCGTCATGTTCACGGACTGGTCGAAAAAGGATATGTACAGCGACAATCGGATCCTAATGATCGTCGTTATGTGACCCTTGGCTTAACCGAACAAGGTGCTAAGCTTGAAGAAAAAATCAGCCTAATCACATCAAATTACATTACAGATCTTTTCAGCCAACTTCCAGAAGGTAAAATGGATTCCATTTCTTCTGAATTAAAGTTGTTGACCGAAGCGATGTGTCGGAGTGAATTTTGTTGCCAGCCACCTCTCTAACGAAGGAAAAGCCACTTGGCTTTTTTCTTTGAATAATAATTGTATACAGCAATAGTTGTTAAAAAGGATTAAATAAAACATTGGAAACGAGAGGTCTTTTATTGAAACTTTTTTGATTTTGTTTGTAGAGCTAATGAAAGGAGGTGAGAAGGCGTGACAGAGAAAAAAGAGAACGCCATTAAACAGTTTATAAATCAGTTTAAACAGGCAAAAAAGGATTGTTGTGTGGTTAAGATTGAGGAAGATACTTCTGGACAAAACACATCCACAAAACAATAATAACGGATAGCTGGGACTGTCCTAAAAGAAAAGTGTCAGACACCTCCAACACAACATTTTGTATCAATACCACGATTTTTCTTAAAATGTTGTTAAGTTCGGTGATAGTCAGACACTTTTGTGACAGCCCCAGGTCCCATTGGGGGGAGCATAAGATGTATGATGCCATCGTTATAGGAGCTGGTCAGGGTGGTTTAGCAGCAGGATATTACCTGAAACGAAATAAACTGGATTATCTAATTTTGGAAGCGAGTGACCAGACTGCCGGTTCTTGGCCAAAGTATTATGATAGTTTGACCTTATTTTCACCAATTCGCTACTCTTCACTACCAGGTTTGGCAATTCCAGGACACCCGGATAGTTATCCACTGAAAGAGGAGGTTATCCGATATTTGAATAAATACCGAACACATTTCAACCTCCATGTAAAAACAAACAAAAAAGTCATTGGTGTTTCCAAAAATAGTCGATCTTTTACTGTCACTATTCAGGATGGTACTACGTATCAAGCGAAAGCTATAATAAATGCCACCGGTGCTTTTAATCATCCTTATATCCCTCATATAGAAGGTGAAGAATTCTTCGAGGGAAGAGTTCTCCATACCTATCAATACAAACGACCAGAATCCTTTGAAGGGGAAAGGGTATTGGTTGTCGGGGGAAGAAATTCTGCTGTCCAGGTTGCTGTTGAACTAGCCCGTGTAGCAGAAGTAAGTCTTGCAACAAGGACACCGATTAAGTATTTACCACAGAAGTTTCTCGGTAAGGATGGTCATTTCTGGGGACGTGTTATTGGTGTCGACACATTTCCAATTGGCCTGTGGAAAACAGTAAGGGATAAAGAACCCGTAATTGATCTTGGTGGATTCAAACAGTCTATTGAGGTTGATCGAAACCCCGATCAACGAACGATGTTCAAGAAATTTACAAAGAATGGCGTAGAGTGGACAGATGGCAATATCGAACGAATCGACTCAGTCATATTTGCCACGGGCTTTAAACCAACTTTCCCTTACTTGGAATCCTTACCAGAGGCAGTTGGAGAGGATGGTTTTGCACTTCAGAGAGGCGGGATCAGTACGACCATTGAAGGATTGTATTATGTTGGTCTGCACTGGCAAAGAAATCATGCATCCGCAACACTGCGGGGGGTTGGACCTGATGCAAAATTCATTCTGAAACGGCTGAAGAAATATTTACGCTCCATCCAAAATAATTGATGGAATATGGTAAAAGAGGATAAAATGCGACAAATAAACAACAAAACCCTTGTTAAGTTGGTGGGCCTAATAACGGCCGTCTGTGGTTTGGGCGATGCGATGCTTTTTATCGTCTTACCCATCTATTACCCTGATTTCGGGCTGACATTTTTGTGGCAGGTCGGCGTCCTCCTGTCTATTAACCGGTTTATCCGGCTTCCAATCAACCCTCTTGTTGGTTGGTTTTATCTGAGAATGAGTAAACGAGCGGGGCTTCTTCTTGCAGTTTTGTTAGCAATAGGAACCACTTTTTCATACGGTTGGCTGCAAAATTTCTGGCTATTGTTCATTGCGCGTTGCGTGTGGGGAGTGGCTTGGTCGTTTCTACGTCTTGGCGGATACCTTACAGTTTTGGAGGCTTCATCTAATCACAATCGTGGTCATTTCATTGGCATATACAATGGACTAGCTGGATTAGGGGGATTAGTTGGAATGCTAGCTGGTGGTTTGATGACAGACCTGATCAACATAAAGATTGTAACGAATACCTTTAGTATGATTACACTGCTGGTCATTCCCTTCGTTATCAAATATATACCTTCTTCAGTCCCGACTTCCAAAATGGAAAAAGGATGGATTACCCAAAAAAGAGGTTATTCATCTATTTGGAAAACGAAGGATTTCCTGATTGTTTTAGGATCTGGCCTATTAATCCCTTTGGTTGTCCATGGTGTATTTGCTTCCACTTTAAGTACTATGATTTCGAAGCAATTATCTTCCATTCCTGAAGTTGCAGGTGTTGGAATAGGTGCTGCTTCATTAGCAGGAATCATTCAAGCAATACGTTAGGGATGGGATCCTTACTTAGCCCCTTTTGTAGGGAGGACTTCAGATCGGTCGGGGCAGCGGGAACCTTTATTGATTGTTTCGATGTTGGGGGGCTCACTTTTCTTTGCGCTCATTCCATTTGGTGAATCATGGTTCATTCTCATTCTTTTCCTTCTGGGATTTCAATTGATGTCCACCTTAATGACCACGTTAAGTGATTCGCTTGCCTCTGATACCGCTTCACTGATTTCGAGGGTGAAAGTCATGACAGCATATACCATTACGGTTGATATTGGTTCTGCATTAGGTCCTCTATTGGGTTATTTCATAATCGATTGGATAGGGATTTATTACTTGTATTGGATGGTTAGTAGTTTATTGTTTTTTCTGGCCTTAGTTTGGTATGTATTCATTGTAAAAATACCTTCTAAATAAAATTTTTCAAGGAACTGAACCGTCAGTTTTTTTAAGGCTCTTTTAGTAAAGCTTGTGTTTTTTGATCCGTGGGAAATATACTCGCTTTTCGCGGGCGAACTGCAAGCCTCCTCACTCGTTCCTCGTTGTGGGGTCTCGCTTGGCTCGCTATTACCGCAGGAGTCTCGTATATTTCAACCACTTACAGATTCCATCAATCAAAAGTTTTTTAAATAGCAACAAACCTTTATAAAACAGCCTTTTTTAAATATGATTTAGAAAGGAAACCACGGAGAATGTTAATTTCTCCGTGGTTTTCCTTCTTATGAATTCATTTAAGTAAGCACCTTGTGAATAAGTCCTTATACTCACAAGCTTGCATTCTCATTTTTTATTGATTCGGAATCCCTCTAATTCAAAAGCCTGGTGTGGCTGCGATGTTGACCTGGTGTTCCAGGGCTGTCTCAAAATCCTGGATGAGGTCATCTGGATGTTCAAGACCGACCGATAATCGCAACAACGAATTCGTGATTCCTCTTCGTCTCCGTTCCACTTCTGGCATTGCAGCATGTGACATTTTTGCAGGATAAGAGAGGATTGATTCGACAGCCCCGAGACTAACTGCAAATACAGGCAATTGCACCTTTTTAACGAATGATCGTAAGACGTGTTCATTTTCAAGCTCAAAAGAAAGGACGGCTCCTGCTCCAGTTGCCTGACTATTTTGCAAGTGATAACCATTGTGACCTGAAAGTCCAGGATAGTATACGTGCTTCACCAATAAATGTCCTTGGAGATGGCGTGCAATTTTTTTTGCTGATTCCATCGATTTTTCAAGTCTTACATGAAGTGTTTTCAGTCCGCGGAGGACCAGCCATGAATCTTGAGCTCCGAGAACTGCGCCGAATGAGTTTTGTAAGAATGCTAATTTATCTCCGATCGCCTCATCTTTAACGACGGCTAGACCGGCTACGACATCACTATGACCTGACAGGAATTTAGTCGCACTATGCAATACAACATCTGCTCCAAGTGCCAAAGGCTTTTGTATCGCTGGTGTCAAAAACGTATTATCAACGAAGGTAAGAGCGTCTGCTTGTTTTGCCAGCTTTGCGATCGATTCGATGTCTGTAACCTTCAGCAATGGATTCGAAGGCGTCTCTACATAAATAACTTTTGTATTTGGACGGATCTGCTTTTCAACCTCTGAAAGATCGGTCATGTCGACAAATGTATGGTCAATCCCATATCTTGACAAGACCTCGGTTACCATCCGATAGGTGCCGCCGTATACGTCCTCTGAGATGAGAACGTGGTCACCTTGCGACAAAAGGAGGAAAGCGGTTGAGATTGCTGACATTCCGGATGCAAAGGCGAAACCTCTCGAGCCTTCTTCTAACGAGGCAATAGTCTCTTCCAATGCCTCCCTTGTGGGATTCAATGAACGACTGTAATCGTATTTTCCGAACTCGTCAATATCGAACTGGTGATAGGTAGAAGAGGGGTGGATCGGTACACTGACTGAGCCTGTTGCTCGATCGATTTTATGATCATTGTGAAGGAGCTTCGTTTCAAATGATAGTTGATTTTGGTGACTCATGTTAAAACCTCCGTACATGCTTTTGTTAGTGATTGCTCTAAATCTTTTATGAGATCATCAGCATCTTCTATTCCCACAGAAAACCGGAGTAGTCTGTTACAAACACCGTTTTTCGTGCGTATTTCTTCTGGTACATCTGCATGTGTCTGTGTGGCAGGGTAAGTGATGAAGCTTTCGACCCCGCCTAGGCTCTCCGCAAAGGCTATCAGTGACAGTGATTGTAAAAGCGGATTGATACAGGATTCATCGATGATCCGGAAAGAAAGCATTCCGCCTCGACCGGGGTAAAGGACATCGGTGACAGCTTCGTGTTTCGACAAGTAATCTGCGATCTGCTGCGCGTTTATCTGATGTTTTTCCATGCGTAAAGATAATGTTTTCATCCCTCTCATCAACAACCAGGAATCGAATGGACTCAACACTGCACCTGCCGCATTATGGTGGTCTGCGAGAGCATCGCACAGTTCTTTTCCTTTTGCGACGATCAAGCCAGCAAGGACGTCATTATGACCTCCCAAATATTTGGTAGCACTATGGATGACGATATCCGCCCCAAGCTCAATCGGCCGTTGCAATAGAGGTGTGTAGAAGGTGTTGTCGACAATGAGCAATAAGCCATGTTCCTTCGCAATCGCAGCAACGGTTGGGATATCTGTCTCTTCCATAAGCGGATTGGTCGGCGTCTCGATGAAAATCGCTTTGGTTTTGTCTGTGATGATATGTTCAATCGCTGCGGGGTCTACCGTATCGACATACTTGCAGTTAAGCCCCCATTTACGGAAACCTTTTTCAAAGAGCCTGTAAGTTCCGCCATATAAATCTTTACAAACAATGAATTCATCTCCTGACTGGAACAACGAGAGCAATGTCAAGATTGCAGACATCCCGGAGCTGCAGGCGAACCCTTGATCACCGCCTTCAAGATCGGCGATGGTCTCTTCAAGAATTTTTCGTGTTGGATTTCCTGTCCGGATATAATCATAATCGGATGATTGACCGATTCCATCATGTCGGTATGCAGTTGAGAAGTATACAGGTGGATTGACAGTTCCTGTGACGTTCTCACTGCGGTTTCCGATCTGGGCTAGTTTCGTTTCGAATGTGTACATTAATAATCCTCCTTAGTTGTAAAACACCTGAAAAAAAGAAAAAAGCCTTCTTAAGAAGAAGACTTTTGTATGTAGATTTGTCATTCTTCTTATCTTCACAAGTTCAAGGAACCTGCTGGAATTAGCACCTTTTCAACGTGGAGCATGTTGATGGTTGCTGAGGTGTCATCGGGCCATTCCCTCTACCTCTCTGGATAAGAAATTCGATTATTCAATTTTGAAATTAAACTTACATCAAATCAGAGTGAAGTTCAAGACTTTTTTTAAAATTTTATCAGAATATTTAAACTTATATATCCGATCGAAAAACTAAGAAATATGATTTGTATCATTGGGGGAGTTGGGGTTTGGATGCTCAGTGGCAGGAAGGAAGAGAGTCATCGGTGCAATTCCAAAATTTATCGGTGCAAATGAAAAAAGGATGACTCCACCAAGCCATCCTTTTTATCAATCTTATTTGCTCGCATATAAATATCGTTCTTGCTTTTCAGTCACTTTTCCAATGATAGAGGTCGCTTCTACACCTTTTTCCTTCATTCGTTCTACATACTGTTTCGCTTCTGCTTCAGGCATGCTGATCAACAAGCCGCCTGACGTTACAGCATCACAAAGGATCCACTGGTGAAGTTCATTCAACCCATCATAGTCCACATCGTCTGCAATCCAGCGATGATTCGCTTTCGTGCCCCCTGGGACTACGCCAGCTTCTGCGAGTACTGTCGTACCTTCTAGGATAGGAACGTTGCCGTATTGGATGTGCATCGACACATCGCTGCCTCGAGCCATTTCTGAAGCATGTCCCAATAGTCCGAAACCAGTGACATCCGTTACCGCATTCGGATAGAAATCAGCTAACTCTTCAGCGGCTGTTTTATTAAGGGTTGCCATTGTTGTCGTAACCCGT
Source organism: Alkalihalobacillus sp. TS-13 (assembly GCF_019720915.1). GTDB lineage: Bacteria > Bacillota > Bacilli > Bacillales > Fictibacillaceae > Pseudalkalibacillus. Next base: position 1,030,182 of record NZ_JAHKSI010000001.1, read on the forward strand.
TCTAGCTGTTCATCCGTCAATCGTTCGCTTTTGATTGCCGTTGTCTGGATTCCGACCCCGATCGGCTTTGTCAAAACCAGAGCGTCACCAGGTTGTGCTCCAACATTTTTAAAGATTTTATCCGGGTGGGCGATCCCTGTGACGGAAAGTCCGAATTTCGGTTCATTATCGTCGATTGAATGGCCTCCGGCGATTACGGCACCGGACTCGTGTACTTTATCAGAAGCCCCTTTAAGTATTTCTGCCAGGATTTCTGGACCTAGTGATTTGATCGGGTACCCAAGGATATTCAGCACTGTCGTCGGTTTTCCGCCCATGGCATACACATCACTCAATGAATTAGCTGCCGCGATTTGACCGAAATGATAAGGATCATCAACAATCGGTGTGAAAAAATCGACCGTCTGGATGATGGCAAGATCATCTGTCAGTTTATAGACTCCCGCATCATCAGATGTATCTAAACCTACAAGAAGGTTGGGGTCTTTTTCTCTTTCAGGTAAATGACGCAAGACTTGCGCCAGGTCTTCAGGACCGATTTTGCATCCTCAGCCACCTTTAGATGATAGTGTTGTCAATCGGATTTTCTCTTCTTTACTCATCAATAGCACCTCCTTTTATAAGTATAAACAACTTTTTTGCGAATTGAGAAATAATATACTAGAATTAACGTATCAAAGTTTTGAAAACACTTTCAAAAATGACGAAGGGAGTTTTTTCAATGAGTTATAAAGTATCTGTGGAATTCTGCATGCAGTGAAACTACGCGCCAAAAGCCGCGAGTTTCGCGGAACAAATGTTCAATCATTTCCGTTCAGACGTTACTTCACTGGATATGATCCCGAGCTCAGGCGGGGCATTCGAAGTGACGGTCAATGATCAGAAGCTGTATTCCAAGCTTGAAACCGGAGAATTTCCCGATAATGAAAAATTGTTTGATGAAATCGAAAAGTTGAACGGATAAACGAGCGCCTCCCGCGGGTCCTGCCCTGGAGGTGTTCTCTCGCCTTACAGACAGGACTCGATTTCGTTAGGAGGATATTCGTATGAAGGAACAACTACGTTTACTTCCAGCTGTCCACACCATCCAGACTGATGCCCGTTTTCAGGATATGATCGAAAACGGAGGATTTTCGCAAAATGGTCTCACGGTCATGATCCAGGAACAGTTGGAAGCGGTACGCAAACAGATTTTAGCTGGAAATCGGCTGCCTTGTGAAACAAAGCAAGAAATGGTCGATATCATCTTCGATCAGCTAAACGAGAGATTAAATTCTTCAACAGTACATAAAATCCGACCAGTGATCAATGCAACTGGTGTCGTGATCCATACAAACTTAGGACGGTCCCGTTTAAGTGAAAATGCAATTGAAAAGATGACAGAAGTAGCCCGTCATTACTCGAATCTGGAATATAACATTACTAAAGGTATTAGAGGCTCCAGGCATGATTTAGTAGAAGAATTGATTTGTGACCTCACTGGATCCGAAGCGGCAATGGTCGTTAATAACAATGCGGCAGCAGTTTTCCTTGTACTGAGATCGCTTGCGGCTGGTAAAAATGTCGTCGTTTCCAGAGGCGAGCTCGTGGAAATCGGTGGTTCGTTTCGTGTGTCTTCGATCATGGAGGAAAGCGGGGCAGTCCTTAAAGAAGTAGGGACCACCAATAAAACGCATGTGCAAGACTACGAACATGCGATTGATGAAGGAACGGCTATGCTTATGAAGGTCCACACGAGTAATTTTAAAGTGATCGGATTTACAGCGTCTGTTCCAGCTGAAAAACTCGTTGACATAGCGAAGCAGCACGAAGATGTTTTGACTTATGAGGACTTGGGCAGTGGTGCTTTATATGATTTCCGGGCTGACGGAATTGGGGAGGAACCGGTTGTAAAAGAGGTGCTATCTTCAGGAGTTGATCTTGTTACATTCAGTGGCGATAAACTACTCGGTGGACCTCAATGCGGGGTTATTGCCGGTAAAAGATCATTAATCCAAAAGCTGAAAAAGCATCAGCTCGCACGTGTCTTACGCGTCGATAAATTCACCCTGGCTTCCCTTGAAGCAACGTTGCTTCCCTATAAGTATGATCGTATCGCAGAGATTCCGACTGTACGGGATATTATCCAGCCAGTTGAAGAAATACAGGAACAAGCAGAGCGGTTCATAGAAGGTGTCAGAACGATTGAAAACATGACGGTTAACCTTGAAGAGAGTGTTTCGATGATCGGTGGGGGGACGATGCCGGAAGTCGAGTTGCCGACTTATGTCGTATCCGTAAAACATGAATCGCTGTCGAGTAAGGCGTTGTTTGCGAAATTACGTGGTGCAGAAACGCCTGTCATCGGGAGGATCAAAGAGGAGCAGTTCATTTTGGATTTCCGTACAGTGACGTACGACGAACAAGATCAGATGGTGAAAATATTCAACGAAATTTTTGTTTAAATCGCAAAAATAGGGGTAAAAAAACCGTAAGAAGACCATCTTGAAGGTCTATCGTACGGTTTTTTGTTTTATTTAAAGAAAGTATAAAATACTTTCTTTAGTCTAAGCGTAACTATGGCTCAGCCTGCGCCAAGGCTTGGCTTTGCCAGGTTTCTTTATTTGATTTCCGGCCATAATAAGGAATCCGACGGTTTTAAGGCTTATTACAACCAAAGGAGCACGAAAACCAGCAGCTTTATCTATTCATTACATCCGTCCGCCGTGATTTTGTCTTGTATGATTACGGTTTTTCACTTTTTTTGACCCATCCAACGGTTCTGGTTGTCCAGGATTTTCGCCCTTAGGTGCGTTTTTCCTTTGGTCTTTAGAAGTGTTCCTTTCAGTCATTGAAAGCCCTCCTTTACTGGCAATTGATTCTGGCGAGATTTATATATAGTCCAGCCTTCATCAATGTTTTGGCGATGTCTTCGATTCTTTTTTAGTATGGAAGAGGCGGGGTGATGATATTCATAATTGGTGATGGAATAAATCCTAGTCCTGTGTCTCATATTAATGACAGACCGACTATGAAAAGGAGGAATTCTCATGCCGTATCATAAAGATAAACAACAAGCATTCCAAGCCGCACAGCAAGGATACGAACAGGCGATCCAAGCGAATGGAACTGCACTTGAGAGTTCAGCAGATCCGGACTTTGCAACAAAACAACAACAATTCGAGCAAGAATTGTCTGAAGCGCTTCAGCAAATCGAGAATGCACTGGAAGTCGCGAGTGAACATCAACGCATGCAGCTTCGTCATTACCAGGAAGACCTCTACAATTTACGGAAAGACATATATTGACGGATTCTGATTCTATTTAGGAGGTAACACCAATTTTTAAAAGGCACATCGAACACCAAGACCCATATTTGAAGGAATCTTATGTCCGCTAATGTTCAAACAAACAAATCTGTGTTGAAAACGAGATGAAAGTGCTCTATGAACGCTTCATACGGACAAATCTGAGTTAAAACCGGGATGAAAGTGCTCTACGAACGCTTTTAAAGTATGTTAAAAAGGGGCTTGCCAATTGGTTCAGCCCCTTTTTCTTGCTGAGGATCATTGATTCTTTTTCCGCTTTTTATTATTCTGCCTTTCTGCTTCTGTCAAAGGCTCATTGGCATATTCATGATCGAATTGGGTTGGCTGCTGGACTGCTTGCTCAACGGAGATTTCCTTTTGATTATTCCCTCGTTTAGGTTTTGCCATCGATATGTCACCTCCATGTGTGTTTAGTTTGTAACGACAACTAAAACTAATACATGTACAGTTCTATAAGAAATACTTATTAACTTTAATAACTATATTGGAATTTACTTATGAAAGTAGTTCCTTTAAACTAGAAATGAAGGAAGGATAAAACAATTAAAAACAAAAACAGTAATCTTTCGACAGTATACCCGTATGTAGGGTATCATGGTTAGGAGAAGGAGGGTTTTCGCATGAGTACAAACGATGTTTATCATGCTAGAAAAACGTTTGAAGCAAATGGAAAAACGTATCACTATTATGACTTGAAAGCACTTGAAAACGCAGGGGTTGGCGATGTTTCCAGACTGCCATACTCGATCAAAGTGCTTCTTGAATCAGTCTTGCGTCAATATGACGGAAGAGTAATCGACAAAGAACACATTGAAAACCTGACAAAATGGGGAACGAATGACGTCAAGGACATTGATGTTCCATTCAAACCTTCACGTGTCATCCTGCAAGACTTCACTGGTGTTCCAGCAGTTGTCGACCTTGCATCATTACGTAAAGCGATGGCTGACATGGGTGGAACTCCAGACAAGATCAACCCTGAAATTCCAGTCGATCTTGTCATCGACCACTCGGTACAAGTTGATAAGTATGGATCAGATGATGCCCTTAAATTCAACATGAAGCGTGAATTCGAACGTAACCTTGAGCGTTACAAATTCTTGCGTTGGGCTCAAACATCATTCGACAACTACCGTGCCGTACCACCTGCTACAGGCATCGTCCACCAGGTGAACCTTGAATACTTAGCTTCAGTTGTAGCAACGAATGAAGAAGATGGTGAACTGGTTGCTTTTCCTGATTCACTAGTCGGAACTGACTCACATACGACAATGATCAACGGTATCGGTGTACTCGGTTGGGGTGTCGGTGGTATCGAAGCGGAAGCAGGAATGCTCGGTCAACCATCTTACTTCCCAGTACCGGAAGTAATCGGTGTCAAGTTGACTGGTGAAATGCCGAACGGAACGACTGCAACTGACCTTGCACTTAAAGTTACTCAAGTGCTCCGTCAGAAGAACGTTGTAGGTAAGTTCGTCGAATTCTTCGGACCTGGTCTGAAGGACATGACACTTGCTGACCGTGCGACGATCTCAAACATGGCGCCAGAATACGGTGCAACTTGCGGATTCTTCCCAGTTGATGAAGAAACATTGAACTATCTTCGATTGACTGGACGCTCTCCTGAGCAGATCGAAGTCGTTGAGAAGTATACGAAAGCGAATGGCATGTTCTATACGCCAGGAACAAAAGATCCTGATTTCACGGATGTTGTTGAAGTGAATCTTTCTGAGCTTGAACCGAACCTATCTGGGCCGAAACGTCCACAGGATCTGATTCCGCTTTCTGACATGAAAGATTCCTTCAACAAAGCTCTTGTTTCTCCAGCAGGAAACAGCGGATTCGGTTTGGAAAAAGAAGAGATCAACAAATCAGTTGAAATCAAACATCCAAATGGAAAAGTTTCCAATATGCGTACCGGTGACCTTGCGATCGCTGCAATCACAAGTTGTACGAACACATCCAACCCTAGCGTCATGCTTGGTGCTGGATTAATTGCAAAAAAAGCGGTTGAAAAAGGATTGGAAGTACCTGAGTATGTAAAAACGAGTCTCGCACCAGGATCAAAAGTTGTTACAGGATACCTTGAAGCTGCAGGTCTTATGCCATACATGGATAAACTCGGTTTCAACCTTGTCGGTTACGGCTGTACGACTTGTATCGGTAACTCCGGTCCATTGGCTGAAGAAATCGAAGAAGGTATTGCTAAAACAGACCTTGTCGTTTCTTCTGTCCTATCGGGTAACCGTAACTTCGAAGGGCGTATCCACCCGCTTGTAAAAGCGAACTATCTTGCATCACCACCACTTGTAGTGGCGTATGCACTCGCTGGATCCGTTGACTTCGACCTTGAAAATGATTCATTCGGTAAAGATAAAGACGGAAACGACGTATACTTCAAAGATTTATGGCCGACAACTGAAGAAATCAAAGCTATAATGAGTGACGCAGTCAAGCCAGAACTCTTCAAGAAGGAATACGAGCGTGTATTCGATGACAACAAAGAGTGGAATGAACTCGATACGACAGAAGAAGAACTATACAGCTGGGATGACGATTCAACTTACATCCAGAACCCGCCGTTCTTCCAAGGTCTTTCTAAAGAGCCAGGAAAAGTCGAAGCTCTTAATGAATTACGTGTTGTTGGTAAGTTTGGTGATTCTGTCACAACTGACCACATCTCGCCTGCTGGTGCAATCGGAAAAGATACGCCTGCTGGTAAATACTTGATAGATAACGGTGTCAAGCCATCTGAGTTCAACTCATACGGTTCTCGTCGTGGTAACCATGAAGTAATGATGCGTGGTACATTTGCGAACATCCGTATCCGTAATCAGATCGCTCCTGGTACTGAAGGCGGCTGGACAACATACTGGCCAACTGAAGAAGTCATGTACATCTATGATGCTTGTATGAAGTATCAACAAGATGGAACAGGACTCGCAGTTCTTGCAGGAAAAGATTATGGAATGGGAAGCTCTCGTGACTGGGCTGCCAAAGGTACAAACCTTCTCGGCATCAAGACGGTCATCGCTGAAAGCTTTGAACGAATCCACAGAAGTAACCTGGTGCTGATGGGTGTTCTTCCTCTTCAATTTAAAGAAGGAGAAAGCGCAGAAACACTAGGACTTACTGGAAAAGAAACGTTCGCTGTTGATATCGATGAGAATGTAAAACCTCGTCAAACGCTCACTGTCACTGCGACAGATGAAGAAGGAAACGAGAAGAAATTTGAAGTGATCGCACGTTTTGATAGTGAAGTTGAAATCGACTACTATCGTCACGGCGGAATCCTTCAAATGGTACTTCGTAACAAATTACAAAACGCATAAGTCAGATGAAAAATAGCAGCTCCAACCGGGGCTGCTATTTACATACATAAGGAGAGAACGAAGCATTGAAGAATTTGAAATACATACTCAGTTTGATTTTGTTTGTTTTACTGTCGGTCGGGTGTTCAGAAGCAGCGCCAGATGGTACTTATGAAGTGACGAAAGTGATTGATGGTGACACCTTCAAAGTAAATTACGAAGGAAAGGAAGAGACGATCCGGTTGTTATTGGTCGATACGCCAGAAACAGTTCACCCAAGTAAGCCCGTACAGCCTTTCGGAAAAGAAGCAAGCAACTTCATGAAAGAAAAGCTTGCAGGAAAACGTGTAGAGCTTGAACTGGATGTTTCGGAGCGTGATAAGTACGGTCGTATTTTAGCCTATGCTTATGATCTTGATGGTAACATGTTGAATGAAAAGCTTCTTGAAAAAGGGCTTGCCAGGGTAGCTTACATTTTTCCGCCTAACACGAAATATGTCGATCGATTCCAGAAAATCCAAAGAGACGCACAGAAAAAAGAAGCCGGAATTTGGAGCCTTGAGAATTATGTGACAGAGGACGGTTTTTATCAGGAGAATTCAGAACAGGGAAACTCATCACCGGATAAAGAAAAGGATTCCTCTTGTAACATCAAGGGCAACATCAATTCAAGTGGGGAAAAGATCTATCATATGCCTGACGGGCAATATTATGAAATCACGGAGCCGGAAGAAATGTTCTGCAGTGAAGCAGAAGCACAAGAAGCTGGATTCAGACCTTCACAGCGATGAGTCCTCTACGCACTTGAATCAATATAAAAACTTTCAGATAATTTGAATAGACCTGAAAGGATCTGGGAATAACTGTACTATTGATTTATGTGCGAGGAGGATCTTAATGCGTAAAAGCAACAAACAGACGTTCAAAGAACTGGTCAATACGAACAAACAAGAGCTTCTGAAAGACCAGGAAGCAATGGAGCGTCTTGAAATCAAACTTGAAAACAGACACTTGAAAAATGGATGAAAGTAGGAAATGGTCCTACTTTCTTCTTTTACATTTAGATTTGCTAGGTCTCGCCTGGCCCACTTTTCCCGTGGAAGTGTCGCAAATTTCGTTTTAAATCAACAGATGTTTTTTAACAGAACTTTTCATTTAAAAAAATTTAAATATACTTTTTTCAATTATCAGGGCAACTAACGGCCAGCATTCCCAAAGGCTGGGCTGAGCAAAGTTTTACTTTATTTACAAGCAATTTTCGAAGTAAATTTGGAGAGGATAGTAAGGAAGGGAGGCTGGATCGATGAGCAATCCGAAACGTCATCCTAAAGACTTCGTTCCGAATCACATCGGAACACAGCCACGTGAAGCGGGTGGCAACAAGGGTAAACAAATGAGCAACAAATCGAATGAACAGCCTGATTATGCTCCTCCAAAAGGTTGAAGTATGTGACCCCGCGTCGCATACTTTTTTTATTTTTCGAGCAGAATTGTACGGCCGGAAACAGTTTCTAACGGCCAAAAGCGGGTCTCATATGGCTAAAATGGTACTTTTTACGGCCAATTTCGCTGATCTATCGGCGGAACGACAAGCATCGACACAATCCTCCATGCTAAAAACCCACCACTTTTTAAATAAAACCCCAAAAAATGTCGAAAAAGCCGACGCTAAAAACCTTACGATTACGAAACTTATGTTGAACGAATGGGGAGGAGTGGAAGTAATGACAGTCCAAGCAATAATACAACCACTAGATGTATCACGAAATAAAGAAGACAAAGATCCGTTTTACCGTAAACTTGAAATACATATGCAACGGTTAGGACACCTCATCCCTTTTAAAGAGCAGCTTAATTGGGAGTCACCGATAACAACAATCGATTTAGGTGATATGCAGACCTTGCAGAATTTCAGGAAGAAAACCGCTAAGAATGACGGGGTTCTTTTAATTTATGCGAAACTCACTAAAGGGACGATCTATCAGCACATCATCTTACATCCGAATAATACGGGGATTTATCTTCCGTTCAGATTTGAAAATCCATTTTATATCCCGATCGGTGATAAGAAAATATGGATTGGTTCATCCGTTCGGCTTCTAGAAGAACTCGGCTGGTTGGAACTTTCGATGATGGAGGAGACAGATGAATCCATCGTAAGTTACTGGAACAACTTGAAGGATGCATGCGAACTTTCGGTTGAAAACACGACACCGATCATGTTGCAAACCTCATAAAAATGGCCAAGAAGCTGTCACTAAACGTGATGGCTTTTTCAATTCGTCAAAAGTGCGAAGTCGGAAGAACCCATGGTCTGTATGATATAATGGGTAGGATTGGTATGTAGCAGGTGGTGAATGAAAATGAATGCGAACCGAAATGAAATGGATGATATAAAAAAACAAATACATGAGATTCAGACTAGTGAAAAATTTCCTCCGAACGCTGAAATCAACCTGTTGAAAAAACTGCAGACTGTTGAAAAGCGTCATGCGGAATCTGCCACAGAAGATTTGTCTCAGCTGATCGGTCAATTGAATGCATTAATCGTAAAAGTGAGGCTGGAGCGGACAGGCGTGGTTGATGAAGCCATGAAACAACGGATTGAACAGGCAGAAACACACGCTGGCGAAGATCGGCTCGTCCATGAAATGATCTATAAAACAGCATTAATCGAGCTTCAGGAATGGATTGAAGGAATTCATTTTCCGCGTATCCGTGAGACGGACAATGTACCGGCAAAGCGAAAAGCGGCCGATGATGCCATCGAAATGGTGAAAAGCCTTCAGAAAGAAGAGGATCGAATCAAAAGTTTGATCGATAAAAGCATCCTTGCTGCCAACGTACTAGAGGACAAGGGAAAAATAAATTCTGCCAAGCAAAAACAAACTGAAGATGAGGATCTGTTCAAGGCATTGGATCGTCTCATCCTCGTTTCAGAGGAGTATCGTTCCTCATTATCAGGATCATTCCATCCTTCTGCTCTTCAAAATGAGATGAAGCAGCTTATCAACGAAATCCAAACGATTCAAGAAAATTGGGTTGAGGCGAATACAGCGGAGAATGACCACAGTACGGCTCTCATGCAGCTGAATGATATGATCGGAATGGAAGAAGTGAAGGAGCGGGTGTACAAGCTCTATCGTTTTTTACAATTTCAAAAGAACCGCCAGGAGCAAGGTTTTCATATGAAGGATGAGCTCAGCTTGAACATGGTGCTTACCGGACAGCCGGGTACAGGAAAGACGACAATCGCCCGTTTGCTCGCAAAACTGTATTATGATCTTGGGATGCTACCGAAGAGTGAAGTGGTCGAGGTAGACAGATCGCAGCTAGTTGGAGCCTATGTTGGACAAACAGAAGAGAATACGTTAAAAGGCATCCAGCGTGCCCTGGGTGGGGTCCTGTTCATTGATGAAGCCTACAGCCTCAAACGTGAAGGGGCATCTGGAAACGACTACGGTCAAACGGCAATAGATACACTCGTATCTGCGATGACAAGCGGTGAATACGCTGGGAAGTTCGCGGTTATTTTAGCAGGATATCCTGAAGAAATGAGGCAGTTCCTCCGTTCAAACCCTGGCTTGCAGAGTCGTTTTCCTGACAGCAACCATATTTACCTGCCGGATTACAGCAACGAGGATTTGTTGAAAATCGCTGAGAAAGTGGCTTTTGAGAACGATTATACGTTCACGCATGAGGCACTTATTCGTATGGAGGAAAAAATCGAGCATGCACGTGTCGACGATACGTTCGGAAATGCAAGGACGGTCAGAGATCTGGTGCTGGATGTGATTTTTCAAAAAGGTGCGAGCATTTCTTCTGACACCGATGCAACGGTTGAGGATTTCACACAGATTCAGAAAAAGGATGTCCAAATCGATACCCCATCCTTTTATATAGATCCGGATGAGCAGCTTTCAGAGTTAGTCGGACTTGATGAAATCAAACAGGAAATGAAAACATTAAGTTCTTTCATCGAAGTGCAGCAGAAACGCAGGGAGTTGGAACTGCCAGGTGTACCGATCCAACTTCATTCAGTGTTCGTCGGAAATCCCGGAACAGGAAAGACGACAGTAGCATCAATTTACGCGAACCTTTTAAAGAAGAAAGGCTTTCTGAAGAGGGGACATCTTATTGTTGCTGGTCGTTCGGATCTTGTGGCAGGCTATACAGGCCAAACGGCTCTCAAGACAAAAAAGAAAGTACGTGAGGCGTTAGGCGGTGTCCTTTTCATCGATGAAGCCTATTCCTTGTTCAGCGGCCAGGGGGTGGATTTCGGTAAAGAAGCGATCAACACACTAGTCGAAGAGATGACGAAGCATAATGAAAATCTGGTCGTCGTTTTAGCTGGATATCCGAGAGAAACCGAAAAATTACTCAACAGTAATCCTGGTCTGTCTTCCCGGTTCAAAAAATTCTTCCACTTCGAGGATTATAGCCTTGAAGAATTGATTGAAATTATGAGACGACATTCTGAGAAATACGGCTATACGTGGGAGGATCGAGTTGAACCTTTTTTACAAGAGCAATTGCCGCAATTGAAAACCGACGGGAATGGAAGATTTGCAACAGATTTCATTGACAACACAATCCAGCAGCATGCAGATAGGATTATGGAGAAACACGTAGATATAGATGAAACAACATTGACAGTATTAGCGAAAAAAGATTTCGAAACGGCGATTACAGAAAATAAATAGGGGGAACGACGATGGTACAATCTAAGACGGAAATCGAAGTAAGATATGCAGAAACCGATCAGATGGGTGTTGTCCATCATGCCACCTATCTCGTATGGTTTGAGGTCGGCAGAACCCAATTTATCAAGGATCTAGGTTTTAGTTATGCACAAATGGAAGCAGACGGATTTCTAGCACCTGTCACGGACATCACGATTTCCTATAAGAGACCATTCAAATATGGTGAAAGAGCTGATATCCAGACCTGGCTCAAGCATTATAATGGTATCCGGTCTATTTATGGTTATGAAATCTATAACGAATCCGGTAAGTTGTGTATTTCCGGAACATCAACCCATGTCCTTGTCAACAAGGAAACGTTCAAACCGATCAGAATGGAAAAAGTGCTGCCTGATTGGCATAAGGCTTATCAAAAAGCATCAGATGCATCAAGGAAAGATTAATGGAAAGTTAAGAGGGGCTGGAATTCTGTCATGGCTTTTGGAATTGACCGAAAAGAACTTCAAAAGTGGAAAGAAAATGCGATGAAAGAGAAAATTGCCTTTCTGACCCATTATTGGATTGATGAGCGGTTCCCGGACTGTGATACTGTTACGAAGGTTGCTTGCTGTGATGTTGAAAAGCTAATCGCATGGGGAAGACGATACGAATTACAACCAGAGTGGATTGATCATCGCGCCGACTTTCCCCATTACGATCTTTTCGGAGACAGACAACTAAGGATATTGAAAGCAGAAAATCAATTCGATCAGATAAAGCGATTTAAGCTGGGGGATTTTAAATAATTCAGGAACTAACTATTCATGCTCAGTATAGTCATATGAGATTTCATCGTATTTCCTGCTGTATTTGATTTTAAGATCATGATCTTTGAAGTACCAGAGGTCTTTATTTTCAATGAAAAAGGTGATGCCGTCAGATTCGAAGGTTTCCCCGGCTTCTACCGGCTCCTCTTTGGAAATTCCGAGCGAGTAACCGGACTGGACGGTGCTGCAACCTCCGACTCTGGCAAAGAAACGGATATTGTCGCCTTCTGAAAGGTCAAGTTCTTTTATAAACCATTGGACTGCAGGTTGTGTAATGGTAAATTCCATGACGATTCCTCCTGTTAATAAGCGATTTCGATTGCAAAAGATCATTTTTCTACCTTATCAGCGGTTTGAAACGTTTGCAAATGGTTTGCAATTTTTGTCGATTTGTATAGTAAACTAGGTTATATGGGTATATACCCCATATACTAATAATGTAAAATAAAATTAACGGATGAATACAATGGTTTTAGCAATCTTGTTTCTAACCCGTTAAGATGGAATTGATTTAACACGCTTACTTTAGATATAAAACTGTTTCGTATAGAGGCGATAACATGAAAAAACAACAATTGATATTGTTCATCCTCATACCACTGGTCATCGTGTTCGGTGTGATCTTATTTTTGAATAAAGATAATCCGACGACCACTCCAGTACTGAGTCCTTCAATTGAGGAGGAGTTTCCGAAAGAAGAACAGGTAACGGAGGATCCTCCTTCAGAAGATGAGGAGAAAAAAGATGAGAAGGCTAAGGATGATCAAAAGGAAAATGATGAGCCAGTGGACGAAACGGTCATTGAAGACGTTCATATCGTTGGACTTGGGGATTCATTGACAAAAGGATCCGGTGATAAGACGAAAGAAGGATATATCCAACCTGTCGCGAGATACATCCAGGAGAATTCTGATGATTTAGTCAGCCTGAAGAATTTTGGAATCCACGGTTTACCGAGTGATAAGCTTGCAGCTAAAATGGATGAAGAAGATGTTCAAGACCATATCAGAGAGGCTGACCATGTCTTTATCACAATCGGTGGGAACGATATCCTGAACATCGTTGAATATAATTTTTTCAGCCTCAATATGGATTTGTTCGAAACAGGTCAGCAAAGGTACAGGAAGAATCTATTCGTGATTGTTCAGACGATCCGTACCCTGAATCCAAACGCCAATATCTATTTAGTAAGCATGTTCAATCCATTCCACAACTTCTTTCAGGATATAAAAGAAATTGACGGTGTAATCAATAAATGGAATTCAACGGCTAAAACTGTCGCAGAAATCAATGATAAAACATTATATGTTCCGATCGATGACCTCTTTATAGAAGAAGGCAGTGAGAAGCTTTTCGCCAACGATAAACTTCATCCAAATCAAGAAGGATATTTGAGGATGGCTGAAAGAATCGAAAATTACATCCAGCTTGAGGGTGAAGGATTAGAATGATTACCGCACTAAAGGATAAATGTAATTCCTGTGTAAAAGGCAGCTGAGATTGCGACAGCGATCAAGGCTGCCTTCAATTTGAAACGCGCATATTCCATCACTTGAAGGCCAAGGATACGGCTTAGAGTATTCCCATCGTCACTTAATGGTGAAGCGAACGCTCCGAATGTCCCGCTAGCGAAAACGGCTCCAATGACAAGCGGTAAAGATACGCCTGAAATCGCAGCCATCGATATACCAAGAGGCATCAATATTCCCCATGTTCCCCAGGCAGAACCTATGAAATACGAGACAGCACTCCCAAATAGAAATAAAATCGGCGGGACAAGAATGGAAGGGATCCAGCCTGCGTGATCTGTGATGAAGGTCGAAAATCCCAAATCTTCCGTAACGGAAGCCAATCCCCAGATGACAGATAATAACAAGATGACCGACATTAAATTATTTCCACCGAAAATGAAGCTTTCAATAAGAATTTTTAGTTCGAATTTTTGAAATAGGAAAAAAAAGATTGTCAGGAACGTAGTAATGAGGAGGGCGATGACCATCGCATCCAAAACGTTTGCTTTTATGAATGCTTTGAAGAAGCCAAATCCTTTCTGATGACCGTCCCACCATGTTAAAATTAAAGTCAAACCGATTACGACAATCAAAGGAAGCAACAAGTTCCATGGTTTCGATGGCAAATCAAGTGATACAGCAGGATCACAATTATGCCAATCATCCTCTTCCGAACCATTTTCGTTCGGTTGTTGTTGAGCACCGTCTGAGGAATGGTGAAAAAAGCTCAGATAAATCCCCACAAGGAAGATCGCGATAGCGAAGAAGTTGAAAGGTATACTTTGGATGAAAAGACTGTAAGGGTCGCCTTTTATATTCTGGTTGTGTAGCCCGAGTTCAACGACAGAAACCATGTATCCGACAAAAGCTGTCGCAATCGGAATGAGTACGATGATAGGTGTTGTCGTCGTTTCAATGACAAACCCTAATTCTTTTTTTGTCATATCCACCCGTTTCAATAACGCTCGCATGATCGGACCGATGGTGACGAAACGGAAACTGGGTGCACTGAATGTTCCGATCGTTGATACATATGTTAGAAGTATAGCTTCCTTTTTTGTATCAACTCGTTCAGAGGCAGCTTCAACGAAACCTTTGATTCCGCCAGCAACTTTGATCATCCCGACAAGTCCGGAGAAGACATAAAGAAAGACGATGATTTTGATATTGTTTTTGTCTACCAATGCTGTCACCAGGTATTGGAGCATGATTTCAATACCACCGATGGGAGCAGGGTTGGTCAAATAAGCTCCTGCAATCAATCCAATCAGGATACCTGGAAGCACTTGTTTTGTTATCATAGCGATCGGGATTACCAATAAGAAAGGGATAATCGACAGCCAATTTCCATCCATAGGATCACCTTTATCTATAGTTTTGGCTTTATATCTTTTTAACACGAACTCATTTGTCACTTTGTATAGCTTGTGAATCGAAAAAAATATTATACCGAGGAAAGCGGAGGAGAACGCATGATATTAGTTCAGGATCAATTGAAGGACCAATCAGAAGTACGGATCGATATCGAGGATCGAGGATATCAATTTGGTGATGGCGTATATGAAGTTGTTCGGATTTACAATGGGCAGTATTTCGGCATGGATGAGCATTTGGAACGCCTTGAACGAAGTGCGAAGGAAATTCATATGACACTTCCATATCCGATCGAGCTGTTAAAAACACGTTTAGAAAAATTAGCAGAGGCTAATGATATAAATGACGGACACGTTTATTTACAGATCACCAGAGGTGTCGCGGAACGGACACACCAATTTCCAGCAGAGCCAACACCTTTCCTTGTTGCTTACGCAAGGAAATCGCCGCGGCCCGAGAATAAGATGAGAGAAGGGATCACAGCAATCACGACTGAGGATATTCGTTGGCTGAGATGTGATATCAAAAGCTTGAACCTTCTTGGTAATGTTCTCGGCAAACAAAAAGCGATGGATGCGAAATGTGATGAATCAATATTCATACGGAGCAATGATATCGTTACCGAAGGCAGTTCGACAAACGTATATATCCTCAAGGATGGTGAAATTTTCACGCACCCAGCTAACAATTTCATTCTGAATGGAATCACGAGAAGGGTTGTCCTGGAACTTGCCGAAGAAGCGGGTATTACAGTACATGAAAAAACATTCAATAAACAAGAATTGATGGATGCAGATGAAGTCATCATTTCAAGTACGACGATGGAAGTGACGCCAGTCATCTCAATTGACGGTAAACAAGTGGGCACCGGTGTACCTGGAAAAGTGGCACGTACATTGCAAGAAAAATTCAATGAACGAATCGATAAATTGCAAAGTGTGAAAAATTGATTCCTTGCAATTCGGATACGTCCATGATAAATTTAATTCTGGATTAAAAAACCGGCAGCTCATATTTATTTTGTAAAGAGATGAGGCACTTCCGGCATTTCACGGGAGTGCTTCTATATGTTCGAAAATGAATTTCTTAAACGTGTTCGGGCGTCATAGGAAATTTCATGAAAAGAAAATAACTTTCTTTACACGATTTGAAAGCAGGGCACTTTCAACAACAATATTAGCCGAAGGGATGGGGCTGTTCGAAAGAGAAAGTGGCAGACACAAATGGAACAATCCCCGAGGACATCCTGTAAGGGCTGGTCAAAAACTACTGACCAAGCTCAATCTATATTGAGGCACTGTTAGTTAAAACACCTTGATTAATACTGGAAAGTAATTTTACAAAGTTAAATGTTAATGTTGATCCGTTCAGAAAGTTTTTTGAGCGAAATTCAACAATAAATCATTTAAAGAGTATAACTCTTTGCCATGATTTTTGAGCAAGGAGCCGGAAATCAATATTCAATGCTAACGTTGCCTTCTATCTAAAAAGGAGTTAGATGAATTGACAACATTTAAAGATTTAGGAATTGAAACACGTACGTTAAAAGCGATCAACGACATGGGGTTCGAAGAACCAACTTCCATTCAACGAGATGCGATTCCAGTAGCCCTCCAAGGAAAAGATTTGATCGGGCAAGCACAGACTGGAACTGGTAAGACCGCAGCATTTGGAATTCCGATGATTGAAAAGATCGAGAAGGAACAAACAGGCGTTCAAGCGCTGATCGTGACACCGACACGCGAACTTGCGATCCAGGTTGCTGAGGAATTGAACAAAATTGGTCAGCACAAGCGGATCCGCACACTTCCAATCTATGGAGGACAGCATATCGGCTTTCAGATCAAAGCGTTGAAGAAACGCCCGCAGATCCTTGTTGGAACACCAGGACGTCTATTGGATCACTTGAACCGTAAGACGATCCGCCTCGGCGAATTGAAGACAGTAGTCCTTGATGAAGCGGACGAAATGCTGAACATGGGATTCATCGACGATATCAAAGAGATCCTCGGTCAAATTCCAGAAGAACATCAAACGATGCTTTTCTCAGCAACAATGCCAAAAGCGATCAAAACGCTTGCTGATCAGTTCATGAAGCAGGACCGTGTTATCGTTCAGGTGAAAGCAAGTGAAATGACAGTAACGAAAATCGATCAACGATATGTAAAAGTCCATGAAAAAGAAAAGTTCGATGTGCTTTGCCGACTGTTGGACATTCAAGCACCAGAACTTGCAATCATTTTCGGACGTACGAAAAAGCGTGTCGATGAAGTAACAGATGCTCTTATAAAGAGGGGTTACTCAGCTGACGGGATCCATGGTGACCTGTCGCAACAGAAACGTGACCGTGTCATGAAGAAATTCCGTTCGAACCGCATCGATATTCTCGTTGCCACAGACGTTGCAGCACGTGGAATCGACATCAGTGGTGTATCCCATGTATACAACTTCGATATTCCTCAGGATCCGGAAAGCTATGTCCACCGTATCGGACGTACTGGCCGTGCTGGAAAAGAAGGAATGGCGATCACGTTCATGACTTCGCGTGAATTTGATCACCTGAAAACAATCGAACAGATCACAAAGAAGCGTATGGAACAAATGTCGATCCCGACGACAGATGACGCAATGGAAGGTCAGCAACGATTCGCAGCTGAGCAATTGACGAATGTAATCAATAATGAAGAACTCTCTTCCTATTATGCAGTCGCTGATGAACTTCTCGAAAAGTACGATGCACGTGAACTTGTAGCTTCTGCATTGAAGACTTCTATAAAAGAACCAGACAAGACACCAGTAGAGATCACGCCAATCAAGCCGTTGGACACGAAGAAGAAATCCTCCAATCGCCGTCCATATCAGCAAGGCAAAGGAAAAGGCGGACGTCCATATAATCGTGGTGGTAATCGTTCTGGTGGCGGAAATCGTCATGGCGGTGGCGGCGGACGCTCAAACAGTAACCGTCAAAACCGTTCCCATCGTTCTCAACGTCAACGAATAAATAAATAAGTCAATTAAGACAGGAAGTGATTGTTCGATGAAAATCCTCCTGATCAGTGATACACATTTAAAAACTTCTGGGAAAAGCTTCCCAGAAGTTTTTCATTCTGAATTGGTGAAAGCTGATTTCATTATTCATGCCGGAGATTTTATTCATGAAAGCATTTATGAAGAGTTGTTGGAGTATGCTCCGCTCAAAGCGGTATATGGTAATGTAGATTCCGAAAGTCTATGTAAGCGACTCCCGGATAAGGATATCTTTACGATCGGTGAAGTCAAGATCGGGCTTACCCATGGTCATCTCGGGATAGGCAAAAGTACTCCGGAACGCGCCTTAAGGACTTTTGAAAGGGAAAAACCAGACATTATCATATTCGGGCACTCCCACATCCCTCATCAAGAGATGGTGGATGGGGTGCTCCTCTATAATCCTGGGTCAGTGACAGCCAAACGGTTCCAGAAACAATATTCTTATGGATGGCTTACGATTAATGAGACATACAAGATTGAGACACACTACTTTTAACGAATTAAGTAGGAGGAAATCGGTGTGTCACTCAAACATGAACCCCATATTTACAGCTTTCAAGCTAAAAATGGCGCAGAAGTCGTCATCAGACCAGCATTGAAACAAGATGCCGAACAAATCATCAAAGCTGCGGAATCGATTGTGCAAAGCCGTGAATATATACAGAAGGAGAAAACCCACACTCTATCAGAAGAAACAGCTTTTATAGAAAAAGTTGAGAATGAAGGACATTTGTACGCGGTAGTTGAAGTGGATGGAACCATTTATGGTATTGCTCGTGTACTGCGGGGAGATCTAAAGATGAAGCGGCATTGCGGGGTTTTCAGAACGTGGATTTCAGAAGATGTGCAAGGGAATGGGATCGGGAAGAAAATCATGAAGTATACACTTGATTGGTGTGAAAAAGAAGGTCTTCATAAGCTGTGGCTTACGGTCTTTTCGAGCAACCCGGTCGCACATCAACTATATGAACGTTACGGATTTGTCATTGAGGGAACACAAAAGAATCAGATTTGCATAAACGGTGAATATGAAGATGAAATCTATATGGCATATTTTTTTAAATAGGTTTTTATTTTTCTACGAAATTCACTCCCTTTTTGCGGGCAAACGTAAAGTGGAAGCGACCCGATTAGTCACGTAGGTCACTGGAAAGCTGACGAGGAGGCTCGAACCAAACAAAGACTTGGTTCTGCGTGATCTCACACATAAGGGGGTCAATCAATGTGTCGACCGCCGCAGGAAGTTTGTAGTGATCCAAGTGACTGGTCGCTGAGCTAGACATTACTTCCATGCATAAACCCACTTCCGCGAGCATTTCCCGCAGGAGTGTCGCAAATTTCGGTATAAATCAACAAAGTCCTTTAACAAAGCCTTTTAGTAATGTGATTTTGGCAAGGGTGTGCTATCAGTTCATCCATTTATAAAATTCTTTTTCATAACGAAACCACATCCAGCAGATGCAGGTGCATCATTTGGGATGTGGTCTTTTGTGTTTATTTTTCTTCATTTTCTTCACGGTGCAATGCGACACGTTCACCCATTTCTTCGCGTTCCAGCAGGTCACGGACGAAGCGTTTTTCCTCCTGAGTGACTTCATCAGAAATGATATGACGATTTTCCAGGATTTCGAGTGCTTCATGTTCAGCATATAAGGCTTCACGGATTGCTCGGGCTGTAGATTCCTGCCGCAGCTCAGGTTCACGTTCATAAAGCTTTTCAAGATCTTCATTCAATTCTTTCAACTGATCTTCATACTGGTTTGAAAGACGAGCGAAAACGATCGGTGATAATGTTCCTTCTTCAGCCATCATCTCCAATCGTTTACGACCGGAATGATAACGGTAAATCCTGCTCTGAATCCGATCATACTCTAACTGTTCAATTTTAATCGTTTTTTCACCTAACAATCCGACAAGCGGTTTAATTGTCAATCCTTGAACGACGAGGGAGAAGAAGACGACCCCGAAAGCGAGCATCAAGATTTCTTCACGGTATGGAAAATCGATCGGCAGACTGAGGGCAAGTGCTAACGACAGCGATCCCTTCAATCCGCCCCAATTGAAAATATGCTTCCAACGTTTTGGTAAAGAACGGACAAAGCTGACTGTTGAATAAACAGCGATGCTCCTAGCAATCAACACGATGCCGACCGCGATCAACACCTGCAGCCAATTGACTGTGTCAATGATCCTCGTGATTTCTAGACCAACAAGTAAAAATACGAGTGAGTTCGCTACCAGTGAAGCAACATCCCAGAACGTGCGGATGCTCAAGCTGGTTGTAGGGCTCATTCCCACTCGCTTTCCGAAGTTTCCGTAGATGATTCCACCGAGGACAACGGCGATCACACCGGAAACATGAAATGCTTCTGCGACGAAAAATGATCCATAGAACAATAGCATCGAAAAAATGATTTCCAGCGGATAGTCATCATAGAGAGAACCGAGTCGGGAGAAGAAATACCCGAACGCCCCACCAACGAGAAGTCCTCCGATCACAACTTTGAAAAATTCGCCGAGTGCAAGCGTTATGCCAGCAGCCCCTGCGTCGAGAATCATGTCATATTGATAGGCCGCGATCGTGAACAAGACGACTGCAAGGCCATCATTGACGAGGCTTTCTCCTTCCATGACGGTCGATAATCGGTGGTTCACACCCATCGACTTGAAAATAGACAGGACACTGATTGGATCTGTCGGCGCCATCAGCGCAGCAAAAACGAGCGCCGCCTGAATCGATAAGCCTAGGAAGAATGCCGTCATCCAGCCTGCTGTCACAAAAGTGATAAATGTGCCGGCAACTGCGAGAACGAGGATCGGCATTTTATTTTCGCGTAAATGTGCAAAAGGTAGATTCAATGTAGCTTCCCCAAGTAATGTCGGGAGAAAGATCGAAATGATCGCGAATCTGAAAATCTCATCCTCAGCAAAAAAATGCTTCAATTCCTCGAGTCCTTCATAAGGTAAAACCCCTATGAACGCCCCGATTATGACGAGTGCGATAGGATATGGCTGCTTAAGTTTTTTCGCAATCGCGGTGATTCCTGCCGCAATCGCCAATAATAATAGAATAAGTTCAAATTGTGTTTCCATAAGTACTCCTCTCTGTAACGTTTTGTTAAATTTTCATGTTGATATTTATATAAAATTCCCGACACTCCTGCGGGAAAAGCGAGCCAAGCGAGACACCAGAATTAAGGACCTTCAATAAAAATTCCAGTCATATGATATGAGCGTGTCTTATGTAGTATTCCATCGACCTCATCATCTATTATATCGAAAAGAGGAACACAAACCTTAAGAAACGCACAGATGTTACAAAATGTGATAAAGTAGAGATAAAACAACTTGAATCAGGTGTAAACATGACTATGAATAAACAAAATGGAAATAGCCATTGGGTCGATCGTTTTTACCGGCTCAATACGTATCTTGAACATAATGAAGCAGAGCCTTCTCTTATACATAAGGTGAAGGAGCTAACGTATAAATCATCACAAAACGAATTGACCATCGCTTTTTGCGGGCATTTCTCAGCCGGTAAATCAAGCATGATCAATCGATTGATGGGGGAAGACCTCCTTCCTTCTTCCCCGATACCAACCAGTGCGAATATCGTCGCAATCAAGGATGGAGAGCCTCATGTCCTCTTAACGGATCAACAGGGGAAAAAGGTATCCTATCCTGGCGAACTCGATATCGCTCAGGTCAAGAAAGCATCGAAAAACGGCGAGGACGTCAAGACGATTGAAATTTTCAAGCATCATCCTTTTTTAGAGGATGAAACTGTCGTAATGGACACTCCGGGGATTGATTCTGTTGATGATGCTCACAGAGTATCGACAGAATCCATGCTGCACCTGGCGGATATCATCATGTATGTGATGGATTACAATCATGTGCAATCAGAACTCAACTTTAATTTTACAAAAGAGATGCAGGAATTAGGCAAAGAAGTCTACCTCGTCATCAATCAGATTGATAAACATAGTGAAGAGGAACTTTCCTTCGATGACTATCGTGAACAGACGATTAACGCATTCAAACAGTGGGGCGTACACGCAAGCGGCACTTATTTTACGACGCTTAAAAAAGAGCAACATGCACACAACCAGTTGGAAGAGTTGCAAGATGAATTGAAGGAAATCAAATCGAACAAGCGGAAATTCATCCACCAAACGTTGGATGATATGTCAGCTAAATTGACTGAGGATTATTTGGAGAAGACATATCCTGATCTCTCTGAAGAAGATTCAGCTCTTGAAAGTCTTCAAGAAGAAATGACCTCTTTGACAGAAAGAAAAGGACTGCTTGAAGCGAAAGAGGAGCAGGTAGAGAAAGATTTTACCGTTCAATTGAAAAAGCTTATCGATAATGCAAGGATTGCCCCTTATGAAGTCCGAGAGCTTGGGCGTGAGGTTTTGGAAGCGATGAAAGAAGATTTCAAGACAGGCTTTTTGTTCGCTCGGAAAAAGACAGAAGAAGAACGTACTGCACGTATAGATCGGTATGTCGTAGCGGTCAATGAAAAAGTCACTGCTGAATTGGAGTGGCATATAAAAGAAACACTCCAAAAACAAATCAAACTCTTGAACGTGCATGATCCTGTTTTGGAAAACGAAATATATGAAATTGAACATCGATTTACTGCCGATGACGTCGATCGACTGCAGCAAAGAGGTGCCACGTTCAATGAAGCCTATGTGCTCCAATACAATCGTGATGTTGAAGATGACTTGAAAAAACGATACAGACGAACAGCGATCCAAATTTTCCAAGCGATAAAATCAGCGTATGCAAACGAACACATCAAGACCGAGATGAAAGAGATTGAGGCAAAGCTAGCTGAATTGACTGAACAACATACACTAGCGGAAAAAGCATATGAACGTCAGCAAGCCTTTATGCAGGAGCGTGAGGAATTGAACGAAATGCTCCACTCAGATGAACACGTACCTGAAGCTGCGCTCTGGTCTGAACAAGTGAAGCAGTCTTTCAACGTTCAAGGGGATATAGGCACCTGGACGAAGGTCGAAGAACATAAGGCCCAGGCTAAAGTACTGGCAGAAGATCGTATTGAAGTGAATTCTGCACAATATTCCAAGTCACAACTGCAAGAAGCGGCAGATCATTTGGACACGACAGTTGAACTGCTTTCCGGTTGGGATTCGCTCCGTGATTTGACAAGCCGGATGATGGATCGTTCTGAAAAAATCAAAAATCAGCAATATACAGTCGCCTTGTTTGGGGCATTCAGCGCAGGTAAATCATCCTTCGCCAATGCGTGGTTGAAGGATCATGTCCTTCCTGTATCACCGAATCCGACAACAGCGACGATCAATAAAATTTTACCGGTGACTGATGAATACCCACATGGCACAGTCAAAATCGAAATGAAATCGTCTGAGGTTCTGGTTGAAGAGCTGAAGCATTCCTTGCATCGTTTTGACGAAAGTTGTGAATCGATGGAGGAGGCGCTGGAAGCGATCAAAAGAATTTCCACTGAAAAGCCTGATCCTCATTATAATTTTTTGAAGGCAGTAGAAAAGGGTTATGCGGTGATGAATGCGTATCTCGGCACAGATCAGCTCATCGCTCATGAAAATTTTGCCTCGTTCGTTGCTCAAGAGGAAAAGGCTAGTTTTACAGAGTCCGTGGAGCTTTACTATGATTGTGAACTGACGCGTCAGGGGATTACGCTCGTAGATACGCCAGGAGCTGATTCGATCAATGCCCGGCACACATCGGTAGCTTTCGATTACATCAAAAATGCCGATGCGATTGTATTTGTAACCTATTACAACCATGCTTTTTCAAAGGCAGACCGTGATTTCCTCATCCAATTGGGAAGGGTGAAAGACACGTTCTCTATGGATAAGATGTATTTTGTCATTAACGCCGCTGATTTGGCGAAAGACGAGGATGAACGTGAATCAGTCGTCGATTATGTGACTGAACAACTCGTCGAATACGGAATTCGGTTTCCGCGCATGTACGCGTTATCCAGTAAACAAGCATTGCTGGAGCGTAAAGAACACGGAGAAGGTGAACAATCGAATTTTGCCTACTTTGAAAACGAATTCCAAACAGCAACGATCAAGGAACGGGATGAAGTATCCGTCAATCAAGCGAATGAACTGATGAATGCAGGTTTGAACCGTCTGATCGAATGGATTGAGCATGCCCAATCTGATGAAGAGCATCAAAAACGGGAAAAGAAGCGGCTGGAAAGTGAGAAAACAGAAACCGTCGATTATATCAAAACGTATTCACTTTCTCCTTTTAAAAAATCAGTGGTCCAAGAGACGAAAGAACTGTTGCACTACGTCGTTCAACGATTGATGCTGACGTTCAATGACGAATACAAGGTTGCTTTCAATCCGTCAATTCTAACAAAAGACATGAAGCCAAACCAGCTGAAAAAATGTCTTGATGAATTGTTGGAATCGATGCTGTTCCAGCTCTCTCAAGAACTGAGAGCAACAACATTGCGTATTGAAAAACATTTTAACCAACAACGCGATCGTTTCCATGAAATGATCGAGAACCATGTATCCGAACAGAGCTCATGCCAGCTGCTGAAGTCAGAGGGATTGCTGATCGATACGCCGTCGATTGAACCCGAATGGCCAAGTAAAACGTATGCAGAGCTGGAACCCTCATTGAAAAAGTTCAAAAATCCAAAGCAATTTTTTGAAGGGAACGGAAGAGAAGTCCTACGCCACGATCTCTCTGAACAAGTCCAGCCGTTGTTGCAATCGATCGTCCAAACCTACACGGATCAATTCACTGCATTTTATACTGAAGGTCTTGAAAAAGAAATGGATATCATGAAGCAGCAATTCATCGAAGAAATCGAACAATATTATGCTGGTATCCTTGAAGCGTTCGCCTCAAAGGAACAGCTTGATGAGTTGATCGAAACAAGACAAAAGCTAGAGGCCAATATGAACCAAGGAATTGAGGCAAAACATTGAAGAATAGCCGGTTCCATTGCTGCGCCACTTGTACCCATTTTAAGGTCAAAAAAGGCGATGACGGGGTCCGATACTTCTGCAGCAGGCTAGGATATGAGACGAAACCTGATTACCGCTTCAACTGTTGGACACCAAAAGAAAACGTCCAAAAATTGATTGAAAAAGAAAAAAAGAAACAGTAGGAGGAATCACATTGTCAGTCCACCAAGATATATCGAAGCATAGTAACGATCAACACGAAAGAGTACGCCTCTTTTCCGAGCTTGATCAAAAGCGTGAACAATTGATCGAAAAAGCACTTGGGAAATGTAAAGAGGAAAAACCATTTGAACAAGAATTGAACGAAATCAACAAAGTGACAGATGAAATCAATGATATTGCACGAAAAGGCATCGTCCCGCAACGGAAGAACGTAACGAAAGAGATGGTCGAGGAGTATTGCAAGCGAAACTGAATTTTTAGCAATACTGTTATCTGGACAAAACCCTGATTTATCTGGACAAAAATCCGAACTATCGAGACAAAATCACGAATGATCTGGACAAATTTTTGATTTATCTGGACAAACTGCAAAATAGTAGGACAACCACATATCAAGGTTATATGAAAATGGCTTTCCGACATCAGAAAGGATGTTCAGGAAAGCCATTTTCTATAAAGGCGTGTAAAGGAAAATCGCAATCTATAAAGAAGTAAGGATAAATGACATTCGAAGGTAAAAAGGAGCGTCTTTTTAATGAAAGAGATGAAAAATCTTCACTCAATAGAAGAGGTGGATAATTTTATAGAAGTGAACCGATTAAGCTTCATCTACATTTCTCGTACGAACTGCAGCGTCTGTCATGCATTGCTTCCTAAAGTGAAAGAAATGATGACCCAGTATCCCGAAATCAGACTGGCCCACGTAAATGTTGATGATGTTGAGGAAATTGCTGGCCATCTATCAATCTTCACTGTGCCTGTCCTCCTTTTAAATGCAGAAGGGAAAGAGATGATCCGGGAAGCAAGATTCGTACAGATGGACCAATTGAATGATAAAATAAGCAGAATCTATGAATTCAATACATAGGTCTGGGGAGGGATGAAGTCATGTACACTGGCATAATGCTTTATCCGAGGTTCAGTGAATATGAAGTATCCGTACTATTATCGATTTTAAAACAAGGTGAGAAATCGATCATTCACATCGGGTTGGATAAACAGGTGGTGAAAGGGGAAGCAGGGCTAAGTTGTGTCCCAGATGTTCGAATCGATGAGGTGGATGTCAGTGCACTCGACAGTATCGCCCTCCCTGGGGTCGATGATTTCAGACACCTTGTCGAACACCCTGAACTTATCACTTTCCTTAGAAAGTTACAAAATAAGAAAATCTGGCTCGGTGCCATATCAAGTGCACCTTATTTGTTATCAATGAGCGGTTTGCTCGATGGGAAAAAATATACGACTGGATTGACTGAAGAACAGCGTTGTTTCCTTGGTACGTTCAGCAAAGCGGATTTCATTGAAGAGCCAGTAGTCGTTGATGACAATCTGATCACCGCAAGAGGTTCTCATTTTATAGAGTTTGCGATTGAATTTGGAAAAGCACTAGGATTGGATTTCGATGAAAGCTGGTATAAGAATTAGATAGCGTTGTGAGGTTATTATATCTGCTAGTAGCATAATATGAGGTTTTAAACTCAATCCTGTAATAAGGAGTGAATTAAGTTGTGGATGAATACGATATTCGGTTTGATCATACCCTGGATTACTGGAATCTACCTGATCAAAAAAGATTTGAAGATTTTACTGTTAATGGCACCATTCGCTTCGGTCGTCGCTTTTACTTTTGACGTCCTCGGGTTTCACTTGAAGTTCTGGAGGATCAGTCCAGAGCGAGAGATTGAGACAATTGTGGCACTTCCGATGTATTTTGGTGTCTATCCGATATTAGCAGCTTATTTGTTTTTCTTCATCAAACGTTCCGATCTCAACCGATGGATCTGGATCTTTGCCGTCACCCTGATTACGACGATTATCGAGTTCATAGGCGTTTTAATAGGCATGGTCCATTACTTCAATGGCTGGAACATTTGTTGGACATTCGTTTCTTATCTATTGGCTTATCTCGTTTGCTATTGGTATTTCCTTATCTTAAAAAAACATGTGGATGTATAAAAGAGAGGGTGACCTATATTGGGTCACCCGTTATCTGTTTAAATCAACCTATTCATGATTTAAGTTTGCTAACAAACCGCTCCAATCGATCGAGTCCGTCTTTCAGCTGATCTTTATGGTAAGCATAGGAAATCCGGATGTAGTTGTCACCGTAATCTGAGAAGGCAACGCCTGGTACGACCGCAAGCTTTTCCTCTTCCAACAATTTTGCAGCAAAATCCCAGGACTTCATGCCGAATTGCTTGATAGAAGGGAACAAATAGAACGCCCCGGTTGGTTCATATGTTTCCAGTCCGATTTTTAACAGTCGCTCATAGCAATAGTCCAAACGTTCCTTGTAAATTTCACGCATCGGACCAGCATCATCTTTTCCTTCCGTCAATGCTTCCACAGCAGCAGCCTGGGTGATTGATGAAACACAGGTGACGTTGTATTGATGGACCTTCAGAATATGCTTTGTTATCGCAGCGTCCCCGAGTATATACCCGATTCGCCAACCAGTCATCGAATGGGACTTGGACAAACCGTTGATGACGATCGTTTTTTCTTTCATTCCGTCAAATCCAGCGATGGATTGGTGTGATTCACCATACGTCAATTCGCTATAAATCTCATCAGATAGGACGAATATATTTTTTTCTTTTAAAAGTTCTGCAATCTCTTCGATTTCATCTCTTGTCAACGAGACACCTGTTGGATTAGAAGGATAAGGGAGAACTACGCATTTCGTCCGTTCTGTCAGATGCTCTTCGATCAAGGATGCCGTCAACTTGAATCCTGTATCCCTAGTATCCACATGGACCGGTTTCGCCCCGCATAAATGGATGACAGGCTCGTAACCAGGATATACAGGCCCTGGCAGGATGACCTCATCTCCCTCGACAAGCATCGTCCTGAGTGAGATATCAATCGCTTCACTTGCACCGCTTGTGGCAATCACTTCATCTTCAGCACGATAATCCAGCGAATATTTTTCTTTGACGAATTGAGAGATAGCGGTTCTCAAATCCATCGAACCAGCATTATGCGTATAGGTCGTTTTATTCTCATCGATCGCAGTTTTGCCTGCTTCCTTCACATGTTCAGGTGTCGGGAAATCAGGCAGTCCGAGAGTCAGGGAAATCGCTTCTGGGAACTCTGAAACACGGTTGAAAAACTGGCGGATCCCTGAAATCTGTATATCTTTGACTCTAGGATTTATTAATTGCTCCATTATGGGTTCCACTCCTTATCGGAATCACTTCATGTAACTATTTGAAGTTTAGCGTTTTAGCGGGGCAGCGTCAACGGAAGCTGTCAATCATTTGTGTTTTTTAAATAGACTTCGGTACAATGATAGAAAACCCTAATAAAGTAGGTGTATTGCATGAAAAATATCGTTTCGGCGGACTGGTTTCGTTCCAGACTGGATGATCCAAATGTCGTACCAGTCGATTGTCGTTTCTATCTACAGGAAAAAGAACGGGGAATGGAAGAGTACCAGGATGCTCATATACCAGGAGCAAGTTATGCCGATCTTGAAAAGAATCTTTCCGGGCAAGTTCAAGGTCATGGCGGCCGTCATCCATTACCGAACCTTGATGACTTTCTCCAATTCCTTGGGGCGATCGGCATTGATAACTCGAAAACGGTTGTCGCGTATGATGCTCAGAATACAGCAATGGCTGCGAGATTATGGTGGATGCTCAAGTATCTCGATCATGAGGAAGTGTATGTCCTTGATGGCGGGATCCAGGAATGGGAGAAGAAAGGATATCCACTCACCGAAAAATTACCGGATGTAGAGAAGACAACCTATAGGCCGAATATAAAAGAGGACATGATTGCAGATCTAGCAGAAGTCAAGCTCGCATCACAACTCGATGATACGATTCTTGTCGATGCACGGGACAATGATCGTTTTGCAGGAAAATCGGAACCGATCGATCCGAAAGCAGGGCATATCCCGACAGCTCAAAATAAATTTTTTGCAGATAATCTGGAACAAGGCAAGTGGAAATCAAAAGAGCAATTGAAAGACCGTTTCCAAGACCAACTGCATAAACCGATCATCAACTATTGCGGATCAGGGGTCACAGCATGTGTGAACGTACTTGCTCTTGATGAAATCGAAAAGAAAAGCAAGCTCTATGTAGGCAGCTGGAGCGATTGGAGCTCCTACGATGAGAATCCAGTTGAAACAGAAAAAATGTAGAAAGCATGTGTTAAAATTTCACGTACCGTACTAATAAGAGATTTTTAGAAATCGTTTTTATTTATTTAAGAGAAATTTTCGTAACAACTGGATAAAAATCCATGTAATGAAAAACTGTAACAAGTGGAAACACATTTTAGCGGACATCAGAGCCGTTATTTGTGAACAAAACCTACGTTTCAGAATTTTAACGGACATGAGAGCGCTTATTTGTGTACAAAGGGGATGAATTCCTCTATTCATCACGAAATAAGATCTCTGGTGTCCGTTATTTTTCTAAATCATATAAGTTGGGGGCAAATAACGTCTCCTGTGTCCGTTACACAATTTCCGAAACGTGGATATCGGTAGGGAGAGTTAGTTCCTCAAATTTAACAGGTTAATCATTGCCAATACCAAGAAAACATTGTACACTCTATTTTGGTTTAATAATATATGGGAATAATAGAAATAATAGATTCAGTGTAAAAAGGGGAGAGTGCAATTGACATGGGACGTTCTCAATGTAATTGGCACATTGGCATTCGCGATCAGTGGCGCGATTGTCGCAATGGAAGAAGATTATGATTTACTAGGTGTAATGATCCTCGGTCTGGCAACAGCTTTTGGAGGCGGGATCATCCGAAATATATTGATAGAAGTTCCGATGACGACGCTTTGGCAGCAAGATATACTCATCAAAGTCACGGTCCTTCTTATTTTCATCGTGTTCATTATCCCAGATACGTGGATTCATTTTACAAGAGCATGGTTGAACTTTTTTGATGCGATCGGGCTGGCGACATTTGCAGTACAAGGGGCAATGTACGCATCAGTTGCAGGCCATTCCATAGCCGCCGTCATCATGGCTGCGGTCATGACTGGAACAGGCGGAGGTATTGTCCGTGACCTTCTTGCAGGGAGGAAACCGACTGTCTTGCGCTACGATATTTACGCAGCTTGGGCCATCATTGCTGGAGTATTCATCGGACTTGAAATAACAAATGACCCTTGGGAACTGTATTTATTGAGTGCGGTCCTCATCTTCTTGCGGATGTGTTCCGCCAAATACCGCTGGAAGCTCCCGCACCGATATTTGCATACATTTTAGCTTGAGAAGATCACAGCCTCCTATGAGAAACTGTGATTTTTTTTGTTAATTAAAAGAGGTTATTTTACGGTTGATCTTCTTTGCTTTATCTTTAAGTGAAATTTACGAAACTCCGGCGGGAAAAGCGAGCCAGGCAAGCTACGAGCCTAACCGGGTCTCTCCCGCTTTTCGTCTGCCCGCGGAAAGGGAGTAAATGTCGCTGAAATAAATACTACTACATGGTTTGGGTTAACCAACTTTACTTTCCCCATCCTATTGAAGGAATAAACCATATACATATGGAATTTAACAACTATAATAGTAATCACTACTTCTTGAAAGGGGTTTTGGCAGGATGAGAGAGGTCAACGTCATGAAAGAGGATCGGGTAGTAAGCTCCAATGATTATACAATGAATGTTAGTTTGGATTTTTTTAATGAGCGATTGAAAGTGGAAGATTATCGCGGGAATGTCACCTCGGTACAAAAACAAGTTATGCGCCTATTGGATGAACATCCGTTTACGAAGGTGATTCTCAAATCGAGACAAGAAGATTGGAAGACTTTCCTAGAACTGGGGTATCAATTTGAAGCCCTTTATACCGGTTACTTTAATGGAAGTGATGCTTATTCGATGGCTCTGTTTACGGAAAACAGCCGCAGGACGAGTGACTATTGGATCTTTGAGGACGAAACCCTGCAACAGGTAAAAGAAATCAAATGTACGCTTGATATTCCAAGTGTTTCCGACTATACGATCAGAAAAGCAGAAGAACAAGATGCAAAAGATCTTTCGAACCTCTATCAAACCGTTTTCGAGATCTACCCGACACCAATGAACGATCCAGATTACATTGCGAAGTTGATGAAGCATGATTCGATTTTTTATGTTGCGGAATCGGAAGGGAAAATCGTAAGTGC
This sequence comes from Alkalihalobacillus sp. TS-13, assembly GCF_019720915.1. Taxonomy (GTDB): domain Bacteria; phylum Bacillota; class Bacilli; order Bacillales; family Fictibacillaceae; genus Pseudalkalibacillus. Next base: position 1,061,543 of record NZ_JAHKSI010000001.1, read on the forward strand.
TGCATCTGCAGATATTAATCGGAATTATCACAATGCAGAATTGACTGATTGTGCTACCCTCCCTGAGCACCGGAAGAAAGGACTGATGAAGATTCTTATCGCAAAGCTTGAAAATGAATTGAAAGAACAGAAAATCTTTTGTTCATACTCGATCGCAAGGGCTCTATCCTTCGGGATGAATGCGGTATTTCATCAGCGGAAATATGCATACAAGGGTCGTTTTACGAAGAACTGCAACATCTTTAATAAATTAGAAGACATGAACTTATGGATATGTGATCTATCACGCAGATAAAAGGTGCGCCGAAAATCTGGCACTTAAATGATGAATTTTTGGCATCTTGTTTTAGGGGGTAATCCTATGCTTCTGGATGTAACCAATACAAAAGAAATGCTGCAAGCGATCTTAAGCTCTATTGATGAAGGCATCCATGTCATCAACAGCGAAGGAATCACTGTTTTTTATAACGAGATCGCCTCTTCACACGATGGTGTAGCGGTTGAAGATGTATTAGGGCAACATCTCTTAGACGTATTTCCGTCCTTTTCTAAAGAAACAAGTACATTATTGAAAGTCCTTGAAACCGGCGAGCCGATTTTCAATCAGCATCAACGGTATCCGAATGTGAAAGGTCAGTTGATCATTACAGTGAACACAACGTTACCGATCAAAGTCGATGGACAAATCGTCGGTGCTGTAGAGATTGCCAAGGATTTCACCAAAATCCAACAGTTATCCTGGAAACTCCTTGATCTGGAGGCACGGGTCAAAGGGAACACCGGGGATGATAAACCTAAGGAATACGAAAACGGTACAAACTTTAAAATGACAGACATTCTGACGCAGGATGAAGCCTTTATGAAGGTGAAAAAGATGGCGCTCCTCGCTGCGGATTCGTCGTCCCCTGTGCTCGTGTATGGCGAGACAGGTACGGGAAAAGAGCTGTTGGTCCAATCGGTCCATAATGCCTCCGATCGGTGCAACCGTTCGTTTATTGCACAAAACTGTGCTGCAATTCCTTCTTCACTTCTCGAAAGTATTCTCTTCGGAACCGCAAAGGGTAGCTATACTGGTGCAGTCGATCGCCCTGGACTATTTGAATTAGCGGATGGGGGGACATTATTTTTAGATGAACTGAACTCGATGCCGCTTGAAACGCAGGCTAAACTGCTGCGCGTCTTACAGAACGGAAAGATCCGCAGAGTGGGCAGTACTTCTGAAAAAAGTGTGAATGTACGTGTCATCGTGGCGATGAATGAAGATCCGAAAATTTGTATTGAAAAAGAAACACTTCGCAAGGATTTATATTATCGGTTGAATGTCATTTTCTTAAAGATACCGCCATTACGAGCAAGACGAGGTGATATCCCATTACTGACTGACCATTTCATCCAGCGGTATAATTTCAAGTTCGGAAAACTCGTTACAAGAGTTTCATCTGAAGTGAAACAACTTTTTCAAGAATATGACTGGCCAGGTAATGTACGTGAACTAGAGCATGCGATTGAGTCTGCACTGAATTTGATCACAGAGGATACCTTGACTCTCGAACACATCCCAATCCATTTAATTGAAGCATCAGATGGTCGCGGTGAAAATGAAATGAAGCGGATTCCTTCACTTCGGGAAGCGATTTCTGACACCGAAGAAATGTGGATTAAAAGGGCAATGACGGAGACTGATGGAAATATCCAACAAGCGGCGAAACTTTTGAAAATACCGCGCCAGACACTACAATACAAGCTTTCAAAACTTCAGGAAAAAAGCACTGCCGAAAATTAGGCGGTGTTTTTGTACTTAAAGAAAGCATAAAAATCTTTCTTCAGTATAAGCGTAACTAAGGCTCAGCCTGCACAAAGGCTTGGCTTTGCCAAAGTTTTCTTTATGGCTCAGAAGCCCTCGTAAAGAGGAACTTTCGCCTGAATCAACCCACTAAAAAAGTTTTCTGGTGACCTATGTTAATTCGGAAAAAATAGTCATTCACCCCTTATAGCCACTTGTTCATATGATACAATGACCCATTAATATTCAGAATAATAAAAATTGGCACAAAACTTGCATTATAGATAGATGAGTAGATTTTAACTGGGGGGAATGACATGAAAGAGTTCGTTTACAAACCAGATCGTCATTGGAAGGATATTGAACTATGGAAAGACGTCACTGACGAACAATGGAATGATTGGCTATGGCAACTGACCAACACGATCCGTAATGTTGATCAACTGAAGAAAGTGGTGAATCTGACACCTGAGGAAGAAGAAGGGGTACGTATATCAACCAGGACCATCCCGTTGAACATTACACCTTATTATGCTTCACTCATGAATCCGGATGATCCACGCTGTCCGGTCCGGATGCAGTCGGTACCAATCTCAGCTGAAATCAATAAAACAAAATACGATCTTGAGGATCCGTTACATGAAGATGAAGATTCACCTGTACCTGGTTTAACGCATCGCTATCCAGACCGTGTGCTGTTCCTGGTGACGAACCAGTGCTCGATGTATTGCCGTTATTGCACAAGACGCCGTTTTTCCGGTCAGATCGGGATGGGTGTTCCGAAAAAGCAATTGGATGCGGCGATCAATTATATTGCAAATACGCCTGAAGTACGAGACGTCCTCATCTCGGGTGGAGACGGTCTGTTGATTAACGATAATATCCTTGAATACGTGTTGAAAAATTTACGTGAGATCCCACATGTGGAAATCATACGTATCGGTACACGAGCACCTGTCGTTTTCCCGCAGCGTATTACGGAGAACCTTTGCAATATCTTGAAGAAATACCATCCGGTGTGGCTGAATACACATTTTAATACATCAATAGAAATCACTGAAGACTCGAAGCGTGCCTGCGAGATGCTGGCAGACGCTGGAGTACCGGTTGGAAACCAGGCCGTCATTTTGGCAGGGATCAATGACAGTCCTTACATCATGAAAAAGTTGATGCATGATCTCGTTAAGATACGCGTCCGCCCTTATTACATCTATCAGTGTGACCTGTCGGAAGGGATCGGACATTTCCGAGCTCCTGTTTCGAAAGGCCTCGAAATCATCGAGTCATTACGGGGACACACATCCGGTTACGCTGTCCCGACGTTCGTTGTCGATGCACCAGGTGGCGGCGGAAAGATTTCAGTTCAGCCGAATTATATCATCTCGCAAAGTGCGGATAAGGTCGTCCTTCGTAACTTTGAAGGTGTGATCACGACTTATCCGGAGCCTGAAAATTACGTTCCCGGCCGAGCAGAATCCTATTTCGACGAGGTTTATCAAATAGCAGAAAAACCAACGACAGTCGGGATCGCCAGTCTGATGCGGGATGAGGCATTCAACTTAGTGCCAGAAGGTTTGCAGCGATTGAACCGTCGTAAAAATTATGAAACAGATCCAGAACACTCTTCCTTGAAAGATCGTCGCTCGAAGCGCGATGAAATGGTCGAACGGAAGTGGCAAGCCGAACAACAGAAGACAGCTGGCGAGTAAGGAGGTATTCGATGCATTGTATGTGGTGTGAATCAAAGCAAGCAGAAGAAGCGATCAAAACGGGTTATTGGGAACTTCCCGATGGCTCGCGAGCGATAGAAATAAAAGAAATCCCATCTGTATCCTGCCCGAATTGCGGTATGGAATATCAAGAGGAGAGCCTTATCGAGGAAATTGAAGATCAGATGATGTTAATCGATACGAAACCATTGCCGAATTCAGTCACATTTAAAGAACTTATGGCTGTCCCGCGTTTTTTAAAGAAGAATTACTTTAAGATGTAGTAACAGCGGATGCATTTTTGATCAAAAGAATGATTGAGTAACCATAAATCTAAAAATTTGGATGTAAGTCTAAAAATTTCAAAATAAGTCCTAAAAAACTGGCCCTAAGTCTAAAATATCGCAAATAAGTCTAAAACCACATAAAAAGAAAATTGTAGTGAACATCATGAAGCGGAGGAAGCGGCCATCACATGATCGGCTGCTTCTTTCGACATAGAAAAGAGGTGTTAATAGCCATGGCCAAAGAATCACATCTGATAAAACCATTACTTGGAGCATCTTATCCGGAAGTTGCATACGGCAAAGGAATCTATTTATATGATACGGAAGGGAACCGATATTTGGACGGCGCATCTGGTGCAGTCACAGCCAATATTGGGCATGGTGTTGTCGAAATCATTGAAGCGTTGAAGGAACAGGCCGAGAAGATTTCATTCGTCTATCGATCCCAATTCACCAACCGGCCAGCTGAAGAGCTTGCCGATAAACTCGCGCAAATGGCACCTGGTGATCTCGAGTACACGTTTTTTGTGAACAGCGGATCGGAAGCAACAGAAACCGCATTGAAAATTGCGGTCCAGTACTGGCAGGAAAAAGGACGGAAAGAAAAGGATCGCGTCATTTCCAGGTGGACCAGTTACCACGGAATAACGCTCGGTGCTCTCTCGATGTCCGGGCATGTTATGCGACGGAACCGTTTTGCGTCTCTGCTCGCAGATTACCCTGTCGTTTCGCCGCCATATTGTTATCAATGTCCCTTTTACGATACGTTCCCGACTTGTGGTATGAAGTGTGCGAACGAACTGGAGACCGCCATCCAACGTATCGGTCCGGATAAAGTCGCTGCTTTCATCTTCGAACCGATCATCGGAGCTGCGGGTGGATCGATTGTGCCGCCAGAACCCTATTTCGATCGAGTAAAAGAAATATGCGATCAATATGAGGTCCTTTTGATCGCCGATGAAGTCATGACCGGCTTCGGACGGACAGGGAAGAATTTTGCGATGGAGCATTGGGGTGTCGAACCAGATATCATGGCACTCGGAAAAGGATTGAGCGGAGGCTACACGCCGATTGGTGCAACGATGGTGTCCAAACACATCATCAAGACGATCGAAAGCGGCTCAAGAGTGATCATGAGCGGGCACACACTCAGTGGCAATCCACAATCTGCAGCGGTTGCTCTTGCTTTACTCGATTATATTGAACGCCATCAGATTACTGAGCATGTCGCAGAACTTGAACCTTACATGGAAAAAGAATTGCTCCAGCTTGCACATCGCTATCCGGTCATAGGAGACGTGAGAGGAAAAGGGATGATGTGGGGACTTGAATTCATCAGTAACCCCGACACGAAAGAATGCTTCCCAATCCATACCTTTGTCACGGAACGTGTTATCAAGAAATGCTTTGAAAAAGGTCTGATCGTCTATCCAGCAGTGGGAGGAATCAATGGAACGGCTGGGGATGCCATCATCATTGCCCCGCCGCTCACGATCAGCAAGGAAGAAATGAAATTTTTATTATCGACATTAGAAGAAGCGATCGCTGAAATCAGCCAGGAACTCGACCAGGATGGACTTTTGCAGCATCGCTCAATCAGTTAGGGGGAGGACTGAATGAATCCGAACATTCCTTCGAAAGTTACGAAAATGGAGGATTTGGCTGAACATTTTAAAGATGGCATGACGTTGATGTGCGGCGGATTCGGGGGAGTAGGGGCTCCTCCTAGTCTCGTCAATTTTATTTTGGATTTAGGGATTAAAGATATCGAATTAATATCCAACGATGTCGGCTTTCCTTGGATCGGACCTGGAAAATTAATCACTGAAAAACGAGTACGCCGCATTGTCGTCTCGCACATTGGATCGAATCCTGAAGCTGGAAAGCAGATGCATGACGGCGAGCTCGACGTTCAATTTTACCCGCAGGGAACATTGGCGGAAAAAATCCGTGCAGGCGGAATGGGGCTCGGTGGGATCCTTGTCGATGTCGGACTCGGGACTCTTGTGGAAAAAGGGAAGCAAAAGGTGACGGTGGATGACCGTGAATACATGATTGAACCGTCTTTAACTGCTGATGTTTCGATCGTATTTGCGAAAGAAGCAGACGTCTATGGAAACCTCACCTATGACAAAAGTGCCCGCAATACAAACCCGCATGTCGCGACTGCCGGAAACATTACGATTGTCGAGGCTGAGCGGATCGTGGAGGCAGGAGAGCTTGACCCGGAATGCATCGTGACACCAGGTGCATTCGTTGATTACGTCGTACCAAGTAAAGGGGTGGATTGGCAATGGGTTTGGGAGCTGAAACGCGCAGACGGATCGCCAAACGTGCCGCACAAGAAATAACTGAGGGGATGATCGTGAACCTGGGCATCGGTATCCCGACCCTGGTGGCCGATTATCTAAAACCAGAGCTGGGTGTGATGCTGCATACAGAAAACGGAATCTTAGGAATGGGTCCTTCTCCTGATGAAGGAACGGAAGACGGACATCTCTCCAATGCTGGAGGCTACCCGGTCACCTTGATTCCCGGTGCCTCTTACTTTGATAGTGCAACGGCATTCGGAATCATACGTAAAGGGTATCTCGACATGACGATCCTCGGTGCGCTCGAAGTAAGTGAAGAGGGTGATATCGCAAATTGGATCGTTCCAGGTAAAAGGGTACCTGGAATGGGCGGGGCAATTGATCTTGCCCAAAAAGCAAAAAAAGTGATCGTGCTGATGAATCATACGAATAAGGATGGCGGTTCGAAAATCGTCCACCAGTGCCGTCTGCCTCTTACTGTGCAAAAAGGGGCACACATGATCATCACTGAAATGGCGGTTTTTCAGGTGAATGAAGACGGACTTGAATTGATCGAAATCATGCATCCGTATACACTCGATGAAATTGAAAATGCTACTGAAGCAACGTTTAAAGTTAGCAGGACATTGACGATCAATTCTTGAAAACTACATATGAGAAAGGGGGCATTTAAAGGTGCAGGAAAAAGTAAAACAATGGCTCGACCGGAACAGGGAGGACGCAATCGGTTTATTGCAAATGCTTGTGCAGGAAGGCAGTGTACAAGAAAACGAAGAAGGCGTCCAGAAGCTTGTCCGTGACCATCTCGAAAAACTCGGTCTCGAAGTCGATTACTGGATTCCGTGTGAAGAAGAATTCTTGAACCATCCTTATTTTTGCGCGACACGGACGGATTTTTCCAAGAGTCCGAATGTCGTTGGAAGATGGAAAGGTACGGGCGGAGGTAAATCGATCGTCTTAAATGGCCATATCGATGTTGTTCCAGCAGGTGACCCCAACCAATGGGATCATGATCCATACAGCGGTCATATCCAAGACGGAAAAATGTACGGGCGGGGAGTCACCGACATGAAAGGCGGCAACCTTTCTCTTTTACTAGCAATCCAATGTTTAAAAGAGTTAGGGATCAAGCTGAAAGGTGATGTCCTATTTCATAGTGTCATAGAGGAAGAAAGCGGTGGGGCAGGGACACTTGCTGCTGTATTACGAGGTTATACAGCTGATGCAGCACTCGTCCCAGAACCAACCAACATGAAAATCTTCCCGAAACAACAAGGTTCAAAATGGTTCAGATTGAAGGTGCTTGGTCGTTCTGCACATGGAGGCACCCGTTATGAAGGCGTCAGTGCCATTGAAAAAGCTATGGTGGTCCTTAAGGCGATCCAAACGCTGGAAAAAGACCGCAATGCCAGGGTAGACGATCCTCTTTATGCCAAAACTCCGATACCACTACCGATCAACATCGGGAAAATTGAAGGTGGAAGCTGGCCGTCTTCCGTACCGGATGAGATTTTGATTGAAGGCAGAGTCGGCGTCGGTCCGCAAGAAACGTTGGAAGATGTGAAGGCAGAATTTGAAGAGGCGTTGCACAGGATTGATGACGAGTGGTTCAGTGAGCACCCAGTTCAAATCGAGTGGTTCGGAGCCCAATGGCTGCCCGGCTCGATTGACCTCGAGCACGAACTGATGGGGGTTTTACAAGAAAGGTACCAGGAAGTACTTGGGACAGCCCCTGAAATCGAAGCTTCGCCATGGGGAACAGACGGCGGTCTCCTGACTCAAATCGGAAACACCCCTTCAATCGTATTCGGACCTGGCGTGACGGCTTATGCCCATTATCCGAACGAATACATCGAGCTAGAGAAAGTGTTCCAGGCAGCCGAGGTCTTTGCGCTCGTGATTTATGACTGGTGCGGCGGCGAATGATACGAGTAAGAAAGGCTTCATCTTTAGCAGGTGGAGTCTTTTTTGGCTTTTGTAGATAATCATGTATTTTTGTAGATAATTTTGGATTTTTGCAGATTACCACCCCACTATTGTAGAAAATTTCAAATTTATGTAACTTCGCCCCCAATTTTTGATAATCTTGATTTCATCCTCATCCCTCGCTTATTTCAAACCGTTCACATAGCTTAAAAGAAATTCAATAAAAACCGATGAATCTATCGTGTTTTCTCATCTTAAGTTGAAAAATCCCCTATCAACCTCCTAAAAACTAGAACTTATGGTAGGATGAAGGATAAGGGGGTAGAGGGAAATTAATCGAAGCATTGTATTGAAAAAAGTTATACCGATCATGCTTGCTTTGACAGCATTCCTTTTTATAAGCGAGCACCTTCAAAAACAAGAGGTAAGTAACATAGAAGAAAATGCTGCAGAAAAAGATTTCACAGTCGTTGATACATATGATCAGGTTAAATTTTATAACAAATCGGTTTCCGGATATCGGTTAAGTGAAATCCAGAAAGCTGAGCAATATGGTTTGATTGATACTTTTGAAGAGAAAATTGTCCCCATAATGGGCAGCAAGCGCAACGTCCAGATTCATGAAGCATGGAGCAACAATCGGGACATCTATCTTCTCTACAGTATCAACTTGTTACTTCCAGATAAGAGTCCGAAAGATGTACCATATCTAGAAGTCGAACAACTTACTTTACATAATCCAAAAGAATCACCTGTCGAGGTTAATGCGGAATTTTACAGTACGAACGGGTTTGAAAACCGTACGAGATATGCAAATGATGGGTTTGTCTTTGAGGATAGGCTTTACCGCAGCATATGGATCCAACCAGAGGTATATGATGCGTATGAAGAAGTGCTTGGATGGAGCGAATCAGAATCTGAAAATGAACAGGAGACTTTCGAACGGAATCTGGAGCGTGTAGAAAATGTATCCCTTTCAATGTTGCACTTGGTAGATGGGGAAAAAACGCATCAGATCGAAAAGATCCCACTCGAAATGAAATTCATGCATAAAGAAAAAGCACTTGAAACGATTGAAATTGATAAAACCATTCAACTCGAAGATGAATCTGAAGCTCACGTAAAACGGCTAGAGGTCCACTTGGGGCAAAACCGGTTGTATTTTGATGTTACACCTGATCCAGAGCGGTATTACGCATATGCGTTCAAGTTCAATGGTGGGGAACATGAGTCTGGACTCCAATATGATGAAAAAGGTGAATCCTACCTATCAACTATTGATATACATTCTGATGAATTGCGACTGGAATTTGAAGGTGGGATGACCCCGACAGATGAGGCGTTCGAACTTGAGATCACTCAACAAGACATTGCTGATTTCAAGCATCGCCAAACCGAAGACTCTTCATTTATGGATCTAAATAGGAGTCTAGGAGAACTAGTGACAGGGCGAACTTTCAAACTGGTCGGTATGGAGTTTGGAGATGATCGGAAAAATGTCATGAAAATTCACTTGTCGATGGAAACACCATGGAAAAATTATGGTCCTTCATGGTTCCGTGATTATGCCGATGTTCTTGTTGAAAAAGATAATGGCGAGCAACCAAACCAAGTTGATTCACATGCTTATATTGAGGTTACCAATACGAAGGCGGATCTTATCCAATTGATAGGAATCGGAGGGCACTCAAACCTTAAAGAAAGCTCGATGGATATTGCTATGGAAGCAGAAGATTTTATGAATTCGGATGGGTTGAATTTCAGGCTCTTCCATTTCTCAAAACCTATCGAATTCAATTCAGAGGAAATCATCATTGCAATTCCTGATTAGGATCAGAACCGAAGTTGGAGGGCAAATATGAAAAAGAATAGGCTGGTAAAGATCTTTCCCGTTGTTCTGATCATGATAGCTTTTTTCGTAATCAGTGAAAAATTCCAGGAGCGGGAAAGAAAGGCATTTTCTGTTGATGAAGAAAAGTTCAGGCTCGCAGAATCAGAAGCTGATTTACGAAAACAGTTACGATTTGAAGTGGATATGCCCGATTATGGCATTCAACAACGTGTGGAAGAATACAATCTAGTCACACAAGTTGATGATGTCAATGTACCAATCATGGAGAAAAGACGTGATTTTCGAATCCACTCGGTTTTCAACCAGCATTTAGGATTGCTGATCACGTATAGTTTCAATCTGTTGCCGGGTGATGAGGAACCAAGTGATATACCCTACTTACTCCTAGACCGGTTAACCTATTTTGCTAAGGACAAAGAGCCTTTGGAAATTCCCGTCCAGAATCCGATCGAACTCTATGCTTCGAATTGGAGGAATGATGGGATTGTATATGGGAACCGCCTCTACCGGAGAGTATTCATCGAACCCGGCTTCCCTACTTTGGAAAATGATTGGACAGCATGGTCTTTTAGTGCAATTGAAAAAATCCAAAAAGTGGAACTTGGAGACATTCATTTCGTAAAGAAAAACAAACCAGAGGATAGACCAATTTATATAGACGATATTACGTTGAAAAGTAATTTTATCGGTGAAAACACTGTACTTGATACAAGTGATCTTGAAGAAACACTTCAACTGAATGAAACAGTTTCGATCCATTTTAAAAGATTAGAGACTTTGTTGTACTCCCAAAGGTTGTACATAGATATCAACTCAAAAGATGATACGAGACTGAGGACTCTGATCTACGAACTCAATGGCCATCCCGACACAGCGATAATCGAAAAAGATGAAGATGGAAATCAATTTTTGGCGTTACCGATCTTCGAAGAAAACATGACGGACCGTTTCGAATTCAAAATCTTGTCAGCTGAGATTCCTTCAGAAAAAGAATTGACTTTTAAAATCACAAAAGAAGAACTCACTGCTTATCGAAAAAGAGATGTCGATACTATTCATAATATCAACCGTACGCTAGGAGTAGTAAACGGAACCGAGTTTACATTGCATACCCTCAGGCCAAGCGGAAATGGACTTGACAGCGGGACGATCGGTTTTGAATTGAAGAAGACCAACCCGGAAAATTATCGCAGCTCATTCATTACCGACTATACAAGTATAGCGGAGGAAATGGAAAGTTATCCAGCAGAAGAGAGGTATCACCTCGAAGGACATCCTTTCATACAGGTGACAGATCAAGGTGGTGAGGTCATCAGAGTTATGGATCTATACGGACATGGTGTGGAAGACAATGTACATATCCAATACTTCGGCATAGAAAAAGAAACATTCAAACAGGTAGAAGAACTCAATGTACGAATATGGAACATCTCGAAATTTCTCAATACAGAGGAACAAGAGCTGAATATAGATTTTAAATAGCTTGTCATGATGTTCAAGGGGGAAAAGATGAAAGGGAAAAATAAATTTATTAAAATCATACCGGTCGCTCTGATTGTCGTGGCATTCCTGTTCATAACCGACAAATTTCAGGAGAAAGAACGAACCTCGTTTGCTGTGGATGAAGAAGTGTTCAATGTGGCAAAGACACAAAGTGAACTGGAAGAAAAATTAAACCAATCAGTAAGAAATTATGATCCCCAGCAACTTCAACTAATAGAAAAATATGATCTTATGACAGAAATCAAGGATGTAGAGGTAAATATCTTAGAGGAAAGGCGGACTTTCAAAATCCATTCGGTTTGGAACGAAGACATGCGCCTGTTGGTCACCTACAGCCTCGACTTATCTCCGTTTGACGAGAAACCTGAAGAGATTCCATATTTATCACTTGATCGGCTGACATATCATGCTGATGGGCAGGAACCGTTTGAAGTTGCGGTGGGAAATCGAAATCATCCTGGAGGGTTCTATTTACCTAATGATGGCGTTGTCTATGAAAATCGGATTTATCACCGTTTATGGATTGAGCCCGAATTTAATGAAAAGTTGTTCCAAGATTTTTCTGAATGGCTGGATGCAGAACAAAAGCATACCTATAATACTGAAGCTGTTTCAAAAATAAATAAAATCGAATTAGGCGATATCGAATTGATCCAAAAGACGGAGAATGATTCTGAAAGATCAATCGCTATGGAAGATCTGTCATTTGATTACCCCTTCCAAAGCTGGAATCCGATATTAGAGAAGAAACCGATCAATCAAACCGTCAAGTTAGCTGATGATGTGGAAATCACCTTTACCGACCTTGAAATGCGCCTTAATTTCAGTCAGCTGAATGTTGAGATCGATTCACCATACGAATTCAACAGATTGAATTACCAATATGACGAAAATAAAGATTTCGCACCAATCCAAACTAGACCCGACGGACAACAATTCCTAGGCCTGCCGCATTTTCAGAGTCTTAACTTTGTAAATACAGAAGAGCTCAAGTTGAAAGTACTCGGCGCCACCTACAGTACCACTGAAGAATTATCACATAAACTCACGAGTGGAGATTTACAGCGATTCCGTGAGAGTGATAATAAAGGAAACAAAAGCGAAGAAATCAATCGAAAAATAGGTACAGTCAATGGTATCGAGTTCAACCTTACTAAAATGGAAAAAGACCAAATCGGACCTGGAGCGAATGATTTCAATTATGGTTTCGTCTTATCCATAAAAGCTGATAAAGAATTGCAAGGCCTCCATTTCACAAATTATACCGAATACCAAAATCGCTTAGAAGAAATGCCGGATATAGCTCAATATCGGATCGGTGAAGCGTTTTACGAATTGATGGATCAGGATAACAAACCGATTTTATCGCAGCAGGGGTACTCACAAGGGGTACATTCTGACGGAGAAATTTACGAACAACAGCAATTTTTCGGTATGAAAAAAGAAGATTTTGAACGCCTTGAAGAAATGAAGATACGGTTATTCCAGATTCCAAAGTATATCGAATTTGAAGACAATGAACTGCTTGTCGAATTAAACGAATAAAAGCACCTTTACTGGTGCTTTTTTCTACGATAAAAATGGGTTTTGGGACGAGGTGGCGCGTGCTTTGAATGTTTCTTCGTTCTCGATCAACCCGCATGCAGCGCATTGTACACGATATTGTGATCCTTTATATGGCATGTGGAACATCTCAAGGTTATCGTTGGAATACTCCTCGACCACATCACCAGATTGCGGGTCCAGCTTCACGCCTTTAGGAATCTGTTCAATCACATTAAAGCGGGTTCGGTTGGTTTTACAGCCTGGACATAAATAAGGTCCACTCATAACGAACACCTCCTAGACCTTAGATTGACCCAAAATAAAAGAATTATGAATGACAAATCGTCCATACTAAGAAAAACACATGTCAGGAGGTTCGAATAATGGGCAAACAGAAAAAAGGAAATCCCAACGCGCAACGCAACAACAACGCAAAAGAAATGGAACAACGCTCAAAAGCAGCAAAAATGCCAAGCTACGCAGAAAACGAAGTGAAGAAGATGGAAAGTGAATGATTATGAACTTTATATTGTTTTAACTATAACGATAAGACTAAATAACTTTTTGTTATGGGACTCGATAAAACTTATTTCGCTAGTGGGCACTATGGAATACATGGTGTCACATGTGCAACTGACCCGATCTATTTTTAGATGGGGTTTTTTGTGTGTATGCTAAATCATGCTGAAAAACGTTGTTGATCCAGGTACGTAATAGAGGAGGAAAAAGGATGAATGACCCACGAATCGAAACCCTGGACAAAGAATGGGTTGCACTGATCCTCGAAGCCAACAACACGTTCTTTTAAAAGAACAATGAATCAATTCTATATAGATCGAGAGTCATATAAATTTATAAACTTTCTGTAAAAAGAAATTTGTAAAATAACGTAATAGTATGAAAAACAGAGTAAAATAGAGGAAACATAAGATTAAGTTCTTTAAAACGAACAGAACAACCATTTTCTCAGGTTTTCAAGTTCGTTATATAGGTATATACTCCAATTATAATATGTTCTTTAAAAAGAACAATATCACAACCTATTAGAAAAGTAGGTGAAATGATTGCTAGAGCTACCAAGTCGTAAAAGAAGAACTAGAAGTTCAACAACAAAGAAGAAAAAATACAGATTGTTTGTAAATTTTACACTAGTACTTTTTATTTTCTTCCTCTTTGGGTTCACTGTTCAAAGCACTTATTCATATTTCAGTGATACTAGCAAGGTGAACGGGACAATAACTGCAGCATCAGATTTTTGTGCGGATAAGGCTTATAAAAAATCACATAAAGACCTGTGCAAGGATAATGCTGGAATCGGAAACGGTCCAGAAGATGGTGATGAAGACACTGGGGATAAAACAGATCCAGATAATCCAGGTCATAACAAGGATGACTGTGATGATCATACTAGTGCCCCTTGTTCAGATAAAGGTAAAGATGAAGATAAGAAAAAAGACAAATCTGATGATAGTAGTACAGAAGAACATGAAGATACTGATAAGAAAAATAATCCAGGAGATGAATCTTCTGAGAAAGCCGATTCTTCTGAGGAAATGAGCAATGAAAACGGCAATGATGCTGAAAGATCAGAAGAAGATGAAAAAGATAAACAAGACCAAGAACTTCCGCCTCCAGATGAATCTCAGGAATCTGATTCCGATCAGGTAAAATCTAAAAGTCAAACATCTGATGCTAAGAAGATTACCAACTTAGATAACAAAGATAATGAAGACGAAGTAAATCAATCTAGTGAAAGTAAAAATGATTCAACGGAGTGAAGCATATGAAAACAGTTTTAAAATGGATCAGCAATATCACGTCTTGGATGTTATTTGCAGTATTCATTGTCATGATCTTTATGGTTGTAAGTTCAAAAGCATCTGGGGGAGAACCAAACTTCGTTGGTTACCAACTTAAATCAGTATTGTCAGGCTCAATGGAACCAACATTTGATACTGGAGCCGTTATCGCTATCGATCCTTCAATTAATAAAGAGGGTTTAAAGAAAGATGACATCATTACCTTTAAAGAAGATGCAGAGACATTGATCACCCACAGAATAATTGAAGTTAAAAAGACAGAGAATCACGTACAGTACATCACAAAGGGAGATAACAATGATGGAGCAGATTTAGAACCTGTTCTTTCAGAAAATGTTGTAGGTAAATATAACGGCTTCAACATTCCTTTTCTTGGATACTTCATGAACTTTGCAAATTCGAAATTAGGTACAGCAATTCTCTTGATCGTTCCAGGGGTTTTAATGATCATCTATTCAGCTTACTCGATCTGGAAAGCTATTCGAGAAATAGAGGTACCAAAGAAAAAAGAAGAATCAAGCACTACAACCAGCAACTAAAATATGTTGAATCACCGCTTTAGCGGATTCAAAATAAAAATTTTACATACCCAAATGGGTGAAGGAGGAAAAAGAAAGATGAGTATTAAAAAGAAATTAGGTTTGGGCGTAGCGTCAGCAGCACTAGGATTAGCATTAGTAGGGGGAGGGACTTACGCATACTTTAGTGACACAGCAACATCTACTAACACGTTTGCAGCAGGAACATTAGATTTATCAGTCGATCCTCAAGAAATTATTAATGTTGATAACATTAAGCCTGGAGATACGATGCTTCGTTCATTTGAACTTGTAAATGGTGGGTCTTTAGACATTAAGAACGTTGTAATCAACACCGACTACACAGTAAGTGATGCAAATGGAAATAATGTTAATGACTTAGGTGAACACATTCGAGTGAACTTCATGTTTAACGTTGATAAGTTAGACGTTCCAGTATGGTCTACCTCACTAGCTAATTTGAAAGCTATGTCACCTGAAGCTGTGAAAGATCAGTTTGAACATATTTTTGGAGACGAATGGGGAAGTGAAGGACTTGTATCTGGTTCAAGTGATTTACTTTATGTACAATTTGAATTTGTAGATAATGGAGCAGATCAAAATGAATTCCAAGGAGACTCATTAGAACTTGTATGGAATTTTGTGGGTAGTCAAACTGAAGGTGAGGCAAGATAATATTTTTTCAAAAACTAATGGGAAGGTGGGATCATCCCACCTTCCCATTCTATTAATAAGTAAATATATCTGAAACTCCTTTTACAAAGAAATCTATACTTTAGAGGAGTCCATATTATGAAGCTGATAAAAAGTTTAATTGTAAAACTAGTACTAATTTATAGTGCAATCATGTTGGTGAACGTGTTTTATCAACCTGTAATGAATACTGGCGCAGATGAAAGTACTCCTGTGTTAGACATCAGTACATCACCAGCAAGCTACCTTTTTGATGTGAAAAACTTAAAACCTGGTGATTGGGCTGAGCGTAAATTAATTGTAAAAAATGATGGGAATGTAGATTTCAATTATAAGACTCTAGCAACTTTTAAAGACGGATCTGAAAAACTTTATGAGCAATTAGAAATAAAAGTTCAAGATCAAAGTGGTAATATTTTGTTTCAAGATAAACTGAGTGAATTTGACACTTTAGCTGAACGTGAATTAGCTCATCATAATAGTGAAGAGTTTGTGGTTACTGTCACATTTCCACCGGAATCTGGAAATGAATATCAGGGTTTATCTACAGCATTTGATTTGGTTTTTACTGCGGAAGGGAACAAAGAATCTGTTCCTCCTAAAGATCCAGAGGACATAGAAAATCCAAGCAATGGCGAGACTCCAGGTAAAGATACTCCTACTAACAGCGGGGGGTTACCTCAAACGGGAGAATCAAATCCAATTTGGTATTACTTATCTGGAATTATCTTAGCTGGACTTGGTGTGGGTATTATGAGAAAACGTTTAACGAGTGATCGTCCTCGTATTCGAATTAGAAGGTGAATTTTTCATGAGATTTCTACTAGGGTTATTCATCTTTTTAATCGGTTTGGGGACGGCTTTCTTTCCTTATTTAAAATCACAATACAGTATCCATCAACAAGAAGAACTTCTTTCAGAGTGGAACCAAACAAATCCTGATACAGCTAAAGAGAGTTTTACTTCATTGTCAAAAGTATATGCTTCAGATGATGAAAGTACAGAAGCTCCTTCCTCTGGTGAATTGGTTGGTACTGTGGAGATTCCTAGTATCGATGCTAGATTACCGGTTCTTGAAGGAGCTACTTTATCCAATCTAAAGAAGGGGGCAGGGCATTTAGAAGGGACTTCATTGTTAGGCCAGTCTGGAAATTCTGCCATTGCTGCACACCGTAGTTACACGTACGGTAAAGATTTCAACCGTTTAAACGAGGTTGGGCATGGAGATGAGATCATAATAAAAACAAAAGATGAAACATATACTTATACCGTATATCACACCACTAGAGTACTTCCAGAGGATACTTCCGTTCTAGAATCAGTTCCTGCAGAAAACATTGTGACCCTCATTACCTGTGATCCGATGAAAGATCCTACTCATCGATTGATTGTTCAAGCAAAGCTTAAAAATCCATAAGAAAAGGGGTTTACCCATGATTCGTAGGCTGAATGGTGATTATATTTCTTACATTAATAACAGAAAGATCTGTCTTACTTATAAACTAGAGGATATAGGTGAAATTTCGATCAATAATCAATTTATAGGAAAATGTCCCTTTTCCTACACGAAATCTGTCATCGAGTCATTAGAAAAGAAAAATAGACACTCAAAAGTTTTTATTCAAGATGATGAAATACTATTTGGAGAATTAAAGGTTGGAACATTGATAGATATGAGAATATAAAAAGGTGAACCGTAAGAGGGTGGGATTCAAGTCATGTTATGGAGCAGAATTAAAGAGGCAAGGTTAGAGCAGCATATCTCAGTTATTGATCTTGCTCAACGTGTACAAGTTACCGAAGCTTACATATTGAATTTAGAAAATGGAAAGATTCAGAACCCTTCTTTTTTTAAAATGATCAGGATAGCGAAGGAACTTGATTTGGATTTATACGAAATGGAGGAGTTGTTTATCGATCCTGAGTGGTTTAAGCTTATGAAAGAAGCAAGAGCGTTAGGACTATCAAGCAGTGAGGTCCGCAACTTCATCTACCAACAGAAATATATGAATTTAGGAGCAAAATAAAGAGCACTGCAAAACAGGAAATTTTTGCGGTGCTTATTCATTGTCCTGTTGTTTTTTCCATTTGTTATACTCTAAGAAACTTCTGAATTCTTCTTTTGATACTCCAGATTCCATGGCTTCCTGTACTAGTTTCATCCATCCCTGGTCAAGATCGTCAGACTCAACATCAACAGAATCATGCAATAAACTGTCGAGTGGAATTTTCAATACATTAGAGACTTTTTCTAGGAATTGAATAGAAGGATTTGTTTGTAGATTCCGTTCGATAGAGCTTAAGTAAGACTTAGCGACACCAGCTCTCTCAGCTAATTCGGATAATGACATCCCTTTTTGGTTTCTGTAATGTTTAAGACGATCCCCAATCATTTTTGAACTCCTTCAGGTCGATTTCTTTGGTATATTTAATTCAATTATACCATAAACCATCTGAAAAAATAGACTATGTATGTCAGTTTATGCCTTTCCCTCCAAGGATTTTATTGGAAAATTGCGAATAAAATCCCTTATTTCATTCTTCGTCATTCCAACTTGTTTTGCGACCTTCATGAGTTCAATCCATTCAACATCCAATTTTTCACGATCTTTAAGCTTCTCCACTCGTACATTCCCCCTAAAAAGTATACTGCCTCTCGGTAGCCCAGCCGTCGTAGTAACAAATACCTTAGATCTGTGACTTTGCGTCCCCGTCTTTCGATGGGTTTGCCTTTTTACAGGAGGGGTATTGGCCCAATTAATACTTCTATCATAGTCGTTGTGTAATACAAAGGTTGTAGGATTACGCTGAAAAAAAGTTCTATTTTTGTCAAAATATCAGAAAAATATGACGAAGTACCTGATTAGATGGATTAAATTAGAAATAAACTAAGATAAAAGTTTTATTAACTTACTATTTTTATTTATAACAGCTTTTTAGGGATACTTGCCTGTTGTGTGGGGTACATATGTGAATGTATGACTAGGCTTGCAGGCAACTTTACAAAAAAACCATTCCTCGATATAATTAAGTTCCTGCATTGTTGGTGACACGTTTATGTCTTAAACCGATGCCATGACAAAGGGAACCTTAAATCTCGATCTAGACGTCAAGCCGCAACTTCGGAAGCGGAAGACGAACGGATTGATGCGGGTACCCACCTGCTAATGTGGGTTTATGAGTCATGAAGTGTCACGGCAAGTGCGGGATTACATAACTGAAAAAAGCTGGCTCCAAGAGTTCATCATACTCGAGGGGTCAGCTTTCTTATTTTGTGCTACAATGGTAGAAGGATTTTTTACGGGAAAAGGGGATAAAACAATGGATAACCGCTTCATTATCATCGATGGTTTCAATTTGTTGAGCCGGTGTTATTTTGCGACAAGTTACGGTCGAGAAGATCATGAACTGACCAAAAACAGCGAAGGGCTCTATACGAACGCTCTCCGTGTAAAAGTGCAGAAGCTTTTGAACCTGATTGAAATGTACAACCCTTCACACCTGGCGATCGCGTGGGATGTGAAGCGTGAGGAAACACTACGCCGTCAACGTTTTCCAGATTATAAGGATACGCGTAATGAGCTGCCTGAGCCTTTGATCCAGCAGTACACGACGATTACCGAGCTGTTCGATATCGTCGGCGTTACGCAGTTGACGATCAGTCCGTATGAAGCGGATGACATCATCGGTACGTTATCACGCCGTTGGTCCGACGAAATGGACGGAGAATGCTTCATCTACAGCAATGATCGTGATCTTCTTCAATTGTTGACCAATAAAGTTTCACAAATCATTGCGAAGAAAAAAGAAGAGAACGCCTACACACTCAAACATTTTTCCGATGAATACGGGATCACACCTGCTCAATGGATTGATGTAAAGGCGTTGCTAGGGGATAAAAGCGACAACATCCCTGGTGTCCATGGGGTCGGAGAAAAAGCAGCATTACCGATGATCCAGCAATACGGAACGGTTGAAGCGATTTATGAAGAGGAGGAAATCGATCCGATTTTCAAACGTTATTTGAAAAAGATTGCAGCCGGACGTGAAATGGCCTTCTTAAGTAAAGAACTGGTCACCATCGATACGGAAATCCCTATTTTAAAAGAAACGCCATGGGATGGTTTCTCATTGAGGCTTGATCGAGATAAGTTGCGGGAAGAAGTTGAACGATTAGAGTTGCGTGTGAGAATGTGAAAAAGAAGAATAGAGCTGCCCTTTACATCGTAGGAACGATGCTGGGGGCAGCTCTTTTTTGACATTTGAAGAAAGAATAAAATACTTTTTTCAATATAAGAGTAACTAAGGCTCGATCTTAGGCCTCGCCAAGTTTTTTTAACGATTTCTCTATCATTACATAATGTGAATAGAGGATACTGATGTTTCTGTCCAAAATCGGAAAAGTTTGGTGGCTTTCAATATGATATTTTGTACTTCCGTTTGTTCCAATCACCTTGCACGAGCAAAAGTTTTAGCGATATCTCTGAAAAAACATATTCCGGACAGCAAACTGATTGTTTGTCTCGTGGAGAAAGATCACCCGCCTCTAATTGAGAACGATCTTTCCTTTGATGAAGTCGTATTAGCGAAGGATCTTGGAGTCGACGTTGAAAAAGTGATTTCTCGATACAATCAATTCGAAGCAACCTGTGCAGTAAAAGCTCAATTACTTAAATATGCATTCCAACAATACGATGATGAGGATTGTATTATTTACTTTGATTCTGATGTGAAACTCTTCTCGTCTATTCCTGAAGTGGAAGAGGCTTTTAGGAACAATTTTATCATTTTCACCCCGTACTTCATTACGCCTCCTGAAATAACTCACACGATTTTTGGTGAGAACGCGGAAATCGAGGTTTTGAAAATCGGCGTCATCAATGCTGGATTCATAGGTTTGAAACGGTCTGCAGTAACTGATCGTTTTCTCGACTGGTGGAATGAACGTCTGAAATATTACGCTTTCATTGATCCCAAGTCTGGTTTCCATACGGATCAAAGATGGTTAACTGAAGCGGTAAGTTTATTCGATGAAATAAAAATCCTTAAATATCCAGGATATAATATTGCTTTATGGAATCTAGAACAACGGCAGATCACATCGGATGGTGTTGCATATTTCGCTAAGGGTGATCCTTTTCGTTTCTTTCATTTTTCACATCTGGATGGGCTGGCTGAGCATATTGATGAGACTAGTATCATGTATCCGATTCTTGAAGAATATCTTCTAGAACTTAAGGAGAATAGCGAGATTTATCCTCAAGACTATCAATGGAGCTACAGAAAAAATAGAGCAAAAGTCAGAAACAATAAAAGAAAAGGGCGTTGAACATGTTGTTTTTTACCATTGTTTGTGCCAATCACCTCGCACTAGCGTCCATACTTAGGGACTCAATCAAACGGCATATGCCTGAACATAAATTTGTTGTCTGTATGTTTGAAAAAGAGATTCCCCACAATATCCAATCTTTCGGAAGCTTTGACGATGTAATCCTTGCGAAAGACATAGGGTTTAAGAATTTCAATCAGACGATCTTCAAATATAACCAATATGAAGCTTCAGGTGCATGTAAAGGGCAATTGTTCCGTTATATGCTTCAAGCTTATCCATCGGAAGACAAATTCGTACTTTTAGACGCAGATACACAGGTGTTCAGTCCTTTCACTGAGGTTCAGGAAGCATTGAAAACGAATTCTATTGTCATCACCCCTCACATCATACAGCCTCCAGAAAATTTGAAATCGGTGGGCTTGGAACAGTCATTCCTTCAATCTGGAATATTCAATACAGGCTTTTTGGCGATAAATAGATCAAAAACGGCAAATACATTTGTGGATTGGTGGGCAGAACGCCTTGAACATTTCAGTTACACTGATCCACCGCGCGGCCTTTATAATGAACAAAGATGGATCGATCATGTGCCGGTTTATTTTGATCAAGTCCTGCGATTGAAACATCCAGGGTATAACGTTGCGAAATGGAACTTTTTTGAACGGACGCTTACAGAACAAAACGGAAAATATTTTGTCAATGGACTTCCTCTCCGGTTTATCCATTTCTCGGGTTTCATCAATAATACTACAAATTCAAACGGGCATGAAATTATCAGGAATTATAAAACATTTTTAAAAGACAAGGGACATGGTGTTCAATGCAGGGAAAAATGGAGCTATGACTATTTTGATGATCAAAGACCTATCAAAGATCAGGTGCGGACAATTTATAAAAACAATCCTTTAGCACGCGCAGAGATCATTGATCCATTCAAGGAAAGTAAACGGACTTTTAACAGATATAAATAATCAACCACTTGGACATTGGTAATCTCTTCTAAAGGAAATACGGAATGATTGAAGAACTCCTTTTATAATGGGGGTTTTATTTTTTGTAAAGATGGAGGTAATTATGGATATAAAAGATGCGACAATTGGATTTTTGGGAACTGGTGTGATGGGCCAAAGCATGGCGAAAAACTTGATGGAAGCTGGGTATTCCGTTCTTCTACATACTCGGACAAAATCAAAGGCAGAATCACTTCTTGACGCAGGAGCGGTTTGGAAAGAGTCCGTAGCTGAACTTGCTTCGGAATCGAACATCATCATTTCGATGGTCGGGTATCCGCATGATGTTGAAGAAGTCTATTTCGGTGAAAAAGGAATTCTTGAAAATGCCAGAACTAATACCTATGCCATCGATATGACGACATCGAGCCCAGCACTTGCGAAAGAAATTTATGAAGAAGCATTGACGAGAAAAATTTTCGCATTGGATGCTCCGGTTTCTGGCGGGGATATCGGTGCGAGAAATGGAAAATTAGCTATTATGGTAGGTGGTGATCCGGAAGTCTTTGAGGCGGTCAAACCGATTTTCGAAGTAATGGGGGGAAACATCATTCTCCAAGGCAAAGCCGGTGCAGGTCAGCATACGAAAATGTGTAACCAGATCGCGATTGCGACGAACATGATCGGTGTTTGTGAAGCAATAGTGTATGCCGAAAAAGCGGGGCTCGATCCGTCGAATGTACTTGAAAGTATCACGACTGGCGCTGCTGGAAGTTGGTCGCTGAGTAATTTGGCTCCTCGTATGATTGCAGAAGACGATCAACCAGGGTTTTACATCAAACATTTCATCAAAGATATGAGTATTGCATTGGAGTCAGCGAAAGAAATGGGAATGACGACCCCGGGTCTTGAATTATCGCTCTCCCTTTATAAATCATTAGCTGAAAAAGGGGAGGAAAACTGCGGGACTCAAGCGTTGATCAAGTGGTTCCAATCTCAATAGGAATGGTCAGTAGGGGGGGAAGAGGCGATTTTTTGCAGTAAAATCGTACCGATTTGCACGATTAAGTCCTAAAGTTCGCAATTGAACAGCAAACTTGCACAACCAACCGCCAAAGTTGCTGCCTAGAAAGGAAGCTAAATAGGTTTATTCAACTGAATCGCAGCACGTGCGAGCTTGTCTGCATTTTTGTTTTGTGAACTTGGAATCCATTTGATGAAGAAGAGGTCCAATTCATCTTTCAAATGAAGAATCTGTTGCAACAACGGTTGATACAGATTCTTTTTTACATATTCCTTATCGACTGCCTGCTCGACTAGCTGGGAATCCGTTCTGAAGGATACGATTTTATATTGTTTATCGATACAGATTTTCAAAGCGTGGATGACAGCATGGTATTCGGCTTCATGGTTTGTCATCACTCCTAGTGGAATCGAATAGGATTCTGGGCCGTTTGGCAGTCCTTTAATAAAAATACCTGCACCAGAGGGACCTGGATTCCCGGAACTTGCACCATCTACATAAACATCTATCATAGAAATCCCCTTTATTGCTTGGTTTAAATATAAATGTTAATTTTTAAAGTTAAGCGAAATTCGCGACACTCCTGCGGGAACAGCGAGCCAAGCGAGACCCCGCAGGGATTTAAGGATTTTCGACTATAATAATGAATGAACTTCGACTAAATACCACCACGTCCTATGGTGAACGTCGAAGTCAGTACATCCTGTACAAGTACGTCCGGTGGTGAACGTCGAAGCCACCATAAGGAAAGCTTCTAAGAATTCCCATCGCAGACACGAAAATGATATCATTTTTTGTGTTGACATCCTGTGCAAGTGAGTGAGGAGGCTTGCGGAAGTAGGTCAAGACATAGAAGTGATGTCCAGCTCAGCGACCAGTCACTTGAATCACTTCAGACTTCCTGTGGCGGCAGCACATTGATTGACATCCTTATGAGTGAGCCCACGCAGAACCAAGTCTTTGTTTGGTTCGAGCCTCCTCGTCAGTCTTCCAGCGACCTACGTGACTAAGCAGGTCGCTTCCGCTTTTCGTTCGCCCGCGGAAAGGGAGTGAATTTCATAAAACCAAACTTTTAATCCTAACGTTTATATTATCACAGAAATCGGGAAAGGGTACTACCATACCCATCAGTGCATGGATTACGGCCTTCAAGAAAGGTTGATCATCGAATGTTGTAAAAAAGGAGGTTCACATGATGAGACTGTCGAATAAACGTATATTGGCTTTTGTAGAAGAAGACTTCGAAGACCTTGAACTGTGGTATCCGGTGATGAGGCTTCGGGAAGAAGGCGCGACGGTACACATCGTCGGAAAAGAAGAAAACAAAGCGTACAAAGGGAAATATGGTGTTCCGGCAGTTGCGGATTACAGCTATGATGACGTGAACTTTTATGAATACGATGGCGTTCTTGTCCCTGGCGGTTGGGCGCCTGATAAATTGCGGCGTGATGAAAAAGTTTTGGAAATCGTGCAGTTCATGGAAAACCAAAAGCGGGTGATCGGTCAGATCTGCCATGCTGGATGGGTCCTGATATCTGCAGGTATATTGAATAATAAAGTGGTGACAAGTACCCCTGGAATCAAGGATGATATGAAGAATGCAGGCGCTGAGTGGCTTGATGAATCCGTTACGGTGGATGGTCATCTAGTTTCAAGCCGACGGCCGCCTGATCTTCCAGATTACTTGCGGGAACTGATATCAGTCTTAGAAAAAGGAAGCAGCCAAGACTAACCACTCCATCGCGGGTGGTTTTCTTTTGGCATAGAAAGAGCAGTAGTATCAATAAAATAAAACAAGAAACGGAATACTTATAGTTGAATATAGATTTTGATATCAGTGCAATCATCAAAAAAATTCATCATTAATATGCAGGAGTGAGACGAGTGGAACGAAGGGTTGTGACAGAGGAAATCGAATGGACATTGAACACATTCTGCCGGGATTGTTTTGTGCGTGATGCGTTCAAGAAAGATTATGGGAAAAACTATGCCCAGAGCTTTTGCAATCGTGACTGCAGTGTTGGGCAGCGGCTTCAGTCTCTTGGAGAATCCTTGATGTCGAAAAGTGTAGAAAAATAACGAAATTCTGATAATTCTGGCTCCAGTTCCTCTTTTTTATGTTAATATAAAAATACCAATTTTAAAAAAGGGGTAGGGCTCAGGGTATATGCATATTGATTCAACAGGTAATTATATCGAGTTTTTAAGCAGCAAAGGCATCCATTTGACCGAAAATCATATTGCATTCATTTATTTTGGGAAAAAGTACACGGATTCGGAAGAGGAAGTTGTCAATGTAGCGATTGAAACGACCTTAAAGGTCCAGGTCAAGTTTGAAGGCAGTTATTACATCGCTTTATTGGAGGCAATGAAACAAGCTGGGGTTGAAAATTATTTCGAGGCGAAACGATTTGTCCAAAAAAATCGGATCGTTCCTAAAACTTTACATAAAGAAAAGGAGCCACAAAACAGCATCTAACCGAATGCTGTTTTTTCCATGCATTTGAAGAAAGTATAAAATACTTTTTTCAATATAGGTGAAACTATGGCTCAGCTAGCGCTTAAGGATTGGCTGGGCTA
This sequence comes from Alkalihalobacillus sp. TS-13, assembly GCF_019720915.1. GTDB lineage: Bacteria > Bacillota > Bacilli > Bacillales > Fictibacillaceae > Pseudalkalibacillus. The sequence continues at coordinate 1,087,398 of NZ_JAHKSI010000001.1, forward strand.
AGTTATCTTTAAGGAGAGAATGTATAATGGAACAAGTTCGAGTGAATATCGAGAAATTGGTAAAAGAAAAATTGAAGGATGATTATACAGGCCATGACTGGGGCCATATCGAAAGAGTCCGATCGTTAGTTTTGCATATCGGAAAAAATGAAGGTGCTGACTTGATGATCTGTGAACTTGCTGTTCTGTTACATGATCTGATTGACGACAAGCTTGTGGAAGATGAAGACAGGACATTACAGGAAGTAACTCGTGTTTTAAATGATGAAGGTTTACAAGAAGCGTTTATCAAGCACATCGTGGAAATCATTACAACGATGTCGTTTAGCAAGAGTTCGGAAAAGGGAATGCGAACACTAGAGGGTAAAGTTGTCCAAGATGCGGATCGGCTGGATGCCCTCGGTGCAATCGGGATAGCCCGGACGTTCATGTTTGCAGGAGCGAAAGGTGAAGCGATGTATAAGTCCGACCTTCTACCAAGAACAGAACCGATGACTAAGGAAGAATACAGACACGGGGAAAGCACAGCAATCAATCATTTTTATGAAAAATTGTTCAAATTGAAAAGCTTGATGAACACGAAAACAGGAGAAAAACTCGCTGAGGAACGTCATCGCTATATGGAAGGCTTTATAGATCAGTTCTTAGCGGAGTGGGAAGGGGTTAAGTGATCGCAAGGTCATAAAAGCGACAAAACCAATTAAAAAGGACTTCAAAATCTGAAGTCCTTTCACAACATTTCATCATTCAGCCGGTCTTGGTCCAGCGTCCATTTCGGAGTTTTCTTCTGTCATCACCGGGCGCACTGTTGCGTCATCGTTCACACGTACCTGGCAGGATAAACGGAATCCTTCCTGCAGTCCTTTACGGCTAAAGGCTTCTTTTTCAATGTCGGTCAATTCACCGAAATCGCCGGCTTCCACTTCCACTCGGCAAGTGGTACATTTCGCTTTACCGCCGCAACGGTGGAGGATGTTAATTCCATTGTCCTCAAGTGCTAATACGAGTTTTTTACCTTCTTCAACTTCAAATGTTCCATGGTCTGGCACTGTAATCTTTGGCATGATCTTCCTCCTTAGAGATGAATTACCTAGAATTATACTAAACAGGAATCGATTATGAAAGGAGGGATTCTAGCTTATGAAGAAAACCCTTGACCATATTGGGATTGCTGTCCGAGATATAGAAGAAGCACTCAATCTTTATATAAACATACTCGGAGGCGAGGTGGAGCATCGTTATACAAGTGAAGCCACTGGGGTGGAGGTTCATGTTGCGGCTGTCAGAGTTGATGGAGAACTTATCGAGCTGCTTCAGCCCACTTCGAACACGTCTCCGGTCGCTCGTTTTATAAGGCAAAAAGGAAAAGGTGTCCACCATGTAGCTTATCGTGTTGATGATCTTGACAAGGCAATTGAAGAAGCTGAACAGCAGGGAATCCTCTTTCTCAAAGATACATACCGAACGAACCAATTGGGCCGTCGGTTGATTTATCTGAATCCGATTTCCACCGAGGGGACAATCGTGGAATTTTGTGATTATCCGGATCAATCATTCTGATATAATGGGAAAGAATAATGACAAAGATCAAAAAGGAAGTTGTTAATAATGAATTCATTAGAAGCTGGAAATATCGTCAATCTGATCGTCGACCGTAAAACGGAATTAGGGTTTGTGCTGACGAATGCGAAAAGGGAAGAGGTCTTTTTGCATCGATCTGAAACGGAAAATGATTTGGAAAATGATGAACGGGTAAAGGTCTTCCTATACCACGATCACAAAGGACGACTTGCAGCAACGACAACGATGCCATTCATAGATATGAACAGTATTGCATGGCTGGAAGTTGTCGGTGTCAAGCATAGTTTAGGTATTTTCATGAATATCGGCATCAAAAAGGATGTCTTGCTTTCAAAGGATGACTTGCCGACAGAGCGATCCTTATGGCCACAAGAAGGAGACAAATTATATTGCGGACTGCGTACAGATAAAAAAGGACGATTATTCGCAGACCTGGCAACGAATGAAGAAATCGAAACACGATCACAAACAGCGCCGGATACACTTCGCAACCAATACTTGACGGGTCATGTCTATCGTTTCAATGAACAAGGGGCGATGATTTTTACGGATGACCGCTACATAGCCTTCCTCCATCAGGATGAAGCGGATACGAAGCTTCGTCTCGGCCAGCGTCTACAAGTACGGGTAACTTTCGTTCGTGAAGACGGCAGGCTGAACGGGTCCCTTAAAGCGCCGAAGGAAATTGCTTATGAAGAAGATTCCCAGCGCTTGATCGATTATTTGGAGGAGAACGGTGGATTCATGCCGTTTCATGACAAATCAGCTCCAGAGGACATCAAACAGGCATTCGGACTGTCGAAAGCAGCTTTCAAAAGGGCAATGGGTAAGCTGCTGAAAGATGGAAAAGTGAAGCAATCAACCGAAGGGACAGAACTTATACAAAAATAGTAAAAAATACCTTCATTTTGCATGAAAGTGCTTTCATTTTTCAAAGAGTATTGTTATCGTAATAAATGGGCGGCGTAATTGAAGGTACGTTGCGAACAAATAAAAAGTCAAGTGTACTTAGATGATGGAGGGATTGGCACGTGGTCGAAAACACGAAAGTGAAAACTGACATTGAAATTGCCCAAGAGGCAAAGCTTTTACCTATAAAAGAAATTGCTGAACAATTGAACCTATCAGAAGAAGAATGGGAACCCTACGGACATTACAAAGCGAAAATTTCTTTGGATGTAATGGATCGCTTAAAGGATACAGCCGAAGGGAAGATCGTCCTTGTTACATCAATCAATCCAACGCCAGCAGGTGAAGGGAAATCGACGGTTACAGTCGGACTTGGACAGGCGCTCAATAAAATCGGCAAAAAAGCGTTGATTGCATTACGCGAACCATCTTTAGGGCCGAGCATGGGGATCAAAGGCGGAGCAGCTGGCGGCGGGTATTCACAAGTAATGCCGATGGAAGAGATCAATCTTCATTTCACTGGTGATTTGCACGCAATCACCACCGCAAATAATGCATTATCCGCATTGATCGATAATCATATCCACCAGGGAAATGAGTTGAATATCGATACACGGAGAATCGTTTGGAAGCGTGTCGTTGATATGAACGACCGTTCACTTCGTAATGTTGTCGTTGGTCTTGGCGGTCCAGTTCAAGGTGTTCCACGGGAAGATGGCTTCGATATCACGGTCGCTTCTGAAATCATGGCGATTTTCTGTCTGTCTCAGAACATTAAAGATTTGAAGCAAAGGCTTTCTAAAATGGTTGTGGCGTATGATACGAACAAACAGCCTGTCACCGTCAAAGATCTCGGGGTTGAAGGTGCGCTTGCGCTTCTTTTAAAAGATGCGATTAAGCCGAACCTTGTACAGACTTTGGAAAATACGCCTGCTTTGATCCATGGTGGACCTTTTGCGAACATCGCGCACGGTTGTAACAGTGTCATCGCTACAAAAATGGCATCAAAACTAGGTGACTATGTTGTGACAGAGTCTGGATTCGGTGCCGATCTTGGAGCCGAGAAATTCCTTGATATCAAAGCGCGGTATGGAGAAATCGATCCGAATCTCGTCGTTGTTGTAGCTACTGTCCGTGCCTTGAAGATGCATGGTGGAGTTCCGAAAGATCAATTAGGGGAAGAAAACCTTGATGCCCTTGCAAAGGGAATGGTGAACTTAGAGAAACATCTCGAAACGGTCAAAGCGTTCGGTTTACCGTTCGTTGTGGCGCTTAACCATTTTGTGAAAGATACGGATCGTGAAGTCGAATACGTCAAAGAATGGTGTGCGAAAAACGGTGTAGAGGTAGCAGTAGCTAAAGTATGGGCTGACGGCGGCCAGGGTGGAGAAGAACTTGCCCAAAAAGTCGTCGATATGATCGATTCTTCAGAAAATCATTACAAGCCGCTTTACACACTAGAACTGCCGATTGAGGAAAAAATCGAAACGATCGCACGTATTGTATATGGAGCGGATGGTGTAGATTTTTCACCAAAAGCGAAGAAACAGCTGAAAGAGTTCGCTGACAATGGTTGGGATAACCTTCCTGTATGCATGGCGAAGACCCAGTATTCATTGTCTGATGATCCAACTCTGCTTGGACGTCCCAAAGGATTCAGAATTCAGATCCGGGAATTACGCGCTTCGATCGGTGCAGGATTTGTCGTTGCATTAACTGGAAACGTGATGACAATGCCAGGTTTACCAAAGAAACCTGCTGCTCTTAACATGGATGTTAATGAGGATGGGCAAGCTGTCGGACTTTTCTAGATAGGCGAATGATAAACGAGATATGATAAATTGCAAAATTACGAAAAAGCACTCAATTCTGGGTGCTTTTATCCGTTATAATGGAAGTAGAATGTGATAGGGGGAATGTATCGTGAAGGCTTTGGTTGTCATTGATTATACGAATGATTTTGTCGCAGATGATGGCCGTTTGACGTGTGGAGAAGCTGGTCAATCGATAGAAAGGCGAATCACCGAATTGACCCAGTCTTTTGTCGAAGCTGGTGAATATGTCATCTTTGCTGTGGATGTCCATGAAGAAAAAGACCCGCATCATCCTGAGAGTACATTGTTTCCAGCCCATAATATACGCGGAACATCGGGTCGTTTCCAGTATGGTGAGCTTGGTGAATACTACGAAAAGGTTAAGGACCGCGTCTATTGGATGGATAAGACCAGATACAGTGCGTTTGCTGGGACCGACCTGGAGTTGAAACTACGAGAGCGTGGGATTCAGGAAATCCACCTCGTTGGTGTTTGTACGGACATCTGTGTATTGCATACAGCTGTTGACGCTTATAACAAAGGATTCAAAATCGTTGTCCATGAGGACGCGGTGCAAACATTCAATCCGTCAGGTCACGAGTGGGCACTCGATCATTTTAAAAATACCCTTGGTGCTAATGTAGTGAAGGCAGCAGAAGGTTCGAATGTCACGAAATAATTTTGCTGTCGTAAAAGAAAAGCTGGATATTGCACTTGAAGACTGGGAAGAAATGCAGAAAACGACTGGTGATGAAGGGGCTGAGTGGGCTGAACGATTTGAACGTCATTTTTACGAAATGATCGAAGCAGTGAAATACTGGTACCACTCCCTTGAAACGAAACCTGCAAATTACGAAAAATTTGAATCCATGGCTGAAATGGAAGAAATTCAAGAACAGCTTCCAGGTCCTCTCCAACTGAATTTCATTACCGAATTAGAAGATATCTATGACGGACTTGAGAAGAAATCATCTGATTGATCATCAATAAGGCTGTACCATTAGCGGTGCAGTCTTTTTCTAAATCTTAATAAATTCTCAAAAATGTAGCTATCTACTTCAGTTCAGCCCAGCCATAAGCAATTTCCGTATGAAACTGCCCTTCGATTTGCAATTGATCCCGTCCTGCTTCTTTTCCACCCATTTTTTCATAGAAATACTTCGATTCGTTTTCTTCCAACACCCAGATCAGCATCGAATCCCAACCGCGCGATTTGAATTCAGCTATCGTTTTATTGATAAGCTCTTTCCCGATCCCTTTACGCTAATAATCTTTTAATATGTAAATGGCATAAATCTCAGCTTCAAAAGGGAAATGATCACTTCTGCTTTTTCCAGCGCTAACAAACCCGACCACTTGTCCAGCTTCAACAGCCACGAGTAAAATCGAATCATCTTGTTCTAAATTTCGCGTCCATTGTGATATTTTCTGTTCAGATGTTAATGAATCTAGGAATGTATCCGAGACAATCCCCCGATAAGTCGTTTTCCAACTTGCAACATGTACTTCGGCGATCTGGCCGATGTCTTCCCTTTTGGCTCTCCGTATCAATACCCATCACCCTTTCTATAAAAATGTGTACCAAAATATAGGGAAATGAATAACATATACCATCATGATAATCGCCCATGCCCGAATTGAAAAGAGGGAAAAGGATGTTTGATCCGATCAAGCCGGTGAAAATAATCACCATTAAAAATGAAAAAGGTTCTACCAAAGTGAGTTACCCGAAAATTGTCGGGATGAAGAATATGAAAGTAGAAGGTCAGATCAATAAAGCCATACGTAAAGTCGTGAATCAATTGAAAGAAGAAGCGGAAGAACCCGATACAAGTGTCACCATTACGTATTCAATCAAAGCGAACCGTAACGGTGTTTTAAGCTTGATCATCCTATTAGACTTTTACAAGGAACACGCAGCCCATCCAATGCAAGTACGGAGAGCCTTGACATTTTCCACTTTGTCAGGTCATAATTTCACATTTTCGGAACTATTCAATCCGAACAGCTACTATAAGACGAGATTAACTCGTTATGTCAGTGATTATATTAAAGCTGAACATATCCCGATTTTCGATCAGCCGCCAAAAGTGTCAGATAAACAAGAATACTATTTGACCGATGAGGCACTGGTATTGTTTTACCAGTTATATGAGTATACACCTTATGCTTACGGATTCCTCGAAATTCCAGTTCCATTCGAAATCGTGATGCCGATGCTTTCGCGACACAGTCCGATCCGTCAGTTGACATCCAGATAAAATCAGCTCAAGACTCATCATAGCTCAGTGATACTCACATACTATGTAACAGGTATGCTGAAGGACTAGAAAAGCGTGATGGGTTTTTGTTTTGGCTACATTAACGATCTTATTAGCAATTACATTATGCGAAAACGTGACACTCCATCAGGAAAGCAGGGGCAGGAAGGCTAAACAGCGAGGTAAGTTGCAAGTTAACGGACATGAGAGCCGTTATTTGTGAAATATAGAGGGTTTTCAGAGATTTAACGGACATGAGAGACGCTATTTGACTATAAAACGATTGATTTCTATGAGTTTGCATTGAATAAGGTCCGTGATGTCCGTTAACTTAATTAAACGTGGCATTTACAGCAAAATAAGGTCTCCTATGTCCGTTAACCTTTAAAAGTTTGGAATCCCAATCTTTACCCGCGGAAAGGGAGTGAATTTCGCAGAAACTTTATTTTTATGAATTTCACGCAGGCTATTAACAAGGGAAAGAATGACGCAATTTATACATTTCAAGAAATATGGTAAAATAGACGTTATGGACAAAATTTGAGGAAACTGGATTCCAATGGGAGTTAGGCGATGTTTACATATTATCACTTGCAAATGACATTCATACCATCCCTCGATGAAAGAGGGAAGTTCTTGATCTGGGTGACCAGACCGAATGGAGAGCCGATCTCCATCAGCAAATCTCGCTTGCAATGGTTATTAGGAGAATCAGGTCTCTCTCATGTTTTTACAAGTGAACAAGAAGAATGCAAAACACTCATGGTCGAATGGGACGAGGAGTTTTACGAAGTTGAGGGAATGCTCGTCGATATGTGGCGGGTCTATTTGTATTTACAGAAGCCAGTCGCACATCGGACAGAAGGGTCCTTTTATTTCGGTGAGAGCTTCGTCTACTGGGAAACTGTAGCCCGAAGCATCGAAATGCTGATCCGAGGAGGGCAATACTTTCCGACGATTTATGAAATCTCGAAAGAAAAGCGCCACTATGTATATGCACAATGGATGTTGTCTCGAAAGGTACTTGAAGGTGGCGCTATGTCCAATTGGCTGAAAACGGCTTCGCCGCTCATTTTTTCGTTTGAACACTTGTCGACATTTCCGATTCGCGAATGGCAGAATTTGATGCTCGATATCTGGGCTGATCAAGTATTGAAGCTATTTCTTACTTCCGGTCCTGAAATCGACCTTGAACAGGGAGATGGAGAGATAATGAGGATATGGGAAAAAGCACTATTGAATTCAAACGCTAGCTTTTTTCATATCGTCGAGACAAAAGATGAAATCCAAAAACTTCACGTATTGATCCGTGAAGTCAGAAAGTGGCATTCACCATTGAGTTCAGATTCTTATCGGACGCTTGAAAAAGGTCTGCTTCATTTCAAGCAGCAATTCATTCAAACAGGGTTCAACGCAATCTCTATGGAAATCGACTGTTTTCCGTTATCAGATGAGAGCATGTCGTCCTGGGCGATTCGGATTTATGTTAAAGGAACGGAACAAGAGGAAGAACTACGCGTACCGTTGGATGATCCGAAAGTCATACGTTCCCATATTAAAGGCTGGGTCGATGACCGCTTGAATTATCTGGTCCAGATGGATGACCTCCTTTATAAATCACAGCGTCAGATAAAGGAATTCGGTTCTACTGAAATCACCCTCGATACATTGCGGGCACTGCATGGAAACTTGAGTGTATTAAAATCGATGGAAATCAACTTGACGTTCCCGGCAGGCTGGTCGTTCCGCTCGCTTGAGAATAAAGACGTCAAGGTCACGCTGAATGTGAAAAACAACAGTGATCAGGGCATTGGGTTGAGCAGTCTCCTGGACTTTGATTGGCAGATTGCCATCGGGGATATCCAGATGTCGGTAGAAGACTTTAAAAGGCTTGTGCGGTCGCAGGCTTACATTATCCAACGTGACGATACGTGGATCATGCTGCCGCAATCGAAAATCGATCAGATTTATGATGAAATCAGTGAAATGGAGCCTCTTGTCCGTAATAAAAGCTCGTTTGCTACTCTCGTCGGCGTGGCGTCGAAAAACAATGACTTTGAGTCGGACATCGATTTCCAGATCGATCGGGAAGTCCACGACTATTTGGAAAACTTTTTAGCACCGACAGAGGAAAAGTATGAAATACCTGAGACATTCAACGGAATTCTACGGCCATATCAGAAAAAAGGATTCCAATGGCTCCGTTCTCATCGGGACAGACGAATCGGTGTCTGTCTTGCTGATGATATGGGACTGGGAAAAACAATCCAGGCGATTTCCTATTTGTTGGACAGTGGGCAGGAAGACGGGCCTCATCTGATTGTCTGTCCGACGTCAGTGCTCGGAAATTGGAAACGTGAATTTGAACGGTTTGCGCCTTCATTGAATGTTTCGATCCATCATGGAGCAGACCGTGCACAAGATGAGCTGGCATTCCAACAGTTTTTACATGGGCAAGATGTCATCATTACAAGCTATGCGCTCGTATTGAGGGATCATGACCTTTTCAAAGATTTACAATGGAACACGATGATCTTAGATGAAGCGCAAATGATCAAAAATCCGACGACAAAGCAAAGTAAAATTGTACGTTCTTTGAAGGCCGTCCACAGAATTGCACTGACCGGAACGCCTATGGAAAACCGTTTAGAAGAGCTATGGTCGATTTGTGATTTCCTCAACCCAGGATACTTAGGAAACCGCACATCTTTCAGTCAGCAATTCATCCGGCCAATTGAGAAAGAAGGGAACACCGAACGCGTCGAGGTGCTGAAACGTTTGATTCAACCATTTTTATTAAGAAGATCGAAAATGCAAACCTCGATCGTGGAAGAGCTGCCTGAGAAGACTGAAACGAAAATTCATTGTCAATTGACAAAAGAACAGGCGTCCCTCTATCAAATGGTCGTTGATCAAATCCGTGAAAAATTGCTTAAAGCGACAGGGATGGAACGGAGGGGGACAATCCTTGGCGGTATCACAAGACTCAAGCAGGTTTGCAATCATCCCGCTCTATTGACATGGGAAGAGCCACACGCTGCACATTCCGGAAAGATCACAAAGTTCCTGGATATTTTAAGGGAAGATGTAAAAGAAGAAGAGAAGGCTCTGGTGTTCACCCAGTATGTGAAGATGGGGGAAATGCTTGAGAAGTTGCTCGTAAAAGAAGAACCGGATATTAAAGTGTTCTTTCTACATGGGGGCATTCCCTCGAAAAAAAGAGAGCAGCTTTTAATAAAATTCAGAGAGAACCGCAAAAAATGTGTGTTCATCTTATCGATCAAAGCTGGAGGTGTCGGGTTGAACCTGACGGAGGCAAACCACGTCATCCATCTTGACCGCTGGTGGAATCCCGCAGTTGAGAATCAGGCAACCGACCGTGCTTACCGGATTGGGCAGGAACAGAACGTCCAGGTATACAAAATGATCACACAAGGGACCCTTGAAGAAGGAATCGACAGATTGATCGATCGGAAGTCGGAGCTCACCTCTCAAATTGTAAATCACGAAGATCAATGGGTGACAGAAATGAGCGACAACGAATTCATCGAACTGATCCAGTTGCGGGAGAAGGTGTTGAACTCATGACAAATCGAAAGAACAAGACAAATTCGAGGCTTCAAAATTGGCTGAATCATTTTACAGGTCAGGTCGATTACCAGAGATTCCAACATGGAATGGTATTGTACAATGATCATCGAATACATGATTTCCAAGTGTTTCCGAATCACTTCGAATGTGTGGTAGAAGGGGTCCAGAGTGATTATGAAGTCGATGGCTATTTTCAGCTAGTAGATGGGACCCCTATCTTACCGGAGTATGAGGTGAGTTGTTCATGTCCAGACGACGTAGCAATTTGCAAACATAGTGTTTGCGCGACGATGTATTTCATTTTGGATCAATTGAGTAGTGGTGAAGAGGACGGCAATCAATCACTTCTAGATGCACGGGCAAAATTGATTGAAGAACCACTAATGGAATTGGTTGCGAGGGTAGATGAAAGTCAAGAATCAATCCTTACCCTTCATAACAAAAGGGAAAGCAGGATCATTGAGAACAAAATGTTCATCGAAATGGTTCATGAGAGAATCGTTGAGGTCATGGATGAACTTAGAGAGCGGAAAATTTAAGGGCTGTTTTCTGAATGTTAATAATAAAGAAGTTCTGAAAGCCAATGTCACTTACTTAAGCGAATTAAGGATCTTCGACTAACATCTACCACATCATGTGGTGAACGTCGAAGCAAGTACATCCTGTGCATGTGAGCTGGGGAGGGGCGGAAAGCGAGTATATTTCCAAATTGTATAAACAGAGAACAATCTACTATTCGAAAAAAGCAAATATAAATAACGTAAGTATGCGAAAGGGGCGGACGATGGATCCAGCCCCCTCGCATTTTCTTATTAAGCGGTTTGATCGTGAAAGGTTTGAGGGATGATTTCGTAATAGGCTCGGTTATACGTAAACACTTGTTCACCTTGTACAGCAACGATACGATCATGTGTGATACTGATAATTCTGCCTTCAACTGGGAGCTTTTTCATGGAAATTCACTCTCCTTTCGAATTTAAGAAAAAATAAGAGCTATGTTCTATATACCCGAATTTATATCAAAATGAACACTTTTTAGTTAAAAATTTAGAAATTTCTAAAAATATTTTCAGGGCAATAAGAGGAGAACCCAAATATTACAAAACCAAGGGTCTTCTATGTTATATTTTTTATAGTAGAGCACGTATGGAAGGGAGTTTATTAAACGATGAAACTACGCGGTATCGAACCAACACCAAGTCCTAATACGATGAAACTGATTGTAGATAAAGCTTTACCGAGCGGAAAAAACATGAATTTCAAATCTGATCAAGAGGGAGAGGCACCTGAACCTCTCAACCAATTGCTTGCTATCGAAGGGGTCAAGGGTTTATATTATGTTGCTGATTTCATTGCTCTTGAGCGTAATCCTAAACATGATTGGAAAGTGATCCTGCCCAAGGCACGTCATGTTTTTGGAGAAGAGGCGGAAACAGTTGATGAAAATGAACAGAAAGAGCATGATGAAGACTTTGATGAAGTGAAAGTATTCATCCAAAAGTTCCGGGGTATTCCGATGCAGATCAAGCTGATTAAAGGGGAGACTGAAAAAAGAGTCGGATTGCCTGAACGATTCATGACCATTGCGATGGAAGCACAGTCCTCATCTGATAACCTTGTGATGGAACGTCAATGGATTGAACAGAGTGCCCGGTATGGATCTATGGAAGCCGTCGGTAATGAGGTAGCTGAAGAAATCAGCGCAGCGTATGATGATGAACGTTTGAACAGGTTGAAGGAGCAGGCGTTTGAACAGAACAAGGCTAGCGATCAGTCCCAAAAGAAATCATCTTACAAAGTGACGATGGATATGCTTGAGCAGCAAGATTGGAAGGACCGTTATGCTGCATTGGACCAAATGGATCCGACAGAAGAAGATATCCCTGTCCTTGCAAAAGCGCTGGAGGATGAGAAAACATCAATAAGGCGTCTTGCTACTGTATATCTCGGTATGATTGAAGTGCAGAAGGTGCTTCCACATCTGACGAAAGCACTTCAGGATAAGACCGTAACCGTTCGTCGTACAGCAGGCGATTGTATGTCGGATCTGGGCTTTAAAGAGGCCATCCCGGTCATGATCGATTCATTGAAGGATAAAAATAAACTTGTCCGATGGCGTGCTGCGATGTTCTTGTATGAAGTCGGTGATGAATCTGCTATTCCTGCATTGAAAGAGGCGAAAGATGACCCTGAATTCGAGGTAGCAATGCAGGTGAACATGGCTCTCGAACGGATCGAAGGTGGCGAGGAAGCGAAAGGCTCTGTGTGGAAACAGATGACCGACACGATCCAGGGAAAAAAGTGAACAAATAAAAGTACACTCATGAATGTGAAAACACTAATGGATTACTCAAAATGTCTTTATCGAGTACTCATTGATGTTTCAGAACACACATGATAAAGTAAAAACTAGATGAACAAAAATGGAGGTATGTTCCATGTCAATGGCATATGAAGAATACATGAGACAGTTAGTTCAACCGATGAGAGATGAATTGACAGAAGCAGGATTCAAGGAATTGAGATCCCCTGAGGAAGTCGATGAATATATGGAAAATGTGAAAGGTACTACTTTGATAATGATCAACTCTGTCTGTGGTTGTGCGGCAGGACTTGCGCGTCCAGCAGTACGCCAAGCAATTGAACATGAACACCGTCCAGACCACCTTGTAACTGTTTTTGCTGGGCAAGACAAGGTTGCGACATCCGTGATGAGATCTTATTTCCTTGATATCGAACCATCATCACCATCGATCGCACTGCTGAAGGGTCAAGAAGTCGTCCACTTCATTCCCCGAGAGGAAATCGAGGACCATGAACCATCCGATATCGTGACAAATCTGGTGAACGCTTTTGAAACCCACTGCAAATAAGGTTAGGAGACTGTCCCATCCACTTTTCTGTGGGACAGTTTTTTTATTTTCATAGGAAAGGTGGGGTCAAATACAATCGGTCATTAAACGATCATTACTGTACACATTAATTACAGTAGTACTGTTGTTGGTTTTTCAAGTTATAAGCTGGTTCGTGCTTACATACTTTTTTAAACCAGATATAGGGGCGACGCTATATTTACCAGAGGATTCGAGCGTAGTTGAATTTGAACCTTTATACATACAAGTTTCAGGTATTCTTTTACTATTTTTCATCATTTTCTTCCTACAAATGTATCGATTGAAAAAGCGAGGATAAACACCTCGCTTTTTTCAATCAGAAGTTTTCTTTTTTAAGATTGATAGATGAAAAAAGCTGTTTTCTAAAAAGTTTGTTGCTAACTGAAAGCAGATATGAAAATTGACTGAACACGGTTAGCACGGAAATATGCGAGACACCCCTGGTACCAGCTATCCAGAGACTCCAGCACATCACCTGGGGAAAGGGAGTAAGTTTCACAGAAATCAACAATAAAAATTAATAGAGCCTAAGAAAAAGAAAAAAATCTGATTGAATGGATCCAACCAGATTAAGGACGTACATAGTTGCAAATGGACTACATACGAAAAGACAAACTCTATTATTTGAGTCGTTTTCATGTAGGCAATGAGCTTGACAGTATCTGTTCAGTTTTAGCAGTCTTTGCCTTTACCTCCGTGGTGAAAAGCAGCTGCTCCGACAATGATCAATAGGATGAATAATACGACGATGATCGCAAACGTATTCCCGCATCCATAACCGTATCCATCATACCCATATCCTCCATGGTGATAATCATGATGTCCATGATGCCCATGATGTCCATGGTGCATCGGATAGCAGTGATGATCATATTCCATGTATTGAGGCATATCCCCCATATGCATCTCTTTTTTCTTAGGCATATACTTTTTCATTTTTTCCAACAGTGTTCCCCTCCAATATTTGGTGATATCTGGTCTGCTATACTTACAAAATATGTACAAATGCCTCAACTGCAACGGGTACAGGAGTGGAATTTTTGTGTACAAACCCATGTTTGAAGGAGAATGAAATGATTATTACGACAGGTGGAAAAGCAAAATCAACGTTGATACAAAGAGCAAAACAACTAGGTGTAACGCTTGGAATCAAGTATGTTGAAAGGAGAGATCGATCCATTGAAACACTGATGGAAATAGAAAAGCTAGGTGTCATCGTAGTCAGGAAAGAGCGGATCCTTTTTTATGATCCAGAGGCAAAAGAGCCTGTGTTTTTTCATCCGAATTCAGCAATCTTCCGGATAAAGAGATTGATAAGGGGAGAAGAGGATCCGTTCATTCGGAATGCACGTTTAGTAAAAGGGATGTCGTTATTGGACTGTACCCTCGGATGGGCTTCCGATAGTATCGTGGCGAAGTACGTCGTCGGTTTGAAGGGTAGGGTTGTCGGTGTTGAAGGGAGTCCTACGTTATCAATGTTGACGAGACTGGGTCTGAGTGTATATGAACATGATATGCCAGAGATTGTTGCCGCCACGCGTTCTATTGAAGTCTGTGAAGGGGATCATTTTGAAACTCTTAAAGAACTAGATTCGGGCAGTTTCGATGTTGTGTATTTCGACCCGATGTTCGAAGAGAAAATCATGGATGCAAACGGAATTAAACCACTGAAGCATTATGCTTTATATAAGCCAATAACTGAAGAGTTGATCGAGGAAGCGAAAAGAGTGGCAAAAAACCGAGTCGTATTGAAGGATCACTGGAAAAGTCCTCGCTTCGGTCAATTCCGCTTTGATGTTGAAATCCGCAAAACCTCCAACTTCCACTTCGGCATCATAGAAGTGTAGAGCGGTGCCAGGCACCATCCAAGGTGGTGATTGAGCAATTTGTGTGGAACTTGAGCAAAATTTGATGCAATCTTGAGCAAAATCGATGTAATCTTGAGCAAAATCGTTGTCTACTTGCGCAATTTAGTAAAATAGATCTAACCCACTTACAACTACAACGTATCTTACTCAACTCTAATATTAATAAAAAAGTCTGGCATCTGAGTAACTTACAAGTCCAAAACTACGATCAATTTCTCGACGAAACATTCTGTTTACTTTTGTAAGGGTTTTCTCTATACTTGTGAGGGAGTCGTAAAAATATGAAAGGAGTGGGTATCTATGGAAATCGCACAATTTGTCAAAACACAGCAACAACTTCACATTTTACAAAGTGGATACCACTTCGCTTTTTAAACAACGGATTTAGTTTGTGAATTTTGTGTTTAAAGCTGTGGGATGTGGAATCCTACGGCTTTTTTTGTGTTAAAAAAGGATAACTTTTCAGCAAAGCAGCTATTCAGCGTAGTCCTAAACCTACGCCAACGCTTGGATTCACCAAGTCTTCTTTATGCAATCAATGTAGTAATAAATAAAGTACCGGGAAAGTTGGGGGAGAAATGAAAGATACGTGGAGGGCTTATCGTGAAATGGATCGTAATGTTTGGATCCGATTCATCGGTGAGTCAATCAATGGAATTGCGTTTATGATGTTATTGCCATTTTTGGCGTTATATTTGAAAGATCGCGTCGACCATATTTGGGAGGTCGGGATCGTCATGGGGGTATCTCCTCTTGCATCGGTTATCGGAACAATGATTGGAGGGCGTCTGGCTGATATTTATGGGCGTAAACCACTTATGGTCGGTTCGATGGCAGGTAACGCTGTCGTCATGCTAGGTTTTGTCTGGCTGGATGATTTTTGGTCGTTCGTCATTTTATCCTTGTTCTTAGGTTTCTTCAATTCGTTGTTCCATCCCGCGGCATCGGCGATGGTAGCAGATGTGACGTCACCTGAAAAAAGGACAGAAGCATTCGGACTACTTCGGATGGGACATAATATCGGTGCCGCCATCGGTCCTTTGATTGGAGCATCGGTTGTCATCTTTTCAAAATCCGTCATTTTCATGATTTCAGCTGCAAGCATGTTTTTCTATGCTGCGATCGTTTTGATATGGATCAAGGAAAGCTTGCCGAAAAAAGAAAAATTACAAAACGCTTCAAAAGAAGCACAAAAAGAAGAAGATTTCCCGAGTCCATTCCAGGTGATTTTACGAGATAAACTTTTGTTTGTTTTCATCATTACAGGCGTGGTTATCTCGATGTCCTTTACTCAAACAGAAGGGATGCTGCCACTTCACTTCGACCAGACCCTGCCTAACCTTACAGATGCTCAAAATCCGTATACGTACATGTTGGCTTTCAACGGTTTACTCGTCGTGTTGTTCCAGTTTCCGATTTCTCGATGGGCTGGGAACAGGGCGATTGGAAGGGTGATGTTATATGGTTGTATCCTTTTCGGATTCGGTTTATTGTCTGTCGGGTGGCTGCCACAGGTTTTTCATGCACTTAACACGAACTATTTAATCGTAATGGTTGTCTTCCTGGTGATATACGGGATATATACACTTGGTGAAATGCTGATGTCCCCGGTCCAGATGACTTTTGTTGCCAACCTGGCGCCGGAGCACCTGCGAGGAACCTATATGGGTGCAGCTGGACTCCAATGGATTTTAGGTGGAGTTGCTGGACCATTGATCGGTGGAATTTTACTTGAATACAAGCTTGGAAATTTGATGTTCACGATTTTAGGAATCGGTTGTATAATTGCTGGAATCGTCTACTTGTCCCTTGATCGTTGGGTCGAGAACCGCCCAATGCCTGAACCTGTACTTCAGCGGGAAATTTCCTCAGCCAAATAATCCTTACCAAAGACATTCCTATGATAAAATGAATATAGAAAATTCAGAACCCTTGCTCAACACGAGTGAGGGTTTCCTTTTCACCAAATTTATATCTCTTGGAGGTGTCGGATGAAAATCATTGATGCTCATATGCACTTATCGAAAATCGAAAGCTTCCACAAAACAGCGCTAGACCTTTCGGGTGTGGATTATTCGCCAGAAGGAATCCGTAATGAATATCGTGAGACTGGCGTCAGAATTGGAATTGGTATGGGGCTTGCTGAAGTGGAACAGAACGGTTTTCCCGATAAAAATGCACGGACGCCAATGGGGCTGGATCTTGCTGACCAAGCAGCTCCGATCGTCTACTGCGCTGGAATCAACCCCCATCAGCTCGATGAAGAAGCGATGGTAAGGTTGCGCTCAGAGGTCCAGAAACCAGAAGTCGTCGGTCTGAAAATCTACTTAGGTTATTATCCTTTCTACGCTTATGATGAAGTGTACGAACCGGTCTACGAGTTGGCAAAAGAATTCGATCTGCCTATCGTGTTCCATACCGGAGATACATACTCCGAGAGAGGACTTTTGAAATACGCCCATCCGTTGACGTTGGATGAAGTAGCAGTCAAGCACCGTGAAATTAATTTCGTCATGGCGCATTTCGGTGACCCTTGGACACTGGACGGGGCAGAGGTTGTTTATAAAAACCGTAACGTTTTCGCAGATTTATCCGGGCTTGTTGTCGGAACTGGAGATGATATCAAGCGTTACAAGGAATCTCCTCGCTTTTTCAATCATTTGTTACATGCATTGACATTCACGGACAACTACAGCAAATTCTTGTTTGGTACGGATTGGCCCTTGGTCCCTGTCAAGCCATATATTGAGTTCATCAAGAGCATCATTCCAAAAAAGCATCATGAGGACGTTTTTTATAATACTGCACTAAATGTATTCCCGAAATTGAAACCATTCATATAAAAGGAGAGGATCGAAGTGATCGATTTACGGAGTGATACCATTACGAAACCGACGGAAGAAATGCGGAAAGCGATGTATGAAGCTGAAGTCGGAGACGATGTATACGGTGAAGATCCAACAGTTCAAAAATTAGAAGAAAAAGCAGCAGAAATCCTTGGCAAGGAAGCAGCTCTATTTGTGACAAGCGGTACACAGGGAAATCAGATTGCAGTCCTGACTCATTGTCAGCCTGGGAACGAAGTACTGCTCGAAGAGGATGCTCATATTTTTTACTATGAAGGCGGGGCTATTGCCGCATTTGGAGGCGTTCAGACCAGAACGATCAAAGGCAAGCGTGGGGCGATCAATCCGAATGATTTGCGGACTGCCATTCGCGGGGAAGACGTCCATTTCCCTGAGACAGGTTTGATTTGTCTTGAAAATACCCATAACCGTGCTGGAGGTGCAATTGTTCCGATCGAGAACATGAGGGAACTTTATCAAGTCGCTCAAGAACACCTTATTCCTGTCCATCTGGACGGAGCCCGATTGTTCAATGCATCAGCAGAACTTGCTGTTCCAGTCAAAGCTTTTACAGAGCATACTTCGACTGTTCAAATTTGCCTTTCAAAAGGTCTTGGAGCACCTGTAGGATCGATTATCGCCGGCAGCGGACCATTCATCCGACGTGCCCGTAAATGGCGTAAAAGGTTAGGTGGAGGGTTGCGACAAGTCGGTGTTGTCGCAGCACCAGGATTGATCGCTCTCACCAAAATGGCAGACCGACTGAAAGAAGATCACGAACGTGCAAGACGACTTGCAGAGGGAATACGGAATATCACCGATCTTAAAATCAACAACCAGGTAGAAACAAACATTGTCGTTGTGGAAACAGAAGCGACAGGGAAAGCAGTGGATGAGATTTTGTCAGCGTTAGAAGCGAATGGTATTCTTGCCGTTCCATTCGGTCCGACGACAATCCGTTTGACGACGCATCATCAAATCACCGATGAAAACATCGAGCAAACGCTGATTGCCTTTCAAAACCTGTTCGAAAAAGTGAAATAAAGGACTTATTCCATTGGTTACAACAAATTCCATGAAAATTCACTTGCCAAACATTGGTTCGGTTTGCTAATATTTAACGTTGTAACTGGTGTTGTACCTGCAATACAATATCAAAGGAATAGGTGATCAACCATGACAAAACCATATCGAGTATTACTTTATTACAAGTACACAGAGCTAGAGAATGCGGAACAATTCAAGGATGAGCATCTGCAATTTTGTAAAGATCTCGGCTTGAAAGGTCGAATCCTTATTGCGGATGAAGGGATCAATGGTACAGTATCCGGAACTGTTGAACAGACAGACGCGTATATGCAATCCCTGCTTAACGATGAAAGGTTCGAAGGCATTGAGTTTAAAATAGATGAAGCGGATGGACATGCATTCAAGAAAATGCACGTGCGTTATCGTCCCGAACTTGTAAACTCTGGTGTTCTAAAAGAAATCAATCCAAATGTCACAACAGGTAAACATTTGAAACCAGAGGAATTTTATGAAGCGATGCAACGTGACGATGTCGTTATAATTGACGCTCGTAATGATTACGAATATGATATCGGTCACTTCAGAGGCGCGATCCGCCCTGATGTCACGACATTCCGCGAGCTTCCGGAATGGATTAAGCAGAACCGTGAGAATTTTGAAGGGAAAAAGATCTTAACATACTGTACAGGTGGAATCCGCTGTGAAAAGTTCTCCGGCTTTTTGAAGAATGAAGGCTTTGAAGACGTAAACCAGTTACACGGTGGAATTATCAATTATTCCAAAAACGAGAAAACAAAAGGACAACTATACGATGGAAAATGCTACGTCTTCGATGAGCGTATTTCTGTACCGATCAACCTCGTGGAAGAAAAGGTAGTCGGAAAATGCTATTATTGCGGTAAGCCTGAGGATCGCTATGTAAATTGTGCGAACCCAGAATGCAACCTTCAACACGTGGCATGTCACAAGTGTGAAGAAAAGCATATGCGTTCTTGTTCAGACGAATGTCGTGAACACCCACGCAACCGCTATGAAAAACCAACTGAACAACAAGCATAAGGATAAAAGCACTGCCACGTATGGCGGTGCTTTTTTTGTGACTGATTGTACTTGAGTTGTGGATATTATTTCAAGATTTTGAGCGTTTTGATGCAAAGTTTTAGAGAAATGAGGACGTTTTTCTTTTGTTGAAACTTTTTCAGCAGTGAATGCTGTCTAAATATCCACTGACTACGTCTAAAAATTCCAAATAAGTCTAAAACCACGTGACCTATGTCTAAAAAGCTTCAATTTTTCCAAAATGAGGACTGACGAACGCCAGTCTAATTACTTTTATGAATCCAAATCCTTTTTCAATCGTATATATAAGAGACAATTTCATAGGGGGTATTGGTATGGGCGTCATTAGGTGGCAACTGATTTTACCGATTTTGATCATTGAACTGATCCTAATTGGACTTGCATTGTTTGATTGGTTTCGGACGAAGGAGACGAATGGCCATCGATGGATGTGGCTATTCATTATTTTAATAATAAACCCATTCGGTCCGATACTTTATTTTCTAATTGGAAGGAAGCACTGATATGTCAATGATTACAGTACGTAATTTAAACAAACAATTTGATGGAAAACATGTTGTGAAGAATGTTGATTTTAAACTTAATCCAGGAATGTGTGTTGCACTTCTTGGGCCGAACGGTGCTGGAAAAACGACAACTCTCCGGATGCTTTCAGGACTGATCCGCCCAACTTCAGGGTCGATCATGTTCGAGGGATTGGATGATACGAAAGATATCCGTCGTCATATCGGCTATTTACCGCAATATCCATCCTTCCATGAATGGATGACAGGGAAGGAATTCCTCATTTATGTCGGGCAGCTTGCCTATCTTTCTAAAGCTCAGGCATCCACTAAGGCAGACGAAATGTTGAAGCTTGTGGGGATATCGGAGGCTGCCAACCAGAGAATTAAAAAGTATTCGGGAGGGATGAGGCAACGTCTCGGAATCGCTCAGGCACTTATACATGAACCGAAGTTGCTTATGCTTGATGAACCAGTATCAGCATTGGACCCGATGGGCCGGCGTGAAGTATTGACCCTGATGGAGAAGTTGAAGGAACATACGACTCTCCTTTTTTCGACCCATATCCTTAATGATGCCGAAGAGATCAGTGATGAATTGCTCGTCATGCATCACGGTGAGATTTTGGAGGCTGGAAGTATACACGAACTTAGGAGCAAACACCAAGTAGATAAAATCGACTTATGCTTTGCGGAGTCTACAGAGCGTTATTCTGAAACATTCATACTGTTGGATTCTGTTGAACGAGTAGAAATGAACAAAGAATGCTTGCATGTTTTTGTTTCAAACCTTGATGAAGGGCGGAAGGAAATCCTGGAGGTTGTGAAAAATCAGGGTTTACCGCTCACGAAGTTTGAGCTCGCTCGTACAACGTTAGAGGACATGTTCATGAAGGTGGTGCAGAAATGATGCAATGGTTGGCGGTTTTTCGACGTGAAAATTTAGAGAATTGGCGGAATTTCAAATGGATTTGGGTTCCAATCGTTTTCATTTTACTTGGCGTAATGGACCCGATCAGTATGTATTACTTACCGAAGATCCTTGAGGCGACAGGCGGTCTGCCGGAAGCAGCAAGTTTGAATCTGCCGCAATACAGGCCAGAAGATATCATCATGGCCAGCCTTAGCCAGTTCAGTCAACTTGGTGTGTTGATCATTGTATTGATGACGATGGGATTGATCGCACGTGAACGGAGAAGCGGGGTTGCGGAGCTTGTTTTAGTGAAGCCCGTCAAATATCGTACATATATCACTGCGAAGTGGTCCGCGACATCCCTTCTTGTGCTAGTTTCGCTCACTTGTGGCTTGCTGATGAGTTGGTATTATACGAATATTTTATTTGGAGTGCTGTCATTCCAACAATTTTTACAAGTATGGGGTTTCTATAGCTTCTGGCTACTATTCGTCGTTTCCATTTCGATGTTCATGAATACACTCGTAAAGAATTCAGGAGCAGTGGCATTTTTGACGTTCATGACGATTATCTTATCCAGCATCGTCACAAAGATTTTCTCCAAGTATCTTGTTTGGAGTCCGAACAGGCTGTCTGAATATATCATGGATACAATCAATACAGGCACAGTCCCTGGAGAACTTTTAGGGACAGCGGGAATGAGCTCGGTTCTTATCCTTCTGCTGATCACAGGGTCAGTATTCATGCTCAGAACGAAAGAAATGGCTTGACCTACATAGGTTACTTTTTTTCCATGTATTTTACAATGGCCATTTTTTAAAGACTCCTGCGGGAAAAGCCGATCCAGTCGAGATCCCGCAGCAAGGATCTGGAGGGGACTTGTGGATCGTCCGGCACCAGCTTTTAAGAACCTTTACAAAAAATAACTCGGTTGATGGAATTTTCTATATATTCCACATCCGGGTTTTTTTGTTGAAAGACGAATTATTACAGTAAGTAACCCAAATTTAACCTAAAGGGAGGTTTAAAAGTATTTCGGGAAAGGAAACAAATTACTATCCTATAAAAAGGTGTTTTCATAGAGATTGTTGTTTTCTTTCCGCAGGTAATATGTAATCCTCCTCAGTTTGCTTTCCTGCAGGAGTCTCGCATATTTACATTACTAACCAATGTTCATTTTGTAGCAACAAATTTTTAGAAAACAACTTGTAAAAAAACATCACCATGAGATCCACCAAGATCTATAAGACGATTGGATGGAGGGGTTTACATGAAAGGAATCATTCTAGCAGGAGGCAGCGGAACACGGTTGTCCCCGAGTACGGACAGCATTAATAAACATCTGCTGGCAGTGTTCGATAAGCCAATGATCTATTATCCGTTATCAATCTTGATGTTAGCGGGCATTAAAGAAGTGATGATAATCAGTACCCCTGAGGATAAACCGAGGTTTGAAAAATTGCTGGGGGACGGTTCATCGTTAGGAATCACACTTACCTATCGTGTACAAACTGAACCGAACGGAATCCCTGAAGCGTTCATCATTGGTGAAGACTTTATCGGTAATGATGATGTGACGTTGATTCTCGGGGATAACATTTTTTATGGACAAGGTTTCACCAATCTATTGAGAAAAGCGATAAACCACCATGAACATGCTACGATTTTCGGATATCGAGTGAAGGACCCAAGAAGATTCGGTGTCGTTGAATTCGACTCGAACCAAAAGGTCGTTTCACTTGAAGAAAAACCTGACGACCCAAAATCGGACTTCGCAGTGACGGGATTATACATCTATGATCATAAAGTCGTTGATATAGCGAAAAGGCTTAATTTTTCACAACGCGGTGAGCTGGAAATCACAGATGTCAATAAAGAGTATTTGAAGAGAAACAAGATGCATGTCCAATTATTAGGAAGAGGATTTGCATGGCTGGATGCTGGAACGCATGACGCTTTGTTCGAAGCCGCTGAATTCGTGAAAAACATACAGCAGCGGCAAGGTTTCAAGCTTGCATGCCTTGAGGAAATCGCTTTTTATCTAGGATATATCACAAAAGAGGAATTGAGGGAGAAAGGCGAAGCTATGAAAAAGACCGACTACGGTCAATATCTGTTGGAAATTGCGCAAAGGAAACATACGCAACAATATTGGGATTCAATCGATCAAAATCCTATATTGGGGTTGGTGCAAAATGACTGACAGAAAACAAACCATCCTGGTAACGGGAGGCGCTGGATTCATCGGATCGAATTTCATTCATTATTTAGCAAAAGAATATCCTGACTACCAAATAATCAATATTGATAAGCTGACGTATGCTGGCTCGCTTGCTAACCTTCAGGATATAGAAACGAATCCCAGCTATCAGTTCATTGAAGGCGATATTGCGGATTACCGACTTGTCAGTGATGTTTTTGATCAACACGATATTTCAGGGGTCATCCACTTTGCAGCGGAATCCCATGTCGATAATTCGATTGAAAATGCAAGCCCTTTCGTCGTTACGAATGTTGTAGGGACTGTTAATCTTCTTCAAGCCGCAAAACAGTCCTGGGAAGAAAAAGGTGAATTGTCTGAACGACGATTCCATCATATTTCGACGGACGAAGTTTATGGCTCTCTCGAAAACGAAACAGACCAGTTCACCGAAGAGACTCCTTATGATCCACGAAACCCATACAGTGCGTCAAAGGCGAGTGCGAACATACTTGTCAAGAGTTTCAGCCATACCCATGGGATGAATGTAGTCATTTCCAGCAGTTCGAATAATTATGGACCGCGGCAGCATAATGAAAAATTGATTCCGACAATCTTGTCAAAAGCATTGTCACTAGAACCGATTCCGATTTATGGAGATGGTCAAAACATCAGAGATTGGTTGTATGTCGAGGATCATTGTAGAGCCCTTGACCTTATCTATCACCAGGGAACTGCAGGGGAGAGTTACAATATTGGTGGCGGTAACGAATGGACCAACCTGGATTTGACGATGAAAATCTGTTTGATCCTCAATGAAATGAAACCTGATGTATTAGACCAAGCATCCATTACAAGTTTCCAGGACTTGATTACGTTTGTAGAAGATCGTCCGGGCCATGACCTTAGATACTCTGTAGATGATCGGAAAATCCGCCAATCCCTTGGTTGGAAACCAAACATGGCGTTGGATTCAGGATTGCGATCTACTGTGGAGTGGTACAGCCGTAAATGGGAAAAGGTGAAGATTTGATATCTGTAGTCATTCCGGTCTACGGATGTGAAATGTGCTTGGACGAGCTAAACAAGCGTTTGAAAAAGACGCTGGATGAGATTGGCACAGAATATGAAATTATCATGGTCAATGATGGAAGTCCAGATGATGCTTGGAATACAATCAAAAGACAAAGTGAGGAAAATGAAAGAATCAAAGGGATCGATCTATCGAGGAATTTTGGTCAACATCATGCAATCACAGCCGGGCTTGATCATACATCAGGGGATTGGGTCGTCGTTATGGATTGTGATTTGCAGGACCGTCCAGAGAACATTAAAGAACTCTATGGAAAAGCGAAAGAAGGCTATGAAGTCGTATTTGGAAAACGAATTGTACGTCAAGACAGGTTTTTAAAGAGGCTTTCATCCAAGATATTTTATAAAGTCTATGACTATCTCACAGATCAATCATCCGATCATACAATCGCCAATTTCAGCATCAGTTCGAAAAACGTTATTGATAGTTTCCGAAGGATGAGGGAACAGAATCGTTTATTCCCGCTATTCATCAAGTGGATGGGATTCAAGACGGCAACTGTCGTAATCGAACACAACTGCCGTAAAGAAGGCAAGAGCTCTTATAATTTGAAAAAACTGATCATATTAGCAACTGATGTGATCATCTCGCAATCGAACAAACCGCTGAGACTATCAATCCAATTCGGATTTTTAATTTCATTGGGCTCTTTTTTATACGGACTCTTTTTGTTCATCCGTTACTTTTTCCTTTCAGTGCCCGTACAGGGGTGGACAAGCGTGATGGTTTCCCTTTATTTCATCGGAGGTTTGATTTTTTTCAATTTTGGTATTCTCGGTTTATATATTGGTAAGGTATTCAATGAAACGAAGGGCCGCCCGCTTTATCTCATCCAAAACAAAACAGAAGGATTTGATAATGGAAAGGACAGGAGGTGATGGGGATGGCCAGCTTTATTAAAGAAACGCCATGGGATAAAAGGAATTTCGGAATCGATACCTATGAACTGACCTCATCGTCTGAGGAGGCGCTTGAACAAGCAGAGAAAGTAAATGGACATTTCACACTTAAAGTTGATCCGCTGGAAAATAAGGAATCGATTGTAAGACATGGCTTCTATTATACAGATACGATGATTGAACCGGTATGCAGCAAGGAGAAACTGAAATCTTATGATCATGGAAATATCGGGATTTCCAGGGTGGGAGATCTAAAAGTCATTATGAAGATTGCAGAGGAAGTTTTCACATACGGAAGATTCCATCGGGATTTCCACATTCCTTCTAAGATGGCAAACATGAGATACGCGAATTGGGTAAAGGATCTCTACGATAAAGATCAGGTTTTCTTTTTATTTTATGAAGGTGAAATGGCCGCATTCTATGCTTATGAAGACGAGAAAATACTATTGATCGGTTTAAAGAAAGAATTCATGCAGCGTGGTTTGACCAAATATATGATCCAAAAGGCGTGTCAGGCACAGTTCGATCTTGGAGGTTATACTCATTTGAAGACCTCTATCTCGGCAGCGAACCTTCCATCCTTGAATTTGTTCTTATCTCTTGGTTTTAAATTGATCCGTACATTCGACGTCTATCACAAATTGAATGGACCCGCACCGGAGGAAGAATGATGGGCTATTTCTATATTTTCGGGACGATTTTTTTTACAGTATACGGCCAATTGGTCTTGAAATGGAGAATCGGAAAATTCGGGTCTTTGCCTGAAGGTTGGAAGGAAAAGCTGATATTCCTGTTGCAGCTATTATTTGACCCGCTGATCTTTTCGGGCTTTATTTCTGCGTTCATTGCGTCCCTGTTTTGGATGGCAGCGATGACAAAATTCAATATCAGTTATGCGTATCCTTTTATGAGCCTTTCGTTTGTTCTTGTATTTCTGCTTTCAGTATTTTTGTTCCAGGAACCCGTCACAGTCCATAAAGTGGTCGGTTTGTCTCTGATTGTGATCGGAATAATAGTAACTAGTCAATCCTTATGAGGTGGTAACGATGATTCCATTCAATAAACCATGTATAACTGGAGACGAAGAAGCTTATATCCAACAAGTAATACGCAATCAAAAGCTATCTGGAAAAGGAGAGTTTGGAAAAAAGTGTACAGAGTGGCTAGAAAACCGTCTTGGCTGCGAAAAGGCTTTGCTTACACCTTCTTGTACGCATGCACTGGAGATGACCGCTCTGCTGACAGACATCCAGGAAGGCGATGAAGTAATCATGCCTTCCTATACGTTCGTATCAACTGCAAATGCTTTTGTGCTTAGAGGTGCGAGCATTAGGTTCGTTGATATCTCTGCTGATACGATGAACATTGATCCTACGATGATCAAAAAAGCAATTACTGAGAAAACAAAGGCGATTGTCGTCGTCCATTATGCAGGAGTTGCTTGTGATATGGGAGAAATCATGGATATTGCCAACAGTCATGATATCTGGGTCATTGAAGATGCAGCCCAAGCTTTGTTGAGCACGTACAAAGGGAGGCCATTAGGTACGATCGGTCACTTCGGCACGTTCAGTTTCCATGAGACGAAAAACTATACGTGCGGAGAAGGAGGTGCATTGATCATCAATAGTGCCAATTCGATTCAACATGCTGAAATCATTCAGGAAAAAGGAACAGACCGTTCACAGTTTTTAAAAGGAATGATTGATAAGTACACATGGCAGGATGTCGGTTCCTCTTATTTATTGAGCGATCTGAATGCTGCTTATTTATATGCACAATTCGAAAACGCCGATTCGATCAATGAGGAAAGGCTCCGATATTGGGAACACTATAAAGAGGGGCTGCAACCGATGGCAGATCGGAATTTGATCTCAACGCCTCATGTACCGGAAGATTGTCAACATAACGCCCATATGTTCTATATTAAAACAGCTAAGAGTGATGATTGCGACCATCTGAGAGCGTATTTGGATGATCAAGGAATCATGGCAGTACCGCATTATGTACCATTACATCCGACAAATGCAGGGGAGACTTACAGCGAGTTTTATGGTGAAGATAAATATACGACATCGGAAAGCGAAAAAATTCTACGTTTACCCCTTTATTATGGAATGGGAGATGAGGCTGTAGCACATGTGGTCGAACGTATTCACGCTTACTATGAAATATAAACATATTTGGATTCCTTTAGTTGTACTGCTGGTTTTTCTGTCTCCCTATTATATTCTTGGACAAGATACGCATATCAGGGTCCATGATAATATGGATTCGAACATTGTGTGGTACAAGCTGCTTTCAGAAAGCAATTTGTTATTCTCGTTGGACGGAACACTTCCGAATGTGATCAACGGGCTGCCGAGAGACGCCTTACCTTCCAGTTTGGACGCGATGGTTTGGTTGTATATCATGTTTAAACCGTTCACAGCCTACGTCATCAATCAGACGATCATGCGGTTTGTTGCGTTTTACGGGATGTATAAATTATTGAATGCACACTTTTTAAAAGGCAGGAACGGTACAAAATGGCTTTCTGCCGGGGTAGCACTCTGTTTCGCTTTGCTGCCATTTTGGCCATCCGGTGCTCTGTCTATTGCGGGATTACCTTTAGCCCTCCATCTCTTCCTGACGATCCGTAGACTTGGAAAAGAAACGCCTAAGCATCATTGGGGCATGTTATTGCTACTCCCATTCCACTCGAGCTTCATATTGACGTTTATCTTTTTCCTTGGCGGGATCGGTTTGTTTTGGTTGTGGGACTGGTATCGTACAAGAAGATTCAATGGACTTTTTTTCACAGCAATAGTTGCTATGATTTCCATCTATTTAGTGAAAAACTATCTCTTGGTTCATTCGATCCTTTTCAATGAGGAGCATATTCCGCATCGTAATGAATTCAATCTGGGACATAAAGATCTGAAAAGTGTTTATGATCTGTTCATCCATGATTTTTTGAATGCCCACACACATGATTGGACGTTTCACAGGACAATCATACTACCTACTGTCCTAGTCGCTTTAGCAGTCGGATTTTCAAAGAAATTCATCCCATACAATATGATATGGGCGATGGCTGTGAATGTGGTGTTGTCAGCATGTTATGCAATCTGGTATTGGGAAGGACTGCGGGCGTTGAAGGATCAATTCATGTTGTTGAACACTTTTAACTTTGCAAGGATTCATTTTCTAAGTCCATTATTCTGGTACCTGAGCTTCGGGATAGCCCTGGGGATCATAGGGAGGCATGTCAAGTTTGGGAAGGTATTTGTAGGGATATTGATCATTTATCAAAGTATGATTCTTTTTCAGACAGGAGAAGAATTCAAATATGAAAAAATCGGGACACCGACTTTCAACGAATTCTATTCCTCCTCATTGTTTGCTGATATTGAGAAGTACATTGGGGAAGAGCAGTCTGAATATCGTGTGGTCAGTGTCGGACTACATCCCGCAATCGCTCAATACAACGGCTTTTACACGTTAGATACGTATAATGTCAGCTTTCCGCTTTTTTATAAACATCAATTTCGTGAAGTGATTGCTCCGGAATTGGAGGAAAGCCCTGTTTTGGAAAATTACTTTGATACATGGGGAAGCAGGTTGTATATGTATGTCAGTGATTTAGGCAAACACTACTTCTTCACGAAAAAAAGTGATAAAACCCTCGAACAGCTTGATATCAATACAGAGGCATTGAAAGAACTTGGCGGAAGTTATGTGTTCTCAGCATTACCGATTGAGAATCACAAGAAGATAGATTTGGTTTTGGAAAGGACTTTCGAAAATAAGAAGTCTCCTCTAAAAATTTATCTCTACAGAATAGAATGAGCTTTTTTAGAAGCATACTATTTGCAGTTGGAATGCACATTTGCTATTTTGAACTTAAGGATTGGTTATATTTACTTACTATGTTAAAGAACTTTGTTGATTTAAGCGAAATTCACGACACTCCGGCGGTAATAGCGTGCCAAGCGAGACCCCACTGTTTTTAAAAGGATCTTCGACTAACAGCCACCACGTCCTGTGGTGAACGTCGAAGCCAGCATAAGGAAAGCATCTAAGAATTCCCATCGCAGACACGAAAATGATTTCATTTTTGTGTTGAAATCCTGTGCAAGTGAGGAGGCTTACGGAAGTAGGTAAATGCAGGAAGTGATGTCTAACTCAGCGACCAGTCACTTGGAACACTTCAAACTTCCTGCGGCGGCGACAGCCTCCTCGTCAGTTTTCCAGTGACCTTCGTGCTAATCGGGTCGCTTCCGCTTTTCGTTTGCCCGCGGAAAGGGAGTGAATTTTGCAAGATACACATTAAACAATGAATATCTGTATGGAATTTTCCCAAAACCAAACTCAAAGGAGTTGCTAGTATGTCTCAACAAAAAGTGATTGTATATTCCCAGCCTTCCTGACCGCCTTGTCATGTCGTGAAAGAGTTTCTTTCACATCATAATGTCGATTTTGAAGAATATAACGTTGCTGAGGATGCAAAGGCAAGGGACGAAATGATCGAGAAGTACGAATCGATGGCTACACCGACAATAGTCATCGGTGACCAAGTACTCACTGGATTCGATCCAGATCAACTGACGAAAATATTGAACTTATCAGAATGAAAGAGCAGTGTCATGCTGCTCTTTTTTTGCATGAGGCTCCATTCTACTAGAATGGAAAATAATAGATCAAATTCCTTTGACCTCCTATTGTGTAAGCCATTAGTCCCTATTAAACTTATTGGCGTACACTTTTCAAGGAGGTGTAAATATGTTTACAAAGCTATTGAAAGTAACACTGGCTGTTGTATTTACAGCAGGTGCGATGGCAACACTACCTACACAAGAAGCAAGTGCTCACTCTAAAACTGTAAAAATGGGTGATTCACAAGGATATGTGTGGGATGTACAGCATCGTCTGCAACAGTTAGGTTTCTATAAAGGTAAAGTTGATGGTGTGTTCGGTTCTAACACGAAAGACGCAGTGATCCGTTTCCAAAAAGCAAATGGTATCAAAGCGGATGGAGTTGCTGGACATGGAACATTTACAAAACTCTACAACCAAACATTCACTGTAGATGAAATTCAAATGATGGCACAAATGGTCCACGGTGAGGCACGCGGTGAATCATTCGAAGGGAAAGTAGCGGTAGCAGCAGTAATCATGAACCGTCTCGATTCATCCAAATTCCCGAATGATGTCAAGAATGTCTTGTTCCAAGATCTTGCTTTTACAGCAGTAGCAGATGGACAGTACAACTCAACGCCTAATGCTGAAGCATATAAAGCAGTATACAGTGCAATCAGAGGTTGGGATCCATCGAAGGGTGCAACATACTATTTCAACCCGAAAACGGCGACTTCCGATTGGATCTGGTCTCGTGAACAGATCGTCCAAATTGGAAAGCATATCTTTGCTAAATAGATATAGAAGGAGTGGAGGGAATGACTAACGGGTCATTCCCTTTATTCAATTCGTTTTTTCATGATTCTTTCTTACTAAATTCTAGGATTATGATGGGGATTTCTAGAATTATTCCAAAAATTCTAGGATTATGTTAAAAATTCCAGAATTATGGTCTGAATTTCTAAGAATACATAAAAACCTTATTCTTAAGTTCATCTTATTCTGCTTCCTAAATAGTTTCTTCTAATTAATAGCTTGTATATGTGAATGATTCTTCGATTTCTGGTAAGATATATTTTGGAAAACGAATTTATAAAGGTGAGTGTCATGTCAGAAGAAAAAAACAAATATGAAATTTTACTTTTTTATAAATATGTCCCCATCGATGACCCGGAGTACTTTGCGAAGAAGCATCTGAAGTTTTGTAAGGAACTTGGTGTAATGGGGCGAGTTCTAGTTGCAAAAGAAGGGATCAATGGAACGGTTTCTGGTACGATGAATCAGACCGAAGCTTACATTGAAGCTTTCCGTAAGGATCCCCGTTTTGAGGATATGGAATTCAAGCGTGAGGAGACAGAAGGCCACACATTCCAACGAATCTCTGTAAAAGCGAGGAATGAAATCGTTACCTTAAAACTTGAAGATGATGTTAACCCGAATGTGGTGACAGGAACACATCTTTCCCCGAAAGAGTGGCAGGAAACGATGGAAAATGAAGATGTCATCATCCTAGACGCAAGGAATGATTATGAATATGACATCGGGCATTTCCGCAATGCGATCCGTCCTGATATCAAAGCGTTCCGCGAGCTTCCTGAATGGATCAAAGAAAACCTTGCGGACAAAAAAGATAAAAAGATTTTGACCTATTGCACAGGTGGCATACGTTGCGAAAAATTTTCAGGATATTTAGTACGTGAAGGGTTTGAAGATGTGAACCAGTTACACGGCGGAATCATCAAATACGGGCAAGACCCTGAAACAAAAGGAAGCAACTTTGATGGGAAGTGTTTCGTATTCGATGACCGGATGATCGTTGACGTTAACCGTACTGATGATAAAAGTGTAGTTGGGAGATGCATACATTGTGGGCAAGAAGCCGAACATTTCGTCAATTGTCCGATCGATGAATGCGATAAACTTCATATTGCCTGTGAGAAGTGTCGTGAGAATTATCAAAACTGTTGCTCAGATGAATGTAAGCAAGTTTATCTTACAACCTGATCAGAAAGGTGGTTGCCATGACAATGGAAATCGGAGATAAAGTTACAGCATCCTACAAGACCGGTCGTTACGTAGGTGAAGTTATTGATCTAAAGCCGAAACTGGATAAAGCTGTTGTAAAAATTTTAGCGGTATTGGCGCATCCGAGACAGGGTGACTTGCATGCCCCGAAGCAAGTTGATGTCCAGTTTTTTCATGAGAGAAAGGCTCTTGCCCATACCGAAAAAGCGTTAGTACCGTTATCGAGTATCAAACCGTTTGAGAATGAAGTGCCGGAGTACCACTTTTCATTGATCAAATCGATTAAGGATCAAATGGCGAAACTAGTGAATGATGATAGTGAATATGCGAAATTATCCTTTCAAAAGCTTGAAAATCTATTAATAGAGTATGAAAAAAATATGGAATAACGAATAGAAAAGCCGTGTCAGCCAATGTTGACGCGGTTTTTTTGTTCTATCAAAAATCGCTCGTCCCAATAAAAATAACTTCTACTTTTAGCTGCTTGTACATATTCATAGGATATGACACGGTATGGAAGGGACGGATTATAAATGAAGAAGAACAACCGCCTTTTATATAGATGGAAAAAGCCTAAAAATGAGACGTTTTTGAAACGTGCAGTGTTTTTTTCTGCGATTGTATTAATTTTATTCATTACGGTTTCTCTACTGGCCTCCTCCTTTTTTGAAAAAAGGTTCCAATCCAGTTCATTGAAGGGAACATTACACATTTTCTCAACTGAACAATTGGTTACTTTCATGGGGACCGTTAATCCATATTTCGAACAAGGTTTGCCGAACTCATACCAGCCACCATCCATCCAGAGCCTATCCTTCGAACTGGCAACGAATATTAAACCTGGAGACATCCGATCCTTATTAGGCAGGGAACTCCCTGGGTTTGCGATTTTTGATACAGAAATCATAGTTGCCGGTGAGGGGACAGATTACACCACTATACCGATTGAATCTGCACCTCCTTTGGATGTTTTATTGAAAGAACGTGAAGTAGCAGAAGAAAAATTAAAGGTAGAAGACACACCGAATACACCTGAACCAGACCTGACCACAAATGGAAGTAAAGTCGTATATCTTTATCAATCCCATTCCTACGAATCTTTCTTACCTTTATTGAAAGATGCGAAAGTTCCGAATGACGCACACACTTCAAATCCTGAAGCGAATATGATCCGTGTTGGCGGAATGCTGGCGAAAGAGCTGGAACAGCGTGGCATCGGTGTCCAGCAGGATAAAACGAATATCGGTCAAAAATTAAATGATCGTGGATGGAGTACGAACAACGCTTATAAGCTCTCGAGAGAAATCGTAGAGGCAGCAGTTACTGGAAATCAAGACATTACATTTTCTTTCGATTTGCATCGCGATTCACTCAGGAAAGATAAAACGACTGCTACGATTAACGGGGAGAACTACGCCAAATTAATGTTCGTCATAGGGGAAGCAAATCCAAATTACGAAAGAAACGAGCAATTGGCACGTGAACTACACGATCTCCTCGAAGACAAATATCCAGGACTTAGCCGTGGTGTCTTTAAGAAAAACAAAAGTCAGGGGAACGGAGTGTACAATCAAGATCTATCTGACCGTGCTGCTTTGATTGAGGTAGGTGGAGTCGATAATAACCTGGATGAGATCCAACGTTCTTTATCTGCTTTCGCAGAAGTATTCACTGAATTTTATTGGAAAGATGAAAAAGTCAATGCAGGAGGTCAATAACCGATATCGAATACAGTATTTAGGAAATATACATTCACAATTTTCTCATAGTTAAAGCGTCTTTTTCGCCTGATTTTATGAGAGAATGGGGATACGAAAATCAATAGAGACTGAGGTTGGTTAAGATGCCTGTTTGGTTGAGGAAAACGCTTGTTGTCTTGATTACTGTATTCACACTTGGAACCGTTTCACCCCCTCCGCACCTTCTTGCGGATAGTGATAAAAGCACTAGTACGGAATCAGCAGAGAATTATATAGAAACAAAAAATATTACAAGTCCGCAAATAGAAAAAGATCCTGAACCTGATTTCCATACCATGCCATGGAAGGAGATCGCTGCTACATATGAAGACACGGAGGATCTTCAAGATGCATTCGTCACGTATACAGTCATCCAGGCAACAGAACAGACAAGACAGAAATTCGGTGAGCGTATCGAATCAAAACGGGGGGAAGAATTCCGTTCGGTTATTCTTCCGAAAATAGAAGAAACGATCACCTATTTAAGTTCTGAATTAGATGAGGAAATAATGAGAAACCTGATGATCAGCGATCGTCCTACAAAAGGGAAAGGCGAGAAGATTTTCCACATTAAAAATGCTTCAACAGGGTTGGATATCTTCAGACTCCATGTCCGCCGAGAAAATCCACCGGGTAAAGGCCACTGGTTTTCATTCCATTATCATGATGCTCGCGACCATTTTGCTTCTCACCATGAATTAGGAAGCATCTATTGGGACCGGAATACCCCTCCAAATTGGATGAGTTGAAATTTACGTTGAAATAAGCATGCAATACTTCATTGCATGCTTATTTTTTTGCTTTACAAATAACATGGGAAAAGGATATAATCTTTTTTGTTACATTTTTGAAACCTTCTTGTAATTGATACGTAATTATTAGGGATAGGAGGGGATGACATGAAGGTGTTTATCGGGTCAGTCATAGTCGTCATTTTACTATGCATTGGTCTATGGCTCTTGTTGTCACCAACATATACAAAGGTAGGGAAAGCTGCCAAGAAGTATAGGAACTTTTGGGGGGAGTCAGAGAATGGAAACAGTACAGATGCCAGAAAAAAAGAAAAATAACCGCAAAATCATCGGTGGCGTCATAGTGGGGATTGCAATTGCACTGATTGTTGTCATCGGAGCATTTTTCATTGAAAGGATTCCGAACGGTTATGTCGGTGTCGTTTACAGTCCGAACGGAGGGGTACAAGAGGAAACGTTAGGCCAAGGCTGGCATATCGTTGGGATATTTGATAAAATCACAAAATATCCAGTTCGGATGCAAACGGTCGAATATCAGGATATCCAAGTCGCGACTTCAGATGGTAAGAACATAACGATGGATTTTGCATACAACTACAACATTCAGCCAGATAAAGTGGTGGCTCTTTTCAATAAATTCGGTCCAGTCGATGTAGGTGAAATCGAATCGACTTACTTGAGAACAAGGCTATGGGATGCCGGGCGTAAAGCAATCGCCAATTATTCGGTCATTGATACCTATGGTCAAAAATCAGCATCTGCCGGTTTGGAAGTCCAAAAGGTTTTTTCTGAGGACGTCGGAGACTTAGGCTTCATCATAGATGATTTGACTCTTGGTGTCCCAAAACCGGACGAATCGACTCAAGAAGCGATTGATGCCAGGGTGAAAGCTTCACAGGAACTAGAGAGGAAGCAGACCGAATTGAAGATCGCCGAGGCAGAAGCTGAAAAGAAACGAATCGAAGCGAAAGCGATTTCTGACTATAATAACATCATCAATGAATCGATGACACCAGAAGTGATCCAATACATGTGGATCCAGAAGTGGGATGGCAAGATGCCTAAAGCGACAGGAACGGGTAACTTGATTCAAATTCCACTTGAAGATGAACCCGCAACAACACAACCAAAAAACAACTAGCTGACGATTAAACGAGTTCAAAATGAGCTCGTTTTTCTTATCCTTAGGCTTAGTTAAAGAATGAAGTTGATTTCTTCGAAATTCACTCCATTTCCGCGGGCATACGAAAAGCGGAAGCGACCCGATTAGTCACGAAGGTCACTGGAAAACTGACGAGGAGGCTGTCCCCGCCGCAGGAAGTTTGAAGTGATCCAAGTGACTGGTCGCTGAGCTTAGACATCACTTCCTGCATTTACCTACTTCCGTGAGCCTCCTCGCGAACTTGCACAGTTCGCTGCGGGGTCTCACCTGGCTCGCTGTTCCCGCAGGAGTGTCGTGAATTTCGTTTAAATCAACAACTAAGGCTCAGCTTTACCAAGTTTTCTTTTCCCCTAAATTTATCTTTTGCTATAATTGAGACAGCCTATTTGAAAGAGAGGGGTAAGATGGAACAATATAAAGAACTTTGCCATCATATTATAACAAAGGGTGTAAAAAAAGAAGATCGGACAGGGACTGGAACCATCAGTGTATTCGGTTATCAGATGCGCTTCGATCTGCAAAAAGGATTTCCACTGCTTACAACGAAAAAACTACATTTGAAGTCAATTATCCATGAGCTGCTCTGGTTTTTGAAGGGGGATACGAATGTAAAGTATCTCCAAGAAAATGGAGTTCGGATCTGGAATGAATGGGCAGATGAAAACGGCGACCTTGGACCGGTGTACGGTAAACAGTGGCGATCGTGGACAAAACCTGATGGAGGAACGGTCGATCAGATTTCACGAGTAGTTGAGGAGATCAAGAAGAATCCGGACTCAAGAAGATTAGTCGTCAATGCCTGGAATGCAGGGGAGCTTGATGAAATGGCATTGACACCATGCCACTGCCTCTTTCAATTCTATGTATCAGACGGAAAACTATCATGTCAGCTCTATCAGAGATCAGCTGACACATTTTTAGGGGTTCCATTCAACATTGCCTCTTACGCTTTGTTGACGATGATGATTGCACAGGTTTGTGATTTGGAACCAGGGGAGTTTGTGCATACATTCGGTGATGCTCATATCTATTTGAATCATCTGGAACAAGTAGATTTGCAATTATCACGAGAACCAAGAGAACTACCTATTATAAAGATCAATCCAGAAGTGAAGTCCATTTTTGATTTCAAATTTGAAGATTTCACTTTGGAAAACTATGACCCGCATCCTCATATCAAAGGAGCTGTGTCTGTATGATTTCATTACTGCTTGCAATGGGGAAGAACAGGGTAATGGGTAAAGATAATGACCTGCCATGGCACTTGCCGGAAGATCTGAAGTGGTTCAAGCGTGTTTCAAGTGGTCATACGATCATTATGGGGAGAAAAACATATGAATCCATCGGTAAGCCTTTGCCGAATCGAAAAAATGTAATCGTCACGAACGATAAGAACTATGAAGCAGAAGGCTGTGTCGTGACCCATTCACTCGATGAGGCTCTTCGTCAAGATGGTGAGGAATTGATCATCATTGGAGGAGCTGAAATTTTCAAACAAGTGTTAGAGAAAACCAGCAGGATTTATTTAACCTATATTGATGAAGAGTTTGAGGGTGATACATATTTCCCAGACCTTGATGAATCAAAATGGGAAATGAAATCAAAAGAAAAAGGTATCAAAGACGAAAAGAACCCTTATGACTATTACTTCATTATTTATGATCGGAAAGAGATTTAATTTATTTAGACTGCTTTCGTATAGATTCTTATGTATAATCTCATCGTCAACATTCAAAGAGTGTCCTGGCTCCTTTATAGTTAGAGGGGTCTGGCACTTTTTATTTAAAGGCGATGTTAAAAGACTTTGTTTATTGTAATCGAAATTTGCGACACTCCTGCGGGAAAGCGATCCAGGCGGGACCCCGCACTTTTTAAAAGGATCTTTGACTAAAATAATGACCTTTGGCTAAATACCACCACTTCCTGCGCCTGCGGTTAAAAGTCTGTGGTCTTGTGGTGAACGTTGTAGCCAGGTCGTAGCCAGCATTAGGAAAGCTTCTAAGAATTCTCATCGAAGACACGAAAATGATTTCATTTTTGTGTTGAGATCCTGGCAAATGATGAGTCTTGCGGAAGTGGGTTAATCGTGAAGTGATGTCTAGCTCAGCGACCAATCACTTGGATCACTACAAACTTCTTGTGGCGTAGAGTGAGCCCACGCAGAACCAGGTCTTTGTTTGTTCGAGCCTCCTTGTCAGTCTTCCAGTAACCTACGTGATTAAATCGACCGATTCCGCTTTCTTAAAGCCCGCGGGAAGAAGGGAGTGTATTTCGATGAAATCAACAATAAGAACTAACACAGCTTATTTATAAGGAGGATTTTATGTACATAGAAGATCGATTATATGGAAGTTTTTCGTTAGAACCTGTATTTGAAGAGTTGATCTCTACAAAAGCTGTCCAGCGCTTAAAATATATCCATCAAAATGGAGCAAGTTTTCTGGTCAATCCTAAGTGGAACAATACGCGGTTTGATCATTCAGTTGGCGTCATGCTGCTTATCCGCAACCTTGGAGGAAGCATTGAAGAACAATTAGCGGGTCTCCTGCATGATGTCTCTCATACTACTTTTTCACATGTGGTTGATCAAGTCTTGAAGATACGTGACGAAGACTATCATGAATTGATCAAAGATACGCTAATCCAGGAATCTGATATACCAGCAGTACTCTCCAAGCATGGATACGATTTAAAAGTAATCTTGGATGAATCGAATTGGTCGATCCTCGAACAGCCTGCTCCGCATTTATGTGCAGATCGGGTCGATTATACGTTACGGGATTTATACGGTTATGGTGAGATTACAAAATTAGAAGTGAAGTCTTTCTTGAATGAATTGGCTGTCATTGATGGCAAGATGCAGGTGACAACGATTCGTGCCGGAGAGTGGTTCGTCCAGACATATTATAAAGAGGTCCTGAATTTTTTCTTGCATCCATTAAATGTGTACGGCAACCACCAAATGGCTAACATTCTAAAAATGGCACTGGATAAAGAAATTATAGTGAGAGATGATTTTCTCAAAACTGATGTAGATCTTTTAAGGTTATTGAAGAATAGTGGGGATAGTGAAATAAATAAAGAGTTAAATAAACTAAATCAGGTATTAGACGTCTCGGAAGATACAGAAGATTACAGTATACATACACGAAAAAAAGTACGACTCATCGACCCTGATTATTATGATGGTGCATGTAGCACACCAATAAGCGAACGTTCAACAATAGTAAAGAAAAGAAACGAAGAAGCTAAGGAACAATCACTGCAAGGTGTGAAAATCAGAGTGACTTATTCATAAAATTTCACGTACCGTACTTAAAAATAAAAATTTAAATACTATTAATAAAAAGAAGCTTAAAGAGTTTCGAAAAAGACGACAATACTAAATATTTAAATTGTGGTGGATTGACAGAAAGTATCGCGGCAAATTACAAAGTGTTGTATTAGAATGAAGCATGTTCACTCGTCAATATAGGTAAATTAAGCACCTGGCATTTAGTCATGATAAACAGTTTTCTCATGTTGCTCGGCTAAAAATGTTAGAACGCCAGAAGTTTGAAGGAGGATGTATTTTGATTAAAAGATCAATAGCAATCTTTATGAATCGGTAAGAAGTTTCAACTATCGAGAGGATAAGATCGAAATATGATCCTTTATTTGATAAAATCTCACCACACATTACTCTAGTATTTCCGTTTGAAAGTACCCTCTCAACCGATGAATGTATCTCTCATTTAAAAGGTTCTTTGTTCGGATGTATACCTTTTGAACCTGAATGATACTATGGTTGCAGATGATGGATGTCTGTATGTGCTCATTGATTTCGGGAAAATGAAGTTGAACAACTTCATGAGCGCCTTTATAGCGGAATCTTGAACAAGTATCAATCCATGAACACGCTTATGTCCCTCATGTTACTATCGGACGATTTGCATATCGACAAAAAGCTGTAGATGTACAAAAAACAATAGGACCACAGATTCGCACTATGAAGTTAACTATAAATTGCGTCATCGTAGAACTGATAAAGGAAGATGAACAATTAAAAATAGAATATGTATATGATTTTGATCTAAATTCCTGATGGTATGGTTCGCCTAAATTAGTAGCAAGAGTTTTTTTGTTGCAAGGTGTGTAATGTATGAGATATGATAACCGCGTAAATGATAGTCATATAAATTTAAATCA
This sequence comes from Alkalihalobacillus sp. TS-13, assembly GCF_019720915.1. Taxonomy (GTDB): domain Bacteria; phylum Bacillota; class Bacilli; order Bacillales; family Fictibacillaceae; genus Pseudalkalibacillus. The sequence goes on from NZ_JAHKSI010000001.1 coordinate 1,127,368, forward strand.
CAAGGAGCATGGATAATGACCGTAGAAGCTAAGAAAGTCAGTGAATCCAGAACAGTGAAAAGCAGTCATGTGCTTCCTCCAGATACAAATACCCACGGAACCTTGTTCGGGGGTAAATTGATGGCATATATTGATGATGTTGCTGCAATTGCGGCCACACGTCATGCAAGAAAAAACGTTGTAACAGCATCAAGTGATTCCGTCGACTTTTTACATCCGATCAAGGAAGGTTATTCTGTTTGCCTTGAAGCATTCGTTTCATGGACACACAGGACCTCGATGGAAGTGTTCGTGAAAGTCATTTCGGAGAATCTGTTGACGGGAGAAAGGAAGCTATGTGCATTATCTTTCCTGACATTCGTTGCAATCGATGAAAAGGGGAAACCAACGCCAATAGCGAATGTCATACCTGAATCAGAAGAGGAAAAATGGTTGTTTGAAGGTGCAGCGAAACGTGCGGAAAGACGAAGAAAGAGGAGAGACGAAAGTAAACAGCTTGCAATGAAATTCGGGACAGAGAAACCATGGGAGAAATTATGAAGCCCAGCCAAAAGGGGCTGTCCCAATAGTGTCAGAGTCATTCCGAGCTTAACAACATTTTGAGGAAATTCGTGGTTTTGGTACAAAATGTTGTTTGGGGTGGTCTGACACTTTTCTATTAGGACAGTCCCTTTTTCATTTGGCTCTGTTAAAGGTTATGGTACACAACAGCTATTATTTAAAACTAGGTTTCTGATCCAATGATGGGAGTATGTTCATCCTTTCAATTTCCAGCTTCGTTTTAGAAGTTCCAAGTGTATAGATCCACTTATAAACTTCAAGTATTTTTCCATAAGTTACATTTCTGTCTTCATCTACTTCCTTTTCTTTGAAATGGGCGAGTGTCCAGAAATCCTCTTTTTCGATATCCTCTGAAGCATTGAATTCTTCGACAGCAACCTTAAATTGATTCAGTTCATTTTCCGTAGCTTCTATCTCGAATAATTGAAGACTTTGATCTGTCTTGATCGGGAAGATATCACCTTTAGGCGAAACATAATAGGTTTTGCGTTCTTTCATTTTACCACCTCTCTTGTTTGTCCTCTTATCACACCATTCCCATTCTTACAGTTCATCTAAACTTTTTCCAAAGGCTGTTGGCTAACAGTTTATTGATAATAAAACCTTTTCAATATATAGAGGTGGATGAAAATCTGAAAGCGCGAATTATACGATACTCCTGCGGGAAAAGCGAGCTAGGCAAGACTTCACACAGAATTAAGGACCTTCGACTAACAACCACCAGGTCCTGTGGTGAACGTCGAAGCCACCACATCCTGTGGAAGTGAGGATGCTTACGGAAGTAGGTCAAGACATAGAAGTGATGTCCAGCTCAGCGACCAGTCACTTGAATCACTTCAGACTTCCTGTGGCGGCAGCAGCCTTCTCGTCAGTCTTCCAGTGACCTACGTGACTAAGCAGGTCGCTTCCGCTTTTCGTTTCCCGAGGAAAAGGAGTGAAATTCGTAAGAAGAATTAAAGTATAAACCACATTCTATCGACAAGAGTTTAATATATTCGACAATAAAACAGAATATTTATTCTTTTAAAAGAGGTTATTGAATGTAAATGTCAAACTATGTAGTATCAACGATAAATCATTTAGTGAGGTACCATTAATGATGCAGGTAAATGAACGATTTAGAAGAACCTCGAATAATACAGAACTGCAGCAGTTGTTACATACAGATGGTTATCAATCATTGTTTGACTATAGCAGTGAAGCTATCTTGGTCATAGATCTTGAAGGAAGAATCCTTCATATGAATAGAGCGTGTCAAACAATATTTCTTAACACCAGAGAATACGATTTAAACACATCTATTGAACACATCGTAGAATTTGATGACGAGTCAAGCTTTTTCAATACACTGAGTTCAACTGAAACAGCTCAGTTCACCGGAACAAATTCTTCACTAAATAGAAAATTGGAAATAAACAGCATTCCAATAATTAAAGATAATCAAGTTGCTGGGCGATTTGTCCAATTAAAAGATCGGACAGATGAAATTGAGGAATTCGAACAACTAAAGGCTCAAAAGGGATTCTGGGAATCTTATCTCGATCATTCAGGAGATGCAATCGGACTATTTGATATGAATGGAAATATTGTAAAACTGAACCCTGCTACAGAAGATATTTTCCTTTATACAAGGGAGGAGTTGCTTGGTAACGGCGTCATTACCATTCCAGACGAAAGTTACCGGAAGGAGGTTGATTTCCTTCAGAGGAAAGTGAAGTCCGGAAAAACTGTTGTGGCGTATGAAACAGTACGAAAAAGGAAAGACGGTAAGCTGATCAATGTGGAGATCACTCATTCCCCGATTTATGACCAAAATGGAAAAATGATCGCGATGGCAAATATTCTCCGTGATATCACTGAACGGAAAAAAGCGAACATGAAATTACGTGAAAGCGAAGCGAAGTATCGATTGATAGCTGAAAATACGGCTGATATGATCCGTGTTTTGGATGTAGAGGGAAAGGTGACCTTTGCATCACCATCACATGAATTGGTTTCAGGACGTCAGGAGAACCACTATGAAGGGATAGACGGTTTTCATTTTGTCCATCCAGATGATTTGCATAGCATAAAAACACAGTATCAGAAGATGTTGGAGGCGAGAGAGCCGATACACTTCGAATATAAGGAAATACATATGGACGGTGAATGGATTGAACTGGAAGCTCAATGTACGCCTGTGATCAATCAAGGGGAAATCAACTCAGTGGTGATGGTGATCAGAGATTTGACCGAACGTAAACAGACAGAGGAGTTATTGAGAAATTCGGATAAGCTTGCAGTCATAGGCCAGATGGCTGCGAGTATCGCCCATGAAATCCGTAATCCATTGACATCATTAAAGGGATTTTTGCAATTTTTCCATTCTAATAGTAAGGATGTGGAAAAAGACCATTATGAACTCATGCTTTCTGAACTGGAACGGATCAATTTAATTGTGAATGAATTTTTGATGATTGCAAAACCACAGACCGCACAATACAAAGAAACACCGATGGACACTCTTTTTTCTCATCTCTTATCTCTGATTGACAGCCAGGCAATCATGGAAAACATAGAAATCACAACAGATTTTGAAGAAGGATTGCCCGCAGTACTAGGTGATGAAAATCAGTTGAAACAAGCATTCCTTAATTTTATTAAAAATGCATTGGAAGCAACAGCGTCAGGTGGTACAGTGGATCTCACATTGAAAAAAGAAGGGACACATATTTGTATTCGTATAAAAGATAATGGTTGTGGGATTCCGAAAGAAAACCTCGAAAACCTCGGCAAACCATTCTTCTCTACTAAAGAGACAGGCACAGGATTAGGTCTGATGATCAGTCAAAAGATCATTTCTAATCATAAAGGAACAGTCGATATTACAAGTGAAGATAGCAAAGGGACCACTGTCACGATTAAACTACCTAAAGTATCAAAAGGAATAAATAAAAAGTGAAGTGGAGGTGGAGTATTGGAGTCAGAACTGCTGAAAATATATGATGATCAGAGAAATCCTTTAGGTGTCGCAACCAGAGAAGAAGTACACCGTATGGGATTTTGGCATGAAACCTTCCATTGCTGGGTGACCAGCTTGATCGGTAACCAGTATTATATCTATTTACAAATACGTAGCAATCAGAAGAAAGATTATCCGAATTTGCTTGATATTACAGCTGCCGGTCATATATTAGCAAAGGAAACCATCGACGACGGCATTCGGGAAATCGAAGAAGAAATCGGGATAGATGTTACATTGGAGGAGTTGAAAACAGTTGGGAAAATTGAATCTTGTACCACTATGGAAGGGATGATTGACAAAGAGATTGCACATGTATTTTTATATGATAAGCCAATGAACTTTGATGATTTCACTCTTCAAGAAGATGAGGTATCAGGGATTGTAAAAGCTGAATTCAATGCTTTTCACGAGTTTTGTTCGGGAAAAGCTCAATCATTACTTGTTGAAGGATTTAATTTAGATCCTTCTGGTATGAAAATTCCAGTGAAAATGACGGTAGACATGACACATTTTGTCCCAAATGACGGAACTTATTATGAACAGGTTGCGAATAAGATCCGAAAATTATTATACAAATTAGCTGAGAATCAAGCCGAAACTTGAAGAAAGGAGATGTGACGATTGACGGCATATCTCCTTTACATTATTAATCAAGTGGGTTCAAGTTTTCGTTAGTACTGAGCGAAATGATCATTTCTGTGATCAATGTGATTTCATCTTCAATATCTTGAAGACTTGCTGTTTCAACTGGTGAATGCATATAACGGAGTGGGAGGGAGACCAGTGCAATCGGAACTCCTTTACCAGTTAAACGCATTCCATCAGCATCTGTACCAGTCACTCGTGGTGTAAGCTCATATTGTACATCGATTTTGTTCTTGCGGGCTGTCTCCTCAAGTATGCTGTTCAACTTGTAATGGATAGGGGCACCTTTAGCAAGAACCGGACCATGATCAAGACGGATGTCCCCATGCTTATTCTTGTTTACACCTGGATAATCAGTTGCAAAGGTTACATCAACGGCAAGAGCAAAGTCAGGCTGAACCTGGGATGCTGCAAAATAGGCACCACCCAAGTTCGTCTCTTCATTTACTGTACTTACAGCGTAAACACCGACCTCTGGTTTCTTTTTGGATAACCTCTTCAGTACTTCTGCTACGATAAACGCACCGGTTCGGTTATCAAGACCACGACCGCTGATCCTGTTATTTAAAAGGAACTCCATTTCGCGCTTATAAATTGCTAAATCGCCAATTTGCACAAACTTTTCAATCTCTTCTTTACTTTGTGCACCACAATCTATGTATAGATCTTCAAAGTCATAATCATCTTTAATCCCACCATGATGCTCTGCATTAACTCCCACGACACCAGTAATGGTCTGTTGATTCCCAAGAATCTCGACCTTCATGCCGATTGCAGGCTTGTGACTGATACCTCCGAGTTTAGTGAAATGTAAGAAACCGCTTTCATCAATTCGATTGATCATAAAGCCGATCTCATCACAATGCCCTGCGATCAATACTTTGAATGGAGCATTTGGATTAATGACACCATAGGCATTCCCGATATGATCTGTTTCAATTTTATCTGCGAAAGATTGAACATAGTCAATCCATTTCCTTTGAATTTTCATTTCAAACCCAGATGGAGAAGGAGTTGAGAGCAATTCCTGTAAAAATTGTTGTGATTCTTGTTTCATTTGTTGAACCTCCTAAAATCTTCTGTCTCCTACCATAATAACTGAAATTCGAGAAATAAGGAAATCCCGTGAATGTCGATTTAGAAATAACTCACATCCTTTAGTGCTATTGCACAATTTCCACCACCTAAACGGTTGTCCATATCACGTATTTTTATGAAACATAACTTATTATAAGCGTTTTAAATATATCAACAGGTGAATGTAAATGGACGAGAATATAATTAGATACACAGCGTTAGGGGATTCTTTGACTGTAGGTGTCGGTTCTATCTTTGCTCCGGGGTTTGTATCACGGTACACCGAGTCTATAGAAAAAGCAGCCAATCGAAAAGTAGAACGTAATGTATTTGCAAAAAATGGTGCAACGACTGCACAGGTATTGGCGTTCCTTGCTAATGAAAATGTAAAAAAGGCGATTGCAGAGGCGGACGTGATTACAATCACTGCTGGAGGTAATGATTTAAAAAAAGCAGCAAAGAAATACTTTTTTATGAATGACACAAATATTTTTAGAACTGCCATTAAAGAAAGCATGAAAAATCTTTCAATTATGCTTCATGAAATCCGTAAAATAAAAGAAAAAGGGAAAGAACCCTATATCATCCGATTGGTGGGTTTGTATAATCCGTTTCCCTATCTCTCCTTCAGCGAATTGTGGATTAAAACATTCAATAAGCAATTGGAGATGTTCGGATGTCAAAATCTAAAGGTTGCGAGTATATATGAACCGTTTAAAGTAAATGGGGGAAATGCACTCTCTATTGATGGAATGCATCCAAATGGATATGGGTATAAACTCATAGCTGATCAACTTGGGAAGTTAGGCTATGAACCTTTGTTCAATCAGAATAAAAAAACGTTTTTATTTCCGATTTTCGATTAAAAAAAGCTGATTGAAGCCTATGATGAGTTTTAGACTTGAATCAGCTTTGTTTTATGAAGCGGCATTTCCGGAAGCTTCTGCTTTTGTGATTCCTACTTCATGTATCGTTATTTCAGGGCGTGAACCTACACGTATGTTGATGCCCGTTTGTCCTAACCCCTCACTGATATAAAATGGTTTCTCATACATATGATGAAGTCCCTGGACGATCTTTTGACGAGCTAGCTTTCCCATTTTTGCAAGGTGAAACGGCTTTGGCCAATGAATCTGACCGTTATGGAAATGACCAGATAATAAATAATCGAAGTGTTGTTGATCGAGATCCAGTACAATATTCGGGTCATGAGTAAGGACTAGATTGTAATCAGATGCTGATAGCCCTTGATAAGATTTCTCAAGGTCACTATTTCCTGTCCCGTAATCATCGATCCCAATTAGATTCACAGTATGACCATTCATCGTGATCATCTCGTGCTCATTACGTAACGTCTTGCAACCGTACTTATTCAATATTTTTTCCAATTTATCAAATGACGTATTTTTCAAAACATAATCATGGTTACCGAAAACCGCATAGATTCCATATTTCGGATCAAGCTTTTGAAAAACCTCTAAATAAGCAGGGAGCTTGGTAAGAGTCTTTTTACGATCAAGATAATCTCCAGTCAGGGCAATTAAATCAATCGTTTCGTTTTTTAGTTTCTCATGAATTTCTTCTGGAGTAATAGAAATGTTCTCTAAATGCATATCGGAAATTTGCAGGATTCGTAAGTTCATGTGAGGTCCTTTATCATTACTCATAACTTTTATTCTTTTTAAAGTTACATCCTTAGTATTGATATAAGCTCTGTATATAGCGAGAGCTGAAATTAATATAAACGTTAACAAAATAAACATCCAATCCCCTCCCATATACAATTATAGGAAACTGAGAGGGGATTGGAACCGGTAAATAATGTAAAAGTGTTGTTATTTCAAGTTATATCGACCGATCAGCTTATCTTTGGACATCATCAGATACCTCGGTTCTGTTCCGAACAAGCTATCTTTACTCTGGTTGGACACTAGAGAGATCGGTAAAAGTGCGACCATTTTGAATATGCGATAGAGCTTACTTTTAAAACTGAACGATTCGAATCCGAGTTTCTGGGTTCCTTGATTGAGGAGTGTGATTCCAATAATCCCTTTGATTTCACTGGATTGTTCATGACCTTCTACGTAAGCAGCCAGGAATGGCATGGATTGTTGGACACATCTGTAGAAATGGATCCCTTTTTGGAAATCATTTTTAAGGTGATTCATCTCTTTAATCAGACGCACATTGTGAAGATGGATCTTTATCATCAGATCGTTTTTGTTGATTCGTGTTCCATCATTCAGAATGGTTGGTGCTCCTTTGTATTTCGTCAATCGGACTCTGAATATGCATTTTTGCGGTGATTCGTCTTCGATATACGTCAAGCGGGTGAATGAATAATATACTGGATCCCATAAGCTCCAAATTGTCATTGCGTAGCTTCTAATGATTTCCATATCCTAAACTCCTTACATACATTTTCTTCCCCATTATTTTTAGCCTTAATTTGTATTGTAATGATGGAAATAACAGGTTCGAAAACCATAGGAATTATTTCGGATTGTTTCCAAACACTAAGAGTAAAAATGAGTAGGTTCTATCCCATGAAAAAGGTCCTAATCATGCCACTGTTAACAATTTCATCAGGACATCATCATGTAGCCGATACTATTGGTTATGAATTGGATGATCTATTCGATTGTGAAAAAATCGAGCTTCTTTCCTCTATATATGGGAAAGGTGAATTGGCCGTTTCGCATGCTTATTTAAGTTGGATCAAAAATGGGCCAGCGTTCTACAGCAATGTTTACAAAAGATTAACCAAATCTCATAAGGAAAATAATTTTTCCCATAAGTTTTATCAAAAACTGTTCTTGAAGAGTACCCGTCAAATCATTGCAAAGAAACAACCTGATCTTATCATTTGTACCCATGCTTTACCGTCATACTTGGTCAACCATTTAAAAGCTGACGGAGAAATAAATATCCCTATCGTCAATGTATATACGGACTATTTCATCAATAACCTGTGGGGTAGAACAGCTGTTGATTTACATTTAGTCCCTGATGAAGAGTTCCGAGATGAACTGATTCAAGACGGAGTGGCTCAACAAAAAATTTTGACAAGCGGGATCCCAGTTAATCGGCATGTTACTCCCGTTGCAAGGAACACACATCCATTAAAGAAGAAGCAATATCGTGTATTGCTTACAGGTGGTAATCAAGGGGCTGGGCATATTTTTGACTTCATTAAGGCAATCCATCCATCTGGAAGGGTACATTATTCGGTCTTATGTGGTAAAAACTATCGACTGTTGAGCCAAATTAAGGCTCTTGAAAATAAACACATCACAACCTATCCATATATTGATTCAAAAGTTGAAATGAATGATATGTATGAACACAGCGATGCCATCATCACTAAGCCTGGGGGAGTGACCTTAGCGGAATCCCTAATGAAAAGGCTCCCGATTTTTATCAATGATTGTCTGCCTGGACAGGAAGAATATAATTTGAATTACTTGAAAAACCATGGATTAGGCTTTTGTCTAAACGTTGAAATTGAAGTTGAGAATCAAATTTTGAGCAAATTGGATGATCCCTTCTATTTCAATGACTTACAGGAACAAATACAGCTATACCATCAAAGGATTGAATCAGTCGATTATTCAACTTTATTTACAGAACTGATCGAACAAAATCGTAAATTTGGACATTTAAAACTATCATACGGTGAAAGGTGAGACAGCAGGATGTTACATTTTCAATTCCGAATGAAAAAGCTTTGGACTGTTATTGTGTTGATTTCTTTATTGGCAGGATGTAATTTTGATCACAAGACTGAAAAACAAAATACGATTACAACACAGGAAATGGCGACGGAAGAAGGAACCTCATTAGAAAAGAACATCAAAAAGATGAAAGGGGTAGAGGATGTTAAAATCATGCAAGCCCAGGACGATTTATTGATTGCCATCAAAATTACGACTGTAGATCGTTTTCAATTAAAGGAAATTACGAAAAAAGTCAAAAAGAAAGTAGAGAGGAAGTATCCTGAAATGGATGTCACTGTCTCTCCCGATAAAAAAATCTTCATGGAAATGGATAAATTCGAAACAAAATATGCTGAAAAACACTACAGTGAAGCTAAAATCCATAAGAAAATCAAATCTTTAGTCAAATTATCAAAAGATGAAGGATAACATAATTATATTATGTAAACTAAAATAATTATCGAATGTACACAATCATTTGACATGACATATATTACAGAGCAAGCTTATCTTAAGCTGGCTCTGTTTTGTTTATTATTGATTTATTTAGAGAAGTTCTTATCGGGAACAGCGAGCCAAGCGAGACCCCGCAGTTTCTAAAAGGATCTTCGACTATAATAATGAACTTCGACTAAATACCACCACGTCCTATGGTGAACGTCGAAGTCAGCATAATGATTCCATTTTTGTGTTGAAATCCTGTGCAAGTGAGGAGGCTTACGGAATAGGTAAATGCAGGAAGTGAAGTCTAGCTCAGCGACCAGTCACGGATCACTTCAAACTGCCTGCGGCGGTCGACACATTGATTGACATCCTTATGAGTTGGCCCACGCAGAACCAAGTCTTTGTTTGGTTCGAGCCTCCTCGTCAGTTTTCCAGTGACCTTCGTGACTAATCGGGTCGCTTCCGCTTTTCGTCTGCCCGCGGAAAGTGAGTGAATTTCGCAGAAAACAAACTGTACAGCACTTTTAGTAAAGAGTACTACATATATTGACTCTTCATGAGAAAGGGCTTTGTTAATGAATATCATTATGAAAATATTGAAATACAGCTCAATCATCTTATTTTTCATTCTTTTAGTGTGGATAGGACGGAATTATGTAAGCTATGATACAAAAAACGTAAGAGACTGGATTGTTTCTTTCGGAATCTTTTCACCTGTCATTTATCTAGTGTTTTGTTCACTTCGTCCGTTCATTTTCTTTCCAATGATGATTCTCTCAATAGCCGGCGGACTTGCATTCGGTGTCCTACTCGGGACATTATTGACGATTACAGGAACTTTAATTGGTGCTTCATTGACTTTCATCATAGTACGAACATTCGGGCATCAGTTTCAGGTACAACAATGGAATCGTACACAAAAGCTTCAGAAAAGCATTGATGAGAGAGGGTTCTTTTACGTATTATTTTTAAGGGTAGTACCATTTTTGAATTATGATTTGGTTAGTATCGCCTCTGGACTTTCTAATGTTGGTTTCCGGCCATATGTTACTGGGACTTTATGTGGGATGATTCCTGGTGTATTTTTATTGAATTTTTTTGGAAGCAGCCTTGCTACTGGTAATATGGAGCAAATCGTCGCTATTTTGATCGGCATTGTCTTTATTGCTCTGATATCGTATATCATTAAAAAATTACAAAAGAAATCCAGATTACCAATCGATCTAGACCGTTAAATTAATGTATCACATTTGTTTCCCATGATGCTAAATCATAGTACCCCGTATCAATCTGGTGCTTTTGTTCAAGTAAGAGACTTTTTAAAGAGGAAGGAATATCTGGTGACAAAGAATGATCCAAGTCGATCGAATCCTCAGGGGAGTACACCAATACCGAAAATAACTTATGATGGACCATATCCATCCCGGTAATGGTTAGGAAATTCAATTCTCTTGTGCGAAAGGTATAGAAAATACGATATAATTCCATATGAAATCACCTTTTTAGTTACCATCATCGCCAATTTCTCAAGAGTCCATACCCATTTCAAACGGGTTTACCTTTAACCGAAGGAATGAATAAGGAGAATGTCATGGAATACCAGTTTAATTTAGATATACCTTACGTAAAGGCTGATGAAGCAATGGAGAAACTGGCTGCTGCAGGTTTTTTCAATACGTATTACGATCAGCCCATTGCAGTTTCACGCAACGAAAATGGGTATCAATATCAAATAGAAGAAACTAAAAATGTTCGAATGCATATCATCAGTGAATCAGTGTCACCTAGCGAGACAATTCAAGTAATATCCAGGCTGTTTAACATTGAAAGTGATGCTATTACATATGAGAAATCCATACTCCAGGATTGGCAGCAGCCGAATCCCGCCATTCCAATCACTGAAGAATGGGAGATCATATCACCAGAAGAGGATCCTTCTACCAAGTACTCGATCATTCTTGACTCGATGGGAGGCTTCGGAACAGGTTCGCATGAAACAACCAGAGATTGCCTCAAAATGATCCTGGATAAAGATTTTTCGGACAAAACCATTATTGATGTTGGAACGGGTTCAGGTGTTCTAAGTGTCGCTGCAGCAATGAAAGGGGCAGAGACAGTTATTGCACTTGACATCGAACCTTGTGAACGGGAAGTACGACTTAACGCTGAGTTAAATAATATAAAAGTCATCCAGCCAGATCAGAAGGATTTAATCCAAGAAAAATTAAAAACCCCAATAACGATTGATTGGGTTTTCATTAATATTGGGTCAAACGAAACAATATGTATAATGGAGAAACAGGATTTCTTTGATCGGAAAGTGAATCATTTCCTTATCTCCGGAATCGTCGAGTGGAGCATGGATAAACTAGTGGATTATTTTATAGCGAATGAATACCAACTGATTGACACGATAAAGAGTAATGAATGGGTGACAATGCAATTCAGTATAAAGCCATAGGAGTAAACAGATGATTCCTGATAGTGAATAGAACTTTTGTTGATAAGAGGCTGACATTGTGCTCAGCCTCTTTTCCTATTATTCACCGAACCGGTTCAGTTTTTCATAAAATTGTTTGAGGAATTCGAAAAAGATTTTTTCAGACGGAGCAAGCTCGCGGTTTTGTGGAATGACAATACCGACGGTCCGAGTCACATTCGGTTCAACGATTTCTACCGCCTTCCATTCCTGTTCCCTCGTCCCGTGGAGTGTAATTTCAGGTAACAGGCTGACACCAAGTCCTGCGGATACGAGACCTTTTATCGTATCAACATCCTCACCTTCAAAAGCGATCCGCGGGTTGAATCCAACCTGTTGACAGGCTCGCATCACAGTATCCCTCAAATTGTATCCTTGGCGAAAAAGGACGAAGGAATCATGCCGTAATTGAACCAACCGGAGATAGGGTTCATCCGCTAATGGATGATTGAGTGGAAGTAAGGCCATTACTTTCTCCGTAAAAAAGATTTGTCCCTTAACATCCATCTGTTTTTTAGGTACAGGGGAAACAAAGGCGAGATCGATATGCCCTTGGATCACCGCCGTCGTCAATTCCGGTACTGTTCCCTGGCGTAATTGGAACCCGATCTGTGGATGCTCTTTTCGAAATGCTGAAATGACCTGTGGCAAAGTTTTCGCAGCAAGGCTGGTTGGAAAACCGAGCCGGATTGTCCCCGTTTCTGGATTCAAGAATTCATAGACCTCTTGTTTTGCTTTATCTAACTCAACGATAGCTATCTTCACATGATCCAAAAAGATCCTTCCGACTGGGGTCAATCGGATGTTCCTGCCTTCTCTGAAGAATAACTTCACACCCAATTCTTCTTCAAGATTCGCAATTTGACGGCTGACAGCAGATTGTGCGACGTGTAACTCTGCAGCGGCGTCGCTGACATGCTCCATTTCTGCAACTTTTATAAAATATTTGATTTGTCTAAGTTCCATCATATCAATCCTTGTAAGCGCTTGATCTCAAAATGAGATCAATTCTATCGAATTTATATATTGAAAGCATAACAGAAAACCCCTATTATGAAAACAAACCTTTTTGTCAGAAATTTTCGAAATGAATAGTGGAAAAACAAGGAATTATCGGGTATAGATACCTAACATTAAAATAAATGCAGATGGGGTGATACTATGATTCGAACTGGTCTTCCACAAAAACAAGGATTATATGATCCTGATTTTGAGAGTGATGCTTGTGGAATCGGATTTGTCGCAAAAGTTGATGGGGTTGCTACACATCAAACAATTAAAGATGCTATTACAATGCTTTGTCGACTTGAGCATAGAGGTGGCCAGGGATCAGACCCAGACTCTGGGGACGGAGCTGGAATCATGGTACAAATACCGGATCAGCTATTCAGGAAAAAATGGAACAATTTCCTGCCGAAACAAGGAGAATATGCTGTCGGTATGTTGTTCCTTCCGCAAGAGCAGAAGGTACGGAGCCAGATTGAAAGTCTTATTGAAGAAATTGCAGAAGAAGAAAACCTTCAATTGATCGGATGGAGGACGGTCCCTGTTAATGAAGATATCGTTACATCGACCTCTAGACAAACGATGCCTTATATTCGTCAACTCTTCATTAAACGACCAGACGATATCCGCTCTGTTCAAAAGTTCGAGCAACATCTATATTTAATTCGTAGAATTATTGAAAAACGTGTCGTTGATGAAATAAATGTACAAGACGGCCCATTTTACATTGCAAGCCTGTCGCCAAGTACAATTGTTTATAAAGGTATGCTCACATCTTATCAGTTGGATCAATTCTACCTTGATCTTGATGACCCTGCGTGTACGTCGATGTTCGGAATGGTCCATTCAAGATATAGTACGAATACGTTTCCTTCATGGGAAAGAGCACACCCGAACAGAATGATCATGCATAACGGTGAAATCAATACCATCACAGGGAATGTGAACTGGATGAAAGCAAGGGAAAGCGCCGCTGTTTCCAATGTGTTTGGAGGAAGACACAATGAGCTTCTTCCTGTCATTTCAACTGAGGGCAGCGATTCTGGTATGCTCGATCAAGCTTTCGAGTATCTGGTGATGAATGGAAGATCAATTTCCCACACGGCTATGTTGATGGTGCCTGAAGCATGGGACTTTAATGAACAGATGAAAGATCCAGAACGAGCTTGTTTTGAATATTTAAGCTGTATCATGGAACCATGGGATGGACCGACAGCACTTGCCTATACGAACGGAAGGCAGATCGGTGCTTCTATCGACCGTAATGGACTACGTCCAGCACGTTATTACTTGACAGATGACAATACGATCATCTTCTCATCGGAGGTAGGCGTCCTGGACGTCGAACAGGATAGAGTTGTCCAGAAAGGGCGTCTAGCTCCTGGTGAAATGATCCTGATCGACCTTGAAAAGAATGAAGTTTTATTGAATGACGATATAAAACGTTCAATTGCAACAGAGCACCCATACCGAAAATGGCTGAATGAATCATTGGTCCAACTGAATGGACGTATCGATGGTCATAGTTTTGAAGGTCTGTCTGATGATCAGCTATTAACCTATCAGATCACACACGGATTTACGAATGAGGAGATCACCAAAAACATCGTCCCGATGATCAATGAACAGAAAGATCCGATCGGTTCGATGGGGAATGATACACCGCTGGCCGTATTGTCCGATAAACCGCAATTGTTATTCAATTATTTCAAGCAATTATTCGCACAAGTAACCAATCCACCGATTGATGCGATCAGGGAAAAAGGTGTTACATCCACTACATCTTACCTCGGACCTAAGAGTAATGTATTGGAGGAAGGCCCGCAGCATTGTAAACGGATCAGACTTTATACACCAATCCTTCGCAAACAGGAATACGAAGAAATTATCCATAACGGACGAAATGATTTCCTTTCGAAGAAAATTTCTTATTGTTTCTCTGCAGATAAAGGAACAGCTTCCCTAGAGTCACGTTTGGAAGAGATCTTCGAAAAAGTCGAAGCGACGATTGCTCAAGGCATTCCGTTGATCGTGCTAACTGATCGAGACATGAACGAAAAAAATGTTCCAATCCCGTCGTTGCTCATGGTAAGTGGGTTACACCATTTCCTAGTCCGGAAAGGATTGCGTACGAAAGCAAGCATTATTGTAGAAACAGCTGAAGCCCGTGATGTGCATCAATTCTCAATGCTCATAGGGTTCGGTGCAGACATGATCTATCCATACCTTGCTTATCGCACGATCGAAGATTTGATCGATCAAGAACACATCACTGATTATGACTACGAGGAAGCGGTTGAACGATATAGAGAAGCTGCTACTTCAGGAATTGTGAAAGTGATGTCAAAAATGGGTATTTCAACGATTCAAAGTTATCGAGGAGCACAAACATTTGAAGCGATCGGAATCGATGAAGAAGTCATCTCCAAGTACTTTACGGGGACTGCTTCGAAGTTAAGCGGCATCGGCTTGGAAACGATTGCGGAAGAATCTTTAAAACGGCACAGAAAAGCATTTGTTGAAAAAGATTCTCTATTGGAATCAGGCGGTACGATGCAATGGAGAAAGAATGGAGAATATCATTCCTTCAATCCGGAAACGATCCATACTCTCCAGCATGCCTGCAGGACAAACAATAAAGAGCTTTATGAACGTTTTTCTGAGTTGGCTTCTAATGAAAGCATCACGTACCTCCGTGATTTATTGGATATCAAAACGGAAAATGAATCGATACCGATTGAACAGGTGGAGCCAGCTGAAGCGATTTTCAAACGCTTCAAAACAGGTGCAATGTCTTATGGCTCATTAAGTAAAGAAGCCCATGAAATCTTAGCGGTCGCTATGAACCGCATTGGAGGAAAAAGCAACTCGGGAGAAGGTGGCGAAGACCCTGATCGGTTTATCCCTGATAAGAACGGTGATATCCGAAAAAGTGCAATCAAACAGGTTGCATCAGGACGTTTCGGAGTAAACAGTCATTATCTCTCAAGTGCGGATGAAATCCAAATCAAGATGGCACAGGGAGCGAAGCCCGGAGAAGGGGGACACCTTCCAGGTAAAAAGGTCCACCCGTGGATTGCGGAAGTTCGTAAGTCTACGCCTGGTGTGGGTTTGATTTCACCCCCTCCTCACCATGATATCTATTCGATCGAGGACTTGTCCCAATTGATCTATGACTTGAAGCACGCCAACCCAAATGCACGGATCAGTGTGAAATTGGTTGCAAAGTCAGGTGTAGGTACCATTGCTGCAGGAGTCGCAAAAGGAAAAGCTGATGTCATCCTTATAAGTGGTTACGAAGGAGGAACAGGCGCTTCTCCAAAAACGAGCATACGCCACGCGGGACTTCCTTGGGAACTTGGTTTGGCTGAGGCACATCAGACGCTCGTATTAAACAATTTACGTGATAAAGTAGTCGTCGAAACAGATGGGAAATTGATGACCGGGAAAGATGTCGTCAAAGCTGCGCTTCTAGGTGCTGAAGAATACGGTTTCTCAACGGCACCACTTGTCGTACTTGGATGTATCTTAATGAGAGCTTGTCACCTAGATACGTGTCCAGTAGGGATCGCAACTCAAAACCCGGAACTACGTAAAAAATTCATGGGTGAAGCAGGCCATGTCGTGAATTATATGCGATTCATCGCTGAAGAAATTCGCGAAATCATGGCACAGCTTGGTGTAAAAACGATGGATGAATTGGTCGGAAGGACTGACCTTCTGAAACTGAATGAAAAATCCTATCAACATCCAAAGGCGAAACAGATGGACCTTACACCATTACTGATCCAATCAGACGAAGAATGGAAGAAGAAGGACCGTCCTTATCGGACTGAATATGATGAAAACCATCTTGATCTTGCTGAAATCATACCAACAGTCGAAAACAACATCATCAATCAACAACCGATTTCGTTGACACTTCCGATACGTAATACAGACAGAGCAGTAGGTACGCGTTTAGGTTATGAAGTTACTAAACGATATGGCGGTAAAGGACTGCCTGAAGATACGATCGATCTCACTTTCAATGGATCTGCGGGACAAAGTTTCGGCGCATTCGTTCCAAAGGGGATTACGTTGAGAGTCAACGGAGATGCGAACGACTATGTCGGTAAAGGACTATCAGGCGGAAAAATCATTGTCGCTCCAAGTTCAAAATCGATTGTCCGGCAAATGGAAGAAGTGATCATTGGTAATGTTTCATTGTTTGGAGCTACTGATGGCGAAGTCTATATCAACGGTTCTGCAGGAGAACGTTTCGCTGTACGGAACAGTGGTGTCCATGCGGTAGTTGAAGGTTTAGGTGATAACGGTTGTGAATATATGACAGGTGGTAAAGTCATTGTACTAGGATCAATAGGGAAAAACTTTGCTGCTGGTATGTCTGGCGGTATCGCTTATATCTGGAATCCTGATAGAAGGTCTGTCAAGAGACATTGTAACCGCGAAATGGTATTGTTTGAAAAACTTGAGGATTATGATGAAATTCAACATATCCATGCAATGCTTCTCAAGCACGTTCAATATACTGGCAGCAAGAGAGCGAAACAATTGCTCAGCAATTGGAATGAGTCTGTTTCACAGTTCGTGAAAATCATTCCTGAAGAATTCAAACGTACACTCACTGAAAATGAGAACGATCGTGAAAAGGTCGCAAAAATACCAAATTAAACAAAAGGGGTCTGGCCAGATCATTGGTCAGCCTCTTACCTTTAAAATCAGGTAAAAAAAATAGAAGGAGGGGTTGATATGAGTAAAGTAAAAGGATTCCTAACATATCCTCGGAAGAAAAATCCGGAACGCAATCCATTGACGAGGACGAAGGATTGGGGAGAATACACCCTTCGACATTCCGAAAAAGATATGAAAGAACAAAGCGCCAGGTGCATGGACTGCGGTACACCATTTTGTCATACAGGGGCAGAATGGGGTCGTTCCGCAATCGGGTGTCCGATCAATAATTTAATTCCTGAATTCAATGAGCTTGTGTATCAAGGAAAATGGAAACAAGCACTTGCTCGATTGGATGAGACCAACAATTTCCCGGAATTCACCGGCAGAGTATGTCCAGCACCGTGTGAAGGTTCATGTACACTTGCAATTAACAGCGACCCTGTGACGATCAAGTCGATTGAGAATGAAATCATTGAACGCGGCTTTGACAACGGTTGGGTCCAACCAGAACCTCCAACCCACAGGACGGGTAAGAAAGTTGCAATCGTCGGCTCAGGACCAGCAGGATTGGCTGCGGCTGACCAATTAAATAAAGCCGGTCATTGGGTGACTGTTTTTGAAAGGGATGACCGTGCTGGCGGATTGCTCATGTATGGAATTCCGAATATGAAGCTTGAAAAAGAGACTGTAGAACGTCGAGTCAACCTTTTGAAAGAGGAAGAGATCGAATTCAAGCTCAATACGGAAATCGGCGTCGATATCAGCCGCGAACAACTTACGAAGGATTATGATGCTGTCATTGTCTGTACAGGAGCGCAGCAGCCTCGTGACCTTCCGATTGAAAAAAGGGAAAGTAAAGGCGTCCACTTTGCAATGGACTATTTAACAAGGTCGACGAAAGCCTTGAACGATGGATCGGAATTCCCAATTTCTGCAGAAGGTAAAGATGTCATCGTCATTGGCGGAGGAGATACTGGTGCAGACTGTGTGGCAACGGCATTACGTCAAAATTGCAAAAGTGTCGTACAGTTCGGTAAACATCCTGAACAGCCTAAGGACCGGACAGATGATAATCCGTGGCCACATTTCCCTTTAACCTTTTCTTTAGAATACGCGTATGAAGAAGCGTACAAAAAATACAAGAAGGACCCAAGGGAATACGAAATTTTAACGAAGCGCTTTGAAACTTCAGATGATGGTTCACTTAAGTCTCTTCAAACGGTCCAAGTCAAGAAAGAATTAGTGGATGGCGAAATCATTACCAAAGAAATCCCTGGAACAGAAAAGGAATGGGATACGCAACTCGTGCTGATCGCCATCGGTTTTACTGGACCTGAAAAAGATTTCTTGGATCAATTCAATTTGAAGAATACAGATAGAGGGTTGATTTGGACGAAAAAATCCAGTTATATGACCAATCAGGAAGGTGTATTCGCTGCGGGAGATGCAAGACGTGGTCAAAGTCTGGTCGTCTGGGCGATCCGTGAAGGCAGAGAAGTTGCCGATGAATGTCATTCATTCTTGATGAATCAGCATAAAGCCGCTTATATCAGCTAAAGCCTTATCTACTACTCACGATTAAAAACTACGGTATTAGGCTATCCTTTTAATAAATAATAAAAACATTTATTATATTCACCTTAAGGAGGTTTAAAGAGTGGGTAGAGGCAAAAATTTCGATCACAAGCGGCAAGGGACGATCAACCGTCCACCAAAAGGCTCTAAAATTGCAAGGGAAGAATTTGCAAGAGATGAACCGATTGATTTAGAGAAACAGGAAAATAAGGAAAAAGAACGATAGACAATATTCTGCAAAGCTGGCGATAGCCAGCTTTTTTCATATTTAAAGAAAGTAGGGTAACTAAGGCTCAGCCTGCGCTAAGGCTTGGCTTTACTAAGTTTTCTTTATTTGGGGATTTGATTTTAGGCTGTTGGTTTGTAAGCAAAAGAGGAAGGGAAGAGTCAAAATAGAAAATAGATATAGGTCAAGAGAGGAGCGAACCCATTGTCCATTACTGAACAAAAATCCAGTTTGTTGTTGAAAAGCTACCAACAGATCAGAGCATTTTCAGATCAACTCACAGCACCATTAGAACCAGAAGATTTTGTCGTTCAATCGATCCCTGATGTCAGTCCTCCAAAGTGGCATCTTGCGCATACGACCTGGTTTTTCGAAACGTTTATACTCATTCCTTATCATCCAAAGTACAATCGATTCAATGAAACATTCGACTATTTATTCAACTCCTATTATGAGACACATGGTAAACCATACCCTAGACATGCAAGAGGCCTCCTTTCAAGGCCATCTGTTAAAGAAATTATCCAATACAGACAACATGTAGATGAAAGCATGCTTAACTTCTTAGAGAACTGTAATGAAAATAAGTTGGAAGAAATTGCTCCGATCCTGGAAATCGGATTACATCACGAACAGCAACACCAGGAACTCCTTATCACGGATATCAAATACAATTTTTCCATCAACCCTTTAAAACCGCTCTATCATGTTAAAAGAAACGAATCAGGTTCATCTCTACCAGATATGGAGTGGATCACATTTCAAGAAGGAATTGTTGAAACTGGCTATTCAGATGAAGGATTTTCTTTTGACAATGAAAGGCCGAGTCATAAGTCCTGGTTGGACGCTTACGCAATTGCAAATCGACCAGTGACAAATGGGGAATATCTAGATTTCATAGAAGATTGTGGATATCAAGAACCTGCATTTTGGCTATCAGAAGGCTGGGCGAAATTAAAAGACGATCACTGGGAATCTCCATTGTATTGGGAGAACATCGATGGAAACTGGTACACATTCACACTTTCTGGGATGAAGGAGGTGGAACTTGATGCACCAGTCACACATATCAGTTTTTATGAAGCAGATGCATTTGCAAGGTGGTCCGGAAACCGACTGCCTACAGAGACCGAATGGGAACATGCGATGAAAAATATTGAAATTAGTGGAAACTTTGCCGATAATGAGATGTTTCATCCTAATAGCGACTATCACTCAGACAATAAAATGTATAAGGTTTTCGGAGATGTATGGGAGTGGACATCCAGCCCTTACACGCTTTACCCTGGATCGAAGCCGCTTGAGGGTACATTAGGTGAATACAATGCAAAATTCATGTGTAATCAAATGGTACTTAGAGGAGGGTCTTGCGCAACCCATTCTACCCATGTGAGGCACTCATACCGTAACTTTTTCCATCCTGATAAACGGTGGCAATACAGTGGAATACGTCTGGCTCGAGATGAATAAAAATATGGGTTGATCCTTTAACAGAGTGTCACAATTATTAGGAATATCAAGACACTTATGGGTCAGCCCCTTTTTTGCATTTATTGGGACAACTCCCTATACCAATACCCTTTCACTTGAATCTACTAAGAGTAAGAGAATTGTGATTTAAGTGAAAAGGAGATAAATGCATGTCAGACCTACAACTGTTTCCCACAAAGATAAGAAACAAGAATGAATTCAGCCAAGAAATCCCCTATGGTGTTGAAATGATCAATGCAGAGAAGATGTGGGACCTGGGCTATAAAGGTAAAGGCGTTGTCATTGCTGTTCTAGATACAGGCTGTCAAACGAATCATCCTGATCTCAAAAATAGAATCATCGGGGGAAGGAATTTTACTTCAGATCATAATGGGGATCCGAGAAATTATTCAGATAATCATTTCCACGGTACGCATGTCGCTGGTACGATCGCTGCAGAGATGAACGGTCATGGAGTCGCGGGTGTAGCACCTGAGGCGAACCTGTTAATTTTAAAAGTCATACGCTCGAACGGTACAAGTTCTTATGATAGTTTGATCAGAGGCATACATTACGCAATAAATTGGAGAGGGCCTGGCAAAGAACGGGTTAGAGTGATTTCAATGTCACTAGGAGGACCAGTCCATGATCCTCGTTTGCAATCTGCAGTGAGACGAGCTGTTGCAAATAATATTCTTGTCGTTTGTGCAGCAGGAAATTTAGGGGATAAGATTTCAAAATCATTTGACCATACGTATCCTGGTTTCTATCCAGAAGTGGTATGTGTAGGAGCTATGACGGAAGATCGGAAACCTGCACTTTTTACAAATACGAACGATGAGATTGACCTGGTCGCACCGGGAGTAAATATTTTATCAACCTATACGGGGACAAGATATGCCGAATTATCAGGAACCTCGATGGCTACTCCTCATGTAGCTGGGGCAGCGGCTTTATTGATCCAAGGGTATGAAGAGAAGCTGAATCGTAAACTGACTGAAAAAGAAATTTATAACCTTCTTATCAATAATACAGTAAAAATGGATTTCGACCGTGAATCAATCGGAGCAGGTTTATTGGATGTGTCTAGAGGAATAAAGTCAAAAAGATGAACCGATAAGGACTTGCCAGACAAGGTCAGTCCTATTCATTTACATATTAAAACGATCTTCAATCCCCTTTGTTATGTGAATCTATGAAAAATGAAGGAGGTGGAACATATACTGATGACGAAAACCATAAAATGGCCGTATGAGATCGATCAATTTATTGGGCACATCTTAATAAATTCAATCAATATGATTAGGGGGACTTAAAACGTGCAACCAATCGCAGTAGCAGTCATACATGGGGCCGGTATCCAAAAAGAGGATTTTGCTGAGATCCTCATCGAAAATTTACAAAAAAAGTTGGAAAAATGGTTGAAGGATCAAGGTCGCACATACACAGGTAAGGAATTTATCTTCCAACCAATTTACTGGGGTGAGGTATTCAATCAAAGGGAGAAGGACTTATGGGAGGCCGTCCAGAAAAGTGATCGTCTCGATTTCTCCGTATTAAGGAAATTCGTGATTGAATTTTTAGGTGATGCCATTGCTTATCAGCCTACAAGCGACCAATTTCAAAATTATGAACAAGTACATGAAATCTATTTCAAGGCATTGACAAAACTAAGTGAAAAGGCTGGAGCAAAGGCGCCTCTCATTGTCATCGGACACAGTTTAGGGACAGTGATCACTAGTAATCTCTTTTATGATTTACAAAAAACCTCAGATCGAATGGCATATATTGAGGAGTGGACGGAAAATGCTACTCCCCTGGAAAAGGGGGAAACACTTGCACGATTCATTTCTCTCGGATCACCATTGGCTTTATGGAGTTTACGTTACACCGATTTTGACCGACCGATAAAAGTCCCTTCTTGGGGCTTTTACAAGCATTATCCAGATGGGGAGGGGGGCTGGTGGAATATTTACGATCGCGACGATATTCTCGCTTATCCATTAAAAACCATTAGTGATGCTTATGGTATGGTGATCCAGGAAGATAGAGAAGTGAATACCGGTAATCTGTTGACAAGCTGGAACCCTGCTTCTCATTTTCAGTATGTGAAAGATAAACAGATTCTCAATCTATTGACTGAGCAACTTACAGAACTATTTCAATCGGTCAATAAGGACGACCGCATATCGCACCTAAGGAGTGAAGAGATTGATTAAGAGTATACAAGATTCAGTGCAGCTACATAATGGTGTCAGAATGCCTTGTTTAGGTTTCGGTGTATATAAAATAGAAGACGGGAAGGAAGTCATCCAATCTGTAAAAACAGCACTAGAAGGAGGTTACAGAAGCATTGATACAGCTGCCATCTACCGGAACGAGGAAGGGGTTGGCCAAGCTATCCGAGAAACAGGTATCCCCAGAGACGAACTATTCATCACCACTAAAGTATGGAATAAAGGACAGGGCTATGACCGAACTTTGACCTCTTTTGAAAGAAGTCTTGATAAACTTGGTCTCGATTATGTGGACCTTTATCTTATACACTGGCCAGTTGAAGGTCTGTACAAGGAAACGTGGAAAGCAATGGAAAAGCTCTATAAAGAGGGGCATACGAAAGCGATCGGGGTTTGTAATTTCAATGGTCATCATTTAGAAGACTTGATGAAGGACTCAGAAATCAAACCGATGGTGAATCAGATTGAGTTCCATCCACGATTAATTCAAGAAGAAGTGCGGATGTTCTGTGAAGCGAACGACATCCAAGTTGTGGCTTGGTCCCCGTTGATGCATGGAAAACTACTCGATCATCCTGATTTAATCCAGATAGGGCGCCGCTATGGAAAATCACCAGCACAAGTCATCCTTCGCTGGGATTTACAGCATGGAATCATAACGATTCCGAAATCTGTCCATGAAGAACGGATCTATGCGAACACTGATTTATTCAATTTCCAATTGACGGAGGAAGAAATAATCAAGATCGATGCATTGAATCGAAATGAACGGTTTGGACCCGATCCAGATAATTTTGATTTTTAATAGTAAGAATGGACTGTCAGAATACGGCAGTCCTTTTTAAATTATCTGGTGTAAAACGTCAGCAATTCTGATCCTTGTATTAGGAAGCGACCGAATTACCGGTCACTTTATTCATTGTAGAACCGATTTTTGTTTTTGTAGATAATTTCCATATTTTGTAGATAAACGTTTGTAGTTAAAATCCAATTTTTGTAGGTATCGAAGATCATTATTATACTCGAAGATCCTATTATTGAGTGCGGGGTCTCGCCAGGCTCGCTGTTCCCACAGGAGTGTCATGAATTTCGCTTCATCCAATCTTAGTATAGAAAATCGCTGAGTCCAATCTCAAACGCAAGATGAGCCTTAGTCGCCGTTATTTAGAAGGAGGTACATAACATCAAGTTCTTAAGATTATTCTCTGAAAAAAATTGACCACTTGGTCAAACTGGAGTAAAATGGATATTGACTAGGTGGTCAATTACCAAAGGGGGGCTTGCAATGAAAGCGATAGAAATGATCAACCTCACAAAATATTACGGAAAACATCAGGCAGTTTCCGATCTTACATTTTCTGTTGAAGAAGGGGAAGTGTATGGTTTCATAGGACCGAATGGGGCAGGAAAAAGTACCACGATCCGAACACTGCTTAATTTCATCTATCCTACAAACGGTTCTGCTGAAATTTTTGGTAAGGATATCATCACTGAATCAAAAGAAATCAAACAAGAGGTAGGCTATCTTCCTTCTGAAGTCCATTACTATGAAAATATGAAGGTGAAAGCACTGCTGAATTATTCAGCAGGATTTTACAGAAAACCAACTGCAAAAAAGAGAATCCAGGAACTTTCCGAGCGATTGGAATTGGATTTGAACAAGCGATTTGAAGATCTTTCATTTGGTAATCGAAAAAAGGTCGGGATCGTTCAAGCCTTGTTGCATGAACCTCGGATCTTGATCATGGATGAACCGACTGGTGGTCTTGACCCGTTGATGCAGCATACTTTTTTCGATCTCTTACTTGAAGAAAAGAAGAAGGGTGTAACAATTTTCTTCTCCTCACACATTTTAAGTGAAGTACAAAAGATGTGTGATCGTGTTGCGATCATCAAGGAAGGACGATTGATTGCAAATGATACGATTGAAAATCTCACAAAAAACCAGTTCAAGACAGTCACGATTTTATTGGAGGAAGGTCAGAAGATCGACCTTGGTTTCGATGGAATCATCCAACAAGAACTGATCGGCCATACGTTAAGCATTCTGTTCCGGGGGGATATCCATAAACTCATACATGCCTTGAGCCAAGAGTCCTATCGCGATGTAGTGATCGAGGAACCATCACTTGATGAGATCTTCATGCATTTCTATGAGTCAGAGGTGAATGGGGGGACAGAAGAATGATTTTCAAACAGGAATTCAAATGGAATTTCCGCGGCTTACTAATATGGTCGGTCATTCTCGGTGGGTTAGTATTCCTAATGATGCAGATCTTTCCTGACTTCGCAAAACAACAAGAAAATTTGGAAGCATTGATGTCCGCATACCCTGAAGGAATCAAAAAAGCTTTCAATATGGACCAGGTAAGTCTAGGAACAGTACTTGGTTTCTACGCAATCGAAGGCTATATGTTAATTACATTGATTGGGAGCATTTATGTTGTCTTATTAGCCGGGAATATGGTTGCGAAAGAAGAGGGTGAGAAAACGATCGAATTCTTGCTATCAAAACCGATAACAAGATCAGAAATGCTCACTCAAAAATTATTTGTGGTGATTGTAAATATTATTTTATTTAATGTTTTCGTATCTTTGTTCAACTTTGCTGCATTTATCATTGTAGATGATGGGTCATTTGAATTCGTACCATTCCTACTTTTGTCATTCGCGCCGATCTTGTTGCATTTCACGTTTGCATCAATTGCGTTTTTACTGTCAACAGTATTGAGAAAGGGGCGACAAATCCTATCAGTAACGGTCGGGTTAGTATTCATCACCTACTTCCTACAGGTGATCTCAAGCGTATCTGATCAATTAGAAGTGGTGAAGTATTTCAGCCCATTTGAATATGTGGATCCAGCAGATATTATCAAGAATGAAGCACTCGATGGTTTGTATATTTTGATCATGGCAGGTATCATGTTGATTTGTACGATAGCATCGTTTATATATTACCGAAAAAAAGATATTGCAGTTTAAGGTGGTAACACGTTCATGAATCCAACTTTTGAAAGATTGCCTGAAAAGAAGAAACAACAGATCATAAATGCCTGTTTAGAGGAGTTTGCTGAAAACGGTTTTGAAAATACCTCAACAAATAAAATTATAGAGCGAGCAGAAATCTCTAAAGGATTATTGTTCCATTATTTTAAAAACAAGAAGACGTTGTATCTATTCTTGTTGGAACGCTCTGCACGGCTTGTGACCGATCAAGTATTTGATCACTTGGAAGCTGAGACAGAAAAAGACTTTTTTGAACGAATCAAAAAAGTCGCTATCTTGAAAATGAACTTCTTTTCTAAACATACGAATGAATACCTTATTTTGATCAATGGATTTTTCAATACACCAAAGGACTTAGAAAAAGACATCACTGTTTTATACGAAAAACTGTACAAACAAATGATGCAATTCAATGCGAATCAACTTTTCGATTATTTACATGAAGAACAAATACGAACTGGTTTGACGAAAGAGTTTGTTTTAGAATATGTATTGAATGTCATGGATCAATTCAATCGGGGGCTATTGCGGCAATATAAAGGGAAAGAAGAAGATCTGCTTGAAGATTTCAATCCGTTGCTTAATCGGCTTGATCAATATATTGATATCCTGAAATATGGGGTTTATGAACGAACATGATATAATGAATGTTGTTGTAAATAGAGCAGGGTGGCCTAAAGGGTGATTGTATCCTTTGAGGTCACTCTTTTTCACTAGATAATGTTATAATTGTTGATTGGTTAGTGGTTTTATAAAACGAAATTTCACGACACTCCTGCGGGATTAGCGAGCCAGGCGAGAACCCACATTCTAACTAAAAGCCACCACATCCTTTGCAAGTGAGGAGGATTGCGGAAGTGGGTTAAAACAGGGAAGTGATGTCTAGCTCAGCGACCAGTCACGTGGATCACTTCAAACTTCCTGTGCCGGTCGACACATTGATTGACAGCCTTATGAGTGAGCCCACGCAGAACCAAGTCTTTGTTTGGTTCGAGCCTCTTCGTCAGTTTTCCAGTGACCTACGTGACTAATCGGTTTGCTTCCGCTTTTCGTTTGCCCGCGGTAAGGGAGTGAATTTCGCGTAAACCAAATATATAATTTATAAAAGTCCATCTACAACAAAAGAATATATCAATTGGAGGTTGACATGAAGGCTCTCGCTAAAAATTTCTTGAATGGGGTTGTGACCGTCTTACCGATCATCCTGGTCATATATGTGGTCATCAAAGTATTTGAATTCTTGGACAACATTCTTGGAAATACGTTCAGGAGAATATTGAAGGAAGATTATGTACCAGGGCTTGGCTTACTGGCATCCATCGTGCTAATTACGGTTCTGGGTTGGTTATCGAGACAATATTTAAGCGGAAAAATTGTAGAGCTCTTGGATAAGTTCCTTGATCGTATCCCGTTTGTGAAAAGCTTATATAGTGTCATTAAAGATACAATCCAATCTTTCCTAGGGGAGAAGAAGTCGTTTTCTAAGGTTGCCCTAGTTCATATTCCCGGTACGAATATGAAATCAATTGGTTTCGTAACTTCCGAGGATATCGATTCCATCGCTGACCCACTGGTTGACCATATCGCTGTTTATGTTCCACAAACATTCCAGGTAGCAGGAATGACATTTCTCATACCAAAATCAGATGTTCAAATATTAGATATGAAACCAGAAGAAGCGATGAAATTCGTTCTTTCCGGCGGTATGACTGTTCGGAAAAAAGAAACACAGTAAAAACAAGGAGGAATTTAATGCTTGAACCGATACCAGATATACTTGATGATGACCTGAAAATCGTATTCGTGGGCTTCAATCCTAGTATCCTTTCTGGTGAGATGGGTCACCATTACGCAAATCCTAGAAATCGTTTCTGGAACATCCTCTATCAATCTGGGTTGACAGACTGCGTTTATGCTCCGGTAGAAGACAGGCTTTTGCTTACAAAGTTTCGTTATGGGTTCACCAATATCGTTGAACGGCCGACAAAAGAGGCTGCTGAAATCACAAAAGCAGAATATAAAGACGGAAAAGAGACGTTGAAGAAGAAACTAAAGAGATATCAACCGAAGGTAGTCTGCTTCGTAGGAAAAGGTGTATATAATCAGTATAGCGGAAGACGAAATGTAGAGTGGGGATTGCAGATAGAGCCTGTCATTTCAGGAATGAAAGAATTCGTCGCCCCATCGTCAAGCGGCCTTGTCAGAATGAAAATAGAAGATATTATCCGGATTTATGAGAAACTTCACGAAATCGTCGAATGATGCATGAATAATGCTCAGAATACGTTTATCCTCACCTCATAACGGATAAAGTATATTAACATACTGATGGAGGCGTAAAAAATGGCTCTAGAGAGAGATAAGAACATCATAGAACTATGTCTATCGTGTAAAGACTTGTGTGCAGACTGGCTTGAAGAACACAATATTAAATCCCCATCACAAGCTTCCAATGATTGCGAAAAGCTTATGTTGGAATGCTATGATATTTGTTCATATATAATTACTGCCCTACAAAGGGAAACACCGTTTGCTAAGGAAATCTGCCAGCTTTGCGAGTTGATTTGTGAAGCTTGCGGAAATGAATGCTCTTCAAACGATTCGAGCCAAACGCAAAAATGTGCGGATCTTTGTTATGAAGTGGCAGAGAGCTGCAGGAGTCGATTATTTTAGGTATGCAACCCCAAGGAGAATGACATGAAATTTGGGATATAATTCATAAAATGCGGAGAAGACTCACTAGAAATCCAAACCATTTTCTAGTTGGTCGACTCCGCTTCTTTTTTTGCAAGGCGTCAGCCTTTCAAATCAATCATATTTCCTGAAGTAGGGTGTTTGGCTATAACGGCTTGTTGCGCTTCTTCAAAATCCTTCAACATCACTGTACTCTGTGCCGCTTGAGTTGCTAAATTCCCATTCAACAAATTCATGTTCACCGTATGCCTTAATTGTTGAAGATTGTTTGCCATAAATGACGATAACTCCATCGTTGAATATTCCACCTCCTGACCATCTAGCTTATTTCTATTATCGGTATATTCTAGTGGATTTTAAGGAAGCTGCATATCGCCGTTGTAAATACCGTAGACGCAAATATAACGTAATAGCTCCAGTCGTCAATCCAGAACTTAAGCCGATCCAATAACCAAATGGTCCAAAAGTTGTGTGGTTTGCAAGGATATACCCTAAAGGCAGCCCTACGACCCAATATGAAATCAGCGCCATCACCAGGGTCATATTGACATCCTTATAACCACGCAGGGCTCCTTGTATCGGAGCTGCAATCGCATCTGAAAGCTGAAAGAATATAGCATAAATCAAGAAATGGGCAATCAATTTCAACACAGCTGGTTCTTTTGTATACAGCCCAGCTATCTGTTCATTAAATAACCATAGAAAGGCAGCTGAAACACACGCTAAAAAGAGCGCAATAACGATTCCTAAAAGGCTGTACTCTTTTGCATCTTTCAGACGTTTTGCACCGACTTCAAACCCAACGGCAATCGTCAGTGTCATAGAGACACTCAGCGGGCCCATGTAAAGTAAAGAGGCAAAATTGATCGCTGCCTGATGCGCTGCGATGGTGATCGTATCGAATCGGCTCATGAGAAGAGTTACAGCCGCAAAAATACTCACTTCAAAAAAGATTGCAAGACCGATTGGTACTCCGATTTTCAATACTTCTTTCCATGCGGTAAGAGAAACAGGGAACCAGTTTCGAAAAATTCTATAGATGGAGAATGGCGGATTTTTATGTACAACGATGATGGCTACGAACATGATAAACCAATAGGTAATAGCAGATGCGTATCCTGCACCGATCCCTCCCAGCTTTGGAAGTCCAAGTTTCCCAAATATAAGAAGATAATTGAATAAGATATTGATAGGAAGAGAGAGCAGGGTGATGAACATCGTCGTTTTCGTTTCTCCCAAAGCATCAATGAAACTCCTTATCCCTGTATAGACGAACAATGGAAGGATTCCAAACGATAATCCAATCAGATAATGGAATGCAATATGGCTCACTTGGGCTGTAAGATCCATCGCATTTATGATTGGCATCAAAATGAACACACCTATTACCACTATCGCAAGGGATAGAAATATAGCAAGATAAATCGTTTGAATAACTGAAAAAGGCACCTTATCTTTTCTATTACCCCCGATCAGCTGCGATACGATAGGGGTCAACGCCATAAGAATGCCACTTAATCCTGTAAAAACAGGAACCCAAATACTTGAGCCGATCGCAACTCCTGCTAAGTCCTCCGCACCTGCTTGTCCACTCATCAAGGTATCGAAGAAATTCATCGCTAACAAGCCGACCTGGGTGATCAATATCGGGAAAAGAATGTATAAGAATTGTTTAAGCTTCTGTGTCTTTGTATGTGTCTCGAACATATCGTAAACTCCTGATCCATGTCATCCGGTTATTATATCATAAATTCTGTAAAACCAATCCTCTGACGTTTCAAGCAAACTGTTTTATTTTTAACCTCTAGAAAATTATAATATAAGAACATTGTCTTAAAGGTGGGATTAATTATGGACGAACGAACTTCAAAACAAATACGTTTAGCAAAAAGACCTGTTGGAATGCCGAGCCACGAGAACTTTGAATGGACAGAGTCACAGTTGAATGAACCTGAAAGTGGGGAAGTTTTACTTAAAGCATTATATATTTCCGTCGATCCATACATGAGAGGAAGGATGAATGATCAGAAATCTTATGTAGAACCTTATGCTGTTGGAGAGGTCATTTCTGGCGGTGTTATTGCTGAAGTCGTCACCAGTAACAGTACAGAGTATCAAGTCGGGGATCTGGTCATTGGTAATCTTGGCTGGGCAACCTATCAAACAGCGTCTGAAGAATCGCTTCGAAAGATCGATCCACAACAAGCTCCTGTTACGGCGCATTTAGGCGTACTCGGAATGCCAGGTATTACAGCATATTTCGGTTTGCTTGACATCGGGAAGCCTGAACCAGGGGAAACAGTGGTCGTTTCCGGTGCGGCCGGAGCAGTAGGTACCGTCGTCGGTCAAATAGCGAAAATTGCGGGGGCACGCATCGTAGGGATTGCAGGATCGGATGAAAAACTGGCATATCTCAAAGACGAACTTGGCTTTGATGTAACCGTCAATTATAAGTCTGAATCATTCAAACAACAACTAAAAGAAGCATGTAAAGACGGAGTCGATGTTTATTACGATAATGTCGGTGGGGAAGTCTCTGATGCTGTCTTGCGGCTGATCAATAAAGGAGCACGTATACCAATTTGTGGCCAGATTTCATTATATAACCTTGAGAAGCCTGACCTCGGAATCCGTGTCCAACCGAATCTGCTCATCAACAGTGCCTTGATGAAAGGCTTCATCGTTTCAGATTATGGTGCTTACTTTGAGGATGCCGTCAAAGACCTGGCTAAATGGCTTCAAGAAGGTAAACTTTCTTATCGGGAAACGGTCGTTGAAGGGTTTGACAATATTCCTGATGCGTTCTTAGGTTTATTTACTGGAGAAAATATAGGTAAATATATCGTCAAGATTGCCGAACCATCACAATAAATGTGAGGGGGGCTAATAGTCCCCTTACCATCCCGATCTGGTATGATAGATACTTAGTATAATTGACTTTAAAGGGGAAGTTACATATGGATTTGAACACGATCAGTTATTTTCTATTTGCCTCGATCTTATTGACCATCACACCCGGACCAGACTTCATGTTTGTATTCGCACAGAGCGTTTCACATGGAAAAAAGGCAGGGATTGCAACTGGCCTTGGACTTTGTACGGGACTGATCGCTCATACGTTGGCTGCTGCAGTAGGAATTTCGGCGATCCTTTATCAATCCAGCCTAGCTTTCACGATCATAAAAGTTGCCGGCGCAATCTACCTGTTATACTTAGCAATCCAAGCTTTCCGAGAAAATGCCAAGCCCGAACAGCAAAAAGTAAAGCAATACACGTTGATGAATCTTTATCGTAAAGGTATTTTCATGAATATCTTGAATCCTAAAGTGTCGATTTTCTTTTTGGCCTTCCTGCCTCAATTTGTAAAGGTAAACAACGGGCCTATTCCGGTTCAGATGACAATTCTAGGTTTACTCTTCATCGTACAAGCTCTTCTGATATTCATTGTATTGTCTATTTCAGCAGGTACAATCGGAGAAAAACTTTGGAGTAATGTGACAGTTTTAAGTTGGATCAATCGTCTCAAAGGAACTGTATTTGCATTTTTCTCCCTACGGTTATTACTAGAGCAAAAATAAGCAGGATGTGATATAGACGATGGCAATACTTCTAGGAATCGGTTGGGATGTAGGGGGATGGATGGGTACCAAACAGGGGATCGCAGCTTGTACGTTCAATACGCAGTCTAAAGAACTTCAATGGATCGGAAAACCGAAGAATACGAAAATCATCGATCATACCCTATGGACACCGCAAAACATCATTCATCAACTGGATCATTCCGTCTCGATCGAGGATTTTGACACCACCGTGCTCGGGATAGATGCATCGTTGGGTTTTCCTCTTGAATATAAAAAGCTAGTCAATAATGAACGAACTTCTGTCGAAAAGCCTTCCAAAGAAATCTTCAATCCATACGCCTATCGCGAAACCGAACGGCATGTATATGAGAGGTTCGGAAAAAAACCATTGTCTGCACCATTTGATAAACTTGGTAACAATGCGACACTTGCGATCACCTATGCTATGAATTGGTATCATGAACAATCATTCGTTATCCATCCACAACAAAGGTGGACAAGGGGGGACAAGGTCATCATCGAGGTCTATCCAGCATTGATTAAAAGCTTTAAACCTTCAGATATAAAAAACAAAATTCTCTCATTGATACCTGATAACATCCCAATCCATACAGACGCATATGATGCAGCAATTTGTGCTCTACTCGCACTTCTATACGCAGGAAATGGGGAGGTCCTGAAGAATATATTCCTTAAGGAGCCTTGTATTAAACTGGAAACCGCTACACAGGAAGGTTGGATCTATTACCCTGTAGTAAAGGTCGAAGATCATGACACCTGTTGACTATAGTCCGCAGGATTCTTCCCTACCATATACGAATTTTGACGATTTTTTCATCATTATAGCCGTAGGAGATGTTCAACGTGAAAGACTTGATTTCATTTAATGCGTATGAAGAACTGGCGGATTACTATGCTCGATTTGTAGATACAAAACCATTCAATGCGTATTACGAACGACCGGGCACGTTATCACTGCTACCGGATATCGAAGGGAAACATGTTTTGGATGCTGGCTGTGGTGCAGGATGGTACACAGAATGGTTCATTAAACAGAGTGCTGCCCAAATCACTTCCATCGATTTCAGTCCGAATATGGTAAAGTTTACGAAAAAGCGAGTTGGCGACAGAGCGGAAGTCTTCCAGTCTGACCTCAATGAACCATTGGACATGATTGATGATCATTCGATGGATTTAATCGTATCCCCATTGACACTTCATTATCTGAAGAATTGGGAACTGCCGATGAGAGAATTCAACCGAATTCTGAAAGATAAAGGAAGACTCATATTTTCAGTTCATCATCCATTCATGGATTATGTCGAATTTGAACGTGACAATTATTTTGCAACGGAATTATTGACAGATGAATGGGACACACCAGATGGTAAGGTTGAAGTTCAATTTTTTCGGAGGCCATTGAATGAAATACTTAAACCACTCCATTTGAATGGTTTTGTCATTGAGAAGCTGATTGAGCCGATGCCTACAGATGAATTCAAACATGCAATACCCGATAAATATGAAAAACTGACCAAAAAACCGCAATTTCTATTCATACGTGCTCAGAAAACGACAGATTTAAATAAATGAAAGAGGCTGACCGGGTCAGCCTCTTTCATGTTTCATTTGTGACTACTAACTTCACATTCGATTTTTCCAACAAAGGGAGGAAATCACTTCTTGGGTTCTGATCAGTTACTAACACATCTAACTCATTGAAAGATAAACATTTAAATAACTCTTGTGTCCCGAACACAGTTGAATCAGCTAACAAAATTACCTGTTTTCCTCGTTTTGTCATTGCTTTTGTGATCATGCCTTCGTTTTCATTAGTATAAGTGATACCCTCAGAATCAATACCATCCGCACTGATGAAGATTTTGTCAACAAAATACCGCTTCATATCTTCGAATAAGTATGGACCTTGAAGGGACCCATAATTGATATTCAAGCGTCCTCCCAGAAGGCGGAGATCAACATTCTTCCTACTGGAAAGTATTCTTGCTTGTTTCATTGAATTCGTAATAACAACACTTGGCACAGACAATATGTCCGCAAGGTATTGAACATGCATTGATGAGTCGAACATCAAGCTATCACCAGGTTGAATGAACGTCAGTGCTACTTTTGCAATTGCTCTTTTTTCCTTAGAGATGAAAACCGAATCCTCATGGCGAATCCCTTCCTGATTTTCAGCTTCATTCTTTTCTGAAGCTAGCAGTGCTCCACCTCTTGTACGAAAAATCTCACCTTGCTCTTCTAGCTTCACTAGATCCCTTCTTGCAGTATCTCGGGAGATACCGTATAGATTCATTATCTTATTTACCGTAATCCGTTCATTGTCTTTTAAATATTCCATGATCCTCAATAAGCGTTCGTCTTGATACATAGCAAAACCTCACTTTTTCTTTTAGACTGCTTTCTAAAAGTTTGTTGCAAATGCGTGTGGATAAGGAAGATGCTGGAAAGCACGGCACTCCTGCGGTAAAGCAACTAAACGAGTCCCAGCAAGCGGGAAGTGCGTATATTTCTAAACTATAAAAACAATATTTTATACGAAAACAGTTTTTCTGTATTTTCATTATAAGGCATTTAAGTAATGCGTGCAAAATGACGACCCCCTTTAACTTACAAATACTTATTGCGACGATCCTTAAATTGACTTATATTTACTTATAAATACTTAATTAAGGAGTGTGTGTTAGTAAGTTAGGATTAATTGCTATTTTTTCTCTATCTATCCTTGAATTAGGATTAGCTTTTTGTTTCAGCAGAGCGACAATCTCCAGCAGTGTTGAGAAAAACCAGATAACCAGTAGAATATATTTTAATTATGTAAACAAGTGTTTATTGGGGCATAGGAATCCGTGTTTTTTTGTATAAGTATAAGAGGAGGATAAGAAGTTCAACTTTTTGTATTCGATGATATCGTGAATTTCTTAATGTATTGTAAGCAATGAATGGTAAACTATTTTAGCCTTAATGGAAAAAGAGAGGGACGAGGAGAATGGATTTTCGACAATACCAGGAAGCGAGTGAATTTGCTAATAGCGCTGAAACGTTTTTACAGAAGGACGAAGCATTAAATAACCTTCCTCTTGGCATTTTGAATCGTTGTCTTCATAATGAGAAACAAGGAATCATAACCAAATCGGCTCCATTTTTCGCAACAATTACAGATGATGACAACAAACTTGTTCTCGTATTGATCATGACACCACCTTTTAATTTAGGAGTATTTGGTGACAGTTCTCACATACAGAGTAATGAAGCGATTGAACATGCAATTGCAAGCCTTAAAAAGATGCCGCTAAAAGTACCTGGTGTAATTGGCACCAAACATCTTGCAGGAACGTTCGCTGAAAAATGGTGTTCAAACGATAAGATAATATATGAAACTGCGATGGAACAATGCATTTTTAAATTGACAAAAGTGAATGATGTTCCCCAAAGTCCGGGGTTCATACGTTTAGCTACAATGGAGGACCATGAACTTCTCTCAAAATGGGGGCATGAATTTTCATTTGTGACTGAAACCCCATTTACGATTGCTGAAGCGAAAGAAAAAACGAAGGAGTTCATCCATCAAGAAAGCCTATACGTGTGGACCGATGGAGAACCTGTTTCTATGGCTCGTAAGGCAAGAGGAACATCCAACGGTATGAGTGTGAATTATGTCTACACACCGAAAGAGTATGAAAATAGAGGATACGCTACTTCGTGTGTATCTGAATTAAGTCGGATGTTGTTAAAAGAAGGATATGAGTTCTGTACCTTGTATACAGACCTTTCAAATCCTACATCGAACAGTATCTACAAAAGAATCGGATACCGGCCAATCGGTGATTCAATCGTATATCAATTCAAATCAATCTAAGGGAGGGAGGATAAAACTTAGGTGGAAGTCCTTTTTAAAGAAAACCAACGCTTCACTAGCTGGTATTTCATCTTTATCGTTTTGTTCCTAATAGAAATGTGGTATGGTTTCATTCAACAAATATACTTCGGAAGACCATTTGGAACGAATCCCGCTTCTGATACACCATTATGGGTTCTATGGGTTTTATAAGGGGATCCGGGCGGAAAGCGAGTATATTCCCAAAAACAACAATCTATGCGAAAACAGCCTTCAATTACATGGATCACAATCTCTATCTCTGTATTCTATTTGTATCGTTGTATGGTTGATATGGAAATCTTCTTTTAGATGGTCAGATGCTTGCTTCAATAATTGTTGGTGATCTGTTTCCTCTTCGATTGTTATATGGCAGCTTAACGCAATGTAACCTGAAGTAATCGACCAGACATGAAGATCATGAATATTTTTTATTTCAGGGAAAGTTGATAGTGAGGATTTAATTTCTTCTATATTAATATGGTCAGGTGTTCCTTCCATCAGTACATGGATCGCTTCCTTTGTCACTCTCCAACCACTTATCAAAATAAGTAATGAAACAAAAACACTTGCGATGGGATCAGCATAACCCCAGTCAAGTACAATGATGAAGATCGCTGCGATAATAGCTCCCACCGAACCAAATAGGTCTCCTAACACATGCAGGAATGCACTTTTCATATTCAAGTTTCCGCTTGTATCACCTTTCATAAGGATATACGCGACGATCAAATTAACTACCAACCCAATTATCGCAATCGAAAGCATTCCATCACCAGCCACATATGGTGGTTCAATGAAACGATGATAGGCTTCAAATAAGATGATAAATGAAATGACGATAAGGGCAATTCCGTTGATAAAAGCCGCTAGAATTTCAAAACGTTTATAGCCAAAGGTCTTATTGTCACTTGGCTTTTTACTTCCGTAATGGATTGCTAAAAAACTTAACCCCAGGGAAGCTGCATCACTGAACATATGTCCGGCATCTGAAAGCAATGCCAAACTATTCGTTACTATACCCCCGATCACTTCTACAATCATAAAAAGACTGATCAATAGAAAAGATATTTTCAATGCTTTTTTGTTTGCATGATGATCATGTTGGTGACCCATAAGTTTTCCTCCCCTCGCATGTCTATTTATTTCTAATAGTTTATACTTTTGTAGTATTTTTAATGAAATCATTAATAAACCATTATATGACTAGTGGACCATAAGGAATAGGTTGAACAACTTTCATGCTTGAAGCGTCATATTTAACATTGGAAACAAAGATTTTGTATAATAACGATATTGAATACAAAAGGGGGATCCGCATGAAAGAAATAACTTCAGAACTGGAATTCAACAATCTTATCAATCGATCTAGGCAAACTGTAATCAAATTCGTTACCGGTTGGTGCCCAGATTGCAAACGTCTCGATATGTTCATTGGGGATATCATCGAAGAAAACCAGGATAAAGACTGGTATCAGATCGATAAAGATCAATTCCCGGAAATTGCTGAAAAGTATGAGGTGATGGGAATACCAAGCTTACTTGTGTTCCGAAGTGGAGAAAAGCTTGCTCACCTGCATAGCGCAAATGCCAAAACACCGGAATCCGTAAAAGAGTTTCTGAATACTGTAAGATAGACCATAAGAGGAGACAATCCACGTCTTCTCTTTTTTTCATTTAATTAGGCATGTGTCCGTATCGAAATATCAATTTTACAATACTGTAATTAGAGATGGTTCATCAGTAAATGCTGACCTGGTATTTCCGGAAAGGAGGGGCTATCATGGCAAAGAAAAATAACAAAGAAATCAAGACAAAAAATATAGACAGCAACGAAGAAGAACAAGAAGAGGTTGTAAATCCTTGGGACGCAATGTGGGGTTTCGGAGAGAACCGAAATGATGAAGAAGTAAGCGATGATGATTCAGATGATGAATATGAAGATGAAACAGATGAAGATGAAACAGAAGAGGATGAAAATTCAGACCCTTGGTTCAAATGGTAATCTATTCTGGCTGAGATCACACGTCTCAGCCTTTTTTCAAGTATGAATAAAGGCTCTATTAGGACTTTGTTGATTTTAAGCAAAATTTGCGACACTCCTGCGGGAAAAGGCGATACCCCGTATAGTCAAAAAAAGAGCAGCCCCTAAGAACTGCCCTCAAGTAATGTATTA
The DNA here is from genome assembly GCF_019720915.1 of Alkalihalobacillus sp. TS-13. GTDB lineage: Bacteria > Bacillota > Bacilli > Bacillales > Fictibacillaceae > Pseudalkalibacillus. The sequence continues at coordinate 1,165,839 of NZ_JAHKSI010000001.1, forward strand.
AAAAATGATGTGTGCCATCAAAACGATAACAGGCAATGTGACAAGTGTACGTTCTAAGAAGATAAGGACCAGGTCTTTAAAGTTTACTGGTATCTTAGAACCGAGCAAAAGGCCACCAACCTCTGACATGTAAATAAGCTGTGTTACAGATAGACAAGCTATGATGAACCTTGTCATTTCACTTTCAATGATTTCTACACCGATAAGAGCTGGCAAGAACATATCGGCAAAACCGACGACAATCGTCTGCGCAGCATTGGCAGCTTCAGGAACCTGCATGAGTTGAAGCAATGGTACAAATGGTTTACCGAGCCATTCAAAAATTGGTGTAGCTGCCTCGATTCCTAATGCGACAGTTCCAATTGCCATGACAATCGGGATGACCCCCATCCACATGTCAAGAACGTTTTGGAAGCCGCCTTTGACGATGACATCAAAGCTTTTCGTTTTCTGAGCAGTATTTGCTGCTGATTTCATCCCCCAGGAAAAGATAGACATACCTTCAGGGATATCTTCAGTATTCCGAACATCTGATTCATCAACATACGTATCCTTCTTTTTTGATAATGGCGGAATGCGGGGCAGAATCAATGCTGCTACGAATCCAGCCAATACAATTGTCAAATAATATGGACCAAAGTATGCATCTAATTCCAATTGTTTCAATACGACGATTGTAAATGTGATCGATACGACTGAGAAGGTAGTACCGATTACCGCTGCTTCCCGTTTCGAATAGTTTCCTTCTTCATATTGTTTACTTGTGAGTAGAACTCCGATCGTTCCATCACCTAGCCATGACGCTAAACAGTCGATGGAAGAGCGACCTGGCAGGGTGAAAATAGGACGCATGATTTTTGTCAAAAGTGCCCCGAATAATTCTAACAATCCGAAGTTCAGCAATAACGGCAGGAATAACCCTGCGAACAAGAAGACTGAGAATAATACAGGAATTAGGCCAGTTAATAGTAAGCCGCCAGTATCTGGAGACCAGATCCATTCAGGTCCGATTTCATATAATGTCATAAATGCAAAAATCATACCTAATAATCTCGTAATCAACCAGAATGGCCGTACATGAAATAAAGATTTTAGAAAAGTGTTGTTCATGATGAATGCTGGCTTTGCGATGACTGCGATGAAGGAAAGAATGACAGCAAGAGCAATGATCCATGTCATGATTGCAGGGATACTCTCACCGAGTAATCCTTGTAACCAGTCTGCAAACAATGCAACTGGTATCGTAACTTCACCCTTATAACTGATTGGAATCATGAATAGGAATATTCCGATCAACGATGGGATGAGGAATTTCAAATAACTTGTTGTACTAGGTTGAAGCTGTGTTTTCTCGTTGTCCATTTGTGCATTTCACCTCGTTGTTAAATAATTTTTGGTATTTCCACCTTTCGCATATATTTTCAAATAATTGACCTAATTAAGGAACAGCTCGTCCACAACTGTATAAACATGTCAAAATATAAGTCAAAAGAATCAAAGGAAAAATCATGCGAAAGTCGGAAACAAGACCGCTCAAACTGTGTATAAAGATGCATTTATAAAAACGAAACAGTATAATTATAACATACTTAAATTTTCAAAAAAAGATGAAATTTCAACTATATAAACCATTTTCAAAGCTTCGTATGCATTCCCGTTTCGGATACCGCTTCAATTAAACGAGCCATAGATAGTTCTTTTTGGTTGAGGTGGGCGATGCTTGCGGATTGCCATTAGAAAAGGAATGAATTTGAAAAGACAAGAAAGAGGAATAACAGAGCCTAAAGAATTATCGTTATAATTTATAAAAAACACAAAAACTTCTCAAAAATATCGCCACTTGTCCCTATCAAAACCTGTACTTTTACATAGTATGTAGTGAAAAGAACATTCTCTTATGGAGAATCGTTTCTTTTAATGACCTGAAGGAAGGAGGATGTCTTTCATGGGTTACGGCTATGGAGCAGGTTTTGCTTTGATCGTAGTTTTGTTTATTCTCCTTATCATTGTGGGAGTAGCTTTTGTAAGCTAATTTAACGAAACTGATCATTAAAAGGTAAGCAAAGGAGTTATCGGACTCCTTTTGCTGCCTGAAATATCATATTACATGTTTGTCATCTTAATAAAGGGTTTGACCATATCAAAGTCAGGCCGCTCCAACACGTTGCAAAGTATACATCTCAAAAGATGGCGTGCAGGAGTCTGCCCGGACTGTGGAGGTCAGCCCTTTTCATGTATAAAGGGGTAAAGGAGAGTAGATATGCCAACTATCATCATTGCACCAATCAAGATTTCATCTGTAACTGGCGGCACAGTCAACTTTGGAGATCTGTTTTACAATTCACCTGTATCAACTTCAAAAAGTGCTGGAGGGTCTGGAGGAGGAAACACTGGCGATTTCTTGACAGAAAACAATCTATTCAGCGTTTCCATTACGATAGATCCCGATGTTGCAGATAGTAATAACGTCTAAAATGCTTAAATGTCAAATAGGGTTGGCTCATATTTTTGTGTCAGCCCGTATTTTAATCAGCATGGTATTTAATATCAACCTTCTTTCGCGGCCGATCATCCGTTAGTAACCGGTATAACCGGATATACAAAACCCCCTTCTGATAATATGCATCAATTGGATCTTCTCTTACAGAGTAAGGTAAAGGGACCTCGCGCTCAAACCGCCCTTGAAAAATTTCATCCTGTTTAATCGACATGCCATGTGTGTGTAAAGACGTATTGCCGATCAATTTAATTGAACTTTTGTACACATAAAGCTCTACATCATCGATATGATTCAGTCCTGGAAGTGAAACCATACATAAAAGTTCATTATCTGATTCATATATGTTCACTTGAGGACCCGATGATTTTGGGTATTCCTGTTGATTTGGGAAGAAACTTTGATTGATGTATTTATCAGCCATTTGTTTCCAATCCATCATTTTAGACCATGAATCCATAAAATCTCCTCGCAATTAGTAAATGATCAACCTACAGGTGCAAATGGGACGAGTGGTCCTGTAATTTCTTCAACACCTCCGAACGGTTGCTGCATTTGAGGTGCAGGTTCTGTAAAGCCCCCAGTGTTGGCTGCATATGAGATAGGTTTTAAAACTCCGGTCGTACCGATTTGGAGGATGGAAGAGTTTTGTAAGCCTTCTACTCGAAGTGTTTGTATGGTGATTGTCTGATTGACATACACATTCATACTCATCCTCCTATTCATAAGGATTTACAGTGAAATGGCGAATGTGTTTGACACGGGCTTCACTTGAGACGAAATCCGTTTTTCCAATTCGGACGACAGAGGACGCTGCTACCCCGATGATGTTGATAGAATTGACATGTATGGCCGGGCTCTCTTGAACTGTCTTCACAGGGATCGTTTCATAGCGTAAAGGCGGAAAAGGCATCGAAAAAATCGGATACATATCAAATCGATGCTCATCCTCGTCATACGTCGATTCTTGTCTCTGGACAGCCAATGCCCTTGAAACCGGAGTCAGGATATTCGTGTCACCTGCTTGAACGATTGAAGATGTAGTGACTGAAACGATATCAATATATTGGACGACCGAAATTCGGTCCATATTAAAATTCCCTTGACAAAGGTACTAGAGGAGCCCCGATGATCAACGATTCTGGAGGTGTATCGAACATGGATTGACAATTGATCACATCGCTATCACCGACCAACAGCATTGAAGAAGTCGAGATCCCATTGATCCGTATATCGCCAACAGATAACTCTCGATTGATCACATTAAGTTCCATCCTGTTTTCCTCCTCGGAATTTCTTCTTTTCGTTATTCATATAGATTTCAATCCCGTTCACGATATCTTTTTTGATTTGCTTCATTATCCGGTCAGCCTCTTGATTAGGATTTCGTTGGATATTTTCTGGATCTAATGACATTACATAATGCGGAAGTCGGATTCCCATCTGTTTTTTGATATCTTCAACAACCAATTTTATCTGTGATTCTTGAAGTTTTATTCCTGCACGTTTTTCTACTTTCTGAATGTCAGAATAAATATCATGATTTAAATAATGGGCAACTCCTTGGTCGATCCAATTATATATTTCATCTGTGAATGGCTTTTGAATTTCAGGCTCATTTTTTTTATTCACTTGAATCTTTTTTCCGTTTACACCTAAGTCTTCTATATTCTCAAGACCATTACCGCCAGGAGAGAGCCCGATATTCAATGTCCCTTCTAACGTTTCGATTTTCAATTGGTCAAAATTATATTCAATTGATGTTTGAGGCGAGTCTTTCAATTGCTCAACTTCATTTTGCATTCCTTGAACGAGGGTCTCGATCGATTGCGTTTTATCTTGTAATTGCCTGATGATTGCTTCAAGCTGCTGAATCCGTTGCTCCAAATAATAATTATTACTCAAGCTCTCACCCCCTCATAACTAACCTATGCAAACTCAGTATGAATTTAACACAAGGTAAGCTTAAAAAAGAGGTGTTTTTCAACCTGTATTTCCAATTTGGCTGTTATCAATTACATCTGAATCCACCGTATGCGTGATGCTGTAACCATTGTTGACTTGCAAGTTGTCACCCGTATTAAAAGACCCTGCCCCCGCAAAGGTTTTTGATCTACTGTTAGGCGCTATATGATAGACGTCTCCGATGTTAAAAACGGCTGAACCTGACACATCGTTTATTTTTATTGCTCCAACCATAGCAGGCATAATGAACATCCTTTTTCAGGGGTATTTATATATCAACATATGCGGATACCCATTCCATTGTTAATTGGTACCACAATCTTCTCACGTGCATACGATACATTAGAAAAGTGCCCATATTCGAAAAAAGAGGAGTGTTTCACGTGCCATCTGTCATTTTAGCTCCAATCAAAATCAGTACTGTTGCAACCAATGCTACCGTAAACTTTGGTGATACCTTATATATATCGCCAAAATCGACATCAAAAGGTGCAAGTGGAAGTGGAGGAGCGAATACTGGTGATTTCATGCTTGTAAATAACTTCTGGAGCCTCACTAATACCATCGATCCAGATATTAACGATTCAAATAACCTTGCGAATCTATAAATAAATTTAAGCAGAACAAGGAAAGAGGCTAGGTTGCCCGTGGCGAGGGTGTGAATTTTTCAATTACAGGCCAATTAAAATGAAAAGGGATGAAGAGAGAGAAATGGATTTTTGGAAAAATCAATTGAAGCATATTTTTGATGACCAGCGAATGGATAATTTCTTGAAGTCCATTGATCAGCATTTACAACAATCGTTAATGGAATTCGATAAGCATTTGAACCATTTTCAATCGAATTATTTTTTCGACGTAGACACATCTGAAACAGATCGTGAAATCATTATCCGTGCAAACCTGCCACTCGAAGAGAATGATCGTGTCAATTTGGAAGTGATCAATCATCAATTGCGGCTTTTGATTCAAAAATTTGAAACAGAGCAACTCCAAAATGATAAGGGTGAAATTTTAAGGAAAGAGAACTATTCTAAACGTATTGAACGCTATTTGCCAATCCCCCCTAACGTGTCACCTCAGGATATCAAAGCATCGATGGCTGGAAATCAACTTACTGTCAAGCTTCCGAAAACGCTTGACGCACAATCGAAAATCATCGATATTGAACCAGAATAAAAAGGAAAGTGATTTGATTCGAAAGGGTATACCCCCGTTTATCAAATCACTTTTTTGTTAATTTCATTTTCCATGTTCAAAGTGAGAAGGCGGTACATTCTCTATATGTATGGCTGTTCCTGATGAAATGAGATTAAAAATAACCCCAGCATATAAGAGAACGATTGTGCACATCATGAAAAAGCGTAAGTTAGTCGGATAACTTTTTTTAGACTTTTTATATAAATAGATGACATTGACTGACAATACAATCACCATAATTAACAAAAGGACTTTCATCATCAAATCCCAATCATATACAGGGAGCATCGCCCCAAGCATCACCCCCATCATACCACCCATAATGCCAGCCATCAGACCTTCCATTGCGGCAAGGATATGTATAGGTGCACTTAATGTGATCCCTGCAAGACTACCTATCGCCATTGCGATGAAAGTCGCTAAAGCGATCTCATCGCTTAAGATGTACATCAAGTATAATCCTGAAATCAATCCCAATACCATTCCGGAAGACATCGCGATACTTTTCGCTTCCATCATTGTAATCTGGTTTCGATTTTCGATCATGAGCAACAAGCTATAGATGAATAAATTGAAAGATAATATCGATATGAGTACGATCACAAATGTCATTGCAATATCCCCTCAAATAAATTGTCCTAATTCAAATGATATGATCATATCTGCGGAATCATGTTACATCAAGCAATTAAAAGAAGACGTTTGGGTTAAAGACATTCCTGAGGGAAAATCAAAAATAGGCAATCCTTGTGAAAAGGGAGTGAATTTCACAAAAAACATCTATAAGGTGTATATCAAAGCCAAAGGTATAAAAAAGGAAACCGATGATAGGTTTCCTTCTACTTAAATTCTTATTTTCCATTTAAGTTGAACCATTCACCTAATTTACCGAATGGTTTTTTCTTTTGATAACTCGAATCGAGTGCAGCAGCCACATTAATAACCCCATTACCGGTGTATTCATCTTTCCCGGGTCTCCCTACATCATCTGTTGAATCTTTAATAAGCTGGATCACTTCACTGTTTTTAAGTTCCGGCTGCGAAGAGCGTATTAATCCTGCAAGGGCTGAAACATGGGGCGTAGCCATAGATGTACCCGAAAGAGAGGCATACTGGTTGTTTATATACGTACTGGCGATATCTACTCCAGGTGCTGCAACATCGATATAGTCACCATAATTTGAAAAATCAGCTCTTTCCAAATTTGTGTTGACTGCTGCAACTCCAAGTACTTTATCAAACGCAGCGGGATAACTGATTTGATTTGTATTATCATTACCCGAAGCTGCAACGAGAATGACATCTTTTTCATAAGCATAATCGATTGCTTCGGCTAATGTTTTTGATTCTTTATAATTTCCAAGACTGAGATTTATGACATCAGCTCCGTGATCAGTAGCCCATCGTACACCCTGGGCAACATCAAAGGAGGTACCATAACCATCTGCGTTCATCGTTTTGATCGGCATGATTTTGTTGTACCAGGTCATCCCTGCAACGCCGACACCATTATTCGTTTCAGAGGCGATGATACCTGCGACATGTGTCCCGTGACCATTGTCATCGTTCGGAAAAGGGGTATCATTCAATATGTTATGACCTTCTACGAGTCTTTGAGCTAAATCCGGGTGTTTCATATCAATACCCGTATCAATGATCGCGATGATCACATTCTCATTACCACGTGTGATTTCCCAACCTTTTTCAGTCCGGATCGCAGGGAGGTTCCATTGGTACTGTTGATAAAACTCATCATCTGTAACGATTTCATTTTGTAAGTAAATATAGTTGGGTTCAGCGTACTCGATATCTTCTCTCGAATTGAAATAACTGAGTAATTGAGGAGTAGTCAATGACTTAGATTTAAATATATACGTTGAATCCAATTGTTTTGCCACTTCACCATCAATGTCATTATAGATGAGTTTTATTTTTTCAGGACTTGGTTTCTCCTTAAACTTAACTGTAGCCTGACGTTCTTGATAATGACTTTTCACTTTCGTTTTATGCTGGATAACTCCTATAGAAGAGTCGGTATCCAGTTTTCGAACAAGATTTTCTCCATACTTGATTGAATTCAATTGCACAAGATCTTTAGATTGATTTGTACGTAAATCACCGGGAATAATCCTTTTGTTCGTAAGATCTTGTTGAACCCGAGGAGCTTCCACATTATTAGCAGGATAAAAGAAATAGACAGCGAAAATCGCCACTAACGAAACAAATGCTACTGTAACCACTTTAAATCTCAATACATAACACCTCCGAATCGCACTTCAGTATTTATGTTGTGTAATTGGGGGTGAAATTATTTAGCTCGGAAAAGGGTGTGGGCACAAAAAAAACCCCTAACGAATAGGGGGAAATGTAGATATCAACTTATCATGTGACTGATCAGACCTAACGTAGAACCTGCTAGAATACCAATGAAAAACAGGCGTAAGCGGAACAACCGGGACCCTCCAAACATCGTGGATTTCTAATGGCGTTAGCAACAGAATTGTATTTTATTGCTATTTCTTTTGCCATAAATTTTAAACCCCTTCAAATACTTGGTAAATGACGGGTTGCTTATCAGGTCCAGCTCTAAGTGATAAGTTCTACTTATTCATTCGATTATGTTTTGGATAGAGAATACAGCTGCCGTCCACTAATGTGTAGATAATAGGATATTTTACTCTACAGAAACATTGTTACAGCCTTTACAATAGACTGAATCCATTTTTATATTCCGGTCTTTAAAAAATTCTTTAACCCGATCAGTAGATAATAACCTTTCCACAATAAATTGATATTGTTCTGGGTTCTTACGCAATTCTTGATCGTACGTGTGCAGATTCCAATGGTTGTTATCCACAGACCATTTCATAATCATCGTATATAATCGTCCTTCAAATACAAATGCAAACCTTACCTCGTCCTTGTGGAACGAACGGATGATCAATGATTCCATGGAAACTACCTACTTTCCTTAAGAAATTCAATTACCTTGAGGGTATGTGGCTGGACGGTGAGCAATAGTTGAGTGTAATGGTGTAAAGGATGGTAAGTACTTCTAATAACACAACTTCTGACGTATTTATAACGGTCGGACAAAAAGAGTTAGTTTTCATTATATAGAAGAATTCATTAGAAATAAATATTTCTATCTTAAAATTAATACAAATGTAAATAATCACATCATTCTACCTATTTATGTAGGGGAGGGAAGCATATTACCTTCATTTATAGATCGTACAGCTAGTTTATCTCTTGATGATGGTGGTAGCCGCTGGTGTTTCAATAAGCAAATTCGAAGATAATCAACATGAACATCTTTTTCTTTTTATTGAACATCATCTCCGTTTTATGTGCAGTTCCCAGCTTTTATTGAACATTTCCCGCAATATATGTACATTTTTCGTTTTTGTCAACATTTGATATTTTCAGCGATGAAGCCAAAATTAACTAAACCAAAATGAAAAGCTATCCGTTGTGGATAGCTTTTTTATCAAGAATACATTGTATCGAGTTGTTTTTGGATTTCTTTATTTTCGAGATATTCATCATAGGTCATCTGCTTATCCATGACCCCGTTGTCTGTCAATTCGATGATACGGTTCGCGATCGTTTGAACGAATTGGTGGTCATGTGAAGCGAAGATCATCGAACCTTTGAATTTAATCAATCCATTGTTCAAGGCTGTAATCGATTCTAAATCCAGATGATTGGTCGGTTCATCCAGCAACAGTACATTTGCATTGCTCAGCATCATCTTCGAAAGCATACAACGAACTTTTTCCCCTCCAGAAAGGACACTCGCTTTTTTCTTAACTTCCTCACCTGAGAAGAGCATACGGCCAAGGAATCCTCTTAAGAATGTATCGCTATCATCCTCAGGAGAGTATTGACGCAGCCAATCGACAAGGTTCAAGTCACAGCCTTCAAAGTATTCCGAATTGTCCTTCGGGAAGTATGCTTGAGAAGTTGTGACGCCCCATTTGAAGGTTCCACTATCTGGCTCCATTTCACCCATCAAGATTTTCATCAAGGTCGTCTTCGCGATTTCATTCTTTCCTACTAAGGCGATTTTATCGTCTTTATTCATGATGAAGCTTACATTATCAAGAACTTTTTCCCCGTTGACTGTTTTAGAAAGTCCTTCTACACGCAGCAGGTCATTACCGATTTCCCTTGCTGGTGTAAATCCGACGAACGGGTAACGACGGGAAGAAGGCTTGATGTCGTCTAATGAGATTTTCTCCAGCAATTTTTTACGGGAGGTAGCCTGTTTCGATTTAGACGCATTGGCACTGAACCTTGCAATGAAGTTTTGTAGTTCTTTGATCTTTTCTTCTTTTTTCTTATTTTGTTCTTGTGCCATCTTTTGTGCTAGTTGACTTGACTCATACCAGAAATCATAGTTTCCGACGTAAATTTGGATTTTACCGAAATCAAGGTCAGCGATATGTGTACAAACCTTATTCAAAAAATGACGGTCATGGGAAACGACTATAACTGTATTTTCAAAATTGATCAGAAATTCTTCTAACCAGTGAGTGGCTTGTAGATCCAGACCGTTTGTTGGCTCGTCGAGTAGAAGGACATCTGGATTGCCGAATAATGCTTGTGCAAGCAACACTTTGACCTTTTGACCACCTGTCAGGTCAGCCAATTTTTTGGTATGAAGTTCTTCTTCAATACCTAACCCTTTTAAAAGGACTGCTGCATTCGACTCTGCTTCCCAGCCATCTAATTCAGCAAACTCACCTTCAAGTTCAGCCGCCTTTATTCCGTCTTCTTCGGAAAAGTCCGGTTTAGCGTAGATCGCATCTTTCTCTTGCATAATTTCGTATAGACGCTCATGCCCCATGATGACGGTGCTTAGTACTTCATATTCTTCATATTCAAAATGGTTTTGTTTCAACACCGCCATACGTTGACCTGGGGGGAGATGGACGTCCCCTTTTTGAGGCTCGACCTCACCGGATAGAATTTTCAAAAACGTAGACTTTCCAGCACCGTTAGCACCAATCAGTCCATAACAGTTACCTGGAGTGAACTTTATATTGACATCTTCAAAAAGCTTGCGATCTGCAAAACGCAAACCTACATTTGTAACAGTAATCATTCTTAACATTCCTCCATAATTCAGCTACTAAGTGATTATATCATTTTCTAGACAACAGGGCGAGGTGAGAGGCAGATACATTTGTACCGTTTTAAATCTTAGGCTCTTTTAATGCAATACACTCGCTTTTCCCGCTGGAGTCTCGTATATTTCAAGCCCTAACAGATTTTCATTTACTCTATCTCAGATTAAAAGGATCATTAGTAACAAACTTTTGAAACCATCTAAATCCATTTACCCATTGAAAAATAGATTTCTTCTGTTATAGTTGTTAATAAAATATCAACATCGTATATATTGATGTTTTTTTATCAACCATTTTTTTACGGTGCAATTCTTTGTGAGGTGGTTTAATAATGTCATGTGTATGTATCGCTTGTGATGTAAAACATTCAAGACAATTGGATAAAGAACAGCTTCAAAAAGCTTTATTGAAATGTGCTGAACACTTGAATGAAGAATGGAAAGAGGAGTTGTTGGTACCGTTTGACGTTCGGAACGGAGATGAACTGCTCGGTGTCATGAAGCGTTATTCGGCTGGGTATCTAGCTATTGAAGCAATCAGCACAATATTGGCAGTCGATGGGATATATGTATATATCGGAATAGGTTTAGGTGAGCTGGATACCACTGATTCTACAGTACATACGATGAATGGCTCAGCGGTTCTGAATGCACTAGATGCACGTGATCAATTTTTAAAAGACAATCACCCTGAGGCAAAGTATTGGCAATTTAATGAAGAAAACAGTTCATTCTTCTTCCATACAAAAGATTACCCATACCAAGCTTTGAATGCTCTGATTTTTTCCATCCATGAAAAGATCATCAATCGCAGTGATAAACAGAAAGAAGTCATCAAACTAGTGGAAAAGAACAAGAACGCCACTTATGAAGAAATCGGCAGACAGCTAGGATATAAGTCACCGAAATCTACTGTTTCTTATCTTTTATCCAGATCAGACTATCACACAGTCATCAGAATGAAGTCTAGTTTGATTGAACTTTTAGATTTTCTCCAAGAGCCATTTAGGGAGGAGGAGAGTTAACCATATGTTTCAGCTACTCCTACTGTTTATCTTAGGCCATTTCATTGCGGATTTTGTTCTTCAGAAAAATTCAATGATCCAACTGAAAAAAAACCAATTGCACAAAGGCTTAATTAGACATATCGCCACACATTTCATCGTGATGTTATTCGCTGGATCAATCTATATCATGGTAGATGGAGGACTTACAGAGTTATCATTAATTAAAATTATTACAAGCATCGTTTTTATTCTAATCACACACTATTTCGTTGATTGGGCGAAAGAGTCGATCAAAAAGAAAAATGATAACGTGATCTTAAATTCAACGTTATTTATAGTCGATCAACTCATCCATATATTATCGATCATCGTGATTTTGAATATGACAGGTTTGATTTCTTACTCGGCAAATGACATTACATCTGGAATCTTACAGTTTTTATTTGAAGGAACGGAAACGGATCATTTTTCGAAGTTTCTCTTCATCAGTATCCTCTTTATCCTAGTGACCTCGGGGTCAGGTTATTTTCTTGGGATACTTTTGAGGGATCTAGGTCCCAATCCTACACTATCAAAAGAAAAATATAGTATTTCAGACGAAAAGACAGAAATAAAAACCTCTTATAATGAAAAAGGAGAAGAAGTAAACGAAGTAACTAGAATAAGAACCGAGCAGTTTTTTAAAGATTCCCCTAAAAATGTGGGAAGGTACATCGGAATGGTTGAACGTGTATTGATCATCATCTTCATCGTCCAAGGAATTCCTCATGGAATGACATTCCTGATTGCAGTAAAATCATTGACTAGATTCAAGCAATTCGAGAACAAGGCCTTCTCAGAATATTATTTAATTGGGAGCCTACTTAGTGCTCTTATTGCAATGGTAATTGGGTATCTGGTCATACGGATACTATAATCGAATTTCCACACAGCCACTTGGACGTTTTTTGTCCAAGTGTTTTTATTCCCATGATTTGTTTTTATTGTTGATTTCTACGGAATTTTCGCTTGAAATCAACAAAACCTTTTAACAGAACCTATTATTAAGACCAGAGGCGGAACTGAAAACCTCCTCGAGGCCGTGTCTTGGGTAGTAAAACAGAGGTATCATATTGCATGATTGGTTGTATCAGTTTATTTGGTCTTAAAGAAGGAAAATATTACCTTTTTCCCGAAGTATCTAGAGCTCATATTTTTAAGGGGGATGATGTGTTGAAATTTCCAATGCCGGATGTAGAACAATTTTTCCAGACGCTTGGTATCAAAGACTTTGTAATCAGTCCAACAGAAGAACAGTTGATCATCAGTACAAATATTAACGGTCATTATAATTTATGGGGAATGGACCTTCCAAACAAATATCCGTATCCACTGACCTTCCAAAATCAACTTACACATGGACTGCATTATTCCAAAACAGGGGATTTCATCCTTGTAGGATTCGATCGTGATGGCGATGAAAACATCCAACTATATGCCTTACAGCCATGTGGCGGGAATTTGATTCCTATAAGAAAAGCAGAGGGTGAAAAGCATTATTTCAGTCATTTGACAAACGATGGGAAAAGACTTTATTATACTTCCTCGGTCGGGAATGCAACTTATCTTAATGCATACTGTTATAACCTGGATACACAGGAGGAAGAGCTTATAGTTGAAGGCACTGATGGTGGAATTGAAATCATGGCAGTCAGTGATGATGAAGAGAGTATCATCTACTCGAAACACTTTTCTAATTCAAATACACGTGCCTTCATAAGACGAAATGAACAAGACATTTCATTGACTCCACCAAGTGAAGAGGAGCATATGATTACTGAAGTTGTATTTACTTCAGATGATACGGTTTATTTCACAACAAATTATGGATCTGATTTTTCTTATCTAGCTAAATACAATCTGATAACAAATGAATATTCAAAAGTGCTTGAACTAGAGAAAGAAGATTTGACCACATTAAAGTTTGACAAATTCAAGAACCAACTTTACTTGATCAGTACAAGCGGTGTTGAAGACCGTCTTTTCGTTTATTATCTTATGAAGGAGCAGACGAGTCAGAAGGCTTGTTGCTCAAGGATATGTCGCCCATGATAAAATTTTATTGATGGGTGGCAGCTTTGGCGGTTATATGTCCCTATTGGTGCATGGTCGACATCCTGAATTATATAAAGCTGTCGTTGATATCTGCGGACCCAGTGATTTATTCTCATTCATAGACAGCGTCCCTGAACATTGGAAACCTTCGATGGTAAAATTCGTAGGCGATCCTATAAAGCATAGAGAAAAATTGACAGAGGATTCTCCGATCAATTATTTAGATAACATGACAAAACCGATGCTGATGATTCAGGGAGCCAACGATCCAAGAGTAGTAAAAGCTGAATCAGACCAGATTGTAGAAGCTTTGAAAGATAATGGTACAGAGGTGGAATACATGGTCTTAGAGGATGAAGGTCATGGGTTTTCGAAAAAGGAGAATGAAATTGCAGTCTATCGCAGAATTTTAAATTTCTTCGATCAACAGATAGCAAAATAAAAAACAAAAATTTAAAGGATGTCAGGCTTTCTAGTATAAAGGAGCCTGGCATTATTTATGAGCTCTGTTATACTTAAATATTGATTTTGCGATATTCTCCGAAAGTACCAGCAAAAACAATTATCAGAGCGGTTCTGAAAACAATAGCTATGTTAATGAACTTTGTTGATTTACCGGAATCAACAATAAGAACCAAAACAGCAGAAACTTATTTAATACTGAAACGTCCAATTATAGAGGACTAATTATAAAATATAGGTGAAATCATGAAAAACAAACCAATTCTAAAACTGCAAAATATACATAAATCAATCGGTAAAAATCAAATCCTTTCAGATGTTGAGTTGGAAGTGAATCATGGTGAAATCATGGGATTATTGGGACCGAATGGTTCAGGTAAAACAACGATGATCAGGATCATCGTTGGATTGATGAAAGCAGATAAGGGACAAATTGTAATCCACGGACATGATTTATATAAGGAGTTTACCCAAGCCATCAAGCATATCGGAGCGATCGTTGAGAACCCAGAGTTCTACGAACACTTGAGCGGACTTCAAAATTTACAACAATATGCAGCGATGGATCCGACGATATCAGAGAATAGGATCAATGAAGTGGTTGGGATCGTCAATTTAGGTAAGGCTATACATGATCAAGTTAGCACTTACTCTTTGGGGATGAGGCAACGCCTTGGAATTGCCCAAGCTATTTTACATCAACCTAAACTGCTTATCCTTGATGAACCGACTAATGGTCTGGATCCTCTTGGAATGAGGGAGTTTCGTGAATACATAAGGGCCTTGAGAAAGACAAAAAATGTTTCAATCATTATTGCAAGTCATTTACTCCGTGAGATTGAAGATTTGTGCGATCGAGTTGCCATCATTCAATCAGGGCGAATATTGAAAGTCAGGCACCTAATTGGTGAGGACGAACAGTCAACCAGTATGTTCCGTTTTGAAGTGGATGCAGCCGATAGAACGAAAGACATCCTTAGTGAGTTGAATTTTGAAGCTGAAGTTGTGGGTATTGGTGTAGATGTCATGGTAAGTAAATATGATGTTCCTAACGTTGTAGAAAACCTAGTTCATGAAGGTATCATGATATATTCCATAACAGCAAAGCATCAAACGCTTGAAGAGGCGTTTTTTGAAGCAACGGAGGAGCCTTCCAATGATGTTTAATTTGATCCGTAACGAACACATCAAAATTTTCTATAAAAAGGGAAGCCAAATCCTATTTTTAGTTTTTGCAATTGGGTGTCTTTTGCTTGCATTGATGACAAGGAACATCTTATCCACCTCTGGCGAAAATGAAAGCTTCGCTGATTATTTCATTTTCAGTACGAATTTCTTGTTCTTATTACAATTCGTATCTGTCATCATTGCAGGATCAATCGTTGCAAATGAATATGATTGGGGAACGATTAAATTTCTTTTAATAAGACCTGCACAACGATCCAAAGTCCTGTTATCCAAATACTTGACTGTCTTACTAATCGGAGTTTATCTATTGGTGTCCTATGCGATATTTGCATTACTATTCGGATTTGTCCTTTTTGGGATTTCTGATTTCGTAGGGGATTTTGATAACGTGAAGAATATCTTTTTACGATATATGACGACTTTCGTTGAGGTTTCAGTCATGTCAACGTTTGCCTTCACAATCTCCACAGTATTCAGAAGCAGTGTGGTCGCGGCAGGTACCTCTATATTCTTGATTTTGACAGGGAGGACGTTTGTAGAAGTGCTTGCTCATTATCAAATTAGCTGGGGGAAATACATCCTTTTTGCAAATACGAACCTTACTCAATTTTTCAGCGGAAACCGTCCATTGTTCAAGGAAATGACTTTTGCGGGTTCCATTTTAATCCTGTGTATTCATTTAGGGATCCTCATTGCTGCATCGTGGTACTCGTTCACAAAAAGGGATGTCGCTAATTAATAGAAGAAAACCGTCCTAAAAATGAAGAATATGTATAATTTCATTTACAGGTTTCATCCTAATACTAACCCTATTAAGGAGGAATCAGCATGCCACACAAACGAAATCAAAACCAAGAAGCTGTAGAACGTACAGCTAAGAACATCAAAGATGGAGCGGATACTGCGTTTGATAATGTAGAAAATGCCGTTGAAGCAACCGAAAGTGCTGCAATGAATGCAGTGGACAAAACAGCCGATGCCATCAACAAACAAATCGAACGAAATAAAACAGAATAAAGAACACTTGGTGAAGCCAAACTTTCAGCGCATGCTGGGGCTGGCTTTAAGGGTAATGGAGGTAAAATGGGACTGATCCAGTAATAAATTGGCAGTCCCATTTTACTTGGCAAGCTATTGATTTACATAAGTTGCTAGTGCTTTTTGTACATCATAAATGCTCTTATCCTTGCGGAACTGTTTAGAAATCGGATGAGACGTACTGGATATGAAGATTTTCAATTCTGCATCCATATCAAATGTACCAGCTGTTTCTACACTATAATGAGTGACATTTCGGTAAGGGACAGAATGGTACTCGACCTTCTTACCAGTCATTCCTTGCTTATCAATCAAAATAAGGCGCTTATTGGTAAAAACGATCAGATCACGAATTATTTTGAAGGCTTTCTCTACCCGTTCATTTTCCGTGACGATATTTTCCAGGTCTTTTTCAACTGCTTGCAAATCTGCTTCTGATGCATTTCCCATCAGGCCATCTAAAATTCCCATAGTTTTTAACCTCCTCATTTCATCTACCTATATTAGTTTTCGGTGCAAAAATTGATTTTCCTACCAATCTTAACACCCTATTTTCCCCTCGCATGTCGGTTCGTAGCCTTGACTGCTTCTTTCATGATATTTTTCATATTGTTACTCTCCAATACTTCAACACCTGCTGCAGTAGAACCGCCTGGGGTTGTTACTTGATTTCTTAGTGTTTCTGCAGACGCCCCTGTTTCAAGCATTGAGGCTGAACCTGCAATCATTTTAGTAACTAGCCGCTGAGCTTGTTCTCTTGTTACTCCATAATTGACCGCTGCTTCTTCTAATGCTTCAGAGAATAAATATAAGAAAGCAGGAGCACTCCCTGTAATCGCAGTCAAATCATGGACTTGATCTTCTGACAACTCTTCATACTCTCCAATGGCGATTAATATCTGTTCGATCACATGCCGGTGAGATTGTTTGACGTTCTTCCCACATGCGAAAGTAGTCATTGATTTTCCTACCAAAGCTGCAGTGTTAGGCATTATCCAACAGACAGGAGCTCCGGCGGGCAGATGGGCTTCCATAGTAGAAGGATCGATGCCCGCGGCCACTGTGATAACTAGTTGGCCGTTCATACAACTCGATAACTCTGAGAACAGGTTGTCATGTGCATCTGGGGGAGCTGCCAACAAGACTACATCAAACGATGACATTGATTCTTTCCAATTTCGAGTTATTTCAACCTTGTATGTAGAAGCTAATTTGTCCAGACGTTGCCTGTCAGATCGATTCGCAATTGTAATGGCAGAAAAAAAGGGTTCGTTTGTAGATTTTAAACCGGAAACAATCGCTTCAGCCATACGACCGGCACCAATCACTAATAACCTGGATGGAATCATTCATACACATCCTTTCTATTTCAACATCTTAAACGTATCAAAAAGAAAGGGGGATGAAAAGTAAATCAACAATCAATGGGAATTTGTAACCTTTTTTTAGTTACATACGTCTTTAGGAAAAGGCACTGTTAAAGGACTTGTTGATTTTAAGCGAAATTCACGACACTCCTGCGGGAAAAGCGAGCCAGGCAAGACCCCGCAAACGAACTTAAGGGTCTGACCACGTCGTGTGGTGAACGTCGAAGCCAACACATCCTGTGCAAGTTAGCTGAAGAAGCTTGCGGATCGCCCGGGGAAAGGGAGATAATTTCGCAGAATCAACAATATAGTCTAACAGAGCCCAGGAAAAAAGGGGGCAGGCAAATGAAAAAGTGGTGGTTATTAACTGGTTTGGTTGTAATAATTGCAATTGGTTATTTTTATTGGACTAACCAACCTAAAGTATTGAACGCCTGGGATGAGAATCAAGACACACCCGTTGTTTTGCAAAATAAAACTTGGAAAATCCTTTTTTCCAAGAAGATAGATGTCAAAACAATCAAAGAGGATACTATTTATGTCACGGATTCTGATGGCGAGAGACAAAATGTATCTTTTACTATTGATGATGATCAACGTACTGTTCTGATCCAGCCACCAGAAACAGGTTACAATCTTTCGAGCAGCTATTTTACACTTCATGTTGAGAATGGTATTCGTTCAACCCAGGGGAGAAAAATAAAAGAAATCCCACCTATGAAATTCATTGTGGAACGAACCTTACCAGTAATCGGATCGAAGGAGAAATTAAACGACTATTTTTTGCAAGCTATCAGAGAAAATAAACAAAAGACACGTCTATTCTCACGTGGAGATGCTATAGCTACAGAGGAGTCTTCAGACGCAAGTGCCAGCGCAAAAGCTGATAGCAGCGGATCTGGAGATTTTTCAGAAACGAATGTCCAGGTAGATGGGGTGGATGAAGCCGATATCGTTAAAAATGATGGCAGATATGTATATCAAGTCCTCCAAGACCGTGTTATCATCACGAAGGCATATCCGGCCAGTGAAATGAAGAAGGTAGCGGCCATCACCTTCAAGGAACATGAGTTATCCCCACAGGAATTGATATTATATAAAGACCGCTTAGTTATTATCGGTCACAGTCTTAAAGAAATGCAAGCTATCCAGAATAGAGGAACATCTGCTAAAGACGTTGCGTTATTACCGATACATCACACATTAAAAGCTTATTTTTATGATATTAAAGATCGATCTAAACCTATTTTGGAAAGGGAAGTGGAAATTGAAGGCTCCTATTTTACAGCACGTCGATCAGATAACTATCTGTACTTAATTTCCAATCATCATCCTAACTACTGGCCTTTAGCAGAAAAGAAGGATCAGGGTAAAAATATCGATCTCAGACCAAAAGTGAGGGACAGTGCGGATAACGATGGATCAAAATATATCGACTACGAGAAAATCAATTACTTTTCCGATTCAAAAGATACGAACTTTACGATCATTTCATCTATCCCTATTGACAAACCAAGGAAAAAAGCACGGTTCACCACTTATTTAGGAAGTGGAAACCAATTGTATATGTCCAAGGAAAATATTTTTATTGCAGTTAATACCTACCCGGATCTTACAACAGATACAAGAGTTGAATTTACGCCTGATACCGTAGTTTATAAATTCACTTTCAATGAAGAAGTTGTAAAATTCAAGCATTCGACTGAAATTGAGGGTACGGTTTTAAATCAATTTTCAATGGATGAGTACAGAGGCAAATTCCGAGTTGCTACTACAAGCGGGAATACGTGGAATGATGATAATCCATCATCCAATCATTTATTCATATTTGATGAGAAGTTAAGAAAAATTGGAGAGATAACTGATCTTGCACAAGGTGAACGGATATATTCTGCCCGATTCATGCAAGATCGTATCTATATCGTCACATTCAAACAAGTAGATCCTTTGTTCGTCATTGATGCGAGCGACCCAACAAATCCAAAAGTGAAAGGTGAACTAAAAATACCAGGTTTCAGTAATTATCTGCATCCATACGATGAAAATCATCTGATTGGATTCGGACAAAATACGAAATTAGTAGAGAACTCTTCCGTTAGTGAACCATTCGTTCAAACGGACGGTATCAAAATATCGATTTTCGATGTCAGTGATATGAATAATCCTATAGAAAAACACACTGAAATCATCAATGGGAACGGAACCTATTCGCTACTGAACCATGATCATAAATCGCTATTATTTGATAAACAACGAAACATTTTTGCTTTTCCTATCCACATCTACAATTACGAAGAAGGGAAAGCGCAAATTGAAAATGCCTTTCAAGGTGCGATGATCTATAACATTGACACGAAGGATGGTTTTAACTTGGCTGCAAAACTCTCTCACACACAAACAGAAGGGGAAAAACGATTTGAACAGTGGGAAACGGATATTCAACGTCTACTGTATATCCAGAATACGATTTACTCGTTATCAAGGAGTAAAATAGTTGCTCACGAATTATCTACTTTCGAAAAAATCGGGCAAATCGATCTGAGGGACTGAAAAATACTCCAAAGCATTTCACATTTGACTTGAATACATTTATTATAAGTATATCATTCATATGTGAAAGGTCGGATTTAAAATGAACGAGAAGAGCCAAACAATACCAAGACCACTGGTGCAAACAAATCAATGGGTACTATTTTTATCTGTTCTTAGTGTATGGATCAGTGGTGCAGAATGGATCCTTCTGATACCTCTCTTCAGTGGAATATCTGGACTGTTGCTGAATTATAATCCAATCATGGAATTTGCTGAATTGTTTCTTAAACGTCCATTTTCAGAGTATATTGCCGAAGACAAACAGCAACAAAAGTTTAACCAATGGATCGCCACAATTCTTCTGACAATTGCTTTCGGAGGTTATCTTATGGGAGCGACCATCATAGGCCACATTGTATCACTGTTGGTTGCAATTGCATCGTTTGTAGCGATATTAGGATTTTGTGTAGGTTGTTTTATACGCTATAAATGGAGCCAATACCAATATAAAAGGTTGCAAAAAGATTCATGACGACTTTATAGGGGCTTTTCCTTTGGAGGAGCCTCTTTTATGTGAGCTCAGGAGATATCCCCGAATAATTTTCGATTATTACGAATTCTCTAAAAACCAAAAGGACTTATTTCCTACGCCTGTAATTTTTTTCACCCTAAATTACTACCTTTTGTTTCGTAAATTGAACCTTGCTAACTATTGATATGACAAGAAAAACTAGCGGAAGACCATTTTTTTACCTCTTCACCCTGTTTGTAGGATAATGCAGAAAATTGTTGCAATATTTTTACCTTGAACATATAATTGTTCTTGAGCAAATATTCAGAAAAAATAAAAAATGAAAAGGGGTTAGGTAATGTGTTAGAAAGTATCGTAGGAACTTTAAACGGTTATTTATGGGGGTATGTTCTTATAGCTGGATTACTTGGGCTAGGTCTTTATTTCACGATAGCTACAAGATTCGTGCAGTTCCGTTACTTAGGTGAGATGGGACGAGTCCTATTTGAAAAATCCACGCTTCAAGATGGAAAAAGTATTTCTTCATTCAAATCTTTCTGTATCGGTGCAGCTACGAGAATCGGAACAGGGAACTTAGCCGGAGTTGCAGTTGCAATCGGACTAGGAGGACCAGGTGCTGTATTCTGGATGTGGATCGTTGCGCTAGTGGGTGGGGCGACAAGCTTCATTGAGAGTACGTTGGCACAGGTGTACAAAGTGAAAGACAAAACAGCTTTCCGTGGTGGACCAGCCTATTATATTGAAAAAGGTCTAGGAAAAAGATGGTTAGGGATCATTTTTGCGGTTTTGATCGCTATAACATTCGGACTTATTTTTAACTCTGTACAAAGTAATACGATTTCGGAAGCATATGTAAACGCATTCGGCTTGAATGGAACCGTAGTTGGAATTATTATTACAGTTCTTACAGGATTGGTTATTTTCGGAGGGGTACAACGTATTGCAAATGTTTCTGCAGTCGTCGTCCCAATTATGGCAGTTCTTTACATCATCATTGCACTTATTGTTTTAGCACTTAACATCGGACAGATTCCGGCAATGTTCGCACTTATCGTAAAAAGTGCTTTCGGACTTGAACAAGCTGTCGGTGGGGGAATTGGTGCAGCAATCATGAATGGTGTAAAACGTGGACTATTCTCTAACGAAGCGGGTATGGGTAGTGCACCGAATGCCGCTGCTACAGCAAGCGTTTCCCATCCTGCGAAGCAAGGATTCATCCAAACACTTGGTGTTTTCTTGGATACAATCATTGTTTGTTCCGCTACAGCATTCATCATCTTGATGTCTGGTATTTATTCTTCTGGAGACACTGCAGGAATCCAGTTGCTGCAAGATTCACTCGGTGATCACATCGGTGGAGCAGCAAGTATATTCATTGCTATAGCAATCTTCCTTTTCGCGTTCAGTTCGATTATCGGAAGCTACTACTATGGTGAAACGAATATCGAATTCATCAAGGAAAGCAGACCTGCCATTTTCGTATACCGTTTAGCAACAATGGCTATGGTAATGGTCGGGGCTGTATTGCCATTAGCATTCGTATGGAGCCTTGCAGATCTGTTTATGGCCTTGATGACATTGATCAACTTGGTAGGAATCGCTTTGCTTGGTAAAGTTGCCTTCAAGGTCCTTAAGGATTACGAAATGCAACGTAAGGAAGGTAAAGATCCTACTTTCAACCCTAAGAAACTTGGTATTCATAATACTGAATGCTGGGGAGATCAAGATAAAAAGAAAGACGAATTAGTAGGATAATTCATCAATATCATATTTTAAAGGGGCTGTCGAAAAAGTGTTTGACACACTTTTTCGACAGCCCTTTTTGTATTTTGCTTCGTAATATTATAGAAGAGTATCTATTTTTCTTGTCGAAGCATGAGAAGTTTAGGTGAAAGAGTATTATTATATTGGAGTAACCTTCATACTAGGAATCATAAACAACCTCCCAAGAAATATGCTATTTTTCACAAATATTTTACAAGAATGATGTAGTTTCGTAGTCAAAGTATCAATATGTAACGAGTGTGGTAATGGATTTTTTTAAAGCCAATACACGTAGGAGAAAGTAATAAGGAAAAAGAACTGAATGACCTTAATTTGAAAGTATGAACCATTTGGATTAGTTAACGTTCCAAATGGTTTTTTTATTTGCTTTCATTACACTTTAATGTTGATTAGAACAATAAAAATTTTACTTATTGCAAATAATAAAGGAAAAGAACAAAAGGAGACTTTCAATGAACATTAAAGATGGAACTGTTTATCAAATCATGGATAATGCATCTGGTAACTTCAATTCTGCAAAGACGCTCAAGATCACCTCTCACCATAGAAGTGTCGTTTCTTTCAATCTGGGGAACCAACAAGGCTATGGGTCTATGCCTGTCCAACATTTAAGATATTTATTGAAACGTAATTACCTCACCGAATTATCGGATGAGAGAAAAGTGTCAAACTAAATGTCATCTGAAAGGTTCTATCATTCAGTACTTAGTAGTTGAAATAAATCCGACATGTTTAGTAAGATTTGATTATTATTAACGTTGGAGTGAATGCTGATGTGGGATGTGTATGAACCTTTTATCAAAACAAAACGACAGAGAAAATTATTCAAGTTATCCGAACAACTTGCAGTTAAAATCCATGAGAGAGCTTCAGAAACGGATAAGAAAGGAACCTTTTCGTCTGAGAATTTAGAGGATTTGAAGGAATCGAATTATTTAGCTCTGTCACTCCCGGAAGAATCAGGAGGAAAAGGTCTTTCCCTTTATGAATTCGTCCTATTACAAGAAAAACTTGCTGAGGGAGATGGCTCTGTAGCGCTGTCTATCGGATGGCACCTTGGTATCATCATGGAAATCCGAGATGAAAGTCTGTGGGAGGCTGCTGCATTTGAATGGTTATGTTCGGAAGTCGCAAATCATAAGAAAACGATCAACCGTGCAGCAACCGAGCCTGCTACAGGCAGCCCAACTAGAGGTGGCATTCCTGAAACAAAGGCGGTAAAGGGTGGAATCGGTTATACGATTAATGGTCGTAAATCATTCACAACGATGGCGGATGTTTTAGATTATTATCTCGTTTCAGCATATATCGAAGAATCCGATGAAATTGCATGGTTCCTCATTGATAAAGAACAACCTGGAGTGTCTGTCGAACATACCTGGAATACACTAGGGATGCGGGGGACTGGGAGCGATGATCTCGTACTTACAGATGTCCAAGTCGACCGGTCCAGACTTATGGAACGAAAATCAGACAAACAAAAAAATCCTGTACCTAAAGGCTGGTTATTGCACATACCTGCATGTTACCTAGGCATTGCCATTGCAGCTCGGAACGAAGCTATTGAATTTGCGGAAAATTATCAACCTAACAGTTTGCAGACTACAATTTCTGAAGTCCATCATGTAAGAGAAAAAATCGGACAAATGGAGCTAGAGCTGTTGAATGCCAGACACTTCATGTATGCTATTGCAGAGAAGTGGGATCGATATCCAGAGGAACGAATAAAACTCGGACCAGAATTAGCAGCTGTAAAAACAATTGCAACGAATGCTGCCAACAAAGTTGTGGATCTAGCAATGAGGATCGTTGGTGGGAGGGGTTTATCGAAGTCCTCAAACTTTGAAAGATACTATCGGGATGTTCGTGCTGGTTTACACAATCCGCCAATGGACGATGCTGTGATCGAAACCCTTGCACTAAGAGCACTTGATGATCAATAGCCTATATACTATCACAGGGACTTGCCCGCAAAAGTGTGGCAAGCCTTTTTTATTCGGTTGGCTTTGTTTAAGAATGATGTTGATTTCTTCGAAATTCACTCCCTTTCCGCAAGCAAACGAAAAGCGGAAGCGACCCGGTTAGGCACATAGGTCACTGGAAAACTGACGAGGAGGCTCGAACCAAACAAAGACTTGGTTCTGCGAGGCCCACTCATAAGGATGTCAATCAATGTGTCGACCGCCGCAGGAAGTTTGAAGTGCCCCAAGTGACTGGTCGCTGAGCTAGACAGCACTTCCCTGCATTAACCCAATTCCGCGGGTCTCCTCGCGATTTTCTCTCTGCGGGGTCTCACCTGGCTCGCTTTTCCCGCAGGAGTGTCGTGAATTTCGTTTAAAGTAAACCTGGCAAAGCTAAGCCTTTGGTGCAGGCTGAGCCTAAGTTGCGCTTATACTGAAGAAAGTATGATCATACTTCTTTAAGTGTAAAATCAACAACGTAGATTAACAAAGCTTTCTAAAAAGGAATGATCATTAATTTCACTAAAATCACCAATGTAGACTAACAAATCCATTTAGCAGAGCCATTTGAAAAAATGATCAACCTCTTGTAAAATGGAAAATTGTGTGCACCAATCTAGGTAAATAAGCCCATAATAACATCTTGAAAGATATTCAAACTAAGGAAGGAGATAACAATGTCATTAACGCTACGACAACCATTTTCTAAGGAACGTATGATGGAGCCTGAAGAACTGGAATTTCAAGTATTCCGAATGCAAGAAGATATGAAACGTATTGCGAAGAAGTGGGATGTAGTAGGAATAGATCAAACGAAAGAAGAGAACTTGGTCATCGTCTATAAATCAGAAGAAAAGAAACGATGCAATATCATGTTGAATGATTGCGAGAGTGCATTTAAAGGAGTGTGGGACTTTTCGGTTCAAGCCTATTATCCCGAGCATGATCGAATTCATATTGGAGATATTAAAGGACCTGCCAACAAAGGATATGGTTCCATATGCTTGAACTATTTAAAAGAGATGGCCAAGGATAATAATATCCCTTATATTACTGGTGATATTGCCGAAAGGGATTGGGATCATGTCGACCGTCTCTTGTACTTTTATGAAAAACACAATTTTCATGTCGATTTGGACTATGAAAATAAGTCCGGGAAAATCTTATGGAATCATGGACTTTAAAAACAATGACGATATTGAGACTGGCTCAGAAATGTCGTAAACTTCCAACATGAATTGGGAGGAGACACTTCAAAGTCAGTCTTTTTTGTAGTATTAAATTGTACATAAAATGATTGTTTTCTAAAAGTTCAGCGCTAAGGAGATTAACAATATGTGTTAGCAATGGAAATATAAGAAACTCTTGCAGGAAAGCAAAATAGAAACTCCGCAAATGCCAACATATGAATCTTCGAGTATAATTTTGAACTTCGATTAATACCACCACGTCCTTTGGAGATCGTCGAAGCCAGCAGAAGGAAAGCTTCTAAGTCTTCTCATCGCAGACACGAAAATGATTTCACTTTTGTGTCGAGATCCCCCTGCAAATGAGGAGGCTTGCAGATTACCTGCGGAAAGCGAGTATACTTTCGCTTTACAGTTAAACAACTTTCTCTTCGAAAACCCCTAAAAAGTAAACAAATATTTGAATTGTTATCAAGATTTCGTCGTCTAATGTATGAACCGAATAAAAAGGATGATCTGATTTGGAAAGTATAATGGAACAGTATAAGTTACAACAAGTGGATAAAGATGATGTCCTTGTAGAAATCATGAATTTGTACGGTAATGATCTAACACGATTAGCTTATTCGTATGTGAAGGAGCAAACTTTAGCAGAAGATATTACGCAAGAAGTCTTTGTCAAATGTTATATGAAATTGGATACATTTAAAGGAAATTCTTCTGTGAAAACATGGTTGAACAGGATCACAATCAATAAATGTAAAGATCATTTGAAGAGTGGCTGGCGAAAATATATCCAATTCGAGCTCCCCATCTTCAAAACTCCTAAGACAAAAACGACGCCTGAATCTGAATTGAATAAAAAAATAGATCATGATGCTTTGACAGAAGCTATTTTGGATTTACCAGTGAAATATCGGGAAATCATCATACTACATTATTTTCAAGAGCTGTCTACTAATGAAATCGGTTTGCTGTTAAATATGAAGGACACATCAATACGTACAAGGCTTAGAAGAGCAAGACAATTATTAGAAGATGAATTGAATAAAAGGAATGATCAAAAATGATGAAACATTTATCTCGTTTTAGAGAAGACAGCTCATTAAATCAAATTCATTTCCCAAAAGAAAAAATGGAAAATGTATACCAAAGAGTAAAACCAATTAGTAATAAAACGTTTATTTTTAAGAAAACCCTTAGTTTCGCCACATTATCGATTTTGCTATTGATTATAGGATCTTTTGGTTATCATTCCTTACAATCCGAAAAGGCTGATCAATCAGAAAAGACTGATTTGACAAAACCATTGGAAGAAGAGGAAAATGATCCAATTGAATTTAATGAAGACGACGCAGAAAACCTTACTAAGAAATTCATCGACATGTTGATCCAAGAAATAGACGAACCAGGTAACAATGTGATCAAATATCACTCAAAAAGTGCATTAGTCAAAGAATTAGAACCGTATGCATCAAATGAAGTAGCAGAAAAATGGGTGGATTCATTTTATGAAGAACGCGATGGTGAACTGCATATGTATCGGTTACATGGAATTCCAACCATTGATTTTGGAAAAGAGTATGACATCACAAAAGAAGACGAACGGTTTTATACCTTGTCCCAAGAAAAGCATAACGAACTAAACGGTACCCATATTGTCAATATCCATTTTAAATATACAGATAGAGAATGGCTTATTTCGAAATATGATATTGAATATGTAGAAGAATAAACATTTTTAAAGAAGAGGTGGATTCACAAGGTTGACAGCCTCTTCTTTACTTGTTTTTTCCGTTTAATCAAGCAGTTCATTGGGGAGACTGACAAGGAGACTCGAACCAAACAAAGACCTGGTTCTGGGCAAGTATCAACTATAATGTAAATCAATGTTCATGGGCCACAGAAAGTGTGAAGTGATTGGTCGTTGAGCTAGAAATCAATTTCTCTGCGCACCTCGTTACGGAGGCTTGCACATTCTCAAAGTCCTTTGACTGAGACTAATCTTTTAACCCACTATCATCCCTTATTCACTTCAATAGCTGCCCTTATACCTGATTCAATTGCACCTTGTATCCAACCATGGGGAAGGGAAGTATGCTCTCCTGCAAAATGGACTTTACCTTCGGGTGAAGATAAATATGGCATTAGTTCTGTCTCTTGTTCAGGCTTGAATAAAGTGAATGCTCCGGATGCATATGGATCCAGTACCCAGCTGTGAGTTGCACCTGTTTCAAATTCCTTGGTAATGTTTCTCCCATGAATTTCTGCCAGGTCTGTCAGAGCAGCATGAATCCGTTCTTGTTCACTCTTACCAGTCCAAATTAGTGCGTCATCTTCCCAAGTATAACTTCCTAGGATAACCCCACTCTTACTGTTGAAATTATGACTAGGATAATGGGCTAATCGTATTGGTAGATCCGTTATTGTTTTTCCACCGTAAAGTCCTTGTCTCTCCCAAAAACGATCTTTGAACTGTAAACCGATTTTCGTTGATGGAACATAGTGCAACTCGCGTAGTGCTTTCCATTTGTTGTGGGAGAAGGAGTTTCGCGGCTGGACATCGACGAATTGCAGTACAGTAAAAGGCAAGGTAACAATCGCCGAATCTCCTTGGACTTCAGTTGCTTGCCCAGTTTTCGTATCCAAGCAAGAAAACATGATCTGGTTGGTAGTTTGATCTATTCTTCTAAGTTTCTGGTTGAAATAAATGTTTTCATCGAGTTGAGGAATAAAAGATTTAGGAAGCCGATCAAGTCCCCCTTTGATTTCATAAAAAGAAATATCTTTGCTGTATAAGATAACGTATTCTCGAAGGATTTCAAGAAAGGACAATTCTGGTAAGCCCTCAACAATCGAGAGGACTTTGATCATTTCAATTGCTCCATCAGATAATTTAGGACCAGCTGGGTTGTGGCGGAAAAAAGTTGAAAATGAATACTGTTCCAATAACGGGACTATAAATTGCCAATTGTTTATGGGATCTTTTTCGAGGAATTTAATAAGTGGATTCATAATGGAATGATTCAGTTGCATATCTGTTTTCCCTTGTTCCCCAGGTGCTACAGGATATCTTAGTACGTCTGGATGCTTTTTATAAAAAAAGGACCGTGTCTTCACGCCATTAGCGTAGATGAGGTCGTTCGGTGTGGAATTGATGAATGGATTGATTTCTAATCCAAACTTCTTAATATATTCAAAAACTAAAAAATGCGTATTTGGGATACGCATTGCTCCTGCCTCAAAATAGTTGCCATCAGTAAATGGTTTTCTAATCGTATAGACTCGACCGCCAATCCGGTTTCGAGCTTCAATTATTTTTACCGTATGACCAGCTTGTTTTAGTAATGAGCCTGCAACAAGACCCGACATCCCAGCACCAGCGATGATGACCGTTCTAGGTCTTTGCGGCTTAGGAATACCATCCCGAATCCATGAAATCATCTTTGATGGTGTGTAATAGGGAGGCAGATAATTCATCATAAATCCATCACCCTTCCAACAGTTGCTAAAAGCAAACCATCTTCATAAAATCAAGATATTCAATCCCTCATTTCTTAATGCAGGAACAAGCTCTTCAGTGGTGGTTATTATTGGAACTATTTTTCATTTGTAAGAAGGAAAAGTCGCTGGTACTGTTTAATGTGAAAAGTAACGAATGTTGTAGGAAGGGTGAGAGGTGAAGTTGAAGATCATTCTCAGCAGGAAAGGGTTTGATTCGTCAGCCGGTGGATATCCAAGTCCGATATTGCCGGATAGTACGTTATTTTCCTTACCAATACCTGATCAAGACAGCTCAATTACTTACGGAGATCTTATCATTAATGATTCATCCTTTTATAAACAAATGCACACAATGAAAGAGACGATCAAGACAGGAAAGAAGTGGAGTGAACTAAGTCCACAAAGCTGTTGTCATTTGGATCCAGACATAGATGCAAATGTCATGTCACGAACGGAAGATTGGAGAGGTACCTTTGGTCAAAGCGGGGCAGCGCAAAAGCATTTGGAAAACCAGGGAGTAGAGCCTGGAGATGTATTTTTGTTTTTTGGGTGGTTTCGTAAAACAATACAAAAGGAAAACAGGATTGTCTTTGATCCAAACGACCGCAATGGCAGACATATTATTTATGGATACTTGCAAATCGAAGACATCGTTCGAGTAGACTCCACCACTCGAGTACCTGATTGGCTGAATACACATCCCCATTGCACACACCTCAAAAGGAAAAGCAAAGGGAACACGATTTATGTAGCTGGTCAGAATCTTACCTGGAATAAAAGACTTTCTGGATATGGGACGTTTAAATACGATAAAAGACAGGTCTTGACGAAAGAAGGTATGAACAAATCCTGTTGGGCACTGCCTAATTGTTTTAAAGGGGTGGACATAAGCTACCA
Organism: Alkalihalobacillus sp. TS-13; assembly: GCF_019720915.1. Lineage (GTDB taxonomy): Bacteria > Bacillota > Bacilli > Bacillales > Fictibacillaceae > Pseudalkalibacillus. The sequence continues at coordinate 1,196,189 of NZ_JAHKSI010000001.1, forward strand.
TAAACCGACAAGTTGGAAAGATCAGTACTTCCAGTCTGTTGCCCGGGGACAAGAATTTGTCGTCGATTGTACCGATGACATCGTTCAATGGACAAAGAAAATTATTGAGGGGTAAAAGGAAAAATGGCTACTTATAAGCATAAAAGTTTAACTATAACTGTACAAGGTGTTACAATATCATTAAGTAACTTACTATTAATAAGTATATAAAGATTGGAGTGCTTTATATGAACCGAAAACCTTTAAAAGGAATTCATCATGTATCAGCAATCACAGGCGATGCCAAAAGGAACTATGAATTTTATACGAAAATCCTAGGTATGAGACTAGTAAAAAAAACAATTAACCAGGATGACCCATCTGTTTATCATTTGTTTTATGCAGATGAAAGGGGAAATCCGGGCACTGACCTCACCTTTTTTGAAATCCCGATGGCTGGAAACACATATCCTGGAACAAATAGTATTTCGACGACTTCGCTTCGTGTGCCCAGCGATGAAGCATTAGACTTCTGGCAAAAGCGTTTTGATGAGTTTGGAATCGACCATGATGAAGTTTCAAAAGAGTATGGTCGTGCAACAGTGGCATTTCAAGACTTTGAAGGGCAACGTCTCTTGTTAGTATCAGACGAAAATAATGATGGCGTGGCCCCTGGGAAGCCATGGGATAAGAGCCCCGTCCCAATAGAGTATGGCATTCAAGGCCTTGGTCCGATTTTTTTGACAGTACCGAAACTGGAATTATCTGAAACGCTGTTGATTAATGTTCTTGGATTCTCAAAAAAAGGAACCTATGCATCTGGAAATAAAAATGATGTCCATGTGTATGAAACAGGAGAAGGTGGAACAGGAGGAGAAGTCCATCTAGTCCATCGAGATGACCTACAACCGGAACGTCAAGGACGGGGAAGTGTCCACCATGTTGCTTTCCGCGTCGAAAATGAAGAAGAATTGAAAAAATGGATTACCTACCTGAAAGAATTACGGATTCCAAATTCAGGTTTTGTAGAACGATACTACTTCAAGTCCTTATACTTCAGAGAACCGAACGGTATTCTGTTCGAATTAGCAACTGATGGCCCCGGATTTGAAGGGGATGAGGATTTTGACCATCTTGGGGAAAACTTGGCCCTGCCCCCTTATTTTGAACAAGATCGAGCAGAGATTGAAGCCCGTTTGAAGCCATTGGAAACGAAACATTGAACTACCCGCCACCTTAACACCCTTACTGGTTGTTTAAAGTGGGGGATTCCTAAGATCCCTGTCGTCCCGACAGTTTGTAAGGCTTCTTTTTTGATATTGATACTTGCATTCTTATCTCGATCGTGGAGGGTCTGACACTCCGGGCACACCCAAACACGCAACGCTAAGTTCTTCACCATAGAGTTCTGAAAGCCGCATTTTGAACACAGCTGTGAAGAAGGGAAATGTTTGGATATGACGACCACTTGCTTGCCATACCATTTCGCTTTGTACTCAAGCATTGTACGCAGCTGAGCCCAAGAAGCATCACTGATAGATTTAGCATATGTGTTGTTTTGAAGCATATTGGAAACCTGCAAATCCTCGATTCCAATCACATCGTGGTTTTTGATGAGTTCAGTCGTGTGTTAGTGATTTTCTCGTGGATGCTAGCGACTTTTCTTCGTTGTTTATGCCAGTTGGAGGAGCGGGGTATTCTACGGGAGAGTACCTTTTGATTTTTCGCTAACTTCATTTCTAGCTTGTGAAAAGGCTTAAGATTAGGATAGACCGTTCCATCCGAGAGAATGGCTAAACCTTTTAGCTTGCATCGACTCCAACCGTAGAGTTTGTTGAAGGGAGAGGTTTTACATCCGTCTCCACCAATAGGGACACAAAGTACTTTCCACTCGGATTCCGACGAATCGTAGCGCTCATAATACGCCCCTCTACCTTACGGCTGTTGGCATACTTCACCAAGCCAAGCTTAAGGTGGCGATCAAATACTTCAATGTTGTTGTTCGTAAACTTCGTGGTATAAGATTGAACCTTGTTTTTCTTCGACTTAAACTTAGGTGGTTGATTCTGTTTATTGAAAAAACGCTGATAAGAGTCCGAAAGGTGCTTAAGAGATGTTTGAATGGCAATGCTGTCAACTTCTTTTAGCCAGGTGAGCTGCTTTTTAAGTGAGCTGCTTTGAGCACTTCGTGTAGCTTAAGCCTTTTCCTGTTTGGGTGTACGTATCGTTCCATTGAGCGAGGAAAATGGTTAAACACAAAGCGAGAGCAGCCGATGGTTTTGGCAATCAGCACCTCTTGAAAAGGTTTAGGGTAGATTCTAAATCGGTACGCTTTATGAGTCTTCATTCCCCCACCTCCGGAACATGTGTTCTGAGTGAAGTTTTAAGCTCCGACTAACGACATTCTTCTCCCCTAGCTACGCCTTTCACGCGCTTGAAGAGGGAGTCTTCTGTCGAGTTAAGATAAAATCATCCAAGGAGGTTTATCATGGAACATGTATATATAGAAGGAAAAGATAAACACGCCCCGACACTTTTATTGTTGCACGGCACAGGAGGAAACGAAAGAGATTTGTTGCCTCTTGCTGAAATGATCGCCCCTAGCGCTTCAGTTTTAGGAGTGAGGGGAAATGTCTCAGAAAATGGTATGCCCCGATTCTTCAGAAGACTACGTGAAGGTGTTTTTGATGAGGAAGATTTGAAGTACCGCACAAATGGATTGAAAGTATTTATAGATGAGATGGCTTCTAAATATGGATTCGATAGAGATAACGTTGTTGCCATTGGTTATTCGAATGGTGCGAACATTGCTGCAAGTCTGATGTATCATTATGAAGATGCCTTAGCCGGTGCCATCCTTTTCCATGCGATGGTGCCACTTAGGGATGTCCAGTTACCAGACTTAGAAGGATCGCCGGTTTTCATAGGTGCAGGAGAGAACGATCCTCTCATACCGATGGACGAAACAAAGGAATTGGCGAAGGCATTACGAAATGTCAATGCTGATGTCACCGAGTTTTGGACAAAAGGCGGACACCAGTTGATGAGAGAAGAAATCGATGAGGCCAAGAGCTGGTACGCAGCCAATTTTCAAAAATAAAATCTTGTGTAGAGTGACCTTGAAAGGTTGTAAAGACCTTCCCTCAAGGTCATTTTTTTGCTGCTTTCTTAAAAATTTGAAAGATGAAAAACTGTAAGCACTGGAAATATTCGAGCCTCCTGCGGTAGAAGAGAGCCAGGCACGACCACGATTAGAAAAGATTTTCGTATCAGCTCTGAGCAGAAAAGAACCATTTAAGTGGATAATGGTGTAAGATGGTACAAGTACCTATTTAGAAAGAAGGCATCACAAGATATGAAGAACCAGTCTCATCTACAAAAAGATAAAATATGGACACGCGATTTCGTTTTCGTTTGTTTATCAAACTTTTTCATTTTTGCAGGATTCCAGATGACCTTGCCGACATTACCCTTATTCGTCAACGAACTTGGCGGAAAAGATGAGATGATCGGAATGATCGTTGGAATCTTTACATTTTCTGCACTCATCATCCGGCCATGGGCGGGTCATGTTTTAGAGACTCTTGGTCGTAGGTTCGTCTATTTAATTGGTTTGGCAGTTTTTGTCGTTTCAGTCGCTGCGTATTCATTCACCTCGAGTATCTTGCTTTTATTCTTACTGAGAGTGGTACAAGGACTTGGTTGGGGAATGTCTACTACTGCAGTCGGTACCATAGCCACGGATTTGATTCCGCCTAAGCGACGGGGAGAGGGAATGGGATTCTTCGGGCTGGCTGGCACATTGGCAATGGCATTCGGACCTGCTCTAGGTT